>NZ_JBPOGE010000009.1:0-107559 GCF_051252225.1 Rubritalea sp.
CGAATGGCACGAATGGCACGAATGGCACGAATGGCACGAATGGCACGAATGGCACGAATGGCACGAATGGCACGAATGGCACGAATCGTACGAATCGTACGAATGGGGGGCTTGATGAAACTGATTTACCGCGAAATATTCGAAAGTGTCGAAAATACCACCATGTTGGAGCTGGTTTGATGAAACTTTTTTTACCTAGAATGAATGGACGTGGTGTCGAAGATCGGTGAGAGCGGCGATGAGGATGGTTTGATGGATTTTGCAACTTTAGCTTGGTGAAAAGGTTTATATTTCTATGCGACATTCACTCATTTATTCTACGGCGGTACTTTTAGGAATGTGTAGTTTAGCGTCGGGCCAGAGACGGAGCTCCCCAAGAAATACTGAGCCAGTAGGTGTCTCGCAGCTAAAAATAGGTGAGGAAGGTGTCGTGTGGTATGCCACTTGGGATGTGGCGGTCGAGGAGGCTAAGCGTAGCAATAGGCCCATATTTTTCATGTCAGCTGCCTGCCAGGCGTCGTCAGTCTCAGGGGTGTTTTGACCAGGCTACACACGACAGCAGAGCAGTTTGTTCGCGGATGAAGATTTTGTAGCACTCTCACGTAAGTTTGTGTGCCTTCGCTTGGAGACCTATGAGAGCGAGGAAAACCAAAAGCGTGTGAGAGAGGTGCTTGATGGAAATATTGCGAACACCTCTTTTGTGATACTTTCTCCCGATGGTGAATCGCAGCTATCTCGAGGAAGCCGCTCCCCGACAATGAGTTTTAGTAGTCAGAAAAAAGAGGACAGTGCTAAGCTGGCGGATGTGATCGAGGCTTCTGAGAAAATTTTAAGTAAGTACCCACCACGTGGGAATGAAAAGGATGCTCGTTCACCTGATTTCTATAGCTTCAAGCAGGCTCTCAATGTGAGTTCGGCTGACCAGAGGCTACTGGTCTTGACTGTGGCTCCAATGAATCAACGTGATGTAGCGCAACAAGCTCTCATGCCAGTAGCGAATGACCCTGAGGTTCGGGGTAAGTTTCACTATGATACTGCTGAGAATAGTGATGCGGAGTGGGGAAATGTGGTTACAGGAGTGCAGGCTAAGACGGGATACTTTGTGATTCATGCTGGTGAGTTTGGACTGAAGGGCAAGGTGGTAGGCCATTTTCCACTCGGTTCAAATCAAGCTAAGATGCAGTCGTCATTGTTGACGCTTAATGAAGCATTCAAAGCGCAAGAGGAGCCGAAGGATTACCGGCAACATCTCACGAAAGGTCGTCAGATGAAGATTAACTACAGTGATAATATGGTGAAAGGCGCGGATAAGGATGCCGATGGCGTGATCGATAAAAATCAAAGAAATGGCAATAGAAGGTGAGTAACGGGGCTGATTGTTCCAAGACTTGTGCAATCGTATCTCTTACTTAAGATGAGCTCAGTTTGAATCACCACGAGATTAAGAATTTTCTAACTGTTGCTGAAACTCTGCATTTTGGTAGAGCCAGTGAACTCTGTAATCTGAGCGCTTCGGCACTGACGCGGAGTATTCAGAGATTAGAACAGGAGCTGGGGCAGGAATTGTTTCTTCGGGATAACCGCAATGTCCAGCTGACATTGGCTGGTGAGAGGTTTATGGAGTATGCACAAAAGGCCTTGCGTGATTGGGAGAATGTTTGTGAAGACTTGGTCGACGACGGATCCGTGCAGGGAGCTGTGTCGATCTATGCATCAGTCACTGCGGTCTACACGGTGTTACCCAATCTACTGGAAAGTTATAGGGCTGCTTACCCGAAGGTGAAGTTAAGCCTGAAGACTGGGGCGGCGGAGGACTCGATTGAGAAACTCGTAGCTGGTGAAATCGATATGGCGGTAGCAGCTTTACCTGATAGGCAGATTGCTCGCGTCGAGTTTTTACCTTTGTTGACCACGAACTTAGTTTTTGTAGGGCCAAAGAAACCTACAGCTGGTGTGGAATACAAGGAACCTCAAGATCTACGGAAGTTGCCGTTGGTTTTGGCGCGTAGTGGTCTTTCTAGAGTGCGCATGGATCAATGTTTGAGGGAACTAGGTGCGCACACTGCGAGGATTTCTGAAGTGAGTGGCAATGAGGGGATTCTAGCGATGGTTCGTCTCGGCTGCGGTATTGGAGTGGTTCCCGAGTTGGTGTTAGAGAAGAGTCCATTTCGCGATGATATTGAGGTGTTAGAAAATGCACCTCAACTCGAACCTTACGTGGTGGGCTTGTGTTCTACTCAGAAAAACCTTCAGCGTGCGAGTGTTGCGGCGATGTGGGAGTTGGCAGACCAATAAAAAAGCCAACCGCAAGTGCATGCAGTTGGCTTTAGAATAAGAAATGTTCAGAGCGACTATTCGTCGATAAGTGAGAACTTAAGGTCGCCAGAGGAGACCACAACACCGTTAACAACGCAGCGGCATGTTGCAAAACCGATGTTTCGACGGGTCTTGATGATTTCAGCCTCGATGAAGAGTGTGTCACCTGGAAGCACTGGACGACGCCATTTGACGTTGTCAGCGCTCATGAAATAACCAATTTTTCCTTGGTTCTCAGGCTTGCGCAGCATGAGGCAGGACGCGACCTGCGCCATAGCTTCGAGCTGGAGAACACCCGGCATGATCGGGTGGCCTGGGAAGTGACCTGGGAAGAATGGTTCGTTGATGGTGACGTTTTTCACGCCTGTGCACTTGTTGTCGCCTTCGAAATCGATGATGCGATCAACGAGTAGGAATGGGTAACGGTGCGGGAGGATCTTGAGGATGTCGTTGATGTCGAGCACTGCTTCACCCTTAGGAATAGCAAGTGGCGGCACCATAGAACGCATGCGGGAGTATTCGTCTTTGAGGATGGCAGCCATCTTTGTGTTAGGCCCGTGTCCAGGTTTTACACAGATAACGTGGCCAGTGATGCGCTTGCCGCTGAGCATAAGGTCGCCAATAACATCGAGCGCCTTGTGACGGGCGAATTCGTTATTAAAACGCAGTGGCTCCTTGCTCATGATTTCCTCACCGCGGATCACAACCGCATTTTCGAGCGAACCGCCTTTGATAAGACCCTTGTCTAAAAGTGGCTTCACATCTTCGTAGTAAACGAAGGTACGCGCTGGAGCGATTTCCTTTTCGTAAGTCTCAGGATTGACTTCACTAGAGAAATACTGGGTGAAGCGACCGTCCGGGCCGACATTGGTACAGGAAACGCGGAACTTCTTATCTGGAACGATGGTGATGAATGAGCCCTTGCCTGTGTCGTAATGGATAGGCTCACGGATTTCCCATACTTTGGCAGGGACGTCTTGAGTTACGATGCCTGCTTGCTTAATGAGTTCTACGAATGGGGCTGATGAACCATCGCCAATTGGTGGCTCATTGGCATCCATTTCGATAAGAGCATTATCGACTCCCATGCCTGTGAGGGCGGAAATAACATGCTCGACTGTGTGCACCTTTACAGAGCCTTCAGCTAGAGTGGTAGCGCGTTCCACAGTTTGCACCTTGGAGACGTCAGCATCGATGAATGGTTGGTCGTCCAGGTCGATACGACGGAACTGGAAACCTGAGTCAGCAGGAGCTGGTTTGATAGTGAGTGTCACCTTTTGACCAGTGTGGAGGGATGATCCCTCGAGGGTTGCTGGTGCAGCGAGTGTTTGTTGCATTTCAGTCGGCATGGGCTGAGTGAAAGCAAAGCCACCGAAACATGCAAGTTTTTTGGGTTTTCAGAGAGAAATCTCACGCTAGGCTGCGCTCATGCAAGCAGAGGTAGAACAGCTCATTGATATGGCACTCCGTGAAGATATCGGAGAAGGGGATGTGACAGCGCAATATTTTGTGCCGCGTGAAAAACAATCTCGAGCCTACATGTTAGTGAAAGATGTGGGGGTTATTGCTGGACTCGAAGTAGCTCAGCACGTTTTTAAAAAAGTGGACCCGAGCCTCAGCGTCAAACTGCTCGTTAATGATGGAGATAGAGTGACCCATGGTACTCGAGTGATGGAAATTACCGGCTCATCACAGGCATTGTTAACCGCTGAGCGTACGGCCTTAAATTTCGCTCAGCGTCTTTCTGGCGTTGCGACAAAGACTGCTTCATTTGTCGATTTGGTGAGGGATACTAAGACTAAGATTCTAGATACGCGTAAAACGACTCCAGGCTGGCGCTGGCTAGAAAAGATGGCGGTTCGTGCCGGTGGTGGGAAAAACCATAGAATGGGGCTCTACGATAGAGCGATGGTGAAGGATAACCATCTCGTAGCCGAAAGTGGGCTTCAGGAAATGCAAGTCGCGATCACTCAATTGAAGCAGGATAAGCCAAATGTGGAGATCGAGTTAGAAGCGGATAGGTTAGATCAGGTTGCTGATTTCCTCACTCTGCGAGGTGTGGATTACATTTTGCTGGATAATATGTCTAATGCGATGCTCGAAAAGGCAGTGGAGATGCGTGGAGGATCTGGTCCTAAGCTAGAGGCTAGTGGTGGCGTTAACCTTTCTACTGTAGAGGGTATCGCAGAAACTGGAGTCGACTTCATCTCAGTAGGAGCACTCACGCATTCGGCTGTGGCTCTGGATATTTCTTTAGAGTTTGTCGAGTTAGCTTAAGAAGCTCTTGTTATTTTACTCATTCCACGAAGAATAGCATGGTGATTTCTAAGACCTCCGGCTACGCACTTTTTGACTTAGATCAAACTATTGTCCCATGGGATACCCAGTTGCTATTTTGTAACTACGTTCTGAAACAAGAGCGTTTTCGTACATTATATCTTCTAAGTTTCATTCCTTTTGCACCGTTCGCTAAATGGATTGGTCCAGGGCCGATGAAGCGCGTGTTTCTGAATTACTTAGCAGGGATGGATGCTCACACTCTTGATGAATACGCTAGAGCGTTCGTCGATGAACTGATACCTGATGGCTTGTATGCTGAGGTTGTTAAAATAGTGGAAGGGCATAAGGCTGACGGGCGTCTCACAGTCTTGAACTCAGCTAGCCCAGAAATCTGGGTGAAATACATTGCTGAGGAATTAGGGTTCGACCATTTCTTCGGAACACAAGTAGAGATAGGGAATCACGTTTCTCTATTCCCAGATATCAAAGGAGATAACAATAAAGGGAAAGTGAAGATTGGAAGAATGAAGCATCTATTTCCTGACAGTTGGAAAGATGGAGATGTTCTTCCTGATAGCTATGGCTACTCAGATAGTCATGCCGATTTACCTATGTTGTACCTTTGTGAACGCAATGTAATGGTGCACCCAACAGAGAAGTTGAGAGAAGAAGGTGAAAAATTTGGTTGGAAAGAAATTTCACCGGCCCGCCCGACAAAGACAAAAAAAGAGTTTGCTCTAGCTTGTGCGAAACAGGCTGTAGGCCTTTATTAGTAGCGGGTTACCTTGTTTTCGATGTTTGTTTTCAAGTGAGTTGAGGATGTTTTCTGTTAGTGTTTTATTGAGGGCTTTGAGCAATTGTGACGTTTTTAACACACGAATAAATTTCCTAAATCTTAAATAGTTCCTAAACAGAAGCTGCGAAACGAAAAAGCGAAGAGATCTTCTCAAGTAGATTCGCAATAACGACATTAACAAAACTATGGATAACAAAGTAGTAACAACAATTCTCGGCGCAGCTGCCCTCTCAGGGTCAGTCTTCGCAGGTGAGCCTTCTGCAAAAGAAGTAATAGCACCAGCTCCAGTTTGCGAGTCATACACATGTGATGCTCTCAAGAATCTTGGAAAAGTTTATAAGAACGAATCAAACCCATGGATCCAAGAAGTTAAGCTTTTTGGTCGCGCACAGTTCCAGTATGCCTACGTAGATGGTAGTGATGCGGATTCTGAAGGTTATGCTGAATGGCGCCGCGTTCGTCTTGGTGCAGAAGTTAAATTTGCAAAATTCTTTAGTGCAAAAGTTCGCGCTAACCTAGAAGACGGTAGTGCAAACGATAACGATTTCGCTTTCGGTGGTTATGACGAAGCTTACTTTGGTTTTGACCTTGGTAAGGCATTCAACCCTAGTTTTGTTGATAAAGCAAAACTCACCTACGGTAGACATAAAATCTCCATTGGTGAAGATGTGCACACTTCTTCTAAGAAAATCAAAACTGTTGAGCGTTCCGCTCTCACTGGTGCTGTTCGCCCAGACAACAACGTAGGTGGTCTTCTTAGCCTTGAAAAAGGTGACTGGGAAGGTGCCTTTGGTATTTTCTCTTCTGACGAAGGAAATGATCGTCAACTTTTTGATGACTACAGCGGTGAAACTCTTGTGTACCTTTCCTCTGCTCACGGCCTTGAGTCTGGTGATCTTATCTTTGACCTCATCATCAACACAGATGCTGAGCAAGCAGAAGATTACAAGAATAACTGGGCGGCATCCGTTGCTTACCGTACTGATCTTTGGAATTGGGACTGGGCATTTAACGTTGTTCTTGGTGATGCCGAGAGTGACGACGAAGATGAAAGTGGTTTCTTTGGTGGTCTTGTGATTCAACCATCTAAGTTCATCTACGAAGATAAGCTCGAATTCGTAGGTCGCTACTACTTCCAGGCAGCTTCTGAAGAAGAAGGTGTTGGTGTAAATAGCCGCTACTCACGTACTGCTCTTGGTGGTCGTGGTGATCTTCATAACAGTGTTTATGCTGGCCTTAACTACTACTTCTGTGGTAACAATGCTAAGATCATGACTGGTGTTGAATACGAAACTCTCAGTACTCCTGATGGTAGCAATAACGCGACCACTCTATGGTCTGCAGTTCGCTTTTACTTCTAGTCTGACTGCGGTCTAGATCGCTATAACTAAAGTATTTTAAAATGCACGGCCTATATCAGGCCGTGCATTTTTGTGTTATTTAGCAGAGAAGTCGGACTTGCCGCCAGATTTTGTGAGTAGGCGCGTGTCTTTGATTACAATCGCTTTGCTAACCGCCTTACACATATCGTAAATCGTGAGGGCTGCGACGTTGGCTCCGGTGAGTGCTTCCATTTCAACACCCGTACGCGCATTGGTGAGGCAGGTGCATTTTACGGACACGTGTGCTGAATCGATCACTTCGATTTTAAACTTACATTTCTCCAGTGGCAGTGGATGGCAGAAGGGGATGAGGTTAGAGGTGTTTTTGGCAGCCATGGTCCCTGCAATGATCGCAGTTTGAAATACTGGCCCTTTTTTGGATTGAATTTCTTCACCTTGGAGTTGCTGCATCACTTCAGTACCTAGGAAAACAATGGATTCTGCCGTGGCTTCGCGTTTAGTTGTATTTTTATCTGAGACGTCAACCATTCCAGGTTGGTTTTCTGAGTCAATGTGGGTGAATGGATTCATAGATGAGTCGTTTAATTCTTAGTCGAAATATTGGCTTGTTTCAGTTGCTTTGCAAAGCCAGCATTGCTTTAGATGAAAGTCCAAGTCCGTCATATCTATATCTCACCTGATCACAATTATTTTGGTCGTTATGGTAAGAAATCGCTTAGCCACCAGGTTGTTGAGCGTGAGTCTGTCGACCTTGTAGCGGGGAGTGGGGTCGTGGATGATCGATTTTTTGACTACGAAGAAGATTATAAGGGTCAGATCACGTTCTTTGATTGGGAGGTGTTTCAGAAGGTAGTTGATGAGGTCGCGTCTAAGGAGATTGATCCGTCCTATTTTCGTAGAAATGTGGTTCTCGAAGGAGTTGACCTAAATACATTGATCGGTAAGCGATTCACTTTAAATGGTGTGGAGTATTCCGGCTCGTGTGAGTGCTCTCCTTGTTTCTGGATGAATGAAGCGTGTGGTAGAGGAACGGAAGAATTTCTCAAAGGTCGCGGAGGACTACGCTGTAGAATTCTGAATGATGGATCACTCGGTACTGGTGAATACGAGTTAGAGGTGCTCGGTGATGTCTAGTTCCCGCTCCAAAGTAGTTCAAATCTACAAGCATGGATTTGTGGATAGCGTTGATGACTCTGTCGCTGTTGAGGAGCCGCTTCAGATTACACTGGACGGCTGTCCGATTGCTGTGGTGATGCGAACTCCATGTGATGACGCTGATTTAGTAAAAGGATTTTTACTCACTGAAGGCATTCTAACAGATATCGATGCAGTAAGCAGAATTGATTTAGAACAAAAACTGAATCACGCTTTGGTGTTTCTGAAGGATGATGTTGAGATTGATTACCAGAGACTTCAGCGCAATCTCTATTCCGCGTCTTCTTGCGGGATCTGTGGTAAAGCAACCATCGAGTCAATCCGCCAAGAACACCCTGAAATCACTTCAACTCATCAAGTGTCGTCGAGTGTGTTACTTGCCATTCCTGACACACTGAGAGCTGCACAAAAAACTTTTGGGGAGACCGGTGGGCTACATGCAGCCGGTCTATTTTCCTTAGATGGTGACTTGTTAGTTCTTTGCGAGGATGTCGGGCGACATAACGCGATTGATAAAATAATCGGCTGGGCGGCAACAAATGCTGTCGATTTTTCGAAAGTATTAATGCAGGTCTCAGGCCGAGTTTCCTTTGAGGTGATGCAAAAAGCGCATGCTGTAGGAATACCGATTATCTCGGCGATCTCAGCACCAACTTCATTAGCTGTGGATTTTGCGGAAGAAAGTGGGCAGACGCTCATTGGCTTTTTGAGACCACCTCGCTTTAACTGCTATGCTGGATCACAGCGCTTATCCTAATTCTAATCCTAGTCGGTAAGGGCTTTAGGTGGGCCGATGATCTCGCGCAGGATAATTGCTTTGCGTAACGATGCCTTAGTTTGGAGCTCAGCTCTTAGGCCATTACGTTGCGTTTTCATCTGCAGCTTAGCTGTGCCAGCCGCTTGGATGTTATATACTGTTTTCGCTTTAGTTGAACGCATGCGTTCAATGTCATTCTGAGTGAAAGTAGGGCTAAAAGTGTTGCTCGGCTTTGATGGGCCAGGAGATTTTACAGTAGTAGCCTTAGCCGAGGGAATTGGCGGGGGAATAAACTGTGGTTGCGAGCTGCTTAGCGTCTCGGGAGCTTGATTATTACGCAGGTGGATTTCATCACGATACTGTTCGTAGATGTCATCTATGCTATCTGTCTCTCCCTGCTCCTTTTTATTTTTAGAGACTATGTTTTCATAGAGCCACTTGAGAAAACTGAAGACAGCGATAATCAGGAATAGAATCCCTTGAATCGGAAATCCGTCGTCTTGCGCAAGTAGCTCGTAGAAATACATAATACTAAAGAGTGTTATGGTTTACTCTTCTCCATCGGAGAGAGAATCACGCATTTTTGTATCAGAGTTGATGTTCTGGTATTTTGCGTAGTCCATGACACCGAGGTTGCCGCTGCGGAATGCTTCTGCAATAGCCATTGGGATTTGAGCTTCAGCTTCAACCACTTTCGCCTTCATCTCTTGAGTACGTGCTGACATCTCTTGCTCTTCTGCGACAGCAGCTGCTCGACGAACTTCCGCCATTGCTTGGGCGATTTGCTTGTCTGCCTCTGCTTGTTCCGCTTGTAGACGTGCACCAATATTGTCTGAGACATCGATGTCAGCGATGTCAATGGAGAGGATTTCAAATGCTGTGGATGAATCCACTCCTTTAGAGAGTACTAATTTTGAAATAGAATCAGGGTTTTCGAGGACTGCCTTATAGGATTCTGCTGAACCTACGGAAGTAACGATACCTTCGCCCACACGAGCAATGATAGTTTCTTCTGTAGCACCACCGACAAAACCGTCGAGGTTGGTTCTTACTGTGACTCGGGCTCTGACATTTACTGCGATACCGTCCTTAGCAACTGCTGTGATTTTATTGATACCGTTGGTTGGTGTTGGGCAATCAATCACCATTGGGTTAATGGAGGTACGGACCGCCTCGAGTACTGTCTTACCAGTATCTTTGGTTGCTAGATCGATTGCACATGCGCGCTCGAATGATAAACTAATGCCCGCTTTGTCTGCAGCAATAAGGGAAAGAACTACGTCTGCGACATCACCACCTGCTAGATAGTGAGCTTCTAGTAGGTCTGTGCTGTAATCTAATCCTGCTTTAACGGCAGTGATACGACTATCTACAATAAGTGGGAATGGGACTTTTCTTAGCCACATCCCGATGAGTGCTCCAAAGGCTACTGGTGCTTGAGAAAGTTTAGCTCGTAACCAAGTCTTGAAGAACTTGAGAATGAGATAGAAGAAAATGAGTCCGAATAGCAGCAGTATTCCTGCGATGATAAATGTAACAAAACTAGGAGCATCTATTGGTGCTTGAGCAAGTGATTGGTGAAACATATTAGGTGTTTTATTTAATTTTTAATCTAGTTTTAGAAAGTCGAGAATTTCAGGAAGCGTCTTCGTATTGAGAACATCATTTTTCGTGAGCCAACCTTTTCTAGCAAGCCTCACACCAAAAGCTAAGAACTGTAACTGTTCTACTCTGTGCGCATCAGGATTGATAGCACATTTCACGCCTTTCTCTTTCGCTTTGTGCCAATGACGCCAATCCATGTCGAGTCGGCGAGGATTACAGTTGAGTTCGATGATGGTGCCGGTCTCAGCAGCGCAGTCGATGATTTTATCTACGTTGACTGCATAGGCTTCACGGCGGAGTAATAAGCGACCAGTAAGGTGGCCTAGCATGGTGACGTGTGGGTTTTCCATTGCCTTGATAATGCGAGCCGTCATTTCCTTTTCTGGCAGTGTGAACGCATTATGCACAGATGCTACTACGTAGTCTAACTGTGAAAGAATGTCGTCGCTGAAATCGAGTGAGCCATCTTTAAGAATATCGACTTCTGACCCAGCAAGAAGACGGAAGTTACCATCCCACCCTTGGTTGAGTTTTCTGATTTCCTCTACTTGTCTAAGTAATCGATCAGGATAGAGTCCATTAGCTTGGAAAGATGCTTTTGAGTGATCGGCGATTCCAAGGTATTCGAGACCAAGTTCCATTGCCGCATCAGCCATTTCCTCGAGCGAGTTACGGCCGTCAGATGCGGTGGTGTGATTGTGGAAAGTGCCACGGAGGTTTTCAAGTTCGATTAAACGGGGGATTTGGCCATTCTCTGCAGCTTCGAACTCACCACGGTTTTCCCGTAATTCTGGTGGTATGTAGTCAAGGTTAAGCGCTTTATAGATATCAGCTTCCTCGTAAACTTCAGGAGGTGCTTCGGCTCCTTCTTTTACGGTGAAATCGTATTCATTGAGTGACCATCCGCGTTTTAAGGCGCGCTGGCGCAAGACTACATTGTGCTCCTTGCTGCCACTAAAGTATTGCAGAGCAAACGGGAAAGCCTTGTTAGGAACAGCTCGCAAGTCTGCTTGTAGTCCATTTTCTAGTCTGATAGATGCCTTAGTATCACCACAGACAATGACGTCTTCGACCTCATCGAGCTGTGAAAAGTATTTTGTTAGCTCAGAGGGGCTGTCGGTAGCTACTAATATGTCGATGTCATGTAGGATCTCTTTTGACCTCCTGTAGGAGCCTGCATGGCAGGAACGAAGTGTGGATGGGTGGTTTCTTACGTAATCTAACAATATTTCAGCCATGACAGCTACATCACCTAAACGAAAGTGTGAGGCGAACTTTTCACGCAGTTCGATGGCTCCGAGCAGCTTCTCCACGGTCTTATCGCCAAAGCCACGCAAGCTACTAATGCTACCTGACTCACATGCTTCTTTAAGTGAAGCGACGGAATCGATAGACAGCTTGTCGTAAAGAGCTTTAATCTTCTTAGGTCCCAAGCCCTGGATGTCGAAGAGTTCGAACAGTGTTGGGGGAAACTCAGCGCGCAAATTATCGTAAAACTCCAATTTACCAGTGGTGGCTAGCTCTTGGATTTTCTCCTGTAGAGCTTTGCCAATACCTGGAATGCTGCCGAGCTGATTATTCTTAGCGAGCTCGATGATGTCGCTCTCATCTGAGCGCACTATTTCAGCTCCATTTTTATAGGCGCGAGTCTTAAAAACATTTTCGCCCTTCAGCTCGAGCAGAAGGGCGATGTTGTCTAACACGTCTGCGATATCTTCGCGTGTCATCTGTGCTTGGGACAAAATGTGACTTAGCTTAAGCCGGGAATGTTAAGGCCGCCAGTGAGCTTGGACATTTCGCCAGTCGCCATTTCTTTGCCTTTGGTGATCGCTTCTTGAACACCTTTAAGTACGAGTTCTTGAAGGAATTCGACATCTTCTGCATCAACGATAGATGGATCTATCTTGATGTCCTGTACTTCGCCAGCTCCTGTTGCAACGACAATAACCTTGCCGCCACCGACAGATGCTTCGACAGTTTGATTCGAGAGTTCTTCTTGCGCTTTCTGCATCCCAGCTTGCATTTGCTGGGCCTGTTTCATGAGTTTGTTAATATCCATAATGGTCTGTGTATGTTTTTAAAAGTTAGTTATGCTTGTTTGAGTGTTGCCTCAAAAATTTCCAAGGCATTGACTATGAGAGGATCCTTGTAGAAGTCATCTTCATCGAACTGTGTAGATGCGTTTTTATCAATATCCTCTTTTTTTGCTTCAGTTTTAGGAGCTTCATTAGTCGTTTGAGAGTGAACCACGATAGGAGGTGCATCAGAGACTTCGGGTGCTGAGTCAATGAGGCTATCAAGACTTGAAATAGTTTCTGAGACACTACGCTTCTCAAGCGGTGGAGGCCCTTGGGCATGCTCTTGTTCAGAACGGGGTGCTGGCTCTGGAGAGGCCTTGGCAGGTGCGACTGGAGTAATTTCTTTAACTGGGGCTGCAGGCTGAGTATTGGGCGCTGGTAGTGCGTCGCTGGTTGCTGCGGGAGTATTAACAGGAGGTGGAGTGTTCTCTTTCACTTCAATGGGAGCAACCGCTTCTTCAACTTCACCAGAGGGGAGTTGCTCTGCTTGGAGGGTTCCAGCACCTGCTAGAGCGGATATCACATCGGAAATGCGTGCGTCGTTGAGTGACTGAACAGCCTTGATGACACCGATCTCGAAGTGCAACTTTTTATTATTCGCCCACTTCATGCGTGATTGGGTTTCCGCAAAAATATCAACAAGGTTTAGTAGGCGGTCAGTTTGCACGCCTTTGCTCACAGAGCTAAGTAGTTCCCAAAGGTTTTGAGGAATCCCATCACTTCCAGCATTAGGGTCAACTTTGGCTACAAGCAGGGAACGCAGGCAGCTGATTGTGTCGTCGAGAAGCTGTGAGAGCTCTTTTCCCGCTTTAGCCTGTTCATTGAGAACGCTCAGTGCGGCAGAGGTCTCTTTTTTAAGAATGTGTTGGGTGAGGCTTGCCACTGTCTCACGCGAAGTGAAACCGAAGACATTCAGTACGTCTTCTTCCCCAATATGGTTACCACAGAAAGCTACGAGCTGATCGAGCATGGATTGCGCATCTCGCATACCTCCATCAGCGCCTTTGGCGACGGCCCATGCTGCTGCTGGATCGAGGGTGACTCCCTCGTTTTTAGCTATATAATCAAGGTGATCAGCTATTGTTTGCGTGCCGATAGGCCGTAAGTCAAAACGCTGGCAGCGAGAAATGATAGTCGGGAGGATCTTGTTAGGCTCCGTAGTTGCGAAGATGAACTTCACATGATCAGGCGGTTCTTCTAGAGTTTTGAGTAGAGCATTGAATGCTGCGGTGGTCAGCATGTGTACCTCATCAATGTAGTAAATTTTGAAGCGGCAACGTGAAGGGGCAAACCGGACATTATCACGTAAGTCACGTACTTGCTCAACGCCGTTGTTAGAAGCGCCATCGATTTCGAGGACATCGAGCGAACGACCTTCGGCTATTTCTTGAGCGATGTCTGAATCGGGATCGAAGTCGATGCTGGGACCTCCTGGGGCATTCAGTGCTTTTGAAAGGATGCGCGCAGTAGATGTTTTACCGGTTCCTCGGGGGCCAACAAAGAGGTAGGCGTGGGCGAGTCGATTTTGGTCGATTGCATTACGCAGCGTTTGGATCACATGATCCTGGCCAAGGACGTCATTGAATGTCTTAGGACGATACTTTCTAGCGAATACCTGATAACTCACAGAGCTGAGACTAAACGTGGAATCTGAAATGCCAATGGAAAAATCGGTGAAATAAGGCAATAAAAAAGGCGCACATTGTGCGCCTTTGGAAAGAATTATTAACTGAGATGCTTGCTTATAAGTTTGAGTGCATTCGCCGGGGTAATTCCGTGAAGTTCACGGAGAATGTCCACTTTGCCATGCTCCACAAACTTATCTGGCCAACCTATACGCTCCACTTTAGTGGTAATGTCAGCGTCAGCTAAAAGCTCAATGATACTGGCACCAAAGCCGTTCGGTAGTACGTGATCTTCGAAGGTGCATACCACTTTACACTTAGCGGCTTGCTGAGTGATTAGATTAGCGTCGAGTGGCTTAATCCAGCGTGGATTAATTAGAGTTACAGAGTAGCCTTGGGCTTCAAGTTCACCTTTTACTTCAGTCGCCATTTCGAAAAGGTGCCCGAGGCCAATGAGGCACACATCTGAACCTTCTTGTACGAGCTCTGCTTCGCCTATAGTGAGAAGTTGTGGCTCGGCCTTTGATTTTGCTCCAACTCCAGCACCACGTGGGTAGCGGATAGCGATTGGTCCTTGGTCGTAGTTAGCCATTGTCCAGAGCATGTCGACGAACTCTTCTTCATCTTTTGGCTGCATATGCACGATGTCGGGGACGACGCGTAAATAACCAATGTCAAAGAGACCGTGATGTGTAGGGCCATCGTCACCAGAGAGGCCAGCGCGGTCCATACATAGTCTGACAGGAAGACTCTGGAGTGCCATGTCATGAATGATCATGTCATAGGCGCGCTGCATGAATGTCGAGTAAATGGTTAGGAAGGGGCGGAAGCCTTCACAGGCTTGACCACACGCGAAAAGAGCGGCGTGCTCCTCTGCAATCCCGACATCGAAATAGCGTTCATTCACTTCATTTTTAAAGATGTCGAGCTTGGTACCGCCAGGCATAGCTGCGGTGATTGCTGTTATCTTTTCATCTTTTTTTGCAAACTCAGTGAGCGTGCGACCAAATATTTCAGAAAAGGTAGGTAAGTCAGCTGCTGCTGTAGATCCATCCTCTACTTTATAGGCGCCAAGTCCGTGGAATTTTCCAGGATTGCTGAGAGCTGGCTTATAGCCTCGCCCTTTTTCAGTGATAATGTGTAGGACTACAGGCTCTTCTTGTGCTTTTAAGTACTCGAAAGTATCAATGAGGGTGCCGACATTGTGCCCATCGATGGGGCCGAAGTAACGAAGACCAAATTTTTCGAAGAGTACGCTTGGTGCTAGGAGATTCTTAGCACCTTGCTCAAGCTTGTGGGCGAGCTTTCGTGCGCTCATGCCGCCAATCTTCTCTAGGATGTCCGCAGTTTTGTTACGAACAGAAGAATAGGTAGAGCTTGTCTGCAGGCTGTTAAAGTGACGCGCCAGAGCTCCAACGTTTTTATCGATGGACCATTCATTGTCATTAAGGACAATAATGAATTTTTTGGCTGCATCGGAAATATTGTTTAGAGCTTCAAGCGTAGTGCCGCAAGTGAACGCCGCATCGCCAGCAACTGCGATAACATCATTATTCTTGCCTGCGAGGTCGCGAGCCGATGCCATTCCAAGAGCAGAGGATACAGCAGTTCCTGCGTGACCGGCACCATAGCAATCGTGTTCAGATTCGGTGCGTAACAAAAAGCCGTTCAGGCCTTCGTAGGTGCGGATTGTATGGATTTCCTTTGCTCTCCCAGTCAGCATTTTGTGGACGTACCCTTGGTGGGATACATCAAATGTAAACTTATCAGTCGGTGAATCGAAAACGTAGTGTAGTGCGATGCTTAGTTCCACAACACCTAGATTTGGGCCTAAGTGACCACCAGTGACAGAAAGACGCGAAATGAGGACGTCACGAATCTCCTGAGCCAACTCAGGAAGATCTGCTCGATGCAGCTTCTTAAGATCGCTTGGTTCGTTAATGGTGGAAAGGAGGCGCGGAAGCGGCTCTGGTGAGTTAGAAGAGTCTGATTTCATCGTCGTCTGAGGATGATGGGGTGCTGTTTGCTTTTTGTTGCGTAGGTGCAACGCTACCCTTGGTGCCACCTTTTTTGATAGTTTCAAGTCGCTTTTTAGCAACTGAAAGAGCTGATTCGCACTCCTCTAGTAACTTTGCTCCGCGCTCATAGTGATTAATCAGCTCTTCGAGAGGGAGTTGGTCTGATTCCATTTGTTCAACTATGGAATCGAGTTCCTCCATAGATGCTTCAAAGTTGAGTGTTTTTTTAGGCATGAGATTTGTTAAGTTGATCGCTGAGTGAGAATTATAAACCTGAATTCCTCTTGTAGTAGATACTTGGCTCAAGAAGGCCAGAAAGATAGAGTCTAGCGGGGTAACGACCGCTTTGTGGGTTGATCAACTCATTAATGCTTTTGTTGTTTCGGTAGAGGTATTCATCGGAGCCTGCGAAAAAGTTCATCCAAACCGAGTAGGATAGGGGGGTGAGGTCTCTTTGATGAATCCATGTGCTACGAATGTCTTGGCCTCGGCAACTCATGCTTGAAGCATGAATCCCAGCAATAGGGTTGGAGAAACTAGCGATTTCTTCTACTTTTTCAAGGTTGTCATAGTTTGAAGGAGTCCATATGGCATGGCGGTCAGCATACCAAGCAACTGCCCACGGCTGATCGGACACAATGATGTCTGTCTCCGAAGAGTTTTCTGCGAGTATTTTGTTTAAGCTGAATGCGTGAACTCCAGCAACGGATGAATTCCGGATGGCAGAATTATCAAGATTCTTAACTGTGAGTATCATTGGTGCTGCAGTGACTAAAATGATGATTACGAAGTGCAGATTGCCCAATAGGCCGGGTTGTTGGCTTAGCTCGCAGCGCGACCAAATGATACTCATCATTGCTACAGCGTAGGCCATCATGAGTGGCGCAAAAAGAATGTGTAGCTGATTTGCGTCAATGGCATTGCTTCGAAGCCCGTAGAGGGCCATTCCGATAGCTGCAAACACCCACATAATAAGGATATTCCAACGGAATATAGAGATGCTGGAGCGCTTGAAGGGGTGGAGTAGTGAGATGAAGAACGCTGGAGCAATAATCAATCCACCTAAGTAGTTATGAATGTTAGATGCTTGGAGGAGTGCTGCATTCGCTGTTGTGCCTAGAAGTCCTTTTACGTTGAACCCTGGTGTTTCCATCTGCCGGAGGACGGCTTCAGATCCGTGGATGGCATGAAATGCAGTACCCAGTACTTGTCCTGTATGGTTGTAATAAAAAATTAATGGTCCGCAGATGAATAGGAGAATGATTGCCACTAAAGCGACGGCAATGACGCCTCTAGGTCTAAAATAGAAAGTGGCAAAGATGAAGTAGCCGATGAAGATCCAAAGGGTCATCCAGTGTGTTAGGGCTAACAGTCCAAAGAAAAAGCCAGACAGTAGTGCGGGAACGATCGGTGAGCGCTCCGCTTCTTGCGCCTCAACAGCTCTCCAAGAGAGGTACATGGCTGTTGAGAATAGCGTGAGCATGAGCATCTGCGGCAGGCCAGTGTGGGTGATTTGCCACATATACTCCGAAAAGAGCATGAGAATAGCTACGACAGAGGCTATCTTTTTGTCAAAAATTCGACTGATGAGTAAGTAATTGATACCAATCGAAATTACAAAAAATATAGCGCAAGTCATTGCAATAACTTGGTCTAGGAAATAGAAGTGGTCGTCAGCCTGCATAAGGAAATTGCCGGGATCATCGCCTCCCACCATTTTTAGAATCCCTGCATAGACGAGAATGTTAAGTGGCGAATGATAGGTCTCGAACATGTGCTCGATATTTACCTCTTTATCATTATCGATTAGCTGTTGGATCGCTAGAGGTCGGACGAACTGAGTGGTGAGGCCATTGCCTTTGGCTACCTCTCTAGCCGACTGCGCCTGGTCGATGCCGGTGGGATGGGTAAGACCTTTAAAGTTGAATGTGGTGTTGAGGAGGAAAACCCCTATCAACAAAACTGCGAAAATGGAGCGCCTAAAAAAGCTTCCTGAATCAAAATTATTGGATGATATCATTAGAGAATGGTATTAGAGACTTAGGTCTTTGAGTTTTCTTTGGAGGGTGCGACGGCTAATGCCGAGTATGTCGGCAGCTGCAGTCCGATTGTTCTTAGTATGTGATAACGCTCGCCTAATCGTCACACTTTCCAGTGCATGCAAGTTGAATTCTTGAGGGGGTGCAAGGGTGTTTTCTCGGCTAGTGTTAATTTCATCCTCACTTAATTCTGGGCTTAGACCTTCGAGCTGTAATAAAGAGGCGCCAGATTGGACGTTGAGTGGTAGTTGGTTTGCTTCGATTTCAGATCCATTACACATGACGACGCCGTGCTCTATCGCTGTTCGCAGCTCTCGCACGTTACCCGGCCAGTTGTAGTTCTGCATGTGCTGTAATGCTGAATCTGAAAATGATGTGATGTTCTTATCATTTTCCTTGGAGAACTCTTTGAGGAACGCGTTAGCTAGAAGGATGATGTCTTCTTTTCTATTTCGCAGGGGAGGGAGGGTAACTTTTACCACGTTTAATCTAAAGAAGAGATCTTCACGGAAATCTCCCTTGGCGACCATCTTGGCTAAGTTTTTGTTGGTCGCAGTGATCACCCGAACGTCAATTTTTATGGGAGTGTTGGAGCCGACTCGTTCTATCGTTTTTTCAGATAAGACGCGGAGAAGTTTGACCTGGGTAGCTTGATCGATTTCTCCAATTTCATCGAGGAAGAGAGTTCCTCCACTTGCTTGTTCAAATCGACCGATCCTACGTTGGGAGGCTCCTGTGAACGCCCCTTTTTCATGACCGAATAATTCACTTTCTAATAATTGTGGTGAGAGCGCGGCGCAGTTTACGGTAATGATTTTCTCCTTCGGTCGTCCACTTAGGTTATGGATCGCTTCCGCGACTAGCTCTTTACCTGTTCCAGATTCACCTTCGATGAGAACGGTGGCTTTCGTCGGTGCGATTTGGGTGATCATGCTATGGATCTGAGCCATAGAACTTGATTGACCAATTAAACGGTCAAGGCCATGCGCTTGCTTCCCGACTTTTTGCCGGAGTTCTTGATTTTCGCTTTCTAGCTTTTTATTGTTAAGCTCGAGTGACTTACTCGTTAGTGCGCGCTTAATAAGTAATTCCACCTCATCTAGGTTCAGTGGCTTAGTTACGAAATGCCACGCTCCACGCCGCATCGCCTCTACAGCGGTGTCGACGGAGCCATAGGCTGTCATCATGATCGCAATAGGGGGCGACTTTAACTTGAGAATTTCATCAAGCAAATCCATCCCGCTATCACCACCCATGCGAAGATCGGTGAGCACTAGATCGACTTTCTCGGAAGTCAAAATATTCATCGCTTCGCGGATGTCTGATGCAACATAGCAATCAAATGAGTCCTCTAGCGCCATGCGCAGCCCGTCGCGCGTGGATTTTTCGTCATCAACAATGAGAATAGTAGCGTCCATATTAGCTTTCGATTTCTATAGTAGGGGATGCAGCGGGTAGTAGCTTGAGTTGCTTTTCGTGACGAGGAAAGTGAATAGTCACCGTGGTTCCTTCGCCAACTTCACTTTGGACTTCTAGCTCTCCACCGTGTTCACGAATGATTCGTCTGACCACAATCAGCCCGAGACCAGTCCCTGATTTTTTCGTTGTGCGATATGGTTCATAGAGTGCGCCCATATCTTCTGGGGAAATTCCTGTGCCGTTATCGCGGATGCTGAGGGTAACCTCAAACTCATTCGCTTCAGTATGAATAAATAGCGTTCCACCAGAAGCTGGTAATGACTGAGCTGCATTTCTAATCAGATTGTAGAGTGCCTGTTGGATTTGCGTCGGGTCCAGATCGAGAAGGGGTGGGGTGGGAGCTAGCTCTAAAATGATCTTAGCATGTTTGCTCTCCAGCTCTGCTTCGAGCGTACCTAATGTGGTGGCTAAAATGTCGTGGAGCTGAACTTTGTTTCTTTCCGGGACTGTTGGCCTGACCGCGTGGAGGAATTGCTTTAATATGGAGTCTAACCTTTTTATTTCACCTTGGGCTGTGTTGAGGAGATCACCTAGATCAGCTTGGTGTTCTTCTGGTAGCTTGCGCAATTTGCGCTGCATTAATTGAAGGTGAATATCGAGGGAATTGAGTGGATTACCAATCTCGTGAGCGACTCCTGCGGCAAGTAATGTGAGGGCATTGAGCTTCTCGCTTTCGAGCATTTCCTCAGCTTCCTTTTTTGACTTAGTGATGTCACGTACTAGCATGACGTAGCCTAAATGTTCATCATTTTTAGCAATATAACCACTTAAAGGAGATATGTAAAAATTAAGCATAAGGTGTTCAGGGTAAAATACCTCCATATCCCTATTTGTGGTGCTCTCCGGTTTAGCGACGGCACTCCAGTCGAAACCGCGGATAGCTGAATTGATGTGCTGGCCTAACGCTTGTTGACCAATCCCAAACATCTCTTGAACCGCTCTGTTGGCGAATGTGATCACACCCTCGGGTGAGAGAATGAGGACACCCTCACGCAATGCTTCGAAAACATTTTCAAGGAAGCCTTTTTCCCTAACGAGCCTACTTATGAGGTTCTGGACTTCACTGGGTGAAAATCGATCAAGTCGTTTGATGAGCTTGTCTAGGAAGCCGTCTTTCATGTAAGGTCAGCTGTAATGGAGGTTATCATAGTTTATTGCACTTTCCCCACAAAGGGTGATGCGCGTCAGATTGGCACACAGCTGGTAGAAAAGCAACTCGTTGCATGTGTGAATCTGCTTCCCGGTGTGGAATCGATCTATCAATGGGAGGGGAAAGTTCACCACGAGGGGGAGTGCTTACTGATCATGAAAACCTCCCAAAGCCGCTATGTGCAACTAGAAAAGGCGCTACTAGAGTTACACCCCTATGACACCCCGGAAATTATCTGCACCGCAGTAACAGGAGGGTCTGAGGGGTATCTTAACTGGGTTCGAGATCAGACAGAAGGGTACCATTAGTAAAGGGTGCGCCTCGGTTCATCCGGGGTATCAGTTTGCTGGGGTGTGGTCCTCTCATGCATAATCTCGAAATCACCTTCTTCACAGCAGCGAACAAATCCCTCTGCATAACCTTTAAGTTGATCCCAGACTTGGCGAATCTCCTTCGCTTCATCGCTTGTGATGGTGTTGTCCAAGGCTGCTGTAGAGATTCTGGTCAGTAGGTGAGAGAATTGGCTCACAATCGCATTGGTAGCGGGGAGGTACTGGAAGCCTTTTCGGCAATGGCTATCAGGATTGCGGACGAAGTATCCTCCACAGCGTTCCGTCAAATGCTCGATAATCCCTTGATGCTGGGTCAATTCGTAAATATTAACAATCCGATCAATTGGGTTCCGGCTGCCCGAGCCCAAATCAGACTGCTCTTGAGACCATTTATAAACAAGGGATAATGAGACGCCTAGCTCTGACGCAACGACTTTAGGTGAAGTTTCTTTAAATGCATTTCGCAAGATTTCGTGGGATTCCATAAGAGTTAATTAGGTTTAGGAGCCACAAATATCAAGATCGTACTTTTTGTTAGTAGAGGGTGGACGTGATAGTGAGCATGTGTGATGCTGATTCATCACTCTATGAAGACTCTCCAAGTAGCAGCAGGTAGCGTTAATCAGACCCCCCTCGACTGGGAGGGAAACCTTTCTCGTATTCTTGAAGTTATTGCTCAGGCAAGAGCTCAGGATGTTCAGATGCTTTGTTTACCTGAACTATGCACCACTGGATACGGCTGTGAAGATGCTTTCATGATGCCTAATACTGTTGAGCGCGCAGAGTGGATGTTAGGTGAAATAGCCAAACATTCACAAGGAATGATTCTCAGTGTGGGACTCCCTTGGCGGCATCACCACGCGTTATTTAATGTGGCAGCGGTAATGGTAGATGGTGAGCTGGTCGGGCTGGTTGGTAAACAGCACCTCGCTGGTGATGGACTTCATTATGAGCCGCGTTGGTTCTGCGCCTGGCCTCAGGGTCAAGTGAGTACTACTACCTGCTTAGGGAAAGAGATTCCACTTGGGGATCTCATGTTTGATGTTGGTGGTGTGCGGTTTGGTTTTGAAATTTGTGAGGATGCGTGGTCAGCGACACGCCCAGGGTCGACCCTCGCCGCTTACGGTCTTGATTTTATTTTCAACCCCAGCGCTAGCCATTTTGCCTTCGGTAAGCAAAAGCTCCGTGAACGTTTCATTAATGAAGGGGCGAGAGCCTGTGGCTGTGCCTACCTTTATGCGAACCTTCTCGGGAATGAATCTGGTCGGGTCGTGTTCGATGGGGGGCCGCTTATCTCTAACTACGGTGACCTTGTCGCTAGTGGTAGGAGGTTTAGTTTTAAAGATGTTTTGCTGTCGACCGCTCTGGTGGATGTTGAGCTCAATCGCTCGAGAGTGGCTGCCACAGCTAGTCGCAGAGTTGAGGTAGCGAAGCACCCCGGTCTGGTACAGATCGATTGGTCTATTCAGTTCAGCGGCGAGGCTCCTAGTGGAATTGCGCAGCATTGTGAATTTTCAAAGGAAGAGGAATTTACGCATTCCGTTGGCCTTGCTTTATTTGATTACATGCGAAAAAGCTATTCAAGTGGCTTCGTGGTCTCTCTGAGTGGGGGGGCTGATTCATCTGCTGTGAGTTGCCTTGTTGCTATTGGGATGAAGCTTGCGATCGGAGAACTCGGTGAAGAGGGCGTGCGTGAGCGTCTTGGGTATATCGATTTACCTGATGACTCTTCCGAGTGGATGAAGGTGATTCTCGCCTGTGTTTACCAAGCTTCTGATAATAGTGGTGATGCTACTGAGGAGAGCGCGCGCGAGCTCGCAACTTCGCTCGGGGCTGAATATCAATCGTGGTCGATTACTTCTCTAGTGGATGGTTACACATCCATGGTGAGTGAAGGTTTGGGTCGAGAGTTGAGTTGGGCCACTGATGACATCCCGCTGCAAAACATTCAGGCGCGTGTGCGCGCACCTGGGATATGGATGCTTGCCAATATCCGGAATGCACTTTTATTGGCGACGAGTAATCGCTCTGAGGCAGCAGTAGGTTACGCGACAATGGATGGTGATACCTCCGGCGGCTTAAGTCCCGTGGGAGGTATTGATAAAGCATTTCTTAGGAAGTGGCTCGTTTGGTTAGAGACGGTGAGCTCACCTGCGGTTGGGGTATTTCCTGCTCTAAGTTATGTTAATAGCTTGCAGCCAACAGCAGAGCTCAGGCCGACAGATTGTGGTCAAACTGATGAATCAGATCTCATGCCGTACCCGGTGTTGGATGCAATTGAGCGAGCAGCTATTCGCGACAAGCGCGCCCCTAAGGATGTGCTAGTCCTGCTGGATGATGAGTTCGGTGAGTCCTATGATCACTCACAGTTGCGGTCGTGGGTAATCAAATTTTTCAAGCTATGGTGCCGCAATCAATGGAAGCGAGAGCGCTATGCGCCATCGTTTCATGTAGACGATAAAAATCTAGACCCTAAGACGTGGTGCAGATTCCCTATCTTGTCCGGTGGTTTCACTGCTGAGCTTAGAGAGCTCGAAGGACTTTAGAAGCGACGTAGCTCGGTATTCTTGAGGAATTTCTCACTGCGCTCCGGATAATCGAGAGTGTAGTGGATTCCGCGTGATTCTTTTCTGCGAATAGCGCAATCCACAACGAGGGCAGCTACGGTCACGAGGTTTCTGAGTTCTAGAATATCCGAATTCACTTTGAAGCCCCAATAAAACTCGCGGACTTCTTTGCGTAGATTGCGTAGCCTGTGTGCAGCTCGTAGGAGGCGGTTGTCCGTTCTAACGATCGAGACGTAATTCCACATTAATCGACGTATTTCATCCCAATTGTGAGAAATGAGTACTTGTTCATCGATACGAGTAGCATCTCCAGTGTGCCACTCCGGGATCTTAGGTGAAAGAGGTGAGGGACTGGATGGTGGGTAGCTCTTCATCATTGCGTCCAGTGCTCTACGAGCGACAACATTCCCTTCTAATAATGAATTAGAGGCGAGTCGATTTGCGCCATGTAATCCTGTGCACGCCACTTCTCCCACGGCGAATAATCCACGGATAGTGGTTCTCCCATTCGAATCAGTGTTTACGCCGCCGCATTGGTAGTGTGCAGCAGGGACAACTGGGATGGGCTCTTTTTCGCAATCAAGCCCGAAGTTTAAGAGCGTTTTGTAAATATTAGGGAAGCGCTCCTTCATGAATCCTTTCGGTTTGTGGGTTACATCGAGATAGACGCAGCTAGCACCCGTTTTTTTGATTTCATGGTCAATTGCCCGTGCGACAATGTCACGCGGGGCAAGCGAGCCACGAAGGTCGTGCTCGAGAGTGAACTCTTCACCATTTTCGTTGATGAGTATACCTCCCTCGCCGCGAACAGCTTCAGAAACCAGGAATGAGCGGGCCTTTGCACCGCGAGCCGCTGGGTTGTAAAAGCAAGTCGGATGGAATTGCACGAACTCCATATTAGAGATAGTTGCGCCGGCTCTCCAAGCCATAGCAAGGCCGTCACCAGTAGAGCTATCTGGATTCGTTGTGTAGAGGTAGACTTTTCCACACCCACCAGTCGCTAAGACAATTCGATTCGAACGAAAAATATCAACTTCGCCAGTCTGCTCATCGAGCACGTAAGCTCCTAGGACGCGATCTTCTGTGACAACTCCCAGCTTACCAGTGGTGATGAGGTCGATAGCGAATCGGTGCTCAAGGAATGTGATGTTAGGATGCTCCTTAGCTCTTTCAATCAGAGCGGATGCTATAGCGTACCCAGTGGTGTCCTTGGAGTGTAGAACGCGACGCTTGGAGTGACCACCTTCATTGCCTAATGCGAAGCGGGTGTCGTCGCTCGGGTCTTTATCAAATGCGACCCCTAGGCTCACGAGTTCCTCAATAGTTTCTTCGCCTTCTTCAATGATCGCCCGGACGACATCTTCATTACAGAGTCCAGCCCCTGCATCTAGAGTGTCCGCGACATGCGTTTCACAGTTGTCCCCGGCACTGTGGAGCGGGGGATCGAGCACCGCTGAAATACCTCCCTGAGCCCAAGCTGTATTGGAATCAATGGCATTACCTTTCGTAAGGACGATTACTGAGCCATGTTTAGCGGCTCGAAGCGCAAAGGATAGGCCGGCTATGCCTGAGCCAATTACAAGAAAGTCGGATTCCATAATAAAAAAGAGGTGCGCTAATTGTTCGGGCTGAGCTCAATATTGTCAATGAGTCTAACGTCTCCGAAAAACGCTGCGATAGCGATTACTGATTTCTGCGAAGCTGAGGACACTGGTTGCAGTGTGGCTGCATCAATGCACTCTAAGTAGTCAATTTTCGCAAGTGGGGCATCCTTGGTAAGTTGCTCACGGATGCCATTTAGTAAGGCGCCAGTGCTGTGCTCACCACTCTCTAGTAAGGTGTTAGCCGCATTCAGAGATTGATTGATTACAGGAGCTTGAATTCTAGCTTCTTCGGTAAGCCTCACGTTCCTGGAGGAAAAGGCGAGCCCGTCATCTTCTCGGACAGTTTCTACCCCGTGAATGACGGTCTGGAAGTTGAGATCACGCACCATGCGATTTAGAATTGCGAGTTGCTGGTAATCTTTTTTGCCAAATACAGCATCGATAGGTGCGAAAATATTAAACAGCTTAGCTACGACTGTGCAGACTCCGTCGAAATGGCCGGGTCGTGTTGCGCCGCAAAGCTGTGAAGAAAGAGAGCTTTCGATGATGGTAACGGAGCGATTTCCCGCATAGAGGCTATCGACCGATGGAGTAAAAAGTAGATCGACGCCTTCTTGTTCACAAAGAGCTCTATCCTCCGTTAGAGTGTTCGGGTAGTTTTCAAGATCGCTAGCATTGTTAAACTGAATTGGATTAACAAAGATAGAGACCGCTACGCAGCCGTTGGGGCCAGCGATATCCCTAGCTTTTCGAATGAGAGCTACGTGTCCTCGATGGAGGGCTCCCATAGTGGGTACGAGAACGGGGGCGAAGGGGAACTTTTTCTTAGCTAACAGAAGCTCTGTTACTGTGTTTGCAATTTCCATAATGCTAGTGGCTGGAAGGTGGGGGTAGATTGAGTAAGAATAAAGTAAAAAAGATTAGGGATGATCGTTGACGCGGCAGGGAAAGGCGTGCACATTTTCGCCAGTCTTTGAACATACTATCCGTTTGATATGAAAAACATTCTAAAATATTTCCTAGTTGTCGCAACCGCTACGATTGGTCTCACCACTGCAAATGCAGAAGATCTTAAAATCGCATCAGTCAATGTGCAAAAACTCTTCAATGAATACCACATGACCAAAAAGGTTCAGGCTCAGGTGAAGGTAGATCAAGAGCGCATTCAGAAAGATAACGCGAGCCGTCTCGAGCACATCCGCGGTCTTCAAACTGAAATCGAAAAGCTCAGCAAGCAGCGCGGTGACGCTACTATCAGCGATAAGAAGCGTCTCGAACTAGAGCGTGAAATTAAGCTTAAGGTTTCTGAAGGTAATGCAGCAGATAATGAGCGCCGCCAGTGGCTTCAGCGTCAGAACAAAGCTCTCGGCGAGCAGGTTTCTGAAGAGCAGCGTGCGATCATTGAGAAAATTCAAGAAAAGGTTGCAGGTTATGCACGTGAGCAAGACCTTGACCTTGTGATCGACAAATCAGCACTCAGCGCATCGCGTACTGAAGTATTTGCTTTCACTAAGGATAAGTTCGATATCACTCCAGTGCTTCTTAAGGACTTGAATGCGGACGCTCCAGCGGAAGAGCAAGCAGCTCCAGCTAGCGAATAATACTGCTTTAATCATAATTTACAAAGCGCCCCCTTGGAGACGAGGTGGGCGCTTTGTTGTTTAATGACTGATATAGTTCTTTCCAATCCCTGAGCTTCTAGCTAAACATAAGACTAATGCAATTCTTGCAAGAACATTGGCGAGACGGAGTGGAAATTCTAATTCTATGGATTGGAGTATATCAGCTTTATCGGACCTTCCGCGCTACGCGAGGAGCCTCAATTCTCGTGGGTATAGTGATGATTCTTGCGATTGTCACCTCACTGGCATTTTTGTTTCAGTTGAAGGTGATTGCTTGGATTCTAACACGCGCGGGCCTGTTTGGGGTCTTTGCCTTAGTGATTATTTTCCAACCGGAACTGCGCAGTGCTCTAGCTAAGTTAGGCAGTAGTAAGTTTTTCTCTTTTTCAAAAAATAAGCGCCTTGAGTTCACTGGTGTGTTAGCTGACTCAGCTATTCAACTTTCTAAGCATCGTATAGGTGCGCTTTTCGCACTCGAACGCGAGATTAGTCTGCGCGACCACTTGGAGACAGGTGTGCCGCTAGATGCAGAGTTTTCTCCAGAACTCGCACAAAGTATTTTTTACCCAAAGGCTGCTCTACACGATGGCGGGATGATCCTCGCACAAGATAGGGTAGCTGGAGCGGGTTGCGTTTTTCCAGTGAGTCAGCGAGAAATGAGCGATCGCACACTAGGTTTACGACATAGGGCTGCAATCGGTCTCACAGAAGAAACTGATGCTGTTTGTATCGTGGTGAGCGAAGAGACTGGTTCTATTTCTATTGCAGAAAATGGCGAGCTCACACGCAATCTTACAGATACTGAATTCCGCGAGATGCTGGAAAAGATCTTCTTGCCGGAACAACAGAAAGAAAACGATGATGCTGAAGAAACATTGGATAGCAAAGATAACCGCATTGATTCTAGCGATCGTGATTTGGTTTCTGATTAGTGGAGAAATTGAAAGTTTTAGCTTTCAGAATAGGGAAGAGGCTGAAGGACTCAGTCTCCCTGAGTAGGGCGAATAGTTGTGAGCTAGGCTTGCAAGTAGTTGGATTTTGCTACAGTTCAGATGGATCAAGACCATGAGCAAAGGACTATTCATTACAGGCACAGATACTGATTGCGGTAAAACGTATGTAACCTCTCTGATTATTCGAGCACTACGCGCTGAGAGGGTAGACGCGATTGGTTATAAACCGATTTGCTGTGGTGACAGGAATGACGCCCTTGAGCTTGTCGACGCATCTGATGATGTAGTGACTGCTGACCAGATAAATCCGGTTTGGCTCAGGACTCCAGCAGCTCCGCATGTAGCGGCGATGTTTGAAAATCAAAAGATCGATACTGATGAGCTGGTCCAGATAAATAGACAACTTAAAGAGCAACATCAGGTAGTTATCACGGAGGGTGCAGGTGGCTTACTCGTTCCTATAGTTGGTAAGGAGTACACCATCGCTGAAATGGCAAAAGAAATAGGTGATCCTGTGATTTTGGTGGTTGGCAATAAACTAGGAGCACTCAATCACACGATGCTCACTGTAGAGGCTATGCGAGCACGTGGCGTCGAGCCCGCTGGTCTAGTCTTTAATAATTTAGTGGATGAGTTAGACACCGCGACCATCACTAACAAAGGGATCGCAGAAGAAATGTGCGGCGTTGAGGTGATCACGGATGTCATTCGAGGTCAACGTGATATTGAATCTTGGCCATTTCTTGAGCTTTTAGGTTTGTAAGCTCAGTTCATAGATTTAGTTTCGTTGTTATGATCGACATGTTAGTCAACCTCTACGAACTGCCGGACGCTTCTGAACTCTATCAGAAGTTAGATGGTCAGGGAATCATTCTGCGTAGAGCTAATGCCTATGAACGTCACATTGTGGCCGATTGGGTGGGTGAGCATTTTTCTCCAAAGTGGGTGAGTGAGGTGAAAGTAGCATTTAGTCGTCAGCCCATCACTTGTTACATAGCGACTCGCGATAAGCAGATTCTCGGGTTTGCCTGTATAGAAACTACTGCAAAAGGTTTTTATGGTCCCACGGGAGTTAGCGAGGAAGCTCGTGGTACTGGTATTGGTAAAGCTTTATTATTCCGCTGTATGGAGGCCCTCAAAGAGAGTGGTTATGTTTACGGAGTCATTGGCGGGGTCGGGCCTCGTGAGTTTTACGAGAAAACAATAGGTGCTACTGAGATTCCGAATAGTGATCCGGGTGTCTACCGTGACATTCTTCCAGGCTAAAAGCTCCACACAATATTTTTTGATAGATTGTATCATGCAAGATCCTAATTTCGTAAAAGACGCGTTCAGTAAAATCGCTGACCGATATGTTGTTACAAATCACGTCCTTAGCTTAGGGACTGATATCCTTTGGCGTAAGAAGGTCGGTCGAATCGTAAAAGCTTGGAGCCCTAGCGACATTCTAGATGTTGCCACAGGTACGGGAGATCTTGCATTAGAGCTTCAAAAGGCGTGTCCAACGTCGAATTTAGTAGCCTCTGATTTTTGCCCAGAAATGCTAGCCCATGCCTCAAAGAGGGGCGTAAAGCAAACGCAAGTGGTTGATGCCATGAATATGCCTTTTGAGGATAATTCCTGCGACGTACTCACTGTCGCGTTCGGTCTCAGGAATATGGCGGATTATGCAGCTGCTCTGACAGAAATGAAGCGTGTTATCCGCCCAGGAGGACACTTGTTAGTTTTGGATTTTTCTACTCCTGAAGGAATTTTAGGCAAGCCCTATGATTTCTACCTTAATAAAGTCCTGCCTAAGATTGCCGGTGTGCTTACGGGCCAAGAGGGTGCTTACAGCTACTTGGCTGGATCTATTGGTGATTTCCCAAGTGGCCAAGCTATGTGCGCATTGATCTCTGACCAGGGTTACACTGAAGTGACCTGTAAGCCTTTGAGTGGCGGGATCGCATCAATCTATACTGCGACAGCCTAGATAGGTCTGTTACTAGAGCTGGTAATTGCCTTTATCTGTTGCAGATCGAGAGGTGCTTAGAAAAACAACTCTGCAGGGAATGGTAAATATTAATGGATAATTAAGAATCAGCGTTGGCAAACCGATCCGTATTCGTTACGGAGAACGCGTCATGTCCGTTGATCCATTACTTCAATTACTCAGTCAGAAAGCACGTTACTCGCACAAAGAACTCTCAGACATCCTTAATATGGATGCCGCGGCAGTTGCGGCGAAGACTGCCGAGTACGAAAATGATGGCACTATCTTAGGCTATCACGCAGTGATCAATGGTGAGCAATCTGGAGACACTAGCGTATCGGCATTTATCGAGGTGAAACTCACTCCTGAACGCGGAGGTGGGTTCGATCGATTAGCTATGCGTATTGCGCGCTTCGAACAGGTAGAGGCTTGTTACCTAGCTAGTGGTGGTTACGACCTACTCGTCATTGTGAAAGGGCCTAGCTTGCGCGAGGTTGCTAGTTTCGTGAGCGAAAAGCTTAGCACGATTGATGGAGTGTTATCTACAGCTACCCATTTCAAACTAAAATCATACAAGGAATACGGCTTCATCTTCGAGCAAGAAGAACCTGAAGGTCGTCTTGTTGTCTCACCATAATTTAACTGTTAGTCATCCAATGAATTATTCTAACAAAATCGCACATCAAGTCGCAGCAGTTCCTCGTTCTGGAATTCGCGATTTCTTTGAACTCGTACAGGGGCGTCCTGACGTTATTTCTTTAGGAGTGGGTGAACCAGATTTCGCCACCCCTTGGAATATCCGCGAAGCTGCGATCTATTCGCTAGAAAAAGGGAATACTAGCTATACGTCAAATCTAGGGTTACTCCAGTTACGCAAGTTGATCTCCGAGTATGTAGGAGATTTTTTCAATGTGGATTACGATGCTTCATGCGACGTATTGATCACAGTGGGAGTGAGTGAGGCTATCGACCTAGCTTTACGCGCCTTGGTCAATCCAGGTGATGAAGTGATATTTCACGAGCCTTGTTACGTGTCCTATAGTCCGAGCATTACCATGGCATATGGTAAAGGCGTGTCGGTGGAGACTTACAAACAAGATAATTTCTCCCTAAAGGCTGCGACCTTGGAAAAGGCGATTACTTCTAAAAGTCGGGTGTTGATGCTTAACTTTCCTACCAATCCTACAGGCGCGACTATCGGAAAAGAGGATTTAGAGGAAATTGCTCAACTCTGCATCAAGCATGACCTCATGGTCATCACCGATGAAATCTATAGTGAACTTCGTTATGATGATCCAAATCACATTTCTATCGCTAGCTTACCGGGGATGAAAGAACGGACGATTCTTCTTCACGGATTCTCTAAAGCATTCGCGATGACTGGCTTTCGCCTAGGTTATGCCTGCGCGCCTCAGCCAATCATTGAGGCAATGATGAAAATCCATCAGTACTCCATGCTCTGTGCTCCTATTACATCACAGGCTGCTGCGATAGAGGCTCTCCAGAATGGTGCTGAATCCGTAGCGAAAATGAAAGCAAGTTACCATCAGCGTCGTGATTACATGGTGAAGCGCTTGAATGAAATGGGACTGCCGTGCCATACCCCTGGTGGAGCATTTTATGTTTTCCCTGAAATTTCACACCTAGGTCTGAGTAGTAAAGATTTTGCTCTGAAATTACTAGATGCTAAAGACGTCGCGGCTGTTCCGGGAGATGCATTTGGTAAATGCGGGGAAGGTTTCTTACGATGCTGCTATGCCACTTCTATGGAGGAGATTGTCATCGCCATGGATCGCATGGAGGACTTCGTTAGAGGTTTGAGTTCCAAGTAATGACTATCAGCTCCATTCGAGGGAATAAAACCTACGCTCACGTAGTCCCGTTTGCGGCATTTCTTATTCTCAATCTGTTCATGCAGATTGCCAATGAGTCTGGTCTTGAGTGGGCTCATCCAGATGCTCCATGGTGGAGGGAGTGGCCTGAGCAATGGATGTATCCACTGCAGACACTTATTATTGGTGGGCTGCTCGCATTCTTTTGGAAACAGTATGAGTTCCGACCATTTAAAGGGCTTGGTTTAGCCACTCTGTTAGGCGTGGTGGGGATTGGTATTTGGATTCTCCCAACTCACCTGTTTGACGTATTTGGCTTTACTGAAGATAATGTGGGTTTCCTCGAGCATTTTGGGGTGATGCCACGTCGTGATGGATTTAACCCTAGTGATCTGGATGGTGAGTTCGGAGCTCTCGGCATTTGGTCATCCACTATTTTTAGGTTTCTAAGAGCGGTGGTTATAGTCTCATTCGTGGAAGAGATCTTCTGGCGCGGCTTCTTAATGCGGTTTTTGTTAAATCCGGATGGGAACTACTGGAAGAAGCCATTTGGTCTAGCAAGCTGGAAAACCTATCTGATTGTTACCGCATGTTTCATGGGGATTCACGCTCCAGTTGACTATCTAGGAGCCTTCTTTTTTGGGAGCTTAATGTATTTTCTGGCAGTGAGGACGAAGAGTTTATCTGCATGTATTCTGATGCACGCAGTCGCTAATTTGATTATGGGTATTTATGCCCTGCAATTTGGTAAATACGGACTCTGGTAAATAGTTAGAGTCTGTGCCATAAGCTCGACCACACATGAAGGTAGGTATAGCTCAAATTAACTCAAATGTTGGGGATTTTCCCAAGAACGCTAAGCGTATCATGCAGGCATATAGGGCCTGCGTGGATGCTGGAGCAGATATAGTTATCACCCCTGAGCTCTCACTGGTTGGCTATCCACCTCGAGATCTTATCACCAAAAAGACTTTCGTTGAGAAGTGTCTGCAAGCACTCGATTACTTAGCTGATGAAGTAGGTGATGTGCCTCTTATTGTAGGGTACATTGATTACCATGACTTTGTTCATCCAGGTAAGCCATTTAGGAATGCTGCTGCATTTCTCCAGCAAGGGCGAATTAAGCGAAAAGTGTGGAAGACTCTTTTGCCATCATACGATATGTTTGATGAACATAAGTACTTCGAGCCAGCAACAGCTTGCACACCTTTTGAATTCAATGGTGTCAAAATAGGCATCACCATAGGTGAGGATATTTGGCTCGATGACTTCATTAGAAGGCCACTTTATCAGCGTGATCCAGCCCGTGAGTTGATTGAAGCTGGTGCCGAAGTTTTGATTAATATTAGTGCGGCTCCTTTTTATAAAGGGAGTCCGTTAAAGCGCTCAAATCTCTTAGAAGTTTTAGCATGCGGAGCAAAGGTGCCGGTCGTGTACTGCAATGCTATTGGGATGAACGAGCAGCTAGTGTATGACGGGAACTCGCTAGCGCTCGATAAAGAGGGAAATGAAATTGCTAACCTCCCCGGTTTCATGGCGTGCTGTAAGGTCGTAGATCTTAGTTACGGTGGAGTAAGTGCCCCCAAACCCCGGACCTCTGAAATTCAAGATGTTCACGATGCTTTGGTGTTAGGGATTCAAGATTATGTGAGAAAAACGGGGTTCTCAACGGTATGTATGATCCTCAAAGGTGATATTCAATCGTTGGTGGTTGCGCGCCTTGCAGTTCAGGCTTTAGGGAAGGATTCCGTAAAAGCCCTGATCATGCCGGTTCAGAATGACTCCTTTGCATCGACATTACGAGCCGTCGAGCTGGCTGACAAACTTGATATCGAATACAGGAATGTCTCCGTCGATGTCGTGAAAGAGTCTGCGGACTTGGTGGTTGGTGAAATCATTCCAAACCTAAACCATCCACTAGTAGACGACGGTCTAGCCTCGCGTATTCGTTCCATGCTCTTAATGGCATACGCTCGTGACAACCATTTCTTAATGCTCTCTTCAGCAAATAAGACTGATCTCAGTATAGGTCATGAAGTCGTTGGGGGAGATTCGTCCGTTGGTCTCGGCGTGTTGAGTGATGTGCCGAAAATTTTCGTCCACAAACTGGCCAAGCTTCTCAATGCCGACAGCGAGTGGATACCTAAAGATATTATTGCTCGTGAGGAAGAGCGCTCGAAGAAACAACACAAACACGGCAATGAGTTCACTCCTCCCTACGTTTTGTTAGATCTCATTCTGGAGCTCTACATAGACTATCAGCAATCCGGAGAGGATATTATAACTGGTCACGGCTATGATGAATCGACAGTAAGATGGGTTCAGAGAAAGGTAGATCTCAACGAGTGGAAGCGTCAACAGGCAGCTCCTAGTATTCGCGTCACCTCTAAAGCTTTTGGAATGAGTCGTAGAATGCCGATGGTGCAGAGCTTTGTAGACTAAGTAGTAGAATTTATGTTAGTTTCCTTCTTAAGATGCTAGTCGCCACTCGTAATAAGCGTCAGGGTAACGTTTTGTTTCGCGCTCTGATCATTCTGCTCCTAGTTATACTAGGTGGCTCTGGTGTGTTCCTCTATTTGAGAAGTGTGGAGTTTAAGAAGCTACGCGTCGCTAAGCTGGAGCGTGTTGCTGAGGCTGAAAGGGATCTTGCTGAAAAGATTCAGAGTAATGTTAATCAGGCTGAAGTCGCGATATCTGATGGGGCATTGGATGAGGCAAAAGACCATCTACGCAGAGCGTCTTTGTTCGACGTGAATGCAGCGTATCAGATGGAAATTGCTCGTGTGACTGGGGTTTATCTTAAGGCTCAGAGAGACAAGCGAAGAGAAGGAGTCATGAAATCTTACCAATCGTCTCTAAACGAGAACAACTTCACAAATGCCATAGAGCTTATTGAGGGGAATCATGACTTATTTAACGAAAGCGACATTTCGAAACTGAGATTTAAAGTAGAAGAAAAAAGGCAAGAGCTTTTGCGTAAAGCAGTATTGAAGTTTAAAGAGGCTCTTAATCATTGGGAGTTAGAGTCTGCAGATGAGGCCCTTGTTGAAATGGAGCTGTGCACGGAGAGTTCCGAGCTCGTGCGCCATACTAAAACTCTCAAAGCCCGAAGAGTTGCAGATAAGCAGGCTCGTGCCTTGGGTGAGAATATACGCTCGCTCGACAAAGGGGCGTTTTCACCTGAAGTTCATCACAAAATTTCGAGTGCACTACGAAACTATCCAGGGCACCCAGAGTTATGTGAACTGAAGCAGCGTCTAGATACCTACCTCATGGAGATTGATGTCCCTGGCGACTTTGCCAGCCTCGAAGAGGCTTTGATTGTTGCTCCTGAGAAATGTCACATCCGACTAGGCGCAGGAGTTTTCTTTATTCAGGTGACTATTGATAAGGAAATGATGATTTCAGGTCTCGGCCCGAATGTGACCATCTTAGAAGGGGTTTCTTCACCCGTGCCGATGCTCAAAATTGAGAACAAACAAGGTGTCGTAAAGCTTTCAGAGCTTCAGTTGCGTGGCACTGATTATAAGCAAATTCGGCCACAATCCTTGGTATTGATTGATGGGGTATCCGTTGATTTTAGTAATGTGGTTATTACCAACTCCTCGGGCCACGGGGTGGAAATTGCAAGCGGTGCTGTGAGGTTTGAATCCCTGCTTGCGCATCACAACCATAATGACGGGGTGGCTGTACACGGTGTTAGCTCTACCGTCGAAATGATTGATAGCGAACTATACCTCAATGGGGGAAGTGGGTGTAATACTTGGGAGGGTGCGTCACTGAGGCTTTCCCGTTGCTCGGCGCAAAACAATGCTCAATCCGGCGTGGTCGCAATCGGTGAAGGGACTGCTCTAACGGTGGACGAGTCGACTGTTTCCTTCAATACCCATTCGGGTGTCTACGTGAGTAAAGGAGCTAGAGCTAAAGTCTCAAAATCTCAAATCTCGAAGAATGCTCACTCAGGAGTTTTCGCTCAATGGCCCAATACGGCGCTGAGTGTTGTTAGATCTCAAATCACCGACAACGAGGAGTTTGGAATAGTCTGTGACCCTCAAGTAGAGCTTGAAGTAATGGGTACTGAGTTTGAGGGGAATGCTCTGGGCGGGAAGTTATTGAAAATCATACGCTAGTCAGCATTTAGTTGCTACTTATTCCGTCTTTCCCCATTCCTGATTTGACACTAGCGCTTGAGCTAGATTCTATCTCGCTCCATGGCAACAGGCTTTTCCTTTTCCAGTCTCAATGATGGACAGCGCGCAGCGGTAGACGCAATTGATGGTCCAGTATTGATCCTAGCAGGAGCTGGTACTGGTAAAACGCGTACAGTGACATGTAGGATTGCCCACATGTTGCAGAAGGGGGTGCTGCCTGAGAATATTCTAGCAGTGACTTTCACCAATAAGTCAGCTTCTGAAATGAAGGAGCGCGTGGCTGGCATGGTTTCGAAATCGGCAGCAGACGTAATGACTGTTTGTACATTCCACTCACTCTGTGTGCGCATTCTAAGAGAGGGAATTGAAAAGCTCGGTTACAAAAAAAACTTCACAATCTATTCCGGACAAGACCAGATCGGCATGATTAAGCAGCTTATCGTTCGCAAAGGTGGTAAGGATCTTAACCTAGATGCGAATCAGGTGATTAGTCTGATTTCGAACAATAAAAATGCGGGGATTCCTGCGGATGATCAAGCTGATGACTTGGTCGCCGAGATTGCTAAAGCCTATAACAATGAATTAAGAACTCAGAATGCTGTCGATTTTGATGACTTACTGCTTTTAGCTGAAAAACTTTTGCGGGAGCATAGCGATGTCCGTGAGAATATACGTAAGAAGTACACCCATGTCACGGTGGATGAGTTTCAGGACACCAATGGCCTGCAAATGAAGCTTCTGCAGCAGCTTGTGGGTGAGCCTTTCAATATCTGTGTAGTGGGAGACGATGATCAATCGATTTATGGATGGCGTGGTGCAGATGTGACTAACATCCTACAGTTCGAAAGGTTCTTCCCGAACCCAAAGGTTATTCTCCTGGAGGTGAATTATCGTTCATCAGCGGCAGTACTAAATACGGCCAACTCGCTGATTAAGCACAACCTTGGGCGTAGAGAGAAAGAGCTTAAACCGCATAAACCCGGTGGGAAGCCACTTCGCCTCATCACTATGCCTGGTGACGAAGAGGAGGCGCAATTCATTGCCGAGGAGATGCACGAGCGCAATGCTGTGGAAAAAACTCCATGGGAAGATTTCGCCATATTGTTCCGAACTAATGGTCAAAGCCGTAATCTAGAAGCGGCAATGCGCGAGATGAAAATCCCATACCGTATGGTAGGTGCGCAGAGTTTTTACGACCGCAAAGAAGTGCGAGATTGTATTGCCTACTTACAGGTTTTGAATAGCCCGATCTCAGATGTCCCGCTTCTACGTATTCTGAATGCTCCGCCTAGGGGTATTGGTCAGGGGTCGACCTTATTGATCACTGAGGCTAGCCGCGAACGTGAGTGTAGCATCTGGGAAGCAATGGGGGTGGAGGATGTGCTAAGCCAAGTCAGTACTAAGGTGCGTAACTCTGTAAACGCCTTTGTCGAGTTGACCCTAAAATACCATGAACGGATTCTTAAAAATGAAGAGCCAATGGGGCTGGTTTTTAAGGAGTTCCTTGGTGAAGTTGGCTTTGAAGAATGGATCTGGCGTTACTGTAAGACTGATAATGAAAAGCAACAGCGCTCCGAGGGTATAAATGATCTGATCTCAGACCTGAATTTTGCCTCGTCCAAAAATAAGACACTTCAGAAGTTTCTCGATCATATGGCGCTGCAGTCAGATAAAGACGATGATATTGAAAAGCAAAAAGGAGTTTGCATGATCACACTGCACGCCTCCAAGGGGCTAGAATTCCCTAATGTTTATCTTGTGGGTCTCGAAAATGGTATCCTCCCTCACAAACGTAGTCTTGAAGAAGGGACAACGGATGAGGAACGTCGATTACTCTACGTTGGGATTACTCGTGCGCAGGATGAGTTTACTATGAGTTATTGCGCTTGGCGTACTAAGTACGGTGAAAAAGCTAGCTGTGAACCGAGCCAATTCCTCAAGGAGCTTTCTTTCGCAGACATCATCGAACAGGATTACGACGACATTATGGGAGCTGAGGCGACCGAAGAGGAGACCGAGAGTTTCTTCGATGGCTTAAAAAGCCTGCTCGAATAGGTCGACATAACGTCGAGTCACGCTAAATAAAAAAGGCCACCCAAATGAATGGATGGCCTTTTCGTGTAAAATCTTGAAGTAAGAATTAAGCTTCGAGAGCTGCTTTCTTCGCTTTCTTGATGATGTCACGTACTGTGTCAGAAGGCTGTGCGCCATTGCCGATCCAGCTGTCTACTTTCACAAGATCAATTGTGAAGTTAGTGCCTTCTTGCATTGGGTTATATGTTCCGAGCTGATCGATGTAACGGCCGTCACGACGTGCGCGGCTGTCAACTGCTACGATCTTGTAGTAAGGACGATCTTTCGTGCCTTGGCGATTTAGTCTTAGTGCTACCATAATAATATGTGTTTATTTGATAAACGCTTTCCCATTGGTGGGTCGGCGGGTGCGCGGAACTTGCACAGAACTAGGTGTATTGCCAAGTCAAATCTACCGAAATTGATTGATCTTGACGCAGCTATGTCAAAAAAAGTCGAATATCACCTAGATTGTTGGTTGCTGAAATGGGAATTGGTGCTAAGAAGTCGCTCCGCTAAGAACTTTTAGCACCATTATTTAACTCATTAACGAAGCCATGTTTGTCGATAATATCCGCGTATACTGTAAGGCCGGGGACGGTGGTAACGGAGTAGTACACTTCCGTCGTGAAAAGTATTTACCAAAAGGTGGTCCTGATGGTGGCGACGGTGGTGATGGTGGTGACATCATTATTGAATGCAGTGCAAACACTGATAATCTACGTGAGTTCTTCTACGACCCTAAGCTAGTTGCTAAAGGAGGCGCCCATGGTGCAGGAGCACGTAAGCACGGTAAAAACGGCAAGAAAGTGATCGCACGTGTTCCTCCAGGAACCGTCATCTACAAAAGCCCTGCACTCACCATTAAGGATGCAGTTGAACTTGAGCGCAACGAGGGAATCGACCTTGAGCCTATTGCTGACCTCACTAAGCCAGGAGACACTTTCGTGCTCTGCCAAGGCGGTAAGGGCGGCAAGGGTAACTGGCACTATAAGTCATCCATAAACCGGGCTCCTGAGGAGCACACTCTCGGGACTGAAGGTGATGAGTCGGTCTACTACTTTGAGCTACGCCGTATCGCTGAGGCAGGTATGGTTGGTTTCCCTAATGCGGGTAAGTCAACATTGGTAGGAAAGCTTTCTGCTGCCGCTCCTAAGATTGGCAACTATCCCTTCACCACGTTGAAGCCCACTGTAGGTGTGGTTGAGTTTCCAGGTTTCCGTCGCTGTACTGTAGCGGACATTCCGGGACTTATTGAGGGCGCGCACGAGAATCGTGGCCTCGGGCACGAATTTTTAAGACACATCACTCGTTGTCACCTTCTTCTATTCGTAGTTGATATGGCTGGATTTGACGGTCGTGATCCTATCGAAGATCTGCAAACACTTCGTACAGAAGTTAAGATGTATGATGAAGAGCTCGCTGAGTTTCCATGGATCGTGGTAGCTAACAAGATGGATCTCGAGGGTGCTGAGGAGAATCTCGCAAACTTCAAAATACGTTTCCCTAAGGTGAAAATCATTCCGATTTCAGCAGAAAGTGAATTGGGGCTCGGCGATCTACGTGAGTATCTCGATGAAACTGTGGGCTATCACTTGCATGCAGTGAATCTTGAAGAGGATACTGAATCTAGTGAAGAATCAGATGCTCCTGAAGAGGCTTAATGAGTTAACCCTTAGATCTTAGGGGTGTGAATTTACGCACTCTATTGAAATTGAAATGAGCCCTTCTGAATTAGTTTTCGTATACGGAACTTTACGGAAGGGGGCATCAAACGCGCAACGCATGACGTCTGCGCGTTTTTTATTTGCAGCATTCTTGCCTGGAGAAATGTACCGAGTGGATTGGTATCCCGGTGTGGTTTTGGGCGAAGGGTCTAAGGTTATCGGAGAAGTTTACGAGGTGTCACTGGAACTCCTTAAGGAGCTCGATAGGTACGAGGGGTATGAATATGAGTGCACTCGCGTATCTGTAGAGGATTCAGTTGGCGTGACTCATGATGTGCTGGTTTATGCTTACAGTCAGGATACAAAAAACCTCCAGAAAATCCCGAGTGGAGATTGGCTGGAGGTCGAGAGGGGGATTTCGTGAAAATTAGCGGGTTGTAAGACCTACGTTTTTGTTCACGAGAGTGATTTTATATGGATCGTAATTATCTCTCGGTGAGAAAATCCAGCCCGGTGCGCGGTCGAGCACTTGGTAGCCAGAGGCTTTAAATTCAGGTAAAAAGAGGTTGCTGGCTGGATCGTAAATTTTGCGACCGGTGTAGGAGCCTGTGAGCTTGTATTCGTAATTCTGATCATACCCGTGGCGGGCGTTTGATGGACCATCTTCCGGGAGGCGGTCTGGCTGCGGGCGCACGGATTCATTCATCATGACGAGCTTGGCCTCTGACCAAGGTTGACGTGGTTTACGCACGTAGCCCCAGAAGCGGGTCTTAGAGACAAAGTAGCGGCGAGCATAGTAGAAGTCGCCAGTTGGCTCCGTGAGGATATCTAGCTGACGTTGCTCTGCAGTAATCTCTTTACCTCCAAGACTGGAGGACGAGCCTGAGCCGCCGATCGTGCCAGCGCAGTTCGTGAGGTTGATGGCTACTAAAGCGGAGGCAATTACTGTGAGACCTCTTGCTATGAATGAATGCATGCGCACATCTTTTACGGATAGTCTAATGCGTCAAGATCAAGCAGGGCACGTGCAACACTTATTAATTCCGCATTACATACATTGTGTTAAGTTATTAATGTGTTTAAATGAGCTTTGATTTAACCATATTGTAATGTTTCTGTGTGAATTGTGCTTTTGAGAAGCACTGTAGGCTTGCTTGCTTGCGCATGCAGATTTATTGAATTTGCGTACACGCTCATTAGAGCCAACACCAACACAACTTTATATTTCAAGTGCCACTCAACGACATACGCAAAAAAATCGATGAGATTGATTCCCAGCTCATTCAGATCCTCAACGACCGCGCTTTGAGTTCCGGCACTGAGTCCCTACAAACCGAGTCAGAGTTGCGCAACAAATTGGACAGCCTCAGTGATGGGCGCATCCCAGCGGATTCGATGTTCTACATTTACCGCGAAATCGTCTCATCTGGTTTGGCTCTCAGCGATGATTCTCAGCTAGCAAAACTCGTTGAGCTCCTCAATGACCGTGCGGATTGTGTTCACGTCGTTGGTGAAATTAAGAAAAAAGAAGGTTTGCAGATTTATGCACCTGAGCGTGAAGAATCTCTCCTTCGTAAGCTTTCAGCGCTCAGTGATGGCGTAATCCCTGAGAAATCTATCCGAGCGATTTATCGTGAGATCATGTCTGCAGCTCTAGCGCTCGAGGATGATCTTAAAATTGCCTACCTCGGACCTGAAGGTACTTGGACACACCAAGCTGCCATTTCTAAATTTGGCCACAGTGTTACCTATTTACCTCAGGCTAATTTTGCGGATGTTTTCGAATGTGTTAATGATGGCGAAGCCAGTTATGGCGTTGTTCCTATTGAGAATTCAACCGAAGGAGCCGTTTCTCACACGCTCGATCTATTTGTAGATTCTCCATTAAAGATTTGCGCTCAGATTTTGATGCGTATCGAAAATGGTCTCATGGCTAGTATTTCACGCGATTCCATAAAAACTCTTTATTCACACCCACAGGTGTTCGGGCAATGTAAGCATTGGATAATAGACAATCTTCCGGATGCCGACCTCGTAGAAGTCTCTTCGACCACTAAGGCTGCTAGCATCGCCAAAGATAAAGCAAATGAAGGTGCTGCCGCTATGGGTGGCCCTTTAGCTGCTGAAATGTATGGCTTGAACATGCTGGAGTCTGGCATCCAGGATAACTCTAATAATACCACACGCTTTCTAGTGATTGGCGAGAAAACATGTCCGCCTACTGGTGACGACAGGACCTCCCTGCTCTTTTCCGTTAAAGACGAGCCAGGATCCCTAGTCAAAGCTCTGCAAACCTTTCAAGGTCAATCGATCAACATGTCTAAGATCGAATCTCGTCCATCGAAACAACGCGTCTGGGAGTATTACTTCTACGTCGATATTTCAGCTCATGCTGAAGATGCCAATGTAGTACGCGCCCTCGCCCAACTTGAGGAGCATTGCTCGATGATTAAGATTCTAGGCAGCTATCAAGATATGAAAATTTCAAACACAACTAACTAACAATCATGCACTCCTTCGAATACAAGAATGGCTCACTTTATTGTGAAGACGTAAACCTTCAGCAAGTTGCTGAGGAGTTTGGTACACCTACTTATGTGTACAGCGCTGGCACGCTTCGTGATAACTACACACGTCTCGACAATGCTCTAACTGGGCTCGATCACGGCATCGAGTACGCTGTGAAAGCGAATTCCAACCTCTCAGTTCTCAAGCTTCTTGCTGAGCTTGGGTCTGGATTTGATATCGTTTCAGCTGGTGAGCTCAAGCGCATCATCGCCGCTGGTGGAGATCCAGGGAAATGTACTTTCGCGGGTGTTGGTAAAACTCGTGCAGAGATCGTGTACGCTATTGAACAAGAAATTTATTGCTTCAATGCTGAGTCTGAAGCTGAGGTTGCCTTCATTGATAAAGTCGCTGGTGAGCTTGGTAAGAAGGCCCCTGTTGCGATTCGCGTGAATCCAAATGTGGACGCGAAGACTCACAAGTATATTTCGACTGGTAAGTCAGAGAATAAGTTTGGTGTCGATTTTGAATCTATCGAAGCAGCATATGAGCGCGCATCGAAGTTAGAAAACATCACACTTCGTGGACTTCAAATGCATATCGGTTCTCAGCTCACTGACGTGAAGCCATTTATCGAAGCTGCTGAAAAAGTGGCTCCACTTGCAGCGAAGCTCAAAGAGCTATACAGCATCGAGTTTTTCTCTATCGGTGGTGGTGTCGGCATAGTTTATTCCCCTGCTCTTGCTTCCGGTTCTCAGGCTTGGTGGGACAGCCACACAGAAGAAGCTCGTCCACTCACACCAGAAAAATATGCAGCTGGTGTTGTGCCGTTCCTTAAAGATCTTGGTTTGAAAATTCTTGTTGAGCCAGGTCGCTATATCTCTGGAAATGCGGGTGTTTTACTCACCGAATGTCTCTATGAGAAGAAAGGTTCAGCTAAAACATTTAAGATAGTGGATGCTGGTATGAATGACTTAATCCGCCCAGCTCTCTACGAAGGTCACCACGAGATCGTCCCAGTAGCTGAGCCTACTAAAGAGACTCCACACATCGCTATGGATGTGGTTGGCCCTATTTGCGAGACAGGTGATTTCTTCTGTCAGAATCGCGATCTTCCAGACTTTGCTGAAGGTGAGTTTGTTGCCCTCCTAAGCGCTGGCGCTTACGGATTCGTGATGGCTTCTAATTATAACACACGCGGTCTTCCAGCCGAGGTGTTAGTGGATGGCGCAGCTAGAAAAGTGATTCGCCCACGTCAGACTGTTGAGGATATCCTCGCAGCTGAAATTGCTAATCTTTAAGGACCAGCTTTAGAAGAACTCCAGGGATAAGCCGCGACCAAGGTACGGCACGAATGGAGCAGACCAATGACTCTTCTTCTGATAATCTCGGAACAAGACGTAATTTTTCGATGCGGCTCACCATTAGGTGGGCCGCTTCTTTTTCCACTGGCATACTGAGCCAGAGCATAACAGCGCTGAGTCCCAGGCTGAAGGCAAAGAGAGAGATCCCTATGATGGGCGGGAGTTTCCCTAGTAGACAACTGAAGCTTACTATGAGGGTCATGAAGAGTGGTGCTAGATGACCGAGTTTTAACATCTTCAGTCTAAACTCGATTGGGCCAGAATGATTCTCATGTAGCAGTAGCATGCCCAAATCTAGCGAAGCTCTGGCATGGTGCGCGGTGTGATAGCTAGTCTCGTAGCTTGCAGGTAAAGTGAGAGTCCTGCCGGGGCAATTGATAGCCCCACGCTTTCCTTTATACTGGATGGTAATGTCCTCTCGGCCAGTAGTGGCTAAAAATTTATCGAGAAAAACCTTCACGCTGAGGCTTATTTTCTGATCACCGACTAGATGCCGGAGGCCAAAAATATTAGCGAACAAGCCACCTGCAATGAAGGGTGCCAAAGACACCAATATCAATAATCTCCACATAGCTGACTAGTCTATAGTGATACTAGCTGGAAGCGGACTGTGCACGAAGCGAGCATGCTGGTGGCTGAGATCCCAGAACATGCTGGAAATAGTTGCATGTTGCTGTCGAAGACTAGATCTACGCTTGTATTCTCCTGCTTGTGTGGTCAATGCGTGCAATGCTTTATGGCTGGTTTTGATAGCAGATTTACGATCTCCCATCGCAAAATACACCTCTGCCAAGGAGTCTAAGTATGCTGGCTGGTTCGGCTGAATCCGCAAGGCAATTTCAGAGTGACGCATAGAGTCTGGGAGATTCGACGTTGCGCGTGAACCAAGCCATGCTATCGTATTGTGCGTATTGTGAGCCTCTGGGAACATCTTGAGCTCATTCTCTAACTTCTCCCATGATGCGCGAAACCAACGGTCTCGTTCCTTCTTGAGGCTGACTTTTAAAAGGCTCGGGAAAAAGTGATTGGCTAATACGCCGTCTCCCGTGAGAGAATTATGTGCGTAGTTGAGGAACTCTATAGCTTGCTTCCTTTTGCCGCTTTCTAGTAAAGCCATGCCGTAGGTGAAATTTGCCGCAAACCCGAGACGCAATGGAGTGATGGCCGAATTCAGGGGGTAAGCACTTGGATCCATATGGATAGCAGCCTCGACGATAGAAAATGCGGAGGCTTTTTTCCATTCCTCTTGGTTAATTAGTTGGTAAGAAAAATTGTTAATACTGCTGAGGGACATGAAGAATCCCCAGCTTGTAGAGGTAGAGCCCGCTAGATTTTGCATCCATACCTCCAGAGCCTCTTCTTGATAACCACATTCGTGAAATACCATGGCCATGTTATTAAGGATTTTCGCATCGCCTAGAGTGAGAGTCTTGGCGCGCTGGATTAGCTCTTGATAATCACCTTCCTTGCCAAGTTCTTTGTGAGCGAGTGCGTAGCGCGTTAAAGCAATAGGGTTATTTCTAACGAACTCAGGCTGGAGCGCGTAGGAATCGATAATACCCTGCCAGTCTAATTGGAGTGTTGCCGCTTCTCTATATTTGGTGATGTAGTGCTCGGTTTCGACATCTAAGGCTGTAAGCTGTTTGTAGTAATTGAGCATTTGCACGTAATCGCCCCTTTGCTCGGCGGCGTAGGCTAGAGCTTCGATGAGCTCTAGGCGCTCGGCCGCTTCGTAGTCTTTAGCGTTTTCTCGTAACTGCTTTTCTAGGGTGGCTCCCTCGGACGAACTGCGTGGGAGTGACATGAGTGTGCAGAGTTCTCTGAACTGCTCTTGCTTGCCTTGGTTGTGCTTTGCTAGCTCTTCCCAGAGTTTATCCACATCTGGAGAATCCCCGAAAATCCTATTACTCAGAATATGGAGGTCTTCATCACTCGGTTTAGATTCATAGATGAATTTGAGCATGAGCTCGGCCATTCCATATTGTGGCATATTGGCTAGAGTATCACGCCAGCTCTCTTCATCGTTTTTTCTAACTGCTTGAAGGTATTCTTTGTAGATGAAGCCAGCCTCCTCCTTTTTACCTCTCTGGTAGTAAAATCTAGCGAGGCTCTCGATCTTGCTATCCGATTCGTGGTCGAGATGGTTTTGGTCTAAATCGAGTTCAAGTGAGATTTGTTGCACGACCCATTTCTGAAACGATGCGTAGTCAAGGTTTGGATCCGGGCAGCCAAACAAGCGAAGCTCCTGAGCTGATGATTCGAGCCCCTGATAGTATCCGCTAGCTAGTGACTTACTGGCTAGTTCAAGTAGAGACTCACCAGTGCTGCGCTGACCTAAAAGCATCGAGATAGCACTTTGGTAGAGTAGTAGGGTGTCGTCCTGTGGGTCATCTAGTGACTGAGTGAACTCCGCTGCTAAATCAGTGCTATTTTTTTGGTAGGTGCTTTTAAGGGTCTTGAGCGCATTCCTATGTAGATCTTCATGACTACGCTCGATCAATTCGTTTAAGATGAGATGTGGGTTACCCTCGAGCATCGCTATCACACTGAGAATAGCGTCGAGACGCTGGTCTTGGGCAAATTCTTTGAGCAGAGCTATATCCCCTTTGGTCTGTAGGAGTGTGAGCTTCCAAAGTTGGCGCTCGGCATTCATCTCTTGTGCTTCGAGCTGTTCGAGTTCTTGGTCGAGTTGACCATTCTGTTTCAGCAGGTGCGCCAGAGCCCGTAGATTAAATTCCTCATAGGGTGCTAGCCGTAGGATAGAGATGGCTTCGTCAATTCTCCCTTCTGTGAGCTCAGAGTATGCCGCGGCTCTCGCTAGCTGGCGAATGCTGTGCTCGCGGCTTAATTTTTTGCGTACGGCATCATCCTTTTCGTTGCGCAGTAGATACAAGGCCTGCTTATAGGCTCTGAGCTCTCGCAGTGATTCTAGTGCCTCAATTTTCGAATGCAGTGATTGGCTGTTGTTGTATTCAGCAATCGCCTGCAGCACGGCTTTGTTTGTCGTCGGGAAAATTCCAGCCTCGATATTCTGAATTAGCATGGTTGCTCTTGAGGCTAGCTCTGGGTCATCTGAGGCGCTGACGGACTTCAAATGTGGCAACATCACATCACCGAGCTCCCATATTGTACGAGTCGCCGATTCGCGTTCACTAAAACTACCTGAGCCGAGCTGCTTAAGGAGCTGCATATCTAATAGTTCCACATTTTCTGTGGCCGATTCAGTAATGGTCGGCGCTGATGCTACTAGAGAAGTGTGCGCGCACAGCAAAAGAAACTGTATGTGGTAGATGGGCTTCATGAACTACTTGCCAAGCAGTACTCTATATTATCGATACTTTCAAATGGCTAATTCGATCATGCCCTAAAAACAGAAAAGACCGACCCAGTTTCCTGAATCGGTCTTTTTGATAAATCTAATTAGTAAGAAAGCTTACTCTTCAGTTTTTTCCTCAACTTTTTTAGCTGCTGTCTTCTTAGCTGCTGTTTTCTTAGTAGCTTTCTTAGCTGCTGTTTTCTTAGTAGCTTTCTTAGCTGCAGGCTTTGCCTCTGTAGCTGGCTTTGCCACCTTCTTTACCGAAGATTTCGCCGCTAATGCTGCATTTGCTTTTTGACGACGAAGATACTGCTTACGACGACGACGTTTGATTACTTTGTTGAATTGCTGTCCCATAATATATGTGAGATGCATTTAATCTTTACCAAGCAGGTCTAGCAAGACGAAAAATTGCGAGACCTTACAATGCTTCCAGTGTTGACCACAGGCTCTCCTGCGAGTAGCTGTGTGCTGTGAGCGAGATCTTCGAGAAGAAGACAGATTCACAACCCATTTTAACTTACTGAATTTCAATTACATCATGGCTGGACTAATTATCAAACCTCGCTCCCGCATATACCACGGTCACGACTGGGTCTATTCATCTGAGATTCAGAAAACCTTTGGAGCTCCAGAGCCTGGCGATGTCATCTCTCTGAAAGATTTCCGCGATCGCCCACTAGGAACTGCGATTTATAATCCTGATTCCCAGATCGTAGCTCGCCGTATTTCCCGCCGTAAGCAAAAGCTCGACCAAGAATTTTTCGAACGCCGTATTCAGCAAGCAATTGACGTGCGTGAGCGCGCTGAAGGAGTGGATATGAAGCTTTGTCGTCTTGTCTGGAGTGAATCTGACGCCCTTCCCGGTGTTATTGTAGACTGCTATGGTGACCATTTAGTGCTGCAGACTCTGACGCTTGCTATGCACCAGCGCAGAGATATTATCGTGGCTGCTCTACTTACATTGCTCGAGCCAAAAACTATCATTCTCAGAAATGACTCCCCTATGCTCAAGGCTGAAGGTATTGAGCAAGAAGTCACACTACTCCATGGCGAGAACCCTGGACCTTTTGTTGTCGACGCCAATGGCGTACTTTTCGAAGTAGACCTACTAGATGGACAGAAGACGGGCCTCTATCTCGATCAGCTCGATGCGCATGCCGCCATCGCGAAACTCGCTAAAGGTAAAAAGGTGCTCGATGTATTCTGTAATCAAGGTGGCTTCGCACTCGCTTGTGCCAAGGCTGGTGCTGCTAGCGTGACTGCTGTGGATGTTTCAGAAAGCGCTATCGCAGCGACTAATCGTAATGCTGAACTCAATGGTGTTGAAATCGAAGCGATCAAACACAACGCTTTCGACTTCCTAAAGCATCACGAAGAGACGTACGACCTGATTATTCTGGATCCCCCATCGTTCACTCGCAACAAGAAGACTCTCAATGACGCAATGCGTGGCTATAAAGAAATCCACCTTCGCGGACTGAAACTCCTCAACCCGAACGGAATTATTTCGACCTATTGTTGTTCTCACCATGCTACACGTGAGCTTTTCCTTCAAAATGTGGTGCAAGCATCCGTCGACGCTAAACGCACACTGCGTATGATTATGAACCACGGTCAACGACTTGATCACCCAGTCCTTCCTGCGATTCCTGAAACAGAATACCTCAAAGGCTTCACCTTTGAATTAGCACCATCCCGCTAATTAAGATCTTGAGATGATGGTTAGTGAAATCAGCTAACCATCATCACACACTCTGAAATTCCAAACGACAATGCGATGCCAGCTGATTACCACACGCACACACCCCTCTGTATGCATGCAGAGGGAGAACCCGAGCAATACATTGATGCTGCAATAGCGGCTGGTGTGACTGAATATGGGATTTCAGACCATGCTCCAGTGGGTGAAGAGTTTTTCGATGACTGGCGGATGCTTGAATCTCAATTGCCCGAGTACTTTTCCTGGGTAGAACGCGCTAAGGCACACGCTGGAGATAAACTTCCTGTCCGCGTCGGTATGGAATGCGATTGGCTTCCAGGCTGCGAGAGCTGGATTCAAGACCTACGCTCACGATACGACTGGGATTACCTCATTGGCTCCGTGCATTACATCAATGATCAATGGGATTTCGATAACCCAAAATGGGTGGGCTCAAAATGGGCAGAAGCAGATATCGACCAGGTTTGGGAAACCTACTGGAGCACCTACATTGACATGATTGACAGTGGCTTGTTTGATATTTTCGGACATCCCGATCTCATTAAGAAATTTGGTCACAAGCCAGCTGGAGATTTGAGTCGCTTTTACGAACCAGCGATCGATGCGCTCGCCACCTCCGGAGCCATCATCGAGCTCAATACCGCTGGCTGGCACAAACCCTGTGCCGAACAATACCCTCACAGCGAATTCCTAGAACTCGCTCGCGATGGTGGTATAGGTCTCGTTATCTCCTCAGATGCCCACCACCCAGCGGAAGTGGCCCGGGATTTTGAAAAAGCCAAAGCTGTCGCGAAGGCTGCGGGCTACATGGAGACTGTACTCATCGATAAGGGTCAGCGAAGCTACGAAAACCTTTAGCGCTGATCAGCGTATTTCCCTTGCTTGAGCCGGGGATCGCCCTAGCTTCGCGCTATGTTTTTCAAAACCCTTTGTGCTCCGTGCCCACTATTAGTGGGCGGTTTACTTGAGTGATGCTCCTAAGTTTGAGCATGTGCGGTATAAACCACCGACTGAGCTCGATCAGCCGCGGCCTCTTATTATTGCCTGCTCGCCCCTGCGCAGCAATGTGAACCTCTCCACTATTCTTCGTACAGCTGGCTGCTGTGGAGTGACAGAAGTCATCGCCACTGGGAGCGCGAAAGTGAATCCTAAGATCGCTCGAGATGGCGCGGAGAATGTGAAGCTCACGGTAAAACGGAGCTTAGTCCCGGTCTTAAAAAAGTTGAAGCTTGATGGCTATAAGCTCGTCGGACTTGAGCAAACGACGAATTCGAGCAAGCTAGGGACCTACCGCTTCCCACACAAATGTGTCTTAGTGATAGGCTCTGAGCGAGAAGGCTTAGCTCAAGACAGCTTAGACCTGCTCGATGCTGTCGTAGAGATCCCTATCTGGGGGCTTCCCTTCAGCTACAATGTAGCCACAGCCACGAGCATGTGCGTGTTAGAATACTGCATGCAGTACCCTGAGGGGTAGAACGCGCTACTTAGTCGTTATCGACTAACTTAATCGCGTCTTTATCGACAAGATGGATACTAAAGGTATGTGGGTTTTCAACAAGCTTTCCAGTAGCTATTATATTTTGGTTCAGTAGCTTATGCCTGAGTTCTGGGAGTTTTAACTCGGGATAAAACTTGTCTGTGTCCGCTGACATACAGATTGTGCCCTTGCGGGATTTTGCTGAAGTGAATGTAAGGACGTAGAGGTTGCCTTTTGCGATAATGATATCCTTGAGCACACCTTTGAGCAGCACTTCCTCACCAACATGCGCTTTGGCTTTTTTGACATCCTTATATTTAAGGATAACTCCTGTTTCTGGAATATCAGAAGTGTCTACTGAGATCTCGTCTACAGCTTCCTCCTGAGTCTTTTTCTCAGCTTCTTGCTGCGCCACCATCTTAGCTTCTTGCTGGATACTTTGCTGCTTCGCCTTCTGCTTCTTTGAGGCTTCTTTCTTTGCCGTATTACGTGGCTGGCTATCGATGTCCTCCAGCTCATATTCAGAAACCACTTCAAAGCCACCCTCATCATCAGAGCCCTGACTAAATATGTACGCGCCACCAGCTAGCACAAGACATGCTAAGACTGCGATGAGTAACACAGGTGGTTTGCTCTTTGTGGCCACAGGGAGCGAAGTCACCCCTGCTACTGCCGGTGCCGTGTCCTCGGTTTCGTCTGTGGCTAACTCTTCAGAAAGACCAGCAAAAGCAACTGCTTGAGCAACAGGATTTTCTGGTGCCGCTGTTTGGATGATTTGAGCAACCGGCTGTGGCTCAGGAGTCATTGCGATCAGTGCGTCTAAAGCTACTTGTGCGCTGGCATAGCGTTGTTGTGGATCATCGTGAACCATCGCGGCATTCCACGCGCTGAATGCTGGGTCTGCGGCTAAATCCCCCGCTGCTACTTCTAATGTCTTCCCTAAGCAAAACAGATCAGACTGAGCAGAAGCGTGTTCGCGAGCGATCAGCTCAGGAGCCGTGAAACCATCATTCTTAAAATGGTTCACACCATATTTACAGCGCAGTGCTCGGATAGGGTCCCAGGTGATCACCCATGGAGACTTGTGTTCCGCATTGGTGTAGAAAAGTGAATCTGGAGCTAGTTTTGCCTGTAGGACTCCCATCGCATGTAGACTTACAAATCCTTCGAGAACAGACTTTGCTATTTCATAAGTGAGCTCTAGTCCTAGTCCAGTACGCTCATACAGTTGCTCCTTTAGGGAGCTGACTTCGATTTGCTCAAAAATGGTACAAGCCTTGCCATCGCATGGGTCTAGACCACCATCCATGATAGATCTAACACTCGGTATATTCTGTCCGCTAAATTCACTGATGAGTTGGGTGAATTTCTCTGACCACCCATCTACTTTCCCTATCTCAGAAGAATCATCAGTCATATAACGTTTGATCAGGCACTGTTGACCAGATTCCTTCTCAATGGCGCTATAGATCACAAATAACGGAGCTTGCTCCACCATCTCCTCAATCTGGTAATTCTCTTCAATCATGAAATTTTTTCTACAATTCTCCCTGTAGTTTTATGGGGGGCAATAACAACTAACAGATGTCTAGGCGGATAGTTAGCTCCTAGAATAATGACATCAAGAGTAAATGCCATCATCGCCCCATTTACTCACCCTTCAGTAGGGTTAACTTTGCGTTTTATACAACTTTATCCTCGCCATCACGGACCTCACTTTTTATGAGTGAGAGTGATCTCAGCATGTGTCGCTCAGTCATTGTTTTACTACTGTCGCACCCACGTGCGCCCCCCATTCCATTTCACTCTAAACGCGCCACTCTCCGACCATCCTCAACATGCCCGCTCAAAGAAGACTGCTAAAAAATCCGCTCAGGCGAAACCGACCAAATCCTTCGCGGAATCTCTCTTGGAAACCGAGACCAAGCTCCGCGGTTCCGTCGAGTCCTCGGACGTGCGCGTCGCCGACACTGCCAACTACGCCTGGATTCTCTCCAAGGTCTCCAAGGTCTCCGAGCACGGGGTCGTCGGCTTCGTGCTTGTCAACGGCTCCATATCGACCAACACCAAAGGCGAAGGCGCGATCCGTCAGAAGATCGTCGAGAACTACCTCGTCGACTGCATGATCGCTCTTAGTTTGTTCCGGTCATTAATGCGATTCTCTTTCCACCCGTCTCTCAACTAAGCTTTTAGTCGCATACTTATGGACGCCCAGCTAACTACATCAAATCCTGAAGCCCAGAAAGCAGGCGACGTCTCTAAATCAGAAACGACAGGGATAAGTGCGGATGCCGCTATAGGAACACCGGTTGATGATCCCTCAAACATGCAGAAGCGAGACGAGGTTCTCGATAGTATTGGACGAAACGGATTAGTCGTTGTTATCGGTGCGGGCGTCTCGCTTCAATCGGTTGGTCATCCGGGGCAATCAACTGATGTCGCAGGCTGGCCTGGACTTTTGACCCACGGAGTGGAACACTGCTTGAAGCATCAACTTCTCGTTGCTGACGAGGCGAATCTTGTTAGGGAGCAGATCAGGATAGGCACCAACAATGGCAAAACCGACTATCTAATCGAAGCAGCTCAAAGAATTCACGACAGCCTAGATAAGAGAACCAACGGGCGTTATTGGTGGCTTCATGATTCAATCGGTCAACTTACGGTAAAAGAACCCCGTCTGATTCGGGCGATTCAAGGGATGGGAGGCCTAGTCACGACTCTGAATTATGACAGTCTTGTGGAAGATGTCACCGAATGGCGCCCTATTGAATGGCATCAACGGACTGAGGTTACACGCTGTATGCACGACCGAGAGAGGGACGTAGTACTGCACCTCCACGGATTTTGGAAAAACCCCGATTCAATTATTCTGGATCGACTATCGTATGAAAAAATTAGCGTTCACGAGGATACCCGCGATCTCCTTCGCGACTTTTCTCGGAACTACACACTTCTTTTTGTTGGGTGTGGCGACACTTTCTTCGACCCGAATTTCCAGACATTACTTCGTTGGGCGAGAGATGCGCTTCAGGGAGTTCAACATAGGCACTATATTTTGTGTAGGCAGTCAGATGAGCCGGGGCTCTTCAACTCACTTCAGGAACATGGTTATCTGGACACCCTAGTCTACGGAGACAGCTATGATTCCCTCAGTCCTTTTTTAGAAGAAATTGGAAAAGAGAGTGGAACATCGTCTGAAGCAACCAATCCTCCGCTTGTCCCAGTCACAGGATTGAAAGCTGACTCAATTTCAAAACCACTAAAGCCCTTCGATATATGGAAACTCCAAACGCAACGCTGACACCTTCCCTGATGCAGGAAGTTTTCCTTCTCAAGCGTGATCAGGCAGTCGAAAAAGTGAATGCCGTGTTTGACGGAAAAACGAGAGAGTTATGTATTCGTACTCGATATCCGAAAGAGGTTGCCGGATTCATATCGGCCTGTCTTGCCCAGCGTGGTGAACTCGAAACGGGAGCCGGTCCACGCTGCTCATTCGTTAGTGATAAATCAACTTGGCACTCTCTTTGCTCACCTGAGAGTGTCACAAACCAGATCCTCATAGCCGATCCAGAACTCGACTTTGATTCTGCCCGCAGTGAGCTGCTGCCGCATGCTCGGCAACGTGGCCATGCTGTCATCTTCAGTCTTGCTAACCCTCGTCCAGATACTACGGAGGTGGTTACACTCAATGAGCCACAGCAGTTTGATGTTCTAGAGCTTCTAAAAAAGCATGAATATCCCGCAGGTAAGGCGGAGCAACTTGCCCAACAGAGCAATGGGAATATCCACATATTGACTCGGCTTTTAACTGGAACCAATGACCGTCCGGAGTGGGCAAAGGGAGACTTAGGTTACCATTTGCGTTGTCTGGCGCTTTTAGGCGGTTGGAGCGATTCATCGGAACATGACCGATCAGCTCTCACTGAAATCATCGGCGAGCATTATGAGATTTGGGTTCAGCGGGTCTATCCGCTCACCAGGAATGATGAACCACCAATCTTGTTGGATGGAAATTTGTTCCGACCTGTTTCCCGTTACGAGTCTTGGCAACAATTGGGTCATTTTCTGACCGACGGAGACCTTCGTCGGTTTCAAACAGCGTGTGAACATCTGCTTGCGGATATTTCACCTGAACTCGAACTTCCAGCGGACGAACGTCATCTTGCAGGTTTCAAAACCAACCGAGAAACCCATTCAGCAGCGCTCCGCAAAGGTATCGCAGAATCTCTCGCCTTGCTAGGCGGACAAGGAAGTAAACTTTCCTGTAGTCCCAATCTCGCAAGGACAGTTGCTGACAATGTCGTATTTTCGTTATTCAAGGAGGCAGATTGGCAACGCTGGGCTAGTTTGGGTTCGATCATGCCACAATTGGCCGAAGCTGCTCCAACTGTATTTCTCGATGCCGTCGACGAAGCTTTAAAAGATTTAGAATCGAGTCCTCTGAAGGAGCTATTCGCTATTTACGAGGGTTCGATTTTCGGGCGGAACTATCACTGCGGATTGCTATGGGCACTTGAAGTGCTTGCTTGGAATGCGGATCACTTGAGTCGTGTTTCCGTCGCACTAGCTAAGCTTTGTCAATTCGATCTGCCCCAGAATTCAGGAAATAATCCAGCGGCAACATTGCGAAGCATGTTTTTGACATGGTTGCCGCAAACACTGGCTAGTGTGGATGCGCGTCGTGCCGCGGTGGAGCGAGTAATTCAAGAAAACGTAGAATGCGGTTGGGATCTTCTGCTTGGAGTCTTGCCGGATAGTCACCAAGTTGGAAGCCACAATCAAAAGCCGGCGTGGAGAGATTGGTTTCCCAGTGACTGGTCCGAAGGAACTACCCGTTCAGTAATGCATAAGCAGGTTCAAAACTATACGAACTTAGCAGTTAACATTGCAATGGGTGATCTTGATAAACTCACCGAATTGATTTCTCGCTGGGATCACCTGCCTCGGGAGATTTTCCAGAAAGTGTTGGATCATTTGGAGACGCCGGAAGCTCTGAGACGTCCGAATGAGGAGCGCTTTAAACTGTGGGAGAAACTTACTGAACAAATCGATCGTCACCGCAAATATGCGGAATCCGACTGGGCGATGCCAGAGGAGGAAATCGTAAGATTAGAGAAAGCTGCACTGGCTATCAAGCCGACTGATCCTGCAATAATTCATCAAAGGATCTTCAATTCGTATGCTCATGAATTCTATGTAACGGATAATTACGCGGAGGAAGAAAAGGCACTCGCTAAGAGACGTGAAGATGCTGTGACTGAAGTGCTGGAGAAATATGACCCACAGCGAGTAATAGAATTGGCTAGAGTGGTAAATTTTCCTGTTGAAGTAGGTAGTGCCTTAGGACGAATCGGCACCGAGAATTTGGATCGATTTCTTCTGCCGAAATACCTACAGAACACCGACAAGCCTGTGGTGGAGCTCGTGCGTGGCTATTTATGGGCACGATACCAGAATGTTCCTGGAGATTGGGTCACAGGCTTAGATCTAAATACTTGGACTTTAAAGCAGAGAGGCTTATTCTTGTCGTATCTTCCTTTCACTGCTGATGTCTGGCGCTTAGCCGAGCTATTTCTCGGTGATAAGTTGTCAGAGTATTGGAGTCGGATTTGGCCTAATGTTTTTCAGGTGAAGGGTAATTTTATTGAGGCAGCTGAAAAGTCTCTTGAAAATGATCGACCAGAAATCGCCATTGATTGCATAAACGCCCTCAAGCATGAGAATAAGGAGATTCCTACCGGCTTAGCGACTCGGGCAGTAAAACAGCTTTTGACCGATGAACGGGCTGTTGGAAACTTCGATCAACACCACTTGCTCGAAGTTATTAAACATCTTCAATCTGCAAATGATGTGGATGCTGACGATATGACCTGGATAGAATTTCAATGCCTTAAGCTGCTAGATCGGTTCTCGGGCGGGAGTCCAGTGTTTTTGGAGCGCAATTTGGCAACGGAACCTCTATTTTTTCATGATGTCGTTAAAACTTGCTTTCGTTCGGAGAAAGATCGCGACAAGTCGCCGGAAGTGGACGAACAAACGAAGATTATGGCGGAACAGGCATACCGACTGTTACATAACTGGCACACTCCGCCAGGCACGACATTGGAGCAAACTATTGACGAACCCGCCTTTATTAAGTGGATTGAAAAATCTCGAGATCTTTGCGAAGAATCGGGACATTGGACAATAGCTCAGCAGATGATTGGGCACAGTTTGAAATATTCTCCTGCTGGTTTAGAGGGTATATTGAAGTACCCAGCAGTGGCGAATTGCTTGGATGCCTCCGAACACGAGCATATGCGCAGAGGTTTAACTACAGAACTGTTCAACAGCCGCGGAGTCCATGGTTTTAGCGGTGGGAAAGCGGAGTTGGAGTTAGCTGAAAACTATCGCTCGCGTGCCGATCAGTATGATTTGGCCAAATTTACGCGCATTGCAACGAGCCTTCGTGGTCTGGCTGAAGGTTTTGAACGCGATGCGGAGCGCGAAACTAAACGAGACCCATATAGAGACTGATTCTGAATAAGATAGTCTTGCCGGAATTCGACGCCTCGAGGGCTTCGGTCCGTGAAATGCGCTGTTGGTTTCAGGAAATCGACGGTGGATGCGCACGTATAGGGGCCAGGCAATATTTCTTGCTAGAAAGCCAGTATGCAGTGAATTGTTCGTCCGTTGGTCAGGGCAAGGACGAGCGCAAGAAGTTCGATATCCAGTTTAAAAAGGCGGAGTCCAATTTCAAGATCGCCATCGTGGTGGGGATTGAAGTTTGAAATTAGACGTAAGAAATCAGGAAATTAGAACTGATACGAGTAAGTGGAAGCCTCAGGAAATTTCCGGTGCGGGTGGTGATGCTCGAGTGCCGAGGACGCTTGCCAATCAGCTAGATTGGTAGGTGCCAATCTAGAGGAGGCCAGAGTCGCGCGGAGAGCTTTAAGAAAAATAGGCGATATTAGGTGGAGTTTTGGCGTGTGTGCGATTAAGCCCCCTCCCCTCTACCATCCGCTGCTCTCGACTTGTCATTTTCCGACCAGGTTTTGGTCAAAGTCGTCGAAGAAGCGTGAGGGTGTTTGCATGTACTCGCCGGTGTCGTTTATTCGATTTATCGTCGGATATGTGAGGTAGTAGAGCTCGCCCTTAGCCTGAGTGAGGGTGACTTAACCAAACCTAAGTAGGCGTTACCTTCTCTACTGGATTTGTATAATATAACTCATCATTACCTCCAAAATATCATCATAATTCAAACTATAGTTTATATTTAACATATTAATGTAATTCATGGATACACGTAAAACGTTTCATATTGAATCGAGCTCAATATATTGACTTTCAGAAGATTACGAAACATCACCACCCAAGAAACGCACTCTTTTAAACCTATGTAATTAAGAGTGATATATATCTACCCCCAAGAATTAATGTCTAAAACCGCACTATTTTCAGATATCCACGCGAACCTGAATGCTCTCGAAGCAGTCATTAACGATGCAAAAAGCCAAGGTGTACAAAATTTCGCATGCTTAGGAGATGTTGTAGGTTACGGCCCCAATCCTATTGACTGCATAGCAGCAGTACAGGCCATCGACTGTGTTTGCGTAAAAGGCAACCATGATGAGGATGCATCAAATGATAGAGTGCTTGATAATTTAAATGACCAAGCTCGTGCTTCTCTAGAGTGGACAAGAAGCATGCTAAGTGAGTCACAAAAATCTTGGCTGGCAAACCTTCCATACAAAAGAAGACTGGGAAGAAACATGCTGGTACATGCGGCTCTAGAAAACCCTGGGGAATGGGAATATCTCCGAAACAGCTTCGACGCTGAAATAGCGATGCTCACGCAGCCAACGCCTATTTGCTTCTTCGGACACACGCATAAGCCGGTCACCTACACCCAAAAAGGGAAGAGTGTCTCCGTGCTAACCGAGCAGGAAATAGAGCTCCACCCTGATCAGAAATACCTTATTAATGTTGGGTCTGTCGGCCAACCAAGAGACGGAATTCCAGAGGCTAGCTATGTAGTCTTCGATCGTGAAAAAAGAACAATTAACTTCAGAAGGGTCAAATATGACATCCACTCTGTGGTCCAGCAAATAACAGAATCAGGCTTACCTCTCAGCTTAGGCGATCGCCTAATTTCTGCAGCATAATTTATCAATATCATCATGTCTAATTTAACCCATTTTCAAGTTCAGCGCGGATCAGTCGTAAGCGATTGCATGCCAGAAACATATGAATTCATCAGTCAAAACCTTGACTATTTTTATAGTGCTCTCCAGCCACTCAAGAATGCTTTAGCAGAAGACGGCCCTATCACATTCATCTCACACGAATCTCAATGGTCTTTCGCTGTATCTGTAGAGAAATCTGAATTAGGGAGAGTCGCTTCTGGTAGCGGTGTCATCTCTGAGGGTGGTGCATGTCCATATGACGATCTCAGTGAGGCTATTTCCTAAGTACTTGATTCAACACACAAACACTAAATCATATGTATCAGGAACTCATCGAGCTGCTCTATGAAAATGAAGCCGTTGAAGCCGTGGCTCTTTTCACCGATCAAGGCCATTTAATAGAAAACCAGCTCGCTATTAGCGAAAGTACGATCACTCAAGTCTGTGCATCCTTAGTAACCATCAAAAATGGTTTGGCTGGATCCAACAGAGAGATGAAAGGTTTTCTCGTTAAAACCCAGAAATACACCCTGCAAGCGTACGTGCACAGTGACTTACTTATCCTACTCCAAGTAAGCTCGAATTTCTCCATTAATAAAACGTACCATAATATTCAGTCGCAACTTGGTCAAAAAACTTATTCACCCGCTAGTGGTGATGCCCAAGCCGTCTCTAGCAATACTCAGACCGAAGTCGCGCAGAGTGAGCAAGCTGAATACTCCGTGGAATGGGATGATTTTAGACAGAAGCTAGCCACACTGATCAAACGCATAGCCCCAAGTGGTGTAGCTAATAAAATGATCGATACTTCAATGAAAGAAGCTGGTTACGCAGATTCCCCCATTAGCCTGCCTTTTGAAAATGCAGTCGCTATCGGTCAGTCTGTAGTCGCAAAAATACCTAATGCGAGTCGAAGGAAACTTATTGATCAAGAATTTCAAGTCTTAGCAGAACAATTTGCGCAGCAATAGCCTTTCACCTCACAACATTCAATTTCGATTCTACTCTCTACTCTAATGAAAAAACAGACACTACTTACCACCCTATTACTTTGGTGCTTATTTTACTCTTCAGCTTACTCACAAGAAGTGGGGGCTGCTGCCCTCGATAAATCCGATAATGTGTTCATTCTTATATGCGCAGCTATGGTATTCCTAATGCAGGCTGGATTCTGCCTGCTAGAGATGGGTTTCTCTCGCGCTAAAAATGCCATCAACATTGTCATGAAAAATGCCTGTGACATGTCTGTGGGCTCTATAGGGTTTTTCCTCGTAGGTTTCAGTCTCATGTTTGGCTGGTCACAGGGTGGCATTGTTGGCCTAGGAAATTTTGGGTTTAGCTCTGACTTTCTAGGATCAAATGCCATTTGGATTTTCTTCTTATTCCAAGTGATGTTCGCAGCAACGACTGTAACCATTTCCTCCGGCGCAATGGCTGAACGCACCTATTTCCCAGGTTACCTTGTTTATGCAGCGATTGCCTGTACCTTCATTTATCCTATACTTGGTCATTGGGTTTGGGGTGGCGCTAGTACTCCTTTCGGCTTTGGTGGCGGAAAAGGATGGCTCAGCGCATTGGGCTTTCATGACTTTGCAGGATCCACAGTGGTTCACGCAGTAGGTGGCGCATTCGCACTTGCGGGCATCATCGTTATTGGGCCACGTCGTGGACGTTTCTTAGACGACGGCAGTGAAAAGATTTTCGCTGGGCACAATATCCCACTTGGCTCATTAGGCATGTTCTTGCTCTTCTTTGGCTGGTTTGGATTCAACTGTGGGTCAAATTTATCTGCTGGCGCAGAAATAGGAAGAATAGGCGTGAACACACTTCTGGCAGGAAGCGGCGGCTTAGTAGCTGGCTTGGTATTTCATTGGATATTCAAAGGCTGGGCTGACCCTGAATCTGCCATTAACGGTGCTTTAGGTGGCTTAGTAGGCATCACTGCTTGTTGTGACGTAGTAGCTCCATGGGCATCTATTCTGATCGGTCTCATCAGTGGTTTTATCACCGTGATTGGCGGCAAGTACCTCCTACGTGCTAAACTAGATGACGCTGTGGGAGCTATACCTGTTCACCTGTTTTGTGGAATATTTGGCACACTTTGTGTCAGTATTTTCAATGAATCAGCCCCTTTCTCAAACTTCGGGATCCAAGCTTTAGGAGCTTTTGTAGTCCCAGTTAGTGCTTTTGCATTCAGTTGGTTTGTCTTCTATCTCATCAATAAAACGATCGGTCTACGAGCTTCAGATGAAGCGCAAGAACAGGGTCTAGACTTTGCTGAGCACTCTGCAACAGCTTACCCAGACTTTGCATCTAATGATGATGAATAGTAGTTCACGATGACCGCGAACTACTCTATCACAGATATTCTATTCGTTCTTATTGAGTTTTACTTACAGCATCTACCAAGCATTAAATCTATTTGTACGTTGCTGAATAGGCTGTGGTAACTCTATCAAGAAATCTACCAACCGCTGCTCTCGACTTGCCATTCTTCGACCAGGTTTTGGTCGAAGTCGTCGAAGAAGCGTGAGGGCGTCTGCATGTACTCGCCGGTGTAGCTTCTAGGGTTAGTCGTCGGGTATGTGAGGTAGAGCTCGTCCTTCGCGCGAGTGAGGGCGACGTAGAATAAACGGCGTTCTTCCTCTAACTGCACATTATCGTCAGTTTCAAGTATTCGCTTGTTTGGGAACATACCATCGGCGAGCCAGACGAGGAAAACGACTTTCCACTCGAGCCCTTTGGCTTGGTGGATCGAGCTGAGAGTGACCGCGTCTTCGTTCTTTTCCTCTTTCTTAGATTTCGGGTCACCATCGGCAGTGCTCATGAGGGAGAGCTGAGCGAGGAACTCATTTATATCAGTGTAGCCCTGCGCGTACTGCATGAGCTGCTGGACGTCTTGCTTACGCTGCTCGTAGTTATCGAAGCTCTCGCGCATGTAGTCATCGTAAACCCCTTCGGTGATACTGAGGATCATTTCTGAGGGCGCTTGGTAGCCATCGCGGGTGACGAGTTCATCGAGCGTGTAACAAAGCTGTTCCCAGTGTGCTGCCGCCTTTTTAGGAACTTTGAAGTCACTGAGGTATTCAGAAAATGCGAGTGGTGGGTCTTCGTGCTGGCTGACCGGGCATGCGAGCCAAGCCTTCCAGAGGTTGTCCGCACTCTTGGGGCCGATCCCTGGCAGCATCCCGGCCATACGCTTGAAAGAAATCTCGTCTTTCCGATTCACTGCGAAACGGATGAACGCGGAAACGTCTTTGATGTGTGCTTGCTCAAAGAAGCGGAGCCCGGAAGTGATCTGAAATGGAATGTCGCGTGAGGTCAGCTCCATTTGGATTTCCATGCTCTGGTAGTGTGCACGGTAGAGTACGGCGATCTCGCTTGGTTCCATTCCCTCGCTCACGAGGTCTTGAATCCGCTGTGTGACAAAGTCTGCCTGAGCTCGTGGGTCACTGAGTGGAATCACGGCGGGCACCATGCTGCCTTTTCCGCGGGAAGCGCGCAGCTCCTTAGGGATCTGGCTTTCGTTGGCTTTGATAGCCGCATTTGAGAGTTCTAAGATCTCTGGGCAGCTGCGGTAGTTGGTCTCGATCTTGTAGACCTTGGCATCTGGGTAGCGCGTGTGGAAGCTGAGGATATTATTCATATCCGCACCACGCCACGAGTAGATCGACTGCGCATCGTCCCCCACTACCATTAGGCTATTTTTAGGTCCAACAAGGATGTCAATGAGTTCACACTGGATGCTGTTAGTGTCCTGGTACTCGTCTACTAACACATAGCGGAACTTGCGCTGATAGAGCTCGCGCAGGTCTTCGTCTTTCTTGAGCAGCTTGAGCGCCAATATCAAGAGATCGTCGAAGTCCATGCAATTGGTATCGAGCTTCTTCTTCACGTAGGCACGTTTGAGTTGCTTGATCTCCTGTTCCCATTCTTTGAAGTAGGAATAGGATTCTTGGATGATCTCCTCCACTGAGTTCTTCGTGTTCTCTGAGAGACTGAAAATAGAGAGCAGAACGTCAGGCTTAGGGAAGCGGCGGTTCTTGGTGTCTATCTTTGCCTCAGCGATGAGCGCCCTGAGAATCGATTTTTGATCGTCGGTGTCGAGGATGGAAAAGTTGCGCGTGAAACCTAGTTCATCAGCGTGTCGGCGCAGCATGCGATTACAGATCGAGTGGAAAGTGCCACCCCACAGCTCACTGGTGTCGTGAGGGATGAGATCGGTCACTCGCTCGAGCATCTCGCGGGACGCCTTGTTGGTGAAAGTGAGAAGTAGGATGTTTTTAGCGGCGACTTCTTTATCTAGCAGAAAGGCCACGCGGTAGGTTAAGGCGCGTGTTTTCCCACTACCAGCACCAGCGATCACTAATGCGTGGCCAGGAGGTGAAGTGACGGCAGCATATTGCTGGTCATTGAGCTCTGCTCGGTAATCGATACCTGAGCTCGTTCCTTCGCTCTGCCTAGAGTTGAGTTTGTATTCGCGCGCCATCTGCTCTTACTCTGTAGCTTGCTTGATGGACTTCAAGTATTTCGAGTGCTCATCTTCAAAGAGTTCTTTCCCCTCAAGTGCGTAGGCCTTGGATAAGAGTTCAAGTGCAAGCTCATTTTGCTCGAGCTCGAGTGCACATTGGCCACGGCGAAGGCAGAGATACGCATTTTCAAATGAAGTCTCATCACGCTCGAAGACTTCATCGAGATGCACCATTGCCTCGGCAAACTCGTCTTGTTCGAAATGGTTGTCACCGATGTTAGAAAGCAACCAGATGTAGGCTTTCCACTCTTCTTTAGGAGATGGAAGCAAGTCATGGACTTTCAGTAGGTCACGGTTAGATGCGTGGTAGCGTTCTTCTTCTTGCGCTTCGAGAGCTTTATTACAGAGCTCTACGACTTGTTCTTTTAGTTCTGGTTCTAGATCCTTCATAATAAAAATTTAGTGTGCTCCGAGGTTCGCGCCAACTGCTATTTGGCCACCTACAAGAAAATCTTTTGCGGGCATGCGGCGCTTCCCATCGGGCTGCAATTCTGTAATGTGCAATCCACCTTTCAAGCATGCAACTGTTAAGCCGTTTTCGGTACTCACGACTGTGCCGGCTTCAGCGGAAACATCCTGCAGCACTTCGCATTGTGGGAAGACTTTGAGCCTTTTCTGATTGCCCTTAGTATCTGTAAAGGTGGTAAACGTCCCCGGCCAAGGATCGTAGGCGCGAATTCTGCGCTCGATGATTTCAGCTGGCTGGTTCCAGTCGATTTCTCCATCATTACGCATCAGCTTCGGAGCGTAGTTTGAGAGAGCGTCATCTTGAGGTGTGCGTGTCGCAGTGCCGTCGCAGAGCATTCCTAGAGCTTTGAGTAGGCATTGAGCTCCATCATCCATTAAGAGATCATGCAGTACACCCCCTGTGACGTCTGGTGTCAGCTTGAATGGCTTGCTCAGGATCACATCCCCTTCATCCAGTCCTTCTGTGACGTGCATCACAGTCATTCCGGAATCTGCGTCGCCTTGGTCAATCGCTGCTTGGATACATGAAGCGCCACGGTGCTTCGGGAGCAGGCTGGCATGTAGATTGATGATGGCAACCTTAGGAATTTCTAGCAACGCCTTTGGCAGGATCTGCCCATAAGCCATTACTACGATGATGTCTGGATTTAGGTCTCGGAGGATTTGTAGCTCTTCTTCAGCTTTAACTCTGATCGGCTGAAGCACCGGAATGTTCGCTTGCTCAGCGACTGTCTTGATACGCGGAGGAGTGAGCACCTGTTTACGCCCTACTGGCTTGTCAGGCTGGGTGATCAGCGCGACGGTTTCGTAAGTAGAGTCGGCGATAAGTGCTTCGAATGCTGGGATGGCAATATCCCCTGTTGCCATATAGACAATGCGTTTACTGGACATAAATAAAGTGATGAATGACTCGTTCTACCACGGATTTCACGAATAGCACGAATGATTAGAGAGCGAGCGCTAAAAGATAGCGAGTGCTCTAAATAGAGGACGCAAATGCGCCATGGAAGATGGGATGAACGAGAGTGTCGTAGCAATAAAAAAGAGCTGCCGTGGCAGCCCTTTTTTTTAAGAAATTTAAAGGTCAGCTTAGATAGAAACCTTATTCATTTCCTCGTAGAAAGGAAGTGAGACGATCTTACTGATGATGTCATGCATGACCTTGATCGGCTGCTGAGTGGCATCGATGTCAGTGCGGATAGCATCTGGATAGAACTCGAGAATTGGCTTAGTTTCCGCTTCATAGGTGCGGATACGGTCTTCGATTACTGTCTCAGAAGCGTCGTCGATACGGTTCTCACGAAGAGCGCGCTTCTGCATGCGGCGAGCGAGCTCGCTGCGGTCTGGGCATGAGAGATGGAAAATGTGATGCACCTCGATGTAGTCACTAAGGATTTCAGCCTGCTTTACATTGCGTGGAATGCCATCGAGAATGAGGATATCTGTCTCAGGGAAGTAGACATTGCCTTCCTTCCAGTTCTCGATTTGAGCTTCCCAGAGCTGGATCGTAAGCTCGTCCGGAACGAGTTGTCCCTTGCTAGAGTATTCTACAAATTTTTTCCCGAGCTCAGTGCGCGTGTCGAGTGAACGAAAGACGTCGCCACAGGCGCAGTGGAAGAAACGAGGAACCATGCCCAGCGCTTTACCTTGGGTACCTTTTCCTGATCCTGGTGCACCAAGGATGAGGATTGCCGGGCGTTTACTATTGCTCTCATTTGCCATAGGAGCGGGATGCTAGGGATTGTCCCTTCTAGAGCAAGCCGAATTCTTGTTAATTGTGACACCCTTGACAGAATCTAGCAGTAAGTCTGGTTAACACTTAAAATTACTCTTGCCCTTCAATGGCGAAACTCCAATTTTACAGCTGAATGGATTCACACTTTTCACTCTCGCAATTCCGCAGCTTACAAAAAAATTGGGAGCTCCATTATTTCATTGAAACAGATTCGACCAATGAGCAGGCGAAGAAGCTCGTTCTCTCTAACCCACCTACGGAGCCATGTGTGTTTTTAGCAGAACAACAGCTTAATGGACGTGGCAGACGTGAAAACACCTGGACCAGTGCCTACGGCCAAGACTTGCTATTCACCGCCGTGATAGAGACTGGTTTAGCGCTTTCTGATGCGCATAAAGTAGCCACTAGTTCAGCCCTAGCAGTCGCGCATGCACTCGCGACTTATGGACTACAGCCACAAGTGAAATTCCCTAACGACATCTACCTCAGTAACTCCAAGGTGGCGGGTATCCTTATCGAGCAACTCCAGTCGTACACGCTTATTGGAATAGGGATCAATGTGAATTCTATACCGAGCATAGATACCGCCACTTCCCTCTTTACGCAGCTTGAAAAAACCATTTCTCGAGAAGAATTACTCGCTGCTATTTTGAATCAGCTGATTCAGAAAATCAGTCTCTGCCAAGATCACTATCAACGCATCAGAGCAGAGATCGAGCCTCTCGATCTATTTTACGATCAGCGGGTTCAATACATAAAAGACTCACAATCCTTTCAGGGAATAGGCAGAGGTCTGAGCAAAAATGGCTACCTACTTATCGATCACGGGAGTGGTCCGGAAGAGGTACATACAGGCCATAGCTTTAGATTGATCCCCTAGGCCGTTGAGCATATTAAAAGGGATATGCTAGAGTAGCGTACCACTTGTCCATAGTGCCTAGATCCAGAAATAAGAGTTTGCTCTGAGAGCTCCAGATTTATCAGGAGGAGAGCTCTCTGCAACCGGTAAACTTACTTCGCTGCGTCTTCTTGCTTCAGCGCCTTAGTGATTTCTGCCGCAACCTGAGCCGCCATTTTTTCAGATCCAGCTTTGGCAAAATGGACGTCCCCCGGCTTACTGAATGAGGAAGCATCCATACTCGCTGTGAGCGCGTATAGATCATCAATAGCAATTCCGTGATTATCCATTACTTGCTTAGCAGCAGCATTATACCTCAAGTCGTCTCCCACGAATCTTCCTGCTTCATCTTCAGGGACTTTCGTGGTGCTAGCCCAGATCAGAGTCGCTCCAGTTTTCTCTAAGCGCTCAACTAACTGCTCTAAGTTCTGTTGATACTTTTCTATCGGAACTGACACAGAGCCATTGACTTTGTCACGCTTACCATAGGTCTTCGCCTCAGGGTGTCTGAAGCATAAGTCGTGGAGTCCCCAGTTGAAGTGGATCACGTCCCACTTCTTATCACCAAGCCATTTATTGAGATCCTTCAAACCCCTCTCCGTGTCTCCGCAGTTCACTCTAGCCTTGTTAGTCGGACGGCTGACATTCGCCACACCATCGAGTAATTCAATCACTGCTGGCGTATAGCCGATTGAGATAGAATCACCGAGTAAAAGAACATTCGGTAGGTTTACATCCTCCTTTTTATTTTCCTGAATAGAATCAAGGTCTTCTTTAGGCGTGTAAAACTCGCTACTCGCGATGAGTGAGGATAATAAAAAGAGTGGGATTGTAAGGAACTTTCGGAAAGTTTTCATAGGTTTAGAGTGGTTAGTTTACCCTGCAGTATTGCCTAGTAGTCACAGGATTGTACTATTTAGATTTCTGAATCAGATAAATACAGGAAATTATTGAGCCATGTGGATCGAAGTTACTTACCAGTTTATTCCCTGTTTCGCGATCGGTGAATAAATTGACTAGTGATGCCCAGGCTTTCGCTTGTGAATCCCAACAGAATTTCCGTCTGGATCCTTCACGAAGGCCATGTTGCAGACAGCTGTCTCGATAGGTCCGAAACTGAATTCCACGTTTGCTTGCTTTAATTCTGCAAGCGCAGCGTCAAAATCGTCCACTTCGAGAGATACGCTACAGCCTTCTGAGCTGGGGTTCAACCCTGGAGCTGCTCCGATCGCTAAGGTGCCGGCACCAATATCGTACTCGACCCAATGACCATTTTCTAACTTTTCATCCATCGTGGCCTTGAGCCCGAGAACGCCTTCATAGAAGGTGCGAGCGCGTGCCATATCAGTTACCGGATAACAGGAGAATGCGATTTCTTGTATTTTCATAGGATTTTTAGAGTCATGTATTTTGCTCTTAATCAGAATCTAATGTGAAGCTTCATTTGGCTACCTTTTATTAAAAAGTCTCAATTATGAGCCGCTTGCTGAAACGGAGTTGCCGCACACTCAGATTTCCCGGTGACTCAAAGGACAGTGTTTTCGGTGACTCGGGTTGTAGCATGAGTACAGATTTTCTTACTCACGTATTTGATCGGCGAGCTATAAAGTGTTATCTAATCAGTCTTATGATCTGCAGCTTTCGTGTTTGTCTCGGATAAAATGATCTACTTCATCGTCATTAAATCTTCAGGGATCTGGATATTGGTATTACCTAAGATTTCTAGAAGTGGGAATTTATCTAGATAAATTTTTTCAGCACTGACAGCATTGGGTTCCATGTAGGTGCTCGGTCCGAGGAGGGCTACAGATTTACCCACTTCTTTCGAGGCGATCATCAGCCCATAGGCATTATAAATTTCAATCGTGTACGAGGGCTTCTTCTTTTTTTCTGTTTTATTTCGGTACGCGACACTGACGTCTTCTTTACCTATTGCGAATAGAGTAATGAGCTCGTCGTTAACAAAAGCTTCCCCCTCTTTGATTTCATAAAGATATTCGCCATCACGGATTTCAGGTTTTTGTTTAGATAGATCGATTTCATCATTTGCCTGTAATCCAGCAAACGGTGCTAGCGCTAGCAGTAAGACGATTTTAAAAAGTGGTGATTTCATGATTTTTTATTGGAGGTGAAGCACGCCAATTACTGGAAATGGAGTGTGCATTAAGTTGATTTGGGATTTCATACAATGGCTCGGCTATAGGTGGGCCAGAAATTGGGCGCGTGCCTTGTTCGGCTAACCCTTCTGGTTTCTTTGTCGATTACCAACAAGAACTAGAGCACCCACACCCAGTAAAATTGTAGATGATGGCTCAGGAATTGTAGTGTAGTCGATTATTAGGCTCGGTGCAGACGCTCCAGTCGCGGCAAAACGTTTAGCGGTAGTATCTGACAACTCATTACCAATAATAGTCCAACCATAATTATCGGCGGTGCCGTCTACCCAAGCTTGGACATCGGTCACCAAGCCAGAAGAACTCCACTGATAATCCCCATTAGATCCAACAGCCGTCTGTGCACTTGTGCTTGAAACGAAGTCGCCACCTGCAGTTGACCAGAGTACACCACCACCTACTCCATCAGACTCTCGATAGAGCCAAGTCGGGTCTCCAACTGTGGCTGCTGTTCCAGCTCCTTCGCCTCCAGGCGCATCGGAGGTGCCTTGGTCCCAAAGACTAGTAGTTCGATATATAGAAACAGTTTCACTTCCAGCTATCGATTGATTCATAGAAATCTCTAATGTCACAGAGTTTATTTGAACATTGTTTAGAGCTGAAAAATCAAATTCGATGAGCGCTCTCCTGCTGTCACCCAGAGCCGTATTTCCTGCAAAAAAATAGTCCCCAAGTGAATTGGAGAGTTCTCCTTCGCTGTAGATAGTCGTGGTTAGGGTTGCAGACAATACGGCAGTCGCTGAGTGAACTGACTGCATTCCTAGGAATACCACAGGGAATAAAGATAGTAGTTTTCTAGGTGTTTTTTTCATGTAGTCAATGGGAGTTCTTATTTACGTAAAGCACACCAACTACTGAAATTCTCAGCCTGCTTTGTATCTGGGTAGATGTATTACTCGACTTTCAGCGGGTCGTGTCTTGTTCTTCCATACTGTGATTGAGGGGGGCGATCCAAATAATTACTTGAAGTTAGAGAATCGGTTAATAACTGCAATGAGGTTTCTCTGAAGATCTTAACTTTTTGTCACACGCACCCTTTTCCCTGTAGCGTCGACAATATTATTAGTCATAAATATATAGTAATTGAGTCCATTATGACTGTGAGAATAGCGAGCGGTCGTATTTCCATCTCTACATGTGGTGATCCATTTATAATCGTAATAGTGGAATTTATTCAAAAGACCTTCCCGTTGGCCAATGAATGTTTCACGGTTCAGAGTGATATCAAATCCTGTAAGCTCTCCATAGATATGGAGTCGACATCCAGTCCACTGCTTCTTCTTGGAAAGTAAGCCAGATTCAAATTCATTGATGAGTTCAAGTGTTGCTAGTTCTTTGTCTCTCATGACAATGCTTGGAGCTGTCGTAATTTGAGTGTCTTTGGTCTGTGATAGACCACGCATAATCATCTGTACTGCACCATCTTCAAGGTAGAGTACATTATCACCAGTTAAAGCCCTTGATAGAGGGTCATTTTTCTCAGGTAAAGCAACAGACTTAGAGGCTACGCGAATTTGACTAGGTTTTATCCCACGGAGGATTTGAGAGATGTTTTTAAGTTTTTTCACGGCTAGTGGACTTCCACTGATAGTCATCGTGCATTTCTTTCGGGAATAGCTGATCTCAGTCTTATTATTTTCATCTAGAATAGACGCTAGTTTTTCGAGCGCCTTCTCCTCAGAAGCATTAGTTCTATCCTTGGTTGAAGGAGTGAGGTTTAGAAGCTGATACCAGTCTGGTGGAAGAGGGATTTCTGACTGCGTTATGGACGGGTCGATGGTGGTTGGTGAGACGGCTACAGTCTGAGTATCTGGAGAATAGCGAAGCTCAGATCCAAAATACGCGGCGATGAGCTTGGTGGTCTCTTGATATGTTCCACTTAGGGTGATGTTTAGCGTTCTTTTTTCTGTAGGCGCACCCGTGTATTTAATCTGAAGTGGTTTTTGTAGAGTGATTTCACAAGTCTCTTTATAGGCCACGTCAATAGCTTTGAACGCCTCATCAAGTGTGACCTGCTTTAAACGTATATCAGGTAAGTAGAATCTATCTAATTCTTGAAAACTATGTGCCCCCTTCTTTTTCTCAAGGGACTTATTCAAATGCGATAGCAAGGGATGGGAAACAACTTTAGGTGAAGCTGCATGTACATCAGAGAGAGAGAGGCTCATAGATAGAGCCCCGAACACGACACAGTGTAGGGGTTTTGGGATCATGGTCTTTTATTTAAAGCACAATCCCATTTCGGCTGTAAGCCTTAATTTACAGAACAATGTTCACTGCGCAGAACTTATAGCTCGGCTGGCGTGAGTACGGGTCAAAGGACGCCTGAGTGAGCTTGTTCATCTTAGCGTAGTGCATCGGCATGAAAAGTTGGCCAGGGTAGACGCTTGGAGTAACGCTGGCTGTGACTTCGACTTCGGCTCTGCGGGATTTGATGATAATCTTGCTGTTAGGCTCGATGTTGAGTCGCTTGGCGTCGTCTGGATGGATTTCCACGTAGATCTCGCCCGGGTGTAGCATACGCAGCACTTCTGACTTCTTGGTACGGGTCTCAGTGTGCCACTGGGCTGAGCTGCCGCGCCCAGTTAGGAGCACCCAGGGGTACTCACTATCAGTGGGTTCAGCGACTGGTTTTGGCTCTTCGAAGATGAACTTTGCCTTTTGGTCTGGGTGGTAGAATTTGCCATCTGCGAATAGACGACGCTGGTTATCCTCAGCGAGACCTGACACTTGGTCGGGTTTACATGGCCACTGGATTCCGCCGTGGTCATCGACCATACGGTAGCCAGTGACTCCAGAGATATCACATGGTTGCCCTTCAGTGAGCTCGGTGAGCATCTTAAAGGCGGCCTCGGGAGATGACCATTTTTTGAAGCGCTCCCCTACTCCCCAATAATGAGAGACGAGTTTGAAAATATTGAAGTCTGATAGTGCTTCGCCTGGTGCTTCCGCCACTTTTTTTACCAGACCGATACGACGCTCAGAGTTAATGAATACCCCGTCTTTCTCTGCCCAGCCTGCAGCGGGTAAGATGAGATCCGCTTGCTGAGCAGTTTCGGTACTGTCGTACATGTCTTGGACGACTAGATAATCGAGCTTCTCCATCGCCTCGCGGTAGCGGTCTTGATGGATCCAAGAGTGTGAGCCATTCGTAGCAAGCACCCAGAGTCCCTTGATTTTCCCTTCGTGAATGCCTTCGACAATCTGATCGTACGCCATACCGAGCTCAGTAGGGATGTGTTCTTCTTCGACACCAATAATCTTAGAAACTTTGGCGCGATGCTCAGGGTTGGCGAAATCATGACCACCAAGTAAATTCGTGGTGTTAGAGAATAAGCGTGAGCCCATCGCATTACACTGACCGGTAATAGAGTTAGCCCCTGTTCCTGGTCTGCCGATATTTCCTGTCATCAGCGCGAGGTTGATAATGGCCTGGGCGGTACGGACACCTTCATGTGATTGGTTCACGCCCATGGTCCACCAGAAGGAAACGCGCTCACCTCGGTGAATCGTTTCTGCGAGTTTGAGTAATTGCTCAGGAGTGATGCCAGATTGTTCTTGGACCTGTGTGAGGTCGAAGCCTTTCACGTGCTCTTTGAAGCTCTCGAACTCATTGGTATGTTCGGCGATGAATTTTTCATCGATCCAGCCCTTCTCGATCAAGAGGTTCGCCAAGCCATAGAAAAAGTAGAGATCGGACTTCGGCAAGATCGGGTAATGCTGAGTTCCGGCAACGGCTGTTTCAGTCTTACGCGGGTCGATTACCACGATCTCTGGATTGTTCTTATTGCGCTCAATACGCTGCCACATGATCGGGTGCGCGATACATAAGTTAGAGCCGATAAGAATGATCACATCTGACTCTTCGAAATCTTGATAGGTGTAAGGTGGTGCGTCGAAGCCGAAGCTTTGCTTGTAGGAAACCACAGCGGTCGCCATGCACTGACGGGTGTTGCCATCACAGTGGCGTATACCCATGCCAAACTTTGCTAAGGCGCCAAGAAATGCCATTTCCTCTGATACGATCTGACCAGTCGATATGAATGCAACTGACTCATCGCCATACTCTTTCTGGATTTTTTTAAAGTTAGAGCAGAACGCGTTCATCGCCTCATCCCAACTAACAGGCTCTAACTGACCACCGCGCTGTTTGCGGATCATTGGGTGTGTAGCACGGTCATTCGCCTCGAGTGGCGTGAGAGCTTCCCAGCCTTTTGGACATGCCATACCGAGGTTTACTGGGTACTGAGTCGAAGGGGTGAGTGAGACTGCTTTCCCATCTTTTAGGTGCACATTGAGCCCACAGCCAGTAGAGCAGAACCCGCACACGACATTGGTCGTAGCGTCTGGGACAAGCTTATCTGGTACCTGCCCCAGCCCAAACTTACCTGGTGAGCGAAGAAGCTCAGCCGTCTTCGGCCCTTGCCATTGACGAATGGGTGGTACGATTTTTTCGAGTGATTTTGGGAGTGTGAGCATATCAGTGAGCTTTGTTGATTTCGCCAGGCATCTTAAGAGTGACCACCGCTTGGAAGAAGATACTGCGCTCTAACCATTCTCCGATAAGAATAAGTGGTAGGCAGAGTAACGCTGCTGCGGGCTGAGCCAAACCGATGGCTAAACATAGTGAAGCGAGTAAGAATATGGCCCAACGCACTTTCAGTGTACTGGTAAGTGAGTTCAGCTGAATCAAGGCACTCTTTTTAGCGAAGCTCCAGTCGCTTGATTTCGCTGGTTTGAGCAATGCAAATTCAGTCAACATCTTGAAAGCTACCGACAGGGTGAAGCCGATTGCTGCGAAGGTGCTAACTGAGCTGTTAAGAATCGATTCTGCAGTCACTAAGCCTGCGAAGCCACCGAGCAGTGTGGTTCCGAAGAAGCGAGCGCAGGTCTTAGACATGCTCCAGAAGGCGCGTTTCGTGTCCACGTAGACCATCACTGAGCAGAATACGCTGAGAAGACCAAGGACTGCGGAGGAGACACCTGCGCCTGTGGTGATGAACGATGGGATTTCGAAAGTGAGAATTTCAGGGAGGAATCCTTGCGCCACTGGGTACCAAAGCAAGGCAGCATAGGCTATCAGTGCCGGCATCCATGCGCTAAAGAGGAGGATTTCGCGACTGAGCCATGAGGTCTTTAATCCGAGGAAGACGCGCCATGCTCCTAGCGGGCTACCAAGGTGGAGCAAGCTGGAGACGAGTCCAACATTTCCTAACACGACGGCGAGAGCTGAGAGTGCGAGGGTTACTGTTTGGGAGGAATCAGGAGCTAGAGACTGTACGACGAAACATACGATCGATGCGCCGACAGCAACCTGCGTCAGCATTAGCATCCATACGAGCGGCACGTGGTTGTGCGCAGGAGTAAGATCCTTGTCATCTGCAGGATGCATTGCTCCATCAAGATTACGCTTACTGCGGAAATTAGTGGTTGGAAGCGTGTAATCGGAGCGGAAAGCGCCAGCGACCATGCTGCCGCCTTGCATTGATTTTTCGCGCGACTCCGCCACATTGATCACTTGAATGGAAATAGCTCCGTTCGGGCAGGATTGTACACATGCAGGGGCTTCACCTTCAGCGAGTCGCTCGTGACACATATCGCATTTTCTAACAATGCCTAGAGCATCATCATATTTAGGGACATCGTATGGACACTTGAGTGAACAATACTGACAACCGATACATTGGTCATCGAGATGTCTCACAATACCCGTGTCTTCCATTTTCTCGTAAGCTCCCACTGGGCAACCATTCAAGCAAGCTGGGTCAGCACAGTGGTGGCAAGCTGAGGTGACGGTCTGCTGTTCTGCCACACCGTCGACTACTCCACGAATCGATCCTACGTCACGCCAGGATTCTTTATCCTTCAGACCGTTGAGGCTATGACATGCAACAACACAGGCCTTACAGCCGGTGCATTTATCCATGTCTACTTCGAAAGCGTATTGCTCTCCTGAAGAGGGCTTTTTAATAGGAATGAGATCCTTATAGTATTTCGACTGGATCGGAGTGGTCGCATCTTCATGCTTTTGACTAAAGCGCTCGACGGCAGATAAACTACGTTGCTCGGTCAGAAGTTGATCAATCAAAGTTATCTCAGCATTAGCCTCTGATAGCTTATCGATTTTTGATGAGTCCACCCGATCTAAAACGTGCGCACCCTTATTCATCCCAGTCATACTCCTTCTTTTTAAGCAAAATGCGTGCCATGCACTAATGAAACTCATGAGCCAGAGTAATATCTAACTGTGAGTTTCGTTCATCATTTATAGAGAAGAACTAATACGAGTAGCACAAAGAGCGCGCTAGAGGTTATTTTCCAAAAGCGCTCAGGATTACGCTCCATGAGCGGTAAATGGCGAGACTCAACATAGAGCGGATTCGGGTCTTTAAGGTCGCGCACGAGCTCGCTCATGCTGGAGTAGCGTGACTCTGCGTGCACGCTCAGAGCTCGCTTTAGTGCTCCATCTACCCACACTGGCACCATTGGTTTATATTTATAGGCCGGAATGTATTCTAGTAGGCTGAAATCCTTGTACGTTTGTGCCTTGGTCCATTTATCTCCATAGGGGCATTTGCCGCCAGTGAGTAGATGGTAAGCAATCATCGCGATGGAGAATTGATCAGACTTCACTCCGATAGAAGACTCGATCTCTAGTCTGTATTCGGGTGCGGAGAAGTCGATTGTTCCCAGCGCAGTTGGCTGCTCTATCCCCTGCCCTTTACCGTGAATGCTTTCAATTTTACAGGATCCGTAATCGATGACAACTGGGCGATCATCAGCGGTGAGCATGATGTTATCTAGCTTCAGATCCTGGTGAATGGTTTCCTTGCGATGGAGCGCTCGAACACCCGAGACAATCTGTTCGACAATGCGGACAATTTTTAACGTGTCGATATCTCCCTTGTGTGCGTCCATCCACTGAGCAAGCGTCTTCCCCTTCACCTCCTCCATGAGGTAGTAAAGGAAAGTGGCTTTTTGTGGGCGCTCTACGACCTTAATGAGGTTTTTATGATCCACGCGTCTGCCGATCCATTCTTCTGCGACAAATCTATCGATGTATGCAGGGTCATCTTGGAAATTCGGCGAAGGCGTCTTCATTACGAAGGCTTCCTTGGTTGAAGTGTCACGCACCCTATAGAGTTGGCTTCTTGCGCTCTCAAAGATCACCGACTCGACTTCGAGACCATCGACACTCATACCTGGGTAGAGTAATGGAGGAAATGGGCGTTCACGGAGAAAGCGCTGAAGCTCTTCCTGATTTGCTCCCGGTACAGCACTAATCTGGACTAGCTGACAGGAGAGGTTGTCGTTACTTCCTGAAAGCAGTGCGGCATTAACAATTTCTTTGGCGGTAACATCGAGAGATTCGTGACTCTTTATGATATCGAGCATCTGGCTATCACGTAACCATTCGTGGACGCCATCGGTGCTGAGTAGGAAGAGATCGTTGAGTTCGATGCCAAATTCCTTGAAGTCCACCTTGGGATTCAGATTGAGCCCCATTGCGCGACTTAAATACGTCGTGTTTTTGGAGATTTGAGTGCTGTGATCATTGGTGAGCTGCTCGATTTCTCCATTGCGAATACGGTAAATCCGTGTGTCGCCAATATGGAAAATGTGTGCCGTGTTAGAAGTGAAAATGATAGAGCTATGCGTAGAGAGGTAGCCCTTCTCATTTGCAAGCCCCTCACTGTGCCCCTGACTATAGAGCCATCGATTGAGTGCTGTGAGAATTCTGTGACCAGAAGTCTTCACTGACCAAGTGTCAGGCGTACTATAATAGTCGGAAAGAAAGCTCTGTACGCACATCTCCGCGGCGAGCTTGCCACCACTTGCTGCGCTCACCCCATCAGCGATGACGACTGCGATACCTTTCGTGAAGACAGAAGCGGCATCAGGCACATGAATGCCGATGCAGTCTTCGTTTTGTTTTTTTACTCCCTTGAGGGAGCATTGACCCACTGAGACAGTTAGTGCGTGCTCAGTGGGTAATGTGGTGATCATTTAATTTTTAATTAGGAAACTTCGATAAGCTCCACAGATCCATCAGGCATCACTTCAGCAGTGTGGCCAGCTGGCTCTTCAAGGAAGTATGTGGCGATGAAACCAATGGAGCTAGATGCTGCGATGATCATGAAGAAGGTAGAAGCATCGACAAAGGAGAAAATCGTAAGAAATACAACTGCTCCTACATTGCCGTAGGCGCCAGCCATTCCAGCAATCTGACCAGTCATACGGCGCTGTACGAGCGGCACCATGGCAAACACTGCGCCTTCGCCGGACTGCACGAAGAATGAGCAGCACATTGTGGCAAGTACGGCGAGCGGTATCGCCCATGTGCCGTCAATATGACTCATAGTGAAGTAACCAACTGCTAGACCGACCATGAAAATCATCATGGACTTACGACGACCGAATTTATCTGAAATCAAACCACCTGCAGGGCGGGCAATTAAATTCATGAATGCGAAGCCTGACGCGAGGAGGCCAGCTGTCACTGGTGATAGGTCAAATGTTTCCATGAAGAAGAATGGAAGCATGGAAACTACTGCGAGTTCAGAGCCGAAAGTGACGAAGTAGTTGAGATCGAGAATTGCAACTTGCTTAAATTTGTAGCGGAACATCTCAGGCACCCCACCCTCTTTGAGCATGGTTTTGTTGACGCGGTAGATTTGACTCACCTGGAAAACGAAGAGTGCTGCTAGGCCGACATAGATCATATTCGTTGTGCTCTGTGTAAGTAAGCCAACGGAAATCAATTTCCATGCGAGAACTGCAAGAGCTGCATACATAGGTATTGTCATGATGAGGAGGAAGTAGAAGTCACGGCGTGTACTTACTTCCATTCCGCCGCTCTTTTTAGGTTTGAAGTAGGTGGCCCCCTTAGGGGTGTCACGCGCAACAATGTAGAAGAAGATCCCGTAAAGGAATGCAATCGCTGCGGTACAATAGAGTGAATACCTCCAGCCATTTTCACCACCAAAAATGGTGGCAAGTGTTGGCAAGGTCATCGCTGCAGCGGCTGAACCGAAGTTACCCCAACCACCATAAATACCCTCAGCAAGACCGACTTGACGTGCTGGGAACCACTCTCCCACCATGCGGATTCCGATCACAAACCCAGCTCCAACGAAGCCCATCGCGAAACGCGTAACGGCAAGTTGTTCATAAGTTTGAGCAGATGCAAACAACGCACAGAGCACACCCGATATAATGAGGAGTGTAGAGAAGGTCTTTCTAGGGCCTAATTTATCTACGAGCATACCCACAATCACACGTGAGGGAATGGTGAGAGCAACGTTTACAATGAGAAGCGCCTTCCATTGCGGTTTAGTCAGGTTGAATGCTTCTGAAATAACTGCGCCAAGGGGTGCGTGGTTAAACCAGACAACAAATGTAATGAAGAACGCAATCCATGAAACATGGAGAGTGCGTATGCTCGGATTCTTTAGATCGAGTACGTTTAACTTATCAGTGGTGTTCACGTTATGGATGAAAGCAATACATGTGCCAAAAAGGGTGGTGACGCAAAAATGCCAATCATGTCTAACATGATTGGCATTCATTATTTAGCGCTATGAACACTTAGGCAACTACACCCATCGATTTATCAACCAAATCTTGAATTTGTTCTTTATTGCGGAATCCCATGGTTTCCCCAGCTGAGAAAACGCGAGTCTCCCCTTTGATGTGTGAGCGCTGCTCGAGGAATGCAAGGAGGTGCTCACGGTAAGTGAAGAACTTCTGATCATTAAAGATTTCCTGTCGGTTACGCGGACGTGGGAAATCAATTTCGAGAATTTCTCCTAACCCAGCCTTAGGGCCATTTGACATCATTACACAGCGATCCGCCATAAATACGGCTTCATCAACATCGTGTGTAACAATCATCGCCGTAAGTTTTTCGCGTTCAAGAATATCAATAATGACATCCTGTAGCTCCATACGAGTCAATGAATCTAGTCGACCAAAAGGCTCATCAAGAAGCAGCACTTTAGGCTGAAGAGCAATCGCTCTCGCTATACCAACACGCTGCTGCATGCCGCCAGATAGCTCCTTTGGGTATTTCTTCATGGAGTCAGCTAGGCCAACGACAGAAAGTGAATGCTCGACAATCTGCTTCTGAGTAGCCTTATTAACGTGTGGATAGACGTTTTTCACTCCAAGCATCACATTAGCGTAGGCTGTCAACCATGGCATCAAGCATGGTGCCTGGAATACCACAGAGCGATCAGGACCCGGGCCGTCGATCTCCTTATTCCCTACAATGATACCCCCGCCAGAAATCTCATTGAGCCCTGCGAGCATTGTGAGAACCGTGGATTTACCACAACCAGAGTGACCAATGAGTGAGATGAATTCCCCCTCCTTGATATTTAGGTTGAAGTCTTCAACTACGCGGAAAGGATCACCGTACGGATTCGGGTATTCTTTAACGAGATTTGAAATCTCTACAAATTTTAAATTCTCAGACATATTAGGCTACGTTGTTAGAGTTCTTACTGGAAACAGGGTTTTGCTTGAATGTTGGAGCGAGCACTGTTGGTGAGAAATTCTTAGGTGTCACCTTAGGCATTGGTATGATATCGGCACTGAGCTTCTTACTCTCTTTATTGAGCCCCATCATGTAGTTGGTGATCTCAGACTTGAGGCGCATAAATTCTGGATGATCATTCAGTGTGTGGCGGTCACGTGGACGTGCCATGTTCACCTTGAAGTCGTCAGAGAGAGTTGCCGCTGGCCCCATAGTGAGAGGGACGATGCGATCAGCCATCAGAACGGCTTCGTCCACATCGTTAGTGATCATCACTACTGTACGTTTGTCTTTCTCCCAGATATTGAGGATTTGGTCCTGTAGCTCTGATCGAGTGAGGGCGTCTAGTGCTGAGAGCGGCTCGTCAAGCAGCAGAACTTCCGGGTCCAGAGAGAGTGTGCGTGCAAGCGATGCTCGCTGACGCATGCCGCCTGACAGCTCTTGTGGTTTCTTATCAAATGCGTGATCGAGTTTCACCATTTTCACATAGTGTCGTGCGCGCTCTTCAAGATCACTCTTGGAGAGTCGAGGGTCCACAGCCCTAATAGCAAGCTTCACATTCTCTACCACCGTCAACCAAGGGAGGAGTGAGTAGTTCTGAAACATGAGTCCGAGGTCTGGGCCCGGCTCCTTAATGCTCTCCCCTTTGAATCGAACTTCGCCTGTTGAAGGTTTTTCGAGGCCAGAGAGAAGACTCATTAGTGTACTCTTCCCTGCTCCAGAGAATCCGATGACTGCGACAAACTCATTTTCTTCAACCTTGAGGTTAAGATCCTTGAGGATATCCACCCTGCTGGAGGGCGGTCCGTAGCTTACTGAAGCGTTATCTATTTCTAAAAATGCCATAATCTTGGATATTTCTATGATTAAACGCTTACTGCACCGTCGAAGGTAACCATGCGCTGGAAGACGATCATGATGCGATCAAGAATGAGTCCGATGATGCCCACGAGGAATACGACAACCATCATCTTAGCGAGTGAGTCGGAAGCGCCGTTGTTGAACTGATCCCACACAAACTTACCAATACCTTCTGATGAGGAGAGGAGTTCCGCAGCGATAAGAACCATCCAGCCGACACCTAGTGAGATACGAAGACCTGCAAAAATAAGTGGCAGCGCAGACGGAATGACGATCTTGAAAAGACGAGCGAAGAAGCCGAGCTTGAGTACGCGTGCTACGTTCATGTGATCTTTATCGATAGACGCTACTCCGAGGGCTGTATTTGCCAAGGTCGCCCAAAGTGAACAGAGAGCCACAGTCACTGCTGAAGCAATGAAGGCTGGATTGATCTTATACTCACCGATTAATGGGAGATCCCATAAGAATTCCATAATTGGGTTGTTGTCAGGATCAGGGATGAGACCTGAGACAATGATGAGTGCGATAGGCAACCATACGATTGGTGAAACCGGCTTGAAGATGGCGATGAACGGAGTCATGGCAGCCATGAAGGTAGAGTTGAGGCCGCAGAGGATTCCGACTGGAACCGCAATCGCTGTGCCGATAATAAATCCAGTAAAGACACAGAAAATAGAACGCTTAACCTGGTACCAAATGGTTGCTGGCTTAGCATACTCAGAGTCCTCCATCTTACCTAAGCGGGATTCAGCTTTAGCAATAGAACGAGCCTTATCATAAGCCGCCTTACCTGTGAGTGTGAGAAACTCAGCATTGGATGCTGTAATCTTCCCTGTAGCGGACTCCACCTGAATCGCTTTATTGCGATTACTAAGAAGTTCAATTTGCTTCTTAAGGAACTGTTCCTCTTCTGCAGCGAATGTTTGAGTAATGAGGGCGTCAGCTACTTGTGGGGATTTCATCTCGCGAATCTTATCAATTTCTTTCTTAAGTACAGAGAGCTTCTCTTTATTGGCCTCGCTCTCAGATTCAGCAACCTTCACCTCACCTTGGTAAGCTGTATAAGCCGCTTGATTACCCGCTGGCAGTGAGTCAGCCTTCACAATGAGTGCCTCCTTTTTAGCGTCTGCTATCTCTTTGTATTCAACTTTCTTGGCTTTATATTCTGCATCAAGCGGCGCAATGAGCCCTTTAGTCTTTTCGCTCATAGCAGACTTAGCCTGTGTCACCGCTTCGTTCGCTAGCTTTACACGCTCCTCTACGCCTACAAGTTGCTCTTTCGACTCCTCAAGCATCTGCTCGCGCGCATCACCTGTAAGCTCGTAAGCTTTCATCTTTAGATTCTCTCGTTCAGCTTGCTTATCGATGGCGTTGTACCCTTTCCAGGTCTGGGCCGGGTTAGGAAGCGTGCCAGACTTCGTTTGGATCGTTCCTGAGGTGACATGCCAGAGGAAGAGGAAGGCTAGCACACCAGCAATGGGGACAAATATCCATTGACCAATCTTCTGGAGCTGGATTTTCGGTTCTTCACCATAACAAAGCCTCACCACTGGAGCCAGGAATGTGAGGCCACTGAGATCGATGGCTTTTAAGAGTGCGTATTGTAGTTTCTTTAGGAATTTCATAGCGTAAGCAGAAATAGTGTTGGCATTGACTAAGCAGGCACTAGACCACCACTTATTAGTTCTGCTCATAACTGAGGTGAATCACTAACATTCACCCCAGAATTCAGCTGGTTCTATATGCAAAAAAAAGGCCACCTTTTAAAAAGGTGGCCTTAATTACAATACTACAGGTATTACTATGAAAATTATGCTTCAGGATCTTTGTTACCGATCTTGTGGCTATTGAGATATTTGATCGGCTCTTTACCGTCATATTCAACACCATCAATGAAGTCTGTTGTAGGCACTTTGAAGCCATCTGTATCCCAAGGGATATCCGCCTTATCGATATTACCTTCTTCTACGAGCATCTTAGCTGCTTCGAGGTAAACTTCAGGAGCATAAACGCTTTTTGCAGTTTCTAGGTACCAATCTTTAGACTTAGGCTCTGAAATCTGTCCCCAACGACGCATCTGAGTGAGAAACCAGATACCATCAGAGTACCATGGGTAGGTAGCGTTGTTTTTGTAGAATACGTTGAAATCTGGCATCTCACGCTTGTCAGTCTTCTGGAAGAAGAAATAGCCAGTCATGGAGTTCTTAATGACATCGTAGTCAGCACCTACATAATTCGGACGTGAAAGGATACGTGCAGCTTCTTCGCGGTTTACAAGCTTGCCACTTTCATCGGTCTCATCGAGCCATTTACCAGCACGAATGAGAGCCTTAGTTACAGCGATGTTAGTTTTTGGATTTTCGTCAGCCCATGCCTTAGATACACCAAATACTTTCTCTGGGTTGTTTTTCCAGATGTCGTAGTTAGTGATTACTGGCACACCGATACCTTTAGCCACAGCTTGCTGATTCCATGGTTCACCCACGCAGTAGCCTTGGATATTACCAGACTCTAGAGTCGCCGGCATCATTGGCGGAGGTGTTACGGATAGCTCAACTTGAGCGTCGGTACGACCACCTACATCTGACTGCGTATACATACCTGGATGTATATCTGCAGCTGCCAGCCAGTAACGTAGTTCGTAGTTGTGAGTGGATGTTGGGAAAACCATACCCATTTGAAGCTTCTCACCTTCATCCAACTTCTCAATTACAACTGGCTTCAGAGAATCTGCTGTAATAGGGTGTGGAGGGGTGTCTGAATCGAGCTTAGGGTCATTTTCCTGCATCTGCTTCCAGATGTTATTGGATACTGTAATAGCATTACCATTGAGATCCATTGTGTAGGACGTGACGATGTGCGCCTTAGTACCAAAACCAATTGTCGCTGCAATCGGCTGACCAGAGAGCATATGCGCACCATCTAAATCACCAGAGATTACATTATCTAAGAGAGTTTTCCAGTTTGGCTGAGCGACTACATCGACCTGAAGGCCTTCATCATCGAAAAATCCTTTTTCCTTCGCGATTACGAGAGGAGCGCAATCAGTAAGCTTGATAAAACCAAACTTAAGAGAGTCTTTTTCTACATCGAGCTGCCCAGCGTAAAGAGCAGGTGCTGCCATAACGCTAGCAATAGTGGCGAGCGTACTAACTTGTTTAATTAACGGGTTCGTTTTCATAATTTGTGAACACCAGCAATCCAGCACTACCTGTGCCAACCCTCGACACCATAAGGCTTCGCTATGCATCTAAAAAATGAATCTGATTCATTTCTGCAGATGGTACACATCCTGCTTACATAACATTAATAAATATCCTAGTCTCCCCCGCCTTACACCTCACACCTAATTTCTCACTCAATGAACTTACCTGAAATACGTCAGCTTAAGATTTTTATAGCTCTAGAAGAAACGCGTTCATTTACTGCAGCGGCCAATAAGAACTTCATCACGCAATCTGCAGTATCCCACTCTATTAAATCACTAGAGAAGCAGCTAGACTGCAGCCTCATAGAGCGCATGGGTAAACGTATAACCCTTACCCCATACGGTGAGGTGTTTCTCCATCACGCTAAACGCGTCATTGCTGAACTGGAGTCATCTCTGACTAAAATTGAAACTCTCAAGCACTGGGGTTACTCTTCTATTAGGGTAGGTGCTTCAGACACAATCTGCCAGTACATCCTACCTAGTGTTCTTAACACTTTTGCTAGGATGCATCCCAAATGCGAGATTACTGTTGATCTTGGTGACACATTAGCGATGCAGAAAAAACTGGCGCATGGGCAGCTTGATCTCGCTATTGGTATCCATCTAGCTCCTAGCGACAACAATTTCATTTTTACTCCACTCACAGAAGACACGCTTTGCTTTGTAACCTCACCTGATCACGATTGGGTTCAGCGCCAGACTAATAGAGGCGGTTCACTCACAGATGTTAGACTCATCGCTTACGGTGCTGAAAGTGAGACGATGCGCCTCATTACTAAGCACTTTAGCGAGACCGTCGTGAAATACCGTCACCCGCTTTCCCTGGGGAACATGGAAGCTATTAAAGAGATGACAAAAATTGGTCTCGGAGTTGGCATCATCCCCCCTTGGGTCGCCAAGAAGGAATTTGAAAAAGGCGAGTTAGTAGCCCACACTATATCCTCCCCTCCACCACGACGCAACTGGGGTGTGTTTTCAAATAGCGGAAAAACCTTCTCTCTTCCTGAAGAGGATTTCATTACGATCTGCCGAGAAGAAATGGAAAAGGCGATCCATACAGGGAGAAAACTAGAAGAAGTGGGAGCGTAAGCTCAGATCGTTAACCAGCTTTTCTAATAGCAGCGCTTTTCACCTTAGCTTCAATAGATCCTTTTAGCTCCATCACACTCTGGTGGAGCTTTTTTGTGCCATGCAGTGAGCCCTGAAGTAAACTAAGCATAAGTGAATCAAATTAATGTATTGGATTAATTGTACTGGTTGGCACACCTAACATCTTGGCACATTCGTTGCTTGTTGTATGACGTTATGAATAAACGTACATTATTGTCATTATTAGCACTCACACAGACAGCAGTAATCGCTGGTGAAGTTCAAGAGATCCCCGTTGTAGAAAAACCGAAAGAAGAGTGGTTTAAGTTCTCCGTCGATGCTCGTGCTCGTCTTGAGCAGCGCAAGATACAAGGTCTAGATAACTCTTGGGCTGGCACATTCCGTATTCGCCCAGGTTTCTTCGTTGGTAAATCTGAAGGTTTTGGTGCCTTCGTCGAAACTGAAAGCACTCTTGCTTTCATCGATGATTACGCAAGCGCTCAACCACAACTCAACCCTAATACACCAGGAAACACACGCATTGATGATCCTGAGAACAACGAGCTCAATCAGCTTTACGCTCAGTACATCGGCTACGGCGCACTTCTTCGTGGAGGTCGCCAGCGTATCATCTATGATAACGCAGCATTTATCGGTAATGTTGGATGGCGTCAGAACGAGCAAACGATGGATGGCGCATTGCTCGACTATAAGAAAGATGCATTCACATTTAAGTATAGCTACGTAAACCGTGTGAACCGCATATTCGGTGCAGATGCTCTAGGTGCTGCAAGAGCCCTCAAAGGTGCTGCACACTTCGTCAACGGGTCCTACAAGTTTGGTGAGAATAAGTTTACCGCTTACACCTACCTCATGGATTTTGATGAGTTGTCGTTCTCGCGTGCTAGCAACAACACATATGGTGGCTTCTTCGACTTTGCTCTTGGCGAAGGATCACTACATACAGAATTTGCCTACCAGACTGAAGCGGGTAACAACGAAGCTGATTACGGTGACTACTACGCTCACGTTTTCTACGGAGGTAAAGCGAGCATCCTCGACTACAACGTTGGTGTTGAATACCTAGGTGATGAGTTTGTGACTCCCCTCGCTACTGTGCACAAATTTAACGGATTTGCTGACAGATTTGCTGGCAATCGCCTAGGTTTGGCTCCAGCTGCCGCATGGAATGGCCTTAGTGATGTTTACGCAAGTGCTGGGACAAAAATCGCCGGCGGTGTGGTACTTACAGGATTCGTACACGCCTTCTGGGATCAGGATTTTGATCAGTTCTACGGATTCGAATTTGATGCTACTGCAGTGAAAAAGTTCAACGATAACTTCAAGGCTGTTGCTAAGTACGCCTACTATTTTGGCAATAACGATGATAGTGATTACGTTGCTTTCGAAGACAACATCTCCCAGTTCTCAGTTGAACTGAACTACACCTTCTAGAGGATTCACATAGTTTAGTTATTCAAATCAAATTCACCCAATCGATGAATCTCATTCATTGATTGGGTGTTTTTGTGGCACGCCACATGCTCAATAAGAATCAACAACTACCCAATTATCCAAATATGAAAGAAAGAGTAATAGTCGTAGGTAACGGCATGGTCGGATACAAATTCTGTGAACGTCTCGTAGCTAAAGACGTCGACAAAAAATTCCAAATAGTCACATTCTGCGAAGAGCCACGTCCAGCATATGATCGTGTGCATCTTTCTGAATACTTTTCCGGTAAAACTGCGGAAGATCTTAGTATGACCCACTTTGATTGGTATGAAGAGAATGGCGTTGAACTTCATATTGGTGAGAAAGTCACCCAGATCGACAAAGCGGCAAAGCGCGTTATCACATCCTCCGGTAAGGTTGTTGAATACGACAAGCTCATTATGGCTACTGGCTCCTCTCCTTTTGTTCCACCCGTGCCTGGTGTAGAGAAAAAAGGTGTGTTTGTTTACCGCACGATAGAAGATCTTGATGCAATGCAAGAGTATGCAGCTCATGCTAAATCTTGTGCTGTCATCGGTGGAGGTTTGCTAGGCCTCGAAGCGGCGAAAGCAGCTCAAGACCTTGGACTCCGTACACATGTAGTTGAGTTTGCACCACGCCTTATGCCAAGACAGCTCGATGAAGCTGCTGGTATCCTCCTAAAAGACGTTATCGAAGAGCGTGGCATCAAGGTTCACCTCTCTAAATCCACTTCAAATATTGCTGGCGAAGATTCTGTCAAAGGTATGGAATTCGCTGACGGCAGCGAACTAAAGGTCGATATGATCATTGTTTCTGCAGGAATTCGTCCACGTGACGAACTGGCAAGTGAAGCTGGAATCACCGTCGGTCCTCGTGGTGGTATCGAAGTCGATAGTTACCTACTTACTAGCGACCCTAATATTTTCGCAATTGGTGAATGCGCGCTCTATGAAGGCATGATTTATGGTCTTGTTGCTCCTGGCTACCAGATGGCTGATGCAGTGAGTGATCTTCTACTAGGCAAAGAAGCTACCTTCACCGGTGCTGATATGTCCACCAAGCTCAAACTTATTGGTACTGATGTTGCTAGCTTTGGTGCTATCGAAGTACCAGAAGGCTCTGGAGCTCGTGAGATTGTTATTAATGACACGCACAACAAACTCTTCAAGAAGCTCGTTGTCTCCGCAGACGGCAAAAAACTCCTAGGTGGTATTCTGGTAGGTGATGCAAGTGCCTATGGCTCACTTCACCAAATGTACCTCAATGATATGGAGATTAAAGGTGACCCTATCCAACTCATTCTCCCATCTTCCGATGGCGAACCAGTAGGTGTTGGGGTTGGTGATCTTCCTGATTCAGCACAGATTTGCTCCTGTGAAGCAGTCACTAAAGGTGAGATCTGTAGTGCTATCGAAAACGGATGTTCTTCTGTAGGTGAACTTAAATCCTGTACTAAAGCAGGAACTGGTTGCGGTGGTTGTGTGCCACTTATGACTGATCTCTTTAAAGCAAAAATGAGAGAGTCTGGCGTGGAAGTCAGTGATCGTATTTGTGAGCACTTCGATCATTCCCGTAAAGAAATCTATCAAATCGTCCGCGCTACCGGCATCCAGAATTTCAACGAACTCCTAGCCAAGCACGGGAAAGGAATGGGTTGTGAAATTTGTAAGCCTGTTGCCGCATCCGTCTTCGCATCTTGCTGGAACGTTCCTATCCTTGATAAGGCTCCGCTTCAGGACACCAATGACGCATTTCTCGCAAACATTCAGCAGGATGGTACATATTCCGTCATTCCTCGTATCCCTGGTGGTGAAATCACCCCGGACAGTCTCATTGTAATCGGTGAAGTCGCTAAAAAGTATAACCTCTACATGAAGCTCACTGGTGGTCAGCGTATTGACCTTCTCGGCGCCCGCGCTCATCAGCTTCCAGCTATCTGGAAAGACCTTATCGATGCGGGCTTCGAATCCGGTCATGCCTACGGCAAAGCTCTTCGTACGGTAAAATCCTGTGTAGGATCTTCTTGGTGTCGCTTCGGCGTTCAGGATTCCACCACTCTCGCTATCGACATCGAAAAGCGCTACCGCGGTATTCGCTCACCTCACAAACTTAAATCAGCAGTATCTGGTTGTGTTCGCGAGTGCGCTGAAGCTCAGTCCAAGGATTTCGGTATCATTGCTACGGAAAAAGGCTGGAACCTCTACGTTTGTGGTAATGGCGGTATCGTGCCACGTCACGCTGACCTCTTCGCAACAGACCTCGACCGCGAAACTCTCATTAAGTACATCGATCGTTTCCTCATGTACTACATCAAGACCGCTGACAGACTCGAGCGCACATCCACATGGATGACTAAGCTCGAAGGTGGTCTCGAGCACCTTCAGGATGTAGTAATTAAAGACTCACTTGGTATCTGTGAGGAACTAGAAGCGCAAATGAATCACCTCGTCGACACTTACGAATGTGAGTGGAAAAACGCAATCAATGACCCAGAGAAAATGAAGCGCTTCAAGCACTTCCAGAACTCTGAGGACGAGGACGAGACTGTAGAATTTGTCGACCTTCGTGGACAAATCTGCCCTGCACGCCTCAATGAATCAGATGAAAAAGAATCGGGTGAACTCGCTAATGCATAACATTTAACACATAGAAATTATTATGATTACAGAATCAACACAGATCAATGTAGGGGCCGTTTCTAACTTCCCACAAGATCTCGGCAGCTGTGTAAAAATTAACGGAAAACAAATCGCAGTCTTCAATCTACCTACTGAACAAAAGTGGTATGCCGTTCAGAACTTTAATCCACAAAACCAACGCATGGTGCTTTCACGTGGTCTCACTGGTGATGCGGATGGCGAGCCAATCGTCATCTGTCCACTTCACAAGCACCGTTATTCATTAGTTACTGGTGAGTGCCTTACTGATAGCGCATATAGCCTCGAAACTTTCCCTATCAAGGAAGTCGACGGCGAGCTTCTCATAGAAGCCTAGAATCAGGTGACTCCCCCACTATTTACCTAATAAAAATGCCTTGCAGCGAAAGTTGCTTGGCATTTTTATTTTCTCAAGTCATCCAAAAACCCGTCTCTTAAGGAGATCTCTCAGGCTACTATCACACATCTTTGTAATTTACTTTTTTTACTACTTTGTCTGCTGATCGCTTAGCTTGTAATTGCTCGATCTGGTCTCTTAGGTGAGCAGCCCTCTCAAATTCTAGTTTACCTGCCGCTTCACGCATCTCTTTCTGTAATTCTGAGATCAACTCTAGCGCATTATAGGTCACTTCGTCTTCGGCCACCATAGACTTCGATAGAGCGGCTCCTTCCTTATCTACCTCATAATGCTCCTGCAAGCTCTTCTGTACCGCGCGGATCACGCTCCGAGGTGTGATTCCATGCTTCTCATTATGAGTTATCTGAATCTCTCGCCTGTAGGCGGTAATATCTAATAGCTGTTGAATCGAATCGGTAACCTTATCGCAGAACAGTACACATTCTCCATTCACATGACGTGCTGCACGTCCCGCCGTCTGTACCAAGCTCGTTTCATTCCGTAAGAATCCTTCCTTATCTGCATCCAAAATACAGACTAAAGAAACCTCAGGGAGATCCAGGCCCTCTCTTAATAAATTAATACCGATCAGCACATCAAACTCTGCAGCACGCAATGCTCGAAGAATCTCAACGCGTTCAACTGTATCAATGTCAGAATGCAAATAACGAGCCTTTAACCCTACTTTCTCAAGGTAATCTGCTAGGTCTTCTGCCGTCTTCTTGGTCAGGGTAGTCACCAACACACGTTCATGCTTTTTAATGCGCTCACGACAAAGCTCGATCGTTTTATCAATCTGCCCCTCTAAAGGCAGCAATGTCAAAACTGGGTCGAGTAACCCAGTGGGGCGGATAATCTGCTCAGCTATTAAAGTAGCACCTCGTTTTTCAACATCAAAGTCTTCTACTCGCTCACTTGATGGACTCGGGCTCAGCTGCTTCCGCAGCATCTTGATGGCCTGATTCGCCGAAATCTCGCCCCTCTTCCACGGGACATAACTTTTATTCTCAGGTCGAGAATTCATCATCTCGAATGGTCCAGGCGTTGCCGATATATAGACTCGCTGCTGGGTCATTTCCATAAACTCCTGGAAGCGCAATGGGCGGTTATCAAGCGCGCTAGGTAGTCGGAAACCATGATTTACTAGCATAGTCTTCCGGCTCTTATCACCCTCAAACATTCCACCTACTTGTGGGATAGTCGCGTGACTCTCATCCGCTAACAATAAGTAATCTTCAGGAAAGAAATCTAACAAAGTGTATGGTCTAGCTCCCTTCTCACGACCCGTGACGTGACGTGAGTAGTTCTCTATCCCCTGACAAAAACCCATCTCCTGCATCATCTCGATATCATACTCTGTGCGCATTCTGATCCGCTGTGCTTCAATCAACTTCCCTTCGGCCTCAAATGCCGCCACCGTTTCCTTCATTTCCTTGCGAATTTCTTGAATCGCCTTTTTAAGCTTCGGACTTGAGGTGACGAATTGCTTCGCTGGGTAAAAGAGGTAATGCGGCATGCTGCCACGCTTCTTGCCGCTCATAGCATCGACCTCAGAAATGCGATCAATCTCATCCCCGAAAAACTCCACGCGTATCGCGGTGTCTTCTAAGTAAGCTGGTCGCACCTCTACCACGTCGCCCCGGACTCTGAAATGTCCACGTTGAAATGCCACGTCGTTGCGCTCGAATAACAGCTCCACTAACTTCTCTAGAAAATCATCACGGCCCATCTCCATTCCCTCCTGAATGGTCAGCATCATCTCCTTATAATCATCCGGAGACCCCAAGCCGTAGATGCAGCTCACTGAGGCAATCACGATCACATCATCGCGCGTGAGTAGACTACCCATCGTGCTTAAACGCAGTCGCTCGATCTCATCATTTACTGCTGAATCCTTCTCAATATAGGTGTCGGATGCTGGAATATATGCCTCTGGTTGGTAATAATCGAAGTAGGACACGAAGTACTCGACGGCATTGTTAGGGAAAAATGTTTTAAACTCTGAATAAAGCTGCGCTGCCAGAGTCTTGTTATGACTCATGATCAAAGTAGGCTTACGCGCCTCCTTAATGATGTTTGCCATGGTGAATGTTTTCCCAGATCCAGTGACACCTAGTACTGTCTGGTGAGTGTTTCCAGCACGCAAGGATTTGACAATTTTTTCAATTGCTTGCTGCTGATCACCTTGCGGCGTATAATCACTGACTAAATCAAACATATCGGCACCAGAATAGCGTAGTTCTAGCAATCGGCAATCCTACCTATGCGGAAAATCCCCAAACGCAGTATACCAGCGAAGGAAGGTTTTTGTCTTAAATCACTTTCTTTTTCCACCTAGCTGCACAATGGTTCCTCTATCAAAAGTATGAGCGCACTCACTTTCAGTCCTATCGAAGAAATCATCGAAGACATCGCAGCTGGCAAGATTATCATCTGTGCCGATGACCCAACCCGCGAAAATGAGGCAGATCTCATTTGCGCAGCTTCATTAGTCACAAAAGAAATCGTGGCCTTCATGGCCACCCACGGACGTGGCCTCATCTGCGCACCCATTTCTGAAGAACAGGCAGATGCGCTGGATCTACCACAAATGAGCCGACGCAATACCGAAGCTCTCAAGACAGCATTCACTGTCTCTGTAGATGCCGCACATGGTATCACCACTGGTATTTCCGCAGCAGACCGCGCTGCAGCCCTGAAGATCCTGGCAGATCCTAAGAGTTCACCTGATATGTTGGTGAAGCCAGGTCATGTATTCCCTTTAGCTGCTGTTAAAGGTGGCGTCCTTCGCCGCACTGGTCACACGGAAGCCGCTGTAGACCTAGCCCGTCTCGCTGGTCTCGAACCCGCAGGCGTTATTTGTGAAATCATGAATGAAGACGGTGACATGGCACGCGTTGGGAATCTTGGAGAATACCAAGAACAGCACGGTCTAAAAGCCTGTACTATCGCGCAGCTCATCGAATACCGTCGGAAATCAGAAAAGCTGGTCCACTGTTCTGAAGTAATCAAATTACCTACCGACTTTGGTGAGTTTGATTGCCACCTCTACGAGATCGATACTGATGACTCACACCACCTTGCTCTGGTAAAAGGTGAAATCAACTCTAGCGAGCCAGTCACCGTCCGAGTCCACTCAGAGTGTCTTACTGGTGATGTCTTCATGTCCCGCCGTTGTGACTGTGGTGGGCAACTCCACCAAGCGCTTGAACACATTTCCGCCGAAGGCGGCGTCCTACTCTACCTCCGCCAAGAAGGTCGCGGTATCGGGCTCCCAGCAAAGATTCACGCCTACAAACTCCAAGAACAAGGCTACGACACCGTAGAAGCGAACGAAAAGTTAGGCTACGGTGCTGACCTGCGTGATTACGGTATGGGCGCACAAATACTCCATGATCTAGGCATACGTAAGATCAGACTCCTAACCAACAACCCTAAAAAAATGGTGGGACTCCAGGGTTACGGTCTCGAGATCGTCGAACAACTTCCAATCCGCCAACTCGCAAACGAGCACAACGAAAAGTACCTGCAGACTAAAAAAGATCGCATGGACCACTTGCTCTAACCACTTTCTCAATTCTTTATTCTAAATCTAAGACGTGTCTAAAAAAATCAAACAAGCATGGGAGAAGCCCATGCCAAAAGCTCAGTTCGACTTCATGCGTGAAGTCCTCGCCGCCCCCTCTCCTATCGGCCTCGAAGCCTCCATGTCCTACGGAGTTCTCAAGCCAGCATTCGAGAAGTTCATACCAAAAGATTGGGCTATCCATCAGTTTAAAGGAAATGCTGGTATCGTGGTCGACACTCACCCTGGGCGTGACGATATGACGAGTGTGATGATTATTGGTCACGCTGATAAGATTCGCCTGCAAGTTCGCAAAATTGATTCCAATGGTAAAATTTGGGTCAACACCGACTCCTTCCTTCCCTGCACGCTTGTGGGTCATGAAGTCACGCTGTTCTGCCAAGATCCAAAAAAGCCCGGTAACTACCAAAGTATTGAAGGCGGCACTATCGAAGCCCTCGGGGCCATTCACTTCTCTGAGCCAGCTCAGCGCACAGGCGATAAAGGCCTCAAGCCGGAGATGATGTACCTCGAGCTCCAGATGTACGGAGCTGATCCTAAAAAGAAGATCGAAGCCCTTGGCATTCGCCCAGGTGACCCGATCATTCTTAATCGCCCAATCAAGCGCGGCTTCTCCGACGACACTTATTATGGAGCATACCTCGACAATGGTCTCGGCTGTTTCGTCGTTACTGAAATTGCAAAAATTCTTGCTAAGTCGAAACTCGAGAACATCCGTATTCTATACACTATTGCGACCCATGAGGAAATCGGGCGCTTTGGAGCGACAGCTATTGCGGGTGAGTTTAAGCCTGACATCCTAATCGGCTCAGATGTCAATCACGACTACGATGCCGCTCCTGGTATGAGCTCGAAACGCATGAATCCGCTCGCCATGAGCAAAGGTTTTTCCATCACTAAGGGCTCCATCACAAGCGAACATCTCAACACAATCATTGAGGAAGCATGCATGAAAGAAGGTATTCCTTATCAAATGGACTTCGCTGGTCGCGATACAGGTACTGACGCTATGGCTGCGGCGCTCGCAGGCTTTGACTGTGCTGCCACATCCATCGGATTCCCTATCCGTAACATGCACACTATTTCTGAAACCGGTCATACCAGTGACGTAATAGCCGCTATCCACGGCATGGTTGCGACTTTCCGCTCCATGGACAGTATGAACAACGGCAAAGGCCTTACGCGTGACGACCTGAAACAGGGTCACCCACGTCTCGACTGTGCGAAACCAATCAAATAGAGAAAATACATCTCTATGCTAAAAAGGGCGCCAACTCGGCGCCCTTTTTTATTTAAATGAAAACCCCGTCTTCTATGGCGCGACTTTAATATCTGCGCTAGCTCCCATCTCTACCCACAGCTCTAACCACTCGATCTCCTTTTCTGTGAGCTGCTTCTTGCCCTCTGGAGGCATACGTAGGTCATCATCAAGTGGAAGGTGAAGGTAAGTTATTAAGGAGCTATCCTCCAAGTCCCCCGGTACCAAACAGGCTGTTTCTTCACCGCCTTCTAACATGTAATCGATGGTATCCACTCTAAGCCCGCTCTTTTGCTTTTCAGCACCATGGCAATTCACACATTTTTCTTCTAAAATGGGCTGAACGATATCTTGATAAAGGAAGACTTCAGGCTGAGCTGCTTTAGCTTCAGTTGCTTGACGTTTTTCTAAAACCTTACTTGGCCACGCATCATTTGGCTCACCATGAGTGATCTCACCACCGCGGTGACCAGCAGAAAGCATCACTAAAAAACTGACGCTCAGAAGCACCCCAAAACAAAGCTTCCACCAAGGTTTCCCAATGTAGCACTGCAACTTTACAGCCAAGGAGGTAAAGACCAAAACCGTAAATAGAATACCATCCCTCTTGTGCTCCTCTAGTAATTCACCTGCTTGATATTGGTCTGTTAGGTACAAACAATAACCGAACACTGTAGCGAATAGAGCCATAATCGCAGAGAATCCTAGAGCTAATCGCGTATCTACTCGCCAGCGACCACTCGTCACTAATGACATCACTTCAGTCAGTAAGACATAGCTCATAGCGCCAATCGGCAAATGGAGAAAGATAGCGTGAAATCCCCCAAAATAATTCACCCACAAACCTGCTGAATTCGCGGTCTTCGGGTTGGCGAAGCCTACCTCAGCAAAGCTTGGCAGCAGCAGTGTAAATATAATGCACAATACACAAACCCCTTGTGCTATGCGTGTCCAATTTTTCTGATTCATCATCTTGCTAGTAATTACTACGGAACTGTGTAGGAAAAATTACATAGATCTCTCTAATAAAAAAGCCCGAAGCCGTTTGACGGGCCCGGGCTTTTGAGTGTGTTATGTATAAACGAAATTATTAAGCCTCTTCCTCGCCGAACATGTCTCCACCGTGGCTGAGAATGAACTGCAAGTCATCGACCCCGAGATTGCTTGCGAAACCTTCATCACCAAGGACGTTAGTAACAAGCGCTGTCTTCTGGTGTTGTAGAACACGAATCTTCTCCTCCACTGTGTCACGAGTAAGAAGACGGTATGCGATAACCTTATTCTTCTGACCAATACGGTGTGTACGGTCAATCGCTTGGTTTTCCACAGCTGGGTTCCACCATGGATCGTAAAGAATAACATAGGATGCCGAGGTGAGGTTAAGACCAGCACCACCCGCTTTGAGTGAAAGCATGAATACGGACGCGTCCTTAGTTGTCTGGAAGCTCTCGATCACGCCCTTACGGTCTTTAGTCTGACCTGTGAGGTAGTGGTAAGGGCGGCTCTCGGTTTCGAGGCGCGCCTTAATGATGTCGAGCATGGAAACAAACTGGGAGAATACGAGTACCTTGTGACTTTCTTCACGGAGCTGGTCGAGTAGGTAGAAGAGAGCAATCATTTTTGCACTTTCCTCCTTCAGATACTTCGGATCGATAAGTCCTGGGTGACAACAAATCTGACGCAAACGCATAAGTCCCTGAAGAATAGCAAAGGAGTTCTTCTTCACTGCTTCATCAGAATCCAGCCCGAGTAGAGCCTTTTGGATACGCTTAAGTTCAGCCTTGTACATGTCAGACTGCACACCCTCCATGACAGCAAAGACCTCTTCTTCCGTACGTGGCGGAAGGTCTTTTGCTACTTGGAGCTTAGTACGGCGGAGTAGGAATGGTCTAAGTCTCGCAGCAAGACGTGTCTGAGATGACGGATCTTTACGCTTATCAAAACGCTTCTTGAAGTATGCTCGGGAACCGAGAACACCAGGCATTGCGAATGCCATGAGTGACCACATATCCATCAAGCGGTTCTCAATAGGCGTACCAGTAAGAACGAGGCGGTTAGCAGAGTTCAGCTCACGAGCTGACTTAGCAGCCTTAGAATCAGGATTCTTGATCTGTTGACCTTCATCGAGAATAACTGTCAGCCATTTGATGCTATTAAGATCTTCACCGCAAACACGGAGCTGAGCGTAATTGAGAACAACTAGATCGAGCTCGTTCTGCGCTTCATCCACAATAAGATCGTCACGAGTACGAAGTATTTTCACCTTCAGTTCAGCAGCGAATTTCTCCGCTTCTGTAGCCCATACATCAAGAACTGATTTAGGACAGACAACCAATGCTGGACGTTTTTCGCCTGCATCTAAAGCCTGCCTACGCAGCCAGAGAATGTAAGTGATAGACTGGATCGTCTTACCAAGACCCATGTCATCCGCAAGAATACCACCGAATCGGTTCGTAGAGAGGTAAGTAAGGAAGCGGAAGCCATCCACTTGATATGGACGGAGAGTCGCATTGAGACCGTCTGGCACAGGAGTATCAAGGTTGACTTGAATATCATGCGCAGAGTCTTTAATACGCTTCCACGCTTTTGGATCAAACACTTCTGCAGCCTTCGGATCAGCTAACTGGAGCGCATGCATACGGTGAGTTTCGCCAGATAAGTCAAATGGATCTAGGCCGAGGCGAGTAACCGCTTCGTGTTGGTCTGGGTCGAGTTTAATCTCGAGACGCATCCAGCCGCCATTTTCCATACGTACATAGCCACCGCGAGCAGCGACTAACTGACGGATCTGAGCTTTGGTAAGCTCTACACCCTCTACATCGATTACAATTTTAAGATCGAACCAGTCAATGTCTTGGTTAACTACCTCGAAGCGAATCGCTGCAGATACTGGGTCAGCAAGAAGTGTCTTAAGCTTGAAGTCCATTTCTACCTGCATTGCTTCAGGTAGGTTCTGAGCCCACTCCGCAAATTTCTCAGGGAATAGCTTGGTCACACGGGTCTTAAACTCTTCGAGTTTATCGTCATATGTCAGACCCATTTCTTGGAGTAAACCAGGTACAGGGTAGAGTTCTTCACGTGCAAATCGGAGGAGTTGCTTACCTTTAACAGGCTTTTGCTCGACTAGCTCCCAGCCCTCTTTGACGAGCTTCTCAGTACGGCGATCTTTTTTCTCAAGAGCGAGTACATTGATTACTAAGTGCTCAGTCTCTGCAGCTGTGAGTCCTTGCTCGATACGCATCTCAAAACGTGGGAATAGATCGAGATCTAGTACGCGCTTCTTGAGTGTGTCAGGAAGTTTTGCGCCGATTTTACGAAGAAACTCAACACCCTCGAGCGAGTCAATCACCTGTTTAGGGATCATGTAGCGTGGCATCACATCTGTATCTTCTAACCAGCGTGATGGTCCAGGGAAGACCGTCTCATCAGATTGATAGAGCTCTTCACGTCCTGGTAGTAATCGTACTGAGTGAGACACATTAATGCCCTCATCAGTTACGAGCTGGAGTGCAAAATTGTCAGGATGGTATGGATCATCTTCACATACCCACCTCAGTGGTTCCTTCACTACTTTATAGTAGTTCTCATCGAGGTTTACGATGTATCCTTTGAGTGCTGGCTGGCGGAAAAGTCGGTTCATGAAGCGACACGCTTGTTCCGTGTCGAGATCCATTGTTGCCACACCTTCACCATTATAAAATGCGAGATAGTGTTCCCAAATAACTTGGCTTTGAGAATCCATGCGAAGCGCAGCAGATGCAAAAAGAGTGACCAAACGCTCAATATCATTCTTCTCGCGCAGGATAAGCCACTCACCTTTGTTCTCACGTACTTCTACGCGAGCTTCATTCATTGTCGAAACGATACGGAAATCACATTCGATCGGCTTCTCGGCAGGTGGGCGTTCGTTCACGTCTTCGATACGCTCGTACCACTCAGCGATCTCACGTTCCTTCTCCCAGTCTTTCATCTTCTTCTGCACATCCTCTAGGTCTGTGACAGCATTCATGAACTCAGGGTAAGGGAGGCGTTTCTTGTAAAATGCGTATGCTAGATAGTTCCAGAATTCTAGAATATCTCCTGGAGGCATTGGCCAGAGTTCAAGTGGATCGTAAGTGACAATCTCCCAGCGTGGATTCAAACGCACCATGTCATGATCGTGCATTTCACCTTCGATCACATAGCGGCGATAGCGTTTCTCTACCTTGCTAACAAACTCAGCTTCCTTATCGTCAAGCTCGCGATCAAGCTTCTCTTCAATAAGGTCAATGACTGGAGTGTCATCAAACTCGTTAGGGCTTTCAGGTAGGTCCTCGCCACGGTGCATACGCTCCATCATCGTAGCATAGAGGCATGCGCCAGCGATTAATTCATCTTCAGCAGTACAACTGCCAAACCAACGGTTACCTTGAAGGCGGAGACTGGTACGGAAAGTACCGGTCTTGTCTTCCACTCTCCCTTGAATGAAAAGGTGGTTACCAAAAATCTGAGTGACTGCGCCTTCTTGCTGAAGGTCGTCGCCCCTATTACGTGCTTCTTCGGGGAAGCTATTTAGAAAGTTGAGTGTTGCTCTATCCGGATTCATTTGAATGTTCGGTATGTGTGTCTGACCCTTATAAAAGGGCACGAAATTCCGCGAGAGTGACATATCTAGTAACAAATGTGTCACGCTCACAAATCAGTGGAATGCGACTTTATAAGCCAATTCCCTCTTCACGCAAGAAAAAGCGTGTTCTATTTTCCTAACAGAAAATTAGATTCTATTTACTCAAAAAAATAAACTTGAATAGACTTATATTAATCGAGTTACGGGCAATAAGCACACGTATAATGGACGATGTTTTATATGTGTTTGATGAAAGCTAACGCGTCATCAAGATGACACAACGCGTTGACTATTAAACCCTATGCCATCAATGCCGAACTCAACACTATCTCCCGCTTGTAAATACCTAGGGGGATCGTACCCCATTCCTACTCCAGCAGGTGTTCCAGTGGCTATCACATCCCCTGGTAGCAAGGTCATGAATTGAGAAATATAACTCACCAAGTAATCCACCCCGAACCGCATATCACCGGTCCAACCATTCTGTCTGAGCTCACCATTCACCTTACACCATAACCTCAAGGCGTTAGGATTTGTGACCTCATCCTTTGTCACCATACATGGCCCCATTGGCGCGAAGGTGTCTGCACTTTTCCCCTTCACCCATTGTCCACTAAGCTCCTCTTCGAAAGCGCGTTCACTATAATCGCAAATAGCAGAGTACCCTGCAATATACTCACGAGCATCCTCCCTTTCAATGTAACTACCTGTGCGACCGATCACGATGGCAAGCTCGACTTCATAATCTAACTTCAAGCTCCCCTTGGGCATACGCACATCTTCACTGGCGCTGCAATATGCGCTCGTTGCCTTCATAAATAAAATGGGTTCTTCAGGCATCAAGTGATCAAACTCCATCGCATGCTGTTTGTAGTTCATTCCTACACAGATGATTTTTGATGGTCGTTTCACTGGCGCACCTCTCCTCACATTATCACCTACCTCAATCCCCTCAGGGCAACCATCCTTCACCCATTGCTCGAGCGATGCGAGTCCGCCGCATGCAAAAAAACCTTCGTCAAAATCTCTAAAAACCGAGCTAGCATCCATCAAGCGTCCATCGTCTAGCTCCACACCAGGCTCCTCATAACCAGCCTCACCAAACCTTACCAAACGCATTTAAGCATCGTATCACACACTCTGAGACTCAACAATGGATAAAAAAGCATTAATCGCCCCTCATTTTCGTGCAACGCTTTGCCCAATTTATACAAAAATGATATGAGTCATTGAATCTCTCATGCACATCATTAATCATAGTAATATGCAATCTGAAGACGCACCCTTAACAAGGAAAGACCCTAAGACTTGGGCAGCTGGCTCCCCAGCCGTGATCTCATCTCTTAAACAAGTCATGTCCACCGCCGGGCCTGTACGCGGTACTAAGGCTTTGCTCGATCTCAATCAAATGGGTGGCTTCGATTGCCCTTCTTGCGCGTGGCCAGATCCTGACGATCATAGAGCTATGACTGAGTTCTGTGAGAACGGTGCGAAGGCTATCGCATCAGAAGCAACATCAAAAATCATCGATGAACGCTTTTTCGCTAAATATTCAATTGATGAATTAATGCAAAAAAGTGACTACTGGCACGACCAACAAGGACGCCTAACAAGTCCCATGGTTTTGCGTGAAGGAGCCACACATTACCAAGCTATTTCGTGGGATGACGCCTTTACACTGATGGCGGATGAGCTCAAATCGCTCGACCACCCAGACGAAGCAGTATTCTACACCTCAGGACGTACATCCAACGAAGCCGCCTTCCTTTATCAGCTTTTCACACGGAACTACGGAACTAACAATCTTCCAGATTGCTCAAACATGTGCCACGAATCCAGTGGATCAGCACTTGGACCATCCGTAGGTATTGGAAAAGGCACAGTCACTCTGGATGACCTTCACACCGCAGATGTTATTATCTGTGTCGGACAGAACCCTGGGACAAACCATCCACGTATGCTAGCCTCATTGGAGCATTGTGTGAAAAATGGCGGTGAAATAGTTGCTATTAACCCATTACGCGAAGCGGGGCTTCTAGGCTTCGCTCATCCGCAAAATCTTAAAGGTGCCTTAAATATTGCCACCCCACTTGCGGACCAATACCTACAAGTCAAAGTCAATGGAGACATGGCTATATTCCGAGGTATCGCTAAAACCATTTTTGCTCGTGATGAAGCATCCGCGGTGTCCGTGATTGACCGCGAGTTCATAGCTGAGCACTCAGCTGGTTTTGAAGAGTATGCTCAAGCATGCGCGAATACTACTTGGGAACGCATTATAGAAGACTCTGGCATTAGTCGTGAAGAAATTGAAAAGCTTGCCGACAAGATTATCGCGAAAGACAAAAAGCTCATCACCTGCTGGGCTATGGGTCTTACGCAGCACAAAAACTCCGTAGATACTATCCGTGAGGTCGTCAATGTACACCTCATGATCGGCGCTCTCGGGCGTGAAAGTGCAGGCCTCTGTCCTGTCCGTGGACACTCCAATGTACAAGGCGATCGCACCATGGGGATTTATGAAAAACTCCCGGAATCGTTCCACCTTTCGCTAGAAAAAGTCTTTAAATTCGAGTCCCCGCGCAAGCACGGCTACGATGTAGTAGAAGCCATCCACGCCATGCACAAAGGCGAAGCCAAATTCTTCCTAGCTATGGGTGGAAACTTCCTCCAGGCCGCACCCGACACAGACTTCACCGCTGAAGCACTTCAGAAGTGTAATATAACTGCCCACGTCGTAACTAAGCTCAATCGCTCGCTACTTGTCACCGGCAAGACTGGACTCATCCTGCCTTGTCTCGGAAGAACCGAGTCAGATATCCAAAAGGAAGGCCCTCAGTTCATCACCTGTGAAAACTCCATGGGCATCGTCCACTCCTCTACCGGTCGCCTAAAACCTATCTCTAAACGTCTCATGTCCGAGTCGGCAATCGTTGCGAATCTCGCACACAAAGTCGTTGGTAATACAGAAACTATTGATTGGCTCGCATTCGCTGACAACTACGACCTCATTCGTGACGCTATCGAAGCTACAATACCTGGATTTGAGAACTTCAATATTCGTGTTCGTAAGCCAGCTGGCTTCTACCTTCCTAACAATGTTAAACAACGCATTTGGGACACACCTAACGGTAAAGCTAATTTCAGCGCTCCAGAATTGAGTATTTTCAAGAAAAAGGATCACAGTCGCCTCATCCTTCAAACTCTCCGTTCTCACGATCAGTACAACACTACCATCTACGGTCTAGACGATCGATACCGGGGTATTGGAAATGCGCGCATGATCATCTTCCTTAATCCGGATGATATGAAAGAGCGCGGCATCAAACCTGTGCAAAAACTAAAAATCACGAGCCACTGGGATGATGGCGAACGACATGCAGAAGGTTTCCTCGCGATACCATACGAGATGCCTCGAGGATCCGCAGCTGCTTACTTCCCTGAAGCCAACGTACTTGTGCCTATTGATAGTACCGCAGACATTTCTAACACCCCTACTTCCAAGGCAATCGAAATCAGCCTAGAAGTGATGTAAGTGATAAACTAACTCACATTAATGCCCGAGCTGACTCGTTCAGTCTCGGGCATTTGTTTTTAATAATAGTAAAACTTACTTAGTTATACCACTCTGCGATTCAAAAGAGACTAATGTTGGAGTGATTTCCTGGTCAATCAAGGCGTGACGAAGGAGCGGTGCGAGCACCGTGACTGAGGAATAACGCAGATTCAACAGGATAGCGCCCAGCCTTCACTTCGTCCGCAACGCGCTATTCCCCAAGCTTCAGTAAAATCACATTTGTCTCTTTTGGAACTCAGTTTGGTATTACTAGCAGTTCTTTTATCTCCTTCGGGATCGCAGCCCCTTCACCCTTATTATTCATGTAAGCTGTTACTAGAGAACCTTCAGCCACAGTCTTTCCCGCCACAGTGACAGAGAACTCCCAACTGAGAGATTTCCCTCCCACTTTAACAATTTCGACTCTCACCTCGGCTACATCCCCAAAACGCAGTGGTGATCTATAATCGCAATCGATGTGAACTTTAGGAAAACCACCTTTTTTACTTATTGGAGCAACACCAACAGAAAACATGGCAGCATGTTCAGCCTCTTCCACATAACGCAGAATGTTAGTAAAATGTACGATGCCGGCTAGATCGGTATCACCAAAGTTCACTCGGCGCTCAAACACTTCAAAGCTTTTCATGACCGATACTCTACACGACTAAGATTACACGAGAATACCAAAATTATTTTCACAACACACGAGCCACGCAGGCTGAGCACCAAACTTAGCACACGGATGTAAATAATCTCCCCACAGTGAGCTCAATTACCTTTATAAAACTGTGTCGATATCTACTCCGATTCCGGATTTTTTTTAACCTTCAGTAAAGGTATAGGTGCACCTTTTAGCTCCTGAGTGTCGGCTTGCTGCTTCAATGGCTGACTACTCGAGGGGCCGTAATTTAGCTTTATTGTAGGAGGCGCCTGTTGAGGAGCCTTCGGCACCTGAAGTTGAACTGTAGGCGCAGGAGCCTGAGCTTCCTGCTCAGTAGGAGTCGCAGGAGGCTCTGCATGAGCAGTTCTTGTCGGAGGTAAAGCTTGTGACAATAATTTCGCCTCAGCTACGCGCTGAGGTGAAACACCCACTCTATCTGCATAGAGTGCGGCATGATCACCACCGGATGGTGTCTTGGCCTCAGGTGCAATGGGAACTGCTTCCCTTTTATCGGCCTTTCGAGCAGTAGGCTGCATCACAACCTGTAATTTTTCGAACGCTGGGACTAACCCTGTCACATCGCCTAACGCAGCAGCTTCTGACGCAGCTTTAAATGAATCCTTATCTAACTCTCCATTTAGATCACCAAAACGAATTGGCTCACCTTGAAGCTCTCGCCCTTGAAGTGCGAAATGTGCATGCCTATCAAACTCTGATTCAATAAGCTTCTTTTCTAATGTGCGCTCGTCATCACTCCAGAAAGCATCGCGCTCAAAACCTATATCAAAAAAGTCAGCATTGATACTAACCGCTGCTCCGTAGCAGCGTGACGCCAACATAGGATAGCCAATTAAATTGAACACGTTTGCCATAGCAATCGCTTGCTCAGCTTTACCTGAATTCTGGCGCAGTAATTCATAAACCAAGCGGATACTCCTATTAGGCTTGGCTCGAGAGAGCATTTTCACTGCAAATGCTATATCCATATCGGTAGATGGAATTTCAGTTGCATTCCACACCATGTCAGCAGCCATCTCATAAAAACCATCGTCATATAGCCTCAGAGCAGCTTCCTTCCGCAACACCCAATTATGGGGATCTCCATCAACTAAGTTTAAATAAATTTTTGTCTCGGGTGACATATTATCTGATAAGGTCTCACTCATTTTTTATACCTTCTAACTTTAGTTGTTTGGTTGCGGGAAATTTAATTTAGGTCGCGGCGCGTCACTAGCGCTTTGATCTACGGATATATCGGCACTGCTAGCTTTAGTCACAGGAGCTACCTGTGTAATACGCTGAGTGTACTCCATAAAGGTCTTAGCTTTACCCAAGAAGCTGCTCATAGCAGTCTCAGGGCTAGGCATAGGTCGTTGGTCAGATTCCTGCCAAGTCTCTAGAAGAACCTTATAGTCATCATACCAGAGTGATTCCTTCTCAAAATGATTTTCAAAATACATATTACTCACACTTAGAGCCGCACCATAAAACCGTGCAGCTAACAGCGGCATACCTTCTTGGTAGAAAGCACTCGCAAGCGCCAAATTCTCCTCGGCCATTCCGACGTTACGCCTCATCGTTTCCTGTAAAACACGCATGGCATCCTCTTGGCGTGTTCTCGAAAGTAATTTCACGCAAAGCGCAACATCTGCACTGCGGTAGGGTAACTCTCCGCCTTCCCATAGAAGGTCAGCTGCAGCTTTATACTCTTTATTTGCATACAGCTTTTCAGCAGTAGCACGGCGTTGCTCCCAAGATTGAGGGGTTTCTTTAGACATATATGTGTGTGGGGTCTCCATAAATAGAATCATTCTACCCTAGAGGATGAATCTGTTTCAGGTAAAGACATATTCAATATGAAGACCTCTATTGTTAGACTTATAAATCACACAAACTACTCATCACCAGTAAGCTAAATAGATACAAAAAGCCCGCTAAACATTCTGTCTAGCGGGCTAAAAAAATTAGAGCTGGTCTATATTAGGAGAATTTCTTCACCAAAATCGTAGCATTGTGACCACCAAAGCCGAAAGAGTTCGAGAGAGCTACATTGATCTCCATCTCACGTGCCTCATTGGCGCAATAATCTAGGTCACACAGTGGGTCTTGGTCATGAAGGTTGATCGTGGGGGCTACGATTCCATCTCTCATTCCCATCAAACACGCTGTGAGTTCAACTCCACCTGCTGCACCTAGAAGGTGTCCAGTCATTGACTTAGTAGAGCTTACGACAAGCTTATCTTTAGCATGATCACCGAAAGCCAGCTTGATAGCAGTAGTCTCAGAAATGTCACCGAGCGGAGTCGATGTGCCGTGAGCGTTCACGTAATCAACATCCTCAGGATTCATCTTCGCATGTTTCAGCGCCATATGAATAGCTCGGCATGGGCCCGAACCATCAGGAGATGGAGCTGACAGATGATACGCATCTGCAGACACACCATAGCCAGCGAGCTCGCCGTAAATCTTAGCGCCACGAGCCTTAGCGTGCTCGAGCTCCTCAAGAATCACAACACCTGCACCTTCACCCATCACGAAGCCGTCACGACCTATATCAAATGGGCGGGACGCGCCTTGTGGATCATCATTTCTAGTAGAAAGCGCCTTCATGTTGGCAAAGCCAGAAAGCCCCATTGGTAACATTGTAGCCTCTGCTCCACCGGCAATAAATGCATCAGCATCGCCAAACTTAATCATCCGCCACGCTTCACCAATATTATGGTTAGAAGTTGCACACGCAGTCACGATAACCATGTTTGGACCACCGAATCCATACTCCATTGAAATCATCCCAGAAGCGATATTAGAAATCATCATCGGAATAACAAATGGAGACACGCGTCCAGGACCGCGAGCGATAAGCTTCTCATGCTCTCGCTCAAGTGTACCAAGACCACCAATACCTGAGCCGACCATTACGCCTACGCGTGTCTTATCTACGGCTTCAGGATCCATACCAGAGTCCTCCATCGCCATCTTAGAAGCTGCCATAGCTAGCTGAGTATAGCGGTCAGCTCGGCGTGCATCCTTAGCGTCTGAAAAAAATGGCTTAGGATCAAAATCCTTCACCTCACCCCCGATTTTAACTGGGTAGTCTGTTGTATCCAGCTGGGTGATATAATCGATACCACTCTTACCAGCCTTGAGGCCTTCCCATGTGGAGTTGAGATCGTTACCCAAGGGGCTAACGGTTCCGATACCAGTAATAACTACTCTGCGTTCGTTCATAAAAATTTGATTTCAAGGATTATTCACCCCATTGCCATATGTGCAAGTCTCATCATTAGATTCACTCCACACTCAGCCTAGAGACTTATCTCTACCTCTCTGGTTAGCACGTCCACACTGGGGGCAAGGAATGATGCGCTCTGGTCCGACATCCTTATAGAGAAAACCGCACACATCACAGCGTAAGATCTCTCGCTGAGCTCTCCGCCCACGTTGTCGCATAGTAGACCTTCGACCTAATAACAAAAAACCCACCATCAGCATCGCCAGCGCAAGAACTGATATCGCCATATCCTGGAAACTAATTTCCAACATGCGCCATCACCTCCACCGTCACATTTACTTCACCTAACTCGATACCCGGCTTGTCAGCGGAACTATAACTCTGCAGGCGCACCCAATTCTCCAGCTCTCGATCAAACTCACTATCCTCCCAATCCACAGGTGTGCAATTTAACACACTCCCGTCAGCACGTAGACTCAGTGTAAACCTCCGAGTCATCCCGTATGCTTGTCTTGGAATCATCATGTCAAACCCCTTTAACTCCTCTGGAACACGCTTAGCCATCGCACCATAACCCTTCAATTTTACATCAAGCGCCAAAACCATTGGCTCCACAACTTGATCTTTCACCATTGGTAAATCACCCAGGTCTACCTCACCATCAATGATTAATCGTGGGCTCGCCACCACTGAATGCGCCATCTCAGGCATCTCGCGCCATGGACTCGGTGGCACAGTCACCTCTTTATACATTAGTTCTAACGCAACATCCACACGACCCTGATGCTCTACATCGTATTGCGGATCCCACCTACTAGGAAATGGCGTATGCTGATCGATCCATAGTGCCATCTCCGGCGAAATATTATCCAACAGCAAAATTTTAGCCGCCTGTCGCGACTCGGGCTTTGTCGATGTCAAATCCAAGCTTACTCCCCAAAAAGCAAATGCGAATAAGCCTGAAGTCATCAAAAACGCCAATAATAAACCGCCCCTATTTCCACCAAAGCTACCACGCCAAGTAAACACCAAACCAGCATCCCTATCACGCTGTAACCGCTTCTTGTGAGAAAAAATCATTCCTATTGAGCTAGTTTAGCACCCCACAGCGTTCGGTATCCCTCACGCAGGAGCTCATAACATACATCCATGCCATAACTCTGAGCCGTCTTATCCACCTTCAAAAGCACCGCGGCAGAACCACCTTCCTGCCACTGCTCAGCACGTAAGCGCACAGCATCCAGCAGCGCACCACGCTCCACCCTGTCCTTACCTACCCAATACTGTGGATCAGCACCGCCAGTGATACTCACTACAATAGGATTTGAAACCCGTTGTAGACGAAAATTAGTCTCCGGCAGCTCCACCTCAGCACCAGCCTGCGGAGCCAATGAAGTCGTCAGTAGAGGAAAAAGCATCACCAGTGCTAAAAGATCAATCAATGGTAACCCATGTAAAAAACCAGGTTTCTCCGGCAATGTCAGTTCTAGATTCATTGATGCTTAATTATTAGCACTCTCAGGGTCAGCCCTATATTCCCGAGCCTCCTTCGCCCGATCACCGAAAGAAACAATGTCACTCGTTGCCTCGCGAGAATCACAAATCACATTCACCATCTCTATTCCGGCCCGCTCGATACTGTGAACCATCCGCTTCACCCTCCCTATAAAATACATGTAAAATAAATAACACGGCACCGCCACCATCAAGCCTAGTGCAGTAGTAATCAAACACTCATGCACACCGTCATTAATCATTTTAGCTGATGAAAAACCAGAGCGTTCCTGCATCCCACCAAACGTCTCGATCAAACCCAAAACAGTCCCCAACATCCCCACTAACGGAGCAATCAAAGCCACGGCATACAACGCACGCAAATTCTTCTCGATCCTCGGAACCTCCAACTGGCCAGCCTCACGCGCAATATCGCGCAAATCCGTGCGAGGTAAATGATGCCTCATCAGCGTAGCATGCGCCACCCTAGCCACAGGGCCTGGAGCCCTTGCCGCCTCATGCATAGCCTCACCATATGCCTTCTTCCGAACATGATTCGCAAGCCCTAAAATAAGATTACCCACATGAATCCGGTTCCTCTGAAAAAATAAAATGCGCTCCAGCACTACCACTGTCGCCACAAACGTTAGCGCCAGCAGTACCCAGACCAGAGATCCCCCTTGGTTAATCAATTCCCACATCGTCTAAACACAATACCCAAAGCCAAACCAACTGCAAATCCAGAATACATCCAAATTAAAAATCCTACCTTTATAATAGAGGGATCTTAGAACATTTCGTATCACCCATGCGACCATTCCAAATATTCTAACAATTTATATTGGCAATACACACTTCATCCATCTTTAATAAACACATTGTGTTAGCTCTCTACCGAGCTGTCGTATTGCTCAAAGGTTTCTGCATTCTCCAGAATGACCAAGGGCGGCAGCGTCTCAGCGCCGATCTGTCTCAACCAGTTCGGATGGGGCGACCCGTCAAAGCCCAGTGCGTAGCGCTGGGTTAATAGGCAATTAAAACAATTAGCCCTGGAAGGGCGATCTAACATATGACGCCTAATTCCTCACTCCTCACTCCTCACTCCTCACTCCTCACTCCTCACTCCTCACTCCTCACTCCTCACTCCTCACTCCTCACTCCTCAC
>NZ_JBPOGE010000010.1:0-104470 GCF_051252225.1 Rubritalea sp.
TCCGCGCTCCCCGAGGCGGGTGAGGCGGGGCGCAATCTACATATTCCAGAGCTCCACGCAAGTCCTTTCGACACTTTCCCTGACTTAATTTCAGAAGGAACTCACAAGTCACTTAGACAACTACATTTTCACACCCAAACTTTTCTCGAAACACAATGCGGATTCGAAGAGACATTTAAGAGATCTTAACATTTATCGCCCCATTTCACCCCTAAACTCCAATAATCCTACTCACTTTGCTACTTCAAGCGGTGGATGAGCACTAATAAAATTCAATGCGGAATCAACATCATCGGTACAGTGCAGATACTCTGCATAACTACGCCCCTGCGCCAACTGCTCCAAGCACGGGAATAACATTGTTTCCTTAGTATACCTATCGACTCCCAGAAAAACCATCGGGCTAATTTCATCAAAGGTCACATAGTGGTTCTGTGTTGCATCCATAAAAATCTCCTGAGTTGTCCCCGCGCTTCCTGGCGCAAAAACAACCCCATGTGTCGCGACAGCTAATAGACCATCCTCCCTAATACTATTAGAGAAGTACTTCGCTATGTGTTTACTAAATAGATTGCTCGGCTCATGCCCATAAAACCAAGTCGGTACAGCTAAGCTTGTACCTCCATTGGGATACCTTTCTAGAACCTCTCTAGCAGCGAGCATGTATCCTGGTGATTCAAAGTGTGGAGCTTTCGCTAACACATCCAGCACCCATTCTAGATCCTCGTCTGAAACATCTACCAACCAGGCTCCGAGATTCGCCGCCTCCATAGTCCCAGGCCCACCTCCTGACGCCACAAAGTACCCAGCGCGCGAGAGATCTCGGGCCAGCTTCACTACCTTCTTATAATAGGGATCATCACGCGCTGTGCTATGCCCGCCCATAATACCAACAACTTTCTTTTTCCCTCCGGGCTCATTCCGCCCACCTAGCAAATCCCTCACACCATCATCGATAGCATGATCGTGCAGACGCTGAGCAAGAGACTCTAATATGTCAGCTTTACTTCGACCCCTTTTCACAAAGTGATCATAAATGCGCTTATCGACACTTCGATCTTCTTGCTCACTCCAGCCCTCCATCAGTTCCTCTCTTGAATACAGCCTATTCCTATAGGGGTTGTATGGGATCGACGGGAAATTAGGAAATATAACAGCACCTTTACTCATTAGAAACTCAACAGGCACCTCCTTTGGAAAATGACACCCTAGGAATATTGCTCCGTTGAAATCCAATCGCGTCCAATCGATCTCAACTTCACGAAAATCCAAACCTTGGACAACAGCACAATGTAACTGCCCTTTTTGCCTGATAAATGCCTCTATACTATCTAATTCTCTAACAACTGCGCATCGCATACATCCACTATAGTCTATAGTCTCAGCCTCTCAACGACAATCGCCCTCAACTTGACTAGCTCCCTCCCAGCCATCACACCTCCTTAAATCAAATACCAGCTAAGGCCTCGCCCCCCTCTATAAAAAAAGAAAACGAGGCTCAAGCCCCTACTGGGACCAATGGGTTTACAGCCCTTGTGACATTTACTATCGTGCCTCTTCACGCTCCACTTAGGACTATAGAGATTTACGCTATGAATGTGGCAGCTGCAGCTTCGGATCTTAGAGAATAAGTTCACTCTTGCCGAAGCGGCTTAGCACTGCTTTTATCCGCCTCACAAATCACTTTTTATCATGGCTGAAAGAGAAAACACCGACCCACAGAAGATGGAGAAAATTGTCTCCCTCTGTAAAAGCAAAGGCTTCATCTACCAATCCGCAGAACTCTACGGCGGACTCAATGGTTGCTGGGACTACGGCCCACTCGGAGCCGAACTGAAACGTAATCTAAAAGACTTCTGGTGGCGTAAAAACGTCCAAGAACGCGATGACATCCTCGGCATGGATGGCTCCATACTCAACCACCATGCTGCACTTACAGCATCTGGTCACGTTGGAGGATTTTCCGATCCAATGTGTGACTGCCTTCTATCCAAGGCTCGACTCCGCGCCGACCAGATTGAACCACAGACAGGTACCGCCTTCCACTACACTGGTGCAAGCCATGCCGAATCCGACTGGTCCGTGGAAAAACCGTTTTCTGTGCTTATCGATCCGACTGCGAATCAAGATGAGGCCAAAGCGCGTAAGACAGCTAAACAGTATTACGCCCAATTTCTCAGTGACAAACAAATCGCACCGAAAAAGCTAGAGCTTGTAGGCGAGACAACAACTGAAGAAGTAGACACTACCAGCTACAACCCAGAGAACGGCTCACTCCTTACTGAGCCACGTGAGTTCAACCTCATGTTCCAAACAAAAATGGGTGCATCTTCTGACGATAATGATCCAAACGCCGTTGCCTATCTTCGTCCAGAGACAGCTCAGACTATTTTCGTTCAATACAAAAACGTACTCGATTCATCACGTGTAAAGCTTCCCTTTGGCATCGCCCAGATAGGTAAAGCATTCCGCAACGAAATCAATCCACGTAACTTCACATTCCGTTCCCGTGAATTTGAACAGATGGAAATCGAGTTTTTCTGCCGCCCTGAAGACGGACTTCGCCTCACTGAAGAATGGCTAGAGACTCGCCTTTCTTTCTATGAGGAAATTGGCGTCCCCCGCACAAAGCTTCACGTACTCGACGTCCCAGATGGCGAGCGCGCGCACTATTCTGCGAAGACATATGACATCGAATACGAATTCCCATTCGGCATCCAGGAGCTAGAAGGCGTAGCTTACAGAGGCGCATACGACCTCTCTAAACACCAAGAACACTCAGGTAAAACCATCGAGTACTTCGATGAAGAAACTAAAGAGCGTTTCATTCCGCATGTCGTTGAACCCTCAGCCGGTTGTGACCGCACCATACTCGCGCTCATCTGTGAAGCATACGATGTTGAAGACCTCACTAAAGAGGGCGGCAAGAAAGACGAACGCACAGTCATGCGCTTTAAGCCATGTATAGCACCTATCAAGGCTGCTATTTTACCACTTCTTAAGAATAAACCTGAGCTCGTCGCAAAAGCGAAGGAAGTCCAAAAGCTTCTTCAGCCATTCATGAATGTATTCTATGATGAAGCTGCTGCCATCGGACGCCGCTACCGTCGCCAAGACGAAATCGGCACGCCGTTCTGTATTGCTATCGATTTTGAAACACTCGGTGAAGCTGGACCAAACGGTGAAGACTACACGGACACGATCACCGTTCGCCACCGTGACACCATGGAACAAGAACGCGTCGCTATTACCGACCTTCTCCCATGGTTACTCGAACGCATTCGCTAAACAAACTTACCTACACACTGAAATAAAAAAGCGCAGGGTTTAGGCCCTGCGCTTTTTTTGTGTAAATATTTTCACTAAAAAAAGATTTCCCCACACAAAACAAAGCATCAAAGTTAACTATCATGAATGAGCAAAAAATCATTGTCGGCTGCGCTGAATGGCTATCCCTCCCATCACTCCACGTTCCCGCCATCAAAGCACGTGTCGACTCAGGCGCTAAGACCTCATCACTTCACGCTTTCAATATTCAAGGCTTTAAACGTAATGGGGAAAGCTGGGTTCACTTCGAGGTTCACCCTATTCAGAAAAACCGCAAGACCACGATCCGTTGTGAAGCTAAAGTCGCGGATAGACGCATTGTTAAGTCCTCTAACGGGGAACGTGAGAAACGTCACGTAATCCTCACAACCATGGAGCTTGCTGGAAAAACAAGCACTATTGAAGTCACCCTAACAAATCGCGATAACATGGGTTACCGCATGTTGTTAGGACGCGAGGCTATGCAAGGTCGTATTCTCGTAGACCCCTCTGAAGAGCTCTGCCACGGCGAGCTTAGCAAGGACGACATCACCAACCTTTACGGTGTTCCTGAGAAAAAAAGCGAAGGCCTCAATATTGGAATCTTGGCATCTAATCCAGATTTATACAGTAATCAGCGCATCATGGAAGCAGGTGAAGAACGCGGCCACAACATGCACTTTCTTAACATCAAGCATTGCTACCTAAAAATGGAGGCCGAGCACCCAGAAGTACTTTCTCGCGGTGGCCACAGTCTCAACATGCTCGACGCGGTTATTCCCCGTATCCGACCAAGTATTACCTTCTACGGCTGCGCTCTAACCCGCCACTTTGAAAGCATAGGAAAGTTTGCCTTGAATACTTCTGACTCTATTAGCCAGTCGAGAGACAAGCTCTTCTCAATGCAGCTCATGCTTAAACACGGGCTAGACATCCCCACTTCAGGATTTGCTCACTCCCCCATGGACACAAACGACCTCATTGACATGGTCGGAGGCGCTCCATTGATCGTGAAGCTCCTAGAAGGAACTCAGGGACGAGGCGTGGTCCTTGCCGAGACTAAAAAAGCAGCTGAGTCTGTTATCAATGCCTTTAAAGCCCTTAATGCCAACTTACTAGTTCAAGAGTTCGTTAAAGAAGCACAAGGGAAAGACCTTCGCTGTTTTGTCATCGACGGCAAAATTGTTGCCTCTATCGAGCGCACCGCTGCTGCTGGGGAATTCCGTGCCAATATCCACCAAGGTGGACAGGCTAGTATTGTGAAAATCAGCCCAGAAGAAAGAACCCTAGCCATTAAAGCAGCCAAAGCGTTTGGCCTCCAAGTAGCTGGTGTTGACATCATCCGTTCACGTAAGGGGCCTCTCCTACTAGAGGTCAATTCCTCACCAGGACTCGAAGGTATAGAAACCGCAACAGGAAAAGATATCGCAGGCTTGATGATCTGCGCTATCGAGAAAAAACTTGGCTGGAAACCTCAACCAAAAGAAGAGAGCCCCGAGTAAACAGGCCTACTTGAGCACAGTATCAATCCCCATCGCACTCTTCCGAGCAAACTTGGGAATTCTGTGCTCATAATGTTTATGAAAGAGCCGATAGACATAGCCTAACAGGTGAATCGTCACCAGGTGATCTAACAACCTGTAGCCTCGTTTCTTTCTTAAAAATACCCGCTTCACTAGAGCGATCCTCTGACTACTCACGTCTAGACGTTTAAAGCTCGTCTTCACGCGGTATCGAGCTCGCTCAGAACGCGGGTATTTTGCTTTGTACTCAGCCTTTGCGGCCAGAACACGCGCCTTTACTTCTTCAGTGTAAGGCGCAAAAATGTACTCGCGAGCGAGCGCGATCAAACGATATGAGTCGTGCATAAAGCGCACATCATCGACACTCCAGCCCAGCTTTTCTGCGAGCGTCTCCATCTCGGCAAAATTCTCCAACACGGCATAACCATCTTGGATGGCTTTCTGCTCATCCTCGACAAAATGCTTCATCACCTTCTTGATTGGATGCTGAAAAAAAATACAATCCCAATAGACATGTAAAAGCGGCGGAATACGCACTCTCCGAAAAAACCATTTCTGCCGAGCGAACTCCTCCACATAGAGTCCCTTCATAACCACCTCATTCGATAGTTCGAGGAAACGCCTCACGGAATCGAGCTTAATCGTTCCATAAAATTTCGCGAGCGACGCATCGACTGAACGACCGTACTGCAGCACCTGCACAGCCACTGCGCTATTCAGCTCCACCCAGTACGATCCTTCACCGATATAAGACCTTCTGGAAAAAGCATGCCAGCCCCCCGTCTGCACCCAGACACTCATCCCAACTAGGTTATTCGCCTTTTCCAACTCCTTAGCATAGGCCTCAACATCCCAGCCTATGAAACTCGGGTACTCTCCCGCGCCCTCGTATTCACGCCGCGCCTGAAACTCGATCACCTTCTGTACCGATGTCTCGAAAAAGGCCTGATTCAGAGGAAGGTACCTGAAGAAATCACTTTCACCGTACTTGAGCGATAGAATAAAATGCTCGCTATCTATTCCACTCAACAAGCCCCGCACACGCTTCCTGTGCCAAATCAAATCTCCTACCGGGTACGCACCCACAGTCCAAGTGCGACAAACTAACATTTTTTCATGGTACTCAAAGCATTCTAATAAATCCTTCAACATCACATTCGCCTGTTTCGCAGTTTGAATGAACAGCGAGTTGTTAATATCCCCTTTGACATCTTTTCCATCACCCTCCCCTAGACGTAGCACCACTCCATCGACCTCGGGAAAATCGAGGATAAATTGGACTAACAAGCTTTTGAAATACTTAGCAGTCTCTACGCGGTCACCATGAAGCTTCTCCACAAGAGCCCCAGTCATCGGCACGACATCACTCGTCATCAACACCTTTAAGCCTGCACCTTTGATAATCCGTATGATCTCCCGCATCTCTGCCGAAAGTCGGGCCACGCGCTTACGCAGACTATCAGAATAGCTCTCATGCTGAGTAAGGTGCGCCACATCATCCAGAGTCACAGTATTATACCCATGCGCTCTCACTCGCTGGACAAACTCAGACATTTCACCCCGAACAGCACTCCAGTAAGCATCAGCCTCTTCGCCACCCAAAGGCAACTCAGCTAAAGGAATCTTGGACCAATTGATACGTCGCTTATTATAACCACGAAAAAAAGGACCAATGCCATCCACAATCACCCATTCGTATTTACCTGTTTCACTCATCACACGTTCTAACAAGCAGTATACAACACATACATCCTAAGTGAACCAAGGATGACTGCATGACAGAGTCGACACTTATCTAATATATACTCTCTAACGACTAAAGGCCTCTAGAGCCACACCCACTTTATCCTTTCTCCTCCAGCCTTTTTCCTCTCTACTTTCCTCATGCTCACACCTGCCGAGAAGCAACGATACGCACGCCATTTTAGCCTCCCCGAAGTAGGCGAAGAGGGACAAATCAAGCTCAAACAAAGCTCGGTCCTCTGTATTGGCACCGGAGGGCTAGGCTCACCTGCCGCCATGTATCTAGCTGCGGCGGGTGTCGGCCGAATCGGCCTTATCGATGCGGACCATGTGGAGTCATCAAACCTCCAGCGCCAAATCATCCACGGCGAAAGCTGGATCGGCAAACCTAAGCTTGAAAGCGCCAAAGCGCGCCTGCAGGAGATCAATTCCTTTATAGAAATTGAATGCCACGAAACGCGCTTCTGTGCCGCTAATGCAAAACAGCTGACATCCAACTACGATATCATCATCGACGGCACGGATAACTTCCCCACTCGCTACCTCAGCAACGACGTCGCTTACCTACTCAAGAAACCTAACATCTACGGTTCCATCTTCCGTTTTGAAGGACAGGTTTCCGTCTTCGCGCCACACCTAGGAGGGCCTTGCTACCGTTGCATGCTACCCACGCCACCAGATCCCGGCACCGTTCCTAGCTGTGCTGAAGCGGGTGTACTTGGCGTACTCCCCGGCGTCATTGGCTCCCTCCAGGCGATGGAAGCAATCAAGCTCATCCTCGGAGCCGGAAAGCCTCCACTAGGAAAGCTCGTTCACTACGATGCCCTTAACACCGAGTTTCGCAAATTCACTCTCAGAAAAGACCCAGAGTGCCCACTCTGCGGAGACAACCCCACAGTCACAGACCTCATCGATTATGAGAACTTCTGCGGCATACCCAGCACCTCTACTATGAAAGAAATCACCGTCTTAGAACTTAAAGAAAAACTCGATTCAGGCCTAAATGGAATCCTCGTCGACGTCCGAACTCCAGCAGAAGTAGCCGCCGCTGCACTCAATGGAACACAGCGCATTCCTCTACAAGAGCTAACTGCACGCTTCAGCGAAATACCTACAGATAAAACTATCTACATTCACTGTAAAGCCGGTGGCCGTAGCGCAAAAGCTTGCACATTTCTTGCTGAGCAGGGAATCACGAACACAGTGAACATAAAAGGCGGCATCGATGCTTGGCGTGACCTAATCGATACGACACTACCACCGGCATAATAAATAGTTACGGAAAATAGTATTAACTAGTTGAGTCCCTAATCCCGCCTGGAATTAGGGACTTTTTTTAAATATTAAATAATAGTTAAAAACTACTGTATCTAAGCAAGTCCTTAAACGTCAAAGAATCGAATTTAAGAAGCTGAAATCTTATACTGGAGACCCACTTATTCAAACGACTGCGCAACAAGTATAAGATCAAATTATTTAGCAATCTGCAGACGATCACGAAACCCCTAGTACCTGAGCCACATACAAACTAAATAATTTAATGGCATAATTTCTGCTATACTGAATGGTTTTTTAACTCTATAAGACAGGCAAGGAAGAGCCCAATTCCTAACAAGTATATGCTACATCATGGCAGGAATCGATCTCCATCATAACCTAGGTCAGTCTCAAGTACTCTCACCGCAAATGCGTCAGAGCCTTGAAGTCTTACAAGCAAACTCATTAGAACTGGGGCAAATACTACAGCAGGCGCTTCTTACAAACCCCGTGCTTGAGATCGATCGCAACGATGAACAGCTCGAAGAAATCACCACTCCAGACGCTGAGCACGACATGGAGACTCTCTCCAACCTCGATGACGACTTCCGTGAACTCAGCATTACGGAAAACCGCACGGCATCGACCACCTCAGACGATCAGGCAAAGCGCGACCATCTCTACAACTCGATCGTCTCGCCAGAAACACTCCAGCAGCACCTACTCAGCCAGCTAGCACTCGCGGCACTCCCTGACGAAACCAAGCAAATAGCAACACTACTGATTGGGTACATTAATGATCGTGGCTTCTTTGAGACATCTCTCGAAGACATCGCTATCGCTAACAACATTCCACTGAGAGTTATTGAAAGAGCGCAAGCAGCACTACAGAACTTCGACCCCGCTGGCGTCGCCGCGATAGACTTAACAGAGTCCTTACTCATACAGCTCGCTAAACGCGACCTACTCGGCTCCCTAGAGTATCGCATCGTGTCTGAGCAACTAGATAATCTAGCACGCAAGCGCATTCCAGAGATCGCCCGAAAACTCGGAGTCACCACCGAAGCTATCAATCAAGCTGCCGAGACTATCGCCACCCTCACACCAGATCCGGGAGCGGAGTTTGACCCGACCTCTAATCCGCATATCACAGCCGACCTTGTCGTTGCTAAAAATGCCGCTGACGAATGGGAGGTTCGTCTCACCAATGACAACATCCCCGACATAGGTATCAGCAATGCCTACAAAGATTTAATGGCGAGCACCGATGACAACACCGCTCGTCAATACCTCCGCGACCAAATTCGCGATGGAAAAATCCTTATTCGCTCCGTCTCCCAACGCCAAGAAACACTCTACAAGCTCGCGCTCGAACTAGTGAAGCGCCAGCCTGAATTCTTTGAAAAAGGTCCCAAAGCGCTAAAGCCTCTCACCATGAACGACATTGCGGCGTCGATTGAGGTCCACCCCGCCACCATCTCACGTGCCGTCGCAGGGAAATATATACTCACACCGCATGGACTTTTCGAACTCCGTACTTTTTTCACCACCGGTTTCACTTCCGACAAAGGCAAAGAAGTCTCCAACACGGGAATCCGCGAGACCATTCAGCAACTCATTGCCGAAGAAAACACCCAAAAACCACTTTCAGACTCAGCAATTGAAAAAATATTGAAAGAAAAAGGGCTAACAGTCGCGCGCCGCACTATCGCAAAATACCGGGACCAACTTAATATTCTACCTAGCCACTTACGTAAACAGTTCTAGGGAACCATTCAGAAAAACACCTTACTCTTTAGATCTAAATATTTTACAGAGTATCCGACAGTAAAAACAGTCCCACCAACATCCTGCGACTTCGAAAAACTTAGAAAAAAGCAGCAGAAAGTTCTTGCGCCACCACTCCAATTCCACTACGTCTCTGCCCGCACCGCAAGGAGCACACCAAATAACCAATAAACGCGCAGGTAGCTCAGTTGGTAGAGCAGTTGGCTTTTAACCAATTGGTCCTGGGTTCGAATCCCAGTCTGCGTACTTTTAAAAAGTAAAAAAATCGTCTCAAGCGCCCAATAAGCCTTGAGGCTTTTTTGTGCCAAAAACTAAAGACTGGGATGAGAACGCAGTTTGACTGCTAGCATGGTGAGCGCAGCAAATCATGCGAATCAAAATCACGAGCAGCGCGAGTACATCCCGCAGAGGCTCCCGCCAATCCCAGTCTGCGAACTTTTAAAAGCAAAAATCGTCTCAAGCGCCCAATAAGCCTTGAGGCTTTTTTGTGCCAAAAACCTCGAAGAGGTTCCCTCTCCCACAGCCCAGCATGGCAAAGCCAATGCTTGGTAAAAAAAAACGGAGCATTTAGAAGTCTGTAGGACTTCTGGCTGATTAATACCACTCTGCGATTCAAAGGAGACGAATGCTGGAGTGATTTCCTGGTCAATCAAGGCGTGACGAAGGAGCGGTGCGAGCACCGTAACTGAGGAACAACGCAGATTCAACAGGATAGCGCCCAGCCTTCACTTCTTCCGCAACGCGCTATTCTCCAAGCTTCATTAAAATCACATTTGTCTCTTTTGGAACTCAGTTTAGTATAATCTCCACTAGACTTTTAAGCCACAACACCTCCATCATAGCACACTGTTTCGCACAATAATGAGAACAGAGTGCTTATCCTCAGCAAAGACTGTGAAAACTCAATCTGAGCTAAAACTCCTGACCAAGGTGGACCGAATAAGAATACAAATGGTCTAAGCAACGACCTAAAAACTCATTACGAAAGGATGCCATTTCGATAGGCTTTGCTGATAGCAGCAGGTGCATTCTTAACCTGGATTTTTTCATAAATGTTCCGGATGTGATTGCCTACGGTATGATTACTAATAGCAAGTTGTCCGGCGATCTGCTTCTGAACCAAGCCTTCGCTCATCAGACTTAGAACCTCAATTTCGCGCTCTGATAGCATGAAAACATCGTCAGTCTTTCGCCTCTTATTGCATAGATTTTCCAGAATATAATGTGCCACCTTGGGGTCAAGCGGAGCTCCACCATCAATGACAGCTCGAATGCTCTCTCTTATTTGTTTTCCACTAGAGGACTTCAAGAGGTAACCCGAAGCTCCGGCGGATATTGCAGCCAGCACGTCAGCCTCTCTATCCGATTGTGTAAGAACAACAATAGGCGTATCAGGAAGATATTTCTTAAACTCCGGGATAGCCTCGATACCACTCATGGCTGGTAAGTTCAGGTCAAGCAAGATCACACCGGGATCTTCATTCCCAGTGACACGATGCAGGTAGTAGAGAGCCTCTTCAGCGGCACCAAACTGTGTGGCTAGCTCAACATCCCTAGACTTATTGAATACGAGGCCAAGGCTCTCGCGGTATTCGGGGTGGTCTTCTACCAGCATGATGGGAATTCGAGAAAGCATGATATTGAGTGGGTTATAAAGAGGCCGTATGTTACGTAGACCGTTGAGGCTATCAACCATGAAACTCTATTTTTTGATTTCTGGCTTCAAACTCCTGATTATACTAGCGAAATTGAGCCATGGTCGATAGCGCATCTTCAGGCTAACGGTTGTCCCTCCCTCAGGGGAACTAGCCACTCCAAGGCTCCCCTTGAGTAAGTCCGCTCGCCTCTGAAGAGAGGAAGGGATTTCGTTTTCCGAAAAAGCAATACCAGACCCATTGTCGCTGACTGTCAGCTCAATTTCCTTCTTACCAGCGCTGAGATGAGTCCTCACGCTTGTCGCTCCGGAATGGCGGCAAATGTTGATAAGGCACTCTTTGTAGAACAGGAAAACATCGAAGCGGACGCGCGGTTTAAGCTGCTCCAAATACGACTCGCCTTCGATCACAATCTCATGTTGCTGATTGATCATAATCCGCTGCGAGGCTCGGCGCATGTCGGCTGGCAGCTCGATGGAGAGTCTTGGGACTTCAAGCATGTTTGTGCAGTGGCGCACAGCTGTCCCGGCACGCTCCGTCAGCCGCCGGACGCGTTGGTTGAGCTCCTTCCACTCTTCCACGCTTTCAACTTCCTCAGCAACATCACTGATCAGACCTATGGAATGAAGGTTAGCGCCGAGCTCGTCGTGCAGATCAGCGGCAAACTGTTGCTTAAGACGAGCCACTTCACGCATGCGCAAAATTCGATTGATGAGCACTGTGATGACAATCCCAGCAGCGAAAACCGCAGCCATCCAAGTCATAACCCAGAGTAATTTCTGTTGCCGTTGATAACGCACATCCAGTTCCGCTGAGACAAGCGGCCGCTCGTTTTCTAATTCCTGCCGTAAGGCGAGTTGCTCCATCCAGTCACGAACAGGCAAGACCTTGCCATAGTGATTGCGCCCATCGGTCAGAGCCTCTGGCTCACCTTGGGAAAGTTTGTTCTGGAAGTTGACACGCACCCCTTTTCCCTCAGCTACGTTGCGTCCTCGGGATAATAACTCGATCTCCGCCAAACCGAAGCAGCGCCAGACGTTGTTCGCTTCGGGCGACGCGTAGCCTTCCTCTGAAACTAGGCGTACATAACGACAGGAGGTTTCAGGAAGATTCAGCATGATGACCGGTCCTGTTTCGTAAATATTCCTACGGGTGTAGTTCAGCAGCAAGGCGGCATCGGAAAAATCGGGCAGATTAGCACCTTCGATGACAAGTCGTTTGGGTACTCCGTAGTCAGCATGGTACATTTTTGGAAAGTTTTCCCGTATGTCATTGATGTGCAAATTTACGCCGTCTAAATGTTGCTCATGCTGAAGATCGACACTAAAGGACATTTTTTTAGCACCCTTATAAAAAGCAATATAAGGGTCGCTCATAGCACCATGTGCAGCGTCCATCAGGTAGGGCATAAAACCATCCACCAAGGCCCCCCTAGACATGGATTGCGCCACATTATCCCTTGTACGTGAAGAGACACGGACGAATTGGTGGAGCGCCACATTCTCTAACCCACTGAAAACCATAACCTCGGAAAGCTGGAATAGGTATCTCCCTTCTTTCCAAGCCCATTTCGAGAGCTTCGTAACCTCAATCCGCACCCACCCCGCGGTGGTTGGCTCTATAGGAATGGCCAAGGGGGCGATCCGAGGCAACAACTTATCTGACGCATCAAAAGAGGCGACCACCTTTCCCTCCCTCTCACCATTTTTACCCACGATGACCTTGAACTCCTCTGGGAAGCCATCCGCACGCGGACCTGTGCTAGTATCATTCCAGATGATTGGAGCCATGACGATCAGGTCGATAACTTTGTCTTCACCAAAATCAATTTCAACCCATTCCGGGTGTGAGGGGTCTTCACGGCTTTGGGAAAGCCACCCCAGGTTTCCCACACCAGAGCGCAATGTACATCCAGCCAATTGATCCAGTTGCCCATCAATCTCTGAGGCCCGCTCTTCGAGCTGAGTCAGTGAGAGCTGCTTCAAGCCTGAGTACTCGGCAGCCGTCAACACCTCGCCAGCTGCACAAGCAAATAGCAGCAGAGTGAAGAGGACTTTATTAAAAATGAGTAACATAAGGACAAAAGGAAGTACGATTTAGCATGAAAAACAACCAATCTCCATTACATAAACGTGTCATAGACTCTCACTTTAAAAAAAGGGTATATCTCGTTAGTTGGGAATCACATTTACCCCCTTCAACAAAAACTAAAAAAATAGACATATATGAAAACAACACGAATCAAGCCATTGATCGTTGCCCTCACTACTCTAAGTGTCGCAGCAACTTCACAGGCAGCGGTGATCGCAGATATCGCTGGTGACTACGTCGATGCCACTGCCGAGCCAGCAGGCTGGGATTATCTTAGCTCTTCTGCCGCTACAGGTGGCACTGAAGCGGTTTTGACTCCAGGGACAGTTGTCGGAAATGGCGGCAACTCCGGGTTTGAAGGCACCTCATTAAATAATACCCCAGCAGTTCTGGGAGCCATCGATGGAGGCGCAGAATTCGAAATTTTCAGTGATGGATATGCAGCACATGGCGCGGTCGAAGGTACAGATTTACTGTTACATCCAGGCAACAGTGCTGCCACTAGCTTTACCATCGTGCGCTACACCGTTGATGCGGCGGATATTACCAATGGCACCATCGGCAGCATTTCTGGTAGTTTCAGAGACCTCGCTGGTGGCACCACTGGAGTCTCTGCTGGCTCTATCACGGCTAATATCTACCAGAATACGACCGAGATTTTTGGAGCAACAGGTTCGGCCGGACGTTTGACACAAGTGGACGGCACATTCAACATCACTGGCCTGACTGTTGCCGAGGGTGACACATTCAGTTTTGTAGTCGGCAGAAACGGCCATTATGGAGGCGACGAAACCGCTTTAACAGGTACAATCGATCTAGCCACAGCAGCTGTCCCAGAGCCTTCATCCGCTGCTCTAGCGGGTCTTGGCGCTCTCAGCCTCCTGCTCCGCCGCCGTCGCTAACGGCCATCTTACTCAACTAGAGTAGGCCCCTCACTTCTCCCGAAGTTTGTTTCGCCGTAGTGCTCTTAGTGGCACTACGGCTTTTTTTTCTCGTCACTTCTATGTGGCTTCAGAAACGGCGATCACGTCTAATCCGACGGCAAGCCAAACCCAATAAAAATGAAACCCAATTTCATCTTAAGCATTTCTGCCCTGTGCCTCTTCTCTATGAAGGCAAACGCGGCGTCCATCGACTGGACTACTTCCGATATTTCAAGTGTCAGTGATGTCGTTACCACCGGCACTCTTGTCTCGGCACAAAACTATGCGGGAACTGGCGCCCCCTCCGTGGTGACAGTCTCAGGCATCGACTTTGTGGAAAACAACGGTCTCACAAACAACAACAGTGGCGACTTCTTCGGCCTCGATACCGGCGACACTGATTACGACACCTTTCTCGGAGACATCGACTTTACACCCACCAGTGAAACGTCGGTTACCATACCAATGTCAGTCGTCAGCGGTAAGCGCTATCTTGTTCAGATCTGGTATGCTGAAGACAACGGATTCGCACTAAGCCCCCAAAGGCAGATGGTTCTCACGGGGACTGGCGACAATACTCTCAACGGCGATGACTACGCCTTGGGAACCTTTACAGCGGATTCCACAACCCAAAATGTGATTGTCACTTCAAGTAGAGAAGGTGTCCGCCTCACCGGCTACCAGCTCCGTGAAATTTCCGATCTTCCTGGATTCGTCACCGTGGCCGATGCTGCATCAGATTATTCCAGCTCCACATCCGAGCCAGATGGCTGGGACTACCTTTATTCCAGTGCTGCTACCGGCGGTAACGAAGTCGCATTAACAGCAGACAACAATGTAGGAAACGCTGGGAATGCTGGATTCGAAGGCTCCTCACTCAACAACACACCGGCCATACTTGGGGCTATCGATGGAGGTTCAGAATTTGAAATTTTCAATGATGGTTTTGGATTCAACGCTGGGATTGTCGGCACAGATTTGTTGTTTCACCCGGGCAACGACACAGCCACTTCATTTGTCATCGCACGCTACACAATCAGTGCAGCAGACCTCCTCAACGGCACCTCAGCCACGGTTGAAGGCAGCTTCCGGAGAGGTAGCACATCCGCCAACGGGATCAATGCCTCGGTCTATCATAACACCAGTGCCCTTTTTTCAGTCAATAGCTCCACCACGGGATCAGACGACAGCCTGTCGGAAGCTGACGGCTCCTTCAGCATTTCCGATCTGGCCGTTGCAGAAGGTGATACCATCAGTTTCGTAGTAGATCGGAATAGCGGCTACAGCGGTGACGAAACCGCCCTTCAGGCCAGCATTGCCATCCAAACCTCTTCTGTAGTTACCCAGGACGACGACTTCGACGTGATGATCGGCTCTACCACCGGACTCGATATACTCGCCAATGATGAAGGCTTAGAAGACGCAGATCTCTCCACGCTCCGCATTACCTCTGCTCCATCTTCCGGGGTCGCGACCGTCCTTGGCGACGACACCATCGAATACGAGCACACTGGATCCTTCGGCACTGATTCCTTCAGCTACGCCATCGACAGCATTGACCCCACTATCACCCACACTGCCGTAGTCAATATTTCAGCCAGCAATGGCATAAAAACCGCCAACTCGACCCTCACATTTCCAGAATCAGCTCCTGTGGGTGGCTACCAGTTCGACAACGCGTTCTCAGGTCTGACCTTCTCCCAACCTACTTGTCTGGAAAAAATCCCCGGGAACTCGCAAGTGCTCGCCGTGACTGAACGTGCAGGCAATGTTCAATTGATTTCCGATGTGACCTCCAGCTCCCCAACAAAGAGCCTATTTCTCGATATTCCAAATACCCGCACACAAACATTCTGTGGTCTTCGCGGTCTGGCATTCCACCCGGACTTTGAGACGAACCGCTACTTCTATGTCGGCTACGACTCTACGGCAGACTTTGGTTCGTCCGGAAACTCCACTCGCGTCTCCCGCTTCACCGCAAATGCGGATGATCTCGGCACAGTAGACACTTCCACCGAGATAGTCCTCTTTCAAATGGCCGCCACCGCAAACATTCACCGCATCAACCGAATGCTCTTCGGCCCGGATGGCTATCTCTACATCGCTGTCGGCGACGATGGAAATTCCAGCGGCCCTGGCAATTCCCAACACATTGATGCGGACTTCTACTCATCCGTATTGAGGATTGATGTCGATAAGAACTCCGGGAACTACGAGCCAGTCAATACCACCGGTGTCACATTGGATGGTTCCGGAAACGCCTATTACTCCGTGCCTGCGGACAATCCATTCATTGATCAAAACTTCACAGACGGTCGCGGCGTCACCACTTTGAACGGTGAGACCATCCCAACAAACGATGCGTTCCAGGTGCGGACTGAAATGTTTGCCATCGGCTTCCGGAATCCCTGGAAAATCGGCTTCGTCCCGGGCACTTCCGATCTTTGGGTGGCGGATGCCGGCCACATCGAATATGAGAAATTTTCGATCATGCCGAGCGGTGGTAACGGTGGCTGGGCTCATTTCGAGGGAACGGACCCAGGACCGCTCCAGCTAGGAACTACGAGCTACACCTCACCACTGTCCGATCCACCTGCAGCAGTGACCTATATCCAACCAGTCCTACAGTACAAGAGAATCGGAAACAGCGCCGCTTCCGGAGTGAAGTCCATTGTGGGCGGAACCTATTACGAGGGTTCCAACATTGCGGAACTCACAGGAGCATACCTCTTCTGCGATTATACCAAAGGGGACATCTGGTATCTCACCCGTCCTGACGACGGAGCGTATCAGAGCATGGGCCGCGTCAGCTCGGGTTCGGATTTTGAACTTGATAAAACCGGAATGACCACAGGACTGGAGATCAGCTCTGCGAGCGACTTCACTGCAGACACCTATGGCGTCGATAGCGTCATCAAAATTGGAACCGAACTTGGAATCACCGCCATGGAAATGAGCCCGGCAGAAGATGGCACGGTTTTCATGGCCGACTACGGTGACGGAATCATTCGTAAGATCGTTTATAGTGAAAATGACGGTTCACTCCCAACGAACCTCTCTGATACCGGAGCGTTTAGCGATCTCACTACACTAACACCGAGCGAGGGCATCAACCCCTATGACATCAATTTGCGGTTCTGGTCTGATCACGCAGACAAAAAGCGCTTCTTCTCATTGGCAAACCTGGACGACACGATTACCTATTCCGAAGACGGCTTCTGGGCAGCTCCCACCGGCGGTGTCTGGATCAAACACTTTGAAATGGATCTCAACAGAGACTCACCCGGCGCCGATGTGAAACGCTTGGAGACACGCTTCATCGTCAAGACCGAGGGCGACTTCTACGGGGTTGCCTACAAATGGAACGATGAGGAAACCGAAGCGACTCTAGTCGATACAGACGGGGAAAATATTGACCTCACTATCACGGAAAATGGAACAACGCACACCCAGACATGGCGCATTCCTTCTCGCGGAGAGTGCCGCGCATGCCACACGAACGACAACGGCGTCGTGCTAGGCTTTGACACTCGGCAGTTGAACCTTTTAGGCAACTTGGGAACTGCTTCCGGAAATTTTCTGGAGCTATTGGCAGCTGGCTATCTTTCATCAACTGACCCCCTCCCCACAGATGCTTCGACGCTCCCCAAGCACTACACACCGGGTGATGTCAGTGCCAATCTGGAAAAACGTGTGCGTTCCTATCTAGCAGTCAACTGTACCTACTGCCACTATGAAGGCAGTGATGTCGTCCCTAATTCTTGGTCTGGTGAGAGCGCTCTCACCATTGAGGAAACCAACTTACTCCACGGTGAATCCCTAGGCGGCTTTGGACTGGTGGACGAATCACACCGTATTGTCATCCCCGGTGACACTGCGGCGTCTATTCTTCTAAGTCGTGTGGCTGAAAGCAATGGATACTCGAGGATGCCTCCACTCGCCTCCAATGTCATCGATGAAGAAGGTGTCGCTCTGATTACCGATTGGATCAATAACTACGCCAACGCTAAGCCGACTCTGGATTCCGAGGCCGGCCCTCACACTGTTTTGGAGAACCTTACTGCTAACACCTCAGTTGGCAGCGGCCCGCAAGCCACCGACCCAGATGAGGCAGACGCGGAAAGAGGTACCCTCACATACTCTATTGAGGCCGGAAACAGCGATGGGTATTTTGCCATTGATCCCGACACCGGCCAAATCACGATTAACCAATACGGTCCCGACTACGAAGTCGCCGACTCTTACGACCTTACTGTAAAGATTTCCGATGGTTTCACTGCTAATCCTGGTGAAATCACTTCCGACGTCACAGTAAACGTCACGGACATCCCCAATGACGACAGCCAAGGCGACGGCATCGCAGACGAATGGGCGAAGTCCTGGTTTGGCGCCTCCTCTATCAATCCACTGGCAGACTTTGATCTCGATGGCTTCAACGAGATTCTGGAATACTGGGCGGACAGCGACCCCACCGATCCTAGCAGTCGTGGTCTCGTCATCACACCTACCGCAAAAGACTCCACGGCAGGATCGGAAGGTTACCACTTCGAATGGACCATCCTAAGTTCCTTGGTGATCGGCACCGATTATAAAGTTCAAGGCTCCACAGATCTCAATTTCCAAGACTTGGAATTGGTTACAGACTTTGAAGTGCTCTCGACAGAGCCTGTGAGTAATCCTGGAGGCGAAGAACTTTCACTAATAAAAGTCAAAGTCCCTAGCACAGAAGACAAATACTTCCTCCGCATTCGCAGCCTTTGAATTACTTCTCAAGAAACAGAACTTCTAACTAACCAGCAATAAAGCGCGCTAAAGGCATTAGACCTGAATTTGAGTCCACGCCTGGTTAGCTCTCATACGAAAAGGTCATCCCATTCTGGATGGCCTTTTCTGTGGCCGTAAACCGTGACAACAATACAAACTAAGCTCCTATCTTTCCGCTAGAAGCCCCCAAAACTTTCTGCCATAATCGGCACCTATGAAAAAAATCTGCCTACTCCTTGTCGGAGCTGGAGCACTCGCTCTCGCTAGTTGTGCAAATCCAAATAGCTGTGGCTGCGGCTCAAATTCGCCATGCCAGTGCCCTACAGAGTCATGTGGTTGTAGTCGATAGCTTTACATATTAGGCGAGAAACTAGATGCCGGCCCACAAGGGTCGCGTCTAGCACTCTCCCTATTTCGAACTAAATCACCTCATTCGCTCCAGCCGTCAGGCTCTTTGCGGAAAGTATCAAACTCACCTGAAGATTGATCCCATAAATACACAGCCCAGAGGTAAGATCGGTATTTTAACGCACAGTTCTGACGGATGAAGAGCTCCTCTCGAGCACCAGGATATTCCCAACGAATATTCTTCTTACGTGACCTAAATTTCTCTCTATTGAGGATAATCCACACCCTCTCATCATTCGCGAAGATCTTTTGAAGATCCGCTAATCTGTTAACCACTACCGCCCCACCATTACGGTCTTTTAATATTCCTTCCGAACGGTAAGTGAAATCATAAAGAATAGGGACGACGAGGTCATAGTCGGCACGCCCCAGTTCTAACAATGCAGCGTGGGGATGAGGCTCTGTGATCATCACCTTATCTTCCTCACGGATTTGCGCCCGCACATAGGCGAGGGAAGAAATGGGGTCTCCTAGAATTTTTTCACTATAGGAGCCGGGGATTCGCCAAGGCGACATCGATGCTAAGACAACGAGTAAGATCACCCATTTGAGTGAGCCCGCTGTACTTTGGTAGGACTGGGCCGCCACCCATTTACTCATCACCAAGATTCCATGAGCCCCCAGAATAATCCATAGAGGTATCACACAGTACATGTAGCGAAAGCTCACAGAGGTAATTAGAAGGTTAAAGAAAACCACCGATACGATTAAAAATACATGCAGCGTAATCACCACGCTCGATCCCCGGCGGAGGGAATAGATGAAGCTACCTATGTAGAATAACCCGAGTACAATGTGCAACCTTGAGTACCCAATGAACATAGACCCTAGGTTACCAAGCTCCCAAAAGGTTGGTGCGATGGTGGCTTCAAGGTTAGGTGAAACACCTACCGATTCAGTGATACACTTCACCTTAAACAACAGAATATCTGCAGCTATCAGTACTCCTGCAAAAGCGATGTAGAGCAGTGATTTGATATCCCAGCGAAACGGGACGCCACGCCCGAATAAGAGGTACGCCACTAGAAAAACGGGAACAAAGGTGATACTGATCTCTTGGCTCAGAACGGCACAAGTGAAGAGAATAATAGCCCAAACTCGAAACCACATCCCCTTTCTTAGAATGAAGCCTTCGATAAATAGGTATATCATCAGCAGCACCATGAACTGCTGCTGCTGATAAAACCTAGCTATGTGTCCACTGAAGATCAGAAACGGATGGAGTGCAAAGATGAGAACACTCGCACAGGCCACCCAGCGCTCAGAGAAGTAGCGAATGCAGATCCTCCACATCACCCATGCAGTGAAAACCGCTAAAACTACTGAATAGAGCCTTAGTGACCAGATGTGAGGGCCGAACACCTTAACGACTCCAGCAGCCATGTAGTGATAGAGAGGGCTCCTGCTATACCATATATCCTCGGACAGGTGTGGAGCGCCAGTTTCCGCGATAGCCAACATAGCCTGAATGGAGGCGTATTCATCATCATCAATAGGCTGATAATGCACCATCCATGCCCGACTCATAAAGACTAAGCACAATAAGCCAACAAGCCAGAGAGTGCTATGGGAATCAGCTTTTAGTTGCCCCTTCCACCTCTTGCCACAGGACAAAACCAACACACTTGTTAGAGCACAAATACCGACCAGCAACGGCCCTCTATTTGCTAATAAAAACCAGAGGTATTCACTACGCTCAGCCATACTAAATGCCAAGATTGCCGCGAGCCCTAAGACGGCACTGAAGATCACACTCATCTTTCCTAAGTATGGAAACCTATAAACCAGTGCAGTAGCTAAAAACAAAGCACCAAGAACACTGAGCGCTTTGGTCCACCAAGCTATTCCAACCTCATTGCCCTTATAGAACTCTAACAATGGCAGTTCATCTGGCTGCACTTGGTAGCCAAGCTTAACAGGCTCACCTGCATCGTCGAACCAAGCAAGGTCATTGAATGCATAGAGACTTCCATCCTGCGACTGGCATTCCCCGTCCATACAGAATTTCATAGGCTGGCTCCCTTTATATCCCGGTGAGACATTTTCCACTAGTTTGACCTCGATTGTATTTCTGCCAGAACGCAATAAACCACCTATATCGTACGCATGGAACTGTGCGCTAAAACCCTTCCTTTTAAGAGTGAGAGGCTTTGCTCCATCAGCCTCCTCATAAAATCCATAAGGGTCCTGCTCTCGCCCTTTTTCTTCATCTCCATCCCCAGTTAGATCACCTCCAGTCTGGTTGGGTCTCTCTCTCGTACGGTTCTGAGTGTTCTCGAATCGCTTAAAGTCATTCTTAGTGGGATCACCATGCCGCGGATCCTCGTATCGATACCCAGCGTAAAAAGAACCAACCTCATCTGGATCTAACATTACAGCAGGTGTTGCTAATGGACGGCGACCGGTCCACTGCACCTTCCATTCACCGCCATTGTATGATGACTGCAGACCTTTCCCTTCGAGTCGCTGACCATTCACCCAAATCCAAAAATCTCCAAAGCTGGCGATACGAATGTGACCGCTAGTTGGATCATCTATGTCAATCTCCGCCAGGTAACGCGTATCCCCCACACGGTCATCCTTCACAATCCATTTGCCATAGAACGGTTTTTCATAAATGCCATTGGGAACTGTGCTGGCGAAACTAGTCTTCTGTTGCTGCCCGACAATAGCCTTTTGCCAGTGAGACACCGTGTACAGAGGCATAGTCCAGCTATTCTGGCCAAGCCCAATAGGGATAGGCTCCGCGTACCATTCACTATTCGTTTTGATTGCAGTATTCTTCCCGTCCTTAGTTAAGATAGAACCAAATGCGATCACCTCAGGCCGAATAGTTCGCCCTTCTACCTCAATGCTAATACAGTTCTTCCCTTTCTTTAAATAAGGTCGTAGATCAAATAAAGTGACGAGCTGAGTATTATTATGCCCTGACCATTGGTACTCACGCGGAAAGTTATAGGCGACCATGGGCTCTTGACCGACTACCCGCTGCCCAGGCTCTGTTAGACCGTTCTGAAATACTCGAGTCGGTCTCCAATACGTTTGTGCACCCACAGGGTTTCCATTACAATGAAGCTCAAAACCTCCGTCGCTGACCACTCCGATCCATCCGTTGCGCACTTCAGACTCGAGGTCTAAATCATAACGGAAGCAGCCAGTATACTGACTCTCATCAGAACAGCTAATCCATTCAGCTCCCTCTGTGGCCTCATAAGTAGAAAGTCTAGCTTTGGGGCCATAGTTCCCCGTCAGAAAAATAAGCGTCAACAGTAAGGCTACAAAAGCCCAAACTATTGGCTTTAGCTTCCCTCTCTGCAGATTTGCTAGCGACTTCATTTCCCCTGTGATTGCCTACGCGCCCTCCAAGCTTCATCAACATTCCCGCCATTCAATTCCCCCTGAGCTAACATCCAGGCGGATGAAGCGATTACTCCGCGTTTCGTCTTACTCCTGACTCCCTGAATCACTTCTTCTATCGATTGGTTCATCTTTTGATTCATCGCTAAATCACCTGTCTGAAGTGACATGAGCTGTCGGTGAAACTGCGCTTGCATACAGTTTTGTTCATTGCTGATTACGCTATCTAAATAGTGAATAGCCCTCGTGTATCGGCCTGAATTGATATTATTGATAGCCACTCGTAATTGCTGCCTACTCACCTCCCTCGATTGGTTACGCGGCAGCGTATCTGACTGTGCAGCCAGTGAGTCTAACATCGACCGAGCTCTATCGTAATGACCGTGGCGTTCGAGCCTGTGTATTTGAAAAAAATGAGAGTCCACACTCCCATTCTTATCATCCATGACATCACAATAACCTAACTGCCTGATCACCCCGCTATCACAAAGTAATGTAGGCATAATAACGCTCGCCGTTTCGATCGATTTCCGCGCCCCGGCATAATCACTTTCTGATAATGCAACCTTAGCTGAGCTCAGTTGCCAGTGAACCAGTTTTACTGAGATTACTGTTAGTAGCATGAAACTAACTGATAAAAACGTGGTCCATATAACGCCTGACTTGAATAGACTTCGCGCCTCCACTTCCGATTTACGCCAACTAAACCCCAAGACACTCAGCCCAATTATAACATATCCACTGACAGCAAAAAACCAGCTCCCACCTACAAACTGGGCAAAACTTGGACCATAGCCGAACCACCACATCCAATCATTAATTTGGGTCCAGCCCATCGACCCAACTGGCGGTTTAAAAACAGCAAGTCGATCAGGAGGATCTTGTGCATTCACTCCTGTACCTAGCTCTACGCTGCGCTCAGAATGTGCCCGATACACATCTCCACCAAGCCAAGTCATCGTGTCAAACTGCTGCTGTAGCCACGCGGCATCCCCCATTATTTCCGAATCTCTATGGGCCAATACAGTGGGGTACCACAGGGTACTAACAAACCCACAGATCGCCCATAAAAGAACAGGCTTCATCCACGCCCCTCCACGTTTACAGATAGCAACAGTGATAATCCCGAATAGCAGGAATAACAGTAACTGAGCTAACTTAAACAGAAGCGTAATTTGGGAGTCTACCGTATAAAATGTATGCGTCTCTACTATATACATAGGGAGCTTAAACCACTTCCCAACGAGTGATAATACGATCAAAAGCAGAGCAACTAGCGCCGCAGCGACATTGAAGAGCTTGGGTAGAATATCTACATCACTTTTGATTGACTGAAATTTTATCATCAAGTTTGAGATTCAAATGACCTTCTATCAATACTTGTTCACCAAGCTTGAGTCCATCAAGGATTTCAACCTGTTTGCCACCCACATGACCCACTGTCACCTCTCTAGTTTCCCAACTATCATCCTTGGGTAAGTAAACTAATGCGGACCCGGCAGAAAGAGAAAGTATGGCACTGCGAGGTACCACGACTGATTCACGTTCTATTTCAAGCCGGGTAAACCCAGTCATCCCTGTCACAATTCTGTGTTTCAAGACATCCGTCAAAAGTTTAATCTGCACCTTAAATGTTGCTGCCCACTCTGGAGACCCAGAGCCTCTCGGGCGCAATGGACGAGAAATCTCTGGCCCACCAGAATTAAAACTCACCACTGGTTTGACCATCTCGATCTCAGCTGGCCACTTCCTTCCAGGATAGGACTCAAGTGTCACTGTGCACTTCTGACCTTTCTGAACAAAGGCATAGTCGGCTTGATCAAAATACGCATCAAACCAAAAGCCACTCGACAAAAGAAAACCCGGCTTACCACTGTCTTGGTTATACTCACCAGCCTGTACTAAAACGCGGTCTACTACTCCATCTAAAGGAGCATAAACTATATACTGCCGTAACTCTTCTTCTCTATGCGCTACAGCTTGTTCAGCATCACCCACTGCGTTCATCGCGATTTTGAGACTCTGCTCAACCCCCTGTTCAGCCATTTTCATCGATAACTTAGCCTGCTCAAATCTCTCAGAAACATTAGAAAAATCCTTACGGGCTTCTAACAAAACAACTCTAGAAATGACTCCTTTCTCGAATGCCATTTCATAGCGCTCTAATTTTTCCTTAGAAAAGCTTAGCTGCTGCCCCATGGCAGTAAGGCTGATTTTTTCAACTTCCGGCCTCTCCTGTGCCAGCACATATGCCGAACCTAACCGCACCCGCTCTAACTCAGCAGAAGCGGTGGATTCAGCTAGCTTTGCTGACTCTAATTTAATCTTAGCTTTAGTTTCACTCAATCTTGCTAAAATCTGTCCAGCCTTCACCCACTCACCCTCTTTCACATACACTTCGTCTACCCGATCCATCGGGATTATGGGAACAAGCACCGGCTGGCTGGCACACACACCCTCACCCATCACAAAATACTGAATTTTCTCTGCCACTACCTTTTGGGAAACGACTGGGATGGCTTTGCCTGATTTCCGAAGAAGCTCAGTATAGCCCAATCTTGATGATGCCGTCCCATTCCCTGGGCTTTTATAAGCTGGGATAATCACAAAAAGGGTCAATAGGCCGAAAGCTGCAACCACAGCTCCTAAAACAAACACTTCTTTCCTATTTTCTTTGAAGATTTGCTTAATAATTGAGCCCTTCTTTTTTTGTTGAGTCATCCTCTTTAGTTTTCGTTTGTTTGATAATTCCAGCTCCCACCATAAGCGAGATGGCGCCTACCTCAGCGATCATTTGGCAACCTCTCCAAAGAGCGGCTACTAAGATGGCCTGCTCGAGAGAACTATACTGACAGACCATAGCGACAATAACTGCTTCTCGCACTCCTATACCTCCAGGAATTCCAATTGCCCAAAATCCCGCCAACCACGCTACACCTGCAACGCTAAGTGCCGCGAATAAAGGAATCTCAACATTAGGCACAGCTGTCATTACTCCATAAAATAGTAAACCATTGTAAACACAAAGTACTATATAATGAAAAACTGTAGTTAGACTCTTCTTAAAATTAACCGGACCAATGCTAATGAGTGACCTAAGCTTCTTAATTTTGAGAAAGGCAAAAATTCCAACTGCGCCGAAAAGTAAGAGTCCCACAGCGACAATGACGGCCAAATTAAGGTAACCACTCACCTTGTCTATCCATGTGCTCACAGGAAACGTGAATACAGTGGTCACCGCTAATGCAGCCCACGCAATATTCGTCATGATCAATTCTAACACAATACTCGATCCAGCCTTCTTTTTCGTCACTCCAATTTCACCGGCAAGCACCACTCTAGATCCATAACTCCAAACTGAGCCTGGTAACCACTTCAGTGACTCAGACTCTAACCAAATACGGGCACAGTCCATGCGCTTTTTTCCGGTCTCATAAATCGATGCAAGTACTTCGGACCACACGCTAGCGTTCCATATTTGATAGATCAATAGACCGAATATAATGCCTCCTAACAAACCAAAATTAACATGCTCAATAAGGTTCGGGAGTTCACCGATATGCTCAGATAATGCAAACGCTCCAAATGCCATTGCTGAGAGTATCGCTCCATATTTAATCCAGGATTTCATCGATTAAGCTTTCTGTAGAGAGTTAGATTTTTTCCCCTTAGAGAGAGATAATTTAGAATACAGCGCATAGGTTTCATTCGCGATACGCTCCCAGTCAAAAAATTTCTTCACGTGTAAGTAGCCTGACTCTCCGAGTTCTTCGCACAACTGTGGGTCATTTAGTAAACGAAGAATACTATCGGCAAGCTCTTGCTCGTTTTTCTCTTCTACTAGCACTCCCGTATCACCATTTTTGATCACATCGGGAATCCCCCCTACATTGGAAGCTATTACTGGTTTCTTGTGTGCTAGCGCCTCTATTAATACGACTCCTAACCCCTCAGTATCTCCATTGTCATCATAGATTGCAGGATGTACATAGAGCGTACAGTTAGCATAGAGCCTCCCTAACTCCTCATCACTCACGAATCCAGGGAACTGTACAGTTTCAGATAAACCTAGCTCAATTGAAAGGCTCTCCCACTCCGCTTTTCTGTCTCCCTCTCCGGTGATCACAACATCTACGTCTCTGGATTCCAACACTGCAGGTAAGGATCGAAGTAACACATCGATCCCTTTTCTCTGAACAAGACGACCACAGAAAAGGAGTAGAGGCTTACTCTTAGGCTCTAACTCTTCTACTTTATTACGAACGGTCGCCCCGTATGGCATGATCATGGAATCTTCACAGCCACTCACACTTTTCACTTCATTTGCCGTGTGTGAGCTGTTGGCACAACGCACATCAGCGGAACGTAAAAGCCAACCTAGCACTTTACGCACGGGAGTGCTCCGGCGAGCAATCGCGAGTTCAGCGCCATGGCTCATAGCTATCACTTTCACACCTAATAAATACTTAGGTAATATTCCATAGAATCCATGCGGAAACGGCCAATGTATATGTAACACATCTACTTTATGCTTAACGCACCACCAAAACACAGCAAGGGAACCCATCAAGAGATAAGGTAACACTAATAATTTGTAGAAAACAGAGTTAATCTTGTTAGGAGCTCCTTCATCATGAGTAAGTGTCTCTAAAGATTTTGTGGCATAGCGAAATCTATGAACTTCGGTTCCGTCAATTTGGTGGCTTTTAAGTCCTTTAAACGCTGGTGCCATTACTCTTATATTACAGGGAAGCTCCTTCATCTGCGAAATAAGCTCACGCATCCAGGGCACTTGACAGTCGTCGGAGTGCCGTGCGTATGTCGATGTCACGACTCCTACATTAATCTTGCTTTGACCATCTATTCGGCTTGATCCTTCTATGATTTTTGCTCCTGCATTTGAGTGAATATCGCCATCGTCTACGGAAGTACTAACGGACTGATAGGGCTGATTGAGGGTATTTGTATTCATAGTTTTATTGATTGAGTTACATATCCTTGTGCGTGAACCGTGCCAATCTACAGAAAACACAAGCAACACACTATAGATGAGTGCCTTGCAACAATACAACCAAAAACACACCCTAGTAATTCATTCTAGATAACTGTATTTATTACAGTCCCTCATCATTGCACCCTGTAATTTGTGCATGCTCAAAACCGTGTTGATACATACAGCTCTGTGAAAAATAGATACTCTCATAAAATAAAAGAAAGCCCTGTGAAACTTAGCATGCCACACATTTCAAAACTCAATCAACGAGTAGGAATGCTAAGTTCACAGGGCGGGGGGAGATCGGGGAGAGAGAGGTCGCTGGGGGCTGGAAGGTTCTGAAATCGAAGAAGCTTAGAGCTAAAATAATCTCATCTTAGAATGATCCGTTACCAGCCAGCTATTTTAGTAATCCAGTCTCTTCAATACTTCCGACAGGTCAGCTAAAATAGAGAGTATATGGACCGTTAAACGGCAGACAACATGTCACGCTCTCTCACATTATCTTGCGAGAATTGTTTGGCAGGAACGTATACACTACCGTTTATTGTATCAGCCAAGAGGAACTCTCTCCCCTCTTCCATTCCGCGATAAACATTTTGTTCCGAAATGAGCCCTTGCATACATACGATTAGAGCTGAAAGAGTGCTTAGAGCACCTATGATGACCAAGCTACTTGCTTCACCACCACTCAAGGCGACTACACCAGCAGAGAAGAATAGAGCCACGGCAGTTATCATGAGGTAAGCAGCTATTTTGCCAGTAAAATGCATCGGACAGTTTCTGAAACGTTGTAAGAAACCAACAGTCATTGTGTCTAATGCACCGATAATAAGGCGTTCAACACCGTATTTACTCACGCCATGTTGACGAGCATGATGCTCCACCTCGATCTCTGTGGTTTTGAAACCCTTAAATGAAGCAAGGGAAGGAACCATTCTGTGCATATCTCCATACATAGGGATAGCTTTGACCACCTCTTTTTTGTAGGCCTTAAAGCCACAATTGTGATCATGGAGACTAACACCAGTTACCTTACTAAGAACCGCATTGAAAACACGGCTAGGAAGTACCTTGTGCCAAGGATCATGACGCTTACGCTTCCAGCCAGTGACGATGTCACTACCTTGATTAAGAGCTTCTATGAAGCGCGGAATTTCTTGAGGGTCATCCTGTAAGTCAGCATCCATGGTAAAAACAATGTTTCCAGCTGCTACTTGATACCCAAGCGCTAACGCATCTGCTTTCCCTTTATTAGCAGGGAACCTGTACGCCTTGACGTGTTCACGGTCACGAAATGCGAGTAACTCCATTACTGACCAGGTGCTATCAGATGAACCATCATCGATGAAAAGAATTTCCCAATCGTAGCCGAGAAGCTCTACTTGTTTTTTGATACCGTTATAGAGGGTCTCAAGAGTGGCTTCTTCGTCCATAGCGGGAATGATGAAACTAACGAATTTTTGATTTTTTCTGAAGTTGAATGTGTTCATGGGTAGTTGATTAAGTTGTGCAATCACTCATGCGAGCCATGTGCCAACATGGGGAAAACTCCTCGCAAACCATTACTGCAAAAGGGTTTAAATAATTTACACATCAATCTACCTCCTCACCAAAACTGAGAAACACAGTATTTTTTACATTACTTCTGGAGGCCCACCAGTAAGATGTTCAGTGGGTTCTTACCCCATTCAAAGCGGTACCCCTTTTGAAGAGTTCCTAAGACCCCTCAAAAAAACAGGGAATTAAATACAGCCGAATAGGAAAGAATACTGTAGTAAATTCTTAGTGAATCTATCAGCTCTTAACCTTCTCCTCTGGTTTTCTCTTTTGCTACCCAGCTGTATGGTCGGCCCAGATTACGAGCCACCTGAAATAACTGTCCCCGATGCTTGGACTGAATCTATCGATAAAGACAACAAATCAAAGATGACCGGCTCTCAAAAATGGTGGAAACGCTATAAAGATCCAGTTCTAGACGAGCTCATTAAGCGTTCTCGTGAAGCAAACCCAAACATCCGCATAGCTCGTGCCCGCATCTCTGAGTCCTGGTATCAACGATCCGTGCTCTCGGCAGCTTGGTACCCCAAAGCTGAGATCAATGCCAGAGATGCACATGGTCTCGGCACCTTTGATTCAGGTGGAGTTAAATGGGATATTGATAGTTCACGTGATCAATATGCTAACTTTGATGTCGGCTGGGAGCTCGATATATTCGGACGTGTTTCTAGACAGGTTGAATCCGCAACTGCTGAGTACGAAGCTAAAATAGAAGGCTATAGAGATGCTCTCGTGTTTATTAATAGCGAAGTTGCTCTGCACTACATCGCTTACCGCACACTCGAAAAACGTATCGCTGTCGCCGAAGAAGGCAGAGATAGTTACCGTAACATCAAAGTAATGATCGATGGTCGCTTCGAAGAGGGCCTCTCCACTAAAATGGAACAGCACGAGGCTAATGCTGACCTTCTAGCAAGTGAGGCCGAAATACCTAAACTCAAGCAAGAGAAGAAAGTAATCAGTAATCGATTAGCTGCACTCGTCGCCATGCGACCCGCGGAAATGCCAAATATGTTAAAACCTGGCTATGATATCCCCTCGCCTCCCAAGCGTATCAATGCTGGCTACCCATCTGAAATTTTAAGATCTAGGCCAGACATCCGTCGTGCAGAGCGAAAAATTGAGTCAGAGTCTGCACGTATCGGTGTCGCCACAGCTAACCTCTACCCCCAGTTTTCTCTATCAGGCGCTATCAGCTATGAGTATTTTACTCAGGGCGCCACTATCGAAACACTCACTAGAACACTTGGCCTGGGTCCGAATGTGAGATGGCGCCTCTTTAACGCCTGTGCTGATCGAAACCGTATTCGTGAGCAGGAATCCAAATTAGAACAAGCTATCACCGTCTATGAAGGCACTGTCATCAATGCCGTGACTCAAGTTGAAAACAGTATGACGCGCATCCATCATTCAAAAAAACGGCTACAGTATCTTCAGAAAGCAACCAAGGAATACTATGGCGCAGCAAGCCTTCTCTACGAGGCCTACCAGACAGGGCAAGTCGATTTACGACGTCTGCTCAACTCCCAACAAGACTACATACGTACCAAAGATGAATGCTACGCCACAGAAGGGCGCCACGTTGCTCACTCCGTTCGACTATTTAAAGCACTCGGAGGTGGTGAACTCCCTCAACCTAAAAGCACAGCTCTCGCTAACTGACATGATTCCTCAAGTTGATACTCTAAACATCCAATCTGCGCGTTCACCGACTCAGTATCCTCCACCAGCTCTAGAGCCTTACATAACTCATGGAGAGTTAGCATTCCAAACATGCCAGAAGATCCTTTCAGCTGATGCACATGCTGACGCGAAAGCTCTATATTCCCATCAACTATTGCCTGCTTAACTTCAGAAATTAAGCCCACACTGTTTTCATGAAATTCCTCCAAGATAATCAGAACCGCCTCACTATCATCTCCAGCTAAGGCTAACAAATGTGATTTATCAATTTTAACATTCACGACAATAGTCTAACATTCTTTAATTCTAAGACAATCGAAACCCCATGCCCTCTCTTCCCTATAATTTAATCATCGCCGATGATGATGAAACCATCCGTAGCTTACTCACACTTAAAGCGACACAATATGGTTTACACCCAATTACAGCTTCCAACGGGAAAGAAGCTCTCGAGCTCATGCGCGACCACGTCGATCTAGTTTTATTAGATTTACATATGCCTGAAATGGATGGTTTTACTTGTCTAGAAAAACTCGGCAAGTCCCACCCGAATGTCCCTGTGATCGTGCTCAGCGGCGAAAATGAAGCCAGCGCAGCGATGAAAGCAGTCAAACTCGGCGCACATGACTACATCACCAAGCCCTTTGATTTAAACCACCTCTTTACGACTCTAAGAAATGCGAAGAGGCTCAGTAAGGTTCAAAAAGAGAATCAATCTCTAAAAGACTCAATCAGCGAAGAGTCGACCCCTACTGACATCATCGCACATTCTGACTCCATGAGAGTCCTTCTAAAGAAGGCTAAGAAGATTGCTCAGTTAGATTCTTCAATACTACTTACTGGTGAGAGTGGTACAGGTAAAGGAGTGATGGCTCGATTCATCCATTCTAACAGCCCTCGAGCAAATAAACCCTTTGTGACTGTAAGCTGTCCAGCCTTACCCAGAGAGTTACTTGAGAGTGAATTATTCGGCCATGAGAAAGGGGCATTCACTGGAGCTCTAAAGCAACGAATCGGTAAAATAGAAGCAGCCAAAGGTGGAACCCTATTTCTGGATGAAATCGGTGACCTCCCCATCGACCTTCAGCCTAAACTTCTCAATGTACTTCAAGATAAAAAATTCCACCGAGTGGGTGGAGAAAAAGAGCTCGATTGTGATGTACGCATCATCACCGCGACTAATATTAACTTTAAAGAAAAAATAGCAGCAAAGGAGTTCAGAGAAGACTTATTCTACCGTATCAGCGTGATCCCACTAGAGCTACCCGCTCTGAGATCTAGACCTGCGGAAATCATTCCCCTCGCTAGCCACTTCCTGAGCCGGATAGCAAAGCAACGCAACACCCCTGCTATAAGTATCGATGAGGATGCTTCAAACAAGTTAATCCAATATGACTGGCCCGGTAACGTCAGGCAGTTAGAAAACCTTATGGAAAGAGCCTCGGCATTCTGTGATGATAATGAAGTCACTGCAGAGGACCTCATGGGAAGTATCGACCAGGAATCGTCTTCACCAGCTCAGACAAGTCATCTCGCTGGAATGACTCTAGCAGACGTGGAAAAACTCGCTATCGAGCAAACTCTCGAACTCTGTGGTGGAAATAAAGCTGAATCAGCCCGCAAGCTGGGCATTAGCGAGAAATCCATCTACAATAAAATGAAACGCCTAGAACTCTAACTAACCCAACAACCACACAACTAAAACACCCATATTCATATGAAAGGAGTCATCTTTACAGAATTTCTAAGCATGGTCGAAACTGCGCACGGTCTAGATATGGTCGATACCATTATCGAAAAAAGTGATCTACCATCAGGAGGTGCATACACTGCCGTAGGCACCTACCCTCACACCGAAATCGTGTCGCTCGTATGTAATCTCAGTGAGGAAATAAGTGTGCCTGTACCAGCCTTACTAAAAGCATATGGTCAGCACCTTTTTCACCGATTAGCAGCCTCCTACCCCGCATTTGTTGCGCAGACGGACGACCCTCTAGAATTCCTTGAACTCGTAGAAACCTACATTCACGTGGAAGTTAGAAAACTCTATCCAGATGCTGAGTTACCCTCATTCGAATGCAGCAGACCGAACTCACCCAAAGAACTCCACATGACCTACCACTCAGTCAGACATATGGAAGATGTCTGTGAAGGACTCATTCGCGGGAGTCTTGAGTACTTTAACCGCACAGCCAATATAGAGCGCAAAAGTATCGATGACGACTCAGAGCTATTTATCATAACCCTAAACGAATAATGCCTATGTCGGATGAGGTGGAGAAGTGGAAAAAACGCTATGAACGGGAAAAAAACGCCCGCCTTCAGGCTGAAAATCTATTAGAGGAAAAGAGCTCACAGCTCTTTGAAGCGAATGAACAGCTAGAACAACAAGTCATTCTTAAATCCTCAAAACTAAGTATTGAGGAGAAGAAGTTCACCGCCCTCTTCCACTCATCAGTAGATGGCATCTTACTCTACACTCTTGATGGAGTCATCATAGATGCCAACCCTACAATATGCATGATCCTTAGGCGCAGTGCCGCCAGCCTTATAGGCTGTAAGATCACAGATCTTTATGCACCAGAGTTCACCGAGCTGGCTGACTCTGCCACCGAGGAAATGGATAAGTACGGTCAGGTGCGCTTCAAGGTCGAGCTCGTGCGAAGCAATGGACTTCACATACCTGTAGAAATATCCGCCTCTAAATTCGATGTCGGTGAAAACACCATGATCCAGGGCATCTTCAGAGACATCACCGAAAACCAGAAAATCCAAAAGGAGTTAGAAGAGGCGACTGAGAGTGCGATCAAAGCCAATGAAACCAAATCTCTCTTTCTCGCCACAATGAGTCATGAGATCAGAACTCCGCTCAATGGCATTCTCGGTTTCACTGATATCCTGCTAGATTCAGAAGCGACCGAAGAACAAATTCAGCACCTCCAACTCATTAAAAGAAGTGGAGATATTCTCCTCTCTATCATCAATGACATTCTCGACTTCTCCAGAGTGGAAAGTTTGCAAATTGAGTTAGAGATGGTCGACTACAACCTAACAGACAACATAGAGGAAACACTTGAGATTCACGCCCAGACAGCGGCATCGAAAAACATAGATCTTATCTATCAAACTAATGATGACGTCCCCGTGGACCTCAATGGTGATATTGGCAGAATAAAACAAGTGATCCTTAATCTCGTTTCGAATGCTCTTAAATTCACCAGTGAAGGCAGTGTCATCGTGCATGCTTCTAGAAAAGACGAAGATTTCATCTCAATAGACGTCATTGATACCGGTATTGGTTTTGCTCTTGAGGTCAAAGAGCAGCTCTTTAAACCCTTCATTCAAGCGGATGCTACTACGACGCGAAAGTATGGCGGCACAGGCCTAGGGCTATCGATTTGTACACAGCTTCTCAAAATCATGGGGGGCACTATTTCAGCCACATCCATACCAGGTAAGGGAGCCACCTTCACAGTCAACCTCCCCATCATTCTCGCTAAAAATCCGGTCCCTAGAATGTTCAACCAAGATGACTTGGGTAAGTTAAAAGGTCTCAACATCTTAGTAATTGATGATCATCCTATTAATCTCGAATACATGCAGATTAGACTTACTAAGTGGGACTGTATTGTCACCGCAGTCCAGGATAGCACCGAGGCCTCTAAGCTAGATGAACAAGTACTTGCCAGCTTCGACCTCATCATCTCTGACATGCTGATGCCTGAGATAGACGGCCTCACACTAGCGAAAATTTTCAAAGAACGGCTGGCAGAAAAAAGACCTCCTATGGTTCTAGCCACTTCTTCACGCCACCTCTCTGAGCGAGCCGAAGCTAAGAGCGCCGGCTACGCCAGCGTCATATATAAACCTCTGAAAGAACGCGAGTTAGTCACCCATATCAACGCTGCCATTTCAGGGAAATCAGACTACAGTCAGGGTAACTCCGTTACAAATAACACTGTCGAAGCAAAGCATGCATTTATTCTCATTGTAGAAGATAATCCCATCAACGCAAAGCTTGCTAAAATCATTGTCGAACGGATGGGACTTGTTTCTAATATCGCGCATAATGGCCAGGAAGCTATCGTAGCCCTTGAGAATAACCATAACTATTCCGCTATTCTAATGGATATGCAAATGCCTGTGATGGATGGCTTAGTTGCTAGCGCTAAAATCCGTGGAGGGGAAGCTGGAGGCCATTGTGCTGATATCCCAATCATTGCGATGACAGCAAATGCTTTAGCTGAGGATAAACAGCGATGCCTAGACGCTGGCATGGACTTCTACGTCCCTAAACCCATAAACATAAAAGAACTTACCAAGATCTTGAGTGATTTAGGGATTGTATGAAGTCCCTCGTCCTCAAGTATCATTGGTAAGCCTTTTCCCGCGCCTCAACTCTGACTTAGTTTAATAACAAACTATTCCCTCACGTGGCGTGATGCCGTCTTCACCGGTAAACCCAAGAGTTGGGTCCTCAGTCGGCAAACCATACATGTTATCGAAGAGGTTCACTCCTTCTAAATTGCCTTTGATAACGATAATCGCATCATCGAAACTACTATTACTCACATCACCATCTTCAGGTGCATCTGCATTTTCATAGCGAGTGTGATCCTCGATACATAAAACAGTCATTTCACCATCAGACATAGTAAGGATCTGATCCATGTAACCAGGGTTTGCTCCGACAAGACTGAAGAGTGGTTGGCGCTTAGTTCGCTCACCGTGACCCTTAGCTGTATATCGATGCGGATTTCTTAGGAAAACCTGTCTTACATTGTTAGGGACCAGCATGAACCCGACATTCTTACCAGCTAAACCATAAGCTGACGGATCAAATGTCACTGAATCTCCAGGATTTGTTTTTCGATCATCCAGTATAGACACTGCTGACTGAGCAGCACGCTTACGGAACTCAAGAGAGCTCGGATCCAAATTTACTAATTGATCGTAATCAAATACACAGAGATCAAACTTCATGGAACTACGGTCCTCAATGAATTCCACAGTAATAGGTTCACTAGGGAGTTTAAAAACCTGCCCTAGAGTCTCGAACTCTGCTGTATCCATGTAGAAATTACTAAGATGTCTTTCGACTCCACGGCGACCTCTATCACTGTGCAAACCGTATTGCCCAGTAATCACATCATCATATTGCGCAACTCCACGGTATCTAGGGATTATTTCGATTTGAAAAATCACATCGTTGAAATCTTCGTCACCAGCCACCTGATCTTCAAATGCGAGAACCAGTGGACGGTCAGAGTCACCATCGAATAAACGAGCGGCACACTGTATTGCCCCCTCAGGGTTGTACTCAGCATCCTGAAAAACCATAGTTTCATCACCTCTTGCACCATCGACTACCAAGCCAAACCGAAGTGGTGTCCCTGCAGGTAACACACCTAAACTAGCACGTGACCCTGGCTTTAAAGGAGCCGCTGGCCCCATAACATAGCTATGCCACACAGCTGTCGACTCAGATGGTTCATTCCCATTGTACCAGAATAAAGTATTGCGGTGCGTACCTCCATCATAGATCGCCGTCACAATAACCTCTGAATCTACTTCAAGCACGAAATCCTCTGCATTGAAGCCACGCTTCTCTACCTCAAGAAAAGTACCATTCTTTTTACAATGTAATTGTTCTTTTACCTCACTCCAGAGATTACGTGAGTACTCATAAGCATCCTCCGTCTGTGAATACGTATCGACAGAGCTTACCGCATCATCCGCTACAGTGATGTAGAAGTCTTCAAACACTGTGAGCTCACCATCAGATGCACTACAGCGTGCTACGTATTGGCCGTTTTTTGAGAAATACATCTCCGTTTTTGACTCATTGTCATCGTAGAACTTAATCACATCCGGCCCAGTCTGGTGTGACCATTCCACAGTGAGTCCATCTCCAGTGAGCGGTAACCCTTCATCAGCGATACCTAGATCGACTGTACACCTACGCGTGCCTCCGATCGTCACCCCCCCGTCTTCAATAGTGATAATTGGCTCTTGATTCTCAGGCACTATCAATGGGCTCTCTGCTGCTGGGCAACTAAATCCGTCATTGTTACGAGTCACCACACTATCAAGAAGAAATGCCGCTCGCGGACTATCAGTAGTATGGTTAATTATCTGATAAACCCCTCCAGCGTTACTGCTCACAAAGAGGCTACCATTCAGGTCTGTATATGCAGCACCATATGCCACTCTTCCAGATGGAAGATTTTTCACAGAAACTCGTGTCACTGTCTTATTTTCCACATCCCATGTGTAGAGGTCTTGGTTGCGCGCTCCGAAGAAATAACCTTTCCCATCTATTTCCTGATAGACTAAGTCAGCGACACCTCCTGGATTTATACCACTGAACGAAACCATTTCATACGTAGACGTCTCCACATTAATTTTCATAAGGTCTGGACTGTAAAAACGATCACCTCGGACCCAGAGATGTCCTTCAAAATCCATGTCTCCTGCATAGATATTGTAAGTAGGTACTTTTCTCCCCTCAGTACTTGGAGTGCCCAGTGCTGAAAAGGAACCGTCGCCATGAATACGTATTAGCTGGTCTTTGTAGGGAGCATAGCGTCCCCATGCATACACGTAGTCATCCTGAATATTGTAACCTGCGGCATTATAACTTTCATTATTATCTCCGATTTTAGTGTAAACTCCGTCTCGAGGATTGAGAGCATTGAGCTGACCTGACACCACTTGAAAAAATTCGGGCTGTCGCTCAAATGGCACTTCCTCTGCAAACAACTGCGACTCCCCCGCTAGTAATAAAATACCAGAAGAGAAGGCGCATAGAGCAAACATGTCATTTAGTTTAGATCTATATATCATAGTACCTAAGAATCTTCGCAGACATGGTGCCAACTCACATGAAACGCCTACAACCACCTACCTGTATGCAAACTATAACTAAATATAAGGAAACCGGAAGCTACCAGAAGCTGTAAATTTTACCCATTAAAAAGAGTGCCACGGTAAATTCTACAGAGTTTCGCCCTAGATTACTAAAAATCACTATTGTAGGGCGCCGACACCTATTGCAAAACAACCACATGCCAGCACCACTCTACGGACTCTTACTCGTCGGCGGAAAATCCACACGCATGGGACAAGATAAATCCCAGCTCATTTACCGTGGTGACACCCCTGAGTGGATACGCCTATTCTCCGTACTTGAGTCTACGACCGAACAAGCATTCCTCAGCCATCGCGCCGATCAGGACTTCGGAAAGCTCGCTATCATTGACCCAGCAGAAGGCCCACTTTGCGCCATTCACGCTGCTCAGCAAGCGCACCCAGAAGCGCGCTGGCTCGTCATCGCCTGCGACCTCCCCTTGCTCGAAGCTAACACGCTCGAACTGCTCACTCGCTCAGCGGACATAACCAAGGACGCAACTAGCTTCGCCAGCAATGTAGACCACCGAGCAGAACCTCTCTGTGCGATTTATGAGCCCAGCTCAGCCCCTGTCATCAGTCAAGCAGTCGCCGATGGCAAACGCTGTCCGCGCCACCTTTTAGAAGAAATCGAAACCCAGTTAATTCAGCTAGAGCGCCCTCACGCACTAGACAATGCGAATAGCCCAGCTGACACACTAGAAATCCGCAGCCACCTCACTATGACCCGCGAAGCCAAAACCATTTCCATCCGCTATTTTGCTCAGCTCCGAGAACTCGCAAAGTGCGACAGCGAAGAAGTCAGCACTGAATCAGTGACTCCATCCGGCCTCTATGAAGAACTCAAAAGCCGTCACAGCTTCCCCCACAAACAAAAGCAACTCATGATCGCCATCAATGATGACTTTGCAGACTGGGCCACCCCTCTCAAGGCCGGAGACGAAGTCGTCTTCATTCCACCAGTCGCAGGCGGTTAACCCACTCACACGCAAACCTAGGTAGGGACATCGCTCCGCCGACGTCCAGCGGTGCACACATCTTCAAACCTCAAAGGCAATACCATTGGCTTACACGGCGCCTCACCAGCTCCATTCCATTCAGCCATCAAGACCTTCCCTCAGCTGGACACCGCCGAGCGCCGTCCCTACCTAGCCTAATGGCTCAGCTACCTCCCCCATCGCAACCACGCGATGCACTTTAATACCTTCGACACTAGTCCCCCACCATTCGTGCAATTCGAGTGATTCGCGGTAAAAAAACTACCCCAGAAAATGGGTCAAGGCCTCAACCGTCCCGAGGCTCCCAAACCCCTTGGCGACATACCCCCCATGCCCACGCACATAGTCTATCACCTCTTGCTGGGAGTTACCCACACACGCGATCATACCCGCCACATCCGGATGTAATTTATCGATATCGTTGTGACCATCACCTATCGCAAACACATTCTCCACGGGCACACCAACTCGCTTCGCCAGCTCTTGGAGAGAAGTCCCTTTATTGTAACCACAATGGGTGAAGCGCATATAGATGGAATTATAAAGAACCCCAATGAGGTCTGACATATGCCTATGCTCATTCACAAACTCTAAAATCTGGAGCGTCTCTTCCTCAGAGCTAGCCACGATTCCAGCTGGATCTCCTTCCTCCTCTACCCACTGAGCCGATGTCGCACTCATCACATGCTCTTTTACGAGTTCGATAAAATCCCCAGCATCCTCGAAAAAAAGTGCCGTATCACGCGCATAGCGCTCGTGCCAATCTTCCACTCGCTGCCAGCGACCGAACTGATCACCCGGCGTGTAAATTTCACGTTCACGCGCGACTAGAAAATCCGGAGAAAAGGGAAACGCCCCATCCTTAAAACCCTCTAACATATAGAGCAAGGAGCGCCCGGTATTGATAGCCCACAGCCAGCCATCTGCACGAAGCTCCTCTATTTTCTTATAGAAAAGAGAATCCACTGCAGACTCGTTGTTCGGTAAATACAGGGTGCCATCAAAATCGAAAGACAGAATGCCTCGCACTTCAGTCGGGTAATCGAGCGGTTTCACAGCGCCAAGCTAAACACAGCCACTCAGCTTGGGAACTGATTTCTTAAAGAGTTCTCTACCCACCTTGACGTTTCACCTTCACAAATTTCAACACTACGATTAAACCCTATTCTAACAACGTTTAAACACCCCACTATGCTGCGTAAAAAAGACCCTCTCCGAGGACACAAAATTATAAGAAGCACCATACTCTCTGGACTAAGCCTTATTGCTTTCACCCTCTGTCAGGGTGGCAAAGCATTCTTTTGCTTTGCCATAGTAGTGCTAGGCCTAATCCATTTTATCAAAGCATGGAACGGCAAGCCCGTTCAAGATGTTCTAAGCAAAGTCTTCGAACATCCAGAGCGCACTTATAAAGGTTAAACTTCTACCCCTGCGCACCAGCCATCTTCTCCTCAAACACCTTCCAGCATTCGATAAAACCTGGGGCGAAATCTTCTGGTCGTAGAGCTACCCACTCGCGCACTTGCTCCATAGTGAACCACTCCGTAGTAAATACCTCACTACAGGGAAAACGCAGCGCACCGTCGTAACGCGCAAGATAGAGCCCAATAAATTCCCAGCCAGTATTCTCGCTTGGCGAAAGTCTCGCAACCTCCTGCGTATCACAGTCCTGGATACCCAACTCCTCAGCGAGTTCACGCAAAACGCAGGCATCATAGCCTTCGCCGGCATCTAAATGGCCAGCGGCACTACTATCCCACTTACTTGGAAAATTATCCTTCAAGCTCGAACGCTTCTGCAGCAGAAGCTCCTTGCGTTTATTAAAAACAAACACATGCACCGCGCGATGTAATAAATTCTCAGCATGCACCACTGCACGCTTTTCTTGACGAACTACCTCATCCTTCTCATCCACCACATCGAATAACTCATCAGCATTTTGCGGGATGTCCTTTAGCGGATGATCATCATACATGCGCGTGATCTCGATCCAGTTCTCCAGTGAAATTTCTTCAGCACGTGCCGTTTCTTTTAAGCCGAGCACAGGAGCTACCTCAGCCCATTCACGGGTCTCAGGAAGCTGCTTTTTAATCTGCTTGCGGCGCTGAGAGAATCCACGGCGAATCAGTTCATCGAACAAACGCGCATCGTAGTTTGGTAGTTCACTCTCAGGTTTCGGCACACAGACCATCACAGTGGAATCAATCTTTGGCGGGGGCGTAAATGCCTCGGGCGGAACTAGCATCACCGGCTCACTCACCCACTCACTCTGCATACGAAGAGAAAGCACACCATAATTTTTCGTGAAAGGAACAGCGACAATTCTATCAATAAATTCCTTCTGCAGCATCAGAACCGCACGTGAAACCATTGTCGGTCGCTTCATGAAGTTACGCATGATTGCACCACCAGCGGAATAGGGTAAATTCCCTAGCATCTTAATCGGTCCGTATTTAAAAAGCTGACGAAGATCAAAACGTGCCGCATCATAGTGATGCACCTCCACATCCTCTCGGTCCTTATACGTCTCCTTCTGGTATTCAGCCAGACGAGCATCGTACTCCACCAGAATCACCTTCTTCACTCGTCCAACGAGATGCACTGTGAGCGCACCTGTTCCAGGACCACATTCCACCACGACATCATTCTCGCTAGGGTGGAGTTGATCCACAATTGCACGTGCCACCTTCGGGTCGCAGAGGAAATTTTGTCCAAGCTGGCGCGATGGTATCACACCTGCCGCATTGAGAACTTTTTTGATATCGCCGATCTCCATGCCACACCTTCTAGCGAAGAACCCAATACAAGCAATCTCAATTCTATTCATCACGCCCACACGATGCAGACCACGACCTTCGACCTCTGAGACCTTCGACACACCGCAGCTCTCAAAAAACCGACTTCACACGCAAACCTAGGTAGGGAGGTCGCTCCGCGGTGTCCAGCGGAGCACCCATCTTCGAACCGTAAAGGCAATACCATTGGTTTCCAATACGCCAAACCAACTCCACTCCATTAAGCCTCCAAGACACCCCCTCAGCTGGACACCGCGGAGCGGCGTCCCTACCTAGCCTAATGGTGAAGCCTGCCAAAATCATCTATTACAATCTTCCCTCTTAAACCAATCCGACTAAAACACTCTCAGAAATTCTGTCCCATTCTAAAATTCTGTCTAGCGCAGCAGGCTCTCCCCTCCCACTTATTCAGTTGCCAGTTCCCAACCACCCGTTATTTCTAAATTAAACAACTTCTCACTTCTTCCCAATGTCCGACTCTTTCTTTGAACAAACTTCCAGCGCCCCTGAATCCCCATACGATGTCTCACTACGCCCACCAGAGTTTAGCGAGTTCCATGGACAGGAAAAGATAAAAGAACGCATCATGCTGATGGTCGAAGCCGCAAGACAGCGCGATGACGTGCTCGAGCACGTTCTTCTCTCTGGCCCTCCCGGCCTCGGAAAAACAACACTCGCTAATATTATAGCGGGAGCAGCGGGAACTCAGCTCCACACCACCTCTGGCCCTCAGATCGAAAAAGCGGGTGACCTCGCAGGCGTTCTCACTAACATCCAAAAAGGCGACATCCTTTTTATCGATGAAATCCACCGTCTCCACCCAGCAGTAGAAGAATACCTCTACCCAGCCATGGAAGACTTCCGGCTCGACATCATTATCGACTCTGGCCCCTCCGCACGTTCCATCCAGCTCAACCTCCCTAAGTTCACTCTCGTCGGCGCCACCACCCGCGCCGGCATGCTCACCGCTCCGTTGCGTTCACGCTTCGGATTAGTGAACCGCCTAGACTATTACTCAAGCGATGAACTCGCGGTGATTATTACCCGTTCAGCAGGCCTTCTTAACATCTCTATTAAACCAGATGGAGCCACAGAAATAGCCTCCCGATCCCGTGGCACCCCACGTATAGCCAACAACCTCCTACGCTGGGTACGCGACTTCGCCCAAGTCAGAGGAAATGGAGTGATCGACGCTGACACCGCACACCAAGCCCTCGCTATGATCGAAATCGACAACGACGGCCTCGATGAAATGGACGTGCGTATCCTCGAAGCCATGATCTACAAGTTCAATGGCGGCCCAGTAGGACTTTCCTCAGTCGCGGTAGCCGTAGGAGAAGACGCCTCTACTCTCGAAGAAGTCCACGAACCCTTCCTCATTATGCAAGGCTTCGTCAAACGCACCCCACGTGGACGCGTCGCACTTCCCGCCGCTTACACCAAAATCGGTGCACCACTCCCCAAGCCCGAAAACGAGCTCTTCTAAAACAAACCATCGCTTCCACCCGATACATTCCATACCTTCGCCCCCCGCACATCGTAGAGCCTAATCTCACACGCAAACCTAGGTAGGGACGTCGCTCCGCGGCGTCCAGCGGTGCACCGATCTTCAAACCACAAAGGCTACACTATTGGTTTCCAACATGCCTCACCAACTTCATTCCTTTCAGCCGCCAAGACATCCTCTCAGCTGGACACCGCGGAGCGGCGGCCCTACCTAGGTCAATGGTTTCCTCCACCCCCTCATGCACACAAAACACTGAAAAACAGTAAAAGACTCTTTTTTAGCCAATAAATTCCTTGACCTACTAATCCGTCAGTGTTTATCTCCGCGCCCACAACAAATTTCAAGATTATGGCAAAAGTATGTAGCATCCGCGGATCAAAAGTACGTGTAGGTCGCAAGATCCACCGTTCTGGTCTCGCTAAGAAAAAAGGCGGTATCGGTCGTCACGTGACCAAGACTGTGAAACGCAAAGTATCACCTAACCTTCAGACTAAGCGTATCTTTGTTCCTGAACTCGACCGCTACGTACGCATTAAGCTTACAGCGAAAGCGATCAAGACAATCAACAAGAACGGCGCTTACGTAACACTCAAGAAGGCTGGTATCATCTAATTGATACAGCACTCCCAAGTGCACTCAATTTCTAAACGACGCATTCCGCAAGGTCTGCGTCGTTTTTTTGTACCCAAAAACCTCCCTAAACTATCAAGAGTCATCGACCAGTGATGAGTTTCCCGTCCCAGCTATCAGTTCGCTCTTAAAAAAACTAAGCCACGTTCTGACCACACCTCAAAAATATTCACAGAGCGGAAAGCACTCTCGGACAACACTAAGACCTCATCACTATTTGATAGTAGATGCATTCCATGGAATAGTAACCACTCAGCGACTCCACTTACCTCCATGTAAAAAAAATATAAAATAACTGTCTTAATCTAATCTTAAGCATTTTATGGTATTTATCACTTGTCATCAGATATCCGATTCATGTAGCTTGCGCTAATCCAATTAGTTCTGCCTCCCGAATCCAGAATACAAAACACCACAAACTTTATGAAGAAACAATTTAAACTGGGAGGCATCGCAGCACTCTCGCTCCTAGGTTCCCTTGCGAGCATGAACGCTCAAACTGCGACGACTGACCCTGTGGGTTATGTAACTGTCAACCTTACAGGAAATGGCTATAACCTTGTCGGATTAACCCTACACGAAGCTACAGAAATTTCGGGTTCCTTTGAAACAGTCAATGGCGTACAACTTACAGATGATGACGTAGACTTCAGCACAATCCTTGAAGACGACACCTCTTACATTCTAGAAATCACATCAGGTGACGCATCAGGTCTGATTCAGGAAATCACAACAACTGATGTCAACACGAACGTAATAAGTACACCTGATGACCTCTCAGATCTAGGTGAAGGAAGTATTTCAGCCGGCGCAGAGTACAAAATACGTAAAGCTGCTACGATTTCATCTATTTTTGGAGCCGACAACAGTGCTGGATTACTTGAAGGCACATCAATCGGCGCTTCAGATGTTATATGGGTTCAAAATGGCTCAGGCTCTTTTAATAAGTATTTTTATCACTCTGGCCAAACCGTCCCATTTCCTATTTCTGAAGGCTGGAAGAGCTCTACACTTACAGATGTTTCAACCCTTCCTCTCATCTACACAGATGGGCTTATGATTGAAACAAATGACTCTTCGGATAAATCTTTAACTCTAACCGGCTCAGTTATCTCCCAAGCTAAACAAATGGTTGTCACAGAAGGCTTCAATCTATTAGGCACAGTCTTTCCTATTGGCACAACACTATCGGCAAGTGGATTAGAAAACGACCTGCTAGGTGGAACGTCACTAGGTACAGCTGACGTTCTTTGGCTTTCAAACGAATCAGGTGGTTTTGATAAATACTTTTATCACACAGGCCAAACTGTTCCCTTCCCTATATCTGCGGGCTGGAAAAATTCCACCTTAAGTGATGCATCCACTCAAGAAATCTCAGGAGCTATCTTTATAGAACGTCAAAGTGGTGATACCTCAATAACGTCAACTCCATCATTCTAGAATTTCCATTTATAAATAACTACATGAAAACAAGCATTAAACTTATCATATTCCTTGGTTTTACTCAGATAGCGTCTGCGACCACGGTATCAATTACAGTCGACAACTTTAATGATGGCTTCAATCAAGTAACAAACTCATCCGGAACAGCATTAACGCAATCTACATCATCTTTTTATCTTGGTGTGATGAATGAGTCCGTTATTGGCACTTCAAATTCTGTCACTGATCTATTTGCTGGATTTACAGCATTTGATACACCTATTCAACTGACAGACCCTGGTGATAGTGATATTTTTGTTAGCCCTGGTTTCTTTTCTGGCCTAGCTGTAGACTTCGACACTAGTGCATACGACAATGAAAGTGTATATGTTTTTGCTATGAACGGCACCAGTGCAGGCTCATCAACTGAAGCATTTATCTGGAAGGCGGCTGGCATCACATTTAATAACACTGGAGATCCATTTACATCTGGAGTTGATGGAGGAGCTACAGCTCAGTCCTTCAGCATGACATCAGCTAATGGTTCACTTATTTTCGGAAGTGAAACAACAGCAGGCAACCCATTTGCAACTGCTGATGTTTCAGCAGTTCCAGAACCATCCAGTACCGCACTTCTCGGTCTTGGTTCCGTAGCCCTTCTTCTCCGCCGTCGTCGCTAGACCGACTGCGAACAAGAACGACTCAACACAATTCACCAAAGCTCCACGCGTTCATTCGTGTGGAGCTTTTTCTTTCCACCCATCGAGCACTTAAAACCTCATAGCTAGGCAGGGAGGTCGCTCCGCCGACGTCCAGAGGTGCACAGAACTTTAAACCGCAAACGTCACACCTCTGGCTCCCAACACGCCTCACCCTCCTCCATCTCTTTAAGCCATCAAGACATCCCATCAGCCGGACGCCGGCGGAGCGGCGTCCCTACCTAGGTGAATGGCAACTTCTACCACCCTGCCATTCCATTTATTTCATTCGCGCACCCATCTCCAAAATCAAAAACACGACCATCACACCCCATCGCGACCACGCGATGCCAACATTAACCTTCGACTTTAAGACATCCGACACAACGAATCACAAAAAACCTAATTTCACACGTAAACCTAGGTAGGGACGTCGCTCCGCCGACGTCCAGATGTGCACCGAACTTTAAACAGCAAACGTCACACCTCTGGTTCCCAACACGCCTCACCTTCCTCCATTCCTTTAAGCCATCAAGACATCCCATCAGCCGGACGCCGGCGGAGCGGCGTCCCTACCTAGGTGAATGGTGAGAATACATTTTGAAGGGTTAACCCAAGACCTCGAGCAATTGTTCGAGATGCTTTGCAGGCTTCACTTTTTCAAGAATAGCCTCGAGCTGCCCATCCGCTCCGATCACAAAGGTGCTGCGTTCGGTGCCCATGTATTTCTTACCATACATCTGCTTCTCTACCCACACGCCGTAGGCTTCAACAATCGCTTTATCCTCATCACTGATCAATGGATAAGGAAGTTGCTGTTTCTCAATAAATTTCACGTGACTTTTAATCGGATCAATACTGACTCCAAACACCTGAGCTTTACCCTCTAGCTGAGTCCAATCATCACGCATCGCACAGCTCTGAGTCGTACAACCAGGAGTATTATCTTTTGGATAAAACACTAAAACCACGCGCTGCCCCTTAAACTGCGAGAGCGAGATTTGAGCTTCTTCTGCATATTCACCACCGACCACTGGGGCGCTGAACTCTGGTGCGGCTTTGCCGATTTCTGGTTTCATACATAGGGATCTACCCGATACAGGACTATGCATCAACCATAAGTCACATCGATCAAACGCAAACATCATCCATCGCGACCACGCGATGCTCATTCTGACATTCGACTTTAGAACCTTCGACACAGCGCACATCGTAAAACCTAATCTCACTCGCAAACCTAGGTAGGGACGTCGCTCCGCCGACGTCCAGCGGTGCACCCATCTTCGAACCACAAAGGTGCGACCTCTGGCTTCCAACACGCCTCACCAACTTCATTCCATTAAGCAACCAACACATCCCCTCATCTGGACCCCGCGGAGCAACGTCCCTACCTAGCCAAATGGCGGGGCCATCGATAACCATTCGTTCACCAACGTTACATCAGCAAAATCTGCCTCATTCTGTAATTATGTCCATCGCCGCAAGCATCCCCATTTCGAAACTTTCGTCTATTTCGCGGTACATTTCCTCATTCCTAATTCTCAATTTCTAATTAATAGCCCCCTTGTATTCATTCGTGCAATTCGTGTATTTCGTGGTAAAAAATGAGCGCACTCTCGACCGCTCTTGAACGCCGCCAATGCCATCACCCTATTTCGATTCGCACTGATTCCAGTCTTTGGAGTCTTAGCCGTCATGTATGGACGCAGCGTAGAGATAGGAACCCCAGATGAAACTCTCCGCTTCCTCGCGCTAGGCACATTTATCCTTGCTGCCGCTAGCGATGGTATCGACGGCTACGTAGCCCGAAAATACAACCAAACCAGCAAGCTCGGCGCCGTACTTGACGCCCTCGCTGATAAGGTGCTCATGCTCACTGGCCTCATCACCCTTTCCTTTGTCGCATGGGGAGAGAGCGACTGGATCATTCCTGCGTGGTACATCGTCATGGTAATCGCACGTGATGTCAGCATAGGCCTCGGCTGTGCGATGATCCTTTCCCTGGGAATTAAGATCCAAGTCAAGCCACACTGGACCGGCAAGGCAACTACCATCGCACAGCTATTTACATTAGGCTGGGTCATGCTAAAGGTGGTACCGCTCTCACCGCTATACCCAACAATCGTTGCAGCGGTATTGACACTTTGGTCCTCATGGGCTTACAGCCTCAACTGCATCCGGCAAGTCAACGAGCTAAAAACATAAACATAGCAAAGTTGATCTTCTTAAAAATTGCACAGCATGTGACTCAACTTTCTCCTTCACACTTTTAACTTTATACTTTCACCCGTGAAAATACCAACCATCGCCATCGTCGGCCGACCAAATGTCGGTAAATCAGCGATTTTTAACAGACTCGCCGAACGCCGCATTGCCATCGTACATGATGAACCAGGTGTCACACGTGACCGCATTGCTGCGCCATGTAAAATCACCGACCACCCTTGTGAAGTCATTGATACTGGCGGTATTGGCATGAAGCTTGACGATGGTTTTCACGATCAAGTAACTATCGAGGCTGACATTGCTATGAGCAGCGCCGACATGATTCTCTTTGTCGTGGATGCTCGTGATGGCCTCACTCCTACAGATGAAGCTCTAGCGCAGAAGCTCCGCCGAGCTAAGTCACCAGTTTTCCTCATCCTTAATAAGGCTGACCATCACGCGCAAGAACTCATGGCTGGCGATTTCGCTCGTCTTGGACTCGGTGCAGGTGTCGCCATCTCCGCAGCACACGGCCGTGGCTTTGGCGAACTCGCTGAGCTCATGGACGAAACTCTCGCTAAAATCATTGAGGCACAGAGCGAGGAAGAAGAAGAAATTCAAGAAATAGTCGAGCGAGATGGCCTCAAAATTGCCATCGTTGGCAAACCAAACGCGGGTAAATCCTCACTGATCAATGCCATCCTCAAGGATGATCGCACCATCGTTTCTGAAATAGCGGGCACTACCCGTGACGCCATCGACATCCCCTACTCATGGGGAGAAGAAAAGCACACACTCATCGACACAGCAGGTCTGCGCCAGCGCCAGAAAATGGATACCTCGGTTGAAGTTTTCTCCGCAATGCGTACCGAGAAATCAATCCGTCGTGCAGATATCTGCCTACTCGTGATCGATCTCGACGCTGGTATTTCGTCGATGGATCGCAAGATCGCTAAAATGATCAAAGAAGAGCGCAAGCCATGCCTAATCATTCTCAATAAGTGGGACCTCTTCGAAGCTGGTGGTTCCCGCCAAGCGCGCCTCGACAAAGCTAAAGAACTCATTAACCACGAGCTATTCTTCCTCTCCTGGGCTCCTTACGCCTGTGTCTCAGCGAAAGAAGGCCAACACATTTCCCAGATTTTCAATCAGATTACCCGTATCCGCCAAGCTGCGAGCAGCCCGATCACTACTGGTCGCCTCAATCGCTTGCTCAGCGATGCGATGGAAATCAAACCACCATCTCAGCACAAGAAGTACAAGAAGCGCGTGAAGCTCATGTACGCCACGGCTGTAGTGAATGACAAGTACACTGCCATTCCCGTACCTCAGTTCATCCTATTCGTGAACGACAAGCGCCTCATGCACGAGCATTACGAGCAGTACCTAGCCAACCGTATTCGTGAACAGCACGATGTACTCGGCGTACCTATCGTCTTCTCCATCCGCTCACGCAACGCCTCCAAAGGTGGCGGAGCTAAAGGTGGCCACGGCGATCTAGGCCCTGTCGAATAAGCCACGCGTCACCTTTATCAGGTAGGGACGTCGCTCCGTCGGCGTCCAGCTGCGCACCGAACTTCGAAACAACAGGGTAATACCTACTATTCTAAAATAGGTCACCTCCCATCGCGCAACGATCAGCAGTCAAGCCCCCATCAGCCGGACGCCGTCAGAGCGGCGCCCCTATCTAATGGAAAGATAACCTTTCCAACTTGCCTCATCACACCCACATAAGGCAAGTTCCTATACCTTCCTTGATAGTCTAGGCCGTAGCCGATCACAAATTCGTCTTCAATATCGAAGGCCCGATAATCAGCTTCGCAGGCGACTGCACGCTCTTTTATTTTATTGAGCAGCACACAGCCCCTCACCTCACTCGCGCCTAATTCCGTCAGCGAATCTACCACGGCACGCATCGTCAGACCCGTGTCTAAGATGTCGTCCATCACCAGTACTTTTTTCCCTTGCACATCGGGTAACTTCGCATCAAGAAACTCCACCCTCCCGCTACTCTTAATACCCCCATGATAGCTTGCTACATTGATACATTCCACAGTCATTTTCACTGGTAAACGACGGCACATATCTGCAGCAAAAACCAAGGCTCCTTTGAGTAATATCACTACCACAATCTCATCATCGGCAAACTCAAGCATCATCTTCTGAGCTAACACATCAAGCCGCTGACGAATTTCTTCTTCAGTAATCAAAATCTTCTCCACATCACGGTGCATTTCTCAGTTCTAGGCGTATTTCTGTATTTTCAAACCTCAAATTGAGATAATAGAAAGCTTAGTGCTTATTTAGACTTAGAACTATTCTAAATAAGACTTGATTGGTGGTATTCTCAAGCGTAGGTTGCCGCAGCCATGAAGACAGATATTGAGACACTTAACATTCCCGGCTTACGCATGACCAAACAGCGTAAGGAAGTGTATCGCGTGCTGATGGAAAACCGCGATCACCCGACAGCTACGGAGGTCTACGAGCGCGTGAAACAGAGCACACCTGGCATTTCCCTTGCTACGGTCTATAACTGCTTAGAAACACTAGTCGAACACCACGCAGTGCGGCAGGTCAATTTCGAGCGTGAGTCCTCACGCTACTGTCCGAACCTCAGTGAACACGGCCATTTCCACGACGAAAGCACTGGCAGTATCCACGATATTCAATTCAAAAAAGGCGTCAAACTCAGTGACTTTCTCGATCTTCCAGAAGGAGCTCAGGTTAACAACCTAGACATCACCCTTCGCGGCACCCTAGGAACGCCAAACCACAATTCGGCGAACTAACACACTTTCCGCGGCCAACACCGCGAATCACCTACTTAACACAAATACGTAACATAAAAAACAACGAAGCTATGTCTATCATCATCAAAGACCTTCACGCTAAAATCGGCGACACCGAGATTCTTAAGGGCCTCAACCTCGAAATTCCAACTGGTGAAGTTCACGCAGTCATGGGACCAAACGGTGCCGGCAAGTCCACACTTTCTAAGATTATTGCTGGTCACGAAGACTACGAAGTAACGAGTGGTTCCATCACAATGGATGGTGTTGACGTACTTGAGCTCGACGTAGATGAGCGCTCGCGCGCTGGAATCTTCCTTGCGTTCCAGTACCCAATGGAAATCCCAGGTGTATCGAATGCTAACTTCATCCGCGCAGCTCTTTCAGCACGCCTTCCAGAAGGAGAAGAGCTCGATGCTGTAGCCTACTACAAAGACCTCTACGCGAAGATGGACACACTCGACATGGACCGTAAGTTCACCGCCCGTGCAGTAAACGAAGGTTTCTCCGGTGGTGAGAAAAAGCGCAACGAAATCCTTCAGATGATGATGCTCGACCCACGCTACTGCATCCTCGATGAGACTGACTCAGGTCTCGACATTGATGCTCTCAAGGTCGTTTCTGAAGGTGTGAATCTGCTCCGCAATGAAAACCGCGGATTCCTTGTGATCACTCACTACCAGCGCCTTCTCAACTACATCAAGCCAGACGTAGTGCACGTGCTTGCTGACGGCCAGATCGTCAAGTCAGGTGGACCTGAACTTGCTCTTGAACTTGAGGAAAAAGGGTACGACCACCTCACTAATAAGCCAGCAGCAGTCTAGTCATCCGGCTCGATCGAGCCACTCAAGCAACCAATAACAATTAACTCACAACAGTTAACGATTATGGAAATTTCAGATACAACAATTTCTCCTGAGATCGATCAGGAAACACAGGACGCGATCGATGTAGATCGCGCCACGGGCGACTTCCGTTTCCCGGAGAACCACAAGTACGATGCAGGTTACGGCCTCAACGAAGACACTGTGCGCTACATCTCCAACGTCAAAAAGGAAAAGGACTGGATCCTCGAATTCCGCCTCAAAGCACTCGAGGTTTTCGAATCCAAAGCGATGCCTACCAACTGGGCAACGGACGACCTTAACAACATCGACTTCGACGCAATCCGCTACTACCTCTCAGACGGTCAACAGCCAAAACGTAGCTGGGACGATGTTCCAGACGACATTAAGGAAACATTCGAGCGTCTCGGTATCCCCGAGCAAGAGCGTGCATTCCTCGCAGGTGTGGAAGCTCAGTTCGACTCAGAAGCGGCTTACTCTAATGTTAAAGAAGCACTCAGCAAAGAAGGTGTTATCTTCGTCAACTCTACAGAAGGCCTCCGTGAGCACGAAGAAATCTTCCGCCCATACTTCGGCAAGGTGATCCCTACTGGTGACAACAAGTTCTCAGCACTGAACTCAGCAGTATTCTCTGGTGGCTCATTCATTTACGTACCGAAAGGCGTAAAGCTCAAACAACCACTCCAGGCATACTTCCGCATTAACTCCGAGAACTTCGGTCAGTTCGAGCGCACGCTCATCATCGCTGACGAAGGCTCTGAGATTATGTACATGGAAGGTTGTACTGCACCTAAGTTCGAAACTGCAACTCTCCACTCAGCAGTGGTTGAGCTGGTTGCTCTCAAAGGAGCTAAGATCCAGTACGTGACTGTTCAGAACTGGTCGTCCAACGTGTTCAACCTCGTGACTAAGCGCGGTATAGCACATGAAGATGCAGAGATCCGCTGGATCGACTGTAACATCGGTTCACGCCTCACCATGAAATACCCTGGTGTAGTCATGAAGGGCGAAGGCGCACGCGGAGAGGTTATCTCTATCGCTCTCGCTAACGACGGTCAGCTTCAGGACACTGGCGCTAAAATGATCCACGCAGCGGACAACACCACTTCCAACGTGGTTTCCAAGTCTATCTCCGTAGGTAAAGGTAACTCGACCTACCGTGGTCAAGTTCACATTCCTAAGCACCTCAAAGGTTGTAAAAACAACACTGAGTGTGATGCACTTCTCATCAACAGCCAGTCACGCACTGACACATACCCAGCCATCACGGTTCGCGGTAACCAGCACGTGACGCAGCACGAGGCATCCGTATCGCAGGTTTCTGAAGACATGCTCTTCTACATGCAGCAGCGTGGTCTCAATGAAGGTCAAGCAATGTCGCTCGCAGTCAACGGATTCATCAACGAACTCGTCCGCGAGTTCCCAATGGAATACTCCGTAGAACTTAAGCGCCTCATCGACCTCGAAATGGAAGGCTCAGTTGGGTAACCCCAGCAATTATCAATTTAAAATTAGGAATTAAGAATTACCTATGACTACTTTAGAATTACCAAGCATCACGGCTGAACAGCCATCCACGCTGACTGACGCGCCACAATGGTTTGCTGATGCACAAAATGCGGCTTGGCAGACATACCTCGACACACCAATGCCATCTCGCAAGAACGAGTCATGGCGCTTCGGTGAGCTCAAGCAGCTCGACTTCGATAGCTTCACTCCTGCAGCATTTGCTGACTCGGTAGATATCGACGTCCAGATCTCGGGACTCGACGAAACATCCGCACAGTTCCTCTTCGCAAACGACGCACTCGTCCACGCTGAAGCTGATCTCCCTGAAGGTGTGATCTGTCTTCCACTCGAAGACGCTCTCCAACAGCACGGCGAGCTCGTTGAGAAATACTTCATGAAGGGCGACACAAAACTCGGTTCAGCCAAGTTTGCTGCACTCCATAAAGCGCACCTCTCAAACGGACTTTTCGTATACGTACCGAAAGGTGTCGAAGTTGAGAAGCCAATCGAAGTGTATCACATCGTGGCTGGTGACAAATCTGCAATCTTCCCGCACACTCTCATCATCACTGAAGATAACGCGAAGGTGACAGTCGTTGACTACTTCAAAAACGCTGGCGAAACCACTGGTTTAGTCATCGCTATGAACGATCTCATCGCAGGAAATGGATCTCAACTAAACTACTCTGCTATCCAGGATCTCAACCTCAGCTCCAAGATTATTCAGATCAACAACACCACAGTCGAACGTGATGCGAACGCAAAAGCATTCACGCTCAACGTCGGTGCTGCATGGGCACGTAACGAGTCCCTTTCCATTCTCAATGGCAAAGGCGCAAACTCTGACATGCTTTCCATCAATCTTCCTTCGGGCGAGCAGAAATACGATCAGCGTACTTTCCAGCATCACGCGGCACCACACACCTACAGTGACCTCCTTTACAAGAACACGCTCTTCGGCAAAGCCAAGACCGTCTTCTCTGGACTCATCGCTGTGGACGAAGGCGCGCATTTCACTGATGCCTACCAGACATGCCGTAACCTCCTCATGGATGACACCACTGAGGCGAGCTCCATGCCTGGTCTTCAGATCAATGCCGACCAAGTGAAATGTTCACATGGTTCCACAGCTTCAGCCATTAGCGACGAAGAAATCTTCTACCTCCAGGCACGTGGTGTCCACCCGAAACAAGCACGCTTGCTCATCGCTCGCGGCTTCTCAGTGGAAGTTATCGACCGCCTCAAAAACGAAGCTCTCGAAGCCCTCGTTCTCGGCTACGTCGACGCCAAGTACGCTACCGTAGCGTAAACAGCTCACTACATTTACAATTTATCAAAAGGCAGCCTCCACTCGGAGCGCTGCCTTTTTTCTTACATGACTCTGGATATTAACTTAAAGCCATTTAACTTAACTCTCGTGCCACCCCTCAAACTAACTCTCATCTTATGCCCCACCGTATTTTAGTCATTCTGTTCTTCGCCCTTTCTGTACCCGCTTGGTCTTCCGAATGGGTGGAAATCACACAGAAATCCTCTGGTAAGAGCTTACCTGTAAAAGTGCATTCCATAGTTGACGGTAAAATCACCTTTGAAATTAAAAGCGGCAAAAAGTTCACCTCCCCCACAGCATCGTTCACCAGTGACTCACTTGCCAACGCGGATAAATACCTGAAAGCAAAGAACTCTGAAGTAGATCAGACTCTATCCGCGATCAACACCGCCATCAGCCATCCACTCTTCGACACCAACCTCCCACTGTGGGAACAATCCGCTACAGATGTCGCCAAGAGGCTAAAGTGGCCGAATGAATCTACATCAGCCCAGTCCAGTAGCTATCGTTACTACCCACCAAAGACCTACACATTTTTAGGAACGCACCCCTATTCTGCTGTGCTGTATGGCGATGCAGTAGGCAACCCCAGCCACCTCTCCCTCGTATTTGCCAACAAAGGCGACTACGGCAGTAAACTAGGAATGGGGGAAGACCACTTTAAGAAAATTCACCCAGACGAAGTGCTTCCTGCGTCATTGAATGATGCTATTGAGCTTGATGCTAATATCATTACTCAAACACTCACCAAAGCACTTGGCGAATCAGTAGAGCAATACTACGGCGAAAAAGAGGATAAACGCCGAGTACTCAGATGGGATTATGGTGAGCATTCCTTCATTCTATCAGAAGAAGACCTAGAATACACCAGCTTACTCGTTGTGCCAAAACCTATTGCAGATAACGAAGGTAAGGTCGACTTCGTTAAAGACTCTGATCTAAGAAACGTCGTCGCGGCCAATGTAGTGAATGAAGAAAATGGTGACACGGTAATTAAAAACATCCCAATGGTGAACCAAGGGCCTAAAGGCTACTGTGCGCCAGCTACTTTCGAGCGAGCTATGCGCTATATGCTCGTCCCAGCAGACATGTACCTGCTTGCTACCGCAGCCACCCAGCCAGAAGGAGGAACAAACACGTCATTACTAGCTGATAGCGCAAAGAGAATCATCCGTAGTAAAGCACGCAGAATTAAAGATCTCGACCTTAAAAAAGACCTCAAAATACGTACTGTTAAAAAATACATCGATAAAGGGGTCCCTGTCCTTTGGCAAATGCGCAGCCTTGATGAATACAACAAGATCGCTAATAAACGCACTAAAGAAAGAGAGAGCATTACTGACTTCAGCGCATGGGCTGAAACTACCAGCGAAGAAGCAGAGCAACTAAGAGAAAGCTTTGAGCTCAACTACACTAACCACCACATTTGCCTCATCATCGGCTATAATGAGGCCACCAACGAAATTGCAGTGAGTGACTCCTGGGGTCCGCGCTACGCTCTAAGATGGGTGAATATCGATATCGCCCAAGCGGTAACCAATCCAGGTGGCTTTGTGATCGATCTCTAATCCTCGACTACACAAGGAACTAAAATTCCGTCCTTCATCCCGTGAATTTTCTTCTTATCCGCAGGGACAATCGTTGCCAGCGTACCACCAAGTTTAGTTTCGCCACTTTTATCTGTGAAATAATAAGGACAGAGTCGCACACGTCCCTGCATCAGCTTTTCCTCTCCCGTTTCAGAATCAAAATACGGATGTTCGACAATGCGCCCCGCGTGATACTCCTGCATCACCCACGGCTGGTGGTCAAACTCACTCGTGGCTCGCTCTATTGCAGCCGCCCATTCGTCACGCGGCATGTCATGACCGATTTGCACGCTCTTGGACCCCCAAGCCAACTCACTAAAACCGCTCACCTTCACTACTAACCTACGCTCCTTCTGGCTAAACTCAGCCACATCACTCCAGCTATTCACCCCAAGTCTCGGCAATGCCGCATGCGGTGGTAATTCCTGTGGATCCATCATCCAGCCGAAAGGCACGATTTCCTTTAAGCGCTCAAGATGCTTTCCACGCATCGCCTCTTGCCAAAGCCCTTTGAGAGCCGGCGTCCAGAGCAATGCGAGCCAAAGCTTTTCCTCAAGGTGAGGTTTACACGGCGAAGTCAAACCAGTCTGAGCTGCTAACTCTTTCGCAGCAGAAATATTCTCCCAGTCAAACCACTCGAAAAAACGATACGCATCCTCATCCGTCGCTTCTGCACTCTCTGCTGTTTCCACACGGAATTCCTCCCCCAACTGCCGCGCTAACCATTCCATCTCTGGTCGGTAATCCGCACTTTCTTCAGACACTAAAATGCGCCCGCCCTCGGGCATCAGTTTCTTAAATCCTTCAGGAACACCATCGCGTCCACCTAGAATGTCAAAGCCAGCATCCGCATAGAGATTACTTAGCCATGTAGTGATCCCCATTCCACCTGGAACACTGTCGAGCTCGGTCAGAGCAAAACCATTTTCAGTGAGGATGAGATCTGGTCGAATCACTCTTGGAAGCGCCCCGCGCAATGCAGTCTCACGTTGCTGCTCGACTATCCACTCAGGCTTCCCTGCATCTAACACCTCGGATATCCACCGAGGCACACGGCCCATGGCCGAGCGCTGGTAGAGCACATCACTTGCGCTCTGAAACTTGGCTAACACATGCCCTAGCGACTCAACCTTGCGCGCTTCTTGCTTTGTTAGAACAAAAGGCTTTGGAGAAAACAACCACTGCGTCCCCTCTCGGAGACCCGAGTCAGGTAGTGCTTTTTGGATATCTGTAAGTAAAAGTGACAATGATACTATTCTACCGCGAAATACGCGAAATGTTCGAAAAATTTTACTCTATAAAACTCTCGGTTTCACAGAACAAAACATAAGCCTCTAGCTTCTGCTAGCAAGAAACAACCATCCCTCTCTTTCGCCACTTTCGTGTATTTCGCGGTGAAGAAGAACTCGCCATAGAACAACTAAATATCTAAAAAGTTCTGAAGCATCACTTTGCCATGCTCGGTCAAGATCGACTCTGGGTGAAACTGCACACCATGGATTTCCATTTCCTTGTGCCGTAGCCCCATGATGACTCCGTCTTCCGTCTCTGCTGTAATTTCTAAGCAATCAGGAAGCGTCTCGCGCTTCACGATAAGTGAGTGGTAGCGCGTCGCTGTGAATGGGCTTGGGATTCCCTTGAAGACACTTTTGCCTTCATGAAATACTTTAGAAGTTTTGCCGTGCATCAGCTGCTCGGCACGAATCACATCACCACCGAATACCTGGCCGATCGACTGATGACCGAGGCACACGCCAAAGATTGGAATTTTACCCGCGAAATGTTCAATCACTTCGCAGCTTATTCCCGCTTCAGTCGGGCTACATGGACCTGGAGAAATACAGATATGCGTCGGTGCGAGTTCTTCAATGTCAGCGATGCTGAACTTGTCATTGCGAACAACCTTCATTTCTTGACCTAGCTCGCCAAAATACTGGACGAGGTTGTAGGTGAAGGAGTCGTAGTTATCGATTACTAAAAGCATAATGTGTCCTTCTATTCTTCAATGGTCTTGGCGAGCTCCACTGCGCGGAGCATTCCCAGCGCCTTGTTGCACGTTTCTTCAAATTCATAGGTCGGATTACTATCCGCCACCACACCAGCGCCTGCTTGCACGTAGACTTTCTCGTCTTTCACCAAGCACGTCCGCAGCGTAATACAGCCGTCATGGCTACCGTCCCAGCCGAAATAGCCTACTGCTCCAGAGTAAGTGCAGCGCTTATTTTTTTCGAGCTCGTTAATGATCTGCATCGCACGGATTTTCGGAGCCCCACTCACAGTCCCTGCTGGGAACGTAGAGCGAAGCACGTCATACGCGCTGTGACCATCAGCTAAATCTCCGTGCACATTGGAAACGATGTGCATCACATGACTGTAGCGCTCAACGATCATGAAATCGTCCACCGTAACACTTCCATGTTTAGCAATACGCCCCACGTCGTTGCGGGCAAGATCCACTAACATTAGGTGCTCTGCGCATTCCTTTTTGTCAGCTAACAGATCTGCCGCCAGAGCATCATCTTCTTCCTCGCTTTTCCCTCTCCAACGCGTTCCCGCAATCGGTCGGATGTCGATACGCCCTTTAACTGAGCGCACGTGGACTTCAGGAGAGCTACCAACAAGAGAGAAGCCCTCGAGCTGTAAAATAAACATGTAAGGTGACGGATTCACATGACGCAATGCACGATAGAGGTTCACTGGTGAACCAGTGTAGTCAGCCTCGAACCGTTGGCTTGGCACCACTTGAAACGCATCACCAGCGGCAATGTATTCCTTCGCGTGCACCACCATCTCCTCGTACTCAGCTTGAGTCGTATTGCTCTTCACTTCTGGCTGCGGATAATCCACTAGTCCATTGAGCGGAGCCACATGTACAGGCTCGTCGAGCTTATCGAGTAACACTTGGATCTTAGCCTTAGCATCAGCGTATGCTTCATCCACTGTCTCGAAATCATCTAACAAGGCGTTAGACACTACTAACATGCGACGTAACTTTTGGTCGAACACCAACATGGTATCCGCCAGCATGAACACAGCGTCAGGTAAACCGAGATCGTCCTCTGGCACTTGTGTGATCGTTGGTTCAAACTGCTGCACAGCATCGTAACCTAAGTAACCGACCATCCCCCCGTAGAACGGTGGAGCATCGCCATGGGTCACAGGCTTGTACTGGGCCATCAACTTCTCGAGCTCTTCAAGCACGTCATTTTCAGCTGATAAAAATTGGACTTCATTGCCCACATGCCACTCTATCTCTTTTCCATATGCTTTGAACACGGCGCGGGGTGCAGATCCTACAAAGGAATAGCGACCACCAGCGTCAGTACTTTCAGCGCTTTCCAACAAGAATGCTCCATTTTCATCCGCTATCTTCAAATAAGCGGAGACAGGAGTCTCAAAGTCGGCAGCTAGCTGAGCATACACAGGAACGACATTTCCACGCTCAGAAAGCGTTCGAAACTCTTCGAGACCAGGTTTGACAGGCAGTTGATTCACGCGGAGAGAATGCGCTCGGAACTCTAACTTGCAAGTGAGAAATGCAGCACAATGCCCACGAAATAACACTTCTCGTAAATTTCAACTGACAGAAACTGCACACGCGTAATAATACACCCAGCTCGATGCGTATCCTCTGCCTCATATCCCTACTTTTTTCTATTCAGCTCCTCGCTGAATCGCACCTGCCGCCCTCCTCGGAAATAGCAGTCGAGCCCTACTTAAAACAGGTTAAACAGCAGCTCACTACGCTTACGGGGAATAATCAGACTGCTGACAACGTTTTTCAAAATCTAGGATTCAGTGGAGTCAAATCTGCGAGCCAATCGAATCTCATGGTCGATGACACATGGCTGAGTGAAATCACGCTCACGCGCGAACACCATGGTATATTCAAACTCTTAGCTCCCCCATCTAATAAAACCTTCTTCGCGCCTCAATCTACAGATATAGCTCTGCAAGCTTCACTCGACCTCACAGCTCTTCATGAGCTCATCCTAGAATACCATCGCGCCTTTGGCCGAGAAGATGAAGCGAATGAGATCTTGGGCATGAAAATCGGCGGCGTGGAGCTCAGCAATTTACTACAAAACAAACACACCACACTCCAGCTGTGTATCGACTTTGACGACACGCGACAACTCCCACTTGGCAAAGAGAATATCGGATACCCTCATTTCGCCCTCCGCATAGATGGGTGCTGCGAGCAATTTGAACAAATAGTCCAGCATTACATGCAGACGCGTAATGCACTCTTCACCAGAGTCACTACTGAATCAGGATCGCTCTTCACCCTCCCCGCTTACTTCTCAGAGGCCATCGCTGGCTACCTTCCAGTAATAGCCTTTAACACTCAAGAAGACAGCACAACGATCGCCAGCAGTGCGGACATGTTAAAAAGACTCGCCTCAGAGAAAGACTCACTTGCGCTCGACCCAGAGTTTATTGAAACATGGGAAAGCCTCCCCCTAGATAGCTCATGTAAGCTATACGTCTCCAAGCGAGCAGTCGAAGGATTCCACCATTTTTACAAGCTCTCACTCAAAGAACGATGGACCGACAACCCAAGCTTCCTTGCAAAAAAGTTTCAGATTTCGGCTGCAGCAGCACAACTCAACAGCTCCAAATCAGGTCTTGCATTTACTCTATCCTCTGAGGAAAACAGCGACACCATCACAGCGAAAAGCCCCTTCCCCAGCAGTTTCATCTTATGGGTTTTGAAAACTGCCAATTAATCAGATTTCAATCAGGTTTTCAAATCACTACCAACTTTAGACGACACACTTGAAACTTTCCGAGACCATCTTCACCGCTATCGACTTTGAGTCAGCTGGCACCGCTCCCGGCAAAACCGATGCTCCAGTCCAGATCGGCACATGCACTTGGAGCCTGGCTGATGGAGTGACTGACAGCTGGATTTCCTACATCCACACTGAGCAAGACATCACATGGTCTGCACAAAAAGTCCATGGCATCACTCACGATGACTTACGCGACGCGCCAAAACTCATGCTGCTCTGGCCAAGCATTAAGCGACGCCTCAAAAACAAAGCCGTAGTCGCCCACGGCCACGGCACCGAAAAACGCTTCCTTCATGCCTTCCCCGGCCACGGATTCGGCCCATGGATCGACACCCTTCAACTCTCCCGCGCAGCGTGGCCAGAGCTCCCATCCCATTCACTCGGTGACCTCTGTAAAGCACTCGACCTCGAAGAAAAAGTCACAGAGCTGGTTTCAGAAAAAACTTGGCACGACGCCCTCTACGACGCCGTTGCGTCCATCATCTTACTAGAAAAAATCGTCTCCGATTTTCAGTTAGATGACGCGAACATATCAGTATTAGAAAGCCCTGACACTCGTACGTGGCATTCCCTAAGAGGCTAATCCCAACCTGATCAATAGATTAATATGACAGATCATAGCCCCGCTATTCAGCTACTCACAAAGCGGCTCAGAAAATCCTTCAACAGCTATGCGAAAAGTCATCGTTTTAGAATCTACGTAAAAAGAAGTATCAATAAGAAGCTCCTCAAATGGTGGAGCCCTTCTAATCTAGCGGCCCTACAGATCATCATTAACAAGCAGAGACAAAAGGCTACTACCGTAGCCGACTCAGGAGTCCCTATGCTTGGAGTTGTGCTGATGCGTAATTCAATTCTCCAAAACCCTAAAGAAACGGGTTCAGCTCTCGCTTTAGGCTCTACCGACTTTACCCCCGAGGGATTAAACCAACTCAATCAATTTGCCGACCGAATCAACGGCTCGCGTCATAAGGAGGATGACCAGAGTGATTTCAAGCAATATATTGACTCTGTTTTTTCTGACGAAAACTACACAGAGAGCCGTCGCCGTATAGTCCCTCCTCAATACTCAAAAGGTAACTCCATCTTCTTTTTAGATGTCATGATGCGAGGTGATGACGCCCTAAAAAAAGTAAACCCACTTCCCTCACTCTACCCTTTGATCATCTTACTAGGCACTGAAGGCAAAAGTACCCATTGTGAAGTCATGCCGAAAAAAATCGGAGCTCTCGGCTTATCGTCTCTCAAAAAAGGTACTGTGTGGAAATGGCTGCCAACACCCAGCTACATGACAATGCCAGCTAAAGTGTTTCTATACGCTTTAATAGCCTACGTTTTGTGGATTATCTTCATCCACTAACAGCTCACTTCTAAAGCTTACTCACATGTGCCTCCACGCACTCCGCCAGTAATGGCGGCTCATAACCACCTTCTAACACTGAGACTACTCGTCCCACACAGAATTTGTCAGCATACTTTGTTACCAGCTTCGTAAGCTTGCCAAAGCCATCCACACTGACGCGCATTTCGGCTAGCGGATCTCCATCGGCAGCATCAAAGCCAGCTGACAATAGAATCAACTCCGGCTGAAACTCCTTCAGTCTCTCTTTCAGCGGGTTCCCCCATGCTTCCAAGATCTCAGTATCTCCCGCCCCAGCTGGTAGCGGCACATTCACAGTGAATCCCTTCGCGGCACCCTCCCCCATCTCCTCAGCTTTGCCTCCTGTATAGAAAAGACCGTCTTGATGAGTTGAGAAATATAACACACTGGGATCCGAATAAAAGATCGACTGAGTTCCGTTTCCGCAGTGGACATCCCAGTCCAAGATAGCCACACGTTCAATTCCATATTCCTGCTGCACATAGCGTGCCGCGATTGCTACGTGATTGAAAATACAGAAGCCCATTCCCAAATCTTCGGATGCATGGTGCCCAGGAGGGCGCACCGCGCAAAAGGCTCTCGAGGCATCCCCCTTCATCACTTCATCCACAGCATTCAGCACTCCACCCGTGGAAAGCACCGCTGCATCATATGAGTCTTCACTGATAGCGGTATCGCCAGTACGTAATTGCTCAGCAAAATTCTCGACATCCATTTTTACAATGTCGTGGTAATGCGCTGAATGCACCAAGGTCACCTCCGCAACAGACGCCATACGGTCATCAAGCCGATTCAGCTTCGGAAATTTCTCATCCAAGACATCAAGTACGGCTTGATAACGAGCGGGTGACTCAGGGTGATTAGGGTCAGGATTATGCTTCAGCAGCTCATCAGAGCTCCATAGTGCTACCTTTTTCTTTTTCACCTTGGCTCTCTTCACCGCTTTAGCTGCCACCTTTTTCTTTTTTGACTTCCGGGACTTCTGCTTTTTCTCCCAAGCTTCCGCCTGCTTCACTAAAGCCGCCACATCCATCGTAAACTCATCACTATCCTCCCCGAAGATACGTTCACGCTCAGCTCCGCGGCTCATGAAGAGTTTAACCATCGCTTCATTACGCTTTTGCACCGATGCCCAAAAGGTCTTCACACCACGATCGTGCGCTATTTTAGCAATCTCGGAGAGTAAATAGTTAGCGATTCCCTTTCGCCTCGCCTTTTCATGTACCAAAAATGCCACCTCTGCGGTCTCCCCACTTTTATCTAGATAAAAACGACCCACCGCACGCAGCAGCTCGCAGTGATCATTCCGATAAAACATGCCAATTGCGAGATCGTGTGACTGATCCACCGATGCCATACGATAGGCTGCACCCTCATCTAAGGTCGGGATAGCCTGCCCATAACGTAAGCGGATTGTCTCCTCATCTTGGGCGTAGAAAAATTGCTGCAGAGCTCGGACATCACTCGGGTGTAATGGCCGCGATAGGTATTGAATACTATCGAACTGCACGCGCTGACTATCTATCCCCGCATCGGAGTCGTGAATGCCTTTGGGATTAAAGCCAAAAATCTCAGGAATCCATTTCTGCATGCGCGCCCCCACGAGTAGAGACTCGCGCGCATCTGGGTGAGCAATTTCAACCAGCCTCAATACCCGCTGGCGAATTGTCTGCCCCACCAGGTTTGCCACTCCATACTCAGTCACCACATAATGCACATCTCCACGCGAGCTACACACGCCACTTCCAGAGGTCAACCCCGTCACTATTCGGCTAGATCCGTCACTATCGCGCGACGCTAAAGCGATAATCGGCCGGCCATTCTTACTCATCGCAGCACCGCGAATAAAATCCTGAGTCGCGCCGATGCCTCCATAAAATCGATGACCTCGAGAATCGCGCACCACCTGCCCAGTGAGATCAATTTCACGCGCTCCATTAATCGAAACCATTCTTCGGTTCTTAGCAATCCGGTGCGGATCATTCGTCCATTCACTCTTATGCAGCTCAATGTCAGGATTCTCGTCCACAAAGTCATAGAGCTCCTGCGTACCTAGGTAGTGACTCGCCACACTCACTCCTTGATGGTAGCTTTTCCAACTATTGTCCACCACTCCAGCCTTTACGAGATCCATCATAGCATCCGTAAAACATCCAGTATGAATCCCGAGACGACTATGCCCTTTGAGAGCGTGTAGCACAGCCTGCGGACTATTTCCCATACTCACCTGCAGACAAGCCCCGTCATCAATCAGCTGTGCAGCATAATTTGCAATTTTCTTATGGTGATCTTTATATTCCCAAGGTTCGATTTCAGGCAGCTTCTCATCATGCTCAATATAATGATCGATCATGCTCAGCGGAATCTGAGTATCACCAAAGGTGCATGGAACATGGCTATTTATTTGTGCTATCACTTTCTTCGCAGATCTCACTGCCGAGTAAATCACGTCAGCACTCAGTCCCGTCGAAACAAAACCATTAGCATCGGGGGGGCTCACTTGTATCAAAACTGCATCTAGGCTTATCACACCACTACGAAAGAGCCTGGGAATCTCAAAGGTCGGACAAGGAGTGTAATCTGCCCAGCCACCCTCCACAGCCTCCGACATCGCGCGTGAAAGAAAGAAACTATTGGTTCTGAAGCTCCCCTCGTAGCGCCGCTCCACCCACGGTAAATCTCCCAATGTGTGGATATGCAACAGCTCGACATCTTGAAAATGCTCATGCTCGGCCAGCAAGCTATCAACTAGCGCAAAGGGAACCATCGCGCCTCCTCCGATAAAAACTCGCCCACCATTCGGGATCAAACTCTTCCAAGGAACTTGTTGCATACCCTGTGCTAACATTGCCTCATGCGATCAACCAAGTTCAATCCTCGGCTCTAGTCCCCCAACATATGGAAACTCTTCATATACAGCCAAATACCATCTCACTAAAAGAAAAGCGCGGATTCCATCGAGATTCTGATTGACACTTGCCGATGTGACTCCTAGTTTGCCCGCCCTTTCCCGACCTACGGGCTCTCACGCCGTATTTGGGCGTAAGGAAACATCAAGGAACCAGAATTTTAGCAAACATGAAAACATTTTCAGCCAAAGCTCAAGACGTAGAGCGCAAATGGTATGTGATCGACGCAGCAGACAAGGTGCTCGGTCAAGTCGCACGCGAGGCCGCAGTACTTCTTCGCGGCAAGCACAAGCCTATCTTCACTCCACACGTTGATACAGGTGACAACGTCATCATCATCAACGCTGAGAAAGTTGTCCTCACAGGCAACAAAGAAACTCAGAAAATCTACACAGCTTACACTGGCTACGTTGGTAACCAGAAGATTGAGACTCCTAAGAAAGTCCGTGAGCGTCACCCAGAACTTCTCGTTGAACGCGCAGTTAAGGGCATGATCCCACACAACAGACTCGGTAGCGCTGTCTACAAGAAGCTTCACGTATACAAAGGCACAGAGCACCCACACGGCGCTCAGAATCCTGAGTCATTTGAAGTTGCTTAATTCTCAATTATAAACATTTTTACATTATGAGCGAAGCAAACGTAATTTCCGCAACTGGCCGTCGCAAGAACGCCATTGCACACGCATGGATCTCCGAAGGCACTGGACAAATCACTATTAACAAGCGTCCATTCGAAGAATACTTCCCAACACTCACACAGCAGAACGCAGTTCTCGCACCATTCCTAGTTGCTAACCTTCTCAACAAGTTTGACGTAAAGGCTACAGCTAAAGGTGGTGGACTCAACGGACAGGTTGGCGCGATTCGCCTCGCGATCTCCCGCGCTCTCGTTGAACACGACGCAGAACTCCGCCCGGCACTCAAAGCTGCTCTCTTCCTTCGCCGCGACCCGCGCATGAAGGAACGTAAGAAAGCTGGACAGCCAGGCGCACGCAAACGCTTCCAGTTCTCCAAGCGTTAATCCGCTACTCCGAACCCGGAACACTCTGGTTCCTTTCCAAAAAACCGCAGTTGCTCAGCAGCTGTGGTTTTTTCTTTTTTTAGCCCTGTAGCGACCGCTCACGGAACAGGTTCGAAGGCTTTCCCTCTAGCGACAGAAATCAAACTCATCTGAAGAAAGCTGCTCACCATGAGCATGCTCTTTCAACATCATGATTATGTCCATATTCTGGCGATCCGTACGCAGCCAAACATAGCCATAGTCAGAATCATCTTTCTCTTCCGCCTCGTAAAACCAACCGTCGGAATCAATCACAAGATACGCACCGTCGACCACGTCTGCCCATTGCAAGCGAGTAGTCAGTTCAGCGAGGGAATAGTTCACACCAAGAAAACCATCTTGGTCGATTTCGTAATACTTTAAATCAGGAGACACCATGGGAGTAATTTTTAAACTTCCCCATTTCTAGCACCATCCAAGCACGAGGTGAATCAAGAAATGCGATGCAAGCAAAAACCACCCCGTCAACACCCCTCCTCTATCCTAAAGCGATCTCCTCCACCCTCTACCAAGGGACGACTGTCCCCCAGCGTCCGGCTGTGCACCTGACTTTTAGCTGACGATGATACAACCATCTCATTTTGAGACCTCTTTAGCGACAACAGATATCCCTTCACTAAATGGGGCCATTTCATCCCATTCCAATTTGATGGCTATATCGCCTTTTCTATTGATACAACCGCGTTTCTCATTCTTTTCCCTTCTTACAGGTGCTAACCCATTGATAAATCTGCCCGCTTTAGACCATTGCGGTTTAATGACTATTTTACCCTTAGTGTCTATATGACCCCATTTTTCATTATCCCAATCACCAGCCATTACGAGATATAAACCTTCACATGCCTTATTATCCATAAACGTCCATCTGGGCTCTATGACTGTATTCCCTTTGTTATCAATAACTCCATACCTACCATCTCTCTCATTTTTATTTTTCAAAAAAACTATGGCACGCCCTTTATCGAAGGAACCAATATAATCCCAGTAGGGCTCTACGATCATTTTACCACTCTTATCAAACACTCCCCATTTACCTTTCATCTCGCATCCTCTCCTAACTCTAGCGAGACCTTCAGAAAAAATAGGGGAAGGTCCTATTATATCCCATTCTGGCTCTATCACAATTTCCCCTAATTTATTAATTACACCCCAATTATTTTTTTCTTTAGTACCGCTTCTTACCTTTGCAAATCCACCCTCAAAACAACTGACTTCCCTCCATTGTAATTTGATCAAAGTTTCTCCAGTTTCATTAATAAACCCAAATTTGTTACCTTTTCGAACCATTGCTAATGCTTCAGAGAAAGACCCTACTTCATCCCATTCTAGCTTAATCGCAATATTACCTTTTCTATCAATAAACCCCCACTTCGACTCACTTCGCACTGCAGCAAGACCTTGGTAATAACTCTTTATTTCATCCCACTTGGGCTCCACTAGCACTTCGCATTTATTATTGATAACTCCCCATTTTCCTTCTCTGCTTACTAAGGCTAATTTCTCTTTAAAATGAACTATTTCATCCCATGAAGGTTCAATTACTAGATCTCCCTGTTCATCTATAAAGCCCCATTTTGAGTCCTTTTTGACTGCTGCAAGCCCGTCTCTAACACCACTTATTCTATCCCATTCGGGTTTTAACATGATACTCCCGTTAGAATTTATTAGCCCCCATTTTCCAGTTTGATAACTACCTTTCCTAACCTCGAAAATCCCTTCCTGAAATAAATGTACTGCGTCCCATTGAGGTTTTATTTTAATTTCCCCAGATAAATCGATAATTCCATATTTACCTTGGTCCCGGAAAGGTGCCAGCCCTTGATGAAAATGCCCAATATAGTCCCAAGTAAGATCAAGTATAACAGTACCTTTCGTGTCAATAACCCCATACTTAATTTGATCTGAAGCGTGTAAATAAGAGCAAAGCTGAAACCATGACAGCATGATAATAATTATTTTTTTCATAACAAAACTTCCCATCCGAGACTTATTGACTTCTTAAAAACCATAACCCCACCTCTTGATTCGCAGGTTTTCCCCTCACAATCGAGCCTCTCAGTTATAGTTAACTGTAAGCCTCCCCGTCAAGAGGTCAGTTTAAAACTAGAGTTTCTTGGTTGTTACTTGGGTTAAGTGACGATGCATTTAAGAGATCATTTAAGGCGGCAACCCCTTTAAAGATGAAGTCACTTATTCTCGACGAGTGGATGAGTTGAGTTGCTCGCTATGAGGTGTCCACGATCATACATGCTTTCTCCCTGGGGTGAACATCAGGGTGCACCATATCACGTGGTGTCACCTGTGGTTGATCATCGCTTTGTTTACATCTACGTTGTGTGATCCCTTTGTTCGAACTAACTATCACCTTTGTGAGGCGCCCGACGAGGGACGACTGTCCCAGTCGTCCGACAGGGTTGATGCCTCATACCTTCTTCAAGCTGCGAACATTAAAATCAGCTAGCTTCACGAAAACAGCCCCACCTAAATTCTCAGGACCGCACACGTCCATTTACTTAGTCCGCACTATCCAGCGCCTCCGGCTCAGTCACCGGCTGTTGACAGCTCTCGCCCTCACAAAGATACGCCGTCGTCTTCCCCCCTTGAGCCTTCAGCCCTCTCTCAAACGCATCCACCTGCCCGCTATTACTCATCACAGTCAATTGAGGACGATAGCGCGTAGATAACTGCCTATAAAACCCCTCAAGACCATTCTCCCCCTCCGCTAACACCAAGCGCTGATCTTTAGCGTAGTAGAGATCAAGAGCCTGAAGCATATTGGTCATCGAGGTAGGCGTCTGCATGAGCACCTCACCATAGGCCTTGAACGTGCGCTCAGCAGTCACTTTATAATCCTCACGGCCAGTGATCCTCGCCAGCTTCAGGAACTCCATAGCCGCTACTCCACTTGCTGTCGGCATGGCACCATCATAGTCACCCTTCAGACGCACCATCACATCGTCGACCGCGGCACTCTCAAAGAAACCACCTTTCTCTTGATCAAAAAACAATGCCTCACTCGCGTCCGCCAAGGCCACAGCAAATCCTAACATTTCAGGATCGAGCGTGAGTTCATAGAGTCGGCGTGTCGCCTGTAGCATCAACAAGTAACTCTCAGCTTGCGCTGACCAATCCACGCTAGCCGCATGCCAGCGATGCGCCAATCGCTCACCATCCCACATCTCCTTTTGAATGAAGCGATGCGCCTTGAGTGCCGCTGCGAGATACTTGTCTTCCTCTAGCACCCGGCCAGCACGCGCCAAGGCTCCGATCATCATCCCATTCCAAGATGCCAACACTTTATCATCAATACCCGGGCGAACTCGCGCTGCCCGCGCGGCTTTCATTTTTGCCACTGCGCCATCTAACACAGTCTTTCGCGTCGCCGTTAACCACGCCTCATCCTGCACCACTGAAAGCACATTCTGATGTTTTAAAGCTTCGGGATCACTGTGGTCATAAAAATTCCCTTCCTCAGAAACCGCAAAGTACTCTGAGACAATCGTGAACTCTTCTTCGTTCAGAATGTTTTCTAACTCTGAGCTAGTCCAACAGAAATACTTCCCCTCTTTTCCCTCACTTTGCGCATCCTCAGCACAATAAAAAGCGCCTCGCTCAGACACCAGATCACTCAATACATAGCGGCAAATTTCACGCGCAACCTCAGCATATTTTTCCTTCTTCGTGATCTGATACAGATCGAGATACACATCGAGCAGCTGCGCTTGATCGTAGAGCATTTTCTCAAAACGCGGCACCTGCCACTTACCGTCGACCGCATATCGGTGAAAGCCACCACCTAGCTGGTCCATAATACCACCCTCAGCCATCCGCTCAGCAGTGAACTCAGCAAAGCCAAGTAAGCGCTCGTCACCAATACGTTTCCACGAACGCAGCACATAACGCATGTGCGACGGCATAGGAAACTTCGGGCCACTAGCCCAGCCACCTTCCACTTGGTCACCACTCTCCAGCAGCATCACTGCAGCACGGTCTAGTACAGCACGCTCAGGAACCGTCTCGGATTCCATACCTGCGCCAAAGTTTTCTTGGATATGCTCACGCAGCGCTGCCGCGGACTGCACCACCTTACCTTGTTTCTCGCGCCACGCCTCCTCAAGCTGGAGCAAGACACTCTTAAAACCGACACGACCACCTCGGTCCACTGGAGGGAAATAAGTGCCGCCATAAAATGGAGCAAGGTCAGGGGTCAGAAAAACGTTCAGCGGCCAGCCGCCAGTTTCACCGGTCATTGCCTGATAGGCCGTCATGTACACTTTATCAATATCAGGACGTTCCTCACGATCCAACTTGATCGATACAAAATGCGCATTCAAGACTGCTGCAATCTCTTCATTCTCAAAACTTTCTCGCTCCATCACATGACACCAATGGCATGTCGAATAACCGATACTAAGAAAGATCGGCTTATTCTCAGCCTTCGCCTTACTAAATGCCTCCTCGCCCCACGGATCCCAATCCACCGGATTGCTTGCATGCTGGCGGAGATAAGGAGATGCGGCATTTGCCAAGCGGTTTTCTTTCATAGTGTGCGTTGGTTCAGTCGACTGCTGAGCACACACTGAACCAATCAGCAGCACTGTATTCAATAAAGATCGAAGCAGCCTCACACCAAGCACGTTACGGTTTACAGTTTCTCACCGCAAGTGTTAGCTAGATTTCTGGAATAAAATGACATTCTGGCTATCTTACCGATAAGTATGAACAAACCACTTTTCACTCTCTCAGCTATTCTGGCTTTGGGGGGAATCAGTTTTGCTGATGTCCCTAGCCAAAAGGATATTCAGAGTAAAGTCACCCAAAGTGTTGCTGAATCCCTGCACGGGCACACACGTGTGCTTAAAAATGGAGCCCTCGCCCCAGTATCTATTAGCAAGAAAGCTGACTACTATTTTGTCTACTACGCCGCAAGCTGGTGACCACCGTGTCGAAGCGCAGTTCCACAGTTAGTGGAATCATACAAAACAAACATCGCCCCGACTAAGAACATCGAATTCGTGATGATGAACTTTGATCAGAGCGAAAAGTCAGCCCTCAAATGGGCGAAGCAAGATAAAATGCCTTGGCCTATCGTGCTAGAAAAAGACGCACCCAATGTCTACTTTGGTCAAATCGAGAACCTACCACTCCCCGCCTATCTCATCATCGATAAAAATGGTGAGCTAGTCGCGCACGGCAAAGAAGCGACTATGAAGAAGCTCGCTGAGCTCAAGACCTCATAAAAAAGCTACTACTTTAAAACAGAAAAGCCCGACCCAGCTCTATGCTAGATCGGGCTTTTTTTATAAACTAACTAAGCCTTTTTCTTAGAGCCAATCACGCGATATACGAGAGCACCAAGTACAGCACCAATGATAGGTGCCACCCAGAACAACCACAGCTGTTTGACTGCCCATCCACCAGCAAAGATCGCCACTCCTGTGGAGCGCGCTGGATTCACGGAAGTATTTGTCACTGGAATGGAAATCAGGTGAATCAAGGTAAGTCCAAGACCAATAGCGATCGGCGCCAAGCCAGCCGGCGCACGCTCATCTGTAGCACCTAAAATAATGATGAGGAACATCATGGTCATCACTACTTCACAAACAAATCCAGCAAGCATACTGTATCCATTTGGCGAATGCTCACCATAACCATTTGAGGCAAATCCTCCATCTAAACTGAAAGCATCATTCCCGCTCGCTATCACGTAAAGCACACCTCCAGCAACGATTCCTCCCACCAACTGAGCGATAATGTACGGCAGTAAATCTTTCTTATCAAAGCGTCCACCCAGCATCAAACCGATCGATACAGCTGGATTCAAATGGCAGCCCGAAATGTGACCAATCGCAAAAGCCATCGTCAACACAGTTAAACCAAAAGCTAAAGCCACCCCCAGATAGCCAATTCCAACATCTGGTATGCCAGCAGCAAGAACCGCACTACCACAACCACCTAATACCAACCAAAATGTCCCGAAGGACTCAGCAATATATTTTTTCATATCTTAATCATTGTCAGGCTAAACCCTTCAACTAACAAATTATCAGATAGGACACACCCCTGCCAACCTTTAATTCCTCCAGCTTTGTCACAGATTAAAAATGGGACCGACAAGCGACCTGGCACAAAAAAAGCGACCCGATTGTGTATCATCTGGAAAAACCCAAAAACCAGGAATGATATTCAATCGGGCCGCCTATATTTGTCGCGACACCGGAAAAGTACACGATTTAGACCTCACGTCAACACCTTTCCGTAAAATAATTAAAAAACACCAAACCTAACAAACTCATCTGATAAACCAAGATGATAATTCCATTGAAATCCCTTCGATAGCTTCATCCTAGATCATTTTGTCACTTTGATGGTTTGAATAAATAGTCGATATGAGCTTGAGTCAGCCATGAAGAAACTCGTGAGACCGTGGTATTGGCCAGCGAAAGGACAACCTGAACGCACAGAACCATTCACTTGGATCATCGATGATGTCATTGCAGCCTCTTGGTGGCCAGACCCCTATGTTTTCGATATTTACGACGAGCAGAATGTCAAAGCTGTGGTGAACTGTTGTGAGTTCGACAACAGAAATGACGTCCCACCCCAGTTTGACTACTATCACATTCATGTGCCTGACTTCGGTGTTCCCAATGAAGCGCAAATCGACCGATTTATCGCGATAATGGACAAGCACCACAAAGCCAAAGAATCCGTCGTTATTCATTGTGTGGCAGGCTGCGGACGCACAGGCCAATTCATCGTGGCCTGGTGCTCAAAAGCGGGACTCATCCCTAAAGGCAAAAATCCGGTAGAGTGGATTCGCAGCAAGAGAAGATGCTGTTTAGAGACTGGAGCACAAGAAGCTTGTGCACGCCGCCTTTATAAAAAGTACCACGCGTAATATAATTTTCGATCTAGTAGAAAAACATCACGAAAAAGTGTCACTCCCCGAGCGCTAAGACAATATTCAGCATTGCCCTAATCTGACCCCACTATGACCACCCTAGCCATTGCTCTTGGAGCACTCATTTTCTATCTTATTGCCTACAACACCTATGGGAAATGGTTAGGCCAAAAGGTCTTCCGCCTCAGCAAAGACTGTGTCGCACCATCTGTAGAGTTTGAAGACGGAAATGATTACGTTCCTACTAAAAAAGGTATTGTTTTTGGTCACCATTTCACATCGATCGCAGGAACTGGGCCGATTGTTGGGCCGGCGCTAGCTGTGATGTGGGGCTGGCTTCCGGCGCTACTCTGGGTCCTCATTGGCTCAGTTTTCATTGGAGCTGTGCATGACTTCGGAGCACTCGTCGTCTCCATGCGCAACAAGGGAAAAACTGTGGGTGACATCGCTGGCAACGTGATCGCGCCGCGTGTTCGCATTCTGTTTCTACTAGTTCTACTCATCGCGCTTTCCATCGTCCTAGCCATTTTCGGCTTAGTCATCGCGGTCGTCTTCCGCCTTTTCCCGCAATCCATCACTCCTTGTCTAATCCAGATCCCTCTAGCTATCGCGATTGGTTTCTTCGTTCATAGAAAAGGTCTTAACATCCTCATCCCCTCCATTATAGCCTTAGGCCTCATGTACCTATCCGTGGTATTCGGCAACCAAGGTATTTTAGCTGACTTCAACATGACACTCTCTGGGTGGCCAGTAATGACATGGGTCACCATTCTCTTACTATATTCCTACGTCGCCTCAGTCCTCCCTGTTTGGGCACTACTTCAACCGCGCGATTACATCAACTCCCTCCAGCTCATTTCCGCACTTGCGCTCGTAGTCATTGGACTCTTTGTTGCCGGCATCTGGGGAGGCGCACCAATCGACGGTATTCGCCCGCCCCTGGAAATTGTCGCACCCGCCATTGAGAAAAGCGTGACAGCGAAACAGCTCCCGCTCATTTTCCCCTTCCTCTTTGTCACCATTGCCTGTGGCGCAGTCTCAGGCTTCCATTGCCTAGTATCGTCTGGCACCTCCTCCAAACAACTCAAATGCGAAACCGAAGCTCGCTTCGTCGGTTACGGATCCATGCTCACAGAAGGATTTCTCGCCGTGCTCGTCATCTTAGCTTGTGTCGCAGGTCTAGGTCTGGGCCTCACAAAAGGGGATGAATTTCTAACAGGAACAGCCGCTTGGAATGCTCAGTATAGCGACTGGGCTAGCTCGACTGGCCTCGCAGCTAAAATTAATGCCTTCGTCACCGGCTCCTCAAACTTCCTTCAAGCACTCGGCATTTCATCTACTTTCGCAAAAGCGCTGATGGGCGTATTCGTCGCATCCTTTGCCGCCACTACGCTTGATTCAGCCTGCCGCCTCCAACGCTACGTTGTCCAGGAACTCGCTGGCTGCTTTATCGATTTCAAATTCCGCAAACTTCCAGAGCCAGAACAAAGCGTAAAAACACTAGCCGCTCGTAAGTCGTCTTGGATCACTAATAAACACGTCTGCACCATTGCCGCCTGCCTTATCGCCTGGTGGATGGCCTCACTCCCAGCCGTTCCTGGCGCAACTGGCGTGTTCGGCCAACCCGGCTCTGGCGGAGTCATCCTCTGGCCGCTTTTCGGCGCCACTAACCAACTGCTTGGCGGGCTCGCCTTCCTCGTCATTCTCTTCTGGATGCGACGTAAAAAAATGCCGATCTGGTTTATTGTCATCCCCACATTTTTCATGCTCATCCTCCCAGCCTGGGCAATGCTCTACCAAATCTTCGTCGCCGCGATAGGGTCTGATCAATCTTGGATTGAACAAGAACGCTGGCTCTTAGTCGGCATAGGCTCCGCCACCATTTTGCTAGAAATATGGATGATCGCAGAAGCTCTAGTCAGCTGGAAAAAACTTCAGGCATCTAATAATTAGCCTCACTCCGCGGCTACTTTAGTGGAGTAACCAAACGGAACACTACTTTCACCTGTGACTCGATTTGAAGCTGACCAGAAGCAGAGCTCTTAGTCGCCTGCTCATCTGCAGCAAATGAATTAGAAGCTGCGAGCGCTCGGTGCTGCACTCCTGATCCTGTTCTCACATCTTCAATAAGCAAAGGCTCAGCAATCTGTGACCCGAGTGAACTTGCTAGCATCTCTGCGCGCTTTTTCGCATCGAGCATCGCCGCATTTTTAAGCTTCGCCTCTTCACCTTCACGGTCATTGAGTTGGTAGTTTACGCTCTGGACACTCACATTACCTAGCTTCGACAGTCCGAGCCAAGTCGGCTTGTATTGAGAAAAATCACTACTACTGAAGCTGACTCGCGTGCGAGCGACATAGCCTTCTTTCACTCGCTGTCTCTCACGGTAGCTCCAGTTTTCACCAAACTCCATTTGAGCCGTCTTGGTCTTTTTCTCTTCTACCTTTTGCTCTTTTAAAAACAACAAAAGCTCGGAGACTTTAGCGGCATGCACTTCAGCAACCTCTGCGAGATCCATTCCTTTGTTTTCCACCAGCAAGCTCCAAGCCATCTCGTCAGGAGTCACCTTCGCGCTCGCTTTCCCAGTCACACGCACTTGTGGTAATTCTGAAACTTCCGAAGCCATAATCGGCACCTCGCTGAGCACCAACATGCCAGCAATCATCACAAAATATTTTTTCAGCATAACTGACAAATGACCCGCAGAATGATGTTGGTCAACTTTGATATTCGAGCTCGACTCGAATCTCTAATTTTCGCCATTGCCTAAACGTTGGTTTCGCTCTACGCCACTGCCGTGCTAGCGATCAAAAAACTACGCGTCGAGTTCGGCGCCCGCGTTGTCTTCAAGGACCTCTCCTTTAGTATACTTCCTAAGGAACGTATTTCCTTTGCGGGGCATAACGGTGCAGGGAAATCCACCTTGATGAAATGTATCGGCGGAGCCCTCCAACCTAATGGTGGTGAGATCAGCAAACCAAAAGACTTTAAAATCGGCTACCTCCCCCAGGAAGGCATCCACATAAAAGGAATCACTCTCTGGGATGAAACCGAATCCGCTTTTGGTGAAGCCACTAGCATTCAGGAGCAGATTGACACACTCTCTGAGCAACTCAACGACATGGATTCGTCCTCCGATGAATACCTAGAACTGCTTTATAAAATAGGTGACCTAGACATCGCTCTAGAAAATTTTGACCCAAATACCATCAAGCCACGTGTGGAATCTGTCCTCACTGGTTTAGGCTTCAAGCGCAGTGACTTTACCCGCGACTGTGGTGAATTCTCTGGTGGTTGGCAGATGCGTATCGCAATGGCTAAACTCTTCCTCCAAGAGCCGGCCGTACTCCTACTTGATGAGCCGACGAACCACCTGGATATCGACTCGCAAACATGGATGGAGCAATACCTCTTTAATTACTCAGGTGCGATCGTCATCATTTCACACGATCTTTCACTTCTGGATGCATTGACCACGCGCACTATCGCCTTCGCGCACGGTCGAGCAGAAGAATACGCCGGCAACTATTCTTTCTACATGAGAGAGTCCAAGCTGCGCAAAGAAATCCAGCTGAAGGCATACCAAGCTCAGCAGAAAGAAATCGACAAAACCAAGCAGTTCATCGAGCGCTTCCGCGCAAAAGCATCAAAGGCGTCACAGGCTCAATCACGCCTCAAGCAACTTGAGAAAATCGAACTCATCGAGATCGAACAAGACGATGCAGTAATGAGCTTCACGTTCCCATCCCCTCCTCCCTCCGCTCAATCGGTAGCTAAGCTAGAGAATGCCGATAAAGCTTATGGTAAGCTCCAAATCTTTAAGGACTTTAATTTCGAAGTAGAACGCGGTGAACGCCTCGCGATTGTGGGACCAAACGGAGCTGGGAAATCAACATTCTGCCGACTCATCACTGGCCAAGAAGATCCAGATGGCGGCCTCTATACCCTCGGGCAGAAGTCGAAAATCTCCTTCTTCTCGCAGAACCATGCTGATGAACTTGACCCGAACAAAACCGTTCTAGAAACCTGCCAAGAGGTAGCTTCTCGTGAAAACGCGCCACTCGTTCGAAATATTCTAGGCTGTTTCCTTTTCCGTGGAGACGATGTGTTCAAGAAAGTGGGAGTCCTCTCTGGAGGTGAACGCTCGCGCGTGGCCCTCGTGTGCATGCTTATTCAGCCAGCAAACTTCTTGATTCTTGATGAGCCGACCAACCACCTCGATGTTCAGTCTCAGGCGGTTTTACAAAATGCACTACAAGAATACCCAGGCGCCTACCTCATCGTTTCTCACAACAGAGCTTTCCTCGACCCCATCGTTACTAAGACCATCGAGTTCCGCCCAGGTGAAGAGCCTGCGATCTACCATGGCAATGTGACCTACTACCTCGATAAAAAAGTTGACGAAAAACAAGCAAGTAAAGGGCTGTCAAGATTACCTTCAACAAAACAAACTAGCTCACCCGCTCCCTCAGGTGTGAGCAAAGCCCCTAAGATTTCTCGTAAAGAGCAGCGTAAGATCGATGCTGAAAACCGCCAGAAGCGCAGCAAAGTGCTAAAACCGCTCCAAGAAGAGTTTTCCACTCTAGAAACATCGATCAGCCAGATTGAATCTAAACAAGCGCAACTCACAGAACTGATGGGTAAGCCTGAGACTCTAGCGAACCCTAACAAAACCAAGGAATATACTGAGTCCTACGCAAAACTCACAAATCAGTTAGATAAAGTCTATTCCCGTTGGTCAGAGGTTAGTGAACAGATAGAGCAGCTAGAAGCTTCTCTCACGACTACAAATTAAGTCTTATTTTCTATCAGTGCCTTCTTGAGTTTTTTTTTGTTCTATGTAATTTAGGGGCTGAGTGGAACTTTGATGATCGTTTAATTCCTCCCCCATGATCACTCATTAGTTACATAAATTTCCAATCACTCAGAAACTCAATAAATAAACCATTATGGATTACGCGACACCAACCCCAGGTACTCTCAAAGAAGAAGAAAATGAGATACCAGTGAACAACACTAGTAAAGCAGCAGAACTCAGCAAAGCAGCAGCGGAAAAAGCACGCCATGCAGCGCAAGAAGTTCAAAATAAAGCAGTTCAGCTCAAAAGTGCTGCGTCTGATAAAGCTCAACAGTTCAAAGGCTATGCCGGCGAAAAAGCGACAGCTATTAAAGAAGGAGCTACTGCAAAAGCTCACGATGTAAAAGTAGCAGCAGGTGAAAAGTATGTGCAAAGCAAAGCAAAGGCTCAAGACCTTCACCAGAGCTCTGAAGAGTACATCCGCCAGAACCCAACAAAATGTGTACTTGGTGCATTTGGCGTTGGCCTTCTCGTAGGATTATTAGCTCGCCGCCGATAAACCAAATTTCTACATCCTATTTAAGCAACCGGCTCTCTCCCATTTCGGTGTGAGCCGGTTTTAATTTAAAGGGAAATGCCAATGACAGACCCAGCTCCCCAAGAGAGAGATTTCTCCATAAAAGACACCGTCAACTACCTCAAAGAGGAAGGTGGCGCCTATGTGAAAACTAAGGTCGAACTCGCGTCTATCGAGGCGAAAGAAGCTGCTGAAATAGCAGTGAAGAAAGCAAGCATCGGTGGAGTCTTGGCCTTCTTCGCGCTCTTCTCCTATATCTTACTGCTCGTTAGCCTCATCGGAGCATGCTCCAGACTTTTAGAAGGAAAGATGCATACCGTGGAGCAATATGTAGGCACATGGCCACTCGTCACCTTTGGCTTCTTTATAATCCACCTCCTCTGCGTATTTATTTTCCTCGATAAACTCAAAAACGTAGGGAAAATCGTACCCTTCCAGCACACACTGGCTGAACTTGAAAAAGATAAACAATGGCTGCAACAAATCAAATCGAGCAAAGAAAGCTAGCGCTCGTAAAGCAACTTGAAGAATCTCGCAGCTCCATCTTAGGAGCGAAACTCTTGATCGATGAGCAATTCTCAAGCAAGAAGTCAGCTCTTCAAGAGGCTCTCAATGTGCCAAAGAGAGTAAAAAACTCCTTCATGATCCAGCCTCTGAAGACTTCAATTATCGCTGTAAGCTCAGGTCTCGCTGCCTCACTCTTCCTGCGAGGGCGAAATAAGCGTAAAAAGAAACATCCAAAGTTAGCGAAAGCCGCCAAACAATCCGTGTCCACGGCTCTTACACTCGCTGTTTTACGACCAATTCTTCAGCGTGCAGCTCTCCACTTTTATCACGAGTGGCTGGACAAAAAAGAGCAACAACGCGCCAAAGAACTCTCCTTTCAAAAACGTCAAGAGATGCTTTAGTAAAGACAGCACATGTCCTTACGCCACTTCATCATCCGCTTACGCGTCCTAATCACAATCCTCATTATAGTTGGGATTGTTGGCGTTGTTGGCGGATTTTTCTATCTCCATGAAAAAGGCTTTAGCGAAAATGCAGCTGACCGAGTATCTAAAGAAATGGAGCGCTACGGTATTTATGCCGAGTTTGATAACCTAAGCTTTCATCTCATTCGTGGACTCACTGCCAACAATGTAGCTTTTTATCGCACCAAAAAGCGCGAGATTGAAATAGCTAGCCTTCCATCACTCGCTATCCATGTGGACAAAACCAAGATGATGCGTGGCATCCTCAAGATTACGAATGTCTCTGTTACGGACGCACATCTAGCCATTCCTCTAATATCGGATTTCCCTGATAGCCCAATCATCAAAATCGACAATGTTACCGGATCAATCGACCTCCCAGGCAGCCAATCCGTCAGCACGACAAACCTCACTGGCCTTTATCAAGGAATCGAAGTTTCACTCAGCTGTAACGTTTGGCGCGATAAGCCCAAAGAAAAGAGCTCTTTGACACACGAGCAAAAGCTCAAAAAAGTTGCAGTATATAAGGATTTTATAGAGCAGTTAGACAACTGGAAGTGGCCAGAAGATGAATCACCTAAGCTATCACTCTTCGTTGAAGGGAATCTTTCTCGCTCAGAGAAAATCGATTTTGACTTTGTTTTCGACTCTCCAAAGCTGGAGTACAAAAACTACTCTATGGAGGAGGTTCATTTGGAGGGAGATTGGAACCAAAACCTTGTGACGATCGATAACCTTATTTTCACAAACCAGGCGGAGAAACTCAGCATCACAGCTGACTACGACTTTCTTCAAAAAGGCGGTAGATATAAAATTAATTCCTCGATCCACCTACAAAACTTCTTCAAGCAAGTATTCGACAAACGAATCATGTCACAGTTCCGAGCAACTGGTAGAAATCATATTCTAGCTGAGGGGACTTACAAACTCCCAAAAACTCCTGAAGAACGTTTAGATGTTAGGCTAATTGGTAAGATAGAAAGTAGAGATTTTAATTTCTCTGGAGCATCCGTAAATACTCTGAAATCAGATTTTTCATGGAATAATGGCGACCTCTACCTCGATAAAATCGAAGTAGAGCATGACCTAGGAAAATTGACCGGACGACTGATTATCAAAGATCGCCTGATTCGTTACAACATGGTTTCTAGCCTTCCCGCTCATGTGTACTTCCCATTTATCAAGTTGGATCTACTACGTGATTACCTCTCTAGGATCACTTTTACGGATAAATCATACATCGACGTTCATTCCTCAGGCTCGATCAATCAGGACGATCTCAAGGACTGGAACTCACAAGGCCACGCAGTGCTTCGAAACTTTAAGAAGAATGGAGTCCCTATCAGTCACGCTACTGGCAAGTACAGGCTCGATAGAGCATCCGCTACATTTAGTGACCTCACAGCCACCTTTGATTACACAAACTATGCACTCAAACGTGTAAACAACGGACCGAAGTCAGGCACCCTCACAGCAAAAAAACTCCACTTCGAATGGGTCAAAAAGCTCGCCCTAATCGAACAAGCCCGTGGCAGCGCGTGGCCAGCACCAGTCCTCAACCTTTTTGCACCTAAAATTGGAGAACATCTAGAACAATACCGCTTCCACTCCCCCCCTTCGCTCAATTGTTCAGGTAGAGTTTCTTGGACCACAGAAAAAAATAACAGCACTGACCTAACAATAGATTTCACCTCAAAGGGCATAACCGACTACCGCTTTCTCGGCGAAGACTTACCTCTCGAAAATGTCAAAGCTAGCGTGCGCGTTCTCCCTGACAAAGTAGAAGTCAACAATCTCTCGGGCAAGGCGTTTAGTGGTGCACTCAATGGCTACATTCACGTCATCCCATCAAGCTCCTATTACAAAGGCAAATTCACCGAGAATAATGCACAGCTCAGTGAAGTGAGTAGTATTTATGGTCTTAAAGGGCTGGATCAAGGCAGAGTCACGGCTGACTTCAGCTTTAGTGGACAAGGATCAGACATTACCACCCTAGACGGTAGTGGAAAGCTCTCGCTCAAAGACGCCGACCTTATGGCAGTCCCCTTGTTTGGACCGCTCTCAAAACTCGTGGACGGAGTCCTCAGCTCTGCGGCAAGGCGCGACACCTTACTCCATGAAAAAGCCAATAACCTCGACTGCACGTTCACCGCTAGAAATGGGGTTTTTTATACAAAGGACCTAAGCTCTATGACTCAAAGTACTGTCTTTACAGGTGAAGGCTGGATCAACTGTGACTCTCTAACTCTCGATCTCACTATTCGCATGAACTACCGGGGGCTCATGGGGCTCGCAGAAGTTCCGATGAAGATTATTGAACTCCCCGTACAAGCCCTGAATAAAATATTCACCGGTCGCAATGTCGAAGGTCTCCGCCAGTTTCATGGCACTGGAAAGCTTAGCAAACCAAACTGGCAATTCGCGCCGTTCCAGTCACCGAGCGACGGCAAACGCGATCCGATTTTCCGCCGCCCAACAAACAGGTAATCGACGGCCAATCAAATTCACAACTCCTTGGTGAGTTTTCCCTTGGTTTTTCGGAAGATGGCACGAGTATAGTGAGTACTAAAAAGGGTGTTCGATAATGATTAAAAAGCCCCTTCTCGACTGTTGAAAAATGACCGATCCAGAGAACAAGCCGGAAACTGACCACCAACTGCCAGACTCTCTTCGTCAGCAGCTTCAAAAGTTTCGTGCTAAAGTCTGGCGCATCAAAGTTCTTGAAGCCCTACTAGCAGGCCTTTTTGGCCTCTTGTTCTCGTACATTCTCGTCTTTACCTTAGATCGTTTCTTCCCGACACCAGGTATTCTCCGGCTGTTTATTCTCTTGGCTGGCATCTCACTCTTTGCCGTTTTTGCCCCACTTTGGATTAATCGCTGGGTTTTCAAGCACCGTCGCGAAAATCAACTCGCACAGCTGATCGCCAAGCAATACCCAAGACTCGGCGACCGCCTGCTGGGTGCAGTCGAGCTACAGTCGCAAAATGAAAGCTCTATTTCCCCTAGGCTCAGAGATGCGGCCATGGCTGAAGTCGCAAAGGAAATTAATACACGCGACCTCGAAAATGCTCTCCCTCGTTCATGGCGGAAAAGATGGGCTTTCGCGGTAATTACTCTAATTGCCATTTCGGTTACAGCCTGGAGCCTCACACCAAAAGCAGGATGGAATGCACTCCAACGCTGGCTCATGCCGCTTGCTGAAATTGAGCGCTACACTGAAACAAAGATCGATTTCAGTAACCTTCCCCACCCCTACTACGTCGCTCACGGAGAAGCTTACGCTATTGATTTACGACTCACTGAGAACTCTAATAAACCAGCCGAAGCCAAAGCCAGACTAGGAATTAAAGAGTGGGAAAACTCACCCCTGCTAGACAGTTCTTATCGTTTTGATTTCCCTCCTATTCTTAAAGAACAAGAGATTGAACTTCAAGCAGGAGACGCATTCGCATCGCTAACTGTGACCCCACTCATGAGACCTAGCCTAAAGTCTCTCACGGCAAAAGTCCATTACCCTGACTACCTTCAGAGAGAGGATGAGTTAATTGATCTCAGTGCGGGTCAGATTAGCATAGTACAAGGTAGTTCCTTCTCTGTTCATGGTGAAGTTAATCGTTCACTCTCTTCGGCATCAGCGACTCTCCGCGTACCGAACCAACCTGACGAATTAGGAAAAATCACCTACCAAGACACTCCTCTCATAGTCGAAACTTCTGGTCCTCAATTCAAACTTCCTACTCTCAAAGTAGAGCATGACCGAGTGGTTATTCCGTTGCGTTGGACTGACCAGCACAAGCTCTTCAATCGTAAGCCGACCCTCTTCACAATGGAGCAGCTCACAGACACCCCTCCATCGGTATATATCCAAAACATAGCAGAAGAAACCTACGTACTCGCTGACTCAGCAATCCAATTTGACATATTCTCTGAAGACGATTTTGGAGTGAAGTTATCAGGTATAGAATGGCAGGGAGAATTCACCAAAGCCAGCCCACTCGATCCAGCTCGCGGTGAACTAGCACTTGTCGATGGAGCCCCTCAAATGCTCTCCATATCTGAAACCGTCGATTTTTCATTTCCAGCCTATAATATTACACCGCAAAAGCTCACGATCCGCGCCTGGTCAGAAGACTATAAAGTCGACCACAAACGCAGCTATTCCTCCCCAATTGTAGTCTACGTACTCTCGAAAGACGAACATCGAGAAATGCTAGAACAACGCACCCGTTCGACTATTAACAAACTCGAAGACCTCATGCGAACTGAGCTCGACTTACTCGATGGCAACAAAAGACTCGAGCGCCATAGCGGTGCCGAACTCCAAGAAGCGGAACTCCAGGAAAAACTGGAAGACCAAGCACAGAAAGAATCTGAAAACTCAGAAGCGATGAAAGAGCTCGCTGAGCAAATGGAGGACATTTTTAAAGAAGCGAGTAAGAATGGTGACATCGACCCCTCCACACTTAAGAAGCTTGCAGAAACAGCGCTCGACATGGGTGAAATGGCTAAGCAAAAGATGCCTGAAATCGAGCAAAAACTCGATGAAGCACAGAGCCAAGAAAGTACTGCGGAGAAAACTAAGGAAGACGTCACTGAAGCAGTAAAAAAACAGAGTGAACTGCTTCAACAGATGGAGAAAACCATACAAAAAGCGAGCGAGGCTAACCAGCAGTTAGAAGCTGGCACATTTGTTAATCGACTCCGTAAAGCTGCTGGAGATCAGGAACAAATCGCAAACACCCATATCGAGGTTGTCCAAACACCTCACTCCACTGAGCTAGCTGTCCTCGGTAAACAGTTTGTTGAATTAGACCCAAGCGACCAACGTAAAATGTTTGAGCTCTATTCACTACAGGATCAAACAGGATCAGATGTGCGCTGGATCCAGGAAGACTTAGGACACTTCTACTCACGCACTCAAAAAGAAGAACACCGTGACCTCCTAGAAAAGATGCGTAAATCAGATGTCGACAATGATTTCGAGCACATGCTTTCACTGATTGAACGCAACAACAACATCAAGTCGATTGACCTAGCTAAGCGTACTGCAGAGCAACTGCGGCTCTGGGCTGGCGAACTAGAAAAAGCGTCTCAAAAAGATTCTGGTGGCGGCGGAGGTGGTGGTGGCTCGCCAAATTCTGAAGACGAAGATTTCGAGTTCATGCTCAAGGTTATGGAGCTCATTCAGCAGGAACAAAACATCCGCGCAAGAACTCGCTCGCTCGAACAAAAACGCCGCCTATTAGAACCTCAAACCACTCAAGTTCAGTGATCAAGTATCCCCTGTTTTTAGCCCTCAGCTTATTCTCGTTAGCTCATGCCAACGAGTCTGACTTCATGCGTGCGTTCAAAGAACAGCATGGCAACGAAAATGAAATACCCAGCCAGATTTTAGAGCTCCATTCTGAAGGAGCCCTACGTGTGGCTAGGGAGCAAGATGAACTCTCTGCTGATGTCCAAGAACTCATTCAGTTAGAAACCAGTGACAAGGTCATCCAATTCCTCGCGGAAGCAGAAGAGCTCATGGCTGGCGCTACCGACAACTTAGTAGCGAAAAACACATCTGGCTCCACCATTGCCATCGAAACTGAGATCATTGAAAAAATCGCAGGCGCAGCTCAACAAAAACAGCAAAGTGGTCAGGGTGAAGGAAAACCTAACAGTGCACTGATGCAGATGCTCCAACAGATGATGCAGGGGCAATCAGGTCAAGGTCAACCAAGTGATGAGCAGGGTGACGGTAAACAGCCCGGGTCTAAAGGAGGTGAAGGCCAAGAAGCAGACTCAGACTCATTAAATAACAACCAAGAGGGAGATGTATCAGGAACATCAGAAACGAGACGATTGCCAAAAAAATCAGGCTCCGCCGGTAGTGTCATGCCTAAAGAGTTTCAAAAAGCTCTCGAAGCCTACAATAAAGGTATAGAGACAAAATAATTTCAATGCATCTCCGTTCTATCATATTTAGCCTACTATGCCTCAGCTCACTACAGCTCGAAGCTCAGAGTATTGCTCGTCGTGAAAATGACGCCATACCAGCAAAGGTAGAGTCAATCTACACACGAGGCTTAAAGTATCTTGCCAGCTCGCAACAAGCCAATGGCACATGGAGTGACAACTCAGGCCACTACCCTGGTGTCGTTGGACTCGCCACACTCGCGTTTCTTGCGCATGGAGAAGATCCGAATCATGGCCCGTATTCATCTAACATTAAGAGCTGTGTTAATTTCATCCTCGAATCTCAAAAACCAGAAAACGGCTACATCGGCACAAGCATGTACAACCATGGCTTTGCCACTCTCGCTCTTGCCGAGGCATACGGTGCAGTAGATGACCCCAAAATTGGTAGAGCACTCCAAAAAGCAGTCGACCTTATTCTGTCAGCTCAGAAGAGAAACCCTAAAGGTGGCTGGCGCTACAGCCCAGATAGTAAAGACGCGGATACCACAGTCACCGGCTGTCAGATTGTGGCCCTTTTAGCCGCTAGAAATGCAGGCATCCCGATTCCTGATACAGCAATCGAACGCGCCCTAAAATACATGAGTAGCTGCCGCGACAGTAGTGGAGCATATGGCTACACCTCACGCGGTGGAGGGAAGACGACACTCACAGCCATTGGCTCACTCTGCTATTCCTTAGCTAAGCAAAAAGATGCAGAAGGCTTTGACCAATCACTAGAGAACCTCAAACGTAACCTCGATTACCGCGACACCCACTACACGTATTATTTCGAATACTACATGTCGCAGGCTCTCTTCCAAGCAGACGAAGAAGCATGGAAACTCTGGAACGAAAAAAACATCCGCCTTCTCTCCGTAACCCAGCAGCCGGAGGGCTCTTGGGCTGGTAACCGAGGACCATCCTACAGTACAGCTAGCGCCCTTCTCTCTCTTGCGCTAAACTATAGACTTCTACCCGTTTACGAAAAATGAAACTCCCCTCTATCGTATTATCACTCCTAGCAAGCACTCTATCCATGCTTGCTTCGCAGGATATTTTAAACTTCCAGAACAACGACACTTTACACGGAGAGTTCCTCGGTTTTGAAGGAACTGAGGGGCTTATTTGGAAAACCGCACAGTCAGATCAACCGATCACTTTCAAAACTGGAAATTTACGGAAAGTTGTCTTTAACCAAGGTCTTTCAAGACAACCCTTTGTCCATTCCAGTCTTCTAACACTCTCTAATGGCGATATTCTCCCCTGCTCGATTTCAACGATTACCGAAGACTCAATCCACGTTCACACTGACTTTTCTAGTGATTTAGTCATTTCCAGAGAGTATGTGAAAAGCTGCGTCCTCAATCCACTAGGCCAACAAATTCTCTACCAAGGCCCCTATCTTGAAGAGAACTGGGAGATGTCCGCGATGCCAAATGCCCAAATACAGACTCAACAAGAAATGCCCCCAGCCACATGGGAGTTCGGAAGCTTCGGCTGGTACAACAGAGGGGACATGGGTGCCCTTTTCCTACGTGATTTCAAACTCCCACAAGCATTTCGTTTACAGTACATCACTGAATCGCCCCGTCATTCTAACATCGCATTAATTATCCATGCTGATTTAAATAAAACTGAACTGCCAAATAATGCTGAAGAAGCTAACCAACGCTTAAATTCAGCAGAGCGTATTACTGCCCTATTTGGCTCATGCCTCGCGATTAAACTGGGCTCACATAATGCCACACTGACAGCATACTCAGTCTCTGAAAATGGCGAGTCAAGTTACACGAATATTACAGCCGTCAATGGAAGGAGTAATATTACCCCTCAGTTTGGAAGCAATCAAACTGAGATTGAACTGCGAGTGAACCGTACAAAGCAAGTCATAGCACTCTACTATGGTCAGCAGCTCGTCAGCCAGTGGAGTCTCAAGGGCATCGACCATCTCCCTAACGGTCAGACATTCGGCTTTCTGGCCCACTACGGTGGTGATAACTATTTAACCAGAGTCTCTGATATAGCGATAGCACCCTGGAATGGAATCTTCGATTCAGCTCCTAGTCTAGAAAGCGAAACTCAAGATGTTGTTATGCTATCAAACGGGAAGGACCGTTTCGCTGGAAATATTAAAAGCCTAGTTGACCAACAGCTTACCCTCGACGGCACATATGCTGAAATGGTGATTCCTAGAAACGAACTCCAGTCTCTCAACTTCGCTACTGATGAAGTCACAGCCCTTTCTAACAACGGAGAGAAAAGTGTCATATTCCAATTTAGTGGTACTGGCTTCCTCTCAGCTACTCCTCAGTCGAGTGAAGGTCAAAAAATCCAAGTAAACCACCCTATCTTAGGCAATATATCACTCGACGTAGCCTACCTTACTGCGATCAATTACCAAGCAGGTGCCAGCCTTCTCGATCAATGGAACTCAAAAATTGATTAACACCATGATTCGTCACTCCATTTATTGTTTCTGCGCCCTCCTCCCATTCTCTGTTGGAGCCCAAAGCTCCATTTCCCTCATGAATGGCAACCGTCTCACTGCTGAAGTACAGCAGCTTTTAAAAAGCGGCGAATGCGTAATCCAGCTCGTGACCAATGAGGTACCAGTGACCCTTAAGTCGAACACCATAGAATGCATCGAGTTTGGTAACGATATCGAGGATATTGAACACCACAGCGAAAATATTATTCTAGCAAATGGCGATTCCCTCCCCTGCTCAATTCTTGGTTTAAAAGATAATCAGCTAGAAATAAATACCCACTTCGGGGGCTCATTTCTTATTCAGCTAAATCAAATCAAATCACTCTCTTTTAATCACACTTTTGAGCCTATAATCTATCAGGGACCTAACCACCCCAATGAATGGGCCATGCTCTCAAACTGGCAAATCGATCAAGGGAGTCTACAAACTAGTAATAATGCCGAAGCTAGCATTAAACTTCCTCTCCCTTCTAACTTCTCTATCAGTTTTAATGTGAAATGGGACGGTGACCGGCCAAGATTTAAACTCTACCTCTGTGCCGATGCTCAACGCAAAGCAGACTCTAAAGGCTGTTACTTTATAGATTTTAATACTTCTAACATTCAAGTATACCGCTCCACGCCATCGAGGACAAAGCAACGCATAGGAGAAATGCCTATTCGACTCAAAGAGGTTTCTATGAGCTCCGCATTTGTTGAAGTCAAAGTCGACAGGAAACTTCAGCAGGTAGCTATTCTGATAGATGGTAAGAATGTGGGCACATTTGACGACACGGAAGTCTCCGCGCCAATGGGGAACTGGACCATTCTAGAAGCTAACATGCAGAACGAAAGTCTATCACTCTCAGAGATAAGCATCAAAGAATCCGCAGATATTTTTTTCACAGGGAAACATCCAGATGACCCTGTCGATACTAAGCTCGATACACTCTATGATAAAGAAGGCCGCATCTATTCTGGGAAGTTATTAGACATCATGAAATCAGATGACGGTCCCGAGCTGCGTTTTGAAAACAAACACTCTAAAGACCCACTTCTGGTTCCACTAGCTCAGGCTCATACTGTGTACTTAGAAAAAAATGAGTCCTATGAACCTGTCTTAGGAAACTATATTCTAGAAGTTCAAGGAGGAGGAAAACTCCACCTTCTAGACTTCACCCTTAATGAAGCCACTGTACTCACTTCTCATCCCATATTAGGTGAGATTGCACTACCTCGTACCGCCCTCACTAGACTCACTAAACAGACGATTCCTAATGAGAAATAGAAATACACCTCTGGCCATTCTTTACTGCTTTTTGGGAAGTCTCAATTTTCTACTAGCAGGCCCTAACTCGACTTTACATTTCATTAACGGCGACTCCTTGAGTGGAGAAATTGTACAACTCGACCAAGACATCGTAACTTTTCAAGCCGACGACCTCAAGGAGTTGGTTCAATTTCATCGCAGTCACCTCCTCAACCTATCACTCCCCAGCAGCACAAAGACAGTCCCTGACTCAACCGTTCCTCACCTTGCTATTCTAACTCTTGAAGATCGGTTCTACCCAAAAGGTGAACGTGACCAAATAAAAGGAAAGCTTGTTCGAATCACTGATGACTTCGTAGAACTCGATACCCCTTACGCTGGAGAACTGAAGATCGACCGCTCACTGATCTATTCCTTCGAAATTTCTAATCAAAAGCATCTCATCTATTCTGGGCCAAACTCTTTAGATGAATGGAATGAACTGGGCACACCAGCTTCTTGGTCTTTTGCTAATAACGCTTTAATCACGGGCCTCAATGACAGCAGCATTGCTGTAGAACTAGATTTCCCAACACGCAGCCATCTACACTTCACTGTAGATCGCAAAAAAAACATCGACCTTTCAATTCTGCTATATGCCGATAGCGCTGAAACTGAAAATCCGGATAACTATTACGACCTCACCATTAACTCAAACTACTTGAGTATGCAAAAGCATCTAGAAAAGGGACGTTCGGAAGGTTTGACTAAAACATTTTCTACAAGGGCAAGCACACTAGGGGAACAAGTACCATATGATATCTATGTAGACCTCAACTTAGGCGAGTTCTCTATTTATGTGAGTGGTGAGCTTACCGCTAAATTTTCAGATCCCTCGCCAGCCCCTGAAATAATGGGCAACTCACTCCACTTCAGCACACATCGTAGCTATGAGATGCGGATCCGAAACATCGAGCTCTCAAAGTGGAATGGCACATTACCCATTGCCAACGAAGAAGAAGCACAAACTCTAGAAACCGAGGGAAACCTCATCAGATTAGCCAACGGCGATGCTCTCAGTGGAAACATTGGCCCAACGGTTGAAGAAAAAATTGAAGTCGAGACAGAGCATGCAGCATTTGATGTCCCTATCTCAAGCATCAGTTCTATCCAGCTCACTCCAAAAGAAGAAAACCACCCACGCGCAGACACCTATGACTTGAAAGCCTATTTCAAATCTGGTGGTTGGATCATTCTAGATCCCATCAGTCTCGATTCTGAAACTTTAGTTGGGAACCATGAGGCTATCGGTGATGTCAGCTTTGATCTCGATACCTTTAGCAAAATTGAGTTTAATATCTATGATAGAAAACTCAACGCACTCAGAGAAGATCGCTGGTAGCTAACTTTGTGGCTCGGAGTTCTCAGAGCTTGGAGCCGACTCCTCTTTTTCTGGGTCTTTAGCAGTTTCTGGAGACGTCTCACTCTCAGCTTCATCACTGACATTTTCAGTGTTTTCTACCGGCTCTATTTCTTCCTTTGGAGCTAACAGATCTTCCCATTCGTAAAGCGAATAGTTCTCACCCAAGCCTCCGACTTCATCGAGCAACTCGGAGCAACGTTCTCTCCATTTTTCATAATTTGGAGCGCTGGCTGGCAAGTCTCTAGAATTACTAAAGACCAAATAAGTCACTGTGAGGTCTGATACAGGTCTACTATACGGGCTCGCTTTTTTATTAATTTGCTTTGCCATACGCAGTGACGCTTCCCCAACCTTAAAAGTAGGCCCACCATCGCCAACGATAGCTGGATAAATCACATCATCTACGATCACCACAGCGTAGTCCCCTACTCTAACTGCATGTGGGTCACTTCTGTTGGTGATCACATTCACTGGCATCACAATGAAGGGATCGTACTCTGCAATGAGAAAGCTCCGCGCTTCCATATCGTCGATACCGCGCTGAAGCATTTTCATGCGTGCTTTCAGCCACGTTTTACGATCTGCCGTCGTTTTAGGATCTGCGATCTCACTCTTCGCGTTACCAATCCTTTTTTTCCAGCCCGCTACCATTGGGTTAGGAGTCTTTGTCTGCTTCTTCCAGCCATAGCTAGTAAATGGTTGGTAGTACGCTGAGTTTACAATCTTATCAGGCATTTCAGCCAATCGGTCTCCATCTGACCCATCAGACACCACATCCATATCACCTTGGAGCAAGAGCATCTTCCGGCCACTTTCCTTGTGCGTTAGATTCAGAATCGTCTCGCAATCGTAGAAATTATGCTTCGTAGAAAGCTCGTTCAGCTTCACCACTTCTCGCTCGAGTCTCTTCACTTTATTCTCATAAAGTGTGTAATAGAAATTCGAGACCTTAGCTCCTTCTAACATCCCTTGTAAGCCAGGAAGCACATCACCTAATTCAGGATTGATAGAGCTCAGTTCCTTGAGACTTTGTGAAGCCTTGGGTAACCGAACCTTAAGCTTATACTCAGCTACATAACTCTCTTTATCTTTACGCTCTACTGAAGCAAGAGTTCCCTTGCTAGTTTCGAAGGCGTAATCAAAATGAAAACCCTTCGACATCCTTACCATATCACCTTTAGTCCCAACAAAATGTTCCAGACTCGGAATCGCTTTATTCACGAGAACGGGATCAGTTTCTATCTGAGTAGCTGGAACGACAACTTCTGATACAGACTCATCTATGATTGGCTCGATTTCAGGTTCCACGTGCACGACTTCTTCAGCCTCCACCTCAAGGGTGACATACTCCTGACGCTCCGCCTCTCGCTTGGCCAAAATAACTTCTTTCGCGTAGTCCCTCAGTTTTCTTGGCACCTCCGTAAACGGCACGATCACTGCGAATAAAACGAGAAGGAAAAAAGACGCTCGTAGCCATGGAAAGCCTTTTGTCTTTCCCTCCTTGAGCATGGATTCTTTTGAATGAGCCATAGTTTCAAACAAGCTGCCACACTAACGATATTTGAAAACCTAAAAGCACCTGTGCCCGATAAATTTCTTTCTCTTTTCTGGCGGACTAAAAGTCGCTATACACCCGTCTAACATGACCACTGTTGAACTTCTCCAAACTCTCATCCAGATCCCCAGCGTTAATCCAGATAATGATCCAGGGACAGACAAAGTCGGTGAACAGGATATCGCCGAGTTTCTCCGCCACTTCCTCACTCCACATGGTTTTCAAGTCACGTTAGAAGAAGTTCTCCCTGGCCGGCCAAATGTCATTGCTCGCTGCCCCGGCCCAGATAACAGACCTCGCATTTTCCTAGGACCGCACACCGACACTGTCGGAGTCAGCGGAATGGTCTTCGATCCATTTTGTGGCGAAATTAAAGATGGCTCTATCCTTGGACGTGGAGCGTCCGACACCAAAGGCCCCATGGCGGCCATGCTCACAGCCCTGATAGAGAATAAAGAGCTACTAGCCGAACTTCCTGTTGCTATCGATTTCGTAGCCTTCATGGCGGAAGAATCCTCGCAGCACGGCTCCAAACATTTCGCGGAATGGCACGCGGATGAATACATCTTCGGTATCGCTGGCGAGCCGACTTCACTCGACATCGTTTACACCACCAAGGGCTCACTCTGGCTCACCGTTGTCGCCAAAGGTATGGCAGCCCACGCGTCGCAACCCGAGCGCGGTTCGAATGCTATCATGACTCTGACTCGATCACTAGATCACATGAACCGCAAGCTAGCCAACAGGCTCGCAACTTACACGCATTCCGTACTGGGTCACTCGAGCTTCAACGTCGGCACGATCAAAGGAGGCACACGTCCAAACATCGTTCCTGACCACGCTGAAGCTGAAATTGACATTCGCACCACTCCCTCACTTTTCGCCGAGGGCGGAGCACATTCACTCGTGTTAGACTTTATCAAGGAGCAGCAACTTCCACTCGAAGTTGTCAGCGCACACGAGAACCCACCAATGGAAACACCCACCACGGACCCAATCATTCTGCAACTGCTCAAAGCCAATCCAGACACACAGCTCGTCGGAGCTCCTTGGTTTTCAGATGCTGCTCATTTATCTAACGCTGGAATCCCTTCCATTTGTCTCGGTCCAGGCTCTATCAATCAGGCGCACACCAAAGACGAATTCATCAAAATTTCCGATCTCGAAGCGGGCCACACATACTTCTCTAACTTCATCCGTTCCTTCAAGGAATTGCCGCTTTAGCCGCCTCCATCCTGCTTGACCTATTACCCTCCTCGTTCTAGCTTATTTCACAACTGACCGAGGCTCTCACAGCCTCACTATTCCAATTTTATCATCATGATCGTAAAACCAAAAATTCGCGGATTCATCTGTACCACTTCTCATCCTGACGGCTGTGCTGCACACGTGCAGGAGCAAATCGACTATGTAAAGTCTAAGCCAAAGATCGAGAACGGTCCTAAGAACATCCTCGTTATCGGCTCCTCCACTGGTTACGGCCTCGCATCCCGCATCGTTCCAGCATTTCAATCTGGCGCAAACACTCTCGGACTTTTCTTTGAAAAGCCAGGTTCTGAGAAGCGTACTGGTTCCGCAGGTTGGTACAACTCCGCAGCTTTTGAAAAAGCAGCCACCGCTGAAGGCCTTTTCGCAAAATCTCTCAACGGTGACGCGTTTTCTAACGAACTCAAAGCCCAAGCGATTGATATCATTAAAAATGACATGGGCGGCAAGATCGACCTCGTCGTTTATTCACTCGCATCCCCACGACGCACAGACCCAAACACTGGCGAAGTCTACAAATCTGTACTCAAAACCACAGGTGGCGACTACACCAACAAAACTCTCAACACCGATAAAGGTGAAGTAGATGAGGTCACCATCGGCGCAGCAACTCCAGAAGAAGTCGAACACACTATCAAGGTGATGGGTGGCGAAGACTGGGAAATGTGGATGAACGCTCTCATCGAAGCCGACGTTCTCGATAAAGGCGTGAAAACTGTAGCCTACTCCTACATTGGCCCTGAACTCACTTGGCCGATCTACACTGACGGAACTATCGGTCAGGCGAAGAAAGACCTCGAAAAATCCTGCGCTAAAATCGACGCCGATCTCAAAGCTAAGTTCGAAGGAGAAGCCTACGTATCCGTAAATAAAGCACTCGTCACTCAGGCATCATCAGCTATTCCTGTCGTGCCACTCTACATCTCTATTCTCTACAAGAAGATGAAAGCAGAAGGCCTTCACGAAGGCTGTATCGAGCAGATCGAGCGTCTCTTCTCTGACCGCCTCTACTCAGGTGATCCTAAGCTCGATGAAGCAGGCCGCATCCGTATCGACGATTGGGAAATGCGTGATGACATCCAGTCCGCAGTCCAAGAAATTTGGAGCTCAGTTTCCAATGAAAATTTCTCCGAAGTCGCAGATTTCAAAGGCTACCAAGACGAATTCCTCAAACTCTTCGGCTACGGCCTTTCTGGGGTTGACTACGACGCTGAGACAGATCCTGCGACAGCCGTTCCTTCGCTCGCTGAATAACAAAAGCGAACCAAGCACTTTTCCAAAGCGCCTCACGTAATAACGAGGCGCTTTTTTCATTTAAACACTTCTCACCTCACACTTTTACCTTATCACTCTCCTATGAAAGAACGTGCTGACGCCTTGCTAGTCTCCCGCAATATGTGCGACTCCCGCGAACAAGCGAAACGCCTCATCCTAGCTGGTGAAGTTCTCACAGGTACTACTGTCGTTTCTAAACCGTCGACCAAACTCCCAGTAGACGCTCCTCTCTTTATTAAAGTGAAACCAAAATATGTTTCACGTGGAGGTCTCAAACTCGAGGGAGCTCTCAAGCATTTTAATTTTGATCCAGAAGGCATGACCTGTCTCGACTGCGGAGCCTCCACTGGAGGCTTCACCGACTGCCTGCTCCAAGCTGGTGCAGTAAAAGTCCATGCCATCGACGTCGGCACCAACCAGCTCGTGTGGAAACTGCGCAGCGACGACCGAGTCATCGTCAAAGAAAAGTTCAATGCTCGCTACATGACCCGCGAAGATGTCGGTGAACTCTGCGATCTCTGCGTCACCGACGTTTCATTTATCTCACTCACAAAAATACTTCCCTCTCTTTTCGACGTTCTCAAACCTGACGGTAATATCATTTGTCTCGTTAAACCACAATTCGAACTAGAGCGTGACGAGATCGGTAAAGGCGGTATCGTGCGCGACCCCGAGCTCCATCAAAAAGCGGTCGATAAAATCCGCAACTTTGTGACTAAGGACCTAGGTTATAAATGGCTCGATTACACTACGTCCCCTATCACAGGAACCGATGGAAACGTCGAGTACCTTGCCCTTCTGAGCTTTTAAGCATTTCTCTGTAAGATTTCCCCGTCATACTGCGATATTATCTACCCATCTTCTAATCTCCTGATTTATGTCCTCTATTTCTGAAACTCTGCAAACTATCCGTGAACGTGTCGGTCTAGTCGTTGTAGGCCAAGAAACGCTCATCGAGCGACTACTTTTAGCGCTACTCTGCAATGGCCACGTTCTCCTAGAAGGCGTTCCAGGTGTTGCAAAAACGCTGACGATCAACACTCTTGCAAAGGCTGTCAAAGCTGACTTCAGCCGTGTTCAGTTCACTCCAGACCTACTCCCTGGCGACCTCACTGGAACTCTGGTCTACGATCCTCGTAACCACACATTCACAGCTGAAAAAGGTCCAATCTTTGCAAACTTTTTGCTCGCCGATGAAATCAACCGAGCTCCTGCGAAAGTGCAATCAGCTCTGCTCGAAGCGATGGCTGAAAAGCAAGTCACTCTTGGAAAAGAGACATTTCCACTTCCAAAACCATTCCTCGTTCTCGCGACCCAAAACCCAGTCGAACAAGAAGGCACGTACATGCTTCCTGAAGCGCAAGTCGACCGGTTCATGTTCAAACTGAAAGTCGAGTACCCAACCATGGAAGAAGAACTTCTCGTGGTGCAGCGTATGGCTAAAGCTGAACCACTGCTCGAAATCGACTCCATTATCACGATCGAAGAACTCATGCTGATGCGCAAGGAACTCGAACAAGTCCAGATTGACGAAAAAATCGAGCGCTACCTACTCCGTCTGGTCGATGCCACACGTCACCCATCGAACTATGGCTTAGATATCTCCCAGTACATCCGCTTCGGGGCCTCACCGCGTGCGTCCATTTTCCTCTCACTCGCAGCACGTGGACATGCTCTTATGAATGGCCGTGACTACACTACTCCTCAAGACGTCAAGGATGTCGCTCATGACATTCTCCGTCACCGCATAGCTATCAGCTACCGCGCTGAAGCTGCAGCGATGACTTCTGATGATTTATTAGAAACCATTCTCAAACAAGTACCAGTCAACGTATAACAGAATCTAACTGTGCTTAGTGAAGCTGAACATCGTCTGAACCTCCTAGAACTCAAGTGCCGTAAGCCTGTGGAGCACTTGCTTGCAGGTGAATACAGTTCTGTCTTCAAAGGGCGCGGTGTCGAGTTCGAAGATGTTCGCGCCTACCAACCTGGTGACGACGTCCGCAGCATGGACTGGAAAGTCACCGCGCGCACTGGCGAACCTCACATCAAGCGTTACATAGAAGAGCGCGAACAGTTCTTCTACCTGCTCGTCGACCTCTCAGCATCTATGCTGCACGATCCTAAAGGGCGCAAGCGCGAGGCGATGGTCGAGATCTGTTCGCTCCTCACCATGGTCGCGATCAAAAACCAAGACCGAGTGGGGCTCATTCTTTTCACAGACCAGATCGAACATGTCATACCTCCAGGCAAAGGAAGAAGCCATGCCATGCGTATCATGGATGCGCTGATGACTTTCAAACCTGAAAGCAAGGGCACAGACTTCGTCACCATGCTCGCGCGATTCGGACACATCGCTCGGAAACAATCCGTCGCTTTTGTCGTTTCAGACTTCCTCACAGACGAATACGTGCTCGAGCTGCAAGCCCTCGCTTTTCGTCATGATATCAATGCAATCCACCTCTCCGACCCCGAGATTGCTGAATCAAATCTCAGTGGTCTTATCCGCATGGAAGACGCTGAGTCCGGTTCCCAGAAAGTAATCGACCTACATAGACAGGGTGACCTAAGAAAACACACCTCCGACCTCAAACAGAAAATGTTAGAAGCTGGAGTAAATTTGTTAGATCACACCATCGGTGAAGATTCAGTCGAAGCTCTCGCTGGATTTTTCCATTCCAGACAGAGAGTCGGAATAGATGAGACAGGAGGCTAGCGCTATGAAAATGATCCTCTATCAAATAGCAGCCCTAGCCATCTCTACTCTGATTGCTCAAGCAAGTGGAGCCATTCAGCTCGAGCTATCTTCTACGGAATGTCTACCCGGTGACCTCATCGAGCTGAGAGCAAAATCAACAACTCAGGACTTCCAAGAATTTAGTCTCAGTATTCCAGCGAACAAAAACCTCCTCCTAATCGCCCATGAAGTGAGTCCTGTAACACTCACTCATGAACAATACTCACAAAGCCACCTCTGGATTTTCCAAGCCATTGCCCCAGGTGAAATAAACCTTTCCGGCATTACCGCTCAGTTCACAGAAGATGAGGAGCCTAAACTCCTAAATCCACTAACTCTAACAATAGGATCCTACGAGACGCTTGATAGCGATCCCACCCCCGCTTCCTTTCCTGAAAGCTCCACAACATCTTCCTCACATATTTTCTTATGGTCAGCTCTAAGCATATCACTATTCGGAATAGGAGGACTGATCCTAGCAAAAAATCGCAAGCCGGATCAAGAGACTGAGCAGCCTACACCTCCATCTTTACACGCTCTAAAAGAGCAACTAACACAAGGAAAACTGTCTGATCAGCTTTGCTATGACTTGCTTGAACAAACAGACCCGGCCCTCTCAGACGCCCACAAAAAACTGATAGAGCGAGCCCTCTACCAACCAAACTTTTCAGCAAGTGAACTGCTTATAGAACTTAACAAGGAGAGCCGTTCATGACATTTCTCTATCCATGGGTACTCGCTCTCATACCACTTGCACTATGGCTGATTCGCCGTAGACGCGATCGTAGTTCGGTATCGGTCCCATCACTCAGCCTTTGGCCAGATAAAGAGTCAGGTAAAGCACGTTACCTTTGGATTCCCATGACTCTGAGGCGGTTGGCTATTATCTGTATCCTCATTTCTCTCGCTCGTCCTCAATGGACATCCCAGCGCTCGCTAGACATATCTGAAGGAATCGCGATCCAAATGTTAGTCGATGTTTCCAGCAGTATGGATATGGACCTCAAAGGCTTTGCTGATGAGAAAACCTCTCGCATGGAAGTAGCTAAAAAAATGGTCAGTAACTTTATAGCTGGCGATGGTAAAACTCTAAATGGGAGGAGTGGTGACCTTATTGGCCTCATCACTTTTGCCCGTTATGCTGACACGCGTAGCCCGCTTACCTTCGGCCATGATGCCTTAGTCCAAATTGTCGAGGATCTCCAAATCCAAGAACGGCCTAACGAAGATGGTACAGCCTATGGTGACGCATTGGCTCTGGCTGCCGCCCGTCTAAAAAAACTCGATGAACTCAAACATGGTGACTTCCAGGCCGACATCGAGTCTGTCAAAAGCCGAGTGATCATTCTACTAACAGATGGTGAGAATAACTCAGGAGCCCACCTTCCACAAGAAGCTGCGGGTTTAGCTAAAGAATGGGGCTGTAAAGTATACACCATTAGCCTAGGTGACTCAAGCTTCGCCAAGACCAATGCATTAGGAGATGAAACACTCACTGCTGCGGAGAAGCTGTTAGAACACATCAGTAATGAAACTGGCGGTATTTTCCGTAAGGCTGGTGACTACCAATCCCTGCTCAGCGTCTATGCTGAAATCGACAAACTTGAGCGAGCAGAGTTTTCTACCCGAAGCTATGAAGTCCAATCAGAGTGGTTTTGGTTTCCTCTCTCTATTGCCTTCATTTCTCTACTCGCAGCCCTCATTTTAGAAGCCACCATCCTCCGAGTTGTGCCATGAGTGAGTTTACTTTCCAGAATCCTACAGCCTTCCTGCTCGTTCTCTTACTCCTTCCTATCGGATGGTTACTTCATCGGGCACGTAAAAAGCGCCGAGTCGTCATTCAAACTCTTGGTTCAGAATACAGCACCCATCGCAAGCTCAGAGACATTTTACGTCTCACAGCTCTAGTCCTAACTATCTGTGCTCTAGCAAAACCAGGCCACAGCCCACAAACTCAATCGGTTTCGACCACCGGTAGGGACGTCGTTTTTGCCCTCGATGTCTCACGTAGCATGCTCGCTGAGGATGTCATTCCATCCAGACTCGAAGTAGCTAAGCAAGCTATTAGAGATGCGCTCGATACTCTAGAATCTGAGCGAGTCGGACTTGTCGTCTATGCTGGCAGCGCATCCATCCTCTGCCCCTTAACCTATGACCATGACTTCGTGGCACATATGTTAGACCAAGCACACCCACGTGCAGTAGATTTTGGAGGAACCACCATGCAATCAGCTGTCGAAAAAATCGTCGACCAAGTATTCCTTGCCGAGCGAGAAAATGTCCAAGACATCATCATCCTAACAGATGGTGGAGATCACGGATCAAAAATGGCTAAGATCGCCGAGTTACTCGATGAAAAAAAGGCCGACGCACTGATTGTGGGGATAGGTAATCCAAATCAAGGCTTCCCAATTCCGATTATCACCGAAGATGGCAAAGAAGAAGATCTTACCATCGATGGCCAAACCGTTTTCACTCGTTTAGATGACGCCTCTCTCGCGAGCTTTTCCCAACAATCAAGCCGAGCGCACTATGTCCCTGCCGCGACAGCTCCATTCAACCTTGGGCAACTCTATCTTGAGTACGCCAAGGATAAAAGCGAAGCTTCCAGTGATAGCGAAAACGGCTTTACGCTCTACCAAGACGCTTCAGTATTTTTCCTAGCTCCCGCACTGCTCCTTCTTCTCTTAGCTGAATGTTGGGGGCTTAAAGGCCTTCAACTCAGTCATGCCGCGGCTCTAGCTCTGGTCTTCACTCTAACCAATCTTGATGCTGCGGAGTCTTATGAGGAAAGTGAATTCAATGTAGCCTCAGCACTAATGAGTAATCAGCAGTACGAGGAAGCTGTTGAAAAATTTACCGAGCTCAATCAACAGCTCAATGACAGGCAGGCATCACATAAGACCCTGGCAGCGAGTTCTTTCAATCAAGGACTGTGTTACTACGAACTCTCGCAAAAAAACGCCAATGACTCAGCGGAGGTAGCTCTCAATTACGCCCAGCAAGCACAGCGTTCATTTCTCTCAGCAAAACGCTATGACACTCACTTCATCCGCGCAGGACAACGCATCGTAAGCACTACTCAATGGATGGGAACATTAGAAGCAATTCTCAAAGACCAACAAGAAGCAGACGAAGAGTTAGAAAAGGAAATTCAAGCTCTCATCGATGAGCTCAAAAGTATTCTTAAAGAGCAGCAGGCAATCAATGCTGCAGTTAAGATCAGCGAGCGAACCCATAAAACCCATACTTCGCCAGAAGTAGCCGACCTTTCGAAACTCTATCACGACACCCAAAACCAGCTCAGCTCTCGCTCCTCTCTTGCTAAAAAAAGCATGGAATTGATCAATAAAAAGCTCGTCATTCCTACACCGGATCAAGTAGCTGAAACCCTAATGACCCAGCCGCTGAAATACATCGAGCAAGTGATCAGCATGCAGCAAAACGCAGCGGAGAGAGTACTTGAACGCTCAGAATGGCCAGCAAGCCGTAGCCAGCAGTCAAGTGCAGAAGCCCTCATCACTGAGATCATTGATTTACTCAGTGGAAAGTCAGATCAAAACTCAGACGATAGTGAGTATTCGGAAGATGATGATGAAGGCGATTACGAATATTCGGAAGATGACAGCGAAAGTTCGATGAGTTCAGAAAGTATGCAAGGAGATCTCTCCTCAAGCTCTCAAATGCAATCTCTGCCAGAACCTAATTACTCCGCGGAAGATATTCTCCAAGAAGAACAAGGCAACCTCCAGTTCCGTCAAGAAAAACGCGCTAATCAAAATGCGTCCAAAGTAGAAAAAGACTACTAATGAGATACCTTCTTGCCATTTTCATCTTCAGTTTACCTCTATCTATCCACGCTCAAGAGGACACCAGTGTGCCGGAACAACAAAATCCGATCACATATGTTAAACCAGAAATCACAACCCGCTCGATCTTCCCCGATAGGCTGGCTAGTGCCCTTGTATATTTTGACACTGTTGTAGAGCAGCCATACTTGGATCAAATAGAGAATGACTCGTGCCGGATAGTAAGCGTCGAAACTTATGAAACTGACAGCACCGAAAATGCACATCAGTCGGCAGCCATTATTCAATTCCAAGTAAGAAAAGCCGGCATCGCGATGTTGCCTTCAGTCCCCTTCGAATCTGAGACAAAAAGGTATGAGTCCACCGTAGTTCAATTCATGGCCTCTGAACCTATGCGCAGTGAAGCTATCACACTAACAATCACTCCCGAGAAATCAAAAGTCTACGTCGGGGAGCCTGTCCGCTTCGATCTTACTTGGGAAAGTTCACTCCACGCACCAGCACTACAAAACCTTCGCCTCAATCCTAGTTTCTTCTCCAACGAAGACATCGAAGTCGTCATCCCACGTAATACTGAACCTGAAAATAGCCAAGTTGGACTCCCCATTGGAGGCCGGCGTGTTATCGCTACGCGCGAATTACTTCCAGAAGATCCTAAAGCTCTTGGTAAAGTCACTTTACCCATCTACCTGCGCTTCAACAAAGCCGGCACCTTCGACCTCCCTCCAACAAAATTAGAAATCAGTAAACTCGCAAGGCCAAAATCTGGCTTCGCGCAGTATGTAGCACATTTCAACAACAGCTTCTTTGTCCCTACTGAGGAAGACCAGCTCTACGATCGACTCTATAATACATCGCAGCCCATTGAAGTAGAAGTCCTCCCTCTCCCAACCAACGAACTCACTCAAAACTTCACAGGACTCTTCAGCCCGACTGAAATCACTATCGATATCAAACCGAGTGATACAGTCGAAATCGGTCAGGTTCTCGAACTCGAACTCAATCTAAAATCGGAAGTTCCCGGTGGCTTTCTTGAGCTTCAAGAACTCAACGAACAGCCAAATTTAGATGAACGATTTCTCATAACAGGTGACTTCGGGAAAGTGTGGCACCAAGGAGCAACAAGCTTCAAACAACGAATGCGAATTCTCAGTACTAGCATTCAAAGCATTCCACCTCTCGACTTCACCATTTTTAATATCGATACAGGAAACTACGAAATCATTACCACTCCTAGTATTCCACTAACAGTCAATCCATATCAGAACCAAGATACTATATCCCTAGCAAACCTCAACGCGACACAAACTCTCAGCTCAAACCCCGAAGGTATTTGGTACAACAATCCTATAAATCCTATGAATGACTTTCTCCAACAATTTCTCTTTGTAATTAACAAATACTTCTGGGTTTTACTTTCCCTCATACCCGTCATCTCAGCACTGCTTATCCCACTTGTCCGAGAAGCGCGAAAGCGTTCGCTAAATGCTGCATACAAACAGCAAGCAGAGTCATACAAAGCATTTCTGAGAGCCCCTCAAAATAGCCAAGTGAAGTGGGACTCTTTCCTAGCCTGGCTAGCTTCTTACTTCCAAGCAAACAACAAGGCTTGGACATACAGTGACACTTCCCAAGCGCTGAAAAACATCAAAGCTAACGAGGATGACTTAGTTACTCTAACCGAAATTCATCAGCACTTAGACAAAACAATCTATACTGAAACAACTCAAAATCCAGATTACTCCAAACTCACGGACATCGCCAAACGACTCTCAAAACTCCTTCCTCTCATTCTCCTCTCTACCGTCATTAGTGTAGCTCTAAGCCCTCTATCACTCCGGGCTGCTGAATGGGAACAAGCCGAAAAAAACTTCCAGCAAGCTCAAACAAGTAATGACCCACAGCTTTACTCTCAAGCTGCTTTACTCTTCGAAGAAGCTGCTAAGCAGCAGGTTCAACCTGCAACATCGTGGTACAACGCGGGTAACGCATGGTTCCAAGCTGGCGAACTGGGCCGTAGTATTGCGGCCTACCGCCATGCTCAACAGCTGAGCCCATGGGATGAGAAGGTCTCAGAAAATTTAACTTCAGCCCGGGCACTAGTAGCAACCGAAGTAGCTCTCAATGAAACATGGTGGGATCAGACACCTCTCATTGCTCTCAAAGTTACCACACTCTGTACCTCCATCACTCTATTCTCTCTTCTCCTAGCCACCATTCGCTATAGAAATAAAAAACTCTACAAGTACAGCTTAGCCTGTGGAATTATTTTTATCAGCCTACTCACTACGACGACTATCAAGATCGTCCAACAGAACGTCAGTGGTGTGATTACGACAAATAAAGTAAACGGCAGAAAAGGACCAAGCTACGCTTACGCCAGCGCCTTCGATAACTCACTTAAAGATGGCTTAGAATTCTCTCTCATTGAATCCCGTGATTCGTGGCTCAGAATTCAACTACTAGACAAACGCGAGTGCTGGGTACCTTCCACTCAAGTAGTGCTCATCAAATAGCTACTCTCAGCAGCCTAGGCCAGCGTGTTATATCTCTACTGAACTCCAGCTTCTTAGATTAACTAGTCACAGATTCCCTTATACCGCGGTGCTCTCGCGCGCTGTTTCAGCTTTTCAACGACACTGAGCTCTCGCGATCAAAGGACTCTACATAAAGCAAAAAGATCCTGTAGGGATCTGCGAACCTAGCCCAATGGTTGAGCCGAAGGCGATACCTTGGAATCAGATTCTAGTAGTACTCAACAACGCTGTAAGCGTTGAGGCATAGCAGGCATGAACCTCCTTGGTACTTCATTCTCTCCAAAGTCTAAAGGGCCAATGTCGGTTCAAGCATCGAATGGTCGTGATGTCCCTTTTTCCAAAGTCACCAGACTTTGCTCTGAAGACCTGAGACATTCCGACCTTCGTCACGTCGCAGTCCATTGGCCTCACACTTTTTCCTTTCTCCTCCCACAGCTTTGCTGTGGGAACTATCTGGGCACAAAAAAAGTCCGCTTCCAGCGTTAGCTAGAAGCGGACATATAACCTGGCGACGACCTACTCTCACAGGGCCTA
>NZ_JBPOGE010000011.1:0-82862 GCF_051252225.1 Rubritalea sp.
CGTGACTGAGGAATAACGCAGATTCAACAGGATAGCGCCCAGCCTTCACTTCTTCCGCAACGCGCTATTCCCCAAGCCTAATTAAAATCACATTTGTCTCTTTTGTAACTAAGTTTGGTATAACCACTTATCATGAAAAAACACCCTCTCACTTTCTGGATATTCCCCAGTATAGCTCTGTTCACTAGCTCCAGCTCAATGGCTGCAGAAGAAACTCCTGATCTACCAGTCACCACGGGTCTCTATCTCGACCTCAATGCAAACGCCGAAGTCGATATCGAAGAAGGCAATCGAGTAAAGGCATGGCACAACCAAGTCACTGGGAATCCTGCTGATGTCTTTGTCAAAAGAGACGAGGGACGCAAGCAGCCAGGATCTGGTCGCCCTACTCTCAAAAAAAATGTCGCTGAAATAGGAGGAAACAGCACTCTCATCTTTGAAGAGCAAGAACTGCTCAACATGGACGAAGACGCCTTTGACCACATGGTCACAGGAAGCGGCTACACATGGGTCTCTGTCATGTCCGCCCATAAGCAGAACAAAGGGAAAAAGGATGTAAACTCCTTCTTCGGCAACCTGCGCAATGGCAATCCCTATGATGGATTCTGGGGCAACCTCATGGATGACAACATCGTCTGGATGGGAACCCGCAACGGAATTGCCACGCCCAAAAAGGGGCAGAAAAAAGGCAAGGCGGCTCTCCACCCGAGTGGCCGCGGAACACCTGGCCTGTGGGATGACAAACTCAATCCCCTCGTCGTCTCCGACAAACCACTCACTGAAAACCAATACTACATCGTTATAGGCCGCATGGGTGCGGGAACTGAAACCGCCAATCTAGACCTCTTCATTAATTCCGCTGAACTAGTCGACAGCAAGCCAGTCCCCGTCAATCTCGACGCCAACCCATCAATGATGGCAATCGGCCAAGAACGCGATGCCACCAACCACCCCGGTTTGGAATCTTTCCACGGTGAGATCACGCGCTTCCTTATCTATGAACGCCCCCTCAATAATGAGGAAATAGCCAGAATGCTTGAGTTTCTCAGTGACTCCTATCAGATCAACACTAGTGACTAGTAGTCGCCACCAGCACACTCAGAAATAAGCATCATGAATAAGATCAAATCCCTTCTCGTGAGCCTAAGCTTGATGCTTACAGCTCAGGCTGCTCCTAAACCTAACATCATCCTCATCTTTGCCGATGATCTCGGCTACGGAGATCTAGGTTGCTACGGTTCACCTGTGAAGACTCCAGCAATCGATAAGCTCGCGGCAGAAGGTCTGCGTTCGACTGATTGCCTTGTCGGAGCCAGTGTCTGTGGTCCATCGCGGGCAGCCTTGATGACTGGCCGTTACCCTATGCGCGCTGGCCACCCAATTTCGAGACACCCTACTGAGAAATATGCCAAATACGGTATTGCCCCTGAAGAAGTGACGATGGCTGAACAACTCAAGTCCGCTGGTTATTACACTAAAATGGTAGGCAAATGGCATCTCGGCTTTCACGTGGAAGGCTCGCACCCGCTCGATGCTGGTTTCGATGACTACCTAGGTCTGCATAGCAATTACAGCACAGATAAAAACAGACCAGATGAACGGGCAATCTATCACAATCACGATAAATTGCAGGAAAACATTCCTTTCACTGAAGTCACCAAGCTCTACAACGAAGAAGTCGTAAACTTCATCAAAGGTAAGCATGAAGAACCCTTCTTCATCTACTTTGCCCACCACATTTCACATTCCCCTATCGAACCGAGTAAACCCTTCAAAGGCTCCGCTGGTAAAAAAGGCGGCAAGTATGGCGACTTCATTCTGGAGCTCGACGACAGCGTAGGAAAGGTCGTCAATGCGGTGAACGAAGCCGGTATTGCTGACAATACTTTGATCATTTTCCTCGCGGACAACGGCCCAGCAAAAGACGGGTCAGCCAAGCCCCTAAGCGGCGGTAAGTATGTCACCATGGAAGGCGGCCAGCGCGTACCTGCAATCTTCACTTGGCCAGGCAAGATTCCTGCAGGCAAGGTTTCAGATGCCATGATCACCAGCATGGATTTACTTCCCCTTTTTAGTGACCTAGCCGGCGCACCACTCCCCGCCGGCCTCAAGCTCGATGGCAAAAACATCTTCGATCTACTCACAGGAAAAAACCAGAAAAGCCCACACAAGTATTTCTATTATTACAATGGTCTCAACCTACAAGCAGTGCGGAACGAAAACTGGAAACTCCATTTCCCCCGCACAGTAGAGGATCAACCTTACTGGGCTAAGAAAGCCGGCGGAAATAAGAAGAAGCTTTTCACCACTCTCAAAGAGCCACACCTCTTTGATTTAGAAAAGGATGTTGCCGAGAAAAAGAACGTGATTGCTGAAAATCCAGAGATCACAGAGAAACTCAACAAGGCTGCGGAAAGTGCCCGCAAAGAAATCGGCGACGTCAATGTCACAGGCTCCGACCAGCGCCCCCACGGCCTAGTCAATCCGAACGATAAAGGCTAAGCTGTGTTGGACTCACTATTCTCTCTGGTAAATTAGAGGAGTCCCTCAAATGGAAGAACCTAGCTTACAACTGGATACCAGTAGAATAGACTCTTTTCATTCGTTAGAAACCACACTCATGCAAAAGCCACGCAGACTCCTTTCCTCCCTCACACTACTTGGAATCACGAGCGTGATGGCTAACCTTGCCAGCACCGCTGAAGCTCAGAAGCCCAATGTGATTATCATTTACACCGATGATCTAGGATATGGTGATCTCGGTTGCTATGGAGCCGAAGGCTATGAGACACCCCACCTTGACCAGATGGCTAAGGAAGGAATGCGTTTCACGGACTTCTCTACATCGAGTTCCATTTGCACTCCATCGCGCGCTGGACTTCTGACTGGTCGCTACGCCAAACGCTGGGGGCATAATGGAAAGGTCTATTTCCCCGATAGTAAAGATGGCATGCCTCCTTCCGAAATCACCATCGCCGAAATGCTCAAAACCGAAGGCTATCAAACGGCACTGGTCGGCAAATGGCACCTCGGTCATCAGCCGGAGTACTTACCCACATCGCAAGGCTTCGATTACTTTTTCGGAATCCCCTACAGCAACGACATGTGGCATGATCCTAAGACCCCTCTCGCCGACAATGCGGTCTTCCGTGAAGATCTCACGCGTAAAGACTACCTCGACTCGAAACTGGCAAATAAGAGTTCCAGAAATCGAGTCCCTCTCATGCAAGGAACCGAGGTGATCGAATGGCCAGTCGATCAGGCTCAGCTCACGCGACGCTACACGGAAGAGGCGCTAGCCTTTATCCGTGAGAACGAAAACGGCCCCTTCTTCCTCTATTTCGCGCATGCCATGCCACACATTCCGCTTTATGCCTCTGAGCAATTCAAAGGTAAAAGTGAACACGGGCTCTTTGGTGATGTCATCCAAGAAATCGATTGGTCAGTAGGACAGCTTCTTACATTTTTAAAAGAAAGAGGGCTCGCCGAAAACACCCTTGTAGTTTTCACCTCTGACAATGGCCCATGGCTTTCAAAGAAAAAGGACGCGGGGAATGCTGGACCATTCCGAGCCGGAAAAATGACGGACTACGAAGGAGGCAACAGAGTGCCCTGTATTGCTTGGAAGCCAGGAACGGTACCCGCTGGAAAAGTGTGCAACATTCAGACATCTACCTTAGACATGTTTCCAACTATCGCAGCGCTCGCAGGAGCAGAGCTTCCTTCTGATCGAGCTATCGATGGCTTAGATGTGAGCTCCATTCTAAAGGGGGAGTTTGAGAATGCTCCGCAGCACGACTACCACCTGTATCGCTCCAAAAACGCGATCCGCGTAGGCGATTGGAAATACGTCAAAGGAAAGAAAAAGATCGAGCTCTTCAATCTCGCGACAGACAAGGGAGAGAAGGAAAACCTGGCTAAAAGCCACCCAGAAAAAGTGCAGTCACTCGCCAAGAAACTCACTGAAGTGAATGCACAGATGAAGCCACCCCGATAATAAAACCGCCACACGTTTTATTATCCACAGAGCAGAAGGCTTCAACTACAAGAACTAATGTAAAAAAAGCTAGTACGGTCGCAGGTATATATTTTATTTAAACGATTCAAACAGCTTTCCCTATCACCTCCAGCCGTAATGCTAACTAGGCATTAAAGCAGTCCGCCGAATCCTTCTTGAAAACTCAAACTAAATCACCTATCTAACTTCGTTGTATGAAACCAGCCACCATCGCACGCCTTATCCCAGCTGCCATCTGCCTCGCTCCGTTTGTCGCAAGTGCCGGCACTCCAGCTGTTGAGCTTATCATCGTCGCACCAGAAGTCAGCCCTTGGGAGTTCAGAGTCGAACCCTACGGCTGGCTCACAGGAATCAATGGAGTTACTGGACCAGAACGATTCACCACCGATGTTGATGCCGGCTTCGCCGACATCGCAGATGTCCTTAAAATGGCAGCGGCCCTGCAAGTAGAAGCACGTCACGAACGCTGGGGTTTTCTCGCCGAAGGCTTCTACGCCAACCTCGGAAACTCAGGCCATACCAATGGTCCTGAGCGTGCTAATGTCGACCTTGGATTCAAGCAGTTCCTCGGCACATTTAAGGCACTTTACCGTTTCTCTGAAACTCCCACCTACTTTGTCGATGCCTATGCAGGAGTGCGCTACAACAACCTCCAACTCGATATTGACGTGGATGCAAGAAGGGATCTATCCACTACTGCCGATAAAGACTGGGCAGACCCTATTATAGGTCTCCGCGGTCACTGGAACCTCAACGACAAGTGGTTTCTTACAGGAGAAGGCGACATTGGCGGGTTCGGTGTCAGCTCTGATTTCACTTTGGACCTTGAAGCCACCGTAGGATATAATTTCACACCAAACATCAATGCTGAGCTAGGTTACCGTTATTTCTCTACCGACTACGACACCGATGGATTTATCTACGATGTCGACCAAGCGGGTCTCTTGATCGGCTTGAACTTTATGTTCTAAGCGACACACTCTCTATTTATTGAAAAGGCTCATCGAGTAATCGATGAGCCTTTTTTGTACTCAAGCCCTTGCATCTGGACATCAAATCCAAGGTAGTTAACAAAGAAAGCCTCCTAAAAGTAAAAGTGATGTCCTGTACATTCAATCGAGTCTGTATAAATAGTATACGATGAAGGCACGAATCCATTTGATCTACACTAGAGTAGCATTGCTCCTAGCACTTGCTTGCTCTAGTTTCGCTGCGCATCTCCATGCAGCAGAAACACAACCGAATGTCGTTCTCATTTTCGCCGATGACTTAGGCTACGGTGACCTCAGCTGTTATGGTGCCACAAAAATTCAGACGCCAAACATCGATAGGCTAGCAGCCGAAGGTAAGAGATTTACCGATGCACATTCTTCATCTGCGGTCTGCACGCCATCACGCTATGGGCTTGTGACTGGCCAGTATCCATTCCGCGCCCACGGTGGTAAAGGAGTCTGGAAGCCAACCGGGCTCGAAACCCCATTGATTATCGATACCGAAGCCCTGACTATTGCGGATGTGATGAAGCGCCAAGGCTATGACACAGCGGCATTTGGCAAATGGCACTTGGGCTTCAAAGAAGGAACAAATGACTGGCAGGAGCCGCTGCGCCCAGGACCGCAGGACCTTGGTTTCGACTACTACTTTGGTATGCCAGTCGTGAATAGTGCGCCGCCCTACGCCTATGTTGAGAATGACCACTTTTATGGTAGCGACCCTAATGACCCAATCGTGGATGTCGGCAGAAGTGGTAAAGGCTCGCACCCGCTGAGCCCGATGCCTAAAGCAGCAGGGCACCGCACTCCGAACTATTACAAAGGGCAAAAGAAAGCCCACGATCTATTTGATGACTACGAAGTCGGCACTAAGCTCACTGAGAAAGCAGTTGACTGGATGAGCAGCCGTAACGGGAAACCATTTTTCGTCTACTTTGCAACCACCCAAGTACACCACCCCTTTACTCCTGCGAAAAGGTTCCAAGGAACCAGCCAGGCTGGCCTATATGGTGATTTTGCACATGAACTCGACTGGATGGTCGGCGAAGTGAGAAAATGCCTCGAAGCCATAGGAGAGGATGATAACACGCTTATTATTGTCACCAGTGATAATGGTGGAATGTTCAACACCGGCGGCACCGCAGCAGCTAAGCTTGGGCACAAGATCAATGGGGATTTATTAGGTTCTAAATTTGGCGTCTGGGAAGGTGGCCAACGCGTGCCATTCATTGCCTGGTGGCCAGAACATATTGAGGCGGGAACCGTGTCAGATGCATTGATGAGCAATGTCGATCTGAAGGCTACCTTTGCTGCAGTTGCCGGTCACGAGCTTAGTGAAGAAGAGCAACTAGACAGTATCAACATGCTTCCAGCACTCACAGGAACTCCAGACAACCCGCTGCGTACCGAGATGATTGTAACGCCGAATAAACCTACCCATACTGCACTGCGTAAAGGAAAGTGGATGTATATCCCTGCCAAGGGTGATGGTGGATTCAGTGGGAACATCGCCGCCACGAAACTGGTGGACACCCCCAATAGCGACATCGTGAACGGAAAGATCAAAAAGAATGCCCCGCGCGGCCAGCTCTATGATTTGGAAGCAGATGTGAATCAGACAAAGAATCTCTACGCCGAAAACCCAGAAGTGGTCCAACAAATGGAGACGGCTCTGAAGCAATACAAAACTCCAAATACTAAGCGGAAATCAAACTAAGTTTTATGTATAAACTCATCCTCATCACTAGTGCTCTGCTCATGGCTACCTTCTCCGTGAGCAATGCACAAGAATCGTCGAAACCCGTTACCGCTACGTCGCAAACGGCTAAGCCGAACATCATCCTGATCCTCGCGGACGATCTCGGCTACGCGGAGCTGAGCTGTTATGGTGCTCCCTACAAAACTCCAGCACTCGACCAGCTGGCGGCGGAGGGTTTCCGCTCCACTGACATGATCGTCCCCGCGAATGTCTGCAGTCCGTCGCGCTCAGCTTTACTCACCGGCCGCCATCCCATGCGCAATGGCCACCCAATTTACCGTTCTAACTACTACAAGAAAGCGGGAGGTTTTTATGGATTACACCCGGATGAAATCACCATCGCAGAGCTCCTGAAGCCTGCTGGTTACCGCACATTTGCCGTAGGCAAATGGCACCTAGGTTTTGATATTGAAGGATCGCACCCTCTCGACGCTGGATTTGATAGCTATTACGGACAACCCCACAACTATGGTGGAAAGTTCCATAACAACAGCACCTGGCTGCTTCGTGATCACGAAGCAGAAGAGAAGAAGGTTCCGTTCCAAAAACTTACCGAGAGTTACAATCGAGAGGTCGTCAAGTTCATCGAAGAGCAGCCAAAAGATCAGCCCTTTTTCATCTACATGTCGCACCAGATCGCGCACTCGCCTGTGCTCCCCAGTAAAGCGTTCAAAGGCCGCACGAAACTTGGCAAGCAGGCCGATTTCGTGACAGAGCTCGATGACAGTGTCGGTCAGGTGTTAGAAGCTCTGCGTAAGAATGACCTTGAGAAAAACACCCTAGTGATCTTCCTAGCGGACAATGGCCCTACTGCCGACAGATTTGACACACCACTCGCTGGCTGTAAATACACCACCATGGAAGGTGGTCACCGGGTTCCTAGTATCTTCCGTTGGAAAGGCAAAATCCCAGCTGGCCAAGTCTCGGAGACGACTCTCAGCAGCATGGACATCTTCCCGCTCATCGCTGATCTAGCTGGAGTAGAATTGCCCAACGACCGAAAAATTGATGGCAAAAACATTCAGGACATTTTGCTCGGTGAAACGGAAGAGTCGCCACACGAATTCCTCTATTACTACAATGCGCACAACCTACAGGCAGTACGCAAAGGAAAGTGGAAATTACATCTCCCGCGCACAGAAAAAGATCAACCGTATTGGGCTGCTGCAGGAAAAGGCCGTCGTTTCCTCACTCTCGATCAACCCTTTTTGGTCGATCTCGATGCTGATATCGGCGAGATGCACAATGTCGCAGCACAGAACCCAGAAGTAGTCGCCACACTCATCCAACAAGCTGAGAGAACCCGCACGGAACTTGGCGAAGTGGGTAAGCCTGGCTCTGACCAACGTCCAGGATGGCCGAAAGCATCCGAGACCGAGCATTAAGGTAGAACTCCATGAAATACACTAAAATAGCCGTAACTGATTCTGTGTGCGTTGAAATGCTGTATGTTCATGTGGATAATGAACTGACACAATCTATCGATTTCTCCGTAAAATATCGGGGATAGCGGTCAGAGATGAGCTTTGACGCTAGTCGATAACTGATGATGAAATTACCTCACACTATTCTCAAGGGATGCCTCAGCCTGGCAATTCTCAGCGGCTTAAATTCTCTGGCGGTAGCGAAAAAACCCAACATCGTGATCATCCTCACCGACGATCAAGGTTATGGTGACCTGAGTTGCTATGGAGGAAAAAATGTCAGCACGCCCCGGATTGACCAAATGGCTGCTGAAGGGGCTAGATTGACTGACTTTTACATGGCTGCAGCCGTCTGCACGCCTTCGCGCGCTGCGCTGATGACTGGCTCTTACCCACGCCGCATCGACATGGGGACTGGCGGCAAAGATTTCGGCGTCATTTTAGCAGGCGACCCCAAGGGGCTAAACCCAGAGGAAATCACTATCGCAGAAGTCCTCAAGGACGCTGGCTATCGCACAGGCATGTTCGGCAAGTGGCACTTGGGTGACCAGCCTGAGTTCCTACCCACGCGCCAGGGCTTCGATGAATTTTTCGGTATCCCCTACAGCCACGACATCCATCCCTATCACCTCAAACAGAAGTTCTTCAAATTCCCACCACTTCCATTGTTAGAAGGTGAGGATGTCATTGAAGTGGACCCCGACGCAGATTACCTGACCAAGCGCTTCACCGAGCGCGCTGTCAAATTCATCGAAGAGAATAAAGACCAGCCCTTCTTTCTCTATCTCCCCCACCCGATCCCTCACGTCCCCATCCATGTCTCACCCGAGTTCATGAAGGACGTCCCCGCTCCCATCAAAGCGAAACTCGCAAAGGAAAAGAGCAGCGGAAAGATCGATTACAAAACACGCAATCTACTTTTCCCCTACGCGATCAGCGAAATCGATTGGTCAGTTGGGAAGATCTTAGACACGCTGAAAGAAAATGGCTTGGACGAAAACACCATCGTCATTTTCACCTCGGACAACGGCCCTGGAACCGGCTCCGCCGGTCCTCTCAGCGGAAAAAAAGGGAGCTCTTTAGAAGGCGGCCCTAGGGTTCCAGCGATCATTCGCTGGCCTGGTCACATCCCAGCGGGCCAGGAGAACCACGAGATGCTCTCCGCCATGGATTTGCTGCCGACCTTTGCCAAGCTCGCTGGTGCGCAAATCCCGAGCGACCGCGTCATAGACGGGAAAGACATCTGGCCAGTCCTCACCACCAATGCGGAAAGCCCGCACGAGGTACTTTTTTACCATATTTCCAATAACCTCATGGCAGTGAGATCAGGCAAGTGGAAGCTTCACGTCAAAAGCAAAGCTGGAAAGCATAGAGTTCCTGCCCCCTCGCTCTTCAATTTGGAAGAAGACATTGCAGAGAAAAAAAACGTCGTAGCGCAGCACCCGGAGGTCGCTGAAAAGCTTCGTGGCTATGCAGCTGCCTTCGAACAAGACTTAGCTCAGAACAGCCGTCCTGCGGCATTTGTGGAAAACCCACAGCAGCTGAAGAAGGCGATTTCAACAAACAAGGCTCCGGACCCGGATCAATAAACACACTCAAAATTTCATGAACAATCTAACAAGATCTATCACCCTGACCTTCTTGGCTGCAGCCAGCCTCTGCGCGGCAGAGCAAAAACCTAACGTCGTTCTTATCTTCGCTGACGACCTCGGCTATGGCGATGTCAGTTGCTATGGGGCTACCAAAGTGCAAACTCCAAACATCGACAAGCTCGCGGTAGAAGGCCGTAAGTTTACTGACGCACACTCCGCCTCCTCTGTCTGCACGCCATCCCGCTATGGCATACTAACCGGTGAATACCCATTTCGCGCCAATGGGGGCAAAGGTCTCTGGGGACCTTGTGGCCATTTCCAAGAGCTTCTCATCGAAACCAACAAGCTGACTCTCGGCCAACTTTTCAAAAACCAAGGCTACGCGACTGCTGCGATCGGCAAATGGCATTTGGGCTTCGGTAAGGGCAAGACCGACTGGAACAAGCCGCTGCGCCCGGGTCCACAGGATCTCGGCTTCGATTACTACTTCGGCGTGCCGAAAGTAAACAGCGGCTATCCCTATGTCTATGTTGAGAATGACATGGTTGTCGCTTATGACGCGAACGACCCAATCACCTTCAAAGCACCATTTTCAAAAACCACCACTTACCCACATGAAGCGGGCAAAAAAACAGAAAATAAAGTCGGTGGTGCGAAAGCTGCCCATGCTCTCTACGATGACGAAAAAACCGGCAAGCTGCTCACCGAAAAAGCTGTAACGTGGATTGGCGAAAACAAGGAGAACCCATTTTTCCTCTATTTCCCAACGACGAATATCCATCACCCATTCACCCCAGCACCTGAGTTCAAAGGCTCTAGCCAAGCCGGACTCTATGGCGATTTCATCCATGAATTCGACTGGATGGTCGGTCAGCTTGTGAAATGCCTAGAAGACAACGGACTCGCTGAAAACACACTCATTATTGTCACGAGTGACAACGGCGGGATGTTTAATCATGGCGGGCAAGATGCTTACGATGATGGTCACAGGATCAACGCAGACCTACTCGGGTTCAAGTTTGGGGTCTGGGAAGGCGGCCATCGCGTTCCTTTCATCGCTAAATGGCCTAATCATATCCCAGCAGACACAGTTTCAAATCAACTAATCAGCGGTGTCGACATGCTCGCTACTTTTGCCGCAGTCACCGATCAGAAGCTGGATGCGACTCAGCTCGCGGACAGTGTCAATGTCTTGCCCGCGCTCACTGGTGAGCCAACAGAAGCATTGCGTGAAACTTTGGTACTCAGCCCGAATAAGCCCACGCACGTCTCTATTCGTAAAGGGAAATGGATCTACATTCCTGCGCAAGGAAGTGGTGGATTTAAAGGCAAGCCCGGCGACCACGCAGCTGGCGGAGCTCCTGCTGTGTCCCACGTGGGCAGCGTCAATAGCGATATCGAGAACGGCAAAATCAAAAAGGACGCGCCTCCAGCTCAGCTCTACGATCTCGAATCCGACCTCAGCCAGACCAAGAACCTCTACAACGAATACCCTGAAGTCGTAGAGCAAATGAAAGCCCTCCTCGCTGAATACCGACCAGCGAAGAACTCTGTAAAAAGAGGAAAGAAACAAGGCAAGTAACCGCGTACATGACCTCATGTGTGTGAAATCTAATTCAGACGCGCCAAATTTCCCCAATCTTACCAACAATGATGAATCTTAAACACAGTTTCAAGTTAATGGCCGTAAGCGTATCGCTCGGCAGCCTACTTGTGCCCCAATTGAGCGCTGAAGCTCAAAAGCCAAATATCGTTTTCATCATGGCTGATGACTTAGGTCCTGGCTGGGTCGACTACGATAATTCCAATCCAAAGCTCAACACGCCAAACCTCGAACGCATCGCTAAAAATGGGATGGTATTCAATAAGGCTTATGCCGCAGCTTCCGTTTGTTCACCGACCCGTGCGGCGTGCATCACCGGCATGTCCCCGGCTCAAATCACTCTCACCACTCACATTCCAGGGAAAGCTGGAAATGAGCGCAAGGCTCCGAAGGGCGGCCCGCGCGATGCCGAATCGCTCAAGCAACTCCCTCTCGAATTGCCAAGCTATGCCCGCGAATTGAAGAAGCTGGGCTATGCAACCGCATTCATCGGAAAATGGCACTTGGCTGGTGAAGGTTCGATCAAGTCCAAAAATGGCATCGTTGACGAACGCTATCACCCTCAGCACTTCGGCTTCGACAGTAACATCGGTGGCTGCGCCTATGGTCAACCACCATCATGGTTCGATCCCTACCGTAACGCCACCATCACCAATCGGGAGAAAGGTGAATACCTCACCGACCGCCTTGGCGATGAAGCCGTAAGTTTCATCCAGAAAAACAAGGACAAGCCCCTCCATTTAACTTTCTGGCCTTACCAAGTTCACACTCCGATCAAGGCACCTAATGACTTGGTGAAGAAGAATGGTGGAGACAAGTACGCGGCCATGATCGAAAGCATGGACATCGCTATTGGTAAGGTTCTCGACGCACTCGACGCTGCTGGTGTCACTGACAATACGATGATCGTGTTCTATTCCGACAATGGCGGCTGGAAAGCATCTAAAACTATCCGTGATAAGAAAGGCTCACTCTACGAAGGCGGCCTCCGTGTGCCAATGGTCGTTAGCTGGCCAGGAGTGATTCAGCCAGGCTCCAGCACAGACACGCCAGTCAACACCATGGACTTCTTCCCAACCTTCGTCCACGCCGCTGGCGGTTCGACTGAAGAAATCACCCAGCTGGAAGGTTTAGACCTAATGCCACTCTACCAGGGCTCGGACAAGCTCGAGCGCGACAGTCTCTTCTGGCACTACCCACACAATCGCCCAGACGTAAAACTCTTCATGGGCAGCGTCATCCTCAATGGTGACTGGAAACTCTATGAAGGCTTCGGCACCATGCCTGACGCACTCTTCAATCTAAAAGACGACCCGATGGAGAAAACGAACCTTCTGGCTCAAAATCCAGAACTCGCAGAGCGCCTGCGTGCCAAACTCCACAAGTGGAGAGACTCCGTGGATGCTAAAATGCCACCACCGCTCAAAAAGTAGTACCTCAAATTTTCATTGTGTAAGGGCTCGTCGAGAAATCGGCGGGCCTTTTTCTTTGACCTAAAACCTCCGCAGAACAATCACCACTAATTAAACTGATCAAGACCGGAGCTTTGGGCTGAGTCAATGGGACGAGTGACTTGATAGCTCCAGATCGGCTAAATTTACGATCTGAGGTTTTGTATCAGCGTGATAGATTACCCGCTACGAGCACGTTACCCTATTTGCTCAATCTCCATCGCGTATGATCAAACTTTCTCCTATCACTAAGCTCCTCGCACTAAGCTCGCTCTTCTCAGGTCAAATGGCTGTGAGCAGCGCGGCTGAACAGCAATCCCCCCAACCTAGTCACGAGAAACCGAACTTCATTATCATATACACTGATGACTTAGGATACGGCGACCTGAGCTGTATGGGGTCGAAGACTATCCATTCTCCCAATATTGATAAAATGGCAGCCGAGGGCCTCAAGTTCTTGGACTTCTATTCCGGCAGCGCCTCGTGTACGCCAGCTCGTGCGGCACTCATGACGGGAAGTTATCCACCACGCGTTAACTTAGACAATGTCTTATTCCCTGACTCGAAAGACAAGCATACGGGAAAAACTAAAGGCCTCAACCCCTCTGAAATCACCATTGCCGAACTGTTAAAAAGCCAAGGATACGCCACAGGAATGGTGGGAAAATGGCACTTAGGCGATGACCCTAGCTTCATGCCGAACAACCAGGGATTCGACGCCTACTTCGGACTCCCCTACAGCAATGACATGGTGCCACCGAGGTTCGTCGACTTACCCCTCCTCCGCAATGGTGAGGTCCTTGAACTAAACCCAGATCAGGATTACATCACCCAGCGCTACACCGAAGAATCGCTCGCATTTATCGAAAAAAATAAAGAGCAGCCTTTCTTTCTGTTTCTTTCCCACAGCATGCCGCACCGCGCATGCCATGCGTCACCAGAATTTACCAAGCGCTTTACCAAAGAGCAGCTCAGTCAGATCAAACCCGGCGAGGACAAGAAATCACGTGACTTCCTCTACCCCGCAGCAGTCGAAGAAATCGACTGGAGCACCGGAGTCATTCTAAAGAAACTTGCTGAGCTCGGCATCGAAGAAAACACCCTCATCGTATTCACTTCTGACAATGGCCCCATGACAGGCTCTACTGGTCCACTTCGTGGAAAAAAAGGTGGCGTCCACGAAGGTGGGCATCGCGTCCCAGCGATCATGCAGTGGAAAGGCCGCATCCCCGCTGGCTCCGTAACAAGCGAGATCGCCACCGCCATGGATCTACTCCCTACCTTTGCGAACCTAGCGGGAACCCAGCCTCCTCAAGACCGCGTGATTGATGGACATGACATTCTCCCTCTGCTCGAATCCCCCCAAGAAGTGCAATCTCCCTATAAAGCTTTCTTTTACACTCACGGCGGCAAGGCGGTACGTAGTGGAAAATGGAAATTGATTCTTGGCCGCAAAAACGGGCTCTACGACCTCAGTGAGGACATCGGAGAGAAAAAGAACCTCGCAGCGCAACACCCCGAGATTGTGCAAAACCTCCAAGGACTTTTTGAAGGCTATACCCAAAGCCTAAAAAACCACAGTCGCCCAGCCGGCAGCTTGGACGACTCGCCCCTCCAGCCAAAGTAATTGAAACGAACGCATTCACGAAGCATGCTCAGCTCAGCATTTTTCTCACGATCCAGCTTTTAAAATGCTGGACTCACGTCACTCTCTACAAACATTCTCTACAATAATGAAAACCATCACACTCACTGTAATCGGAGGCCTGCTCTTAGCTGCGGCTACCACAATGGCAAAGGATTCCGATCCTAGCCGTCCTAACATCGTCTACCTCATGGCCGATGATCAGAACTTCGGCTCCGTAGGCATCTATGGAAACACCGAAGTCCAGACTCCTAATATGGACAAACTCGGCGAGGACGGCATCGTCTTTGACCGCCATTACAATACAACGGCGATCTGCATGGCGAGCCGAGGCAATGTCTTTACAGGAATGTATGAATACAAGACGGGGACGAATTTCGGACATGGCCACATGTCACAAGAAGTCTGGTCAAAGTCCTACCCTGTCTTACTTCGCGAAGCCGGTTATGCGACCGCCTTTGCTGGGAAATTCGGCATTGAGATCACAGGTCTAGGATTTGATGGAAGTCAGTTTTTTGACAGCTGGGGTGGAGGTCCCGTTCAGACGAACTATGAGACTAAGAAGAACAAATCTATGGCTAAATACGCCAAGGAGTATCCGCATTCCACAGTTTCCTACGGTGCTTTTGGCCAAGACTTCATTCGCGATGCGGTGAAGCAAGATAAGCCATTTTGCCTCTCCATCAGCTTTAAGGCCCCACACAGACCAACCACTCCTGACCCTCAGTTTGATCACATCTATGCGGGCAAAAAGTTTACCAAGCCAGCCAACTACGGTCGTGAAAATGGCACCCACCTCTCCGAGCAGAGTAAACAAGGCCGCCAGTATGCCCGCTTTACAGAATGGGGTTATGATAAAAATTACGACAAAGTCATGGCGACCTACTACCAACAGATTTACGCCATCGATGTTGCCCTCGGCATGATCCGTGAAGAACTTGAAAAGCAAGGAGTCGCCGACAACACCGTAGTCATCTACACCAGTGACAATGGTTTCCTCTGTGGGTCACACGGCTACGGCTCTAAGGTTCTCCCACTCGAAGAAGCGGCGCGCGCGCCATTGATGATTTTTGATCCACGCAGCCCGAGCGCAGGTAAAAAGATCCGCAGCTCCGCCCTTACAGGAAATATCGACTTCGCCCCCACCATGCTGGAGCTCGCTGGAGCTACGATACCAGAAAATATGGACGGTGTGAGCCTAGTTCCGCTCCTAGAAGAGCCAAATAAGGATTTACGTGAGCAATTATCATTCATCAATGTCTTTGGCCCAGATGCAACAAAGAGCTTAACCGTACTCACCAAGGACGTGAAATACACCTACTGGTGGTACGGCAATGATAAAATGGAACCAACAGAAGAGCTCTTCCACTTGGGTAAAGACCCACAAGAGATGAATAACTTGGCCAAAAATCCAGAAGCCGCATCCTTGCTCAACACCATGCGCAAGAAATATGACTCTCAGCTCAGCATCTGGGAAAAAGAAGCGATCGTAGGTAGCCGCTACCAAACCTACCCTACCCTCTTTGACCGCAATATCCCTCTAGAAGAAAAAGACTTTAATCGCGGAAAGCAGGACCCCAATAAACGGTAGTTCGCTACAATTCCAAGTCGACTACAGGCTAGTTGAAAACAACTTTCACCCTAGGGCTCATCGAGAAATCGGTGCGCTCTTTTTTTGCCCTCCTGTGGCGGGCGTTTAAGAACCCAAATGACTGAACATGACGGGATCGACAACGACCGCCCTAGGGATTCGGAGGCAACAAGGCATCACATTCCCCCGATTAGTATCTTATTGACTCACCTTTGATCTTCAATAGCTTCGGTTAGTCCCCTCATCTCATTTAGACCACTCAATCTAAAGACACGAATCAGATGAAATTAGCCCGCCACTTGTCTAGTGTTGGTATGGCTGCGCTATGCGCCGTCGCCCAATTGAATAACGCCCATGCTCAAGCGAGCCCGGAGTTAGGTCTCCGCGCGGATTGGCTAAGAGGCTCGTGGGGAGCTCTCTGGCTTCCTGAAAAAACGTATAGTGGCAGGATCGAAGGCGTCACCATCGAGCCATTCATCGAGCAAATCGCGCACTTAAAGACGATCGACTTCGTCCAGCTCGGTCTCGGCTGTCCTAGCATTTATTCACCAGCACACTCCGCACCACACCCAATTATCGAAAGCCTGTGGCAAGGCGACACCGATGACAATGGCACGCCAATCAACCTCGTAGTTCCGCGCGCCTCCGAGCCCGATCCCTTTCTCAGCTGGCTCGAAGCCCTCGATGAAGCTGGGCTAAAAACGCAAGTCTATGTCAATTCCTACAACCTCATGGCTCGCAATCCGGATTCCATCCCAGATGGTTTCCCTGAATTCTCGGCACGCTGGAAAGAATATTGCGACACCAATGCGGAGACTCAGGCATTCATCACCAACCACCCTTACCTAGAAGAAGGCGATCACGAGGACCGCAAGTACATGTTCTGCTATGCGGAGTTTATTCTTAAAGTCTATGCCGTCCGCTACGGCGACCTGATTGACGCCTGGCTCTTTGACTCAGCCGACAACATCATGGAAACCTGCGGCGATGACGCGGGAACAGGCATTCTGGAAGATCAGAGGATTTACGAAGCCTTCGCAGACGCCTGCCATGCAGGAAACCCGAACGCAGCCATCGCATTTAATAACAGCGTCGGAACCGCCGCCAAGCCCTTTGCCACACCCTGTCTTTTTGACGATTACACCTTCGGCCACCCCTTTGGAGGAGCTGGTGACATGGTCGAAACCGAAAGCCTCTACACCAGAAATTTTGGAATCTGCGAGTACATGAGTACGCACAATGGGCTTCCTTTTGAAACCACGGATAGCAGAGACTGGAACGACAACGTGGTTGGCCATTTCTTCCCAAAACAAAGCACGACCTCATGGAATGCGGGCGCGAATCCCTGCCTGACCGATGAGCAATTCGTCGAGTGGACCAGTGTGGGAGTCACCGACGGCGGCTCTATCGCCTGGGGCACCGCGCTCTGGTACGTCAATCTCATCAACCCGGGCTACAACCTCACACTCAGAGATTATGCACTGACCCAGCTGGAGCTAGCGGATGCGCATTTAAGTGAAAACCAATATCCCGACACACCCAACTGGAGACGTGCTGACACCCCATTACCTGACGCCACCAGCGAGGTCGCCTACAGCCACACTCTCACTGACGGTTTTGATTTTTGGGATCCCGACGGTGGAACGATTACCAGCCTAACACTAGTCAATGCTCCCGCTTGGCTATCTGCGGGAGAGTCCAGCACGGGAGTCTGGGAGATCAGCGGCACACCGACTGAAACTGTCGAGACCGAACATTCCTTTGAATTACTCATCAGCAACGGAATTGAGGAGTCTACAAGAACCGTCGAGCTCACCGTAGCCGAGTCACCCATCTTACCAACAGTCAGCCACTCAATCAATGGCGGGGCAACATGGGCAGACGATGGGCTCGAACTCAGTTACGACAATAACGGAACCACATCTGACAACAGAGCGATCACCTATTCCACCCAGACCTATCAGTCGAAGGGTGGTTTCAAGCTAACGGCCTATTACACCACAAACATCATCGGCAATAATGAAGGTCATAATTTCTCCATTGGCTTGATCAGCGATGAAACCGATCTCTCGAGCTACACGGGCTTCAATCCTTTTGCAGCCGACACCAGCGTCTACAGCCTAGGAATCAATATCACCACCAACAACGGAGTCGCAGCGCGCGGAGTTAATTTCACCGATGGAGCGACCCTCACCACACTCGATTCTGCAGGCACCAATGTGCAATTCGTCAAGGAAGCTTCGACTCCTGTCGTGCTGGAGGTTGGCCCTGATGGGTATTGGAGCTATTCCATCGATGGCACCGTCGAGGCGACTGGAGTTATCCCTGATGGCTTTGATCTCGATAAACATTACCGGGTCGCGATCTATGGTCAGGATGACAACGGAGGCGTAAAAACAATTCAGTCTCTCGAGCTAGAGTTACTTCCACTTTCTGGCCTCGTCGCGCATTGGCCACTAGATGACGGCTCTGCAGCCCTTGTCAGCGACATTTCTGGCAATGCTTTCCACGCCACCCTAGTTAACGGAGCTAACGCCTCCGGAGTGCAAAATGATGCGATAAATTTCAATGGAGCCGATACTGGAATCACGCCGCCCATCGAAGCCTTCGATCAAGTAAACAACGAAATTACGGTCGCCATGTGGGTCAATGGAGCTGCCGAGCAACCAATAGCGGGAACAGTATTTCACGCCATTAATAGTGACGGAAACCGAGTTCTCAACATCCACGTTCCATGGAGTAATTCTAAAGTCTTCTGGGATGCAGGTAACGATGGTGACACCGATTACGACCGCATCTCTAAAGTGGCGATCCCTTCCGAATTCAAAGAACGCTGGAACCACTGGGTATTTACTAAAAATGCAATCACCGGAGAAATGGCCATTTATCTCAATGGGGCACTCTGGCACAGCGGAACAGGCATGACTAAGCCGATGGCTGGCAGCACTGAGGCATTTATCGGCTCGAGTGCTTCTGGAGCTTTCTATAATGGAGCTCTCGACGACATCTTACTCTATAACACTGCCCTGACCGCCGCAGAAGTGAGCACTCTATACGACTCCTACACTGGCTACCATACTTGGCTGAACCAGCACGGGGACCTCGAAGACTCCAGTTCAGAAGCTGATCAAGATGGCGACTGCCTCCCCACTATTCTCGAATACGTCCTCAACCTAGACCCCACAGTAGATGACTGGGATTGCCTACCAACGATGGTTCAAGATGGTGACACCCTCACTCTCACCCTCACCCGCCGCGCAAGTTCAACTCAGGACACCACACAACTCTTCGAATACAGCACGAACCTCGTCGATTGGCAGGAAATCAAGCTCAGTGGAGACATCGGGTCTGAGGTATCCATCGGCTCAGCTGTCGATGACACTGAAGATGTCTCTATTTTGCTCAGCACCGATTCCGAGGAGAATGGAAAGCTCTTCTGGCGGCTTAAAGCCACCAAAGAATAATTCGAGTAATCACTTGCCACACACCCTCTCGAAATAACTTTTCAGCAGCACAAATAATTCTCCCCATTTAAGAATTTTCACAATCGATTAAATGAAGGAACTTTTCACCGCTTTACTCACTTCAGCTCTATTCCTAGCGGGATCCGAGGCTAAGGAGCTCTACCAAGACAGCTTCGACAATGACGGTCTCGCCACCAACGCGGGCACCGGAGGTGGCGCAGCCAATCGCACCATCCAAGGCCATTCTTGGACGGACGACGGCGCTGCCACCTTTATCAACAGCGGCACCAGCTACACCCGCAGAGCGATCCTTTATTCAGAAAACGCCTTTCAGTCCGACACTGGATTTAGGCTCAGCTTCACTTACAACACGGGTTCGATCGGCGACACTGCAGCACATAACTTTTCCTTCGGACTCGTCCGCTCGGACACGAGTCTTTCGACCTACAGCGGCAACAACCCCTTCAAAAATGAGACCAGCGTCTACAGCCTTGGAGTCAATCTAACAGCTGACGGTGACGCTACCGCTCAGGGGCTCAACTTCACTGACACCGCCACACGCACCACCCTCGACCAATCCGGAACTCGCGCTCAGTTTAAGGCCAACCAGACTGCTGAAGTAACGCTCGAAATCGGCATCGGCGGCTATTGGTGTTACCGCATCGATGGCGTCTATGAAGCGTCTGGTGTCTTACTCGAAGGCTTCGATCTCGATGCCAACTATCACGTCGTCGTGTTCGGCCAAGATGACAATGGTGGCGGCAAGGCGATCGAATCAATCACCCTAGAATCCTCCCCAGAGTTGGGCGAAATTGCCGCAGACCTCAGAGGCACCTGGTCAGCGGGTGGCGAGTCGGGAATCGAGCAGCTCAAAGAATTTAAAACCATGGATTTCGTAGGAGTTGGCTTCAACTCCGGCGCATCACAATCCGCGCTCCACACGGTCCCGCACAAGCTCCTTGAAAGCCTCTCGGAAGGAGATGTCGATGACAATGGCGACCGTACTAATCTGGTAGTACCGCTCTGGGGCGATCTCAGTTTAGACACGCCGGAAGACGATGCTCAGATGCAGGAAATCCTAGAAATCAGAGCCGCCGGCTTCCAAGTCCAAGCGTATTCGAATTGTAAAAATTTCTCAGAGCCGAATGCTGACGCCTACACAGTCGTCGTCGAGCGCTGGAAAGAATGGTGTGACACCGATCCTGTAGCTCAGGCCTTTATCCACAGCCAACCCTTTCACACGGGCGTCTGGAACCGCACCACAGAACAATACGAAGTCGCCTACAACGAAGACGGCTCAGAAACCTATCCAAACCGTCGCTATTGCTTCTGCTACGCCGAGTTTGTGCTGAAGGATTACTCCCTCCGCTATGGCCAGTTTATTGATCGCTGGATCTTTGACTCAGCCGACGACATCCCGCGCGTAGGCGACAATGCCACCAGTGGACTCGTAGAAGAACAACGTCTCTATCAGGCATTTGCTAATGCAGTCCACGCGGGTAATTCAGACATCCCTATCGCCTTCAATAACGCTCGAAGCACGGTCAACTATAACTCCTTTCCCTTCGCCCACGCGATTCGCTTTGAGGACTTCACCTTCGGCCATGCCTATGGTGGAAACACCGATCACGCCAGCAAGGATAATGGAGCATTCGGCCGAAACTATAACCATGTCCTACGCATGGTCGAGACCGATGGCTACGTCCACGATGGCGGCGCTTGGACATGGGACGACAAAATCGTAGGGAATTTCCATTCAAAACTCGCTACTACCTCATGGTCTAGTGGCCCCTATCAAGCGTGGGAAGAAGCTGACTTTTTACAATGGAACATCGAAGCGCTCCAAGCGGGCGGCTCGATGACTTGGGGTGGCTCCACTATGGTCTCTGGCGGAGAGACCGTCCTTAGACCGTGGGCTTATGACCTCATCAAAGCGCTCGACGACTATCTCGCTCAATATCAAGACCCAGGCGCACCAAACTGGGCCAAGGTCCACACGATCTTACCCGAAGCCACCATTGGCGAAGCCTACTACCACGTTCTCACCGAAGGAGTCGACTTCTGGGACCCAGAAGGTGACGCGATCGATGCCGTCTGGTTTCTCAACAATCCGCCCTCGTGGTTAAGCATCAGCGAAGACCCAAACCAGCCAGGTCAGTGGGTCATGAGCGGGCTCCCGGACGAAGATTCCCCGACCCAGCATCAGTTTACTATCCGAGCTCGCGATGTTAATATTGACGCGCGCTCGCGAGACATCGAGCTACAGGTCAATGCCTCGACCTCCACGATTGTGAATCCAGAAAATGGAACTCCCGTTTGGGCTACAGACCCATTCATCCTGCCAACTGCCTATCGGTATAATCCGTTCTCCATCGTACTCAAACGCGGAATAGATTTTGCAGACTTTGATGGCGACACACTGACACTCACCAAACTCTCGGGGCCTTCATGGCTCGAGCTTGAAGAAGTCGCGCCAGACATTTGGCAATTGAGCGGAACGCCAGGAAGTACTGACCTTGGAATCAATACCCTCCAACTCGCCCTCAACGATGGCTCACAGTCCGTTTCCACGCTCGTTCAGATCGACGTAATCGACACCCAATTCTTTGATCTAACATCGCATGCTCTCAATGGTAACGCCTACTGGGCTTATGAAGAAACTGAGGATGAGACCGCTGAGTACGTTTACTACAACAAAAGGGTAAACTTTGACTACTGTGCGCTCCTCTATTCCACGGAGAGTTTCCAATCCGATGGCGGCTTTACGCTCAGAGTCAACTACACCACTGGCAGCATCGGCAATGCCATTTCGCATAATTTCTCTTTCGGCTTCATCAGCACCGATACAGATCTTGCATCCTACACCGGCCTCAACCCCTTCAAAGTCGACACCAGCGTCTACAGCCTCGGAGTCAACCTCACATCCAATGGGGACACCACCGCCCGGGGTCTCAATTTCACCAACGGCTCCAGCCGCACCACCCTCGATGTCTCTGGCTCCAATGTCCAATTCCCTACCGACATCTCGACAGAAGTCACCATCGACATCCGCCCTAACGGTGTCTGGAGTTACTCAATCGATGGCATAGAAGAAGCTTCCGGCGTGATTACTGAAGGTTTCGACCTCTCAAAAAACTACCGCGTTGCATTCTACGGCCAAGATGACGATGGCGGCGGAAAGTCCATCCAATCGATGTCTATAGACCTCCATGATCTATCTATTCCAGGGCTCGTGGCGGAGTGGAATTTCGATTCAGGCAATGCTAGCACCATCATCGACAGCTCCGGTAATTCACTCGATGCCACAGGTGAAAATGCCAGCCTCGTCACGGGCGTCAATGGCAGCGCGATGCAATTTAATGGCAGCGATTCCAGCGTGACCCTCCCAGCGCAAGCCTTCTCCTCCATCGACACCGAAATCACACTCGCCATGTGGCTTTATGGGAATCCCACCCAGCCGAGAGCCGACACAGTCTTCGGCGCCGAAGACGCGTCCGGCTACCGCGTACTCAACCTCCATCTACCCTGGTCAACTTCCGAACTCATCTGGGATGCGGGCAACAACGGCACATCAAACTATGATCGGATCAATAAGCTCGCGATTCCCTCCGAATACAAAGAACGCTGGAATCACTGGGTATTTACGAAAAATTCCACAACGGGAGAGATGGCAATCTACCTCAACGGAGCACTCTGGCATAGCGGAACCAACCACAACCGCAGCATGGCCGGCATCACCACAGCGCGCCTCGGCAGCGGTGCGGATGGGACCTCCAGCTACGATGGCCTGATCGATGAAGTACAGCTCTACAATGTGGCATTAAATGCCGCCGAGGTGACAGGTCTCTATGAGAGTTATGAAGGCTATGAAGCTTGGACCAGCCGATACCCGAGCATGGAGGAGGTGGAGCCAAGCGAGGATGCGGATAAGGACGGAATCACTAGTTTGCTTGAGTTCACTCTAAACGGGAGCCCATTAGTGGATGATAAAAACATTCTACCAACACTCGACGCCTCGGGTGAACATTTCATTTTCACATTCACCCGTCGTGCTGAATCAGCGAATGACACGTCGCAAGTGTTCCAATACAGCTCCAACTTACAAGACTGGTATGACCTCGACATCACAGGAGAACAAGCTGCTGAAGTCAGTATTACCAGCGGAGTCGAAGGCGCTGAAGACGTCACAGTCACAGTCAGTAAAGACAGGGCTGTCGATGGTCGATTATTTGGCCGCCTCAGCGTGGTTCGTTAAATCACACAAAACCGAAAACTCATGAATCTAAAGATAGCCTATAGCATTTGCATCGCCTTTTGCCTTTCACTCACGGCCAATGCGGACCACGCGAGTGACCGCGCCGCGATCGAGGGTCTGGCCAATCTGACGACAGCACCCACACTCTATGAAGTCGACGAGAGTAATGCTGCATTCCAATCATCAGAGACTGTCACGGACCTCGTTCCCTCAGAGACTGAGCAGACTCTGAAGAACATTTTCTTCGATTCCATCGACTATAATGGCAACCCCACTCGAGTGTACGCTTGGGTCGGCATGCCGAAATGGCAAGCAGGTGACGCACCTTTACCTGCCGTCGTCCTCGTTCACGGTGGCTCTGGCATGGCCTATTCCACTTGGGTAGATTTATGGGCCGAGCGCGGCTATGTCGCCATCGCTATCGATACCGAAGGCGCGGCCAACACAACCAGCCGACACAACAAGGGCGGGCCTCGTAGATCAGGAGTATTCAACGAGGCAAATGTGGATATAGGAAATCAATTCATGTACCACGCCACCGCGGGATCCATTCTTGCGAATTCGCTCATGCGGAGTCTCACCTTTGTCGACGAAACTAAAGTCGGTATCCACGGAGTTTCTTGGGGCGGCGTCATTACCTCCACGGTGATCGGAGTCGACACCCGTTTCGCATTTGCCATCCCGACTTACGGCTGTGGTCACATGTGGGATGGCATTGGGAAATGGCAAGAAGCGATCAATAATGCCGGCGGGACTGACTATTATAAAAATGTCTGGGATCCGATGCTTTACCTCGAAAACGCGACCATGCCGATCATGTGGTTGACCTGGCTCAACGACAGCACCTTCAATCTGGATTGCCAAGCCAACAGCTACAACCAAGCACCCGGCACCCGGATGGTTAGTATGATACAGGGGATGAAACACTCCCATGCGTTTACATGGAGACGAGCGGACTCTTATGATTTCGCGGATAGTATTGTCGGGAATAATGCAGGATCTGTTGGAGTGAGTGCGAACAATCCATGGTGTGTGCAAAAGAGTCTCAGCCTTGTTGGCGATCAAGTCACGGTGTCATTTGAATCCACCAGACCGCTGACTAGCGCCACGCTCTATCACAGTAATGAGATGGGCGATAGTAAGGCATTTTCGTGGACAACTGTGACGCTGACTGACTTTGCAGAAACGTCTACTGGTTCTGGAATCTGGCAGGGAACTGCGACCTTGCCATCGGATGTAACGGCATGGTTTGTGAACGTGACAGCTGACACCTCGATCTTCGAGACCAACTACTTACCGGGAGAAACCAATTATGTAACAGAGACCGTCTTTGTTAGTTCACGACTAGAAGAACGCGTGATTATCCAGCAACCGAGCCTCGTCGCTATGGAGCTAGCATCAGCTGACACTAGCGCGACTGCCAGCGTCAGTGTCGATTTCACCGCGATCCATAACCTAGAGATTACCTCCGTGGAATTTATCAATCCATCTCACCCCGGCGCATTTTCCACTACGGAGGAATTCACCTTCGGGCTCGTCACTGGCGCAGCATTTGATGTCACTTTCAACAACAGCATCGCCGGGCTCACATCTGGAGAAAGTGCCAGCACGACCCTACGCCTGACATGGGTCGCCCTTGATAACGTCACTACCGACACCATTGACATCCCTCTCTCCGCCACAGTTTCCAGCGACCAAAGCTCGGCATTCACTTGGGACGGCGGCGGCTCTAAATCCAGATGGTCCACCGCGGGTAACTGGCTCGGAGACTCAGCTCCGCCAACCGACTCTACTATCGAGGTAGTCCTTGCTGACGCTGGCTCAAGAACCTCCTCTAACACCTATAACGATTATGAGCTTAGCAGCTTGAGTTTCGACGAATCAATTGACGAAGCTTTCACTATCAATGTTTTCAGATCGAGCGCTTACGTAAGAACACTCACAATGGATAACAATGGGAGCAGCGCATCGATCACAGTCGAAGCTGGCGCAGAAGGTGATTGTTTGATTGATGATTATGACACCGCCGGATCACTCATTCTTAATGACCATTTAAACATCGTCCATCACGGTTCAGGCTCTTTGGTTTTCGATCTAACAATCAGCCAAGAAGACGGTGAGTCCAATGGAATTACTAAATCCGGCACAGGCGCAGTAATCTTCTCTGGGCTAAATACCTATACAGGCGACACCATTGTAGAAGCTGGTTCACTGACACTGGAACCAGACGCATCACTTAGCTTCATTCCAACTACTAATGGTATTTGTAACCAGATCGCAGGCGTCACCGCAGGTTCTGGGATAGTCAACCTCAATGGGCATATCCACCTCAACTTAGAAAATGCAAACTCATCGCCAGGAAATTCCTGGTTACTCGTAGGCGAGACCGATCTCACGGCGAACTACAGCGAGAGTACTTTTAGCGTCAACAGCAGCTTGGGAGCTTTTTCTAACAATGAGGGAATCTGGACTCTAGAATCCGGAGTTTCTCTTTGGACTTTCTCTGAATCCACCGGCTCTCTGGAAGTTACAACGATAGCCGCAGCCGCCTATAATGATTGGGCAACAAGTTCTTTCACTCACCTATTTACCGATACCGATTCTTCGGTTGATTTCGACAACGACGGGCTCAGTAACTTCCTCGAATTTGTTTTCGGAGGAGACCCGACCATAAGTGAAGAAGGTATTGCTCCTGTGGTGAGTGAATCCAATACGGGTTTTCAAGTCAGCTTCCGCAGATCCGACATTTTCAAACAATCTCCAACCGCCAGTATAGCAGTCGAGGTCTCAGGCGACCTTAGTTTCAGTTCGCCCGAATATAACATCGTGATTGGCAACTCAACCGAGAGCGGCCCCATTGAGCCTCTAGGAGCCTCTTATACAGTGGAAAACAGCGATGGACTTGATTCTATCACAGCCACCATCCCCATGGCATCTACGCTCAAGAATTTCGTCCGTCTCTCTATCACCCAGTAAGTCTATACGACGAAGCGGCACCTAACACCTAAATCGGTTAGGTGCTTCTGGATCTATTTACGCATATAGAGTCTCCATCCTACTTAAGCTTTGCTATGCCCAGTCATAACAGCATAAAGTCTATAGAATCATTCAAAAATCTACCATACCCATGACAAAGCTCCCCTATCTAGTACTCTTATGTTCAGCCATCCCATTTTCAGCCATCAGCGCTGACATTTTAGCGGGTTACGATTTCGCCGAGAACGCGGAAGTGAGCAAAGAGGCGTCAGGTATCAACGCAAGCCCTATTGCTGGGATCGGAGGCTTTAAAAATGGCAAGATTTCCAACATTGGCGACACTACGGGAACCGCAGCCAGTGGCATTCGCTTCGGTTCGACAGACAAAGGAAGTTGGGGAGATAGTAATGAGGGAATGCTAGCAGAAAATATTGGTGGAGCTATTGCAGGAAAAAACTACATTAGCTTTACGCTAAAAGCTGGTGTCCCTGGGACTCTGAAGCTTGGTAAGCTTTCATTCAAAACCTCGCGTGCCGGCGATAAAGCTGCTTGTCACTACAATGTCCTAGCTAAACCTAACGGTGCTGGTCGATGGAAACCTGGCCACACTTTGACCTCGGATCAAATGACTGAAGTGCATCAAGCGGGCACGTCTTGGCACCCGACTACCGTCGATCTCAGTACGAAACCTAGCCTACAAAATATCAATTTTGTCGAGTTCCGCATCTATTTCTGGGGTGGCAAAGGCAACGCCGGCAACTCGCGAATTAATATTGATAACATCGTGGTGGAAGGATCAGCGGCAGAACCTACAAGCTTCGGCCTGATTAGTATCGGTGAAACAAGTCTCATTTTACGTGACGAAAAATAGCTAGGCTACAACACCACAGCTACTAACAACCTTGTTAGATTCGCAGCTTTACAAGACTTAGAGTATCCACTAACAAGATACTCTAACAAATTTTTAGCTGTATGCGGATCATCACAACATTCTTGATTACAAACCTCGTTACCTACGCTCTACCTGTATTTGCAGGAATCCCTCTAGGCGAAACAGTCGGTATCGATTTTGACAGCTCTAACCACGGAGGGAAATCTCCCGCGAAAAGCCTCATTTTTAATCATTTTGACGACGGCAAGGGCATAATAAATGGTGATACACTCAGCTACTCCAAGCCTCTGATCACTACCGAATCTAAGCAGCTCACAGGTGTAGGATTTAGCCTCACTAACAACACGGGCCAAGTGACCAATCGTGTAAACGAACAAGAAGGCTACGGTGGGTCTGGAGTATTCTCTGAGCCGAGTATTTATGCCGACCGTATTCTCTCCAATGACACCGCGAGTATGAAGCTGGATGAAAATGCACATTTTCTACTAACCTTCTCAGGACTAGACGATGATCTCAGCTACAACCTGTCAGGTGGTTATGACTGCGCTAATGACAACTTCGATTCCATCTGGTCTGCAGGCGACCAAAGCTTTAAATCCCTTGCGGGTAGTGGCTACGGCACTCTCACTGGACTCAGAACGGATGGTCGCGGCACTCTAGTGATCCGTGTTAAAAGAAATACCAAACACGTCACCATAGGCGGCCTTACTCTCACAGCCACCGTGACACCTTTTTTAAGCGACAAGCACTCAGCTCTCATGCATTTTGGCTCCACTTCTTTACTCCTGAATCAGTCACAGTGATCAGAGAACCACAAAAATTCTTTTAATCTGCATAAGTCCACTGGGTTCTTTTTTCTAGGGTCCTAGGCCATTTCCTCGCTCTAGCATCTCCTTCATCGCTTATAGGGCTTCGATCTCGCCCAAGATTTGATCCTTGTTCGCCAGTAGCAATCCATGCAATTTTTGATGAAGCCACATCTTGCATGACACGTACCTCCCAAAACACCCGCCACTCTTTATTGCGCCGAGCAATCGACCTCAATGATGAAGATGCGTGGAATGAACTGAGCAAACACTACGAGCGCTTTATCTATTACGTGCTTCATCAGCTCAATGTGAATCCGAGCGATATCGACGATGTTGCTCAGCAAACATTGATCGTTCTGATGCGCGATCTACCTAAGTATGAACGTGAGCGCGCGCGCTTCCGCACTTGGCTCAAGCAAGTCATCCGCAGCACAGCTCTCATGCATTTCCGGCAGCGTGACAACCAGCAACTGAAGGTCGAAAAATTTGCGCAAAACATGATCACTAGCGACAGTGAACAGGCGCCAGACCTCGACCAGTTCATTGAAGACGAATGGGAAACCTATGTGACTAATGTGGCGATGAACCGAGTCAAAAAAGGCTATCGAGGTCAAGCGATTGAGGTCTTTGAGCTCGGACTCCAGGGGCTTTCCGCAGAAGAAGTCGCCAAGCGTACGGGGCTCACCCTTTCCTCTGTCTATACTCTGCGCAAACGGGTAAAGCGCAGCCTTTATTTGGAAGTACAAGCGGTAATCAAAGAGCTTGAAGGATGACACCTGACCCCACTCATCAATCGAGCTATTACCAACCTGACAAGCGGCTCAAACAGATCTACCAACAAGTCGACAACCTTGATGAGGAAGTCCTCGAGGCACTCTGTCCCAGCTTTAATGAACTCGTCAGCATAGAAGAGCGCTACACCAATTTACACCTGATCGGCAAAGGTGCTCTCAAGGAAGTCTATCGCTGCCATGACGAAATGACCCAGCGCTTCGTCGCCCTAGCACTGCCGCGCGCTGAACACGGACCGGAATTTTTCGATGAATTCATCCACGAATCCTGGCTCGTTTCCTCCTTAAATCATCCGAACATCATCAATGTGCATGATGCGGGTACCTTTGCTGAGGGCCGCCCCTTTTTCACCATGGATCTAAAGGGAAACTCGACTCTCGCTGACGCTGTCGAGCGCACTACTTCACACCAAATCCTACTCGAAATCTTTCTCAAAATTTGTGACGCCCTCGCCTACGCGCATGCTCAGGGAGTGATTCATCGTGATATCAAACCCGAAAATATCCAGTGCGATAGTTACGGGCAAGTACTGGTGTGCGACTGGGGGCTTGGAAAATTTGTCCATCAAAGGGGCTCAGACCATACTCACGGCGCCACGAAGCTCTTCGAAGCCCGCCACGTCACATCGATTGGCCAAATTAAAGGGACCCTCGGCTACATGGCTCCCGAACAAATTCAAGGCTCCGCAAATTGTGACCAGCGCAGTGATATTTTCTCACTCGGCTGCCTGCTCCACTTCATGCTTACAGGCGTGGCTCCATTCACCGGAACTGAGCAAGAGATATTAAAGCAAACTATGGTTCTCGGCCGCAAGTCACCACGCAAAGAGTTTCCCCAGAAAAATATACCCAAGGCGCTCGACGCGATCATTCTCAAGACCATTTCCTACAACCCAGCGGATCGTTACCAGTCGGTAACCGAGCTCAAGTCAGACATCTACCTACACTTACTCGGCCACAGCACCGGCGCTGAGCGTCCAAATATCTTCAGACGTGCACTCCTCTTCACCAAGCGCAACAAGGCACCAGTTAGCATCGCAGCTTCAGCCCTTGCCGTCATCGGGCTCTGTACACTTTGGTACCTTCAAAGTCTGGACAAAAAAGAACAAGAAACCTTCCAAGCCCGCGAACACAGCCTACAGCTCAGCAGCGAGGTCGATGAACTCACAGCGGAGTACGAGGCCCTCTTCAACCAAACTGAAGAACCCAGACGCAAGCAGGCCAAGCAGCTTCTGCTGCAAGCCATGGATAAAAAAAGAAAATCAGTCTTCACAAAACCCGTGGTCCCCTTCCGTAACGTCAATGAGTTGATTGATCGTTCTCTCACGCTCGATCCAGATTCGAAAGAAGCTCAATTCCAGCACTTCAGTATTCACTGTATCATGCTGGACTTTAAAAATGCCTTAAAGCATCCGGTTGAACTCGACCATCAAAGAGCGGGATACATGGACTATGTAAAAGCCTTCCCAGAATTTAACTTCAGCGAAACTAAGCGTCCAAGCGTCGAGCAGCTCGCACATTTTATCCGTGAGGCTAGAAATATAGACGATAAGCATGGGCCACTAATGCTGGCTATCCTCGCCTATGATCATGAAGCAAGAACTGACAAAACCCATTACGCAGGGGTCATCGGAGCTGCTTTAGAATTTCTTAGCCAAAAATCGCACAAGCTAAGTACCAGTTACCTACCAAAAAGTGACCAGCTCACGATCTCTTCTGAGAAAGAATTCACTACATCCAATTTAGGCAAGCTACCTACAGCACATATTCTACGCTATCTACAAGTGGATGGGCTTGTCCTCAAAATCGACGATTCCTTCCACTTGAATCACCTCGATAACACCTCCATCAAGCGACTCGATCTCTCGCATTGCAGCGACCCAGTCATGAATAAGCAAATCATGATTCGCAAGCTCGAGGAAATCATCATCAACAACAGCCAAAAGAACGTGAAATGGCGGCAACGCATCCTCACTTCATCCAGTCTAGACGAAATAAAAATCACCGTGCGTGAACCAAGCGCTAAGCTTTAGTCGTTGAGATAGCTCTATCATTATTATAGCGGTGCCCCTAATGGCATTCTATCTCACTTGATGAGAAACATTACCTGAAAGTGTCCCAGTTGTGACACTGACCTGCACAAGCTGAAGTAGAGGGGAAACCAACCTTCCCTCACTTCATCCTTCATCCAGCGGGTCACTATGATTCTCAAAACACTTGTTCTCTACATTATCAGCATAAGCATCACCACGTATTCCGTGGCTGAAGACATGGTGATAGGTTCAGCCATTGGAATCGACTTCAGCAGTGAAGGTGGAGATACAACACACTGGAACACCCTCAATAAGTCCAAAGGACGTACGCGTTCCTTAATCAGCACCTCAGGCCAGCAGCTTAATGCCATCGAATTTTCTTGGGAATTCGATTCTAAACATACTTTCAACACTGACGGCTCGGAAGACAGCTCAGAAATAGCAAATCAACCAGCATTCCCAGCCAGTGCACTAGGTGACTGGTTCGGCACAGCAAAAGAAGGTTCCATTACGCTCACCTTTTCCAATCTAGATGACTCTCTATCCTACGAGCTCATCATTGGAGCCGCCAATGACGCGGACAACAACCATGCCGACACCACCTGGTCCGTCAATAATGGCACTCCTCAAACGACTGATGCGAGCCAAGGAGAGAAGGCCTACGCCACCTTCAGTAAGCTCAGCACCCGAGACGACGGCACCATCATCATTCATGCTAGCTCAGATGCGTTCACCATGGTCTCGGCTCTCCAGCTAAAGGCTATCTCTCGCACAAAACCAAAGGCCCACGCCCTTATTCAGATTGGCGGCCAAACCCTCATCCTCAATGAGGCTAAATAATCGCCCCTTCTCTGAAATAAGCCACTCCAAGTATGCATGACTCTACGGAGATCGAGTTCACTCTACATCTCCGAGCCTCTACATCTCCAACTTTTTTAAATCAATATAATCTAAGATGAACCCTTACTTTCGTCACCTCACTTTCACCTGCCTCGCCCTTGCGGCACAGGCCAATGCTACTATTTCAGGCGGCGACATCATCGGTGTCGATTTCGGTAGCACGACCAACAACGACAACTACAATCAATACGCTTTCAACGCTGGAAGCATCTCGCTCTCAAACACCAGCGGCTCTGCTCTCAGTGGAGTAAGCTTCGAAGCAACCGGTCTCGCGGTCAATGGATCCAACCGTGAGATCGGAAATTCAGGCCTGACAACAGGAAACGATGTCTGGGGCGACTACGCCTATAGCAATGTGGCCAACCAATCGGTAACGCTGACCTTCACCGGTCTGGACGATGCACTAAGCTACGTATTCTTTGGCGGACAAGATCGTGACACTGGCGCTGAAAACTTTGATGCCACTTATTCTCTAAGCACCGGCACCACGACTGAATCCAGTAGCTTCATCTCAGATGCCACCATCGACCAAGGTTACGGAACGATTTCAGAAATCACTCCCACTGGCGGCGTGATCACGATCACCATCACCCCTATCGATGACAATGATGGCAACGAGTGGGTTGGTATTGCAGTCGCTGAGCTCCGCGCGGAGGGCGAGACAATCGCCCCTCCTGAGACTGCGGATATCGATGTTGGAACGGTCATCGGTGTCGACTTCAGCAGCTCAAGTGACGCTACGACCCATTGGAATACATTAACCAGTGTCAATGCCGACATCAGCGCAGGATCACTAACCGACACCAATGGCTCCAAACTCAACTACATTTCTCTCAACACCTCAGGAGCAGCTGGAGAAGGAAACCCCACAGCCTCTTCGCCTACATACACATCCATACCAGCGACGGCCCAGACCGATTGGTGGTATGAGTCAGGCGCCTCGTCTGAATTGACCTTCGAATTCAACGGCTTAGATGATGGTCTAATCTACGAATTAGTCATTGGTGCCTACCGCCCCTCTGCCTCTGGAGATCAAATAGAAAACGGAAACACCGGCTGGAATGTTAATGGTTCCAGCCTCGAGACCGATCTACTCGATGCCGCCGATTCTTATGTCACCTTCTCGAATTTAAGCTCCGTAAATGGAGTGCTCACCATCCAATCCGAAAGCATTAATAGCAATGATGTGAGTGTCGTCTCGGCTCTGCAATTGACTGCCACCGGCGGCACACCAGTTGGTCCACCTCCCCCACTAGGCCCACCAGCCCTTCAGGCTGGAGTCGCTCTGAATTTTGACCCACAATACGCTACCGGCAGTGCCGCGCTCTATGACCTTGATGGCTCAACACTGGGTGGCACCTGGACGACTAGCCTCTCCGGCGACAGCCAATTTGAAGAGACTTCCCGTGGCTATGCCTACGTCTTCGATTCCGAAAATGCCGAGGGTGACTCTATCGAACTGACCCTCGACGAAGCACTCGAGTTTGAAAGCAGTGAAATCGCGATCCATCTCCAAATGCTGGCCACCAATGCATCGGCCTCAGGCGACAACGAAGCCACTCTTATTGGCTATGACGGTGACAATGAAATCTTCCGCGTGAAGTACACCTCACACACAGACAGTTCACAGAACAATATCTCACTCACCACCGCGCTTGGTGAAGAGAGCGTGGGAGCTACACCATTGAAAGGGCTGTCGCCGCCAACACTTCCTTCAGGCCTTCAGGATTTCTACCTCACACTCTATGACGGACAAGTCAGCATCAATGGTTCAAGCCTGCTGACACAGAGTGGCCAAGTGATGAACGCAGCTACGAGCTTGTCACGCCTGCGCTGGGAAATCACTGGCACCAACACTGCGGAGCAAGGCCTCTGGCTAGACGACCTCATCATCTGGGATACTCCACCTTCATCTCCCCGAGCTCCAACCGAGCGCCCCAATGTCATTTTCATCTTAATGGACGACATGGGTTACAGCGATGTCAGTGCCTATGGCGCTCAAGATGTAGACACACCAAATATTGATGCACTAGCGCACGGTGGGCTTCAGTTCACCCACTTCCATTCTGGCGCCAATATTTGTTCCCCGGCTCGCGCGTCCTTCCTCACAGGAGCCTATCCTCAGCGAGCTGGCCTCCCCTACGGCATCAACGAAAACCGCGAATCCCACTGGTTTATGGGACTCAGTCCAAATGAAATCACCTTGGCTGAACAATTCCGTAAACAAAGCTACAAAACGCTGATGATCGGCAAATGGCACCTAGGTACTGAAGAGATCTTTTCTTACTACAATCAAGGATTCGACACCTACTACGGAGCTCCCTCAAATCTTGGGCACAACAAAGAATTCCTCGATGAAAGAGACTTCATTTTTAGCGTCAGCAATGACGCACAAGAAGCGCGCCTCACTTCTTTATACACCCAGCGCGCACGCGAATACATTCGTACCCATCGAGACCGCCCATTCTTCTTTTTCTATTCTCACCAATACCCCCACACTCCCTACACTGAAGGCAACGCATTTGACGGTGCTACCGGCAATGGCACCCGTGCCGATGTGCTGCGCGAAGTCGACTGGAGTATCGGTCAGATCGTCACTGAGCTGGAAGCCAATGGCATTCTAGAAAATACCATCCTCGTCTTCACCGCAGACAATGGAGCCACCGGCAACCAATACTGCCTTCCTTTCCGTGGCACAAAATTTGTCACCTATGAAGGTGGCCACCGAGTCCCCTTTATCTTCTATTGGAAAGATCAGATTCAGACCCCTCGCTATGAAGACACACCCACAGTTTCGATGGATCTGTTCCCGACTTTGTCTGAAATCATCGGTGAGCCACTCCCTTCTGACCGCATCTATGACGGCGTGAGTTTAGTTCCCCTGTTCACTGACCAAACCATCTCTCGCGCCATCGACGAGCCCTTTTATTACTACAATGGAGAGAACCTCCAGGCAGTACGCAAAGGGCATTTGAAATTACATGTACCACGCGATTCGAACGAACGCCCCTTCTGGGACCAACAAGCAGCATCATCGATTTACCGTCTCTATGACCTCTCGCCGGATAGCGGCGCAGCCAACTCACTCGTTGGTAATGAAGCTGTAGATGAGAGTAATGCAGTCATTACCTTCACCGAACTTTCAGATGTGGCTCTAGACAACGCGTATCGTGAGGATATCGAAGAGCTACTCACCCTTGCTGAAGAGATTCGTCCCGTGCTTGGCGATTATATGCTCAGGGGCAGTGAACAACGTGAAACGGGTTCCTTATTCCCAGAGGTTCCTATTGTCCAAAATCTCACAGATTGGAACAGCCTACTCACCACTGAAGAACAAGGCCGGGGTCACACCTTGTTTGGCCAGGACAGTATCACGCTTGGCCAAAGCTACACTGCAGCCAGCTCTGTGGCTGGTGGCTGGCAATACCTCGAGTCCTCAGAAGCTTTAGGTGGAAATGAAGTGGTTCTCACCGCCGGGCAAACCGTCGACTCTCAGGCGAACTCAGGCTACATCGGAGCCGGCACCGCTGCCGTGCTAGGCGGCGCAGATACTGGAAGCTACGTCATCGACTCCACCAATACGGCCAATAACGCCGTCGCTGGCACCGACTTCCTCATCACTACGGATGCAGATGACGCACGTGATTTTGTGATCCTACGTTACACCATTTCCGCTGGTGACATCGCCATGGGTCATGTTCTCGCCAGCATCTCAGGAAGCTTCCGAGATCTAGTAGGCGGCACATCGGACAACTCCGTGAGTGCTCAGGTTTTCCACAATACCACTTCACTCTTCACCGCCACAGGTGCCTCAGGACAGCTAACTCAAGCGGATGGTGCTTTTGCTCTCAATGACGTAGCAGTCTCAGCGGGTGACACCCTCAGCTTTGTCGTCGGCAGCCAGGGTGACAGCACCGGAGATGAAGTGGCCTTGCGCGCCTCACTCTCATTTTCGGCCAGTGACCAGCCAGTTTGGGATCTCGGCCTCGCCGCCCAAACCACGGCAAACACCTCCAATGGCATCGTGACCTTAGACTTCTATGGCACACCGGGACTCGCCTATTCCATTGAAAAAACCACTGACCTCACGGACAGCTCCAGCTGGGAAGAAGTAGAGAATATCCCAGTCCTGCCAACTTCCCCCTACCAGCTGCATCTCGAAATGGATCCCTACAGTGACAAAGCTTTCTGGAGGGTCAACTGGCAGGAGTGATACCTCGCTTTGGCTCAAAACAAGTGACGCATTTTAGAAAAATAATAAAAAACTAATATTTTGTCCCAAACCACCGAATGGCCCGCACATCCCTAAATGCATAGTGAGCAATGTACAGCTCACCCACCAAACATGCATTTTAAAATTCAAAACACAAATACCTCGAAAATATGAAACTGAACAAACTTACGCTAGCCAGCATCGCCATGGCCGGTCTCGCAGGCACATCAAGTGCTGCAGTAGTCACACTCGACTTGACAGCCAATGAAGCTACTGCAGGTAGCGCTGGTCTAGGTCAAACTTTCTGGGACAACTTCGATCTCGGCGGCGGTCTAACTGCTGATATTACAATAACCGGAGTGTCAGGATCAGCTGGTGCAGCATTAGATACAATCGCAGCTGGCTATGGTGTCTCAAGTACCGCCTCAAACGAAGGGAACCGCATGGGACCTGGCGAAACAATCACCTTCACATTCTCTGATTTCTCAGCTCCGCTTGCCTCACTCGAGTTCATCGGATTTGTGTCTGAAAATAACTCTGGAGCTTGGAACATTGGTGCTACTTCTTCCAATAATGCCGTAGCTGACACCATGCTCATCAACGGAACATCCTATGCCGCCGGTACATTCGCTAGCGCTCCAACAGTTACAGGCATGAACTTTTCTTCCGCTGTTAATGGATTTGTTGCTCAGACTTTAACTAGCTCTGTTGCAGCAAATGGCAGTAATGCATTCGAAATCGGAATGTCCACAGGTACAGCTCGTCTCGCAGGCCTTCAATTCGAAGCAGTAGCAGTACCAGAGCCATCCTCCACCGCCCTTCTCGGTCTTGGTGGACTCGCTCTCATCCTCCGTCGCCGCAAGTAAGCGCGACGGCAGAATTTATTTTTTTCATATGTTGGGGAAGGCTCGTCGAGAAATCGACGGGCCTTTCTTTCGTTAGGGTAAATGGCAACCCCACCTGTTTAAGATCGCCCAAGTGCTAGGGCGGGTTCGCCGAACACGCCGTTGTTCGCCTATCCATTCCACTTTCTGAAACCTTTCACGTAGTCACTATTACACTAGACTAATTCCCAATCATTGAGCGTGCATTGTGGACTTACCTTAAAGCCGATGTCTATCAGCCCCTCAAACGGCGTGCTCAGCGAGCCCGCCCTACCTAGTCTCATATCCTAGTTCGACAGGCTTGCGGAGTTTCTCTACGCTGACTGTCATGCCGAAGCCGACCAACAACGCGCGCACCCAGACTGATCTGCACATTCTGGAATCCTTGTTGGCTCCCATCCTTCAAGAATCGTTCCCAGAGCACCGAGACACGTTTACGGCGCTCAATATAGCCTGTGGCAGAGCCGACGAAACTGGCACGCTCCTGCGCTGCCTCAGCCCACTCTGTGCGCACCTCCACCTCACCGGCGTTGATATCCGAGATCGCGAGCTCAGCGATGCCCGCCGGCGCTGGCCGTCGACCCCACACGCGGACATCGCCTTTCTGAAGCACGATGCCAGCAAGCTGCAGCTAATCCGCAGCCTTCCAGCAGAAGTCGACCTCGTGCTGATGCGCCACCAAAACTTCTGGAATGGCGCAGAGACCTGGATTCGCATTTACGACAGCGCCCTCCAGCAGCTCTCGCCAAACGGCAGGCTCATCATCACCTCCTACTTTGACCGCGAACACAGACAGGCAGTGCAGGCCATCAGCGCACTCGGGGCACAACTCCTCCACACCTTCCAAAATCCACGCTCCCGTGTGATTCTCAAACAGCCACTCAAATCGGTCGACCGCCACATCGCAGTCTTCATGAGAAGAAACGAGGAACAAACACACTATCAACAAGTTATTTAATTGATAGAGGCTCAAACTTGGAAATAGTGACTGGAATGCGCCTGCTCACCCTTTTCTTCATTCTCCCCTTTTTCACTGGCCTAGCTACGGCGCAAATCCCTGATTTCACCAAGGGTGACGGATTAGCACCCGACAGCCCGCACGCATGGAATCTCGGTGCGACAGGAGCAGAAGGCTGGGTCTACTGTGAAAAAGGAGGCTCTTCAAAAAGCCGTCAAATCCTCATCACTGAAATCGCGAAAGACTCCCCAGCGAGTACGCTGCTCAAGGTTGGAGATGTCATCCTCGGCACCAATGGCACCTCATTTAAAAGCGATGCACGCATCACCCTCGCTAAGGCGATCACCGAAGCCGAAGCCACTAATGGCAAGCTTTCACTCACGGTCTGGCGCAAAGGCAAAACGGCTGAGGTCATTTTACAGCTCGAGCCACTCGGCCGCTATTCCAAGACAGCGCCCTTCGATTGCCCTAAATCGCAGAAAATTGTCGCACTCGGCTGCAGCCAAATTGCCAAAAGCATGAGCAAACCGGATGGCAAGCGTAGACACGTTGTGGTGAAGGTCCTGAACACCCTCGCGCTGATGGCCAGTGGCGATGAGCAATGGTCACCGCTGGTGAAACAAGCCATTTCAGAATTAAAAGATTGGGAGGTCTCGGACCGCGACCTCCACTCATGGTCCTCTGGCTGGGTCAATATTCTCATGTGTGAGTACTACTTCCGCACCAGTGATCCATCTGTGCTTCCAACGATCAAGAGATTGAGCCAACAGATCGCCGAGGGCCAGAGCCATGTCGGCACTTGGGGGCATCGCTTTGCGAATCCAGATACAGGGATCGCCATAGGATACGGCTCGATGAATCAAGTCGGAATCAGCCTCACCATCTCGCTACTCCTTGCCAAGGAAGCTGGAATCGAAAGTGAAGAAATCGATTCCGCAATCGATAAATGCCAGCGCTTCCTCCGCTTCTACTCAGAAAAAGGACCAATCCCGTATGGTGACCATCATCCTTTCCTGAAAACTCACGACGACAATGGCAAGGCATCAGCTGCAGCCGTACTCTTCGACCTCCTAAACGACCAATCCGCCACCCGCTATTTCTCCAAAACGGCACTGGCGAGTTACGGGATCGAACGCGAAACCGGCCACACGGGGAATTTTTTCAATATGCTCTGGGCACTCCCCGGAATCTCCAGAAATGGAGAACTTGCAACGGGTGCATGGATGCAAGAATCCGCCTGGCTGATGGATCTCGCCCGCACCCACGATGGCAGCTTTACCTTCCTCGGAAAGCCCGGTGCTGTTAGAGGTGAACATTCCTACGGTGGCTGGGACTGCACGGGAGCGTATGTACTCTCCTTCGCCATCCCAAAGCGCAATCTCTACCTCACAGGCATGCGCAAAAGTTGTCTCCCGTCAATGAACCAACAACAAGTCACTTCCGTGATTCAAGATGGCCGAGGATGGACGCCTGAAAGCAACGCAAGCTCCTACAAAACTCGCAGCACTGACGCGTTGTTAGGAAACCTCAGGTCATGGTCGCCTGTCGTACGTAAGCGCGCCGCCGCCGCCCTCAAGACGAAGAACCCCAGAGAATTAGTCACTCCTCTCATCAAGCTCACACAGAGCCATTCAAAGAATGAAATCCTCGGAGTCTGTACCGCGTGGGAACAATTAGGGACAGCTGGCGCGCAAGGAATACCCCATTTGAAAAAATTACTCAGCTCTGACGACTACTGGGTCCGAGCCCAAGCAGCTGAAGCCCTCGCCGGTATCGGCCCGCCCGCGAAAAAATGCATCCCAGAGCTACTCACATTGATCACTGATGAGCCAATGCCCGGAGACCATCGCGAATACCTCCGCCGCTATGTCGGCTTCGCACTCTTCGACTCCAAATCTGGCCTTATCCAGAAATCTATCGCGACGATCGACCAAGAGCTCATGACCGATGTCATTCAAACTCTGCTGCAAAATGAAGACGGTCGGTCACGAAGCTCGCTCAAGTCGGTACTCCTCAAACTACCAACATCACAGGTCAAACCACTCCTTCCTGCCATCTACAAAGCAGTCGCAGAGCCAGCTCCCAGTGGAGTCATGTTCTCCGATGGCATCCGCCTCACCGGTTTAGAAATACTCGCACGCAACCGAGTAGCGGAAGGTCTTCCACTCTGTATCGAGCTTATTGATATTGGCCGCTGGGGACTTTCCAAACGCTGGCAATCCTGCTTCAAAGCTCTGCTCATTTACGGAGCCGATGCCAAAACACAGCTCCCGATGATTAAGGAATTTGCCAAGCAACTCTACAACAATCCTCAGTACCACATCTCCACACCGGAGCATCGCGCTCACAACAAAAAAATGACTGAGCACTACGAGGCTCTCATCACCATCATCCAAGAAATCGAAAATGCACCCGAGCCAACGACTCCGATGAACACTCTAGAAGATCTCACCAACTAATTCGATCGGCTAGCTAAACGAGACTTTCTCCGATTAGCTCGAACCTCTTATGGTAGCGGCCACCATTGAGTTTTTGACAACAAGAATAGCAGGCAACATGCCGCTTCATTTTACGTACCCGTTCAATACTCTCCTGACAGCTCGGGCAAGTGTAGCGCCATTTCTTCTGCTGCGCTCTGCGCGGTAACGGCAAAGTGTGACGAACACTCTCACCTGGAATTCCCAGATCAGCACACGCCTGCTGCCATTCCGCCCCATGAGGAGCAATACGCCTCCGTCCACAGCGATAATACGCGAGTAAATGCGCCAATTCATGCAACAAGGTCCGCCGGACTTCATCCAAACTCACCTCTACTAACTTAGGGTTGAGCTCCACTCTGCATTCTGGCCAAAAGGCACGGCCCGCTGTCGAGCGCATGCGCTTATTCCACACCACACTCACCTGCCCAGCGAATTTGCTCCCTGCTAGCTCTTCCAAACGCGCTAGCGAGGACTCTAATATATCACTTAGCGCGGCTTTGATTTCTTCCATTTTAGATGTGGGCAAAAAAGAACCCGCGCGATTGAATAACAACCGGACGGGTATCTGTAAAAGTAACGAGGTCTATGATTTTTGCTGAACTCCAGCCATTTTAGCTTGGTCAGTAAGCTGCAACAAATCATCAAGAATGAACAATCCTTCGCGCATCACTGGGTCGAGACCAGATGGCCACTCCGGAGTGATGTCGAGTTCTTGAATCTCATCCTTCGCGCGATTCATGTAATCATCTTCGTCTGAACTAGGGTCAAAGATCGGCAGCTCATCATTATCAAGGTCGTCGAGGTGAGCCTTGTAGAAAACATAGCTCTCTTTGTCCTGCTCTTGTATTTCAGCAAAGCGCTCGATGCGCTCCTTGTTACGCTCCTTGATTCTATTTTCAGCCTCTGCAAGCTCCTGTTTCCGAATATCTATGTTTAATGAAAGTTCATTTTTATCGATTCGCTCCTTCGTTCTCAGAACATCGTCGGCTAGGTACATGAAGTCTTTCGAATCATTAATCCGTTCTAGACTCTTACCCTTCAGCTGAGCTACAAAAAGGTTTTCACGTGACTGCGGCGCGTAGCCAGCAGCACGATCAATCTTATCGTACGCCAATGCATAGTAGAGGTATTTCTCACCCACATCGATAGCATCCATCATGTTAGGAAGCACGATGTCAGCTTCGACACCCTTGTTCTGGGTCGACATCCCAGACACTCTGTAAAACTTCTGAATCGTTGGTTTAAGAAAGCCAGCGCGCTCACGGTTGGCAAAGAATGGCATCAAACGCGAAATATCCATCGGCTGCTGAACCGTTCCTTTACCAAAGGTGGAGCTAGTACCGACAACGATCGCACGATTGTAGTCCTGTAACGCACCAGCGAGAATCTCACTAGCGGATGCTGAGGACTTATCAATGAGGACCACCATTGGCTTGTGGAAAATCGCACGCTCATAGGAATTTTTAAGATCGATACGTCCGAGGTAGTCTTTCACCTGAACTACTGGTCCCTTACCTGTGAAGAAGCCAGTCATCCTACGCACCTCTTCAAGCGAGCCGCCGCCATTGCCTCGAAGGTCGAGAATGAGCCCTTCCACATTCTCCTTGTTGAAGCGTTTAAGGATTTTCTCCACATCCACAGAACAACGAGTCTCACCCGTATCAAAATTTGCATAGAAAGATGGCAATGTGATCACGCCAATGCGGCTGATCTCGCTCTCCGAATTTTTCTTCTCGATAATCTCACCTTGTGCAAAAGATTCACCCATCTCAACAGTGCCACGCTTGATCACGATGAACTTTGGTTCACCACCATCTGAGGGCTCCACCTTGAGTCGCACACTAGTGCCCTTTTCTCCACGAATCTTGTCCACGACCTTATCGATCTTCATGAACATGACATCAATCATTTCGCCAGTGTTGTTAATATCCACTCCGACGATGCGGTCGTCGAGCTGAAGCTCACCTTGACCTTCTGCTGGACCACTTTTGACAATACCCATGATCTTGGTAGCGCCGTCCTCTTCCGCCTGCAATAGAGCTCCAATGCCCACAAACTCGTTGCTCATGCCTGACATGAAACGCTCCATCTCGCGGGCACTGAAATAGTCAGTATGTGGCCCGTAGGATTTCGCTACAGCAGAAAGGAAATAATTCGCGATATCTTCGTTATCCACATCATCGACTGCACGCTTCACGCGCTCGTAACGGAGAGTTAACTTTTCTGCGATCGGTTTATCATCCTCCAATGGATTTTTCTTACCCTGCTCCTTAGCACGTTCTTCGATCACTTGACGGCGCAGTGTTTCTGAAAGCATTGCGTCCCCAACCATCCCTAACCAGAGCTTTTTAGCTGCCGCATCATCTGCTGGCCAGCCTTCTATTGTAGGCTCAGCCACATCGCGACGGGTACGTTTAATAGCCTCTTCCTGAGAAAAATCAAATTGATGAGTCTTTAAAAGCTCCTTTGCGTAGTCGATACGCTGATCCACACGCTCACGGTAAACCTTATAAATCTCCTGTGCTGGCTCCATGCTCTCCTTGTGCAACAACATGTCAGTCAGCTTCTCGCCAAACTCTTTCTCAAGCTTAGCCACGTCCACCTGAGTAAAGTACATTTTGCCATAATCCAGCTCATTGAGATACATCGTAAAAATGCGTTCGCTCAATTTCGCGTCGAATGGCAATCGATCATAATGCCTGTTCTGTAGCATGATCGACATTTGCTTACCGACCTCGTTGAAGTCAGTCTCAGCAGCTGTCGCAGGAACCACAGTGGTCAAAGCAGCCACACTGCTCAATACCGCATTTCTGATCGATCTCTTAATTTTCATAAATGTATTGGGGAATCTCGCCTTTCTCCCTTACGCGAGTTTGAGGGAGTATATTCGTGCATACTACGAGTCTTGTCGAATCCTTTCCTCAAATTAACGATCTAATGTACTCCCAAAGAATGCCACCAGCTCCGATCAAAAAAAATCCTGTGCTATTCAATACATAGCACAGGATGACAGACAGCAAAATACTATCGCTTAGGCAATGTTGAAACTCACTACTTCCACCACCTCACAGGTCGACTCTTCCACCTCGAAAGAACCATCTCCTAGAGAGCTTGTCTCGACTTCGCTCTCTATCAAAGTTTCTTCATCGAGAACCAAAAGGTCTTCCTCTACCGCAATACTTTGCTCCTCATACATATCCTTCCACTCAGAGTAACTATGCCCTTCAGATTCAGTGATCAGACCACTTGCTACTAATTCCTCGATCACTTGTAGCGCTGGTCCACTATCGAGCGACAGGTAAGCGCCGATCTCTTCTGGCACCATGCTTGTCATACTAAGGGTCTCCAATAATTGCCAAAGTACTGCGGGAAGCTTCACATCTTCACCCACATTTTCTATCGATGCTGTGTAAGTTTTTAGTTCTACAGGAAGTTGGATTTTTATTACATTTTTCATACAGTATACTCTAACAACTCTTCATCATTTTTGAGGTTATTCGCCTCAAGACTTAAGATCAAATGGCAGCGATATCCGGACCAGTTGACAGGAAACACGATTCCGTGCGTAGACTGCTGCATGTGCAAATCAGAGCCTTTAGCGGTCACTACGACTGGAACCGAGATGAGAAACTGCTCACCCAGATAGTTTCGTACATTACCCGAAACGATGTTAGTCATCTCCCCGGCATAGTCCGCTCGCATCTCCTCGAGCTGCTCATCAGTTGGATTTTCATCCTCTAATTCAGGGTAATTAATCTTCAGCACGGAATCTAACATTTCACGACACATTGTGAAGTAGACAGCACCCTTCTGCGAACCTGACACGCCGATGATACCGGTGTAATCATCATGTTCAAATTTATCAAAAAGGTAGGGAGTCCCAACTTCCGGCTCCTGATGGGTACTTGCTTGGAAAAAGTTCCAAACTGACCACACAAAGAAACGAATAGTGTCTTCATCTATCCCGCCATGGGGTTTTTTATCATTTTCTGACATCACTTTATATCTAACTACTTTTATTCCAGAGCTTATACATCTCAGTCAATGGTCTCTGTGAACTAACAGCGTCATAGTTTGGCTGACGCGTTACCGCCTGGTCTGCCACTGGCGGACTGACGTAGCCAGAAGGGTATTCTTCTTGCGTAGGTGTCCGCTGTTTCACTATTGAGCTCGCTTTGGCGATTTGAGACATCGTTTTATTAAGCTCTACATCTACTTCAGTAGACACCTTCTTCTTCGCTTCGGGCACTCTATCTTTTAATAAATCATCTAATGCTTCTTTAAGTTCTTCGGCTGTAAAAGGCTTACATATAAATTGATGCGCCCCCCTCGACAATGACTCGATCGCAGTATGGTGATCAGCTAAAGCCGATATCACTAAGATGGTAGTATCTGGCTTAGCTTCTAACATCTGAGACATAGCAGCCAAGCCATCCATATGCGGCATAGTTATATCGAGAGTCACCACATCAGGCAGAAACTGCTTAAAGGTTGTCACCGCTAACAGACCATCAGCGGCGGTTTGAATTTCAGTAAATAAACTCCCCTTATACGCTGAGTTTATTGACCGGCGAATCATAGCCGAGTCATCTACAATGAGTAATTTCATATATCTTCTTCGTTCTAATTAGTTGACCGAAACTGCTTGAGAAGCTTCCACACTTACTTTTGGGATGAGGCAGCTAATCTGGAGATACTGACCCGCTACATAACTAATCGAAACCTTCCCACCAAGCTGTGTAATAACGATATCTTTGATAATCCCCATTCCGGTCCCACGACCAGCGTGCTCATTAGACTCTTCCTGCATGGAAAAACTCGGGTTAAAGATCAGGCCGGCCGCTTGCGCGTTTGGCATCGTTTCAGCTTCGCTTTTGCTAATCATTCCAAGCTCCACTGCTTTCTCCTTAATAGCTGGAATATCTAAACCTGCGCCATCATCTCGAAATGTAAGTTCATAACACGGTGCCTTTAGTATATTCTGGGAACTCTCACTCTTGGTACAAGAAAGGTTTATAATACCCTCTGCCAATTTTCCTTTGGCTTTTCTAAGCTTAGGAAACTCTACTCCATGAACCACCGAGTTACGCGTCACTTGAATCAAGACATCCTTTATAGACTGATAGGCGTTAGGGTTCATAGAGTCCATCTCTAGACGAGACTTCACATAGACCTGTTTACCTAAATCATCTGCCACCTTGTTCGCAAACTTACTCAACTCTAGAGCAAGACCTTCAGAAGCCGTTTTCTTCGCTTCTACTGGTTTAGCTGAAGCGAAGTCCTTCAAGATCGTTTGCGTGAGCTCTTGGTAATCATTGAGGCGCTCACGTAGTGTTGCTAACTGAACTAGGGAGCTAAGAAACTCATCACCTTTCACATCCTTGCGCTTGCGTAGACCTGAGAGCTTATCTTCCACTGTATGCGTAATTTCTACAATACTATCGAGACCTAGCATAGAAGCGTTACCCTTGATGTTGTGCACTTTCCGGAACACATTTTCGACAAGGTCCACCACAGTTTCACTAAGATCGGCCTCTGCGCTAACACCTTGATCGCGTAGCAGGTCATTAATGTCATCTAGACCTTTCTCAGTCTGAGCAAGGAAGAGATCAAGCTCCTTAGAATCACTCTGAATAATCTCTAACAAAAGACTCGTCTTACGATCCTGTTCTTCGCTCGCACGCTTCAATTCATTTTCCAACACAATGGTTTCCGTGACATCAGTGATGGTAATAAGAACTGCATCGATCTTATCCCCTTCCATGACTCGCTCGAACTCGAATCCTAGGTGCTTATTGGTGAAGCGCGTACCATCCCATTTGAGGGTTATCTCTATCTTCTTGAGTGGATTGTATTTCTCAAGCTGTCTAGACATCGTTTTACCCTGAAACTGAAGCCTCAAGAAACTCTCTAGAGTCTTCAGATCCTTCTCAGTGATCAGAGGTCGCATAAGATCTAGGAATGACATATTTGACAGATGTTTCGTCTCAAAAATGTCGTAAGTAGCAGCTGAAATACGACGACCAATCTTGAAGTTGGAATCGATCAGACAAAGCCCGTGGTCCACTGAGTTAAAGATCGTGTCAGACTCTTCTTTCAGACGGTTCAAATCGACAGTGAGCGTCTCTAGTTCAGACGCACGGTGCTGCGCTTCTTGGTTTGAAACCTTTAATGACCCCAAAGCTCCTTGGAGCGAGGTATTAGCCTCATTAATTTCCTCTTGAGCACTCGCCAGAGCCTCGTTTGTATCTGAAAGTTCCGCATTCTTAGAGACCAAATCCGTTGAGAAATGCTGAAGCTTAAGGTCGCGCTTTTTCAACAAGCCTACTGAGTAAATAATCACGTACGCAAAGTTCGCTACCACCAATAATAGCGCGCCCCCCATCACCCACTGCAGTGTACTAGATCTAGCTTCCGCTGTCTTTTCTAGCCCGACAGTCAGCTGATTCATCAGCTTCAAAAGCTTTAGGTTATTTGCTGACAGCTGACTCATAGCCTCATCAGAAACAGCTTTATCGATACTACTCAGCTCATGGTTAGCCATATAAGACACCCCCTCAGAAACTTCAGACCAAATCTGATCAGCCTCCTCGACATAGGACTTCAACTCAGCGTCTGTAACCTGTACGAGAGTCACTTGATCCCCAGTCGCGCCCGTAGTCTTTCCTCCATCACGAAAAGCGATAAGAGTGTCATTAAAAAGACCAGAGGATAACTTCAGCTCGTCTTGAAATTTTTTAGCGAGCACTAAATCATCACTCTGAATAGATGCCTGTACCGCCGCCATAGATTTTGTCATGCGCTGAGACAGCATCCGTTGACGACCAGCAAGGTTGATCCCAGATGAGTCATCTTTCAATGAGCTGGAAATGACCATATTTACAATCAGCATACCGGCCATCACCACCACAAAGATCACCCCTGATAACTGAATCCCAGTATAACTCTTGAGATCTAACTTTGCGTTCCCTTTTTTCGAGACCACTGGCTCATCTATAGTATTCATCATTTTTACAATTTTTAATAAAAAGACACATCGTTACAGGCAGTAGCTGGGGGGCTCACACACGCATTTTAAGTCTTCAATACACTACTTAGCATTTGGCATACCTAAAACCCACCTTAGGAGCTCACCTTTTTCATAGACCGTATGAGCTCCTTTCATTACCATTAGTAACTTTAGCGGTCGACCCTAACAATAATCACCGCTACTAAATTAGGGTTAGATTTTGATCCGTTTGCTTTTTTCTTTGCTTCCATCGCCAGATGTTTCACAACTGCGTAGTCCATGCACATTTCCGACATTCTGAATCAAGACGGCCCGTCACTTTCCTTCGAGTTCTTCCCACCGAGAACCCAGAATTCCTCTGACGCGCTCTATGAAGTCATCGCAGAGCTCGAACCGTATAAGCCATCCTTCGTCTCCGTTACCTACGGAGCTGGCGGCACCACGCGCGATCTCACTCACGATCTCGTTGTCAGAATCAAAGAAACCACCGGCATCTCCCCAGTACCCCACCTCACCTGCATTGGCCACACCGAGAAAGAAATCGACTCTATCCTTAGCCGTTACGCTGAGGCCGGTGTCTCTAATATCTTAGCACTCCGCGGAGATCCGCCACGCGATAACCCGAACTACGACCGCAGTAACGATGACTTCAAATTCGCTGCCGACCTAGTGCGTTTCATCAAAAAATTTAATGCATCTGGCCGCCACCCCGACCCTCGTGGATTCGGTATTGGTGTCGCAGGTTTCCCTGAAGGCCATCCCACCACGCCAAACCGCGTGCTCGAAATGGAATACCTGAAGGAAAAAGTCGACGCCGGCGCAGACTACATCGTCACCCAGCTCTTTTTCGATAACCACGACTTCTTCGACTACCGTGAGCGCTGTGCAATAGCAGGTGTAAACATCCCAATTATTGCTGGCGTCATGCCAGTCACTTCACTTAAAGGAATGCGCCGCATGGCAGAGTTAGCAGAAGGAGCACGCTACCCAGCTAAGCTCCTCCGAGCTCTCGAACGCGCAAATGGCGACGAGACAGCGGTGGAACGCATTGGTATTCATTACGCTGCGCAACAATGCAGCGAGCTTCTCGCTAACAATGTAGCTGGTATTCATTTCTACACATTGAATAAATCCAAAGCCACACGTGAAATTTATGCAAGTTTAGGCTTGAGCAACTCCTAGCTCTCTTCTAATACTCCCCCCACGTCAGCAGCAACGCTGATTTCCAACAGCAAAAAGCGGGTATAGCATAGTGGTAATGCTCCAGCCTTCCAAGCTGATTAGGAGGGTTCGATTCCCTCTACCCGCTCCAGCTGATAGAAAGATAGCCGCATCCTAACACGATGCGGCTTTTTTGTGTCTGCTTTCAGTCTTACCTAGGCTCCTCTATAGCGATCAGCGAGCACCGCCACCAAAGCCTCCGCCTCACTGCCCACCAGCGCAGTCATTGCAGTTTCTAACTGTAAACTCCCCTCGCGAGCTGCAGCACAAATCTCAGCCACATCTCCATTTACCCCTGCATGCCTACCCGGCCCCGCAAACAACATAGAAACAATCACCTGCTTCTCGAAACCTTCAAGACCTAACAAGTTTTCTAATAGTGGTTCATTGAAATCATATTCAGCCCCCTCGCGGCGCTCCATCGAACAAGCGCGGACCGTACTCACATCCTCAGATAAAATCTCAGCGAGTTGCCTCGCCACCAGCTCGCGCACATCATTCACCGCCTTAGCCGGCGTGCCGTGATCACACATCGCAACAGCAGGCTTTTCCCACCCCAGTTCACTAATCTTATCACGCACCAGCTTTGCCATCATTTCAGCGACCCGTAAGTCGCCTTCGCGAACCAATGTTGGGGCAATATTCACCTCCAACTCTTCCCAGCCGTCCTCCAGTAAATCCAGCACCCGCTTCGGCAGGTAATCCACAAGCGCACCACTCGGACCAAAAAACAAGGGCATCACTTTAAACCGATGTATCCCCAACTCCCTCTGAGCTCTTAAAAATGGCACAAAGGTCTGCGCTTTTACGCCATCAAGTTCGCCAGGATCTACTTTGCTAGAATGCAGTAAAGAAACAGCATGTACTTCTACCCCAATGAGATTGGAAAGCCTCGCCGCCAGCGCGCGTAATTGTAAGGTCGCAGCAGCCCTCAATGATCCATTATCAAGCAGCAGAATCGATTCAGTAATGTCAGCCATGCAGACATCTAATGCCACTTTTATAAGCCGTCAAAAGCCAATGGAGATTTTTACAAAAAAAGAATTGCCACCAACCAAATCTCCCAGTAGCTTCCGCCCACCTCGCAAGAGGTAACATATTAAGATAACAGGATCGGTGTCAGAGTGGTCGAATGAGCTCGCCTGGAAAGCGTGTGTGGCAGTGATGTCACCGAGGGTTCGAATCCCTCCCGATCCGCCATCTTAAAATAAAAATGACTTCAGCTCGCTGAGGTCTTTTTTGTTTTACAGCATAATTGATGGGATGAGAACGCAGTTCGACTGCTCAAAGTAAGCGAGCTTCACGAGTGAACGCCACAGAACCCTTCTTACTTAGCAACACAAGCAGCAGGTCACTGAGCAACGCGAAGAACAATCTCTCTAGAGTGCAGACATAGCACTAGAAAGAGTGAGCCCGTTTCACCCCACTGGCCGTCGCTGGAGATCTCGTAAGGCATAGAGCCCGCCCTCTGCCATATGCTTTAACTTGCGGGCACCTGATGTTCTTTTCTCAGAAAATTGAGCACGTTTTTGTTCAAAGTAGGCATCCACGTAGGCTTTGCTCCCGATCACTGCTCCATCACTGAAATAGCGTACTCTACAGTGCAGCATCTGGGTTCGCGTAAGTTTACCGCCATTCTTAAGCTCCTTCTGTACGGTTTTAGTAGAGATGCCTTTACGCTTCGACCCCTCCACAACGTGAGCTTCCTCAAACATGAACATTCTATAAGCCGCGAGCCGCTCACCTTGTGTCTGATTTCTTGCACTTTGCCCTATTGATTCCTCATTCTTGACTAACACTGCGGCGATCCCCGCTTTCGCTCTGCGCCTCCCAGCAATGGCTTCACCATACCCACACCAACGGTACTCTTTCGGATCTTTCACCATCCCGGCACGGACAGGATTTAAATCAATGTATGCCGCCATCACCATGGCTGCGTAGCCATCTTCCACTAACACGCTTTTAAAGCGGCTCTCCCACAGTGTTTCCGTCCTCCCATGCTTCCTATTGTACCACTGGGTGAAGCGTTGTTTCAGCACCTTCATGAACTGAGAAAGGTCATACATACGGTACAAGTAAGTATTCCGAATCCGCTCCACCTCTTCTTCAGCTCCTAGAGCCCTCGCAGCGGATAACAGTAATACTATCTGACTCACATACCCTTCACTATAGATCACCGAAAGTTTTGCTATCAGAGCGTCATCACTCATCTCCTCTTCCGGCTTTGGAGGGACTTCGAGAAGTATATGGAAGTGGTTGGTCATCACGCAGTACGTCAGGACACGTACTCCGCAAAACTTTTCATAGAGCCGCATCAAGCGCACGAACTCTTCCTTCTCTTGCCGCTGAAGGACAAACTGCCGATCCACAACACGCGATATAATATGGTAAGACGCAGATTGCTTCTTACCCCAGGGAGACAACACACATGAGCGAGGACTTCTCATAGTGAACAACTTACTACAGATCTAGATCACAGTCGAGTTGCTTTCTCTATAAAAGGTCTGTCCCCATATATTAAAAGGTCTGTCCCCATGGGTCTGTCCCCATGTATTTCAGGTGGTGCAGGGAGCTCAAAAAATAGGTCTTTGCGGCCCGCCCGAGCATAAGAAAAGGTTCCTACGCCGCAACGCCAACGGCCAGCATGCCGCCTACGCCGGGGCTCGCACACTACTACGGCTCACCCGCAGCCTCGTAACCGCCCAGACACCTTACCTGCCGCCCACGGCGCGCCGTCAGGGCGCGGACACTTACGACATCACTGACGGCTGTCTAACAACATGGGCTAAACTCGTGGAAAAATGGCGAGTCATCCCCGGTTGGCAGGATATGCTAACCGATGAAAACTACCCCATGGGCTTCTGGCGTCGAGTTGTCACGGAGCTCCACGGCGTAGAGCTCTCGTTGCAACCCGTCAAGCCCAGTGAAGACTAGCATATTTTACAACCTTTCCATGCATAAATCCAAGATGAACGCGCGACGGGAATAAAATCGGCGAGGGGGCGACCGGATGGCTTTTTCTCTGCAGCCGCATTGCGACGGCTTGGGTCAGAATGCCAGAAACAACGGTCGCCCCCGACCCGACCCCGGCTCTACGCAAGTTCGGGGTATGGGCCATGGCTTAAAGATACTGAGCTCCGTCATCTGCGCAAGCCGATAACGAGGGCGCGCTACAGGATGCCAGGACAAGGGGGCGAACGCTCTCAGTGAGCAAACCGATGGTTGCCATCGCTGCCGCCCCCCTCTAACCGATCAGAGCCCAAGCAGCAACGATCCGTTTGACGCATGATTTGCGATGCCAAAAAACAAGGTGTTTTTTCGGCACGCTCTAACACGCCTTCGAATCAAAATAAAAAAAACTCAAAAAAGCACTTGCAAGATGTCTGATACTTCTGACCCCATTTCCGCCTACATTAGAGAGTTCCGCTCGTTTGTAGGCTTGCTCTAATTGGGCACGTGGTATCAGGATTGCTTGCACGGTTCTGCTCGTAAATTCAGCAATCTTAACTGAGCGTGGGTTTCCGTCTGGTAGATAGATTTGGATGGTTTTTCCGCGTTTTGTCATGAGTTTGATTCTAAATTATTTATTACATCGCTCTGATTGCATGCTTCTAGAAATGCTAGCTTAAGGAAATTTGATGTGGCTAGAGCTCCACAAAGTTCAATTTCTTCTTTTATGTCTTCGATTTGGTCGGGTAAAGAGATCTTTCTTTTGTCCTTCTTTATACGTGCAGCTTCTAGCCAGACCTTTCCATCAGCACTCGTGCATTTTTCAATGTAACGATCTTTAATGCGGTAGAGATCATTCCAAGTTTCAACCTCTTGAGAATCCTCGGGAGTAAGTAAGATATAACACTTATCTTTCGGAACACTTCCTTGATGAAACCCTTCGATAGTTACCGTTACTCCTGGTTGCAGGTTACTTTGAGAATAAGGATAAAATGCAAGACGGCGACTTTTATCCATATTGCGCGCTGGATCAGTTGAACCTTTGAATTTACTATTACAGTGACTACAGGTTGGCACTAGATTTTTAAAATCGATTGAGTTAGCTGGGTATTTTGACTTGGGTAAAAAGTGATCATAGTCTTCTCTATAACCGTTGATCGCCACCATGTCGGATAAACCACAGAAGTGACACCTTGCTGGTTTATTAACTTCTAAAAACTGTTTGTAATGCTTTCGTAAATTTGGTTTTCCTAGCAAATCTGCATTCCAGAGGCTTTTGAGAAAATTTACTATTAGGCATACTACTGGGCGTAACTCCCTCGATAATTCTTTGGTTGAAATACAGTGATTGCGATTATCTTCACAAATACTAGCTACACAACTACTACTATTATACCACTCTTGGATTTCTCTTACTTGCGCACTACTTAGCGCATTACAACTTTCATAAATGGATTTAATGTCTTGATGAAACTTCTGTTGTGGTTTGCTTGCTCGTGGATTGTAGCCACATCTACTGATGAACTCTTTTATATCAGGTGCGGACTCAAACAATTCTAGATCAAAGGTAATACCTGTAGGTGCCTGAGACCATACATCAGAAACTATGAAGTCCACATAGCGTTTCCATTTTTCCAAGTCGTGTTCGAAGTATGTGTAGGGCTGTAACATTCTACTTTTTCTTCGCTTCCAATATTTCAGAGATGATCATGGATTTCTCTATAGAGTCGCCTAACTCAAATGACATGGCTTTAACTAACGCCTCTGAGTCTTCACCATTTTTAGAGCGATCCAGAAATTCCTTTAATTTGCTCTGTGCTATAGCACCGATGGTATCTTCTTCACCAAATGTCTTCATGGTAATCTGATTTATGGAGGCTCCGAAAGTGTTGTAACCAGGAGGGTTTACGGTCACTTTTTCATCTGTTTTATCAAAGACTAAAACCTTCTCAGGCTTGCTGTCGGAGATAAGAAACGGTGAGTGGGTTGTGATGAGCATTTCTCTATAACCAGTTGAATCTTTAAAACAGGCGTTGAGATTTGAGATGAAATCAGATCGCCACCGTGGATTAAAGTGAGTTTCTGGTTCATCGAACAGGAAGAGGCAATTGGAGTTTTTAAAGAGGAGGCATAGACCGAGGCTGTGTAATAATTGGTGTTCGCCATCTGAGAGACTCTTGACCATTACCTCTTTCTCTAGATTTCTCTTTTTGAAATAAACATGCTTGAACCGCATAACTCGATCTTCAGATGCTAAGGTTGGCACAGTTTCGTTGACGTAGATGCTATTAGAAGCGTAAATGTCATTTTTAAGCCTATTACTTACTGTGTATAGGTTTAAAGTTAAAAGCACTTGAAACGCTTGGAAGAGTTCAAGTGGATTACCTTTGAATTTACTGCCTCCTTCGACTTCATAGTAACTAAAGTTTTCTCGAAACGCTTCTTTTGTGGCATCATTAACCCAGTAATCTAAATATAGGGTTTTGGTTGATTCTTCGTAGAATTGGCAAGTGGCACAGTTTTTTAACTTATCGATGATCCTATGGTTAGACTCCTTGGTGTCTAGAGACTCTAAAATATCCAGTATATTAACCTCATACAACGTGTCTTGATTTTCTGAAGATATTTCGTTAAAGTTTGGTGAGTTTTTTGAGTCTTTATAAAAATGATATGCGGTTTCTTTATCCACCATCACGGTTTCCTTAAGTATGATTCGGAAACTGTTGAATTTTTCAAGGTCTATGAGGTCTTTGTATAATGAGAGTTCATCCTCGTTATACATTAGAATATTTGTTAGGAGGATCGCTTGGCTAAAACTACTATCAAGATACGCCATACGCGTTTCAGGTTTACCTGCGTAGGGAGCTCTGCCACTGAGGGCATTCCAATATTCATCGTATTGAATAAATCGCATTTTGAAGAACGGGAGACTTAAAATTTCATTTTCACCTGAAGAGTATCCTAAGATGTATTCAGGTAGCATCTCGTCACGCTCGGAAGGCTTCACTTCAACATCCTGTTCACCAGTGTCAGATGAGCTTCTCCGAATGGTAATGGGTTCTATATTCTGGCCATTTTTATCTTTAGTTGTTGGAACCTTAATAACTTTGATGAAATGCTCAAATTCACCATTCCAAATTGAGTATTCGAGCTCGTATGCGTCTAACCGATATTTGTAATCTTCTCTAACTACTTCGTCTTCTTTATAGAAATCAGGAAGGAAGTAGCGGCGAACACGTAGTTTTTCTAATTGAAAGAAGATCTCTGCTAAGGCTTCTAATACATTAGATTTGCCACTGCCATTTTCACCTGAGCAAATATATGGCTCGAAAGGTTTGGGGCTAATTGAACCATCATGGGAAAATATGACTCCTCTATCAGCAATGATGTTCCAATTTTCACAAAACTTATGTTCAAATCCTGAGTGTAAGCTTCGAAAGCCTTCTTTATCCGTAATTTTTATGCGGAGAAGTTTCATAGGGTTACTGATTTGACTTCTACTTTGTTTGTCTCTTCGTTCAATGACTGCTCCTGATTCACTGAGGCTAAGTTAACAAAGAGCTTAGTTTGTAATTTGTCATAGGTTCCAACTCCTATGGCTTGGTTCTGTTCGGAGAGTTCTTGGTAGCGTTCTTGGGCTTGTTCGATGAACTGGTTTATATCTATCGCGTCTGCCTGCTCTTTCTGAAAAGAGCAGTAGCTCTCAAACCATTTCATGATGATGGTGTCATCCACATGTTCTGATTCGAGCTCTATTCCTTCGGAAGCTGGCATTTCAAACATAGATACCTCGTTCTCACTCTGAACAGGTATGGTCGATTCTCGCTTAGCTTTTGGAGCATCCGGCATACCTTCATCTAGAGAGATTAAGGATAGGTCTAACTCTCCAGAGAAGGCTCTTTGGCTGAGTGAAGCGTAAAGGGTTTCAAGGTCTAGTAATCCTGTTCTCAGGAATTTAGTTACAGAATAAACCTTGCTTGCAATTTTAGAGTATGACTGTTGCTCTTCCAGTGGAGGCTTAATGAATTTAATCTTCTTGAAATCTCCTTTCGTAAGGATTTTTTTCATCCCTTTTGAAGCATGATTCTGGATATATTTTTTTGATACTTGAATAAGCTGATGAAGATACAATGTATCAACATCTTCAAATGGCTGAATAGCATTCATCTGTTGATTAAATGCTACTTTTCTATTGGCTATTGCTGACCTTCCAATTGAATCAAGGCTGCCAGCTATACAAGCAATCAGTATTGCCCCGTTATCTACAGAACGCCCTGTCTTTAGTCCTATTTCAGAAAGAGACTCCGAAGCTTTTGTTATAATATGTGAGTCAGCTTTGATATTATCAGTCTTTATCCATTCGATAACTCCGTTCGAATAGTTATCTGCATTTTTCCTTGGAGGAGTATTTCCTGTAATGATGTCCCCAAATTTATCTACATTTGGTTTATCCCAGCCCTTTTCATTCTTCACAGGGTCGCCGAACATGTCGATGAATACGCTTTTGAGGAATTCGTCGAGGTCTTCGATTTGTTTTTTACGTTGGGCAATGAGGCGTTCGACTTTTTCCAAGAGATACGCAATATTCTTCTGAGATTCTAGAGACTCTTCCGCTGTGCCTTCTGGGATGGGGATTTCAACGCGTTGTAGGTTAGCTCGTGTTATTTGTGGTTGAGCAGCCCCATTGATAACATCTGAGAAACCCCGGTAGGAGAGAAATTTTGCTAAATAATCAAAATCACAAATATCTTCATTGAGCTCATTAAGAGCCATAGCGTTTGAGGTTATATATGCTTTAGGGGTGGTGATATTTATTGTGCCACAAGTAGCACCTCTACAAGTGATTACAATTGTAGCTTCAAGGTGATTATATTCATCATAGTAACCAATAATACCGTTAGCACCGTAGACTGGATAACCTGACTCCTTTAAAGCTGAAATAGGTAGATTTCTCCATTGTTTGGGCTTCGTAATTTCACTTAACTTTACAGACTTCATTGTAACAATCCTTTAAGTTCAAATAAGCTTTTAACAATACCACCTTTGATTTGAGTCCGGTCATTTTTTTCATCGTTCTCAGGTTTCCCGACTTCATTTTCGATAATACGATCTAAAATAATTGATGGCTTTTCATACACGACATCATCGAAATCGACTGCTTTATATCGAGAAAAAGAGAGGTCATATTCTTCTTTTTTGATTTCATCATGTGGCACTGAGAAAAACTTTGCTTTTCGTTCTGAGGCAACTTCAGGATCACGTTGGTGATATTCCTTAATGATTTCTTGCAAGTCTCCGTGATTGTCTAGCTTCGTGCGCTTATCATCGAGAGAGTAACCATCGGACTCCATATCGTAGAACCAGGTAGACTCTGAGGCTGGTCGGCTGACCTCTTCTTCTGCATCGTAGACTTTGGTAAAGAGGAGGATGGCAGTGCTGACACCTGCATATGGCTTGAATACGCCACTTGGGGCTGAGATAACGGCTTTTAGCTCGCACTTATCGACTAGAGTCTGGCGGAGGGCTTTAAAGGCTTTTCCAGATCCAAAGAGCACACCCTGCGGGATGACGACGCATGCGGTGCCACCTTTCTTTAACATCAGGAAGATACTCTCAAGGAAGAGGAGCTCAGACTTCGTGGTGTTCAGGGTGAGGGCTTCATTCACATCGCCTTTATCAATGCTTCCAGTGAAGGGAGGATTGGCAAAGATCACATCGTAAGAGGAATGCTCATTATAGCTCTTACTGAGGGTGTCTTGGTAGTCGATGTTTGGCTCATCGACTCCATGCATCATGAGGTTCATGAGACCGAGACGCACCATGGTGCTATCGATGTCATAGCCATAGAGAGACTGCTGGAGGATGGTTTGGGCTTTCTCCGTGAGGGTAGAAGCCACCGAAGTGCGTTCAAAGCCGTCTTCATCCAGTGGGAGGTCCTTCTTACCTGATTTACGAGCAAGATCAGTCACGATGTATTGGTAGGCGCCTAGTAAAAAGCCAGCAGAACCACAAGCCGGATCACAAATGCGGTCACCTAGCTGAGGTTGCACTAGCTCAGCCATGAGCTTAATGATATGGCGAGGAGTGCGGAACTGACCATTCTTACCTGCCGTGGCAATTTCTGAGAGGAGGTATTCATAGACATCACCCTGAATGTCCTGGAAGGCTTGTCCTTTCTCCTCCGTGTCCTTCTCCATAATCTCGAAGACTTCATCAATAGTCTTGATAGACTCCACTAGTAGCGAAGGCTTAGGGATGATGAAGACGGCATTCTTCATGTGGTGAGTGAAGTTAGACTCTTCACCATTAAGGTCTTTGAGAAATGGGAATACCTGTGTCTGAATATGCATGAGCATTTCTTCAGCTTGGTAGTTTTTGAACTCACTCCAGCGTAGGGTGTGTTTTTCTATGCCTAACTCTTTTTCTAGCTTCGCCCTTTCTTTTTTTGTATTCACCTGCTCAATTTTCTGACGATCAGCGGGTGGTATCCATAGGCCTTCAAACTTCGAGGTGTAAGGCTCACCTGTAAATTCCGCATCTGCTTGTTTCCTGAGATCAAGATCATCTAATCGCTTCATGAAGAGCAAGTAGGTGATCTGCTCAATGGCGGTGAGTGGATTAGAGATTCCACCACTCCAGAACTTATTCCAGAGTTGGTCGATTTTTCCTTTTAGTTCAGGATTGTTTTGTAGCATGTGAGTAGATGATTTAGGCGGCTAAAGCTTTCGTAAGAGCTAGGATTTCGTTGATTTCCTGAGAAGAGAAAACCCCACGAATACCACAGGGGTGAATGGTGGTAAATGGTGATGATATGAGGTCTTTCTTTTCGAAGCTATGGCGCTCCATCAAGAAGGTCTTCAATAGGTCTAAGAACTGCATTTGGCGACTGCTGAGATTATTGTGTTCTTGGTAGAATTGTTCAAAGGCATCGGTGACTTTCTCTGGAAATGACTGGAGAACCTCGATTCCCAAGATGTGCTTGATGAACTGAAGGAAGGTCGCGTTACGGTTTTGGTAAACAGTGCGGAGGAGATCCTCTGTGATGTGTGGGTGTTCCTCCTGTAAGATACCTGCGAGAGTGGTAGATTCTTCAGCGGAGATTTCTTCTCCATTTTTAATTTTGAGCAGAATCGGGTTCTCTTCGGTGAGTACTGCGATGAGAGCTTCGACCATTTCTCGGTATTTGGTGATACTAACTGATTCGTTTTCTGGACCAAACTCTACTTTTTCTCTGATGATGACTTCATCAGTGAAATTCAGATGGATTGTATCCGGTCTCTGATCGCCCTCCCGAAAGCGCATGAGTGGGCTGAGCTTTTCCAAAAGGGTATCGCTAATCGTTTCTCGGGCAGAATGAGAAGGCTCCGCCCAGAAGGATGTTTTTTGAGACTGCGTAATAAGCTCCTCTTCCTTACGGACAAAGCTTACAGAGAGTGGTAGTTCAGAAATGGTCTTTACGATAGAGTTTTGGATAACCTCGGCTTTCTGCTTTTCCCCAGAGAGTGTGAGGAGTGAATGCTTTACCAGGTCACGCTCAAAGCGCATGGCTTTAAAGTCGACTTCAGAGAGCGTTCTTAGCAGTGGCTGGATAGTATTTCGTAGGAAGGCAATTTTTTCTGAAGAGAAAGAATTCCAGTAATTAACGTCACTGAGCTGAGATAAATCTGCTTGGGCTTCTCTAATAACTACTGACTGAGCTGGGAGCTGGGAAATAAGCGTTCTAAGCTTTGCGCCTTCTGAGAGGGCTATGTTTTCTTCGCCAAGCTCAAGAGCCTTTTCTAACTTCTCTAATCTAAGACTGAAGAGTGTGATGGGAAGAGGTGTTTGGGCGGCTAGTTCTTTCCCCTTAGGCTCGACCTTGAAGTATTCAAAATTATCCCAACAATCTAGCACTAGGAAGCGGTCTTTCTCTGGGCACCAAGGTTTGATTTTATTCGGCTCTAATAGTCGAGTGCCTCGGCCAATCATTTGCCAGAATTTAGTGTATGAGTAGACAGGCTTTGCAAAGACGAGGTTTACAAGCTCTCGGATATCAATACCCGTATCAAGCATGTCGACACTGATCGCTATACGCGGGAAGTCTTTGTTGGTGAACTGATCCAGTAATCCACCTTTTCCGTATACACGTGAATCTTCAGACACGATGACTTTGGCGAGATCACCTTTGTATTCAGGGTAGAGTTCGTCAAAGATTTCCTCTATACGCCTAGCGTGAGACTTCGAGGAACAGAAGAAGATTGTTTTACCAGGAAGGACTCCGTTTTGATCTTTGATCGACTCTTCCATAAACGCCCTGACAATGGCCGTGTTTGTTCCTTTGTTGGTTACTTGCTTTTCGAGCTGTGTGCCCTCAAAGCTGAATTCCGCCACTTCTTTTCCTTCTAGGATCAGCTTTTTTTGCTCCTCAAGTGAGATGGTTCGTTTACTGATTCCTTCTTTTTGGAAACGGGTTTGGATCTTTTGGACTTCGAAATTACAGAGATAAGGAGGATCATTGTTTACCGCCTCTTCATAGGTATAGGCAAAGGAAGGTAGTCCACCCTCACAGTGAAAGAGTTCAAAGGTGTTATGGTCGATTACATTCGTTGGTGTAGCCGTAAGACCCACTGTAGTCGTTTTAAAGTAATCAAGAACTTCTCCATAAGTGTTATAGATAGAGCGGTGGCTTTCATCTACTATGATGAGGTCAAAGAAATGTGGAGAGAGTTCCTGCTTTTCTTGACGGATGATATTTAACATCGTGGGATAGGTAGATACGTAGATCCTCCTGTCTTTGACGATGTTAGTTTCTCCGATATTCGGCCACCTAGGTTCATTAGGAAGATGTTCCTTAAAGGCATCTAATGCTTGTTCGCGAAGAGCAATGCGATCTACTAGGAAAAGCACCTTCTCGGCATGCTTAGCTCGCATCAGGGCATCGGTAAGTGCTATGCAGGTTCTCGTCTTTCCTGTTCCTGTAGCCATCACGAGTAGAAAGTCTCGTCTTTTCGCTTCGATTCCTTCTAAAACTGCTCGGATTGCTCGGAGCTGGTAGTCTCTTCCCGCAATATCAGGATTAATAAATTCGTGAGTAAGAGGTTTCTTATTTTTTCTAATGAAAGAGAACCTCTCCAGGTCCTCTCGGGTGGGGTAGCCAACGATCTTTCTCGGAGGAGCGTTCTCAAGATCCCAAAAATAAATAGAATGCCCATTCGTGTAAAAGCAGAAAGGCAACTCTCCGCCATGTTCTTTCTGAATGTTGTAGCAATATTGCTTAGCTTGCTCACGTCCTAGAGCTGCATCCTTTGAGGTCTTTTTTGCTTCAACTACTGCGATAGCCTTGCCGTTCTTACCTAGGAGAACGTAATCGCTGAATTCTTTCTTCTTATTGTAAACGGCCTCAGCTTCGTGCAGTGCTGGGCTGCTGAGATTTATGGTGAACTCTGTGGTCACGTGATTGGGATTGTCTACTTTCCAACCAGCGGAATCCAACATCTGATCAATGAGCTGTTTTCGAGTTTCTGCTTCAGATCTTGGCATGGTGAGCACATATATAAAACCAAACTTCAAAGCCATAATAAACTTGCTGAAATTGAACTAGCCTGACGCCACAAATTAGCCACTTACAAACGAGGTGATGCCTCAGATGCCTTCTGTGAGGCTTCTTTTCCTAACTTGATGTATACTCGGTGAACGTCTTCGCTTTCGTGACCTACCCATCTTTGGATGGTGGCTTGGGGGGGGATGATGGTGATGGCTCTGAGGCCGTGGGAGTCTCTGTTCTGAGTGGTGCGTCTTCCGCTACGACCTACACCTTTGGACTTATGGCTTACTTTCTCCCTAAGTCCTACTTTGGCTAGGATACTGCTGAACTGGTTCGAAATAGCACTGGAGTCACTCTTTAGGTAGGCTTTGCCGATGTCGGGGTGGACAAGGTCAGCTTTGTCCTTGAATTGCTTGAGTGAGAGGATGTGATCGAGGGGTTTTTGGCTGAAGGGTATGTCTACTTTGCGTCCATTTTTGTTGGTGGAGATGCTGAATAGCTTATCTTTTATATTGATATTCTACCATCTGAGCGTGGCAAGGTCACCCATAGGTTGTCCTGTGTAGAAACCGAAGCAGATCATACTACGCCATTCTTCGTTCGCGTTATCCATGAGCAGTCTCACTGCATCGAGTGTGAAGATTCGCTGCTGGCATCCTGTGTTCTTGGTTTTTTCTTTCACCGTAACCTCTAGTCGGTGGGCAAGTGCTTCTTTGACTTGGGCAGCTCCTTTTTATTTCTGCGCTACGCGTTCGTATTCATCGGCTATTCTGAGAGCCTTGATTCTATGTCGCTCTAGCTTGTCAATTCCAGTCGAGGCGTTTTTACGTTTTCCGTGTTCGTTAGTGAAGCCAGCTTGCCAGTAGCGTGAGTTTGGGTTTTTCCAGATAAATGCCACCAATAAAAGGGAGTGATACTTATAGTGATACTTCACCCGAGACCTTCCGTTAATTTCTTAATGTGCGCAAAAACCTTTAATCCATTATTTTAAAAGGTCTTAAATGGATTTTGTGAGACATTGGAGGATCGAGAAGACGCCTTGGATTCGATCCCCTGGTTCGAATCCAACCCGGTCCACCATCTTAAAAAGCTTCGCCAATTTGGTGAAGCTTTTGTGATTTTAGGGGGAAGAGGAAAATAGTTTTCAAAGCGCGAGCTGCACTACGGCCACGCCGCAGTGCTCGACATCGCCCACGAGGACTCGCTCTGCGACTTCCGCACCTAACCACTCCCCGACGCCACCGGGCAGTAGAACCTCGACCTCTTCGGCATTGATGTGGAGGTTGAAGTTAATCACCACCAAGAAGGCTTGGCCAGCTTGAGTATCATGGCGAAGAAAGGCGTAGAGGCTTTTTCCAGGTGCTTCACCAGCTACTGAGAACTTCAGGTTTTCTAAATTTGCTGAATTCAATCCATAGACCCCACCACGAACGAAAGCAGCCTCCTGCATCAAATTCCCCCATTCTACATACCATTCGCGTAACTCCTGCTGAGCACCATCCAGCGCTCCACCATCATAGGTGCCATTGTGTACCCAAGCGGCTAATCCAGGAAGTTGGCCATAATCAAAAATCGAACTGCGTCCATCATCCTTAGCGAAGCCTTCATCACCATCGCCGATTTCCCCAACCTCTTGGCCATTGTACACTAGGAACGGGCTAGGTCCGACTCCTGAAAGGTAAGCCGTCACCGCCTTACCAATTCGTGCGCCTGCCCCGCCCCAGTGGTGCGATGAAGCCAAACGTACTTCGTCGTGATTTTCAGCATAGCGAAGCATCCTATCACGCCGTTCAGTGGCCCAAAGAAGCTCATCCAAGTCAGTGGAATTCCTCCCATGTTCCACCACGCTTTTGACTAACTCGTAGCTCTCACCATCGTAAACCGTATCAAAACCATTTTCTAACAACGCCTCCAAGACGTTAGCATTGGTCAACTTCGCCGGGTCTCCATCATAGGCCTCAGCCATGAAATAGCATTGATGGTCGCGCAAGCATGCTCTCCGGGTGACCCAAGCCCAAAACTCCATCGGCACCATATGTGCCATATCACAGCGAAATCCATCCACCCCCATCTCTTGCCAGTAAGCGAGAATCGCATCCATCTTCACCCATGTGTCAGGAACTTCATCTAGTCGCGCCTCTTGATCTGGTAAGTTCTTGGTATCGCGCCCAGTGGTATAGTCGTGACCATAATTGAGTTTAACGGTCTCGTACCAATCACTCAATCCTGGCTGCCAAGTTGCAGAGTTATTTCCAGTGACCCGACCCACTCCTTCATTGGTATAGATTCCACCAGGAAGAAGCATGGGGCCATCGCCTTCTAGGTAATAAAAATTGTTATTCCACGCGAAAAACTCGCTCGTGTCATCGCTCTCACCAAAGTTAAGATCAGGCTGAATATCACTATGGTAACTACGAGAAACATGGTTAGGCACAAAGTCGATGATCACCTTAAGATCCGCCTCGTGGCATAGGTCTACTAAATCTGCAAATTCCTCAAGTCGGCTTTCAGGGTCTACAGCGTAGTCAGCTGAGACATCAAAATAATCACGGATAGCGTAAGGGCTACCCGCTTTACCTTTAAGCAACAATGGATCATCGGCAGGTATCGAAGAATATTCCGTAGAGCTTGATTGTTCTAACACTCCAGTAAGCCAAACATGCGTAAAGCCCATTGCTTTAATTTCAAAAAGCGCCTTTGAACTGATCTCGCAAAACTTTCCACAGCCATTTTGCTCAATCGTCCCATCAACAATACGTGATCCGTTTAGGTTACTAAAATGCCTAACAAATAGCTGATAGATGGAGGTTCTCACTCGCCATATCCTCTAATAAAATGGGAGTGAGTAAACACAATTAATCGATCTCGTCAGATACTGGGCGCTGGCGCCAATACGCAGCTAAAACGCTCCCGATGAGACAATGGTGAAATCGCACAAGACCAGGCCACGAGTTCTGCAGAATGTTGTTTTGCCAGTTACGCTTCTAAGCAGTCGCATAGGGATTGGCGTGCTTATTCAGGATTCACTATGTGAGGTCAAGCATCCAGTCCGACTCCCAGAAATCATTTACTTCATCTCCAGAGCTAACCATGTTAGAAAGCAGTTAACAGCATGGACAAACAGCTAATAGAAGTAGGCACCTTCGTAACCTACACACTCGCGATCCTCGTGTTTTTCATCGGTTCCTCACTCACTCAGAGGTTTAAATGTTTGCAGGAATTTAACATTCCAGAGCCAGTCACTGGCGGCATCATTGCATCCACTCTTAGCCTGATCCTTTATCTCTTTTTGGACATAGAACTAAGCTACAATCTCGATTTCCGAGATATTCTTCTCGTCTATTTTTTCACCACTATTGGCATCAATGCTCGCTTCTCAGATCTCAAAGCGGGAGGTAAACCTCTGGTTATTTTAACAGCTCTCACCCTTGGGTATATCTTCATCCAAAACTCTGTAGGAGTAGTGGCAGCTTCAGTAATGGGTCTACCGAAAGCGATGGGAGTTCTCACGGGATCCACCTCACTCATCGGAGGCCACGGCACTGCAATAGCTTGGTCAGGAGAAATCGCCGCTGAGCATGGAATCCCAAATGCTTTAGAAATTGGCGTCGCAGCTGCCACTATTGGATTGATTATGGCAAGTTTGTTAGGCGGTCCAATGTCGCGTTGGTTAATTCACAGTTTTAAAATTAAGGGAAACCCCGAGACAGCACTCACCGTGGGAGTCAGCCACGAGCGTGAGGAGATCGAGCAGATTAACCACATTAGCCTTATGCGCTCTACCTTGGTGATTCACTGCGCGATCATCGGCGGCATCCTACTGGATTCTTGGATCAACCAATATGTCAAACTCCCCCTCTTTGTCTCCTGCCTACTCGTAGCCATATTGATTTCTAGCACAGTTCCACATATTTTTAAGAAAATGCCTTGGCCAGCCCGAACTCGTGGACTCGCAGTCATTTCAGACTTTTCTCTCGGTCTATTCATTGCGATGTCGCTCATGGGAATGCAGCTGTGGACCATTGCTAGTCTCGCGGGGCCATTACTGGGACTATTACTTATCCAAGCAATCTCCACGGTTCTCTTTATTCGATTTATTCTTTTTCCTCTAATGGGCAAAGATTACCAAGCTTCCGTTCTAAGTGCAGGTTTTGCGGGTTTCTCGCTGGGCGCTACACCAACTGCTATCGCCAACATGACTGCGGTCACAAAGACCCATGGACCAGCCCCAATGGCATTCATCATCCTCCCACTTGTTGGCGCATTCTTCGTAGATCTAACGAATGCCTTCATCATTCGTTTTTTCCTCAGCTTATAAATAGAAAACCCCTGTACAGCTACCAAACTGTACAGAGGTAAAGTTGCTATCCCTAGCGTGCTATATTAAAGCTCTATTAAATTAGGCAGTCTCGTGTGTGAGACAAAGGATCCCCATCCATTTTGTTATTACCTAACCGATCTTTAATTAGCGTAAAAGCCATCATAACCTAACAATTTTAAATAGCTACCAATCTCAGCTATTTTTTACCACAAATCGATAAACGAACGATTGGATTTAAACGGCTTACGACATTCAACTAACAGAGAACACTAAGGTTATTTAGTTATTTTTTAGCTCCCTTTTTAGCCTAGTTCCCTTGAAATTTTACAGGCACGTCGTTAGACTGCTTTGCTCCAGAAGTACTACGCCCATTATCAATGTAACTGAGCATTAATTCGTGGAGTTCCTTCACGACCTCAGGATTCTCATTGAAAACGTTCTTTTGCTCAGCAGGGTCGGCATCAAGATCAAACAACTGCCACTTAGGATCGCCTGCTGCAGCTTTTTTGGGGGCACTCCATCCGCCAGATCCGCCGCAGAAGCAAAGCTTCCACTTACCATTACGAATCGCAAAGCTCCCATTAATAGAGTGCATCACAATCGCATCACGATCTCCATTGGATGGATCTTTGAGAGTGTTATAAAATGAGACAGAATCAACACCGTCGGTATCCTTCACCTCCACATCAACGATATCAGCGCAAGTCGCATAAAAGTCGGAAAGTGATGTGATACGATCAGTCGTAGAGCCCGCCTTTACAACCTTTGGCCATAACGCCAGCGTAGGGACTCGATGACCACCTTCATAGATATCAGCCTTAGCTCCACGTAGATCACCATTCACCTTGTGACCCTTTTTAGCCAAATCTTCAATTTCAGCCTTTGGTGAGCAACCATTGTCTGCAGAGAACATAACCAGTGTATTCTCAGCGATTCCATTCTTCTCGAGCGCTTCGAGCACCTGACCCACTACCCAATCAGTCTCCATGAGGAAATCACCATACTTACCTATAGTAGACTTACCTAACCATTCCTCACTAGGGATAATCGGCGTGTGAGGCGAAGTGAGTGGAAGATAGAGGAAAAAGGGCTTCTCATCTTTAGCGTTCTCATTGATGTATTCTACCGATTTCTCCGCAAATACTTTGAGGCATTGATTTGCCTCAAAGTCAGGAGCTGCAGCTCCTTTACGGTGAAATGCCTTAGTAGCAGTGGCATCTTCAATCGCCTTATCATTCTCAATATAGACATACGGAGGCATATCAAGTGAGGCTTGAATGCCGTAGAAGTAATCAAAGCCATTCGATGTCGGTGTCACCGCAGGCTTCATGAAATCTACATCATGGCCCGTTTTTGACTTTGGATCATTCTTCTCTTTAAATTGCCACCCGATTCCCAAATGCCACTTACCCACACATGCGGTGTTGTAGCCATTTTCCTGCAATAAAGACGCAACTGTAGATTCATCCTCCTTAATCAAAGGTTTGTCATGGGGTGAGAAAAACACGGAGCGCTGCAAGCGTGTGCGCCAGTTATAGCGTCCTGTGAGTAGACCATAGCGCGAAGGCGTACACACAGACGATGTTGTGTGTGCATCTGTAAAGCGTAAGCCTTCCTTAGCCATTCTATCTAGCGCAGGGGTCGGAGCCTTTCCTCCCATGTGAGAAACATCGCCGATTCCCATGTCATCCGCAAAAATGAAAATGATATTGGGTTTATCGGTAGCCGCTACCGCCGTGCTAGCGAACGCCAATGAGAGTAATGATATAATCTTATTTTTCATCGAATAACTTTAAGTGATTAGTTGTGATTTATTTATTCAAAATAGAACTTGGTGGGAGTGGTACCGCATTGTGAGTGCGCCACTCACTCAGCTCGGTCAAAAGCTTCTGAGCTACTTCAGGATGGCTCTTTGCTAGATTTTTACTCTCCTTGAGGTCCTTCTCAGTATTGTAGAGCTCTACTTTGCCATCTTTGAGGTATTGGATTAACTTCCACTGGTCTCTACGAACGATCGAACATGGATCATTTTTATACTTACTGGCGATGTGCCAGTAAATCGGACGCTCTTCCAATGGCTTACCATGCATCATAGGCACCAAACTCTCACCATCCAGTACTCCTGAGTAATTATTTACTTCAGCCAGCTCTAAGAAGGTTGGAAAAAGATCTAGACCCTGCACCACGGTCGAATTACGCGAGCCCTCCTTGACGACTTTTGGCCAGTTCACAAGCATTGGAACCCGTAAGCCTCCGTCGTATACATTGCCTTTTGCTCCCTTTAACTGCGTATTCACGCTCTGCATTCCATTAAATCCATTGTCAGAGGTGAAAATGATCACAGTGTCCTCACGTAACCCAGCCTCATCAAGATAGTCGATTATGCGCTTAATGTTATCATCGATCGACTTCACCATCGTCGCGTAGGCTGCGATTTCCTTTTTCTTCTTCTCAGAGCCCATTCCTTGCCCAGTTGCTTTATCACCCTCTTTTTTCAAGAAGTGCTCATACGATTCTTCACTGCGTGGCACCGATGGTCTATGTGGTGCATAATAATGTAAGTTCACGAAAAAGGGCTCCTCTTTGTGGCGCTCCATAAAATCGATTGCATCACTAGTAAGTCGGTCAGTGAGCCATTCATCGTCTTCTTTGTCCTCGATAAATGGATTTTTAAAGGGAGCTATATAGCCGCCTCCAGGAGCATTGTACCCCTTGGCGAAACCACGTGCGGGATCTCCCCACCATGTGCCACCTACATTCTCATCGAATCCACGACCAATCGGGTAGTATTTCGCGATCTCAGGCTTTTTATGTGCATCAAGCCAACTAAGATCCCCATTTGCTGGCTGAGCTAACTTTTTAGCAAAGGGTAAGGACGTTTCCTTATTTGGATAAGGCCCGACAATGTGCCACTTCCCAAGATGAATGGATTTATAACCAGCGTCACCAAGCGGTTTCGCGAATACTGGATGCTCTTCGCCAACAGTCCATTTTGAAAAAACATTATCTTTGCTCGTTCCCTTTTCAAGAACTGGAACGGTATAACAGCCCGTACGAAACGATTGCTGACCGGTGAGAATCGCCGCGCGCGAAGGGGAGCAAGTCGGGTACATAAAGGCATTCTCCAGCACCAAACTCTCTGCCGCCAAGGCATCGAGATTTGGGGTCTCGAAATACTTACTGCCCATAAAGCCGACATCTTGCCAGCCTAAGTCATCTGCTAGGATGAATACAATATTGGGTTGCTTAGCCTGTGCCCAAAGGGAACTTACAGCTAACGCTAAAATGAGTGTCAGTTTTCTCAAGAGATTTGCTTTCCGAGGTTTGTTAGATAATCGCCACTACAGGAGAGTTCCTGTAATCGCTTGCTGTATGTGAAAATTCGCAGCTTCTAGGTTTACTCACCTAATAAGCTGCGAATTGAATAACCTTTTTGGCTGGGTTCGCCTTATTGAAGTGTGAGAATGTAATCCACCATTGCCTCAGCATCTACTTTATTGAAACCAAGCGGAGGCATTGCCCCGTCCTTAAATTTCTTTGGTTTTTCGGCGAGCGGATTCATGATGGCGTTGACGAGGTATTCTCTATCAACCTTCACTTTTACTTCCTTACCGTCGCGAATCACAACCTGTTCACGACCGAGAATCCCTGCAAGATCAGGAGCTCCCCAGCCATTATCCATTTCACGGTGACAAGCACCACAGAGTGACTGGAATTTCAACTCAGCTTGCTCGCGAGCAGTAAGCGCTACGACATCACCAGCACCAGCATCTTTGCCACCTTTTTTCTTCAGTAAGGTGTACCAGAACTCATCAGTGTAGAGCAGTGACTTTCCATCCTTCTTAGGATCCATCTTGACGTGAACTACCCAGCCCATGTTTGCGCTGCTTTTTGAGCCATTCTTGACCACGTACTGTGGGCTAGCGTCTTTGAGGCCGTTAATATAAATGCGTAGTCTTTTACCGCTCTCATCAAACTCCATCTTGTTCGGCTTGATTTTCACTTTACCCACTGGAGCTCCACCATAGGACTTGGTAGATTGATAAGTCCAAGTATCGACGGCAATATCTTCAAGCTTAATGGAATCCTTTGGAATCGGCTTAAGGAACTCGATGATGAATCCACCATCAGCGACTTTCACCGTCAAAATCTCATTGAAATCCGCAGGGACTTCCTCAGAGGACTTCACACGGAAACGCTGAAGGCCAGTAGTGCTACCATTAAACTCCCAGAGTCTTCCTGCACCGATCTGCCCAACATAATAATTCCCATCAGGACCAACTTCGATTCTGTTTGGCCCACCAGTGAAGCCATTGGCTCCCTTTTTATCCGCTTTACCTCCAGAATGTTTGAACGCTACGCCCTGCCAAACACCGTCCACTTCTTCAGTGAAGACTCGGAGTACGCGACCCATAGTAAATTCACAGAGTAGAATCTGCCCATTATAAGGAGCAAGCAAGCCCTTACGGTCACGAATCACATGCGGCTGCGCAGGAGATCTAGCCGCCTCATTCTGAGGCAAATGCACCGTCGGAGGCGTACTGAAATTCACATCGCCATTTTCAGCTTCCACGTCTGCAGGCTGAAAGGCTGCCGCCTTACCTCCATCTGTATTGTAGAGATAGTGACCATAAAAAGAACCAGGCTTGATGCGAATCAACTTGTTAGATGGATTGAAAATCCCCTGATTATCTGCCACGTAAGATTCATTATCAGGACCCACTTCAACTCCGTTTGGTGTACGGAAACCACCTGCAAGATACTGAAGTCCTACTGTTTTAGGATCTTCAGACCCCGTGAGCGGACCGAAAATAAACTGTGACCCACGGTGCACTGCTGGGTTTGGAGGAATCATCTTATCGCGCTTACCTCCCAGCTGAATAGCTGTCGTAAAGTTACCGCAGAGATACTGTTTACCATCCTTCACATAAGGCTCAAACCCTATGGTGTATGTGTGAAAGTTAATCGTAGACGTTCCATCCACGATCACCGTTGCATCTTTAAGGTTTAAAGAATTCTTCTTCACTCCACCATCAAAACGGATGATGCGGGTTTTCTCGCCCACATAAATACTGTCACCAACTATTCCTACAGAACATGGTTCGTAGAGACCATCAGCGAGGACAGTAATTTTGATCTGCTCACCACCAGTTCCAGCTTTTGCTATATTATCAACGCGAAGTAGTTTCCCATTGTGATCAGGTTCCTTATTCGTCCTGTCAGGAGCAAAACTAGCTACATAAAGAGCACCTTCATGGAAGCACATGCCTCCAATTTTCAGTTCTTCCCCACCAAGCACATCGAGGTCTTCCAGCGCAAAAAATGGATGCACAGAATCCTGGGCGACATGTGGCATCGCAGGTGCTGGCTTAGGCCCTTTTTTCTTTTTCTTCTTGGATTGGTCTGCTGCCGTAGCTGTGACTGTAGAAAGGCAGAGTGCCGCGCCTAATCCAAAAGTAATCGACTTAAAATAATTCATAATCTAGAGAGAAATTTGTTTGAAACCCTTCTTACGTTGATCGAGGTTTAGGTTAATCTCTTCTTCTGTGATCGAAGGGCTTTCTACACCTTCCGCTGGCACAGGAAGCTGCGCACACCATATGATACCATTGAGCACTTGCTTACGGAATTCATCATGTGCCCAGTTCTTATGGTAATGAGCTCCAGTGACACCGACACCGCGGCCGCCATCTGTACTTTCTTTCGCCCAGAACACAGTAAGAACAGAATCGTCCTCCGATCCCTTGAGTAATTTCTGTACCTTCTTCACCTTGGCTAAATCCTTCTTCTCGCCACGCATGACGGAGTAGACCTCTCCACTCTGAACTAAGTCATCAGCTCCAAGAATAACCTCCTTCTCGAAATCGATATTAAAATACCATTCGTCGTGCGAAGTATAGCTCTCAACTCCATTGTTAATAGGGTGTTTGTCGAGTGTACTAGTCAGAGTCCAGTGTGGGTTCGCTGACACTTTATCTTTATAGACACCACCAGTCCACGACTTCAGTGAGCCATTCACACTAGTATCCGGGTCGACTGCATAGTGAATAAACATTTGCCCAACACCCTTTTTCGCGAGTGCATCAAAAAAGGCTGCATTCTCATTCACAAAATGTGTCTTATTCCCCTTATAGTAATGAATAATCGCATCTGCTCCATCAAAGACAGATGTGTCCTCTGGCCAGTTATTGACGATCTCAATATCAAGCTGGTCTTTCATCTCTCCAGCCTTGAGTGATTTCTCCAGCAATTTTGCTCCAGCCAAAAACTCGTGCGTCCCACTCGCATGGTTGAGATCATCTCCTACGAGAAAGACGATACGCTTTTTACCATCGTCTGAGTTAGCTGCTTTACTTTCATCTCCTGAACCTTGCGTGAGGTTCACTAACCCTATGCTCCCGAGGCCTAAGGCGACAACTAATGGAATCTGTTTTGCGTTAATTTTCATGTGGTGAATTTTCTGGCTCAATCTTAAAGAGCTTTGTCTTTCGGTCGACAATTTTATTTGTTCAATAATTGGCCGTCCCTTTCATACTATCTCAACCAAGGAAATGTTACATCCTAGTAGGAAAATATCCATTTTTAGGCGGCTCCATAACAAAACTACTGAGCTGCTGAATAACCTAAAAACTATTTGTGTCAGAATTTCACTTTGCCATCGTATAGTACCAACAGAATAAAATAATCCATCACTAGGCTAACGATGTAGCTTGGCCTATACCCCACCAAATCAACCTCAAAAAAATGATGCTTAAAAAAACGACCTGCTTAGCCATGCTCAGCACTGCATGCATAACTTTCGCCAGCGAGCCCTCACTAAAAAATATGGAGCCCTCTGCTGAAGCGGTCTCCATTACCGAAGAAAACTCCTTCAATGGCTGGGTTCTGTCAGATGCCGACAAGCCGTGGTGGAAAATCAAAGACGGGATTATTACTGGTGGCAGCCTTGAAAAACCAGTCCCCCTCAATACTTGGCTAATTCTTGAGGAAGAATACGAAAATTTCGAACTCACCTTCCAAATTAAATTCACTGGCAGTGAGGATAAGGAACAGAAAAACTCCGGCGTTCAAGTCCGTAGCCACTACGATGGCAAGCACATGATCGGCTACCAAGTCGACGCCGGCCCATCCCACCCACAGAGAGTCATCAATGACGGTCTCGGCTACTGGGGCGACATTTTTGACGAAGGTCGCCGCCGCAAACTCGTCACCGCCATCAACCAGACAGAACTTAAGGCAAGCATCAAGCAATGGGACGACTGGAACTCCTATAAAATCGTTTGTGATGGAAGAACGATCAAAACGTGGATCAACGGCATTCTAGCTCAAGATTTCACCGAGCCTGACCCCAAAGTGCCTGCTAACGGTATCATCGCACTTCAAGCTCACAAGGGTGGTAAATTTCTTGTTCAATTCAAGAACATGAAAATCAAAGAACTCCCCGCCACAGAAGGATCCACGAAGTGGGGAGATCCTGACATGAGTAACGGCGGGGTTAAGAAGAAAAAAAGAAAATAGAACCTCTTTCTCTAAGTACTCTTTCAAAAGGGCTGGGTGACACACTCAGCCTTTTTCATTTCCCTTCATCAACTAAGAAGTTTTCAATAGAGTACCACTCTTTAAGCAAGCCTTTGCTTTCACAATAAACCCAAGGCCGATGACTATCATGAAGGTAGAAAGAAACTGACCCATCGTCATTTCGACTCCAGCGAACATAACCGTGTCAGCGTCTGGTTCACGGAAGTGTTCCATGCTAATTCGGAAAATAGCATAGAAAATGAAGAACAAGCCTGTGAGTACACCATAGGCTAGCTTAGGAAATTTTAAGCGTACGATAAACAAGATCAAAAAGAGAGCCAGTCCTTCCATCGCAGCTTGAAAAAGTTGAGAAGGGTAACGAGGCTCCAGAAAAGTGGCCACTGCGTCCTTTACTTCAGCGTTCTCTCGAATGGCTGAATTCAGCTCATCAACACGTAGATGATCAAGTTCGACATATTCTAGAAACTCCGGAGAGCCCTCAGGACTTTGTCCTGTTTGAAAATCATAACGCGCTTGATTCCAGCTCTCCCAGTATTGCGTGTACTCACCGCCCTTATCGGCTCTAGCCGCTGCAGCCATAGCTTCGTAACGGTTATCGTACTCGACTACTTTAGGGTCCCACAAAGCATTGGGGAATTTCATAGCCCACGCGAAAGAGGAATCAGCTCGGCCATACAGCTCGCCATTAATAAAATTCGCCAGCCGCCCAAACATAATGCCCAAGGGAGCCACCACGCAGAGACCATCGCCCAAGCCGGTCCAAGAAACCTTCTTCTTTCGCGCATAAAAGAAAGTGAAAATCATCAAGCCAAGAATGCCGCCATGGCTAGCCATGCCTCCCTCCCAAACGCGAAACAGCATCAATGGATCCTGCAAAAATGCCTCACGTTGATAAATCAGTACACTACCGATACGACCGCCAAGAAAGACACCGAAGAAAGCACAGTACGCAATGAAGTCTCCAGCCACGTTGCCTGGCAGTACCCACAGCTTTTTATTACCCATCCAACGGAGCAATAAATAGCCCACGATGAAGGCTAATAAATAGGCAAAGCCGTACCAACGGAGCTTGATAGATTCCGTGATCTCGAAGATCACGGGGTTGAGGTCATGAACGTATATCGCGAGCACGGCAAATAGCTGACATATTCCCTCTACACTGTCCAGCAAGCATGCTGACCAAACTCGCCCTCAAGTGCTCCCTGCTACAAATACCGAGTCAACTTAGCAACAGTTTCGGCATCGAGCTTCCTCACGAGAGCCTTGGCTAACTTCACCATCTCTAAATAGTCGTTGAGATCAATCATCGCATTATGTGAGTGAATGTATCGCGCTGGGGTGCCTAACACTATCGCAGGTATTCCCTCGTTTGCTTGATGAAAACTTCCAGCATCTGTTCCTCCACTACTACGCATGGTCACTTGATAACGAATCCCCTCTTCCTCAGCGGTAGCAATGACTAACTCAACCAGCTTCGGATTCATAATAGCCGTCGGGTCTTGCATGCGAATTTGCACTCCTCCCCCCAATTTCCCTTGGCATTCGCTCTTTGGAAATCCCGGAGAGTCGTCAGCAGGAGGACCTTCTAACACGATGGCTACATCTGGAGATACTTTTGCTGCAGCCACCTTGGCTCCTCGTAAACCGACTTCTTCCTGCACGGTCCCGCAGCTCACTAAAGTATTCGGCAGTTCCTCACCTAAAAGCTCCAACGCTGTCTGAATAGCACAAGCCATCCCCACTCGATTATCAAAAGCCTTGGCTAAATAATAATCCCGTTTCGCCATTGGAGTAAATGCGCTCACTGGAGCAATCGGATCACCAATATTCACACCAAGTCCAGCCTCAACCTCCGCGCGGCTCTCAGCACCTATATCAATAAAGAGTGCGTCCATTGCCATGACTTTACTCCTTTGAGAATCAGGCAAAAAATGGGGTGGTCTGCTAGAGATGACTCCAAGGATTTTCTCACCGCTCTGAGTCTTCACCTCCACACGCTGACTCAGTAGAGTGTGCGCCCACCAACCGCCAACTGGCAAAAATTTCAAAAACCCATCTAGGCTGATACTCTGCACTCGAAAACCAACCTCATCCATGTGACCCGCCAGAAGAACCTTTGGCCCAACTCCACGCTCGCAATAGACTCCCCCCATCTTATCAGTACTCAGCTGACCCGCTCCGGAGAGCTCTTCCACAAATATATCCCGGACTTCATCTTCGTAGCCAGGAACACTGTGTGCCTCAGTCAGCTGCTTTAGCAGAGATATCGCCTTGTCTTTCATTGAAAAAAGACTAAGCAAGCGAACACGTTTCTGTAAATACTCGAACGTCACACCATCACAATACACAGATCATGACTCAGGTACGCGATATCCACGTCACTAAAAACATCCCGCTCCCTACACCAGTCAGCCTAATGGCTGAAATTGAACGTACTGATGAGCAAGCCACATTTATCGCGGAATCTCGCAAGACGATCCGCAATATTCTCGAAGGTCAGGACGAGCGATTTCTACTCATCGTGGGACCATGCTCTATCCACGACACCAAGGCTGGGCTCGAATATGCTCAAAAGCTTGCGAAGCTCGCGGAAGAAGTAAAAGACAAGGTCTACATCGTCATGCGTGTCTATTTCGAGAAACCTCGTACGACTGTCGGCTGGAAAGGCCTCATCATGGATCCACATCTCGATGGTTCTGACGATATCTCTGAAGGACTCCGCCAAGCGCGCACATTCCTTCGCCAGATCATCGACACAGGCCTCCCAACAGCGACTGAGCTCCTAGATCCTATCACGCCGCAGTACATTGCAGACCTCATCTCTTGGTCAGCTATCGGTGCGCGCACCACAGAATCTCAGACCCACCGCCAAATGGCATCAGGTCTCTCCATGCCTCTAGGTTTCAAGAACAGCACCGCTGGTGACCTCGTGGCAGCAGTGAATGCGATCAGCGCAGCTGGCCGCTCACAAACATTTCTTGGAGTTGCGGACACAGGCATGGCTTCGGCTGTGACCACTTCAGGTAACCCCGACTGCCACATTATTCTCCGCGGTGGAGAAAATGGTCCAAACTATGGGGCTGACGATATCGCCAGCGCCATTGAAAAGCTTCAAGCCAGCAATGTTAGCGACGCGATCATGGTAGATGCCTCACACGCTAACTGCGGTAAGGACGACACTAAGATGCCAGCTGTCTATCGCGAGATCATCCGTCAGCGCGCAGCCGGCAATAAGAGAATCGTAGGCGCTATGCTCGAATCTCATCTCGTTGCAGGAAATCAGAAGTTCCCTCAGCCTCTCGAAGACCTCGTACACGGCAAATCAATCACGGATAAGTGTATCGACTTCGAAACCACTGCCGAGCTTGTTAACGAAACAGTTTCCGCACTGAGCTAGTTCAGCTCATTTCATAAATACCCTGACCCCCAGGTATTTGGTCAGTTTCTTTTACGCAAACAGCCGCCCCGGTTTTACCCGTGGCGGCTGTCCTGCACTATGAAATAACGACATTGTTAATGGTAGTGCATTCTACCTACTACATGTGTTCCTAACAAATTTATCTATCTGCCAAAGTTAAGCTTCAGCCCGCCTCCTTGGGCTTGCTGGCCAATACTTATCGCTTCGATACGTGATCGAATATCAGCTGGCACAGCCTTCTTGTCCCCATCAGTCTCGTATGGACCAGCGTATAAAATTTTACCGGCACGGTCTTTGACCTCGACTTGTTTCCCTTCTTTTTCATTCAGAGTAAGCCGGATACTCCCCTCATTATCCATCATCGTGAATGTACCACTATAATTACTGTGGCTCTTCATGCGAACATTGTTGGGGTCTACCTGCATTTGCTGGTGATGCAGCTGCTGAAGATCTTCAAACTGTGCATCCATTTGTGAAAAGTGTTGCTGCATTTGCTTCATCTGTTGCTGCATCATTTCCTCAATTCGAAAACGATCATTTGCTGGCAAATGCTGAAATGCTGGCGGCAAAGCACTTTGGTGAGAAGCCGCTGGCGGAGCTGTTTGCTCAGGTACAGAGGAAATAGAAGGTAAGTGCGCTGGTCGCGCATCGAGCGTCACTTTCTTCAGCTCTTTCTTACCTCCAGCGAACACTTCTACATCTAACACATCCGCTACTTTTGCAGACTGCATAGCCTGACGCAGGTCGGTCATGTCCTTGATCGGTAAGTCACCAATCTTTGTGATAACATCAAACTTTTTGATACCCGATTTAGCGGCAGAACCTTCTGGAGAAACCAGCTCGATAGTAATACCGTAGTCAATCCCTAGCTGTGCACCGAGTGCTTCATCCACAGGCTGTCCCGCTACACCAAGCCAAGCCTTCTGCTCTACTTCCACTGGAGATGGTAATGGTGCGGGCTTACCCTTTGGCTCTTGAATAGGGGTGAGACGCTCGATCGCGAAACTATTTCCGCTTAACACGATTGCAACAAGGCTCGTAACACTGAGAATATTTTTCATAGAAAGTAATCAATCTAACTAACTGGCTTCTGAATCATAAGCGCTTCTACCCATAAATTTTGTCTAATGAATTTCTACAGGAACTGCATAATATTCATGACGAGGCTGCTTCACTTTGTAAACCTTCCCATCACGCCCAGTGACCGTCACTTCATCCTCGAACTCTACTTGCATAATGCGCATAGGCCGTCCTTTCGCGTCGTAGCTAATCACATCATCTGATGCAGATTTCACCTGAGTCTGGAATTGCGTATTACTCGCTGGAACAACACCCGAGATCGCCATAGGAGGTACTACTTCGGTGATAGGCTGAGGAATCTCAATATTCTCAGCAAGCTGAGTTTGCTCACCAGCACCACCACTGAATACGACAAATGATGTTGTAGCTATAAGCGCGACTGCCGCAGCAGAGGCCCAAACATTAAATAATTTCAATCGACCTTTCTCTGGCACGACAGAACTAAAAGGAACAATTTTCTCTTCAGCCGGGAGATATTCCTGCCAGCTATCCATAGCTTGCTCCATACGCGCAAGAATATCGTCAGGCATTTCAGCTGGTGAAAGCTGCTCTAACTGCTTCTCTATCGCTCGTAGTTCGTCGTCCATCATTCTATATATTTGGTTCTTAGATTAGAGAGAAAGGTTCCCCTCATTTCGGATTTGTGCAAGTTGCTTACGCAGAGCTTCCAGTCCATACCGGTAGCGAGATGCCGCTGTATTCTGTGAGATATCAAGCGCTTCGCCAATTTCAGCGAAGGTCTTTTCACCCCATATTTTCATCACGATCACCTCTGAAAATTTCTTAGGTAACTCTTTGATCCCTTGCTCGATAAAGGCGCCCGATTCATCATCCGCTGCCTCACTATCAAACCATGGGTCCACTTTGCCACCTGTTTCGTGCTGACGCTCCATCTCTACTTTTTCCTCACGCCTGCCACGTCGATCTTCCTTTCGGCCAAGGTCGATCGCGCACCGGCGAATAGCTGTGTAAAGATACGGAAGCCATGCTGCCTGTCCGCCATCGAAAGTTCCCTCACTCACTTTACGGGCTAACTTCACAAGGGCATCTTGGAGTACGTCTTCTGCGTCTGCTTGAGATCGAGTCTGCTGACGAGCAAACAACAACAGCTTGGAACCATGCTCTTTGAGCCAGGCTCCCCAAGTCACTTCCTGTGGCTGGGCTATTACTGTCGCGGTCGTCATTGATTTTTGATCTTCTTCCATATGAGCGTCTCCCGTCTCAACTCTTGTTCATTTCTTTATAAAAAAAGAGCACAAATTTAAAAAAATGCACCCTCCTGAGTTCTTTCTGAATATTCTTAAGCATTCTTGAGGCATTGCCCAGTGAGCGATTCACCTACTTCTGAAATCACTGCTGGCGAACCTTCAGCCACTACTTTACCGCCATACTTCCCACCTCCGGGCCCCAAATCAATCACCCAATCAGATCTTCGAATGACCTCCAAATGATGCTCCACTATGATCAAAGAATTCCCCTCATCACGTAAGCGTTCAAGCACCCCGATCAACACATCCACATCCTGAAAATGGAGACCCGTAGTTGGCTCGTCTAATAGATAAAGAGCGTTCCCATCGCTTTTCTTAGCAAGCTCCGTTGCTAGTTTCACTCGCTGAGCCTCTCCTCCACTCAGGGTATTGGCCGCTTGCCCCAATTGAATGTAACCAAGCCCTACATCACAGAGAGATTTCAAAATAACTTCAAGCTTAGGCACTGCCAAAAAAAAGGTGTGCGCTTCAGCCGCTGTCATCTCCAAGACATCAGCAATACTCTTCCCCTTATAAGTTATTTCCAGAGTCTCTCGGTTATAGCGATGCCCATGACACGAGTCACAGGATACATAGACATCACTCAGGAAATGCATATCGATCTTAATTTTTCCATCACCTTGGCAACGTTCACAACGCCCTCCACGGACATTGAAACTAAATCTCCCAGTTTTATAGCCACGCTGCCGAGACAAAGGGAGCTGCGCAAATAAACTACGGACATGGTCCAGAGTTCCCGTGTAAGTTGCAGGGTTCGACCGCGGACTTTTCCCCAGAGGACTCTGATCCACTACGATAACCCGGTCGACCAAATCCATACCGTCGACTCTATCATGCTTCCCCGGAACTGCTTTCGCCTTATGAAAATGACGAGCTAGTGCACGCTTAAGAATTGTATTCGTCAATGTCGACTTCCCACTCCCGCTCGCTCCAGTGACTGAAACAATTTTCCCAAGGGGAAAAGACACATCAATATTTTGTAAATTGTGTTCACACGCTCCCACCACTTTGAGCTCACCACGATCTACGTGCCTTCCTACACTCAGAGGAGCTGGCGAACTCTTCAGCCACGCTCCCGTAGGAGAACCTTTACTTTCCATTAGCTGGTTCAGAGACCCCTCAGCTAAGATGTATCCACCTTTCACTCCTGCCACAGGCCCTATATCAATCACCCAATCTGCTTCACGGATCGTTTCCTCATCGTGCTCCACGACAACGACAGTATTGCCCAGGTCACGCAAACGCTTCAGCGCACCGATCAAGCGTATATTATCAGACTGATGAAGCCCAATACTCGGTTCGTCTAACACATAGACAACACCCGCCAAGCCAGCACCAATCTGAGTAGCTAAGCGGATCCTCTGCGACTCACCGCCAGACAATGTCCCGCTTTTCCGATCAAGAGATAAATAACTTAACCCTACTTCATTTAAAAAACTTAACCTCTTTTTTACTTCACCTAATAAGCTTTGGGCGACTTCACCCTTCTCGACAGGGTATTGAATCGAATCGATCCAGCACAAACAATCCTCTACCGATAACTCACAAAACTCTTGGATACCCAGTGCTTTATTAGAGCTGTCTAGTTTCACTGAGAGAATTTGCGGTTTCAGCCTTTGGCCATGACAAGCTGAACAACTCTGATTTGCCATATACTTGCCCATACTCCGCTTCACTCCATCGCTCGTAGTCTCAGCATAAAGTCGTTCAATGGTGTTCACCAAACCCTCAAACTCTTTTAACCATGGAAGCACCTCTCCATCTCGCTCCCATAGCATAGTGATTTTCTCTTCCCCTAATCCGTAAAATAAAGCGTTCTTGAACTCCTTAGACAATTTATCAAATGGCTTGTTTGCATCCACCTTGAAATGCTTCACCACAGCATCCACCTGTCTCTCCATCCATCCTTTTTTCTTCTTCGTTCCTCCCCATAAATTTAGAGCACCATCAGAAATACTCTTCTTACAATCAGGCACTAATAAAGTCGTGTCGCAAAACACCCGCGTACCAAGACCGTGGCATTCCTCACACGCACCTTTGTGAGAATTGAATGAGAAATCTTGTGGAGTCAGAGCTCCAATTTCAAATCCAGTCGACTTGTTACGATAACTCGTCGAAAAGCTCACCTCATCCCACTGCTCCACCTCAGGCTCATTAATCAGACAGCGTGCTTCTTGTCCGCAAATTCGCAAACTCGTTTCCACACTATCAGCCAAACGGCTCTCCATCCCCTCGCGCACGACCAAACGATCCACTACGACCTCCACACTTTCTACTACCTCAGGCCAACGCTCCAAAGCTTCCTCAACCTCTAATAGTTCTCCATTAACTCTCACTCTTACAAAGCCTTGCCTCTGCAAGTCTCCCAGAAGACGTTCTACATCAGAAGTCTCCGCTAGCGGAACAGGTGCCAGCATAATCAGCTTGGTTCTCTCCGGGCGCGCCAAAAGTCGCTCAACGATATCAGCTGAAGACATTCTCTCTAGACGCTCCCCAGTCCCTGGATCATGCGGTACTCCTACGGCTGCATACAAAACTCGTAAGTAATCATAGATCTCGGTAGCTGTCGCTATCGTAGAACGGGGGTTACCTCCTCCCGCTTTTTGATCAATGGCGATTGCAGGACTTAAGCCTTCGATACTATCAACATCAGGCTTCTCTAGCTGCTCTAAAAACTGACGTGCATACGCTGATAAACTCTCCACATAACGACGCTGCCCCTCTGCATATAAAGTATGGAAAGCTAAACTCGACTTCCCACTTCCACTGGGACCAGTGATCACCACTAGCTTTCCGCGTGGAATATCAACATCCACACTCTTTAAATTATGCTGCCGTGCTCCCCGTATCTTTATCATATCCACGACTAACAAATAACATCCATAACGCCCAAATTACCAGCCCAAGCGTAGAATCAAGGATGCTCCTGACGATGAACGGGCAACAACTCCAGCCAAGTCCAACAATCTACCCATCCACCATCAACTTGAGCGATACGGGCACAACAAAAAAGCACAGCTTTCGCTGCGCTTTTAAAAAATTGGTAGTAGCGTGAAACGTAAGTTTCACACTTAATAACTTACCAACGGCCTCTGCCGCCGCCGCCATTGCGGTCACGATCGCCGCCACCACCACCGCGTGGTCCACCACCACCGCCACCAGAGCGGTTGTCTCTTGGCTCACGAGGGCGTGCCTCGTTAACTTTCATGCTGCGTCCATCAAGCTCAACGCCGTCGAGTTGCTTGATAGCTTCTTGTCCAGCTGTTTCGTCGTCCATTTCAACAAAGCCGAAACCCTTTGAGCGACCAGTTTCGCGATCTTCAATGATCAGAGCTTTTGAGACAGTTCCAAATTGTGCAAACATCTCTCTTACTTCCTGATCAGTAACCTGATAGGACAAATTTCCTACGTATATATTCATATTCTTAATAATTCTGGCAATGTGCAAATCACAAGGCCAACTACATCAATACCAATACCAACTAATTTATCAATAGCTAGATAAAACTGAAATAATTTCAATTTAATGTTGACCGCCCCAATTGAAGCTCCACTGGAAACACGTAAACCACTCTAAATAAGTTTGATACAAACCTTTCAATCACAACTCACAACGAGACCTAACAGAACCAACCTTCGAATATCTCACGTATTAGCCTTTAAACCTTCATCAACCTCGCTCTTTTTGAGCTAGAATTTCAAACCCATAATTCTTCTAGATTCACTATATCCGGGCACAAAAAAAGCCCGCTTCCAGCGTTAGCTAGAAGCGGGCATATAACCTGGCGACGACCTACTCTCACA
>NZ_JBPOGE010000012.1:0-81767 GCF_051252225.1 Rubritalea sp.
TGGAGTGATTTCCTGGTCAATCAAGGCGTGACGAAGGAGCGGTGCGAGCACCGTGACTGAGGAATAACGCAGATTCATCAGGATAGCGCCCAGCCTTCACTTCTTCCGCATCGCGCTATTCCCCAAGCTTCAGTAAAATCACATTTGTCTCTTTTGGAACTCAGTCTGGTATAAGCCCCTTACCTCACTATGCCAGGCATCTCCCGAGGTACGCGAGTAGACGAAATGATCGGCGCACTCTGGGCCGCACGTACTGTGAGCTGCGTATCCGCGCCCATGTGATTTTTCACCATCTTTTCTAGATCATCAATTAACACCTGACGCACAGGTCTGTCTGCTAACAAAAAGATCTTCACCTCAACAATCCCGAAATCCCCGGTACGTAGACCACGTATCAAATCCACACCCTTTTCTTGTTCAGCGCGCTGATAGAGAGCTGACCAGAGCTCCTCAGGCAGCGGGTAAGAAGCTGGTCTACTCTGACCTATTTTGACCTGATCTATCAGGCGATAGGCCAAAGGAGCCATGCCGAGAACCCCAAGCACAACCAAGCCAGTAATAATCCGCTTCATGCTCAACGCCACTTTATGATCTAGATCCTTCGTCTTCAGACCGTGCAGGCGAAACACCATTGCACTCCCTAACACGATCATCACTACATTGGTAAGAAGCAGAATAAATGCACCCAAAGCCACGGACCAATCCTGCGATCCCAAGGCGATACCCGACGCTGTCAGCGGAGGTACTAAAGCCACTGCAATAGCCACTCCTGGCAGAGCCCCTGACATTTTAGGTCTCGCTAGTGCGTAAGCAGCAGCCACACCTGCAAAAAATGCGATGAACAGATCGAGGATATTCGCTGAGCCCCTACTCGCCACTTGTTGGGTAAGTTCACTCCCGGGAATCAACACGCGCAGTAAAAAACCTAAAACTAAGCCCACGACCACCCCGCGCCACATCGACTGCAAAGCAGTCCTCAGCAGATCATAATTCCCCTGCACCAAACCTAGTCCAATCGCAATCAGCGGGGTCATTAAGGGAGCTACCAACATTGCTCCGATCACCACCGCTACAGAATCTTGCAGCAACCCCAGCCCCGCGAGCAAAACGGAGCAACCTAGCATCACGCCAAAGTTCACGCTCCACGCCGAGCCATCTCGCAACTGCTCCTCCAACCCCACTCGCTCGTCATCTGACAAAGAAGGAAAGAGTTCCATCATACTCATAGCTTTAATAATGGACATTTTTCGGGGTGTTTCTTCCATGAAGGCACAGACACTAGGGACACTAATGTCACAGTCAAGCAATGCCCTCTCAGAAGGCATCACAGAGATTTCATGATTTTACGCGCCCAGTTTGGGAGCAACCAGCGCACCTCAACCGGCACTCATACCATCCCAGAGCACCCCCCTAATTCCCCATTCCCAGCCCTTCTGGGATCAGACTCGCATCGGTCGCTTCGTCAGCGGCGATCTGCATTTGGAAGCGCAGGATCTCGAGCGACACGGGTGGCCGGTACTCTTTGAGGCAAGAAAGCAGAGCCTCCATATCGCTCAAGTTCTGAGTCTTTTTGATTCGATAAGCCTTCACAGCAAGTGTCTCAGCTGCTCCAGGAGTGAGTAATTCAGGCACGTATGCTTCTAGCTCTTCGTAGTCACTGTCGGCTATTGTTAGCTTGCGGCGCTTGCAGAGGGCCTGGATTAACTCAAAGCCCTCCTTGGCATTGAGCGATGGAAAGAGCGGGATCTTCACATCTATACGCCCAGGGCGTTTGAGATCTACTTCGATCAGGTCCGGTCGACTCGACGCGAGAACCCACATGATTTTCCCTCGATTGCGCGTGTTCGACATTTCCTTCGCCATCATCGAATAAACACGCGACGAGACACCCGAGTCGCCCGACCCGCTCTCACGCTTGCCGAGTGCCTGGTCTGCCTCATCGACAAACACAATGCAGCGCCCGAGCGCATGCAGCAGGGAAAATATTTTTTCTAAATTCGCCTCAGTCGAGCCCACCCACTTATCGCGGAAGTTGCGCATGGTTACCACCGGGACGCCAGCCTCCCCAGCCAAGCATTCAGCAAGGTAGGTCTTCCCAGTGCCCACTGGCCCACAGAATAGGTACCCCATTGGCAGAGCTTCTAACTCACCCTGCTTCCAGAGTGAAATATCTTGGCGCAGCCATTGTTTCACACCATCGAGGCCCACGATATTTTCAAGGGAACGATCGGGCTCGACAAAGTCGATCAGCCCCTTGTTCTCGCGCTCCACGAGCTGCTTTTTCAGCATGGAGAGCCGCCCCTCACTCAGGGCTTCGCCATCATGTTGGGCACGTAATAATAATTGCTCTATCGCTGTACCGCTTGCCCCTAACAACCTCTCAGCGACCAATCCAGTTTCCCCCTCATATTGCTCGAGAGGCTTTGGGCATTTCACCCGCAAAAAATCTAACAACCCGACAATCTGCCCAGAGTCTGGCAATGGCACCTCGACAGCACTCACGCGGCTACTTTCTGCCACTAAGGGATGTAAGCCGTTAAGGTTTTCAGAAATAAGGAATGCGGCCTGACCGAACTCTTGAAGACGAGCTTCTGACGCCCAACCTCGTAACAATGAAGCCATCGAGCTGAGATCGTAATTCAAGAGATTAGGAATCGCTGGGCACACAAGATGCGCTTGTTTTACAATGACCGCTACCCGCGGCGCCCTGCGCCCCATGATTTGTAAGTTACGACAATACTGTAAATAATGCGTGATGAAGCGCACCGCTTCTAGTGGCTCGTGTGGCATTTCTGGAGTCTCCTCTAACGAGGGCCATTCGCGAAACTTCTCTCCACCTCTCTCTATTCTCAAACCAAAGCCTAAGTCATAACTGAGCACCACCTCAAACTGCGGGACTAAAGTCTCCTGCACGAAGTCGCTCAAACTGCCCAACTTTATCTTCCGCCCACCATGCCCTAACAGCAGACGATCATTCACATTGCCATGTAGCACAAAGCAACCAGCCGTCCTACTCTCGTAGGACGCTATCACCTCTTTTGACCAAGTAGGAAGTTCCATCACCCCTACAAGCTCACCGATCTCCCCCCCTCTCGGCAACTCTATTCTAACCAATTTTAGATTAGTTCACTTCCTTTGTCGCGTCATCCTCTATGCCCATAGCTTTAGAACGCTGGGCCCATAGCTTACGAGCGAGAACCTGCATGTCTTCATTCCGGTCTCCCTCATCGACTATTTCCATCCCGAGCAATGTCTCTACGACATCTTCCATAGAAACCACACCTTCCATCCCGCCAAACTCATCCACTACGAGCATGAGATGCTGCCTCTGCTGTGTCATCACTTTGAAAACCTGATAAATCGAATCCTGACTAGAAGTCGCATTTATAGGACGAATATAATCCACGAGAGTTTTGTTAGCGTCCTCGTTTTTAAGCTTTGCCGACATCAGGTCACTTTTTAAGACAAATCCAGTAATGTGATCTCTGTCCTTATCAAAGACTGGCACGCGGGAAAAAGGCTTCGACATCGAATCTGCTAGGAAATCATCCACCGAGTTCGATTGACGCATAGCATACACCACCGTACGCGGAGTCATCACGTCTCTCACCTTGGTCGACTGAAACGAAAGTAAATTTTTAAGAATGAGGCTTTCCTCATTCTTAAGCTCTCCCGACTGGCTCACAATATCAGCCATCGCAGCCAATTCAGCCTTACTCACTGCAGCACCATGCCCACTTCCCCCGAACATCTTCGTGATCATCTTTAGCACTGGCAGTGGCCACGGCGGAAGATAGGTAAGCACCCAGATCATAATACGTAAGACATAAGTCGTAGGAGATGCCAACGTACGCCAGAGTCTAGCACCCAAAGTCTTCGGGATAATTTCAGAGAGGATCAAGACTAACAGCGTAAGTACACCGGCAAAAATAGCTTCACCTGTATCATTATAGAGCACTTTCCACTGCGCACCCGCACCTGCAGCGCCCATCGTGTGAGCAATGGTATTTAAAGTGAGAATAGCTGAAAGCGGTTCATCCACCTCCTTCTTCATCTTGGCTAGCCGCACAGCGTACTTCTTCCCTGAAGTCAGCTCATGCTGGATAAAACCCGGAGTGATCGAAAGCAACACAGCTTCCAGAACAGAGCACAAAAAGGAAACCCCTAAGGCTAAGACAACATAAAATACTAACAGTCCCATTTTGGTAAGTTATAGAATAACGTTAGAGGTTACTTGAAACGAGCTAACGAAAAAATGCTGAGCTAGATTAAAGAGATTAGAAATCGGTTTGGAAAGTTGACTCACAGTGATTTGGTTGATCTGGCGGAAGATAGCACGGGCTCCACTCGACTCAAGTTTAAAGGATTCACTCCCTTTTTTTGCAGGAAATCATAAACACCTATTTAAATTCCTTCATTTCCTTCCTTGTCACGGATTCCCCTAACACTTAAGAGTTCTGGACTAACTTCTAAACAAATCCTTATGAAAGCTGACCACCCACGCAGGCACCGCGCCGCTTGCTTACGCCTCGTCCTCACACTTCTCGCTGTGTGGTTTTTTGTCAGCCTAGGTTGCGGAGTTCTCTTCCGTGATTGGTTAGACGCCAACATGCCTAGTGTAGGTACTGCTCCATTCGGCTTCTGGATGGCTCAGCAAGGCTCCATCATCGCCTTCATCCTCATTCTATTGGTCTATGCTTGGGCCATGAATAAGCTCGATGAAAAACACGGTTATACCGAAGAAGACTAATAGCTACTTCGAAGCTCACACTCTTTACCTACCAACTAGCCATGTCCCAAGACACACTAAATTTCATCTTCATCGGCCTTACCTTCGCGGTCTATGTCGTCATAGCCGTGCGCTCGCGCGCTTCTTCCACTAAGGAATACTACACTGCAGGTGGAGGCGTCTCCCCCTTCGCTAACGGTATGGCTACCGCTGCTGACTGGATGTCTGCTGCGACCTTCATCTCCATGGCTGGCGGCATTGCCGCATCGGGTTATGATGCTTCACGCTTTCTTATGGGATGGACTGGCGGTTTCGTGCTCCTCACTGTTCTCATGGTTCCTTACCTCCGCAAGTTCGGTAAAGCCACTGTCCCAGATTTCCTAGGTGACCGATACTACTCTAAGCTAGCACGAGGAGTCGGCGTCATCTGTGCCATCTTTATCTGCATGACCTACATCATGGGACAGATGAATGGTGTGGGCGTGGTATTCTCTCAGCTTTTTGGCATTTCACTCACTAAGGGCGTGCTCATCGGTGGCTTCATCGTTTTCTTCTACGCCGGCCTCGGCGGCATGAAAGGAATCACCTACACACAGGTCGCCCAGTACTGTGTGATGGCATTTGCCTACACCATCCCAGCCGTCTTCATCGCCATCGCCATGACTAACAACGTCATCCCTCAGTTCGGACTCATTGGCGAATACACCGCTGGCTCTGGGGATCCCGTCCCTTTCCTTCAGAAGCTCGACTCGCTCAATACCGAGCTTGGATTTGACCGATACACCGAAGGGAAAATGAGCACCATAGACATGTTCTGTGTCACAGCAGCGCTCATGTTTGGCACCGCAGGACTTCCCCATGTCATCGTGCGTTTCTTTACCGTAAAAAATGTAAAAGCTGTGCGTAAATCCGCCTGCTGGACACTACTATTCATCGGAGTCATCTACCTCACAGCTCCAACTATCGGCGCATTTGCCCGCGTCAACCTCATCGAGTCACTCCACCAGACCCCCTACAAAGAAGCTCCAGCATGGCTCAGCGACTTTGAACAAACTGACCAAATGGCATGGGTCGACAAAAATGGCGACGGTAAGATCCAGTACTATGGACCTGCCAAATCTGACTCTGGGAAAAATAGCGTATTCCAAGCAAAAAAACCTATCTACCCTGCTGACTCCGCACCTCTGGAACAACGCATTGGAGTGAATGGCGAACGCCTCCTATCCGTCAAAGCAGACATGACCAACCCGAACGAACTCTGGTTCGGTAAAGACATCATGGTCATGGCTAACCCACAGATGGCGGGTCTCCCGAAATGGGTAATCGCCCTTCTCATGGCTGGTTGTATCGCGGCAGCCCTCTCCACAGCAGCAGGCCTCTTACTCGTTCTTTCCACCTCCATTTCTCACGATTTGATGAAGAAAATCGTTAAGCCGAATCTCAGTGACAAAGAAGAAGTTAGATATGCACGTATCGCCTCCTTCGTTGCCCTCTCAATAGCTGCCTGGTTCGGGATCAACCCACCATCCACCTTCATTGCTGAGACTGTAGCGCTAGCATTCGGCCTCGCAGCATCCTCGTTCTTCCCGACACTGCTCATGGGTATCTTCTCCAAGCGGGTTAACAAAGAAGGAGCCATTGCAGGCATGATCTGTGGTATCGGATTTACTATCGGCTACATCATTTACTTCCAGTTCCTTGATGCTCCAAAGGACCAGCTCTTACTAGGCATAAGCCCTGCGGGTATTGGCTTCGTCGGAATGCTTATTAACTTCGCGGTGACCTTCATCGTCTCAGCTTTCACCCCTCCTCCTCCAAAAGAAGTACAGGAAATGGTAGAGAGCATTCATATCCCTAGCGGCGCCAGTGAAGCCAGCCACCACTAACAGTGGCGTTCATTTTTTATTCGACAAAAAGATGTCAACTTATTAGCCCTATTTCTAACAATTCACCTCGAGTTGTTAGAACGTGTGATCTCCTGCTATGGCTAAATGTAACTATTGTAATACCTCCACATTCATAGGTGGAAAGCGTGACGGCAAACTCTTCTTTTGTGACCAGTCATGTAATACATCCTATTACCTCATGCCCTATGCGGACTCTGTCCCCAAAGAAAAAATGCATGAAATGGTAATGGCTGTGTATAACGGTAATTGCCCTCGCTGTCGCAAAAAAAATGGACCTGTAGATGTACACAAAGCCTATCGAGTCTGGTCAGCAATCTTACTCACGTCCTATAGCACCCATCCCGTCCCAACCTGTAAGAGCTGCGCAGTCAAACGCCAGCTCGGCTCCATAGCTTTCTCTGGCTCATTGGGATGGTGGGGATTTCCAAGTGGCCTCATAATGACGCCCATCCAGCTACTCAAGAATACTGCAGCTATCTTTCAGAACCCCCAGAAAAATGGCCCTACTGAAATGCTGACGAAACACGTCAAATGGACCATCGGCGAGAGAATAGCTCTTGAGCAAGCACAGCAGCCAAGCCCACCACCACTCCCATCAGCTAGGCCATCTCCGCCACCATTACCCTAAAAACTTCTACTATTTTTTTCTCATGCAAGCGAACCCATGGTTCTACACGCACACAGGCCAGCGCCAAGGCCCTGTGTCTGACGATGAAATCCGCCAACTCATCATTGAGCGTAAATTCAGCCTGACTCCTGTTCACTCTGGCAGAATGACATGAGTTCCTGGGTAGCCATCAAAGACATCGAAGCCTTCCGGCCAACTTTCGAGCTGATTGAAGGACTCAAGGAGCAACCCCAAGCTCAGCCACAAAAATCCTACTGTAGTATAGGCGCCTTACTCGATGCACGGAGAGAAAGTAAGCAAAAGATTAGCATCTTCTACAAACACCCATCACTGGCATTTTTCTTAAAAATAAGCATAGCACTCTCTGCAGCTACTCTCACCTGGGCATGGTTCAACGAATACAACAAAACCCCCTACTGGAACGCCTCACTTCTCTCTATCTTCGTCACTTTACTGTTTGCTGGATCATGCACTGACAGGCCCTTAAAAGAACGTAGTTTTGCTGGATCTTTATGCGCCCTGAGCTTTGTCGTTGCCTGGTATCTAGGATACCTCACTAACCATGGAGCGAAGGTAGGTGAATCTCTCATTAGCTCAATGTTCGTCAACAATCCCTTCTCTTTTATAATACACCACATCGATGCTAGTAGAGCCGCCATTATACTCGTCACCTTTGCCTTCCCATATCTATACTTGGGTTTGATATACAAACTCCCATGGCGCTACCACTAGTTCGGTGCTATCCCCCCAGAAAACCCTTGAAACTCAGCCGCTGAGACCCTACTTCCTCGGGCACCAAATCGACAGACGAGCACGGCTCGGCTGCTCGCCATTATTCATCTATAGATAAGGGACATCATGACCGCTAACGAAATCCGCCAATCATTCTTCGACTTTTTCAAGGAGCAAAAGCACACTGTTGTGCCTTCCGCCTCCTTGCTTCCACAGTCTCCTGGCCTGCTCTTCACCAATGCGGGGATGAACCAGTTTGTCCCTTATTTCCTCGGTACTGAGAAAGCCCCCTATGATCCTCCGCGTGCTACGGACACTCAGAAATGCATCCGTGCAGGTGGCAAGCACAATGACCTCGATGATGTCGGCTACGACACTTACCACCACACCATGTTCGAGATGCTAGGTAACTGGTCATTTGGTGATTATTTTAAACCTGAAGCTATCCAGTGGAGCTGGGACTTGATCGTAGAGCGTTGGGGCTTCCCCGCTGAGCGCCTCTATGCATCGGTCTACCGTCCTGATAAATCACTCGGAGATCCGTCCGAATTCGACCAAGAAGCATACGACCTCTGGGCTAAGCTTTTTAAATCAAAAGGGCTCGATCCAGTGAAGCACGTTGTCGACGGCAACAAAGCGGACAACTTCTGGATGATGGGTGAGACGGGTCCATGTGGACCATGTTCAGAACTCCACGTAGATCTCACACCAAATGGCGACTCCGAAGGCAAGCTCGTCAACATGGACTCTGATCTCTGCATCGAGATATGGAACCTCGTATTCATTCAATACAATGCGGAAGCAGACGGAACCTTCCGCAACCTTCCTGCGAAACATGTCGACACAGGAATGGGCTTCGAGCGCGTTTGCTCGATCTATCAAGGCACCAACGGATTCAAGGATTTCTCCAAGAAGCCAACAAACTACGCTACCGACGTCTTCACCCCACTCTTTGCTAAGCTCGAAGAAATTTCTGGCAAGAAGTACCAAGACATTTACCCAGAGTCTGTCGAAGTAGATAAATCCATACTCTCTCAAGAGATGAAAGAGGCGATCGCTTTCCGCGTCATTGCCGACCACATCCGTACACTTTCCTTCTCTATTGCCGATGGCATCCAGCCAGGAAACACCGGCCGTAACTACGTGCTCCGCCGTATCTTGCGACGCGCAGTTAGATACGGTCGCACGCTCGGCTTCACTGGAGACTCCCTCTTCCTTACTCAGCTTGTCGACACGCTCGTCGACCAAATGCAGCACATCTTCCCTGAAATGGGCACTCGCCGCGAAGCAATCAAAGAAACGCTCACGCGCGAGGAAGAATCCTTCAACCGCACCCTCGACCGCGGACTCGGCATCTTCGACAAAGAAGCTGGAAAAGGAAAGATTTCTGGCGACTTCGCCTTCGAACTCTATGACACCTATGGCTTCCCGATCGATCTCACCGAACTCCTCTGTCAGGAGCGCAAACTCGAGATCGACATGGCTGGATTCGAGAAACGCATGGACGAAGCTCGCACACTTTCCCAAGCATCTCAGAAAAAAACCATCGTTCGCGCCCTCGACATTTCCTCAGACGTAGAAACCGAATTCACTGGCTACGATGAAGACTCTAGCGAAGCGAAAGTACTCGAAATCTACGAGAGCGGTGACGCTCTGCTAGTGATCACTGATCGCTCACCATACTACGTAGAAATGGGTGGCCAGCTCGGCGACAAAGGGATTCTTACACCATTCAAGGACGGTGAATTTGGCACAGCTATCGAAGTGAACTCTGTTCAAAGAATCGGCCAAGCCATCGCTCACGAGATTCCTAAATCCGAAATTCAAGTGGGTGACACTGTTGCCCTCACAGTCGAGGTTAAGCGCCGTCGCCGTATCGAATCTCACCACACTGCGACTCACCTCCTTCACTGGGCTCTACACGAAGTAGTTTCACCAGATGCTACCCAGCAAGGCTCACTAGTCACCACCGACCGCCTCCGCTTCGACTTCACCTCTGGCGCTCTCACGCCTAAACAAATTTCTGAAATCGAAATCAAAGTGAACGAAAAGATCGCTGAGAACTCCGGAGTTTTCTATAACGAAGTGCCACACGCTGACGTCAAAAACCGCAAGGACATCATGCAGTTCTTCGGTGACAAGTACGGCGAGATGGTACGTGTCGTGCAGATCGGCGGCAACGAACTCGGACTCGATGGCTACGCCATGGAACTCTGCGGCGGAACCCACCTAGACAACACCTCCGACATCGGCATCTTCAAAATAAAATCCGAAAGCGCTATCGCCTCTGGCGTCCGCCGAATCGAAGCCGCATGCGGTGTAGCAGCCTACGACTGGGCACGCAGCATTGCTGAAAAGAACGCTCATGAAGAAGAAGAGCTCAGAGCAAAACTCGACACTATCAATACCGGTTTCAAGGCTGTAGGAGCGGAAGAAGTTCACTACCCTGAAGAAGCGCGCATCATGTCAGCCATGCTTGCTGCCGGGACCTTCGATCAGCTCAACACCGTTTTCAATAACTCTCTAAAGCACATCCAGGGTCTTCGCGACACCGTGACTGCTGCAGATAAAAAGTTGAAAAAAGCTCAAGCTGGAGCTGCTGCCGCAATGGCTGATGCAGCCCTCGTCGAGCTCTTAGAAAAAGGTGGCAACATCGCAGAAATCTTCGAAGGACCAGCAAACATGCTCCAAGAGCTACTAAACGGCCTCAAGAAAAAGCAATTCACGGGCGCTGGCTTCATGATCGTCGACGACGGCTCACGCCTCCACCTCGGAGCATTCTGCGGTGCAGACGCCCAAGCCTCTGGCCTCCAAGCAGGCAAGCTCATCCAAGAGCTCGGCCCTATCGCTGGCGGCAAAGGCGGCGGCAAGCCAGACCAAGCACGCGGCGCGGCCCCCGAACGCGACAAAGCCAGCGACCTCCTCGCAGCAGCTCAAGCGAAACTCAGCTAGATGGGTAGGGCGGCTTCGCCGAAGACGCAGCCTCGGTAAAACATCTCAAACACAAAAGGGCTGATAGAACATTCTATCGGCCCTTTTTCTATAATATCAACTACTGCCCACCTCCGGTAGATTCCAGTTCACTATGGGGTGTACTTTCTAAAGTGAACCTCATCACGGGTTCTTAACATGGCATTGCGGTCTTAGGCCGCTTGCTTTTTGCCGCGCCTTCTAGGACTGCGCTTTCTCGGGGCTCTCTCCGAGCGTTGCTTGTTAGATGGGAGAGTGAAGTCTAGGCGCTGCTTCTCTGCGTCTACTTTGGCAATAACGACCTGCACTTGATCGCCAAGCTTAAAGACACGTCCTTGGCGCTGCCCTCTCGCAATATTTTTGACTGGATCAAATTGATAGTAGTCATCCTTGAGGAGTGAGAAGGGAATCATCCCTCTGAGTCCTAGATCGGGAATACTGATAGATAAGCCAATGTTTCTTACTTCAGTAACCAGAGCAGTGTAACGTTGACGCGTTTTGTTTTCCAACTGCGCGCTTAAGTAGGAGTAGAGTTTCAAGTTTTTACTATCCCGCTCAGCATCCGTGGAATTACGTTCTTTGCTAGTAATGTGAAGAGCTATGTCCTCCATACTAATATCTTGGGACTCACCAAACAGACTACGATGAACCACTAAATCAGCATAGCGGCGGATAGGTGATGTGAAATGCGTATAGAATGTTTTAGCTAAGCCATAGTGCCCTTCCGGTTTTGCAGCATAACGTGCTTTCATAAGCGATCTTAGAAAACCAATTTTCAGAACTGGCCCGATAGGGTGTTCGTGCAGACGCTTAAAGAGTTTTTGAACTTCGCTCGTCTTAGTGAGGTCGCCACATTGGATGCCATGCTTGCGTACTTCAACACGGTATTCTGCAAGCCTTTCGAAATCAGGTTCTTCATGTACTCGGTGAAGACTTGGTCGTTTTAATTTATGCAGATGTCTCGCTACAGATTCATTTGCCAAGAGCATGAATTCCTCGATCAGTTGGTGGGAAGCATCATAATCGACGGCTTCGAGGTTTTTGATACACCCTTCGTTATCTAGGTGGATCTTTGTTTCAGGAAAATCCATATCTAGCGAGCCCGCTTGAATTCGGCGTTGTCTAATTTTTGAAGCCAGTTCGTTTGCACAATGAAGCATGTGCTCAAGAGGCTTACTAGGACTACTCTCGATAACATCCATCGCTTGTTCATAGCTGTAGCGGTGCTTCGAGTGAATAACAGCCGGGTAGAAGCTTGACCGAAGTACTTTACCTTCATCAGTGATGAGAAACTCCACACACTTCGTCAAGCGATCTACATTTGGCATGAGAGAGCAGAGATGGTTGCTAAGAGCCTCAGGCAGCATCGGGATAACTCGGTCTACAAGGTAGGTGGAGTTTGCCCGTAATTGCGCTTCTTTATCAATTGCTGAACCAGCTTTTACATAGTGGGAGACATCTGCAATGTGAACACACAACTTCCAACGGCCTTTTCCAGCTCGGGTGAGTGAAAAGGCGTCATCAAAGTCCTTTGCGTCTACAGGATCAATAGTGATTACTGGATGAGATCGGCAATCTGTGCGATCTGTCAGGTCCTTTTTGGAAACTGTAGAGCCTAGTCTCTTCACCTCCTTGAGCACCGCTGCGGGGAACTCTGCAGATAAATCATACTGACGTAACACGCCTAGCATATCCACTCCTCTAGCGCCTGCAGGCCCATGTGTCTCGGTTATTTCCCCCTGTGGGATGTCACGGGATGAACTCCATTTTTTGAGCTCTACGAGTACCTTATCACCAGCCTTGGCTCCGCCTTTTCCTCTTTTCGGGGAAGGGACTTGGAATGCTTGAGAGACGCGTGAATCATCAAGGGCAACGAAATACGAAGAATCCCGATATTCTAATGTGCCCACAAACTTACTGCGATTTCGCTCAAGAATTTTTACCACTGCCCCTGTAGGCCTGGGTTTACTTTTTGAACGAGCCGCCGGGGACTGAGAACTCTTCAGTAGCTTGACCTGAACACGGTCTCCATTAAACGCAGTGCCTGTTTGATTCGCGGAAATTACGATTTCCTCTGCATCCGTTGCGTCAGGCTGGACGAATCCACGTCCTTGAGCAGTGATTTGAATACGTCCTGAGACTAGATTTCTCGCCTTTGATCGGGAGGCGTTTTTTTGCTGCGCACCTTTGGAAACACGCTCTTTTTTAGGCTTTCCTACTGGCTTCTGGTTCTTTTGATCTGATGCTTTTCTGAGCCCTAAAGTCGTAAGGATTTGGGTGAGCTTGGATGAGTTATGGCTGGGTTTATTCAACACAGACAATATAGAATGTTTCATTTATTGGGTGATTCAATCTTGAAAGTATCGCTGATCTAGCTCCAAGAAAAATTGGGTATAGAGCTCTATTGCTCTGGCGTGAATACAGCCCAACACTGGTCAAAATAGATTCAACAAGCATTATAAATGCGCTCTAGCAACTTCATCGTGCGCAAAGGACTGAATAATCAGCGGGGTGAGGTTACTCCTTAAACTAAAAAATCAGAGCGAATAACCGTGAAATAAAAACTAAAAAAGTATGTCGCTTTGTTGCTGACGACAGGCGGACGATGTCAGAACTTCCTTATATCTCAAGACTTATTTACACAGGTAGGCGGAACCACTACTTACCCCAATCCTTCTGCCTTACTCATGTAGCCCAAGAGAGGCACTCGATTATATTCTGTGGCAATAGTTGCACCACAGAATAAATGGAGTCAGCTAGAGTGTTTGATTAGAGGGTACAGCGTTGGTGGTGCAGGAAAGGATTCCAAGCTAGGATAGGCGTGATAAGTGAGCGGATTTCCATCCGTGAATGAAGAATAACGAAGCCATACGCAGAAAGGCTTTCCAGCCCGAAGGATACCAATCGTCAACAACGATCTATACTCGCAAATCTAAAGAATAAATAGCTCACACACCGACAGCGGGAGGTGCCGGAGGTGCCCTAAATATCATCTATGACAGAAAAACTATCCACGCCCGCTGGTGTGCGCTACGCCAAACCTGCTCGCTCTAACAAGGGAGTCAGCTCTGGATCGCGCGACATGAAAGCTCGGTAAGATTCGTCTACCGGACGAGAATTTCCGCGTGCGAGAATCTCGCGGCGGAAGCTCATGCCAGTTTCCGTATTGAGAATTCCTTCTTCCTGGAAGCGGGTGAATGCATCTGCATCTAACACCTCTGCCCACTTATAGGAATAGTAGCCAGAAGCGTAGGCCACTGGACCTGAGAAAAGATGAGAGAACCTGCGAGCAATCGTCGGAGACTCGGTAGCAAGTGGCGTTTTATAGCCCTTGAGAATTTCTCTATCCAATACGTCGAGATCACCGCCTTTATACTTCTTAAAATTCTGATGGAGCTCCAGATCTAGCTTACCGAGTGAGAGCTGACGCATGAAGCCAGTGGCGCTCATATAATTTTTCGCTGCCACCATTTTTTGGAATAGCTCCTCAGGTATGGTCTCACCAGTCTCGTAATGGGTGGCGAACATATCGAGCGATTCACGATCCCAACAAAAGTTCTCCATGATCTGTGATGGCAGTTCGACAAAATCCCAAGGGACATTAGTTCCCGAAAGTGAACGCACCTCCACATCACCTAACAAGTGGTGGAGCAGGTGACCGAATTCATGGAAGATCGTTTCCACTTCGCGATGATCAAGCAACGCTGGCTTATCGCCGACAGGTTTCGTCATGTTACCAATCATCAAGCCCAGATGCGGATCACGCGTACCATTCTCAACCGGCCCACCGGTCCTAAGCGAGTTCATCCATGCGCCACCGCGTTTGGTAGCACGCGGGTGCCAATCAGCATAAAAAGATCCTAACAACTCGTTAGATTCGGCATCGAACACATCATAAAACTTACAATCTTCATGCCATACCTGCACTTTACCTTCTTCGTCTTTGCCGTAGACGGAATCCACTTGAGTGATATGGATACCGAAAAGCTTAGATGTGATAGAAAACATTCCGGCCATCACTTGATCTACAGGGAAGTACGGACGGAGCGCTTCGTCATCAAAGTCATACTGTTCTTTGCGTCGCTTTTCAGCCCAATACCCAGTATCCCAAGGTTCAAGCGGAGCTGAAGCTCCACCTGTCTTCTCGGCCTTGTAATCCTGCAGTTCCTGCGTGTCGGTGAGGAATTGCTCTTTGATGCGACCGTGTAAGTCTTCGGTGAAATCGAGGGCTGCTTGACCATTTTTCGCCATGCGTCGTTGAAGCACTAGATCTGGAAACGAGGCGTGACCAAGCACTTCAGCTTTACGCTGACGTAGCTCGATAATTTCCCAGATCAACTCTGTGTTATCATAATTCCCATCGCGCCCAATCGTTCCATTGGCTTCCCAAATTTCCTTCCGTAGCGCATCATCATCCGCATACTGCATCGCTGGCCCCATGGAGGGGTGCTGAAGAGTGAAACGGTATTTCGGATCATCCTCAGAGCCGTGACCCTGCTGGAGCGCATCGAGCCGTGCAGACTCTTTTGCCATTTCTGGCAGACCTGTTAGGCGGGATTCATCTTGAATAATAAGTTCCCACGCATTGGTCGAATCTAACACATTCTCTGAAAATTTCTTAGTCTTCTGCGAGAGCTCGGCATCTATCTCAGCCACTTCAGCTTTTTTGTCCGCAGGAAGATCAGCCCCAGCCTGAATGAAATCAGCACAGGTCTCTTCAATGAAGCGCTTCTTTACGGTACTGAGCGTTTTTACAGCAGGACTATCAGCAAAGGCTTTCAGCGTTTTCCAGATGTCAGCATCCAGAGAAATTTGAGAGTAAAATGAGGAAACCTGTGGAAGCATGCCATTCATACCCGCACGCTGCTCAGGGTTGTCATCGACAGAATCAAGATGACTCAGTCTTCCCCAGCCGTACTCCAGCTCTTGAGCCGCATTTTCAAGCGCTCCAAAGGTGTTCTCGTATGTTACTTCAGATGCGTCGATTTTACGGATGGAGTCGAGCCGTTGCTCAGCTAGCTCGAGAGCTTTTGTGATATCGGCTTCGATGTGATCTGGAGTGAGTGAGGCCCAAGGAATATGATAAGAGTCGGTTAAAAAAGGGTGCTGCATAAAGTGAAATTTGATTTAGCTTCACTAAAGCCGCTTCAGCGCATTTGTCACCGAGAAATATCTACTCATACTAAATAGCTCTCCGATCACTTGGCATACGAGTTGCTGTTAGTTGAATATGAACCCATCTCATGATGTGTGTCAGAGCTGTCAGCATTCACAACTCCACTTTTGTGATTCAGTAGATTACAAAATATCGCGTCAATCCTTGATAAGCCTTAGAATTTCCGCCACTCTATATTTGAAGCCCACCCCCAATATTTGCTATCCAAGCTAACGACCATGAGTAATGCCCCAACGAACGACGAGAAGCCTACATCTGAACCAAAATCACGCATCCTTGTCGTTACTCCTGAGATTACTTATCTGCCCTCAGGAATGGGCAATCTCGCGCAGCGATTAAGTGCTAAAGCTGGGGGGATGGCAGACGTGTCCGCCTCGCTGGTCAAAGCTCTCTACGATCAAGGAGCTGACGTCCACGTCGCCCTGCCGAACTACCGCAACATGTTCAACACGGACATGAAGGAAATTTTCGACCGCCAGTATGAGCGTGTCTCAGATGCACTTCCTGACAAACGCATTCACCTCGCTGAAGACCGCGTCTTTTACCGCCGCAGCAAGGTGTATGATGTTGCTGAAAATCATACCACGGCACTCGCCTTCCAGCGCGAAGTCATCAACAACATCATCCCTCGTGTAAAACCAGATCTCATCCACTGCAATGACTGGATGACTGGTCTCATACCAGCTGCGGCCAAGCGACTCGGTATTCCCAGCCTCTTTACCTGTCACAACATTCACTCCGAACGCCTCACCATGGCCTACATGGAAGAAAAAGGGATCGATGCAGCAGACTTCTGGGAGTACCTCTATTTTACAGAACAGCCAGACAGCTACGATCACGCGCGCAATGATATTCCTGTCGACCTGTTAGCCACTGGCATTTTTGCCGCAGACCATGTCAACTCCGTGAGCACTTCCTTTTTATATGAAGTAGTGGAAGGGCGACACGAGTTCGTACCAGATGCCATTAAAAATGAACTGGCAAATAAAGTCTACGCAGGCTGCGCAAGCGGCATTCTCAATGCTCCAGATGAATACCTGAAGCCAGAGTCTGATCCGTTTTTAGAGCACCACTACAATGCCGACACCTTCGTCAAGGGCAAGGCTATGAATAAGGCTAAACTGCAAGCAGCTTCAGGGCTCGCCATAGACCCCGATGCTCCTATTCTATTCTGGCCATCGCGGCTCGACCCAATGCAAAAAGGCTGCCAGCTATTAGCCGACATTATGTACGACACCATCGCTGATTATGCGCATCTGAACCTACAGGTTGTTATTGTTGCCAGCGGTTCCTTCTCACAACACTTCAAAGACATCGTGGCTTTACATGAGCTTGAAGGCAAAGTCGCTGTTTGTGATTTTGACGAAAGCCTCTCACACCTCGCATACGCTGGCTCAGACTTCATGCTCATGCCATCGCGTTTTGAACCCTGTGGGCTCCCTCAAATGGTAGCTCCTAAATATGGCTCCATCTCCATCGTCCATGATACGGGTGGACTACATGATACCGTATGGCACATGCACCACGATGGTAAGCTCGGAAATGGTTTCCGCTTTGAGCACTACAGCCCTTCAGGCCTTCGCTGGGCGATTGATGAAGCGCTTAAGTTCTATCAGTGGGATCCGGCCATCAAACAGAAAACGATTCGCCGTGTGATGAGAGAGAGTGCTCTAATGTTTAACCATGAAAACACCGCAGCAGCCTATATCCAGCGCTACGAAAAAATCCTCGGCCGAGAAGTTGTAGACACTCCGTACAACCAATAGCACGCAGGCTAATCCGTCACTTTGTGCATCACAATTTCTTGCTGTGGTTTAGGTATGGAAATTCCTTCTTTAGCAAAACGCTCTTTGACTTCCTTAGTGAGGTCCCAGTGCACTGGCCAGTAATCTTCGGTCTTCACCCACGGGCGCACAAAGAGGATCACTGCGGACTCTGATAGATCTTGAACTCCCAATGCCACCTCCGGCTTTGGCAAAACCAAGGCATGCGCTTCTGCCATTTCCTTAAGTAAGTTCGACGCTTTCTGAATGTCATCTCCATAACTAATCCGGAAAAGTAAATCCACACGTCTTACAGCACGTGCGGTATAGTTGGTGATCGTGTTGCCCCAGGCTTTTCTGTTAGGGATCACCAGCTCTTTGTTATCGATTGTCACTAAAGTGGTATTCAAAAAGCTCATCTTCTCCACTTTCCCTTTCACTCCGTCGATCAAGATGAAGTCATCCACATCAAATGGCTTGTAAACCATAATCATCAGCCCGCTCCAAAAGTTTGAAATACTATCCTGAAGAGCAAAACCAATAATCACACCACCAGCACCTAATGCTGTTAGCATGGATGCTACGTGCACCCCTACTGCCGCCAGAGCGAGCAGAAACCCTATAAAAAACACTACAAAGCCTATGGTCTTTTGGATAAACCGACGCAGCATCACTGAACCTCTTCGATGACGACGCATGATACGTCGAGTGAGACCTGCCATGAGTTTGCCTAAAAGGGCAAAAATGATGACTATAGAGAAAAATCGAATCGCCTTCTTAACGAACTTTTCACTTCCCTCCCGACTGTCAAACCACACGCCAAAATCAGCTGCGATAGCAGTCACACGGTCCGTAGTACTCTTCGCCACCACATCCTTGGTATCCACGACAGCATCCACGTAAAGTCTTTCAGTTTCAACATTCCCTCCCTTTTTCTCGAGCGCTCTCAAAATAGTTTTGATATGCTTCACCAGCTTTACTTCATGCTGGCGGTTCTCGTACTGCTTTTCCCTAAGCTCTATTCCTCGCTCACTATTCTGCTCCTCATCGGACAAGCGAGCGACCTCTAAGTTGTTGTTGGAAGATGCAATAATTAACTGCTTGAGTGTATGCATCCACTCTTTGAGTTCTAGCTCCAGCTCATCTTTCGTAAGTGGACGCAACATCATCTCGAGCTCACCTGATGACACCTCCACTCCTCGCTGATCAGCAGTGAGTGTATAATGCAGCGAGTTAGGATCTGCCGCTGCCTCAGCGATTACCGCACGGCCCACAGGATCCCCTTCTTGCGTAGGTAGTTGCTCGCCAGTTTTCTCTAGGGCGGATAGGCTGCCAAGCAAGGAGAGCCAAATGACGGATAAAATGGATAACTTCATTATTTACTTCGTATGGTACTTCTCAATCTCTAACTTTCCTCAGAAAAAAGCGACAGGGTGATCCTGTGAAAAACGGCAAAAGCCAAAGCTGGATAGTTCATAATTATATCGTGAGCCCATCATTAAGTGGGTTGCGACAACAGCGCTATGCTGGAAGCAAGGAGAGCACAATGCCAGTGAAAAAACACACCTATTACCCTCCTATATAGCTACAAGCCAGGAGCATTTGAAAGATGACCAGCAAATATAAAGTACAAGCTATGATGAAATACCTCGCTCTCTTTCTTGGAATTCTATCCCTCCCTCTCTCGGCGGAAACATCCCTCTCCACCACAGCTGAGAGTCGCACCCAAAAATGGTGGATGCCCAGACACCAAGAAAAATTAGAGCAAAAAAAGGTCCTCGGAGACGTCCAGCTCGTCTTCATTGGCGACTCTATCACCCACGCTTGGGAGAACAAGGGTAAGGACGTATGGGAAAAAGAATACGCACCCTACAAGGCTCTTAACCTGGGCTATAGTGCAGACCGCACGGAGAATGCTCTCTGGCGAATTGAAAATGGCGAAGTCGATGAAATCTCACCAAAAGCCATCGTCATCATGATTGGCACCAACAACGCTGGACACCGTGACGAACCCTCGGAACAAACCGCGTTAGGCATCAAAGCGATTCTCGATTTGTTAGAAAAAAAGCAACCTGAAGCCAAAATTCTCCTACTCGGCATTTTCCCACGCGGCGCCACCCCTGAAGATCCAAAGCGTATACTCACCGACGGCACTAACAAAATCATCGAAACATATGCCGACAACAAACGCATCTTCTACCTCAATATCAACAACACATTCCTCGAGGAAAACGGAACGCTCTCCAGAAATGTCATGAAAGACCTGCTCCACCCGAACCCAGACCAATACCAAGTCTGGGCAGATGCCATCCGTCCACAGCTAGGCCAGCTCCTAGCGACAAAACACTAGATCCGTGTATCCCCATGCATTTTCACCTTACTTCTTCCCTCTAACAAATAGATCGTGTAGGCTACGAAATCGCTATGACATTCCGACACTTTCTCCTGCTCTTGGCGGCAGTACTACCACTTCTATCCTGTGCTACTCCATACGGTCGAGTGAGCTTTAAATCAGCACCTCAAATCATCAATGTCTCCGAATATGATCCTAAAGAAAAGCAGCGCTCTGGCCGCAGTTACACCCCTTCGAATCAAAAAGCACTGGTAGACAATGGAGCCCTAGGTCTCATTGCCCGTGCAACCAAAGGCAGCCACTACGACACTAAATGTGGCGAGTTCCTCGCGGGTGCCGAACGCCAAGGCATGCTACTAGGATCGTACTGCTTCGTGGTCCCTAACCAATCAGCACAAGAACAAGCGAGCCGCTTTCTCGGGAGGTTAAGTGCAATCAAGAAAAACTATCGACTACAAACGCAACGTATACTTTTAGTAGCAGATTTCGACACGAAGTGTAGCGCTAATTTGATGGTAGGGTTTGTTGATCAAATCTATCGTCGCACCGGTATCCAGCCCGTCGTTTATCTAGAAAATGGACCTCAAATTCGCAAAACATTAAATCGCGCTAGTGAAGCTCAGAAACACCGCCTGCGCAAATGCCCCTACTGGCTAGCCCTCTACAGCAATGGCTATACAAATTTAGAAAACCCTCACAAACTAGCCCACGCTTCAGGAGTGTGGCATGATTGGAGCATGTGGCAATATGGTGGTGTGTTTTGGGAGAATGGACGCTCAAAGATTCACAATTACAATGGTGGCAACTGGAATACTCCAAAGTACTTTGGCAACATGGACCGCCCGATGGAGCGCAATGGCTTCAATGGCAGCACTAGCCAACTCTATGCCTTCTGGGGAAAACACTCTTGGGCTTGGTAAGCACAGAGATCTCGCTTGCTGAACAGCTTCTTATCATTTACCCATATACAGTAAGAAACCGATTTTAAACTCAGTACTACAGCTATGCGATTCAACTTACTACACCTTGGCCTCTGCCTACTCGGCGCGGCTTCTCTCCAGGCCGCACCTGATCAACCCAATATCGTCGTCATCATGGCCGATGACATGGGCTATGGTGATTCCGAAACCTACGGCAATGACCTCATCAAAACGCCTAACATGAACCGACTCGCCAAAGAAGGCGTCAAGTTCACCGAGTTCTATTCACCCGCTGGAGTATGCTCCCCCTCACGTTCCGCTATTCTTACCGGTCGCACACCCTATCGAAACGGTGTCTGGCGTCACCTTTCTGGCAACCACGATGCACACCTCCGTGCCAGTGAAATCACCTACCCTAAACTCCTCAAAGCTGCCGGTTACGATACCTGCCACGTAGGTAAATGGCACTTACTCTCCAAACAGCAGTTCAACAACCCTGAGTTCCCTCAGCCAGGTGAACACGGCTACAACTACTGGATGTATACCCAGAACAATGCCATCAAGAGCCACAAAAACCCGAACAACTTTTTCCGCAATGGCAAAGAGGTTGGAAATACTGAAGGCTACTCTGCACAGCTCGTCGCTGGTGAAGCAGTACATTGGCTAGAAGACCTACGCGATAAAGAGAAACCTTTCGTACTCTCAGTATGGTTCCACGAGCCACACTCCCCAATTGCTACAGATTCTCGCTTCCAAGACCTCTATAAAGGCCAAAAAAACAGCAAGTACATGGGCAACATCACTCAGATGGACAACGGCATCGGCATGGTTCTCGACGCTCTAGATAAAGAAGGGGTCAGCGAAAACACTATAGTATTTTTCACTTCTGATAACGGCCCAGTACCAGCCTACGGCGGCTCCTCCGGTGGCTTGCGCGGTAATAAGCGCAGCGGCTACGAAGGCGGCATCCGTGTTCCGGGCATTGTTCGTTGGCCAGCTAAGATTAAGCCGGGCACAGAGAGCAACGTACCAGTCATCGGTACCGACATCTTTGCCACTGCACTAGAAGTAGCAGGAGTACCTGTTCCGGCCGACCGCACTATTGATGCTGTTAGTATCCTTCCTGCCTTCGAAGGAAAACCAGTGGATCGTAAGATCCCACTTTTCTGGCGCACTCACGTATCCACTCCTCAGGACAGAGTCGCTATGCGCGTCGGCGATTGGAAAATCGTAGGTAATGAAACACTCACAGAATTCCAACTCTTCAACATCAAAGAAGACAGGAATGAGGAGAACGACCTCGCTAAAAAAATGCCTGAGAAGACTGATGAGCTTAAAGCGCAAATCATCGCCCTCTGGGAAAATATCGAAGAAGAAGGTCCTAGCGAATGGTGGAAAAACGAACGCCAGAAACCATCAAAAGGTGGTAAGCTCAGCTACTAAATAGACAGCCTCATCAATTTTCAGAATCAGCACTCGATGAGTGCTGATTTTTTTATGCACACTAAACATTCATAAGGTGAAAAACTCTATTCTAATCTCTCGGTAGGATTCCTGCACGGTAAGCTTTATCGATCGCAGCAGGAGCATTAACGACGTTAAGCTTTTCATAAATACGGCGAATATAAGTGGCCACACTGCCGTAGCCTATCCCTAGAAGGTCACCGATTTCTTTTTTCACCAATCCCTGACCAAGCAGCTTGAGAATTTCTAGCTCTCTCTCAGAAAGTGACTTCTCCACCTCAGAGCTTTGTGGTGCTTTTTTCCATTGGTCGAGGATGTAGACGGCCACCTTTGGATCGAGCGATGCACCACCCTCTTTGACCGTACGGATGCTGTCTTTGATTTGATTCACAGTGGATGACTTCAGCAAATAACCAGCAGCACCCTGCTGCAGAGCATGAAAAACATCTGCTGGAGCCTCGGACTGAGTCAGCACAATCACACTCGCACTTGGGAGATATTTCTTAAACCACGGTAATGCCTCCAGACCACTCATGCCTGGAAGATTAAGATCGAGTAGCACAATATCAGGAAGCGCCCTACTTCCTAGATCAGGCAAGCTTCTTAAAGCTACCTCCGCAGCGCCAAAGGTTCCACACAGGTGCATATCAGACTCAAGTTTTAGAGCCATTTCAATGGTTGCCCTATACTTAGGATGGTCCTCTACCAACATGACTTTGATCGGTTCTTTCATGGTCTCTTTTTTAAGAATTTAAAAAACCGAGTAACTTGTGCAACAAGTATCCTCGGCGATGCAGGGAGAGATGAATACAGAGCCCTCCTCCATTAGGATTTATTAGGCGAGCGCGGGCTCCCATCAGGCGAGCTCGACGCTTGAGTGACTGCGGCAACCCCTTACTACTAGGATCAGAAATCCCCTGCCCATCATCACAGACGGTTATTTCAATGCGTTTGCTATTAGCTACTAATTTGGTGCTCAGACTAGTGGCTCCCGAATGACGACAGATGTTAATCAGACATTCTTTATAAAATAACAATAAATCAGATCGGGTTCGCGGATGTAACTGCTTTAAACAAGCTTCACCCTCCACGCTGAACTCGTGCTTCAAGTGAACAACCACCCGTTGCGCAATTCGCTCCATGTCTCCCTGTAAACCAGAGGCCGAGAAATTACCTTCATATAAATTACTATAGTGTCGGACCACATTGCCCGTTTCCTCAGTTGCCTCACGAATCGTTTTTAGAATTTCATCCAGCTTAGCCGGCTCACTTAGAGAGTCGCGTGCCATATCACTCATCAGACCAATACAATGAATGTCAGCTCCAAGCTCATCGTGTAGATCCGCAGCGAAACGCTGGCGAATCTGACCAACATACTTCATCCGAACTAACCTCCCAATCAAGACGGTCAAAATAATCACAACGACTAGCAAAGCTGCTAACCAATACATCCGCATCAAGTTTTTTTGCTGCAGAACATAGCGATCTGCTGCTTCAGCCGCAACTTTCGGACGCTCTTTTTCCAAATTATGACGCCGCGCCAATTGATTCATCCATGTGCGAATCGATAAAATTTCTCCGTAGAAGTTTTTACCATCAGTGACATTAGCAAGCGGCCGCGTATACCCTCTAACCTCAAAGTCCAGATCAACATTCTTATCTTTAGCGATATTCATTCCATTGGATAACACCACTATTTCTGAGAAACCCACAAGGGACCTCAACCGAGACCCAAATCTATCAATATGAGGGATCAGCGCAGTCAGTCGAAGGTATCGCACTTCTGTTTCCTCAAAATTCAGCATGATAATAGGATCTGCATCAAAGACAGTCTCTACACGGTATTCGCAAAGCTGAACTGCATCTGAGAAATCAGGGTTATTGGCACCCTCGAGAATACAATATTCAGGAATACCAAAGGTCGGATGAATCACTTCTGGAACATTATCACTCAAGTCTACCGTATGAAGATGCACCTGACTCACTAAGCAGCTCTCTCCTAGGTCAATGGTCATTGAGGGCTGAGACCCATCATCTACAGTACTTACAAAAGACTTACTATCGGCCCCACCCGCAGCATCCATCAAGTAGGGTAAAGAGCCATCTACCACCGTCTCTTTGACTCGTGCACGCAGGGTAAATTGCTCCTGAGTAGATACTTTTACAGGCTTGCGCAAAGCAACATTCTCTTCGCCACTAAACACCATCATTTCAGAAAGCTGGAGCTGGTATAAACCATCCCATGCACGGGAGGTGAGTTTAGTTGCCTGAAACCTAACCCATGAAGCAGAAGTGACAGGAAAACGCACAATCAAAGGTTCGATCCGTGGCAATAACTCATCCTCAGCGGTAAAAGAAGCCACCACCCGACCTTCCGAATCACTACCATCGCCAACAATGATTTGGAACTCCTCAGGAAAGCCATCGGCCATCAGGCCAAATGTTGAATCTCGCCAGATCGTAGGGACTAAAGCCACCTGATCAATCAGGGTGCTTTCTCCTAAATCAATCTCTATCCATTCATTCTGATAAGGACCTTGACGCGCATGTGACCGCCAGCCCAGTGGCCCCATACTTCCTCGCATACTACATCTAGCAAGTTCATCTAACTCATGATCTATATCCTCCAGCCGTTGCTCCAGCTGAGCAAGAGACATCACTCCCGGATGCTCATTCGCAGCAAGAACACTGCACAGCTCTGCAAAGACCAAAGATACTAGCAGATACATAGTGAAGCGCATAGATAACCATCTAGCATTATTACCATGAGAAGTCATGCGGAAGCTCAAAACGCCCTGTCTACCAAACTGTGGACATACAGCTTTTGAAAACTGTGTAGGATTCAAATCACACAAGGCGGATCTGAGTGGTTCTGCAGTGTGTAAAAGAGGTTTTTCGTATTTACGACGATGGAGTATTCCTAAGACACTTATTCCAAATCTCACTAAACAGGGCTTTCTTCGGAGGGCCCTGTTTTTTTTGATGAAATAGCAGCGTGCCCATCTCGCCTATCTATGAATCATGGTTTTTGACTAAAGATCTTATATGAAACTGTTAGGTCACACCTAGATTTCAACAGCTTATTCGAAACCACGCGTTAGCTCATCCTACGTCTAACCTGACCGTCTAGCTACTCAATTTCAGCTGCTCAGTTCAGTCTAACACACCGACTCGTCTCGGATTGTTCCTACTTGTAATTCGTTCGATTATATTCTAGCAATTACCATAAATTTACAGTCAACGACTCTCGTCTATCACTCTAACAGTTAATGATCGTAACTGCTTCCCACACTAATGCTCCATGCCAGCTCATACACCTATGTGTCTTGAGCTACACACAGTGTCAACTTCGTGCCAAAACTGGAACTGACCACTCACCTGAAAACCTGTATTACACCTAGCTCGTTCTGAGCCTACTAGACTGTATCAAAAATACGAACAAGAACACTCTATGAAAGACACTATGAAACCAAGCAGCCTGAGGTACGCCGTCATCGGTGCTCTCGCTCTCAGCAGCTCCGCATTCGCCCAGATTTCAAAGGAATCCATGGATGCCATCGCCATCCCCGATAAAGTCGAAACCGCTATCGGCGATTTAGAATTCTTCGATGGCGTGCCGACTGATTCCACCATCGACACACTTTACGACAACCTCGACCGTATGCGCGGAGTCGAAGTCTACCTCAACCACTCTGGCGCCGGCTCACTCAATGCCATGCGTAAGGGCAACGCCAGCATTGGCGCGAATGCATCGAACAAGGTCACCATCACCGAGCAACTGCTCAAGCCCGAGTCACTCTACCTGACTGGCAATACATCCACCCTGTATGCCCTCACCTACCTCGACCTGAAAACCGATGGACCTTTAGTCGTTGAACTCCCTCCCGGCATGCTGGGCTTTCTCGACGATGCCTGGTTCCGTTTCGTCGAAAACCTCGGTGCGATCGGCCCAGACAAGGGCAAGGGCGGCAAGTACCTGCTACTCCCCCCAGGCTACAGCGGTGAGGAGCCCGAAGGCTATTTCATCGTTAAGCTCCCCACCTACAACAACCTGCTTTTCCTCCGTGGCTCGGTTGCCAAGGGGCTGGAGCCAGCCGTAGAAAACATCAAGTCCAAGCTCAAAATCTACCCACTCGCCAAAGCCGACACCCCACCTGCCACTGAGTTCTTTAACATATCCGGCAAAAGCTACAGCACCATCATCACCCACGACCTCAGCTTTTTCGAAGACCTCAATGCGCTAGTACAGGTAGAACCTATCGACGCCATCGGACCGGAAATGCGCGGCCAGCTAGCAGCCATCGGTATCGTCAAAGGCAAGCCATTCACTCCCGATTCTCGGATGAAGAAGCTCCTCAATGAAGCCGCGACTCTTGGCAACGCCACCGCCCGCGCCATCACCTACCAACCACGTATCGACGGCGTCTTCATCTACCCAGATACCGACAGCTCGTGGACCACGGCCTACGCTAACAAAAACACCTCCTTCGAAGCAGACGGCACGATGAATCTGGATGCCCGCCCACTCTTCTACTTCAATGCGACCGGCGTCACCCCAGCCATGGCCACCAGCCACGCAGGAGCAGGCTCTGATTACGCCCTCGCCTATCTAGACGCTGACAAGAACGCCTTCGACGGTTCAAAAACCTACAAACTCAACCTGCCGCCGAACGTTCCGATCAATAACTTCTGGGCAGTAACGGTCTACGACACACAAACGCGCTCACTCCTTCAAACCAGCCAGACCTTCCCCACCGTCGGCAGCCAGACTGAAGGAATTCAAAAGAACGAGGACGGTTCCTACGACATTTATTTCGGCCCTAAAGCACCAGAGGGCAAGGAAAACAACTGGCTAGAAACCATCCCTGGCAAGAGCTGGTTCACCTACCTGCGCATGTATGGCCCGCTTGAGCCATGGATTAACAAGACCTGGCGTCCGAGCGAGATCGAATTGGTGAAGTAATCCATCCACATCGGCCCCATCTATGAAGCTTCACAGCATTATCCCACTTGCCGCACTCATCGCGTGCGGCACATGCGCTAGCGCCCAGACGCAAAGCAGCTCCGACACTTCAATCTCGGACCTTGTGAAACTCAAGCAGAACCCAGTCAGTGGCTTGCGTCAGGTGGGACTCGATGTGACGATGAGCCCCGATGTCCCAGGCACCGGCGGCACGGAAGCTTCCTACTCCGCCCAGATCGTCTGGCCATTCTCGTTAGGCGAGGACTGGAAGCTCATTACCTACACCATCCTACCGGTCCTTCAGGCACCGCTGGGAAATGGTGATTACGAAGTCGGCCTCGGCAACACCCTGCTAAACATGTTTGTCTCGCCAGCAAAGCCGGACGGCAAACTCGTCTGGGGCGCTGGCCCCACCGTTCTACTACCGACTCGCACAGACCCGCTTCTCGGCTCCGACAGTGTCGGTATCGGTCCGTCTGGGGTACTCTACTATGCCGAGGAAAAATGGGGCGCCGGCGTGGTACTCCAGAACGTTTGGTCACTAGGTGGCGATGGAGCGGATGAAGTGAACGCCTTCGGCGCCCAGTACTTCCTCAACTATAACTTACCAGATGGCTGGTTCCTCTACAGCAATGCCACTATCACTGCCGATTGGGTCAGCCCTTCTAGTGACAGATGGACCATCCCGGTCGGCGGTGGCGTCGGCAAGGTATTCACCGTCGGCAAGCAGTCGATAAGCACATCCATCCAAGGACTCTACAACGCCGTCCGCCCGGACAACGCGGCGGATTGGGGCATCAACTTCCAGTTCTCCTTCCTCTTCCCCTAATAACTAGAAAACACCGCCTGACTCGAGCCAGTAAAAAACTGGCCCAGTAGTCAGCTCAAAAAACACCATATTCAACCATACTAAACATTTATCACAATGAAACCAACTACCATAGCATACACAGCACTCGCTGCGGTCTCGCTCACCTTCACGGGGACAGCCGCCGACATCTCGACCGCTCCTTCCCCAACGGAAATCAAAACCATCGCCGAAGAGGGCTTCGTTTACGGTCTACCGATCGTGATGAACTACGCCGTGATGAATGAATACGCCGTCGACAAGGATAGCAGCCAGTTCAAGGCACCATTCAATCAGCTCAAGAACGAACCTCGTGTTTACACCTACAAGGACACTGCAGTCATCACACCGAACAGTGACACTCCCTATTCCTTCACTTGGCTCGACCTACGTGCCGAGCCGATCGTCCTGACCGTGCCTGCAGTCGAAAAGGACCGCTACTACGCCGTCATGATGTGCGACGGAAATACCTACAACTATGGCTACATTGGCAGCCGCGCCACCGGTAACGACCCTGGCAGCTACATGGTCGCAGGCCCCGACTGGAAAGGCAAAAAGCCAGATGGTATCAAGCAAGTCTTCACTTCCAGCACCCCTTTCTCCATGGCCCTATACCGCACCCAGCTCTTCGACCCTGCGGACATGCCAAACGTGATCAAAGTACAGAACGGCTACAAGGTGGAGCCGCTTTCCGCGTTCCTCAAGCAACCCGCACCCGCCGCCGCACCGAAGATCGACTTCAGCCCGGCGACCACAGCTGGCGTCAAGGAGCACTTCTGGAGCTATCTCGACACAGCGCTCGAATACGTCCCGGAAACGGACATGGACAAGGACATCCGAGCCAAGCTCGCCACTATCGGTATCGGACCTAACAAGACCTTCGACTTGAAAGACCTTTCCCCAGAGCACCAGAAAGCCATCGTCGAAGGAATGAAGTCCGGTGATGAAAAAATCAGCACTTACCTTGCCTCGGGGATGACCGACGTCAACGGCTGGCAGGTTGGCTCCCTCCCGGGTGACGAAGCCCACTACAACGGCGACTGGCTCATGCGTTCCGGCACCGCCAAAGCAGGTCTCTATGGCAACAGCGCAGCCGAGGCAGTTTACCCGCTGACCCGTGTAGACGGAAATGGCGAAACGCTCGATTGCAGCAAAAACAACTACACCATCACCTTCCCAGCAGGCCAGTACCCACCGGTGAATGCCTTCTGGTCAGTCACCATGTATGATGGCAAGTCGCAGTTTCTGATCGAAAACCCGATCAACCGCTACCTCATCAACTCACCGATGATTCCGAACATGAAGAAAGGCGAAGATGGCTCTCTTACTCTTTACATCCAGAAAGACAATCCAGGCGGCGACCTTGAAGCCAACTGGCTCCCTGCACCAGACGACACAGTCTATCTTGTAATGCGTCTCTACTGGCCAACCACCAAAGCCCCTTCTGTCCTCCCAGCAGGTAGTGGAAGCTGGAAACCACCAGGCATCGTGAAATCAAAATAAAATCAATCAACACTCATAACAATGAAAGCAAATACTATAGCCTACACCGCACTCGCTGCGGTCTCGCTAACCTTCACGGGGACAGCCGCCGACATCTCGACGACTCCTTCACCGGCGGAAATCAAAACCATCGCCGAGGAGGGCTTCGTTTACGGACTGCCCATCGTCATGAACTACGCTGTGATGTACGAATATACCGTCGACAAGGGCGGTAGCCAGTTCAAAGCTCCGTTCAACCAACTTAAAAATGAGCCTCGCGTTTACACTTACAAGGACACTGCCGTCATCTCGCCGAATAGCGATACCCCCTACTCCTTTACCTGGCTCGATCTCCGCGCTGAACCGGTCGTCCTCACTGTGCCTAAGGTCGAAAAAAACCGCTATTACGCGGTGATGATGTGCGACAGCAACACCTACAACTACGGCTACATCGGCAGCCGCGCCACTGGTAATGATCCCGGTAACTACATGGTTGTCGGCCCCGATTGGAAAGGCGATAAGCCGGATGGCATCAAGGAAGTCTTCACTTCCACCACGCCCTTCTCCCTCGTCGCCTACCGCACTCAGCTCTTCAACCCAGAAGACATGCCGAACGTGATCAAGATTCAGGACGGCTATCAAGTGAAGCCGCTTTCAGTCTTCCTCAAGCAGCCTGCTCCTGAAACCGCACCAAAGATCGATTTCCTCCCAGCCACTACCGGCGGCATCAAGGAGAACTTTTTCCAGTATCTGGATGCAGCACTCGAGCTAGTCCCGACCACCGACGAGAACAAGGACATCCACGCCAAACTCGCATCCATCGGCATCGGCCCTGGCAAGACCTTCGACTTCAAGGACCTCAGCCCGGAACACAAGGCCGCCTTTGTCGAGGCAATGAAGGTCGGAGACGCACAGGTCAGCAAGTACCTTGCAGACGGCACCAAGAAAGTGAACAACTGGAACATCGGAGCCTTTTTCGGTGACCAGGAATTCTTCAGCGGTGACTGGCTCAAGCGTGCTGCAGGAGCCAAGGCCGGCATCTATGCCAATGACGCCATCGAAGCTACCTACCCCTACACCCGTGTGGATGGAAACGGCGACACGCTGGATTGTAGCAAGTCAAACTACACCCTCACCTTCCCCGCTGGCGAATACCCACCAGTCAACGCCTTCTGGTCGGTAACCATGTATGACGGAAAGTCCCAGCTCCTCATTGAGAATCCGATCAACCGTTACATCATCAACTCCCCGATGATGCCGAACATGAAGAAGAATGAAGACGGTTCATTGACGCTCTACATCCAGCACGAAAGTCCTGGAGCTGATAAGGAAGCCAACTGGCTCCCCGCTCCAAACGACACAGTCTATCTCGCCATGCGCCTCTACTGGCCTAAGACAGAAGCTCCTTCGGTCCTCCCTCCTGGCGACGGCAGCTGGAAGCCACCAGGCATCGTTAAAGTAAAATAATAGGACCTTTCTATTTCAAACTTCGCTGGCCGGATCACTCGGTCCGGCCAGCGCATTCAGCAGCGAATTCTTAAAATCTAAATTCTCACGACTCAATCACAATGAAACCAAACATCATCACACTAACACTCGCTGGCGCACTATCGCTGGCCACAGCACACGGACAGGCAGATCCTGCTCGCGAAGCCGCAAAAACAAAGGCAGCCTCCATCCCGGACACAGTCCAGACGGTCGCCGGAGAGCTCACATTCTTTGACGGCGTACCAACCGGCGACACTAACGACCTGGTCTACGACTACCTGACCCGTTCACGTGCGCTCGGTGTCTACCTTGATAATGTAGGCGCAGTATCCATAAGCACCGTGCTTCTCGGCATGGCTGAACAAGGTGCCGACGCTCCAAACAAAATCGCCATCTGGGAACAGCTGATGGACTCTCGGACTCCGGTCATCACATCAAACACATCCACCATGTATGCCTATGCTCCCACCGATCTGGCAAAGGATGGTCCGACAGTCATCGAGATCCCACCAGGCATGCTCGGTTTCCTCGATGACGCGTGGCAGCGCTTCGTCGGCAATATGGGTCTCACCGGACCGGACAAGGGCAAAGGCGGCAAATACCTCGTCATCCCTCCCGGCTATGAAGGTGAAATCCCCGACGGATATTTCCTACTAAAGCCAAAGACCAACAAGAACTTCCTCTTCCTCCGCGGATCTATCAAAGATGGTCTCGATGCTGCGGTTGAGAATTTTAAAACAGGACTCAAAGTCTATCCGCTAAAAGACGCTGCTAATCCTGCGCCGACCGAACTGATCAACATGTCTGGCAGATCATTCAGTACGATCTTCCCAAGCAACCTGGAGTACTTCGAAATCCTGAACGACATCGTCCAGGCAGAGCCGATCGAAGCGGTGAACCCAGAAGTTCGCGGCTACATGGCAGCCATTGGCATCGTCAAAGGCAAGCCCTTCAATCCCGATGAAAATATGAAGAAGCTGCTCACCGAAGCGGCAACGCTCGGCAATGCGGCTGGTCGCTCCATCACCTACGATCCTCGTATCGATGGTGTGAAATTCTATCCCGACTCGGATGAAAGTCAGTGGGTGACCGCCTACGCAAACAAGAATACCTCATTCGAAGCCGAAGGGATCATGGACCTCGATGCCCGTGTCTTATTCTATTACAATGCTGGAGGAGTAACTCCAGCCATGGCGACTCCTCATCTTGGAAGAGGCTCGGACTACGCCTTGGCCTTTCTTGATCAGAACAGCCAGCCCTTCGACGGATCGAAAACCTACAAGCTGCACATGCCACCAAACGTGCCGGTTAATAATTTCTGGGCAGTCACGATGTATGACACCCAAACCCGCTGCCAGCTCCAGACCAGCCAGCTGTTTCCAACGGTCGGCAGCCTGACCAAAGGGATCGAAAAAAATGCGGACGGCTCTTATGATCTCTACTTCGGACCTAAAGCTCCCGAAGGAAAAGCAGGTAACTGGCTAGCCACCAACTCCGGAAAAAGCTGGTTCTGCATCCTCCGCATGTATGGACCGCTCGAACCATGGATCGAAAAAACCTGGCGCCCAGGCGAGGTCGAACTCGTGAAATAATTTAAATCGCTCTTGAACCCCGCGAGCCGGACCTAATAAATCCGGCTCGCGTATTCAGCAGCGAAATTCAACATTCGAACGAACCGACCAAAAACACGATGATGTACCTGAAGAAAATCACTCACCTCACCACGACCCGCCTCGCACTTACGATGGTCGCAGCTCTCCTGATCAGCCCGGTCCAAGCCGGACTTGAGGAAGGGGTCGCGGCCTTTGAAGCCGGCAATCCGCAACTCGCCGCCACGGAATTTCGCACGGCAGCGGAAAAAGGTGACGCCGATTGCCAATTCAACCTGGCTCTAATGTATGAACAGGGAATGGGGATTCCCAAAGATGAGAAAGAAGCAGTTGTTTGGTACCGCAAATCCGCCGAGCTAGGGAATTCAAATGCGCAATTCAATCTAGGCGTTTTGTACGAACACGGGCGTGGCACCGCCGTGGATTTCGCGCAGGCCAATCAATGGTATCGCAAGGCTTCGGTGCAAGGCGATGCGCTTGCCATCGGAAATCTGGGCATGCTCTATGTGCGCGGCCAAGGAGTGAAGGCGGACAAGATCGCTGGCGTGGCACTGTTGTTACGGTCCGCCACCATGGACAACTCACCTGCGAATCATGCCAAGCGGAATATCACCGCAACCAAGGGCTTGAGTGTCGAAATGATCACCGAGGCACAGAGTCTTTCGGACGAGCTGGGTAAAGCCAAAGACCTTCAGGTCCCGCTGGATCAATATTTAAAAACCAAGGCTACCACTGCCGCCGGTGAATCAAAATAGGCTGGAACGCCTCCTCTAAATTAAGCACACTGATATCACAACGCCGATCTAAAATCTAACAATTCAACCTAACAACTATGACACTAAAAACAAAAACCCTCCCATTCAGTCGGGCACTGCTGTCTGGGGCCGTCGCTATAATGGCCACGATCGCTTCTGCGGGTGCCGCCGAAACAAAAAAACCGAACATCCTAGTCATCTGGGGTGACGACATCGGTGGATTCAACATCAGCGCCTACAACTTGGGCCTAATGGGATATCAGACACCGAACATCGACAGCATCGGCAAGCAAGGCGCCATTTTTACCGACTGGTATGGTCAGCAGAGCTGCACCGCCGGCCGCGCCGCCTTCATCACCGGCCAGTCACCAATGCGCACCGGCCTGACCAAGGTCGGCCTACCGGGTGCCCCCGAAGGCATGAAAAAGGAAGATCCTACGATCGCTACTTTGCTCAAGGCCCAAGGCTACATGACCGGACAGTTCGGCAAGAACCACCTCGGTGACCGCGACGAAATGCTCCCGACCGAGCACGGCTTCGACGAATTTTTCGGTAACCTCTATCACCTCAATGCCGAGGAAGAGCCGGAGTACCCGGACTATCCAAAGAGTCCTGAGTTCAAGAAAAAGTTCGGCCCACGCGGCGTCATCCACAGCTTTGCCGACGGTAAGATAGAAGATACCGGCCCGCTCACCAAAAAGCGCATGGAGACCATCGACGGAGAAGTGAACGTCAAGGCGCTCGACTTCATGGAACGTGCGGTCAAGGCCGACAAGCCGTTCTTCATGTGGTGGAACTCCACCCGTATGCACATCTTCACCCACCTCAAGCCCGATGCGGTCGGCAAGACAGGCCACGGCATCTACGCCGACGGCATGGTCGAGCACGATGGCCACGTCGGCCTGCTTCTTGACAAGGTCAAGGAACTCGGCATCGAAGACAACACCATCATCATGTATTCCACCGACAACGGTGCGGAAACCTTCACCTGGCCTGATGGCGGCACCACCATGTTCAAGGGTGAGAAGAACACCAACTGGGAAGGCGGCTACCGCGTCCCATGCATGATCAAGTGGCCCGGCACCATCAAGCCAGGAACACTCGTCAACGGGATCGGTGCGCATGAAGACATGCTCCCCACCCTTCTCGCTGCCGCTGGTGACAGCACGGCCAAGGAAGACCTTCTCAAGGGCCGCCAAGTCGGTGATATGAATTACAAGGTTCATATCGATGGCTATGACCTCGCTCCTTACTTCCGCGACGGAGCCGATTGGCCCCGCAATGAGTTCATCTACTGGACCGATGACGGCAGCGTTGCCGCCCTTCGTTACGACAAATTCAAGATCACCTTCCTTGAGCAAAAAGCTCACGGGCTTGAGGTCTGGATCCAGCCATTCGCCGCCCTCCGCGCTCCGATCCTCACGGATCTACGCGCCGACCCCTTCGAACGCGCCAGAGATGAGCACGCCATGGGGTACAACAAATTCTTCGTTGAGCACATGTGGGTCTTCGCGCCAGCGGGTGCCTACGTCGGCCAGTGGCTGCAGAGCTTCAAGGAGTTCCCGCCGCGCCAAAAGCCCGGTAGCTTCAACCTGGATCACGTCATGGAAGCCGTGATGTCTGGCTCCAAGCAGTAATCCTGAGATTCATCATTCCATGGCCTGCTCCGAATCAAATCGGAGCAGGCCATTTTTTGTTAGCCTACCAACAACGACGAGCAGTTTCGACAGAAGATCTATTATGAATCCCCCAAAAAATGGCTGAATAGTCATCAGCATGAAGGGACAGTTAGCACACAATATTCCCCTTCAAACCCCATGACCTTTTGATGCGGTATGATCGTTCATCGAATGCTACATCTAGAGTACAAGGAAGACTGGAAAATCACGAAATACATGAAAGAATCCTGAAATGTCTTTTCTCAATGCGAGGAAAAACTAAAAGACTAACGTTAGGTTATCAATTTGCGGCGCACCCAATCTAACAGACCCATCTTGCGCCGCCGCAAAATCACCGTCTTCTATCATGCACAAAATCGCCAAACATTCTTTCAACATTGCTCGCAGAGCCATTGGCTACGGTCTTATAGGTTCCGTCATCGCTCTCCTTTCAGTTGGAATCTACACCCTAGAGAAGCGCCCAGACCTTAGTGTCTGGCACACTGTGGATCTCGATGAAGAATTCACCCGTGATTCAGACGTCACCGACTTCGCCGGCTACCTAAAATTAGAAGACCGACTCTTCCAGCAGCTCGAACAAGAAGTCTATCAGAAAACCGGAAAGGCGAACGACGATTCAATCAACCGCTTCCAACACGGCAGTGCCACCGACCCTACGGCTATGGCACCCAACTGGAACCGTAGTTTCACCCTCGACACCGAAAACCCGACAGCCGGAGTACTCCTCCTGCACGGCCTCACGGATTCCCCCTATAGCCTCCGTTCATACGCGGAGAGCTTCCACGCCTCTGGCGCCAGCGTAATAGGCCTGCGCATCCCCGGCCACGGAACAACTCCCTCAGGCCTAGTCAAGGTGAGCTGGCTCGACATGGCAGCGGCTGTCCGCCTAGCAGCAGAACACCTGCGTGCCACCGTGGGTGACAAACCTATTTATGTGGTAGGCTACTCTAACGGCGGCGCCCTAGCCGTCCACTACTGCCTCGAGACGCTCCATGACCCCACGCTCCCTAAGGTCGACAAACTCATACTCTTTTCACCCGAGATTGGTATCACTCCGACTGCAGCCATGGCCGTATGGCAGGGGCGCTTGGGCCACTGGCTCGGACTCGAAAAACTCGCGTGGACCTCGATCAATCTCGAATACGACCCCTACAAATACAATTCCTTCGCCGTCAATGCTGGCCACCAAGCCTACCTAATCACCAAAGAAATTGAAGGGCGCCTCGCTAAAATGTCAGAGCAGAAACAGCTCGCTGACTTCCCACCTACCCTCGCGTTCCAGTCCGCAGTCGACGCCACTGTCTCCGCCCCAGATCTAGTCACACGCCTGTTCGACAAACTGCCACAACGCGGACATGAGCTAGTGATCTTCGACAGGAACCACGGCAAGCGCATCAAAAACGTCTTGGCTCCCAATGCGGTCAAGGCTCTCACAGAACGGCTGAAAGGTGCCAGCCAGTCATTCACTCTAACTATTCTATCCAACAGAGACACCGAAAACACCACAGGCTCAGGTGAAGTCTTGATTCACCGCCGTCCAGCCAATCAGAATGAAATAGAAACTCTCGATTCCGAAATAAGCTGGCCCTCTGACATCTTCTCGCTCTCCCACATAGCTCTCCCCTTCCCTCCCTCGGACCCGATCTATGGCAACGGAGGATCAGCCAACAACATGACTTTAGGTAACCTCGCACTCCGCGGTGAGAAGGGCGCCATCCTCATCTCCCCCAACGAGATGCTCCGCCAACACTGGAATCCATTCTTTCCCTGGGTCCAAAATTGCGCACACGCACACTTCGAACTTCCCACACCATGATTTTTATCCACTTGAGAAATTTTTAACCAAATCCTCACCATGTTATGAAAACTACCTCAAAAAATCTAGCCACACCGGCCCTAGGTGCGCATCCTACCGCAGTGGATAGTAAGCATTCAGCTCCTAACATGAGCTCTAGTACCCGCTCGAGAATTCAGCGTTGGATGGTAGCAAGCCTTAGCATAGCTGGCCTAAGCGCATGTTTAACCAGCTGCGCTTCCTACGGTGTCATTAAAAATGAGCCAATTACCGAAGCATCCAGCTCGACCCAGCCCTACTCCATAAAAACTTGGGCATCCACTGATTCTTCTGACGATATCATTTTCGTAGTGGCATTCTCTGGTGGTGGCACACGTGCTTCAGCCATGGCCTACGGTGTTCTCGAGGAACTACGCAATACTCAAATCGACAACGGAGCCCACCAAAAACGACTACTCGACGAGGTTGACTATATCTCATCAGTTTCTGGAGGAAGCTTTACCGCCGCTTATTACGGGTTATACGGCGAAAAATTATTCACCCATTTTGAGGATGAGTTCCTGCGAAAGAACGTTGAGGGCCACCTAACAAAAGGATTATTCAACCCCTTCCACTGGTTTGGTTCTAAGGGCCGGACCGAGAGAGCTATCGACTACTACGAGAAAAATCTGTTCCATAATGCGACCTTTGCCGACATGCATAAGCCGGATCGCCCAATGGTTGTTATCAATGCCTCGGACCTTGCCCAAGGTGTACGCTTCTCATTCATTCAAGATTATTTTGATTTTCTAGGTTCGGACCTTTCGACTTTTCCCGTCGCTCGAGCAGTTGCCGCATCATCCGCTGTTCCTGTTGTTTTCAATCCCGTCGTAGTCGAAAATTACCCTGACACCTCTTCCCAGCAATACCAATGGCCACCCAATGCCAAAGAGAAGGCTAAACAAGACCCCAATTTCCGCATGCTCTACCAGGGTCTACAGTCATACAACGATAAGGATGCACGACAGTTCATCCACTTCGTCGATGGCGGCATCACCGACAACACAGGGATGCGAGCCATGAGCGACATTATAGATATTTCCGGCGGCCCAGGCACATTAATAAAAAGGAACCAGCGGAAGCTCCCTAAACATGTCGTGTTCCTCTTAGTCAATGCATCCACCCAAGCTGCGAGTAGCATGGATGACTCTACCAAACAGCCTTCCATGCTCACTGCTATGAACGCAGCGACCAATGTCCAACTGCACCGCTATAACACGGCAAGTACTGAGCTCGCTAAAAACCAACTTTACCAATCAGCGAAGGTTCTATCGAGTCCAGGCCACTCCATCACTCCTCACTTCATAGAAGTTGACTTTCAAGATATACCTCAACCAAGCCTCAAAGTATTTCTTAATAAAATCCCCACCTCCTTCAGCCTCAACGACGAACAGGTCGACACATTGATCAAGAGTGCCCGCAGTCTACTGCGCGAGAATCCAAACTACCAAAAGCTCCTAAAAGACATCCGCTGAACTACGGTCAGCCCACAATGCTTAATAAATGAAGGCTACCCCACTCATACTTGCTAGCGCACTTGCAACCACCTCCTTACAAGCCGAGGAGGGTGGCAGCGGCCACTACCTCCCTGGTTCCATGGCATCCTTTGTCGATGGAGCTCCACCGCAAGAAACCTTCATTGCGCGCTATAATTTTTTAAGTTGGTCGGCGTCTGCAGATGCTCAACGTGTCCTACCGATCGCCGACTTAGTGACGACTGGAGCTGACATTGAGAGCTATGCAAATGGCCTAACCTTACTCTGGCGGCCAGCATTCGGTCAGCTTAATGATGCATGGTCATATTCCATGAGCGCTACGGTTCCTTATGTAGATTTGAGTATTGAGGCAGATGTGCATACAGCACTTGGGACGGTCAAAAGATCTGATAGCATCTCTGGCATTGGAGACATTGTGCTCATGCCCGTGCTGTTGAATCAGAACTTTAACCCTGACTTCAATATCAACTACCGCTTAGGACTCTATGTGCCGACCGGCAACTATGAAGTTGGCCGCCTTGCCAATACAGGCAAGAACTATTGGACCGTCGAACCGACTGTAGGCTTTATGTATTTCGGTCAGAAAAATGGTCGTGAAGCCTCCGTCTTTATTGGAGCTGATTACAACTTCGAGAACCCTGACACCGATTATAAAACAGGAATGCAGGTTCACCTAGATGGCACGCTAGCACAGCATTTCCCCTTATACGGGGGCTTTGCTGGAGCAGGCCTGAGTGGTTATTGGTACGAACAAGTAAATGGGGACTCAGGAGCTGGCGCAACCTTTGGAGATTTTGAAGGTCGCACAGCCGGCTTCGGCCCCGTCATTTCCTACACTAAAAAAGTGGCTGATATCGATGTAATTGCAGAAATGAAATGGCTCCATGAATTTGAAGTGAAAAACCGACCACAAGGTGACTACGTGTGGCTGAAAGTACTCTTTAAATTCTGATAGAAACACCCTGTTAGGAACCTACACAACAAGATCGAAAAAACTCTCACATTGTGACTTCAGAATAATAAATAACCTCATGAAAAGAAAACACCTCCTCCTTAAAGTATCCGCAGTATTGACGGTGAGCTCCACTCTTGTGACTGCCGCGCCCTTCGATCGCTCGGTCAAAACCAAAGAGAACTTCGAAGCCTCCATCCCAAGACCCGAGCAAGACAAAGCCGTCGCCGAGAAACTCGCCGCTCTCGAAGCCAAAACTGGCAAGAAGCCGAACATCCTCTGGATAATCGTCGATGACATGGGCTACGGCGATCCCGGGTGCTACGGAGGCGGCGGAGCCATCGGAGCCGCCACTCCGCACATCGATAGCCTCGCCCGCGAAGGCCTCAAGCTCACCTCATGCTACTCGCAGCACACCTGCACGCCCACTCGCTCCGCCATCCTCACAGGTCGCATCCCCTTCCGCACCGGCCTCACACGCCCGATCCTTGCCGGCGACAAGCTGACCAAAAATCCCTGGGCCGATGAGAAGTCACTCGCCGCCCTGCTTTCCGATGCCGGCTACTACACCCTTCTAACAGGCAAGTGGCACATCGGAGAAGCCGAAGGGATGCGCCCCCACGACGTCGGATTTGACGAATACTACGGCTACTACCCCGCCCAAAAGGAGATCACCCAAGGCAAGGACGCCCGCCGCTACCCCGACCTCGTCAATAACGAGGAACTTCACGAAGCCTTCGAAGGCATCAAACCAAACGACCATCTCATCCACGGCTTCAAAGGCGGCAAAACCGAGGAACTCAGCCAGGTCAAAACCACCGATGACATGGGCCGCGCCGACAAGGCGCTTGTCGACTTCACCATCTCGAAAATCAAGGAGGCCGCGAAAGGCGAAAAGCCCTTCTTCATCGAACACTGCTTCATGAAGGTCCATTGTGATAACTTCCCCAACCCCGATCTCGGCAACCTCAGCGCCGCCCGCTACGCCTACAAGGAAGCCGTCGCCGAAGTCGACCTCCACACCGGAGAAATCATGAAAGCCCTCTCCGATGCCGGCGTGCTCGAAAACACCTTTGTCTTTTTCACCTCCGACAACGGCCCCCAAATGGACGGCTGGCCCGACGCCGGTTACACTCCATTCCGCGGAGCGAAAGGCACCACCTTCGAAGGAGGTGTTAGAGTCCCAGGCATCGCCTATTGGAAAGGCATTATAACTCCCGGCCGCGAAAGCGATGATCTCTTCGACCTCATGGACCTCTTCGGCACCGCCATGAACCTCGCTGGAGTTTCCAACGACGAACTACCGGACGACAAATTCTACGACTTCATCGATCAGACCTCCTTCCTCCTCGCCGATGACGGCCAGTCCGCCCGCGAAGCCGTCTACTTCTGGTGGGGCAGCCAACTCACCGCCTGCCGCATGCGCGAATACAAGGCCCACGTTAAAGTGATCCTCCCACAGGCCCCGCACATGTACATCGACCTCTCCACCATCCAGGACGTTGGCCTCGCCCCATGGCTCTTCAACCTCTACATCGATCCCAAAGAGGAAATGACCGTCGGCCACCGTCGCAACGCTTGGCTCGCCAGCGTCGCCGGCAAACTTAAAGCCCACGGAGCAACCTTCAAAAAATACCCCCCGAAGAATATCGGACTCTAACCGAGAATGACCACTCGGATCCACTCGTCACTGTCCTCACCCTCACGCATCCTGCAAGAATCCCCCTATTTGCACACCATTAGACTATGAAATCTATCCTCTTCACCTCATTGGCTCTCTGTACTTTCCTGGCGGCAGAAACTCCTACCGACGGCACCGTTCTCCCATTTCCTGAGCTCCCCTCAGCCAGCATCACCAAGCCACGTCTGCAGGACTCGACAATGAAATGGCCTGCACAGCCAACTCGCCTACCCGCAGACCCTCCGAACATTCTCGTCATCCTCATTGATGACGTGGGTTTTGGCATCGCAGACACTTACGGCGGTGAAGTCCACACGCCAAATCTCAGCAAACTTGCCAACCAAGGCATCAAATACAACGCCTTCCACACCGTCGCAATTTGCTCGCCCACGCGTGCATCTCTCCTCACTGGACGCAACCATACACGCGTCGGCTCCGGCACCATAGCCGAGCGCGCCGTCGCCTTCGATGGCTATACCGGCGTTATCCCGAAAGAAGCCGCGACCACTGCGGAAATCCTCAAAGACTACGGCTACCACACCTCTGCCTTCGGAAAATGGCACAACACCCCATCTACCGAGACTACGTCCATTGGCCCGAAGAACCGCTGGCCGAATGGCTACGGCTTCGAGTACTTCTATGGCTTTCTCGCCGGTGAAACCTCCCAATGGGAACCCCGCCTCTACGAAAACTATGACACAGTAGAGCCTCCTCACGACGATCCCACTTACCACCTTACCGAGGATCTGACTCGCAAGGCTCTCAAGTGGATCGACGAACAACAATCCTTCGCACCCGACAAGCCCTTTTACATGTATTGGGCACCCGGAGCCGTCCACGGCCCTCACCACGTAGCCAAGGAATGGGCGGACAAATACAAAGGGAAATTCGACACCGGTTGGGACGCCTACCGCGAGCGGGTCTACCAGCGCCAGCTCGAAATGGGTATCATTCCACCCGACACCAAACTCACTCCGCGCGATGAAACAATGGCATCATGGGACAGCATCCCTCAGGAACAACTCGCCTTCCAAACCCGTTTGATGGAAGTCTTCGCCGGTTTTGTCGAGCACACCGACAATGAAGTCGGAAAACTCATCACCGGCCTCGAAGAGCGTGGCCTGCGAGAGAACACCATCATCTTCTACATCTTCGGCGACAACGGCTCCAGCGCCGAAGGCCAGCAAGGATCCATCAGCGAACTACTCGCTCAAAACCAGATCCCCAACACCATCGCACAACAAATCGAAGCCCTAGAAAAAATCGGCGGCCTCGATGCCCTCGGCTCGCCGAAAACCGACAATATCTATCACGCCGGCTGGGCCTGGGCTGGCAGCACGCCGTTTAAGAGCACAAAACTCGTAGCCTCGGACTTCGGCGGCACCCGTAATCCACTCGTCGTCTCATGGCCCAAGGGCATCAAACACGACGACGCAATGCGCAACCAGTTCACCCACGTTGTCGATATCGCACCCACCATTTATGAAATCCTCGACATAAAACATCCGAAAGTAGTCCACGGCTACGAACAGATGCCTATCGACGGAACCAGTCTAGCCTACACATTCTCCGACGCCGCTGCGGAGAACCAGAAGAAAGAACAATTCTTCGATAACAACGGCAGCCGCGCCCTCTATCTGGACGGCTGGTACGCCTCCACCTTCGGACCGCTCTACCCATGGCTCAATGCTCAGAAAGGACTCGCCGACTGGGACTCAGCCAAGGACGTCTGGCAACTCTACAAACTCGATACAGATTTCTCCCAAAGCACCGACATCTCCGCCGAAAACCCGGACAAGCTCGAAGAACTAAAAGAGCGCTTCCTCACCGTCGCAGAGGACAACAATGACTTTCCCATCGGTGCCGGAATCTGGCTACGCCTCCATCCCGCCGATCTCCACAAAACGAGTTATACCGCGTGGAACTTCAATGCCAACACCCGCCGGATGCCCGAGTTCACCGCTCCAGGCCTCGGCAAGGAAAGCAACCAAGTTGTTATCGATCTCGAAACCAAAGCTAACTCCAACGGTGTCATCTACGCCCTCGGTGGCGCAGGCGGCGGCCTCTCTCTCTACATGGAAAACGGCCACCTCATCTATCTCTACAATATGATGATCATCGAGCAATACACCGCGAAATCTGCCGAACCGCTCGCCGCCGGAAAACACAGTATCGAGGTGGACACCACCATCTCCTCCCCCGGAAGACCTGGCACCGTCACCATCAAGGTTGATGGCAAGCAAATCGGCGAAGTTGCCCTCGCCAAGACCGTGCCGCTCGCTTTCACCGCCAGCGAGACCTTCGACGTCGGCGTCGACCTTGGCTCCACCGTTTCCCTCGACTACCTCGACAAACGTCCCTTCGAATTCGACGGCACAATCCACAGCGTCAAAGTCAATCTCACCAAATAAAAAAAAGAGGATCTATTTTGCTCAAATCTCAGTTTGGTATTGAGCCATCAAGCTGAAAGAGCGGTGGCCTGGGCGGAACGAACCCACCGCAAGCCTTAGAGTCTATCGCTAGAGATTAACGGTATCTTACCACGCGGCGTGCAGTGCGGCGTGCAACACCTGCATAGGATACTGGTGTGAGAGGACGACCGATAATGTCGATAAATAGTGAGCACTCACCTGTCGCCTTTGGAATTTCACCTTCTAGAACCTTGATGTCGTAGGTCAGACTATCTTCTGCGAGCACTGGATTACTCAGCTCAACCACGATGTCCGTGGGTTCTTCTTCACTGAAAATGGCGATGGTAGCATTTGGGTTATCGGCCTCGAAGCTGTCTGCGCCATTACCCCAGTTTTTAGTGAAATCCGCTGTAGTAATCTGACCGGCGATACGGTCTGGACGGTCAGAGAAAAACACAGTGTTCGCGTCGATGCCTTTCAAAGTCATCTTGCCGTCAGCAAAGGAAACATCCTTGGCGTTATGCACGAAGAGATACTGAACCTTTTTACTTACTGTTTCCGTTGCTGCTGTCGCCTTATCCTCGGCCTTAAGTGCTAGAGGAACAGTGACGACAAGTGCGCATGAGAGAGCGAGGAGTTGACTTAATTTTTGAGATATTTTCATGGTTTAATTTGGTTAGGGAAAATGGAAGCTATTACAAGACCTCTCCCCAGTTTTAAATCAATGAGTTGGAGACCGAACATAGAGGATAACGTCCTAATATCACAGAAACCAGCAAGCATTATCCTGCCTCTCAGCGATCATTTCTGCAAGCTCATTTCCGCTAGGCGACAACCTGCCCTAGATTGAATGTCTCGACCGTTTCGCATCTAAAACCTCACTCGATTTTGTATTAATCAGCTCCATCGATAGCAGCTATATGGTGTTCAGATGCCCCTTCCCAGATGCCCCCTATTCTCTCGACGATTTACCTCGACCGATCTGGAGACATGGAGCCGGATCGATCAACTTTCTGGAGAAGAAGCCGTAGACGTCTCTACCACCATGAAAGCAGACTGCATTAGATTCCTAACCCGGAAATCCATCGGAGTGAGAACAGCTCCATACATAGCTTGATACGAAAACATTTCCCACCACGACACATCCCATCTTAAGCTTCGTTTAGTAGAGTCCTCAGCATGTGGAAATATCCTTTCATCGTTCTCATCCTAACACTCAGTAAGTTCGCCCTTGCTGGGAGTCTGCGTGTCGATATTTCACACCTCTCGGGAGCTTCTCCTCTACGCCTGCATTCGCTTAGCTACCAGCAAGCAGAAACCTACTCTATCACCCGTCTAAGCTACCTGCTCAGCCAGTTCTCCCTACAGAAAGAAGATGGCTCGTGGCTCGAACTCTCCGATCAATTTGCCTACATCGATGTCTCAAAGCGGCGTACCAGTTTCTCACTCAGTGAGATCCCCAGCGGCGACTATAAGGCGCTGCGTTTCTCCGTCGGTGTGCCCAAAGAGCAAAACCATGCAGACCCAGCCCAGCTTTCTGCAGAACACCCGCTCAACCCAAACATCAATCAACTTCACTGGGACTGGACAGGTGGATACATTTTCATGGCCATCGAAGGCAAGTACCGTACGCCCGATCAGAGCCTCAGCGGTTTCGTCTACCACCTTGCCAACGATGCCAACCTCAGCTCAGTTCAGCTCGCCAGTCGCTTTCAAATCAAGAACAACACGGGAATCACCCTGCAGATGGATGCTGCCAAGTTATTCAGCCAGCCACGTAGCCTGTCTTTTGTAAGCGATGGAGCCTCGACCCATTCACACCCAGGCGACTCAATCTCCAGTGCTCTTATCGCCAATCTCCAAAGTGCCTTTAACGTCGCTCAAGTCACCTACCCACCAAGCGAAGCACCACAGAAAGCCGTCGCCCCACTTTACCTTCCGGAAAAATACAAACCGTACCGCTTCGTCATGAGCAAGCGCTTTCCCATGCCCGCTCTCCCTCGTGACAATCCCTTGTTAGAAGAGCGCGTCGAGCTGGGAAGACGCCTATTTGGCGACACCCGGCTCTCACGTGACCTCAGCACCTCCTGTGCCTCCTGCCACCATCAGGAAAATGCCTTTACCGATAACAAACCCCTCTCCCGTGGGGTCGAAGGACGCGAGGGCTCGCGCAACTCCATGCCGCTCTTCAACCTCGCCTGGAAGTCCTCCTTCTTCTGGGATGGCCGCGCCAATAGCCTGCGCGAACAAGCACTCATGCCGATCCAAGACCATCTAGAAATGGACGAGTCGCTCGAAAATATTGTCGCCAAACTTTCCCAATATCCGCCGGTCGTTGACGATTTCAAAAAAGCGTTCTCTGGCGAACCTGCGATCACTCCAGAAAAAGTCAGCCTCGCGCTCGAAGCCTTCCTGCTGACTCTCACCAGCTACGATAGTAAATTCGACCGCGCTATGGACGGCAAAGGCTCGCTCACAGAACAAGAGCAACGCGGTATGCAACTCTTCTTCACCGAGTACGAACCGCGCAGTGGCAAGCTCGGCGCCGATTGCTTCCACTGCCACGGCGGAGCAAACTTCTCCGACCACCAATTTCATAACAATGGCCTCAAACCCACTGCAGACCTCGGCCGTTTCAGCATCACAGGAAAGGAGCGAGACCGCGCCACCTTCTCCACCCCCAGTCTGCGCAACGTCGCCCTCACTGCACCCTACATGCACGATGGTCGCTTCGAAACCCTCGAACAAGTCATCGACCATTACAGCGGCCCCATGCACCAGAGCCCGACCCTCGACCCCAATCTCGCCAAACACCCTCAAGCAGGCCTCCAGCTCACAGCCGAGGACAAGGCAGCACTCGTCGCTTTTTTAAAATCCCTTTCCGACCCGAAGTTCGCGCCACATTCCCCGTAGAGGGATAAGCAGGAATTCTCCGGGTGTTATCGGTAGGCTCATGCGTGTAACGTTATAAAAGTGATATCAATGATAGACGACGACCCACACATCTTGCGGTCTACCTCCTAACGATCAACGAAAAGCAAAGAACCGAGAACATTATATTGCCACCTCTAACATTTACTCTATACCTTCTGTTAGTTTCCCTAAAAATCACTCGCACGTTGTGCTTTCCCCATGCTCACCTCCCACACCACCAAGTCTCAATTCCAGTACGATATCGATTTTCAACGGATCGAAGATTTCTACTCAAGGCAAAGAACAATATCCGCCTAGCAAACGACAAAACTCAAGATGTAACGGTTAAAAAACTGGTACACAACAACTACGAAGATGCCGAAATCTGCATTTGAAATTCTAAATATTCGCGCGCAAGTATGCATTGCGGCAACTCCCGTGATCGTTCTTGGAAGCGGCGCTTCCATTGCAGCTGGGATCCCAGGGATGTCCGAGTTGCGTGATCAGCTTCTTTCCATTCCTGCCCCCGCAGGTCTTGAGAAGCCCAAGGCTGACCTGTGGCAAAAATTCAAAGAAATACTGCAGGGCACGGATTTGGAATCCGCCCTCCAAAAGGTCAATCTTCCCGAAGAGCTTGATGATTTAGTAGTGAAAGCAACCTGGGATTACCTCCACCCCTTCGATCTTAATGCGCTCCAGAAGTTGCTAACCGAGCGATCTTCTTACCCGCTGACTCAGCTCTTCCAACACCTCCTCCGGAGCACGAACCGTGACATCGATGTAGTAACTCCCAACTATGATCGCATTGCCGAATACGCTGCCGATCTTGGCGAACTCTATCATGAGACCGGATTTTCCTATGGCCATGTCCGCAGACGGTTGGGTGATGCACGCCAAGCCGTCCATATCAAAGGTGCCGAGCAATCGCGGGTGAACATCTGGAAGGTTCACGGCTCGTTTGATTGGTTTAGAGATCAACAGGGAGTCATCCATGCTTTACCAATTTCATATGCTTGTCCAGATGGCTGGTCTCCAGCTATCGTCACTCCTGGATTGCAAAAGTATCGCAGGGTTTATGATGAGCCATTTCTTTCGATCAAGGCGGCATCAGATCGCGCTTTCTCCAACGCAGGTGGATTTTTCTGTTCAGGCTTCGGATTCAACGATGCACACATTCAGACGAAACTAAAGGAGCGATGTCGCAGCAAGAAGGTGCCATTGGTTTTGATCACTCATGGACTTACTCCAGCGGCAAAAGCCTTTTTTGAGGACGATTTTTGTAAGGAGTATCTCGCAGTTGAAGCAGCCCCAGACGGGTGCCGTATTTATTGTCCTGAGTTTCCCAATGGGGAAATCGTGTCAGAAGGAGAATTTTGGCAGCTAGAATCTTTTTTAACCCTTATCCAATCATGAGCTCAATTTTTTCTTACCAAGACACAGACACTCTAGGCACGGTTCGTTCAGTCGATACCGCAACGGTCATCGTTCACGTTCCAATCGCTGAGAATCTACGCAAACTGCAAGTCAATCGTCTTGCCGTTCTGAGAAGCAGCAAGCCAGGTCAGCACCTAATCGGAATTATCCAGAAGATAAGCAGAACCTCAATCGAAGGAGAACAACCTGCCGAAGATGACGATTCGCCTCCACCCACTGAGTTGAATCTTGTACGGATCGCGCTCATTGGCACCCACCTCGAAAAACGGGGCACTGACGCAAATGTTTTTGTGCGAACTCTCGAGGCGGTGCCGGACATAGATGCCAAGTGCTTTGCTCTCGAAGGCGAGGTCTTGACTCGGTTCATGGAAATCATCGCCAGCATCGGAGAAAACACAGCGCAAAGGCTTTCTCTAGGCACCTACACTCTGGATGAGACCGCCGAGGCGTTTCTTAACGGCAACAAGTTCTTCCAACGCCATGCAGTGATCGTTGGCGGCACGGGATCTGGAAAGTCGTGGACGACAGCCAAGATCCTTGAGCAGGTCAGCAAACTGCCAAATGCGAACGCTATCATCTTCGACCTACACGGCGAATACGGGCCTCTGCAAGGCGATGGTTTCCGCCACTTCAAGATAGCAGGCCCTTCCGATTTGGATGCTGGTCGCAGCCTCGAAGACGGAGTGATTCACCTCCCATACTGGCTGCTTAGCTATGATGCGATGGTGTCAATGTTCATTGATCGGAGTGACAATAATGCGCCCAATCAAGCAATGGTTATCAGCCGCTCTGTTATTGAGGCAAAGCAAGCTTACTTGAGTGCAAAGGACGAAGAAACCTTGATCGACAACTTTACGATCGATAGTCCAATTCCCTTCGACCTTGCGGCCGTCTTATCAAAGCTTGAAGAACTCGACACTCAAGACGTTGACGGTGCAAGAGCAGGGACAACCAAGGCCGGTGAATTTAAGGGCAAACTAGGACGATTAATACAGAGGCTTAAAAACAAACAGACCGACCGTCGGTTAGGATTCCTGTTTCAAGGAGGAGAGCTTACTCTTGATTTCGATTGGCTAGAAACATTGTCTTCCGCCCTCATTGCCGGCAGCAAGGATCAGTCCGGTGGAAGGGGAGGGGTGAAGGTCGTCAACTTTTCCGAGGTTCCTTCAGACATACTGCCATTGATCGTTAGCCTCGTGGCGAAACTCGCTTTCTCGATCCAACAGTGGACCCCAAACAAGGATCGCCACCCAATCGCACTTTTTTGCGACGAAGCTCACCTCTATATTCCAGAAAGAACAAGCACAGATAGTTCAGGGGAAGTTTCGGTTCAGATTTTCGAACGAATTGCCAAGGAAGGACGAAAATATGGCTTGGGGCTAGTTGTCATTAGCCAACGACCATCAGAAGTGAACCGTACGGTAATGAGTCAGTGCAACAACCTCATAGCCATGCGACTAACCAATGGAGATGACCAGAATGTTGTGCGCCGTCTACTTCCCGACAGCTTAGGTGGCTTTGGTGACCTCCTTCCGATTCTAGATACAGGTGAGGCACTTGTCGTGGGGGATGCGGCTTTACTCCCGACCCGCATTCGCATAGCTGAGCCTGATAACAAGCCTGATAGTGCTACCGTGGCATTTTGGGAAGAATGGGCAACAGAGGAAGGAAAAGATTCAATTTCTTCGGCTGTGGCCAACTGGCGGAGGCAGTCTATTCAGTTATGATTATAAGAGGCCATTCGCGTCGCCCCCGAAATTCGGCGCATCGAAAATCCCGTGGATAAATAGAGTCTCGAAATTCAATGATTTAAGAATAAGGCTGAGTGTCGGAATTTGACTTTTTGAAACAAACACCCTCATCCAACTCCTAGAAGCTCAAAATGTCATCGTTGAGTTCTCCTGGCTTGAATTTCAACTAATCTCAATCCCTTCTCCCAGCCCTTAAGAAAAAGATTTCCGATAAAGTCTGGACGCCAAGCGATCATTGGCAAGCATTCCCACCATGAAGCCCGAGCAAATCAAAAACATCTTCTGGGACGTCGACGGCGTCCTCGCGAACCTCAACTACGCGTACTACCATTTCCTAACAGAGCACCCTAACTACCGGGATCGTTATGCAGGGCTGAAGTGGGAGCAACTGTCTGAGGTCTTGCCCATCATTCCGGAATACGGAGCGTTGGAGTTAAAAACCCACCCGGAGCTAGGGAAAAAGATGGACCGTGACTTCTGTGCTGATCAGGCATTTTTCCGTAACCGGCCGCTCTACCCCGAAGTCATCGAGACCCTCAAGCGACTCAACAAGGCTGGCTACCGTCAGTTCACCATGTCGGCGACTTTCGATGTCGAAGCCAAGACCGCCTACCTCAATGATGTCTTGGCCCCGGTGACGGACTTCCTCACCATCGAATGCGTCCAACACGGCGAGTTCATGCACGACACCGCCAAGCAGGACAGCCTTCGCGAGTGCTACAAGAAGTACGATCTCAACCCGGAAGAGACGATCTTAGTCGACGACCGCATTTATAACCAACACGCGGCGATCGAATCCGGCGCCCACCCGGTGCGCCTGCGTTGCGAATTCACCACCGACCTTCCCGAGGAACTTGCTTGGATCCCCGAGTTCAAGAACGTGGCAGCCGTAGCCGACTGGCTCACGGAATGAGCCTCACCATTGGGCGCTAAAGAGCCCAAAGATGGCCTCCAACTCACCTCTGAGGACAAGGCTACACTCGTCGCCTTCCTTCTACTCCCTCAGTAATCCGAAATTAAGGAATCACTGACTCTGCCGTAAAAAAGGGCCGAAAATATTTTAGATTGAACCTAAAACCCCCTAAAAATAGTGGGGGAAATAAATTTACTCAGCTGTGCATATGAAGCTTAGATAGACGCTAGGTCTCGAGAAAAACGCGTTCTCACATCTGTAATATCTAAAATAAACCATGAAATTTCATAGCTCATCTCCTGCACGTCTTCGTCGTATTTCTCTATCGTTAATAGCTTGCGCGGGAATCTCCGCGGTCACAGCTGAGAGCAATTTCCCTCAATTCTCATGGGATCACGCGCCAGTGATGTTGCATTTTGGAAGCCAGACACGCATGACAGATGCGCAAGTCCAACTCACTGCGAAGCTCTCCAACTTCGTTTGTTTGGAAAAAAACCACGGAGTACGCACCAACCGGGACAACGCTGAGAAAGTGGCGTGTGAAGATGCCCTCCGTATCAAGGCAGCAAATCCAGATGCCAAGGTTCTGATGTACTGGAACACTCTCATTGCCTGGCCATTCACATCATATAACCGAGACTTCGCGGAATCAAAACCGAAAGACTGGACCCTGCGCGACATGAAGACGGGTGAGCCGCTGTATAAAACAGAAAACAACGGTGGCGTGGTGCAATACAACTTACTCAATCCTGAGGTCCAGGAGTGGTGGGCTCAAACAATAGGTGGAGCAGTGAAAGAATTTGGCTTCGACGGCTTCTTCATGGATGCCGTTTCCCAATCCAAACGCCCAATCTGGCTTAAAAAAGGCTGGGGGCCGGGCAAAGAAAAAGAACTCGACCAAGCAGCCTCGAATATCATGCAACGCGCAAAAGTGGTGATGGGTGAAGACAAACTTCTCATCTATAATGGCTTCCGCACGCATGCCACAGAGTTCGACGGCTTCACAGCCGGTGGCGGGGAGTTTCTTCCCTACACAGACGGAGCGATGATCGAGCATTTCGACTCGATTTCTTCTAAGAAGAAGGAAGATATGGTGGCTTATTGGAAAATGGGTGCAGAAGCTGCCAAGGCTGGAAAAATCGTGGTCTACAAAGGCTGGCCAGATCAGGACATCAACTGGCTGAACAAAGAATTCATGGCTCTAGACGCCGCCGAAAAAGAACGTATCGCTCGCGAGAAGTTAGTCTATCCCCTCGCCTGCTTTCTCATTGGCGCACAGGAAAATGCCTATTTCTGCTACGGCTGGGGCTACAATATCAAGGATGGTCAATTAATCGAATACCCAGAATATTCTAAAAAACTCGGCGCGCCAAAAGGTGAAGCCAGCCGCGATGGCTGGGTCTTCAAGCGCGACTTCGCCCACGCCAAAGTCACCGTCGACCTAGAAAAACGCGACGCGAAGATCGAGTGGCTCGACTAAGCCCACCTTCTCACAGCACTACTTCAACTCGATTCGATAAAATTCTTTCGCTTCTGCAGAGGCTGGAATGAGATAGGTGGTCGAATTTCCGGAGGCTGCGGCGGGAACATCCGCATCCACGACAGTACTCCAATCCTGGAGATCCGTACTACTGCGAATTTCGAAACTCGTTCCAGACTGTGATGGCCAGGTAATGCTGAGTGAGCCATCTGCTGCTGATGTGGCTTCGAGGTAGAAATAGCTGCCTGGATCTAATGGATCGAGACCAAGCGCCACTTCATCACCATCATCCACATTGTCGTTGTCTGAATTTGCATTTTCAGAGCTCGTTTCTCCTGCATCCTGAATGCCATTGCGGTTCGGATCCTCAGTGTTGTCGGCTAACTGATCCAGGTCAGTATCGACAGCAGGTAGCTCAGGCATGATGACTGGGTGCGGGTCGCCGCTGGCTGATGGAAGGCCGAGAGCGGCGATCGATGAGTCTTCACTTCTCAATTTAGGATAGGGAGCTCCCATGCGCTCAAGTTCTGCAACCATCGAGCGGGCCAAGGTCATGACCAACTCTGGCTCGTCGTCTGACAAATTGACTGCCTCGTAAGGGTCATTTGCCAAGTCATACAATTCGTAACTCCCCAAGGGAAGATTCGTAGAAGTGACGGGAGAACTCGTCGTGTAACTGTAGATCAGCTTCCAGTCATCCTCATGGTAGGTTGTAAAATAGCTACTACGGCTCGAACACGGAGCATGTGTGATGAGACTCTGTGGTCGATGGTTGCCACTTTCACCACGCAAGTATGGGCTCAGGTCATGGCCATCAATAATCAGAGGATCTCCATCGTCATCAGTATCAGGAACTGAAATGCCAGCCATAGATAAGGTTGTTGGGTAAAGGTCCTGAATCACAACGATGTCATCCTCTCGGCTTCCAGCAGCGATTGGAAGTGCTTGCTGGAATGGGTTCGAAGTGTCGCGCTTGGCCCAGGATACGATCAGAGGCACGCGGACACCGCCTTCATAGCGCATCCCCTTTTCACCACGTAATGGGTTCGTTCCAGTGAGAGTCGCTGGATTCTGTGGCCCGCGTGGACGTGAGTCACTGCCATTGTCACTTGTAAAAATAATCAGCGTGTCTTCAGCGACACCGAGTTCCTCAAGCTTAGTCATCAGATCACCAAGACCCTTGTCCATCCCCTCGACCATCGTCGCATAAGCCAGCGTATTGTAGTTGTCAGCAAATTGCGGGTAGTTGGCGGTGTAACGTGGATCGGTCTGGTGCGGTGCATGGAGCGCGAATTGCGAGAAGTAAGCGAAAAATGGCTCACCATCCGAGACGCTGGATTCTATGCGTTCCATCAATTCGTGCGTAATGGCCTCAGTCACATAAAGCGGCTCATTCGCCACTAGGTGATCGCTCGGGTAGGTCTCAGGATCGAACTCGTTGTAAGTCATGTCCTGGTACTCAGCCACAAAGTCTGCAGTAGCTCCACTAGCGGGCAGGCCAAAAGCGGTAGAGTCATTCGAGTAACAGTCTCCGTGCGCGCCGCCCGTGTTCGCCGAAATATTAATTTGAAAACCATAGTAGCAATCGTCATCCGAAGCCGCTGGTGTTTCGTAAATGCTCGTAGAGGTCGTAAATTTACTACCCATGTGTCCTTTGCCAGACATTATCGTGCGGTAACCAGCATCACGGAAAACCTCCGCGAGTGTGCGGTCAGAATATTGGAGGCCTGGATTACTCGGCATCTGGATATTGTGTAAGTTATCGTTTTTACGACCCAGCCACTGGATCGTTCCATGACGGGCTGAGTTCTGACCTGTCATCAGACTACAGCGGCTCGGCGAACACACCTGCTGGGCATAGGCCTTGCTAAATACCATCCCGCGCGATGCGAGTTCCTCCATCCACGGGGTGTAGAAATGGGCATTGCCTACATCGTCGCTAAAGCTATCGAGACCGACAGTGGTTGGATCGATAGGGCTCAGCACATTCCCTGCTGCATCATAATTGAAATTTACCGAGGTGTCCTCCACTCCCATGTCGTCTACCACGATCACGAGAATGTTTGGGGTGTCAGGTCGCAGGCGCACAGTGAGCTCGGAGCTCGAATCACCATCTGTGTTTGTGGCTGTAAGCGTGTAAGTCGTGTCTGCATTCACAGTAACTTGCGTGCTACCGCTCAAGCCCACGCTGCCGATACCTTGGTCGATGACTAAGCTATCCGCATCCGCAACTTCCCAGCTCAGGGTGGTGGTGTCACCAGCATCCACGACGAGCGGGCTAGCAGAGAAATTGACAATCGTTGGTGGGATGAGAAGCTGAAACGCTGAGCCAGTGAGCACGACATTGTCGATCGTGTGCGCGCGATCGAGATCGTTGTTTCGATTCTCACTTGTCTTGAAAGTGAGTTCAAAGGTGACCGTGGTATCAGTTAAGCCCTTGAGGCCTGAAAGTGAGACTGATTCACTTTGATCGAAGTAGTCTGCATCGTTCACCGAGTCTAGGCTGTTGGTCTCGACATTGGCGCTGCCAGTCGAAATGGAGAGCTCCCAATACGGCGTGATATCGTTCACGTGGGCAGTCTCGTTAAATCCATGATCAAAGCTCAAAGCGTCCAAGTCTACTGACATCCCTGCTGGAATAGTGACGTCAAAACGCATCACAGGGTAAGCCGTTGGGCTGTCGCCGTCTGTGCGCACCCCAGCTTCGGCACGATCATTCTGGAAGGCTGAATCGCCAGCATCGACATCAAATATCCAGTTGCCTGCGGTCACGCCAAAGCCGAAATTATTGGAGTCGACCACGCCATTGGCATCGTCGAAATCGTAAACGATGGTAGAAGGAGCCGTCGGGAGGATGTCGAATGTGAGGCCCGCAATAGTGGGGTTAGAGGAACTCTCAGAGGCGGCGAGAGTGAATGTGCCTGTCGTCCCCGTATCTAGGGTGATATCGAAAAACACCATACCGATGCTTGTGACTGTCGGCAGTGAAGCGATGTTCACCGATGGGTCTGCATTCCCAGTAATGGAGTCATCGAAAGACAAACGCAGCGCCGAAGGATCATACTGTGAATCGAGATTGCCGGCCAACACACCCAATCGGAAGCTCACTGCATCTGTAGTATTCACAGAGAACTCCAGCATCGGCAAATCCGTGGTACCTGACGTGCCATTATTCATGAGATAGCCAGCTAGTTCGAAGTCCGTGCCTTCCACAGCTTCGGCTGGATTATCCATCGCATACTGGCTGGTATTCTTACGCACGAGGGTATTCCCGGTATCGACAGTCACAGAACCGACAAAGCTCGGCAGCGATTCCACAGACACTCCCGAGTCGCCATAGTCCGCACTATTGTCTTCTGGGCTGTCCCCTCCAAAAATGAGGTAACCAGCGGTACCGTAGCGATCGTCTCCATCGGCGTCGAAGCTCTTCGCCACACTCGTGGTGTAGAAAGCAGCTACCTCAGCTCCCGTGAGGTCATAGCCATCGGCACCCCCTACAGAAGAAAGAGCCACAGCCGCATGTGCTGAGTGGATGACCGCGAGTGAAACGGCAGATACGATCGAAAGAATCTTGTGCATAATTGGTTTTGAAAAAATGGGCTGGCTAGTTATGGAACCGAATGGAGTCGCAAACAGGACTGCTAGAATTGGATTTTTTAGGGAGTCCCTCCCTCTTTAAAAATAGCTGCCGGCCTATCAGAAGACAGTCCGGCAGCTAGAATGGATAAATCGCTCGATGAGCGAGAAAGTATTATGCTCTACGGCGACGAAGGAGAAGTCCACCAAGTCCACCAAGAAGCATCACAGAAGAAGATGGTTCAGGTACTGCAGCGACATCAAAAGTGACACCGTTGAGAATAGGGTTACTAGTGTTCTCATCTGCAAGGATGGTGAATGTTCCTGTAGTACCCGCATCGAGATCTACATCAAAGAAAACCATACCCATATCTGAAGTGATAGTACCTAGCGTACCAACTGAAGCAGTTACAGGAGTAGTGACTCCGTCATCAAAGAGCAGGCTAAAGCCAGAAGCTTGAAATTGTGTACCAGCGATATTTCCGGCAAGAATCCCTAAACGGAAACTCATCTCGTTAGAGTTAGTCACACTAAAGGAAAGCATTGGAAGACCAGTTGTTCCTGCTGTTCCATTGTTCATAAGATAACCGCCATTTGCAAAGTCCCCGCCACCGTCACCGAGCGATGGGTTACTGAAACCAAGCTGTGAGTCGTTTTTACGAACAAGTGTCACTGCAGTATCTGCTGTGATGCTATCTACAAAAGTAGGTGTTGACGCTTCAAAAACGCCTGCAGTATTGTATTCAGCTCCATTGTTCGTACCGGTTCCGCCAAATACATAGTAACCGTCGGTACCATAGAGGTCGTCTCCGTTAACGTCGAAAGTCTTCGCCACAGAGGAGTCGTAGAAGCCAAAGGTTTGAGCTCCTGTAATATCATAGCCGGAGCCGTTTCCTACAGAGCCGATCGTAACCGCTGCATTTGCAGCGGAAATAAGCGCTAGTGAGCTAGCGAGTAGTGTCGTTGTTATTTTTTTCATAGTGTGTTGAGGTTTAATCTCAAATGTGAGCTCACATGTACTTGAGTGAATCCCCGAGGGGTGAGCTTCATTCCATTTGTACCTCATTTGAAGAAATTGAGTCTACTGGCCATCTGACCAGTACGGCCTACAGCATGCGTTTATGCCTTGGGCGGTGTGTCCAATGTCGAAAGTCAGAATTTCATCGCGTGGTCGCGATAGTTGTTGGGACAAAATCACCAGATTTTGCTGATACGACCTTGGGCTTTATGACTTTCAACACCCTAAATCGGGAGAAAGTATTTCCGCAGAGCCATGTCTAAATCTCTGAGAAGAAAGCTTTCCTCCTAAAGATTAACAGCCGGACCACAAAAGTAGTCCGGCTGTTAGTGTCTTAGGTTTCCTCTACACAACAGAGAAAATGTTTAGGATTTGCGGCGAAGTAAAAGTAAGGATCCGAAACCACACAGAAGCATGGCGGAAGAAGAAGGTTCAGGAACGGCATCAAAGGTGACACCTGCGAGCGATGGGTGGGAAGTACTACGTTGCCCCTCGATAGAGAAAGTACCGGCAGTGCCGTCTGTAGTGACGTCAAAGAAAACCATGCCGATAGTGTCGGTCGTTGCAGCAACACCAGTCACTTCAGTTGCGGCCCCCCCTGCGAAAGATACGCGAAAACCAGAAGGATCAAACTTACCTGTAGCGTCATTATCTTGACCTGACATGATACCAAGACGGAACGTTGTCACAGTAGTGTCGACATCAAAAGTGAGAAGCTCATACCAATCGCCATTAGTGGTACTCGTATTCATAAGGAGAATGGCTCCATTACCGAAGTCTGCAACATCAGCGCCAATGGCAAGTGTTGCATCATCGTACGCTGAAGCATCATAGTTGGCATTTCTGTGCGTGACTGTAGCCGCGTCATTCGCAGCGATCGTTGTCACGAACGAAGGGTTCGAGCTAACCCAGTTGGTTCCCGTTGAGAACTCTTCGCTGTTGTGTTGCGTGTTATCTCCACCAAAAACGAGGTAGCCAAGTGTACCGTAGGCATTGTCACCATCGGCATCGAAAGATTTTGCAACATTAGTCGAACGGTAGCTCTGGGCTTCTATACCAGTAATATCATAATCCGTCCCGTTCCCCACAGCGGAGATAACAGCCGCATTCGCAGCAGACAATAGTGCTAGTGAGCTAGCGAGTAGAATCGTGGTAGTTTTTTTCATTAGAGGTAAGGTGTTGTCCTTAGTGGCTGCTCACTAGAACTAGAGAAATACCTTCAATAGGTGAGCACGGTGAATTTCTACCTAATCCAATTCAATTCCGTCTACTGGCCATCTGACCAGTGTGACCTCTAGCATACGTTTTTTGTGGCGGAGTGTCGAAGATCTGAAAGGTAGAAAATCAAAGCTAACATCGCGTGGTCGCGATAGCTGGCTAAAACAAAATCACCAAATTTTGCTGATGTGACCTTAAACTTCATGACTTTCGACAGCGTGAAACGGGAGAAAGCATTTTCTCCTGACGATGTGCCAACCTCTGAGAAGAAACCTTATCTCCAAAAAAATAACAGCCGGACTACTCTCATAGCCAGGCTGTTACGTCTTAGGTTCTCTCTACACAACAGAGAAAACGTTTAGGATTTGCGGTGAAGTAAAAAGTAATGATGCTAAACACCATTAAGTATGCTTGAAATACGGGTTTAGGTCCGACACCAAAAGTGATGGATGTGTGAACATTGTTAATGTTATACCTGATCCAACTCGATTCCATCTACTGGTCATCTAACCAGTTTTCCCTCTAACATACGTTTTTTCGTGGAGTAATATCGAAGGTCAGAGTTAACATCGCGTAGTCGCGATAGCGGGTTAAAACAAAATCACCAGATTTTGCTGATGTGACTTTGGACTTTATGAAATTCGACAGCATGAATCTGAGAGAACGCGTTTTCTTCTGACGGAGTCTCAAAGTCTAAGAAGAAACCTTCCCTCAAAAAATGGCAGCCGGATTCCCCCAGGAACCGACGGTCACTTCTTAGGCTCTAAAGAGAAAATATTTAAGGAGTGCGGTTAAGGATGACAGAAGATCCAAAAACATCAATAAGCACGGCGGAAGATGATGGTTTAGATGCAGAATCAAAGGTGATACCTGCCAGAGAAGGGTGGCCAGCCCCTCGTTGCCCTTCGATCGAAAAAGTCCCTGCTGTACCATCGGTAGTGATGTCAAAGAATACCATGCCAATGGTATTTTGAGTTTCAGAAATACTTGTCACTGCAGTTGCCTTTCTACCTTCGAAAGACACCCGAAAACCAGAAGGGTCGAACTTACCAGTATCATCATTATCTTGACCAGCCATGATACCTAACCGAAATGTTGTTACGGTCGTGTCGGTCTCAAAAGTGAGCAGCTCATACCAATCTCCACCGGTAGTGCTCGCATTCATGAGAAGAATGGCTCCATTACCGAAATCTTCGACATCGCCGTCTATCGGCAATGAAGCATCATCGTACGCAGTTGCATCATAGTCATTATTTCTGTGAGTGATCGTAGTTGCGTCATCAACAGAGATCGCTTTCACAAAAGAGGGGAGCGAGCTAACCCAGTTGTTCCCAGCTGAGAACTCTTGGGCATTCTTCTCCTTATCGTCACCACCAAAAATGAGGTAGCCAAGTGAACCGTAGGCATTGTCTCCATCCCCATCGAAAGATTTTGTCACATCGCTGGAGCGGTAGCTCTGAGCTTCTATCCCAGTGACATCGTAATCCAGGCCATCGCCCACTGCTGAGATTTCAGCTGCATTCGAAGCGATCACTAGTGAGCTAGCAAATAGAGCCGTAGTCGTTTTTTTCATAGCGGTGGGGAGTTTATCGTGGTGGCTCACTACACCATGGAAAAGTTTCCAGTGGCTGAGCACTGTGATATCCTTAGCTTAAATAAACCACGCGCGTCTACTGGCCAAACAACCAGTCTCCCCTAACACATGGGAAAAGCTTCTCTCCAACAGCTCTTGCAGGCCATGATGAGCACTAAATAATCCCAGAGCGCAGCGCTTTGGCTACGGCACCAGACTGCGACTGCACTTGGAGTTTACGGTAAATGTTCTCCAAATGGAATGCCACAGTACGCCGGCTGATCCCGAGTCGGCCGGCTATTTCTTTGACCGAAAGATCCATAGTGAGGTGCTCGAGCACTTCGATTTCGCGAGCAGAGAGTTTGAAGCTATCAGTCGTGGGAGCCTTGCGCATTTCATCGAGCACTATTTTAGCGACATCTGGGCTGAGGGCCGCTCCTCCGGCGAATACCTGCTCCAAGCCATCAATGATTTCTGCACCACTTGCTGTCTTTAATAAGTAGCCCGCTGCACCAGCATCGAGTGCTTCAAGAACCTTCGCTTTTTCTCTAAAAACAGTAATCACTACCACTGCCACGTCTGGCGCAATTTGAGTTAAGTTTCGGATACCCTCCACCCCATCCATCCCAGGCAGCCCAAGATCCATCAATATAAGGTTTGGATGCTCAGCTGTCTCGAGAGCTTCGAACATTTCAATGCACGAAGGGAACACATGGCTACAGCTAGTACGCTCACCAGTATTGAGTAAACTGCGTAATGTTCGGCGAAAGCCAGCGTCATCTTCGACGACCCATATGTTGATTGGTAGCATGTTAATGGCCACGAGGCTATGAGAGTCAATCGGGTCCTACCAGTAAGAAAACTTACGCTTTTCGTCAGTGCTCACAGGCTTTCAGATAATTGGCGAGAACGAGAAACTAGTTTGAGGTCCTGTAGGAATGACTCGCCTCATTGGTGAGTGAGGCCAGCGGGAGCTCGAGAACGATAGTCGTACCTTTTCCAGAGCTGGAAGAAAGCTCCATCTCCCCACCCATTTCTTGCGCTCGCTTTTTAAGGCTGGAGAGCCCCCACCCGGGGAATTTCTCGGTGGCATCAAAGCCGCAGCCGTCATCACTCACCGCCAGTTTAAGCTTCTTCCCTGTGATAGATACGGCAATGTGCACTTTACTCGCCTGGGCGTGACGCGCGCAGTTATGCACCACTTCTTTAAAAAACATGATGAGGTGCCGCTTAAAATTGAGAGAGACAATCTGGTCAGGGCAGTGTTCGGGAATTTCAATGGAGAGCTCAGCGTGATTTAAGACACGCTCGGCTCGCTCAGCGAGTTTTTGCAAAAGCACAGGCAGGTGGATAGTGCTCTGGTCGACTAACCAAATGACTTCTCGTAAGGAAGCATAAGCCTCCCGACCGAGTAGCGATAAGTCCTCTAGGCCTTCCTTAATCTGCTCATCTTTTGCTAGATTTTCCAGCTGCTCAGCCATGATAGAAATGCTACCCAGATTACTCCCCACTTCGTCATGTAGGTCAGAATGAATCTGCTGACGCAAACGTAGTTGCGCCATTTTCCTACTGCGACGCATCCAATAGACGAAGGCTAAAACACCAAATAAAAGTAACACTCCGAAACTGATCAAGGAACGCTCTCGGATGATCTGCCATCGCTCGCTCAAGCGTGAGTGTTCTACCTCAAAAGTGGCAAGGCTGGCAACGTGTGGCTTCCCTGCTGCCAATTGATCAATCCATTTGGGCAATGGCAGCACCGTGCGACCATCGACTCTGCCGTCGACTAGAACAGAGAGATCGGGAACATACTCTACATCACCATGACGTAGGCTGATATTCCTTCCTTTTGATATGTTGAGGCCGTTAAAAGAAAGCTCGATTTCGCCGAGCGCTAACACTGGCTGCCCCTGATAAACCGGAAAGTCATTGAGTTCTATTTCCAGTGCGTCGACCTTTCTACCTAGGTCCGTCACTCGGACCATGTTGTTGCCCGGGTTCCCTGCGAATGACCTATCTTCTACAGGTAAGCGCCGGTAATTATTTCTATCGTGCTTTTTTTGGAGCCGGACAAAGCGAATAGACTTGGGAAATCCATAGCCGGGAACATCGATCCCATCTGGGCTTTTTCCAGGGAAGAGACTGACCCAGCCCAACTGCTCTAGTTTGTCCAATTCTATTCTGAGTACAATCGGTGAATCTAATTTAGAAACAGAAAGTGGCCAGACCAAGTTTCCATCCGAACCATTCTTTGAGGACAAAGGCATCCCCAAAGTGTGGCGTGGAGAGGACAAGTACTCAGCCCCCCAATAAGGAGCAGATTCAAAGCTAGAAGAGACGGTGACTCGTCTCGGTGAATGTACTTCGTTTGTTCGAATAAGGTGCGCTCGCGCGAGCGAGAAGAATTCTAGTCCGTTGTCCTCTGCACCTGAGAAAACTTCGAGACGTAATCCTGATCGCAGCCCATCTGTGGCAACTAGGGCGTACTGAGAAGGAAACTTGAACACAACTGGCCGCATTCCTGGATCTGGAAAATCCCTCTCAGTCCAGTCGACATACACTCTTTCAACTTCCCCTTTAGAATTGACGGAAGAAATACGAAAACGTTTGGGAAAGGCATAGCCTTGAAGTTCCGCAGAACGTTCATCGATGGCGGGCACTAAAACTATACCTAAAATCCGACGCGTCTTGACGCCATTATCGAAATCTAGGGTCCACAATGGCAGCTCTGGCACACCTTTCACCGCTGGAAGGTAGTCGCTGTGGTATCCGAATTGGTCAAACTGTTTAGCTGGCTGTAGTGGCGCCAATGCCTCCAACGCCTGAGTCTCTTCTGAGATAAGCTCCTCTAACTTCTCGATGCGAGCTGGGATCTCATAAAAAGGAACTTTGCTAGAGTTCAAACCCCATTCCACTTGCGAAGGATTCAGCGGGTCTGAGTATCCTTCAGCAGCCTCTATTCCATCAATAAAAATGGTCAGAATACAAAGGCCACAGAATAGAGGTAGCCTCAGGCCATGTCCTAGCCAGGAAGCTCTCACCCTAGGCCGTATTGTCGTGCTGCACTCCCTCATCTCTTTGTTGAGTAACAAATTCTTCGCAGCAGGAGAAAGAACATTCATGAGAGAGACATGGCAGTCTCCCCTATTTCACTATAAAACAACGTTAGAAATACAGGATCAAAAAGGTCCATCTCGAAAAAATCTACAGTAAACTGGAAGTCCAGTCGCCGGCGAGAGCAGCAGCTGAGGCCATACTCTCCGAGCTTATTTCGGCTGACTACCAATGAGCAGAGTGAGGAGTCACACCTCCGAGTCGCAACAATGTAAAAGAAATCTTAAAAAACGGGCTATATGGCCAGTTACCTTGAGCGGACAACTCCGCTAGCGTCACGCTTCCATGTATGGTGACACATGGGCCTAGAGAAGGTAAGCAACCATATAGCATATGCATATATATAAGAGATTGAAATCACATCTACTGGTGATCGGATTGATCGCAGGGACGGCCAGTCAGGCATGGGCTCAAGTGCCCTCGAAGCAACAACTCAACGACTACCGCGTCAAACTGCTGGCTGAATCTGCCTGCGAGCTAGCGGGAGAGGCTGCCGCTCCAGAATCAACAGACACACTGTGGTATCGCCAACCTGCCCGCGACTGGAACGAGACGCTTCCAATCGGCAACGGACGCCTTGGAGCCATGGTCTATGGCGGAGTGAATCGAGAATGGATCCAGCTCAATGAAGATTCACTCTGGTCGGGAGCCAGCATTGATTTCTACAGACCGAACGGCCCCGAATTGATCAAGCAAGCGCGCGAACTGATATTTTCAGGCAAATACAGCGCTGCTGAAAGGTTGATCAAAGGCAAGTTCTTGAGCCCGCGCTTTCCTTCAGGAACACATACCTATCAAATGCTCGGTGACCTGGAGCTAACATTTCCAGAAGCGAAAAAGGTAACCAACTACCGCCGTGACCTAGATCTCGATCAGGCGATTGCCCGTGTGCAATATGAGGTGGATGGTGTCAGCTATCTGCGGGAGGTTTTTTCAAGCCCCATTGATCAGGCAATTATCGTACGCATCAGCAGTGACCAGCCGGGGAAAGTGGATTTCGATGCGAAGCTGCACCGCAAGTACCATTCCAAGGTGGAAGCTCTAGGCAAAGACGGCTTGGTAATGTCCGGACAGGTTCAGAGCATCAATGGAAAACCCAGGGACACCAAAGGATTCCCATCGCACAAAGAAGGCGTTCACTACGCGTCTCAGATGAAAATCATTCCCCAAGGCGGGTCGGTCACTGCGCTGAATGGAAAGCTGCGCGTGGAGGGTGCTAATTCCGCCCTGATACTGCTGACCGCTGCCACAGATTTTAGAGGTGAAGACCCTCTCGCGCTAAGCGGAAAGCAATTGGCCGTTGCTGCCGGAAAAAGCTACGAGGCTCTGCTCAAAGACCACTTGGTAGAGCACCGCCGTTTGTATCAACGCGTAGATCTGGATTTGGGTGGGGACGAAGCGGCGAAGAAGCCCACTGATGTTCGCCTCGCTGCGGTGCAGGCAGGCACGTCAGACCCACATCTCATTTCACTCTACTTCCATTATGGGCGTTACTTGCTCATCTCGAGTTCCCGCCCGGGAAGCACGGCAACGAACCTTCAAGGCATTTGGGCAGAAGGCTACAAACCACCCTGGAACGCGGATTTCCACATCAACATCAATATTCAGATGAATTACTGGCTCGCCCAGTCCACCAACCTTTCTGAATGCCACGAGCCGTTTTTTGATTATATAGAATCGCTGGTGCCGACTGGTCGGACTACCGCCAAAACGATGTTTGACTGCGATGGCTTCGTCGCGGGCCATACCTCCGACATCTGGGGAAATACTTGGCTCTTCGGCAACCCACGCTTCGGCATGTGGGTCACTGGACCAGCGTGGTGCATCCGACAATTCTGGGAAAATTGGCTCTACACCGGTGACCGCGAATTCCTCGAGAAGCGCGCCTATCCAATCATGAAAGAGTCATGCCTGTTCTTCCTTGATTTCCTGGTGGAAGACCCGGTGACAGGCAAGCTGGTATCTGGTCCTACCACCTCTCCTGAGAACAACATTAAGGCCCCAGACGGCAGTAAGGGATCACTTTCCATGGGACCTGCCATGGATCAACAGATCATCTACGAACTCTTCACCCATGCTATCCTAACATCTGAAATCCTGAATAAGGACGAAGCCTTCAGAAAGAAGCTGATGGCCTTCCGTGAAAAATTAGCTGACCCGGTTAAAATCGGTTCTGACGGACGCGTACTAGAATGGCAAGAAGGCCTCAGCGAGGCGAGCAAGGGGCACCGCCACATCTCGCACCTCTATGCGCTGCACCCATCCTGGCAGATTTCACCCGGCACCACTCCAGAATGGGCCGACGCGGCACGTAAGACGATTGACCACCGCCTAGCGAATGGCGGAGGGCATACCGGGTGGAGCCGCGCTTGGATCGTGAACTTTTTCGCTCGCTTACTTGATGGTGACAAGTGCCTTGAAAACATTGAGGCACTGCTAGCGAAGTCCACACTTTCGAACTTGCTCGATGTGCATCCACCTTTCCAAATCGATGGAAATTTCGGAGCTACAGCAGGAATCGCTGAAATGTTGCTTCAGTCCCACGAACAAGCCAATGAAGGCCACCCGGTTATCATCCTTCTACCAGCCTTACCAAAGGCATGGGCTGACGGCTCAGTAAAAGGTCTGTCTGCTCGCGGTGGTTTCGAAGTCGACCTAACATGGAAAGACGGCAAGCTCGTGGATGGTCAACTCCGTTCTAAGCGAGGCAACCCGTGCGTCTTGCGCTATGGCGACAAGACCTTTGATGTGAAGACTGAGGCTGGTCGAACTTACGATTTTAAAAAGCTCAATTGGTAGATTCGTTCTCTCATTTCACATCGCATCAGCTACGAGGCTCAGGATCCCCTATCATCTACCTAGGCTCTAACATCTCAAAAAATAGCATCTCTCTTTAGTAGCTATTAATAGGATTCTATCAGTTCTTATTATCAATCAAACCAGCACCCATCGGAGCGCTGGTTTTTTTGTTACTCCCTAGCCATTCCGCTCAAATCCGAAGCTGGTTTTGATGTGTGTTAAGCGGCAATTTCCCCTCACACAAAAATTGCTAGATAACGAAACCTGATAAAAATCAATTTCGTAAATCATCTAAAACCCATGAACGAGATTGACCTCACTATTGTGGATCAATAGGTTAGAAAAATGCGCGTATCTCCCCCATGTCTTAGATCGGATTCCGCATGAAATCCATTCAAACACAACATGAAAAAAACAACCTACTTGACCAGTGCCTGCATGGCGGCACTTGGTCTCACTGCACACGCTGGAGTTCTCTATCAGGACTCATTCGACAATGACGGACTTTCTACCAATACAGGCAAAGGTGGAGGAGCAATCAACAGAACGATTAAAGGTCATTCTTGGACCGATGATGGTGACGCCACATTCTTGGCCATTGGCACAGCCTACACTCGCAGAGCTCTCCTTTACTCAGAAAATACTTTTCAGTCCGACACGGGATTTAAACTAACAGTCCATTTCACAACAGGCTCAGTCGGAGATTTGGCAGCCCACAATCTCTCCTTTGGACTCATCAGTGATGATACCAATCTATCCAGCTATTCAGGCTTCAACCCCTTCCAAGCTGAAACCAGTCCCTACGCTATCGGCGCCAATGTCACAGCCGGCAGCGGCACAGCGAATCGAGGCCTTAACACCTCAAACGGCTCCACCAAAACCAACTTGGACAGCTCCGGAACCAGAGCTCAATTTGTGCCCGGCGAAACCTGTGAAGTCACTCTAGAAGTCGGCATCGGCGGCTATTGGTGTTACCGCATCAATGGCGTCTACGAATCCTCTGGAGTTCTAGCAGAAGGCTTTGACCTGAGCAAAAACTACCATGTCGCAGTATACGGTCAGGATGACCATGGTGGTGGTAAATCTATCCAGTCAATCACACTAGAAACTGCCTACGCGGCTGGTGAACGCGCCGCTGGTATGCGCGGCAGCTGGAATGGCGGTGAAGGAGATCTTGAGAACATCAAAGATTTCAAAACACTCGATTCGGTTGGTATCAACTTCTCCGATGGAGCTTCGCTCTCAGCTCAGCATTTCGCTCCGCATAAATTGTTAGAAACGATCGCTCTTGAAGGAGTCAATGGAGCAGGCCCCGCGATCGACTTTGTCGTAGCGCCGACTTGGGGCGACCTTAGCCTAGACGAGCCAGAAGATGACACTTTCTTAGCCGAGATTTTAGAAATCAAGGCAGCTGGCTTCAAAGTAAAGGGCTACACGAACTGCGAAAGTTTTGTCGGAACTAATGGCGACAGCTTACAAGAGTTCGTCGACCGCTGGAAAGACTACTGTGATAACGATGCCACGATGCAGGCATTCATCAATAGCCAGCCCTTCCACACTGGAATTTGGAATAGCTCTACTCAGCAGTACGATGACGCTTCCGATACTTACCCTGATCGTAAGTATCTCTTCTGCTACGCCGAGTTCGTTCTAAAGGACTACTCGTTACGCTATGGCCCTCATTTTGGTTCATGGATTTTTGACGATGGCGGAACTATGGAAGAAAATGGTGACAATGCTACCAGTGGACTCGTTGAAGAACAGCGACTCTACCAAGCCTTCGCGAATGCCGTGCACGCAGGTAATCCTGAATGCCCAATCGCATTCAACAATGGTCGTAGCACTTTAAATTACGATGCATTCCCATACGCGCACCCTGTCCGTTTCGAAGATTTCACCTTCGGCCACGCCTTTGGTGGGAATAATGACCACGCAAGCAAAACGGGTTCACAGTTTAACAATAACTACAAACACGTCACTCGCATGACCGAAACCAATGGTTATGTGCACGATGGCGGAAACTGGACCTGGGATGATAAAATTGTCGGGAATTTCCACTCAAAGTTGAGCACTACAGCTTGGAAATACGGCACCAACCAAGCATGGGAAGAAGCAGACTTTTTCCAATGGAATCTAGAAGCCATGCAGGCCGGCGGTCACATGACTTGGAATGGCTCTATCTGGAGAAGTAATCCTACTCTCCAAGCCTGGTCACTCACCTTACTCCAAGGGCTCGATGACCATCTTGCTCAATACCAAAGTCCAGGAGCACCAAACTGGGCTCGCGCTTACACCGTGCTCCCAGACGCCGTCATGGGTGAACCTTATTACCACGTCCTCGAAGAAGGAATCGACCTCTGGGATCCAGAAGGTGATGAGATTAATGCCGTCTGGTTTCTCGGAAATAAACCTGCTTGGTTGAGCATTGCTGAAGACCCTAACAATGATGGGCATTGGGTTCTCAGCGGCACTCCTACTGAGAGCGTCACGACAGATCATGAATTCACTATCCGTGCGAGAGATGTGAATGGCCAAGCACGCTCACGTGGAATCGATCTAGTCGTAGGAGAAGACCTCAACGGTGATGGTGACCTTAACGCAACCTACAGCGCTGCTCTGTTTGATAACGAGTCTCACCCGACTTCTAACACCAGCATCAAAGATGAGGGAACGAACATCGGATACATCAAAAACGGCACTTGGGCTGCCTACCATGACTTCGACTTCGACATTGGCGCTGCCAGCATCGAAATATCTGCCAGCTCTGCCACAGCAGGAGGGACTATCGAAGTTCGCTTGGACTCCCCCACTGGCGACTTGATCTCATCAATCGATGTAAGCAGCACGCAAAGCTATAGCAATTATTTGTCCTTCGGCGGTAATATCCACAGCTATGTGTCAGGCGTGCATGACCTCTACTTTGTCTTCACGGGCGGTTCTGGTTACCTGTTTAATGTGGCAGACTTTACCGTAAACGCAGGACCTCCTAGCGATATGGGATTGAACTACAATGCCGCAGGCTTTGATAACGAGTCAGCTCCGTCGAATAACAACGTAGTGAGAGACCTAACAACGCACATTGGCTATATCACCAATAACTCTTGGGTCGCGTATAACGAATTCAACTTCGCGCTACCGGCCACGAGCTTCGAAGTGTCCGCATCCTCTGCGACTTCTGGTGGCACACTGGAAGTTAGAGTCGGCTCTTCTACTGGGACACTGATCTCCTCAGTCGCTGTTCCTAACACTGGCGGGTGGAGTAACTTCACCAACCTAACAGGTCAGATTAGTAACGCTCCTTCAGGAGTGAACGATCTGTACTTCGTGTTCAAAGGTGCGACCGGATTCCTGATGGATGTCCAATCATTCAAAGTCGAGTAATCTAATAATTCATAACACCCCATCTACCAAACCAGCACTCTTCGGGGTGCTGGTTTTTTATTGTGTCAATCTCGTCTCCATCCCAGAGCCGCTATAGCTTTCTGGCAGTTTCACTGCATCAAATTCCACAAAATACTTCGGCGTTTTTTGGGGCTGATGGAATTTTAATCGGCGATCATATTTCACATCTTCATGCGATAGACGGAGCTCCTAATTATCGACAGTCTACACAACCTCCCAATGGCGTTTATATTCTGTAATTTGCATGAATATAAGTGCGTTACCTCTCGTCATGACTATTAAATTACCCTTAAAAAAAGTGAAAAAAACCTGCTTATTTAATCCGTTGGTCGATGCCGTAAAGGTTCTCTTCATTACCGTAAGTTCACTCGTTTGCTCGGCGGGCTCTGCAACTGCTGAGGTTGCTCAGTCCGGAGACAATCCGATTGTTTTTGATCAGACGGCGACAACGGATAACCTGGTTGTCTTGATGGCGGGAGGCTCCGCACATAATGACGAGTTGACGGTCCGCACCGCTGGGACTCTCAAGCATTTATGGATCCAAGACTTTGATGATACTTCGGACTACATGCAGTGGACGATCTCTCTTGATACCGCTGCGGACTACCATGTCGATGCCTTGCTTTCAGCTAATGCTGGAGAGACGTTTAAGGTGAGTGTCGTCGAAACGGGCGAATCACTCGACTTCTCTAAGGATACCGGTGGATGGACGAAGCAGGATGCTGGAATCATTTCGCTACCAGCGGGAACTAGCACCCTGCGCTTGGTTCGCACCTCGGCATCTGGAAATGTTCTCATGAAAGCACTAGAACTGATCCGCGAGAGTGATCGGGCTGCGTATGAACAACGCATCGCCGACTTCAAGGTGGATAGCACTTGGTTCAGCCAGGCGGGCTATGGCCTGATGTTTCAGTATGGAGCTTGGGGGTATCCAGAAAGCGGAGACAAAAAGAGCATCGAAGACCAGGCCAACGATTTTGACGTGCCGGCCTTTGTCGAGATGGTCAAGGGAACCGGAGCGTCCTATGTCATCTGGTCGTCGACTTGGAGGGAGTATAAAATTAATGCACCGATTGCCTCGGTGGACAGCTATTTCGGTGATAGTTCCCACACTTCAAGCCGCGACCTGATCGGTGAGGTGATGGACGCACTGGATGCGGAAGGGATCGATTTCATGCTCTACTATCATCGTGGGGAAGCAAATGAGGCTCCATGGTTTCTCGATGAAAGTTTTCCGCGCACAGAGTTTACGCAGCGAGGCACTGGTGACCGTAGCATCTTTTTTGATAGTTGGACGACGATCATCGCTGAGATTGGAAACCGTTATGGGGACAAGCTCGACGGCTGGTTTATTGATGGTGGAATGGTTTACTACCCTGCGCCTTTCGAGCGTTTTGGTGCTGCGGCGCGAGCGGGGAATCCGAACCGTCTCGTTTCCTACAACCCATGGGTGGCCGTTCGTATGACGGACTTCCAAGACGTGATGTTTGGTGAAGATCATAAGGGAACCACGATTACTGGGAGTGCGGACGCAGGTGGTGACGGGATTTTGACCGATGGTCCCAGTGAGGGCCTTCTACAACACGGGATGTTTACAATGGAGAACACCTGGGGCGTTTACCTTGAGGATCAAGCAATTAATACATCGATCACGGCTGCAAATGCGCTGTCCTATGTGGAGAATGCCAAGGCACTCAACGTTCCATTGAGTTTCAATATGATGATGTGGGAGGATGGGACTGTCTCACAGGATTCATTGGACATTCTTGCTGGGATAGCCGAGACGTATCGAGACCCTGTGGCCTCTTGGGCCTTGGACTCGAGTTCTGGAACGGTTGCTGTCGATTCGTCTGAAAACGCATATGATGGCACGGTGGCCAACGGAACATGGGTCACTGGTCTGGATGGCAGTGCAATTGATTTCAATGGCAGCAGCTCCAGCGTAACGCTTCCGGCGGCAGCCTTCGCCACGATTGACGATCAAATCACTGTAGCGATGTGGGTGTATGGGGACACGACACAGGCAAGAAACGATACTCTCTTGTATGCCGCCGATAGCTCAGGAAACCGAGTCATTAACATCCACCTTCCTTGGAGAAATGGTAACGTTTACTGGGATGCCGGGAATACGGGCTCGAGCTTTGACCGTATCAATAAGGGAGCCTCAGCTTCAGCATACAAGGGCCAGTGGAATCACTGGGTGTTCACTAAAAATGCCAATACTGGCGCGATGGCAATCTACCTGAATGGTTCTCTTTGGCATAGTGGGACAGGTAAAAGCAGCAGCATGGCAAACATCGCTGCAGTCAAACTTGGCAGCGCCTTGAATAATAGTTCTTACGATGGCATCATCGACGAGGTGCAGCTCTACGATAGAGAGCTGAGTGCCACCGAGGTCTCCAACTTAACTTACAGCTACACTACCAGCAATGGCACCCCGAAAGTTTGGCTCGTGAGCAACGGGATTGCACCTACGGATGCGGGTTCACTAGCCGATGCCGATGGCGATGGATTAGCGAACTGGGAGGAATACCAAAATGGCAATGATCCCCTAGTGGCTGACAATCCTGCAGGCATCCGTGTGACGGAATATTACCTAACTTCAGGTGACTTCAGCGGCACGAGCATGACACTGACACTCGATCAGAACTTAACTAATGATTACTTCATCCTCGTTCGTGGCTCACGTGACGGCAATGGGCAGTCTATGCCTGATAATGATTATGTGTGCGTCACCGGTGTCCCTTATGGGAGTAATCGCTATGCGGGAAGCATGGTTGGCAGTGGTAATAACAACCTAATTAAATTAGAACGTTCGGCATCCAACTTCGATTGGGAAGGAGTGGTCACAGTTGTGGAATGCACCAATCCAACTAGCTCAAATGGGTTCGACCTAATCGACATCGTTTCGACAGAAATGGTCGGTTCCATTGGATCGGATACTTGTGCAGCCTGGAGCGATATCAATCAAGTTGCTCTCTTCGGTGGCTATCGTGGCGGTGGTGTCAACTATGTCGGCACACCTACCAGCACTTACGATAATGCGAGCGCGCACATGCGCTTGTATCCAAGTGGTAGCAACACCATCGAGTGGAGCCGCAATGCCGCAGGCGAAACATCCATTGATGTGATTGCGACCACCTTCGTGGTGGAGTGGGGATCGGAATGGAACGTGCAACATGCCACCGTGTCCGGTTCCAACGGCGGCAACGGAGCCAATACTACAGGCGAATACACTACCGTGGCAATCGACCCAGTTGCTCGCGATAACACGTGGGTCTGGTCAACAGGCACACGTGCGGATGCCGGTATCGGTGACGGTGCAGAAGCCTGTCTTGTCACCTTGGGTGACGGCGTCAACCAGAACGCCACAGAGAGCACTGTCGCAGTCGGTTCCGAATACACCGATGCCTACTGGTTTGACGTCTACACCATGACTCACCCTGACCTGAATGTGGATTACCGCTTCAAGGCAGACGGTGACTTCGGTAGCACCGACCTAGCAGTGACAGTCGATACAGCAAGCGCAGGTGCCCGCTTCGGCTGGGTCTACAACGGCTGTAATGGCAATGGGAACTACTTCCCGCGGCCGAAGCTGTGGAGTCGTTATACGGCCGATGGTGAAATCACGCTTAGCCGCGGCTGCTCCGGCCAGAATTTCCCAGCCTGGGTTCAGGGAATCAATTTCTCTGGCCTCAACGACTAATTTCTATGCTGAACCCAGCAGCCATCGTGCCTGCTGGGGCACTTGTCGACTAGAACAACAACCCCAAAAAAACCAAAACAAAACCTAAACAATGAATTATAATCGATTATCGATAATATCGGCATTTCTTCTCATTGGAGCGAGCTCTCAAGCGGATGTCCTTTATTGGGACGACTTTGATAATGATGGTCTTACCACCAATGCCGGAATTGGAGGTGGTGCGGCCAACAGAACGATACAAGGTCACTCTTGGACAGATGACGGAAATGCCACGTTCGCCACCGCAGGCACGACTTACACAAGGCGAGCGCTCATGTATTCGGTAAACACGTTTCAGTCTGACTCAGGTTTCACGCTGACGGTGAAATACACGACTGGCGCGATTGGTAACCATGCCGCGAATAATTTTTCCTTTGGTCTTGTTAGCACAGACACAGACATCTCGAGCTACTCTGGCTATAACCCATTCAGCGTAGACACTAGCGTCTATAGTTTTGGAGCCAACCTGACTGCGGATGCCGGGGAGGCCAAGCGCGGACTGAACTTCACCAACGGATCGGCTGTAACCACCTTAGATCAGTCTGGAACAAGAGCTCAATTCAAGGCCGGTCAAAGCTCAGAAGTCACCATCGAGGTTGGGTTAGATGGCTATTGGTGCTATCGAATTGATGGTGAATATGAGGCCTCTGGAGTGTTTCTGGATGGCTTTGATTTTACCAAGGAATATCGCATCGTAGTCTATGGTCAGGACGACAATGGCGGTGAAAAGTCCATCCAGTCCATTTTACTAGAAAACGGGTATGCTCCCGGCGAACGTGCAGCGAGCATTCGAAGCAGCTGGCAAGCAGGAGAAGGCTCTCTCGATGAAATCGCGGACTTCAAAACGCTCGACTCATCGGGTATTGCTTTCACGGATGGCGCTGTTTTGTCTGCCCAGCATTACGCCCCACAAAAACTTCTGGAAAGTGTCGCCTTAGGTTTAACAAGTGTAGGAGGAGACCCCATCGATGCACCTGTTCCAACTTGGGGAGATCTGAGTCTTGATGAGCCCGAGGAGGATGCATTCTTGGAAGAAGTCCTAGAGGTTCGGGCTTTGGGTTTCCAGGTGGGAGCTTATACAAATTGCGAGAACTTCGTCGGAAGTAATTCTGACTATCTCCAAGACTTCGTGGATCGCTGGATCGATTATTGTGACACGAATCCGGAAGTTCAGGACTTCATTGCAAGCCAGCCTTACCACACCGGTGTATGGAATTCGACCACCGGCGAATACGAAATCGCCTATGAAAGCGACGGTGTCACCGAGACGTATCCATACCGGAAATACATGTTTTGTTATGCCGAGTATGTGCTTAAGGATTATTCCTTACGCTACGGCAAATATATTGATTCTTGGGTGTTTGATGACGGTGCCACGATGAATCAAAACGGCGACAACGCTACCAGTGGGCTTGCCGAAGAACAACGGATTTATCAAGCATACGCCAACGCTGTGCGCGCAGGAAATCCTGACATTCCGGTTGCTTACAACAATGGACGTAGCACCATCAACTACAATTCCTACCCCTTTGCGCACGCCACACGCTTTGACGACTTTTCGTTCGGACATGCTTTCGGCGGGAATAACAACCATGCCAGCAAAACAGGCACCCAATTCGGTAGTAATTACAAACATATCACTCGGATGGCCGACACCGACGGCTACATTCACGAAGGTGGCAATTGGGACTGGGACGATCAGATCGTCGGAAATTTTTACTCCAAGCTTTCCACATCCTCGTGGAGATATGGCACTGTCCAAGCTTGGGAGCAGGATGACTTCAATCAGTGGAATCTTGAGGCGATGCAAGCTGGCGGCCGTATCATCTGGGATGGTTCGACCGCGAGGACTGGCCCTCCGCTTCTAGGCTGGGCCTACACGCTACTCAAGAACCTCGATGACTATTTGGCCGAATTCGAATCGCCGGATACCCCAAACTGGGCAAGAGCCTATACCGTCTTGCCAGATGCGATCTTCGGTCAGGCTTACTACCACGTGCTCGTGGAAGGAGAAGACTTCTGGGATCCCGAAAATGATAAGATCTCGAGTATATCTGCAATATCCAGTGGTTACTTTTCCGAAGTGCCATCGTGGCTCACTATCAGCGAAGATGCCGATGAGCCTGGTCGATGGATCTTGAGCGGTATGCCTACCGAAGGTTCGGCAACCACGTTCGAGTTTGCACTGGAAGCGACTGAGGCGAATGGTTTCAGCGGCTCTCGGACAGTTGAGCTCCAGGTCAATGAGAGTTCTTCGACTCTCGTCGATCTTGGAAATGGAATACCTGTCTGGGTCTCAGATCCTCTACCTGCGGTTGAGGCTTACCGCTACAATGAATTTAGCCAAACTTTGGTTCGAGGCGTCGACTTCGGGGATTTTGATGAGGACTCGCTTGTCATTACGCTCGAAAGCGAATTGCCATGGCTAAGCTTGAAGGAAGTGGCTCCGGATATCTGGACCTTAAGCGGAACGCCTGGGAGCTCTGACCTCGGGATTGATACGATTCAATTGGCTCTGAGCGACGGAACTCAAACTGTTTACACAGACTTGGAGATCACAGTCGCTGATACCCGCTTCATGACGATGGAAAGAAATTCAATCAGTGGCGGAGCAAACTGGACTGCCGTGACCTCTGAGACTGAAGAGGATGACCTCACCTACAGCAATTCAGGAACCAATTATAGCTACCGCGCGTTGACGTATTCGGCTCAGGCTTTCCAGTCAGATGGCGGGTTTACTCTGACGGTGAACTACACGACAGGTACTACTGGTGTGAGCCTAGCTCATAATTTCAGCTTCGGGCTGATCAGCACTGATAGTGACCTTTCGACCTACGATGGCTATAATCCTTTTCTCGTCGACACCGGTGTTTACAGCCTTGGAGTCAACTTGACCGCAGTTGCAGGAGAGAGCTCCAGAGGGTTGAATTTCACGAATGGCTCAACGGTCACAACCCTTGATCAATCGGGAACGAATGTGGAATTTGTTGCAGGCGCTTCAACGGAGGTAACTCTGGAAGTTGGTCTGAATGGTGCCTGGAGTTATTCGATCAATGGGATCGAAGAAGCATCCGGTGTGATTGCCGAAGGCTTTGACCTGACCAAGAGCTACTATGTCGCCTTCTATGGGCAAGATGACAACGGCAATGGGAAATCAGTTCAGTCGATGGCTTTGGACTTGAATGAGGTTCCAGAGCTTGGACTTGTTGCTGAGTGGTCGATGGATGATGGAAGTGGAGCGGATGTAGCTGACTCTTCTGGTCAATCCTTCGATGCGACTGCGACCAATGGCACATGGGTCACTGGCCTAGAAGGTGGTGCGTTGGACTTCAATGGTAGCAATTCCAGTGTAACGCTGCCGAAAGAGGCCTTTGCTTACGTGAACGATGAAGTCTCTTTCGCCTTCTGGCAATATGGAGACAATTCACAGCCCAATGCGGACACTCTCTTGAGTGCAACTACTTCTGCAGGTGAGCGGGTGCTTAATATCCATCTTCCGTGGACAAATGAAACTGTTTACTGGGACGCCGGAAACGACGGTTCTAGTTATGATCGTATCAGTAAAGCTGCTTCTGCCTCTGAGTATAAGGGGCAGTGGAATCACTGGGTGTTTACTAAAAATGCCATCAGCGGTGAGATGCACATCTATTTGAATGGTTCGCTCTGGCATAGTGGAACCGGGATGGACAACGACATGACCAGCATCGCGACAGCAATACTGGGGAACAATGAAGCGGGGAATTCCTATGATGGCATACTTGACGAAGTCCAGCTCTACGATATCGAGCTGAGTGCCAGCGAAGTGAACGATCTGGCTTACAGCTACACCACAAGTAATGGCACTCCGAAAATCTGGCTCGTGAGCAACGGGATTGAACCTTCCGATGCGGGTTCACTGACCGATGCCGACGGTGATGGATTAGCGAACTGGGAGGAATACCAAAATGGTAATGATCCCCTGCTGGCTGACAATCCTGCGGATATCCGTGTGACGGAGTATTACCTAACTTCAGGCGATTTCACCGGCACGAGCATGACACTGACACTCGATCAGAACTTAGCTAATGATTACTTCATCCTCGTTCGTGGCTCACGCGACGGCAATGGAGAGTCTATGCCCGATAATGATTATGTGCGCGTCACCGGTGTCCCTTATGGCAGCAGTCGCTATACGGGAAGCATGGTTGGCAGTGGTAATAACAACCTAATTAAATTAGAACGTTCCGTTTCCAACTTCGATTGGGAAGGTGTGGTCACTGTTGTGGAATGCACGAATCCAACTAGCTCCGCGGGGTTCGATCTAGTCGACATTGTTTCGACAGAAATGGTCGATGACATTGGAACGGATACTTGTGTCGCTTGGAGCGATATCAACCAAGTCACTCTCTTCGGTGGCTATCGTGGTGGTGGTGTCAACTATGTCGGCACGCCTAGCAGCACTTACGATAATGCGAGCGCGCATATGCGCTTGTATCCAAGTGGCAGTAACACCATCGAGTGGAACCGCGATGCTGCGGGCGAAACATCCATTGATGTGATCGCGACCACCTTCGTGGTGGAGTGGGGATCGGAATGGAACGTGCAACATGTCACCGTGTCCGGTTCAAACGGCGGCAACGGAGCCGATGCTACAGGCGAATACACTACCGTGGCAATCGACCCAGTTGCTCGCGACAATACGTGGATTTGGTCAACGGGCACACGTGCGGATGCCGGTATCGGTGACGGTGCAGAAGCCTGCTTGGTTACCTTGGGTGACGGCGTCAATCAGAACGCAACAGAGAGCTCTGTCGCAGTCGGTTCGGAATACACCGATGCCTACTGGTTCGACGTCTATACCATGACTCACCCTGACCTGAATGTGGATTATCGCTTCAAGGCAGACGGTGATTCCGGCAGCACCGACCTAGCAGTGGCGGTCGATACAGCAAGCGCAGGCGCACGCTTCGGTTGGGTCTACAACGGCTGTAATGGCAATGGGAACTACTTCCCGCGGCCGAAGTTATGGAGTCGATATACGGCCGATGGTGAAATCACGCTCAGCCGCGGCTGTTCTGGCCAGAATTTCCCAGCCTGGGTTCAGGGAATCGATTTCTCTGGGCTAAACGACTAAATGATAAGCTAAACCTGCACCCTGTCGGGTGCAGGTTTTTTTCTTAGAGAGAATCTTTCCTCAAAACCAAATTTAACAGCTCAATCGAGCACCGATCAATTTATCTAGCACACAGATGTTCCACATTAAAAATTTAAGATTCAGCGCTGGCTTAGCGGGGATCCTTTTTTCCCTCGGCTTCGCCGTTTCCAATGCAACTGCTCAGGTCGCTCAGTCCGGCGACAATCCAATCATTTTCGATCAGACAGCGACAACAGATAATGTTGTCGTCTTGATGGCGGGAGGTTCCGAGCACAATGACGAGCTGACGGTCCGCACCGCTGGGACTCTCAAGCATTTATGGATCCAAGACTTCGATGATACTTCGGACTACATGCAGTGGACGATCTCTCTGCAAACCGCTGCGGACTACCATGTCGATGCCTTACTTTCTGCGAATGCTGGAGAGACGTTTAACGTGAGTGTCGTTGAAACAGGTGAATCACTCGACTTCTCGAAGGGTACCAGTGGATGGACGAAGCAGGATGCTGGAATACTTTCGCTGCCGGCGGGGACAAGCACCTTGAGACTGGTTCGCACATCAGCGTCTGGAAATGTTCTGATGAAAGCACTCGAGTTGATCCGCGAGAGTGATCGGGCGGCGTATGAACAGCGCATCGCCGATTTCAAGGCGGATACCACTTGGTTCAGCCAAGCGGGCTACGGCCTAATGTTTCAATATGGGGCCTGGGGCTATCCAGAAAGTGGAGACAGAAAGAGCCTTGAAGACCAGGCCAACGATTTTGACGTGTCGGCCTTTGTCGAGATGGTCAAGGGGACTGGAGCTTCCTACATTATCTGGTCGGTTAGTTGGTGGGAATATAAAATCAACGCACCGATTGCTTCGGTGGATAGCTATTATGGTGACAGCTCCCACACTTCGAGCCGCGACCTGATCGGTGAGGTGATGGACGCATTGGATGCGGAAGGGATCGATTTCATGCTCTACTATCATCGTGGGCAAGTATCAGAGTCTCCATGGTTTCTTGATGAAAGTTTTCCAAGCACAGAGTTTACCCAGCGGGGCACTGGGGATCGTAGCGCCTTTTTTGATAGTTGGGTGACGATCATCGCTGAGTTTGGAAACCGTTATGGGGAAAAACTAGACGGGTGGTTTTTTGATAGTGGAATGGTCTACTACCCTGCGCCTTTCGAGCGTATGGGTGCTGCGGCGCGAGCGGGAAATCCGAACCGCCTGGTTTCCTATAACCCATGGGTGGCCGTTCGTATGACGGACTTCCAAGACGTGATGTTTGGTGAAAACCATAAGGGAACCACGATTACTGGGAGCGCGGACGCAGGTGGTGACGGCATCTTGACCGATGGTCCCAGTGCGGGACTGCTGCAACACGGGATGTTCAAAATGGAAAACGACTGGGGCGTCCACGTCGAGGACCAAGCAATCAATACATCGATCACGGCTGCCAATGCGCTGTCCTATGCGGAGAATGCCAAGGCACTCAATGTGCCGATTAGTTTTTGCATGATGATGTGGGAGGACGGTACTGTCTCACAGGATTCATTAGATGTCTTAGAGGCAGTGCGCTTGGCGAATTTGTCTAACCTAGTGGTGACGACTGCGACATCCAGCACAGCGCCGACGGTGAGCACTAACGATCTTGCTCAGACGTACTACTTAAGTAGCTCGGCTACGGGTGGCAATGGTGTCGGAACGCAGCACGCGCAATTGTTTAACGGCACGACCGATAATACCGCGAATGTGACGATGGACAGTAGCAATACTTTCACAGTGACGCTCGATACATCAGTCAATACCAACGGCTATGCAATCACCGGAATCGATTCTGTTTTCGGCTGGGATACCGCGGCGAGCGGGCGCTCCAACCAGGGGTATTCCATCGTGCTGACCTTTGTAGATGGTTCCACTGCGAACCTAGTTGAAGGCACTCATTGGGAACCCAATGCGCCGACTGCAGAATACTGGACGCAGGTTTCCTTCCGAAATGCGGACCAAGGGGTGCTCAATAGCGACACAGTGACTGTGAACTCGGAGACAACGGGAGGCACTGGCGTCATCGCATCTGGAGTCAAGGCCGTCACCTTCGTAATGACGCAAGATGCAAATGCTGGCGGAGCAGTCGTGGCGCGCGAGATTGACATTTTGGGTGTCCCAGTGATCTCGGAGGGGCTGATCGCTCAATGGAAGCTTGATGATGGCAGCGGGTCAGTCGCTGCCGATGAGACCGGGCGCTTCCCTGGGACGATTACCGATGCCACCTGGGCGTCTGGTCAGACGGGAACCGCTTTGGATTTTAACGCAGGCAGTTCGCGAGTCACAATCCCGGCTGAAGCACTCGGCTACCTAAGTTCAGAAATCACGATCGCGATGTGGGTCTATGGTGATACGACTCAAGCGCGCAATGACTCGGTCTTCTTCGCTGTGGATAGCTCGGGGAATCGCGTGCTCAATATCCATCTCCCATGGACTGGTTCGGTTGTTTATTGGGATGCTGGCAATAGTGGCGGATCGACGTTTGACCGCATCAATAAGACCGCTTCCAGTGCTGATTTCAAAGGACAGTGGAACCATTGGGTTTTCACCAAAGATGCCTCTCATGGCATTATGGAGATCTATTTGAATGGAGCCCTCTGGCATAGCGAGACAGGCATGGTTAAAACCATGAACGGTATCACGGCGGGCACCTTTGGAGGTCAGATTTCCTCGCTTTCCTACGATGGTTTGCTCGACGACGTGCGGCTTTACAACGTCGCGCTCACAGATGCGGAGGTCGCGGGTATCTACTACTCGTCGGTGGTGAAGGACTATGCTTCATGGCTAACATTCTACCCCTCGCTTAGTGATACCGCTTACACAAGTGACCCGGAGGCCGACGGCGTCGAGACCGTCTTAGAATACACGCTCAACGGAGATCCGATGGTAGCCGACATGGAAATCCTACCCCAGCTAGACGCCTCTGGTGAAAACTTTGTATTCTCCTTCACCCGCTTGGTCGCCTCTACTTCCGACACCGAGCAAGTGTTTCAATACGGGTCTGATCTCAATGGCTGGACGGATATAAATATCACTGCACCAACTGGAACTGGTGTGGCTTTCGGCGCGACCATCGACGGCCTACAGTCTGTCACCGTAACCATCAACAAGAGTGTAGCGGTGGATGGAAAACTCTTCGGGCGACTGCTGGTAACGGCGAATCCTTAACACCGCATACACACCGCATCTGGTCGATTCCATCTGACGGGCAGCGGTTCCGATATAGAGAGTAAAAGAAGCAAGCTGGGTATCACCAGCCAAGAACGCCGCTGGTTTTAATGCATTATCCTAGAGTTGCTGTCGTTCGTATGATGCGTGCCTGCATAGAGGGGCCATGACGTAAACGCGTCATATCCAATACATCAAATTTATGAATATTATTCATTATATGTCCCTAGCCATCAAAAAGAACCATAGCTTCCCCAACCCCAAAATACCCTATAACTTGAACTATTTGAGGACGTGTATTCTATGTTCCTCACTACTTATCGGAGTATCCGCTCAGGCGAATACTTATGTGTCCACCAGTGGATCCGACTCGAACCCCGGGACTCTCGCAGCTCCGTTTGCCACCATCCAGCACGCAGTTAACCAGTCTGTTCCTGGTGACTCGGTTATTATTCGTGGTGGTAGTTATCACGAAGCCGTAGATTTATCCGGCATCGCTGGCACCGCAGCGCGCCCAATAACTATAACCAATTACCAGAGCGAGGAGGTCGTCTTAGACGGCCGGATAGAAATCGAAACTGCATGGACTTTGGAAACAAGGAATAGCGTTAGCCTCCCGGCAGGCAATGATACGCCATCAGCAGACATTCCGGGGATC
>NZ_JBPOGE010000013.1:0-79595 GCF_051252225.1 Rubritalea sp.
CTAACGCTCAGCAAAAAATGAATGCATTGATCCTACGCCAGTGGAATGACACAGACCTTGAGTTGTTCACGGAGATGGACTCCGATCCACAAGTCATGCGTTACCTGTTGCCGATGACACGAAACGAATCCTTGGTTATCTTTAGTTACATACGAAAAAAATTAAGCAACGTGGATGGGGGGGCTGGGCGTTCTCACCCCTATCCGCCAACAAAAAAGGCCACCTAATGGTGACCTTTTTTAGCGATGGAGGTGGAGGCGGGATTCACCTCACATTTTTAACATTCCTTATTCCATATAGGATCATAACCCTTCATGAAGCACGTAAACGGACAGTTGTGTACCACTTTTGTGTCCCACTTTTGTGTCCCACTTTTGTGTCCCACATTTACTAACACACAGGTTATGTCAGTAAATGTTTTTTTGATGATACTTACGACCAATTATACCCAGGGATAACTGCAGCCTCATTGGCGGCATAATCAGCAGTTAGAACCCGTTCAGCCCATAGCCCTCACCAACAAGGAAAGGAGTAAGCTCTAACTCCAAATTGATCGTACATTTTTGGCTAAACGGAGGCAGGCTCTGCGGAGACGCAACTATGCCCAGGGAAAACCAATGCACTGGCGACCGATAGTGTCGTAAAACGAGGCCGTATTCACCAAGAAACAGTGAATGCGGCCTTCTGCATTCCAAACTCCGCTCTATCGAGATCCTGTATTATGCCTCAGAAAATTTCGGAGTTAGGGGCAGAGCCCCATCCAGAAATGCCAAAACCATCATACTCGACATTTTTAGTATGATGGTTTTGGAAATATATTACGATGAAAGCGTGGGAATCTTCCGAAAATCATACGACAACAAGTCGGAAATTAACTCATAAGCCAAAAAAACCACCTGCCACTATTCGCTATTCGCTGGCTTAACATCGGAAAGAAGAACATCCATCACCACAACAGCATTGGGCTCTAAAACAGCTCCTACACGGCGAGCTCCGTATGCAAGCTGGGGCTTGAGATAAAGTTTCCAGTGTGATCCAACAGGCATGATGTTCAGAGCCTCCGCCAAACCTTTAATCGGGGTTTCCGTCAGTCCTACCAATTTCTTTTGCGGAGAACCTTCAAAGACAACTCCCTCTGTGTCTGCATTGGCATAGCTAATAAAAAATCGGTTCCTCTTCTTAGGCTCTAATTCCTTTGTATTAAAAGCAGTCACCTTTCCCTCTCCGGATTTAATGACTTCATACTGCATACCGTTCTTCGTAATTTTAACGCCTTCTTTTTTAGCGTTATTTTTCATCCACTTCGCACTGACTTCCAGATTACTCTTCGCTAATAAAAGTTCACGTTCTTGCAGCTTCGCATTCATGAGATTAAGAGCCACTCGAAAGTCTGCCATTTTGATGCTTGAGTCTTTTCCCATCATTGCCTCAGCAAAGCCTTCCGCAAATGCTTCGAGAGAAAAGTCACTCACTTCATACCCCTGTTTGCGTAACTCAGCGACTAATTCCTTTCCTTTCAAATAGGCAACTCCGGACGACACCTGCTCGCGCAGTTCGGAGGTCACCTCAAGTGGCTTTTCTTCCTCTGCTGACACCAGAGGACTAGTTGAAAAAACGGCAAATATGGATAGGATAAATCTATGTGTTTTCATTTGATTATATTTTTATGATTAAAAGCTAACAACTGTCCCGATGTGGAAACGTCCGTCATCATATGAGCCCGCGTCTCGGAGCTGCCATCCATATTCGGCACGCAATGTCATATGCTTACTCACCATCGCATTAACTCCCACGCCCGCTGACCACATGATCCCAGTGTCAGCTGCTGAGCCGTCTTGACGCACGATTTCATCTCCTTTCGCTGTCACCACTGCATAGTCGGTAAAGATGAATGGCTGCCACTCTGCTTTGTGCGCTTCATTGAAATCATAGTGCATCGATTTAAAATTCAGCTCATTTCGCCAAATGATCCCGCTGTCAGCTTGGCTGAATTCACGTTCATTGTATCCACGAATAGAGTTATACCCACCAACTGTTAGTTGCTCACTAAACAACAGTTTATCATCACTCAATTGCCCTACAATTTGAGTATCATAGACCATTCCATGCGGTAGTTGTTTCAACCAACCTACATTCAGCTTCAAATAGGAGTAGCTGTTATCCGCACCTGAACGGTTGCTATTAAAGTCATCATCACTGGAATTTGAAAAGATGCCGCCGAACCCTGAGACTAAGGCCACATCAGCGTAAGACTTGGAGCCCTCGATACGATGCATCATCTGATAACCTAGCTCCACTTGCCCGCGCTGCACCTCGTTGTCCGATACAGGTATGACACCGAACTCCAGAGCATTTTGCGTGCTCATCCACCCCACTCCAGCATAAAGCTTCTGCGTGATATTCTGATATGGATCTAGCCCTATCGTATAGCGTGTTCCTAGCTCACGACTATCACCCTCGATAGTGAAAGGCTCATTCTCTACCTCCGTCTGAGTGAACCCACCGTAGAAATCTAATTTCGATTTATTAGCAAAAGGAATACTGTAGGCAAAAGCGTGAGCACTCAGCTCGCCGGCATCAGCTGCCATGGTGAACTGATAGTTGAACAAGTGCCCTAGCCCAAAAGCATCTCCCCAGTTGAATCCAGCAATGTATAGCTCCTCTCCCGTGAGAACAATCCCCGAGTTTTCATAGCCTATGTAATATCGCCAAGGACGCTGATCGTTCACCTTAAGAATAATATCTGAGCTATAAGCAGCTGCACTAGGCGAGAATATAGGCTGCACATTGAGAAAGGGATTCGTATTCATCCAGTCCACATCATCGAGCAAGGCCTGCGCACTGATACTTTGACCCTCTGGTATGGTTAGCTTGTTTAAGATCGTCTTATCTGAAAAATGTTTATTCCCTGCTACACCTGCCTTTCCGAAGAGAGATTCTATGACGATCAGCTGCACCACGCCATTAGAAATATCCTGTTCAGGTAAAATGACATCCACAGCCGGACGATCGTTATTTCGGAAATGCATCACCAGCTTACGCTTCATCTCACTCAAGGACTGCATACTAACGGGCTTCCCCATGTATTGCGCTAGCATCTTACGAAGAGCCGCACTTTGGAATATCACCACGCCTTCCGCATCATTCGGCAAGGTGACTTTATCCCCCACTGGAACCGATGCCCTAAGATTCACATCGGATTTATTGCGATGGATCACCACACCATTGAGCGATGGCAAAATCTGTGTGTTATCTGTCTCAGCAGCAGGGAGTGCTCCTGCACTGGGTAGCTCAGCGTCAGGGCTTATATTGGGTAATTCTTTTGGTACTATTTTTTCAAAGCTCTGGGCATGAATAGAAAGCGATGATAGCAGAGTCGCTCCTGTGATAATCCATTTGGACGTCATATGTGTCGTTGTCATTTTAGTAAATTAATTAGCAGCAGTGCTGAATGCCTCGCTAAGTAGATCATTGAGACGTTTCTCATCCTCCTCGCTAAGCCCTTCTTCGCTTTCCCCATTTGCCTGCTTGCGTTGCTCTTTTCCGATCAGTTCCCAGATCTCTTGATTGTATTGAGGCAACCACCCGAAGTAGTTCACACCATCCGTTAGCTGCTCTTCATCTGCTACGAACTGATTGATCAGGTTACGGTATTCACCAGGATCCTCTGTATTGTGGACGACCGAGCTGAGGAGAATATTCCCTGTCACACCCGCTGGCTGCATGCTGAGCTGGTAATTAGAAGAATCTGCACCTGAGATCCCGTAGCCACTCGTCAGAATCGGCTTACCATATCCACTCTCTGCATCATAGAAAACGCCAGAACCTGTGATGAGATCTACGCTTTCACCTCCTAGAATACCATCTAACTGACCTCCCATGAGAATCGCTAAGACTGACCCATCATAGTATTTATCAATAGCGCTAACATCTGAAATAGTAAGCAGAGCAGGTGTAATATCAGCGGTGGTCTCGACTTCATTCGTAGCATTCGTAATGAAGTAATTAGCTGCATCAGCACCAGAAAGGGCGAGCCCTGTAGAAGTGACTACTTTATTTATGCCTACATTTTCATCAGAAAAGGCATCTGAGATAGATGTGATCGTTAGCGCATCTCCCACTACCCGATCATCACCGAAGGTCACATCAGCACCCGTAGTTGTGTCGTAGACTTTATCATCTGCATTACTAGAAATAGTCAGCCCTCTCTGATTCACAGTTAGGTCACCACTATTAAATAATTCGGTGACACCTTCCACGGCCTCTCCACCTAAGCCTGCAACTGTAGCATTCGCCGTATAAGCATCATTGTAGCTACCTGCATCAAGGACTCCACTGATCCCCGCAGCATTCGTGGTAGATCCAGAGAGACTTAGTCCCCATTCGGCAGTATCAATCACATTCCCCCCATAGCTAGCTGATTGTATCACCGTGCTCGTCGGGGCTGTTTCACCATAGGTGATGACTTGGTCTGCTGCAGTAGTCGTAACCATAGGTATCTCAGTGTAAATCAAGCCATCTCCACTCGGTAGCGCTGAGGCTATTGGATTAGCCACACTGAAGTTCTGACCGAAGCTGAGGAAATCCATATTCGTGATTTCGATATCATTACGATTTACATCAGGCCGTGATGAATAAATCAGCGATCTGCCAATGCTTGTCGTGACGGGAGTGAGAGACCCCGTATCGTTGTGGAAATTCTCACCTGCACTGAAGATGATGTTACCCGCACCTACATTATTTAGGGTAGCACCTGCGCCTAGAATGAGATCGTTATTTGCGATGATGAGAAGGTCGTTTGCTGAATCATAACTCCCATCATTCACTTCAACACCAGAGAGGTTATCTAGATTCCCACTTCCATCGATCACCTCTAGGCTTGATCCTGTAGCAGTAATGGTGACATCCCCGCCGAGCAGACCGTTTTCGATGATTCCACGCCGGATACTACCATTGCTACCTGCTAGAATGTTTGCGTCAGCATCATAGCTCGCTGCCGTCAGTGTGATATTAGCATTCATCGCCGCGTTATTATCGGCTGACCCATGACCAATCCATGCATAATTAGCATTTGAATTGGTTCCATCTTGCAGAGAAACTTCCCCACTAACCGTTACCGTGATATCACCAGAACGGGTGCCAGTGGATTGGCCACCATTTTCAAAATCTGCACTTCCATGACCCAGTTGGCTGTAGGAATTATTTCCTACGCCACCCGTGAAGGTCAAATCATTGGCTTCCGTTATGGTGATCACTCCACTGTGATTTCCTGAGGCAGCCCTCCCCCCATGGCCTAGCTGGCTGTAGGAGGCTCCATTCCCAATACCTCCCGTGAAGATTAAATCATTGGCTTCCGTTATCGTGATCGCTCCACTGTGATTTCCTGAGGCAGCCCTCCCCCCATGGCCTAGCTGGCTGGAGGCACCAATGCTCCCGCCGCCCGTGAAGACCAAATCATTGACTTCCGTTATCGTGATCACTCCACTGTGATTTCCTGAGGCACCCACTCCCCCATGACCTAGCTGGCTGTAAGCAAAATTCCCCCCTACGCCCGTGAAGGTCAAATCATTGGCTTCTGTTATCGTGATCGCTCCACTGTGATTTCCTGAGGCATCCTCTCCCCCATGGCCCAGCTGACTGTAGGCAAGAAGTTCGCCACCGCCCGTGAAGGTCAGATTATTGGCTTCCGTAATCGTGATCGCTCCACTGTGATTGCCTGAGGCAGCCCTCCCCCCATGACCCAGCTGGCTATAGGCAGCAAAGCCTACGCCGCCCGTGAAGACCAAATCATTGACTTCCGTTATCGTGATCACTCCACTGTGATTGCCTGAGGCAAATGCCCCCCCATGACCCAGCTGGCTGTAGGACTCAGAACCTCCTCCAGCCGTAAAAGTCACATCATTGGCTTCTGTTATCGTGATCGCTCCACTGTGATTGCCAAAGACAGTCCTCCCCCCATGACCCAGTTGACTATAGGAATTATTTCCACTGCCACCCGTGAAGGTCAAATCATTGGCTTCTGTTATCATAATATCTCCACTGTGATTTCCTCTGGCAAACAATCCCCCATGACCCAGCTGGCTGTAAGCAGCAGCTCCGTCGCCCGTGAAGGTCAAGTCTCCTCCTACTGCTATCGTAATCGTTGCATCCGTTGTCGCTTCTATCTGATTACCAAAATTTCTATCTGCACCCACATGTCCGATCTGAGTGTAGCTTAATTGCCCACTGCCAGATTCTGCTATGATATCGTTCAGCACATCTACTGTGATGCCTCCAGTAATATTATAACCTGCACCTCGATTTGAGGCTTGAAAGCCTAGCTGAGCAAAGCCTTCATCCGTAGCATCACTCCCTGTTAGAGTAAGATCATTGCCAAATACATTTGTTTCCCCGCTACGGCTACCCACTGCGATGCCAACCGTCTGAGCACCATCACCTATGTTAACACTCCCTGAGTTATTTCCAAACAGAGTCGTAACATCCAGGTCAGCACCATCAAATGTAGCAAAATCATAAGTAGTCACACCATCCCAGCCTGCGATGAGACGGATCTCTCCTCCATCGACATCCAGAGAGTTTTGAATACTCGTATTCAGATTAAGATCATGACTCGCAAGCAGTGTTAAATTATTTGTAACGCTGAAGTTACCATCATTCGCTTCCCCACCAGAGAGGTTCGCCAGATCGACACTCCCATCGATCACCTCCAGGCTCGATCCTGTAGCAGCGATCGTGACATCTCCACCAAGCAGACCATTTTCTATGATTCCACGCCGGATACTACCATCGCCACCGGCAGTGACGCCTGAGCTCGTATCCCTATCATAGCTCGCTGCCGTCAGTGTGATGTCAGCATCCGTCGCCGCATTATCAGCTGAGCCATGACCAATCCATGCATAATTAGCATTTGAATTAGCTCCATCTTGCAGAGAGATTTCCCCACTAGCCGTCACCGTAATATCACCAGATCGCGTGCCAGTGGCTTGGTCTGTCCTTCCAAAATCTGCACTCCCATGACCAAGTTGGCTGTAGGCATTTACTCCGCCGCCCGTGAAGATCAAATCACTGGCTTCCGTTATCGTGATCGATCCACTGTGGTTTCCTAAGGCACCCCACCCCCCATGACCCAGCTGGCTGTAGGCATAATTTCCACCTCCACCCGTGAAGGTCAAATCATTGGCTTCCATTATCGTGATCGCTCCACTGTGGTTTCCTAAGGCACCCCACCCCCCATGACCCAGCTGGCTGTAGGCATTTCTTCCGCCTCCACCCGTGAAGGTCAAATCATTGGCTTCCGTTATCGTGATCGCTCCACTGTGATTCCCATCAACACCATGACCCCCATGACCCAGCTGGCTGGAGGCATCTATTCCGCCACCCGTGAAGATCAGGTCATTCGCTTCCGTTATCGTGATCGCTCCACTGTTATTTCCTAAGGCATTAACCCCCCCATGACCCAGCTGGCTGGAGGCATTTCTTCCGCCGCCCGTGAAGATCAAATCATTGGCTTCCATTATCGTGATCGCTCCACTGTTATTTTCTCTGCCAAACCTCCCCCCATGACCCAGCTGGCTGTAAGCACCATATCCTCCGCCGCCCGTGAAAGTCAAATCATTGGCTTCCATTATCGTGATCGCTCCACTGAAATTACCTCTGCCAAAATACCCCCCATGACCCAGCTGACTGTAGGCATCTATTCCGCCACCCGTGAAGCTCAAGTCTCCTCCTGCTGCTATCGTAATCGTCGCATCCGTTGTTGCTTCTCTATTCAGATTATTAGGAGTTCTATCCGCTCCCACATGCCCGATCTGAGTATAACTGAAGTTCCCGCTGCCAGATAATGCTGTGATATTATTCAGCACACCTACCGTAATGCCTCCGGTAATGTTATACAGGAAGCCTTGATCTGTGGCCTGAAAACCTAGCTGTGCAAACGTAGCAGCCCCGCCCCCCGTCAGAGTGAGATCATGGCCGAATACATTCGTTACCCCGCTGCGGCTTCCCACTGCGATACCCACTGTCTGAGCACCATCACCAACGTTAACACTCCCTGAGTTATTACCAAACAAATCTGTAACACTCAGATCAACACCATCAAATGTAGCAAAATCATAAGCAGTCATACCATCCCAGCCTGCCACAAGGTTTAGATCGCCACCCGTGTCATTACTATTCTGCACACTAGCGTTGAAATTCAGGTTTCTCCCAGCAAGTAGAGTGAAATCCGCTGTCGAGTCATACAAAACCGCGTCATTGATGGTAATATCACCATTGCCTCCAGTGGCTAAAGGGTCAGTCGCGATAGTCAGGCTACTGCCTCCATTGAGAAACGTTACAATATCGGTATTATTCAGATTATTACTCCCCGATGTCCCCGTTCCTGCACTAGAGATCGTGATATCATTGGGGTCGATCAAGAACTCTCCACCCTTACCATTCGCAGCTGTAACGTCCACCTGACCAAGCCAATTTTGGTAATTCCAGCTCTCCTTGCCAGAGGTCTCAATAAACCCGCCATCGCCTCCGAGAGCTCCACCTCTAGCAGAAATACCACCATCTAAATCCGCGGTATGTTCCGCAAAAATAATCACCTCTCCACCATCACCATTTTCAAGAGCATCTGCTGCTATCTCAGAACCAGCCTCCACAATGACCTCAGCAGCATTATCGATAGGACCTTCGCCCAGCTTGCTTCCGCCAATGTTAACCTGACCTCCACCCTCTGCACCTGAAGCATTGATGTTACTATTGCTACCCAGCTTAATTTTCCCACCCTTCGATGTGAGTAAAATACGACCTCCCACATTCTGAACACCAGTTGCCCTGATAGCACCATTGTTGTTGATCCCCAATGCATAGACATTTCCCCCAGCTGCCTTCAGCTCTGCATTCACAGCATTGATACTCCCCTGATTCACCACTCCATCTTTACCCGTCACACTCGTGGAAGGCTGCACCAGCAAACGCTGCTCTCCAGAATCTGCTAGAGTCACCTCGGCACCCGCTGCTGCTGCGAGGCCCACTGTTCCATCAGTAGCTGTGATGCTACCGTGGTTCGCCACTTGATCCGCGATGAGAAACACATCACCTCCCGAAACAGAAATCTCACCTAGATTAATAATCGCTCCACCCTGATCACCAGCCGTAAAGTTAAGATCTCCACCAGCGAGGAAATCGCTATCACTCAAGCGATGCGTAGAACCTACAAATCCCGCTGTCTGAATCACCCCTTGATCACCAACAACGATACCATTCTGATTGATCAGGAAAACCTGCCCATTTGCCTGCAAGCGACCATGAATCGCTGAAAGGTTATTCCCCACCACACGGTTCAGAACAGCCGAACTCCTACTAAGCTGGTTAAATTGAGTCAGCTCCCCACTACCGATGGAGAAATCCTGCCAATTAATAATCGCCTGATCAGTCAGCTGATCAATCGTCAGAGTGTTCCCTGACGAATGAATAGTAGCATCTCCCGAACTCACCACTCCACCTGATGGATTAGCATGTAAGAGAGAAGGTGATAGCAAAGTCACTCCCATGACACCCCATTTAAGTTTTCTATATATTGTTGTCATCTTGTGTGTAGATCGATTGAGCGAATGGTTTAGTATCCGAATTAGTTAGATACCGTGCTGAATGCTTCACTGAGTAGTTCCTCAAGACGTTTGGTTTCATCTTGATCGAGCCCACTCCCATCAGCTTGCTCTTTTTTGATCAGTTCCCAGACCTCTTCACTGTATTCTGGTAACCACCCGAAGTATTCAGTCCCCTCTCCTACATACTGAGCATCATCATTAAACTGGTTGATCCAGTAGCGGTAATAATCATGATCATTAGACAAAAGGTTGTTCGTGCGCGGTAAGATATTTCCTGTAACTCCGGCTGGCTGGCCGCTGATCTGATAATTACCCGCATCTCCCCCTGCAATACCGTAGCCTGTGGTTGCAATAGGTTTGAAGTATCCAATCTCAGGATCAAGGAATAGCCCTGAGCCCACTACGAGATCAACATCATCACCACCCAGAATTCCATCTAACTGACCTCCAACAAGGATCGCCGAAGTAGTTCCATCATAGAACTTATCCAGAACAGTAATGCCAGACACGTTAAGTGTAGCGACTGTGATATCTGCTGTCAGACCACTTGGCTGACCTGAGATGACGTAGTTCCCTGAGTCCGCTCCACTCAGTGCGTAGCCTGTAGCGGTGACGACTTTGCCTACTCCTACGTTCCTATCACCAAACTCTCCTGTGCCACTAACAAGATCAACACTGTCGGCCCCTAAGATTCCTCCCAACATTCCTCCTGTGAGAGTCGCCACCGTATTGGTATCGTAGACTTTGTTTTCTGCGCTGACTCCATTAATCGTCAGCGTTGCTGCTGTGATATCTGCTGTCAGGCCACTTGGCTGCCCTGTGATCACGTAGTTCCCTGCATCTACTCCACTCAGCCCAAAGCCTGAAGCAGTGACGACTTTGCCCACTCCTACATTCCGATCACTAAACTCTCCTGTGCCGCTAACAAGATCAACACTATTGGCTCCTAAGATCCCTCCCAACATTCCTCCTGTGAGAGTCGCCACCGTATTGGTATCGTAGACTTTGTTTTCTGCGCTGACTCCATTAATCGTTAAAGTCGCCGCAGTAATGTCAGCGGTGCTCTCCACTTCATTCGTAGCATTCGTAATGAAGTAATTAGCTGCATCAGCACCAGAAAGGGCTAGCCCTGTAGAAGTGACTACTTTATTTATGCCTACATTTTCATCAGAAAATTCATCCGAAATCGACGTGACCGTTAGCGCATCTCCCACTACCCGATCATCACCGAAGGTGACATCAGCACCCGTAGTCGTGTCGTAGACTTTATCATCTGCATTACTAGAAATAGTCAGCCCTCTCTGATTCACAGTTAGGTCACCACTAATAAATAATTCGGTGACACCTTCCACGGCCTCTCCACCTAAGCCAACAACTGTAGCATTCGCCGTATAAGCATCATTGTAGCTACCTGCATCAAGGACTCCACTGATCCCCGCAACATTTGTGGTAGATCCAGAGATACTTAGTCCCCATTCGGCAGTATCAATCACATTCCCCCCATAGCTAGCTGATTGTATCACCGTGCTCGTCGGGGCTGTTTCACCATAGGTGATGACTTGGTCTACTGCAGTAGTCGTAACCATAGGTATCTCAGTGTAAATCAAGCCATATCCACTAGGCAGCCCTGAGGCTATTGGGTTAGCTAGACTGAAAGTCTGCCCGAAGCTGAGGAAATCCATATTGGTGATCTCGATATCATTACGATTTACATCAGGTCTTGATGAGTAAATCAGTGATCGACCAGAAGTCGTCGTCACTGGAGTGAGAGACCCCGTATCGTTATGGAAATTCTCACCTGCACTGAAAATGATGTTACCAGCACCTGCATTGTTGAGCGTAGCCCCAGCTGCTAGGATCAGATCGTTACTTGCGATGATAAGAAGGTCGTTTGCGGAATCATAACTCCCATCATTCACTTCCCCACCAGAGAGGTTCGCCAGATCGACACTCCCATCGATGACCTCCAGGCTCGATCCCGTAGTAGCAATGGTGACATCTCCACCGAGCAGACCATTTTCGATGATTCCACGCCTAATGCTACCATCACCACCTGCTAGAATACTTGAGCTAGAATCCCTATCATAACTCACTGCCGTCAGTGTGATGTTAGCATCCGTCGGCGTATTATCAGCTGACCCATGACCAATCCATGCATAGCTGAAACTCGAATCAGGCGTTACTCCATCTTGCAGAGAAATTTCACCACTAGCAGTTACCGTGATGTCACCAGAACGCGTGCCAGTGGCTTGGGCTGCACTTGCTGGAAGTTGGTCTATACCTCCAAAATCTGCACTTCCATGACCAAGAAGACTGTAGGCATTATTTCCGCCGCCGCCCGTGAAGGTCAAATCATTGGCTTCCGTTATCGTGATCGCTCCACTGTGATTTCCTTCGACAAGCATACCCCCATGACCCAGCTGGCTGTAGGTAAACCGGACATTGCCTCCCGTGAAGGTCAGGTCATTGGCTTCCGTTATCGTGATCGCTCCACTGTGATTCCCTTCGGCACCCCCCCCCCCATGACCCAGCTGGCTGTAGGCAGACTCGTTTCCACCACCTGTGAAGGTCAAATCAGTGACTTCCGTTATCGTGATCGCTCCACTGTGATTCCCATCAGCAAATACCCCCCCATGACCCAGCTGGCTGTAGGCACTATTTCCGCCACTGCCCGTGAAGGTCAAATCATTGGCTTCCGTTATCGTTATCGCTCCGCTGTAATCTCCAAAGGCACTATACCCCCCATGACCCAGCTGGCTGTAAGTGAAAAATTTTCCGCCGCCCCTGAAGGTCAAGTCTCCTCCTGCTGCGATCGTAATCATCGCATCCGTTGTTGCTTCTATATTAAGATCAAAACCTCTATCCGCCCCCACATGCCCGACCTGAGTGTAGCTGAATATCTCACTGCCAGATGCCGCTGTGATATCGTTCAGCACACCTACTGTAATGCCCCCAGTAATGTTATAATCTGCACCTTGATCTGACACTTGAAAACCTAGCTGTGCGAAGCCCTCATCTGTCGTATTGCTGCCGCTCAAATTGAAGTCATAGCCAAAGACGTTTGTTTCTCCGCTACGGCTCCCCACTGCGATGCCATTCGTCTGAGTCCCATCACCAATGTGAACACTCCCTAAGTTATTACCAAACAATGTCCCACTACTCAGATCAGCACCATCAAATGTAGTAAAATCATAAGTAGTCACACCATCCCAGCCTGCGATGAGATGGATCCCTCCTCCATCGACATCCAGAAAATTTTGGATACTCACATTCAGGTTAAGATCATGACTCGCAAGCAGTGTTAAATTATTTGTAACGCTGAAGTTACCATCATTCACTTCACCACCAGAGAGGTTATCTAGATTCCCACTTCCATCGATCACCTCCAGGCTCGATCCTGTAGCAGCGATCGTGACATCTCCACCGAGCAGACCATTTTCAATGATTCCACGCCGGATACTACCATCTTCACCTACTGCGATGCTTGAGCCCGAGTCCCTATCATAGCTCGCTGCCGTCAGTGTGATGTCAGCATCCGTCGCCGCATTATTAGCTGACCCATGACCAATCCATGCATAATTAGCATTTGCATTGGCTCCATCTTGCAGAGAGATTTCCCCACTAGCCGTTACCGTAATATCACCAGAGCGAAAGCCAATGGCTTGGTCTGCACTTCCAAAATTTGCGGCTCCATGACCAAGAAGACTGTAGGCATTACCACCACTCCCTCCAGTGAAGCTCAGATTATTGGCGTCCGTTATCATGATCGCTCCACTGTAATTTCCTAAGCCCGCCCCTCCATGACCCAGCTGGCTGTAGGCAAACTCACCCCCGCCACCCGTGAAGGTCAAATCATTGGCTTCCGTTATCGTGATCTCTCCACTGTAACTTCCTACGGCCTGCACCCCCCCATGACTCAACCGGCTGTAGGCAAACCCACCGCCGCCACCCGTGAAGGTCAGGTCATTGGCTTCCGTTATCGTGATCGCTCCACTATAGTTTCCAAAGACAGACCTCCCCCCATGACCCAGCTGGCTATAGGCAGCAAAGCCTACGCCGCCCGTGAAGACCAAATCATTGACTTCCGTTATCGTGATCACTCCACTGTGATCTCCAAAGGCACTATCACCCCCATGACCCAATTGGCTGTAGGTAAAATTATCCCCGCCGCCCGTGAAGGTCAAATCATTGGCTTCCGCTATCGTGATCGCTCCACTGTGATCTCCATCGGCATCATATCCCCCATGACCCAGCTGACTATAGCTATACAAACCTTCGCCACCCGTGAAGGTCAAATCATTGGCTTCCGTTATCGTGATCGCTCCACTGTGATCCCCATCGGCACTCGTCCCCCCATGACCCAGCTGGCTGTAGGCATCTATTCCGCCTCCACCCGTGAAGATCAGGTCATTCGCTTCCGTTATCGTGATCGCTCCACTATGATTTCCATCGGTAAATTCGCCCCCATGACCCAGCTGGCTGTAGGTTGAATTCGCACTCCCCGCTGTAAAGATCAAGTTAGCGACTTGATTGATCGTGATATCCCCAGTAATTCGCCCATCGGTAGATATCCCTCCATGGCCTAAGTGACTATATGTTATATTCGCGCTCCCACCCGTAAAAATTAAATCACCTGCTTCAGTAATCGTTATATCGCCGCTTTTAGAACCATCGGCAGAGCGTCCGCCATGCCCCAACTGACTGTAGCTATATAGATCACCTCCACCCAAGAAGCTCAAGTCACCGCCAGCTGCTATCGTAATGTTCGCATCTGTTGTTGCGTCTATCCTAAAATCAAAAATCCTATCCGCTCCCACATGTCCGATTTGAGTGTAGCTGAATTCCGCATCACCTGATTCTGCAGTGACCTCGTTAATCATACGTGCTGCAATGCTTCCTGTAATAGTATAGCCCGCTCCTTGATCCGAGATTTGAAGCCCAAGCTGAGCAAACGCCTCGTCACTAGTATCACCTCCTCTCAAACGAAGATCGTAGCCAAAGACGTTTGTTTCCCCACTACGGCTACCCACTGCGATGCCACTTATCTGTGTGCCATCCCCGATATTGATACTTCCTGAGTTGTTCCCAAATATCGTCGTGCTGCTTAGATCTGCATTATTGAAATTAGCGGTGTTATAACCCGTCGTTCCGTCCCAGCCAGCGACAAGGTTTAGATCTCCACCGGTGTCATTACTATTCTGCACGCTGGCATTGAAATTAAGATCTCTTCCGGCAAGCAGCGTGAAATCCGCGGTTGAATCATAAAGAATCGCATTATTTACCGTGATATCTCCATCTCCGCCAACTGCTGAGCTATCGGTAGCAATCGTAAGGCTACTGCCTCCATTCAAAAAATTAACAATATCGGTATTATTCAGAGCATTATTACCTGATGACCCCGTTCCTGCACTAGAGATCGTGATATCATTGGGATCGATCAGAAATTCTCCCGCCATCCCCAGCGTAGCTGAAACATTCACCCCACTCGCCCAGCCTGCATAGCTCCAGTTTTCCTTACCAGAGGTTTCAATAAAGCCTCCATCACCACCGAGCACTCCGCCTGTAGCTGAAATACTACCAGCAAGATCAGCTACCTTCTCAGCAAAAACAATCACCTCTCCACCATCACCATTGACGGTAGCATTGGCTGCGATCTCTGACCCCGCCTCCACAATGACCTCAGCAGCATTATCGATAGGACCTTCACCCAACTTACTCCCCCCAATGTTGACCTGCCCTCCACCCTCTGCACCTGAAGCATTGATGTTACTATTGCTACCCAGCTTAATTTTTCCACCCTTCGATGTGAGTAAAATACGACCTCCCACATTCTGAACACCAGTTGCCCTGATAGCACCATTGTTGTTGATCCCCAATGCATAGACATTTCCCCCAGCTGCCTTCAGCTCTGCATTCACAGCATTGATACTCCCCTGATTCACCACTCCATCTTTACCCGTCACACTCGTGGAAGGCTGCACCAGCAAACGCTGCTCTCCAGAATCTGCTAGAGTCACCTCGGCACCCGCTGCTGCTGCGAGGCCCACTGTTCCATCAGTAGCTGTGATGCTACCGTGGTTCGCCACTTGATCCGCGATGAGAAACACATCACCTCCCGAAACAGAAATCTCACCTAGATTAATAATCGCTCCACCCTGATCACCAGCCGTAAAGTTAAGATCTCCACCAGCGAGGAAATCGCTATCACTCAAGCGATGCGTAGAACCTACAAATCCCGCTGTCTGAATCACCCCTTGATCACCAACAACGATACCATTCTGATTGATCAGGAAAACCTGCCCGTTTGCCTGCAAGCGACCATGGATCGCTGAGAGGTTATTCCCCACCACGCGGTTCAGAACAGCTGAGTTTCTATTGAGCTGATTGAACTGCGTGAGCTCACCACTACCAATGGAGAAGTCCTGCCAGTTAATAATCGCCTGATCAGTCAGCTGATCAATCGTCAGAGTGTTCCCTGACGAATGAATAGTAGCATCTCCCGAGCTCACCACTCCACCTGATGGGTTAGCCAGTAAAAGGGAGGGAGATAATACTACCAACTGAATATAGGCCAACAATGTGAGTGAAGATGTGACTTGGTAACTTGTTTTCATGGGAAATGTTGATTTTGTTGGAAATTCTGTATTTTAACTTTCTAGATACCGTGCTGAAGCCATCATTGGTCAGACCATTGATCTAGAGGCATAAACACATACGCTTCATCTACGCCGTTGAAACAGGCGCGCTTGTTCGCGTGACATTTTTTGCTCCTTTATGGGAAATTTAAGAAGTCGGTCTTTTTCGTATCCAAGCTTCCTGCAGAGTTAAACGTAATATCCGACCCCTTCTCTAGAATGACAATGCTGACAGCCGCCTTTGACGTAACAGGTGCAAATATTAAGAATAAAATCGCTAACGAACGTTTAAAATTCATACAGGGAGTTATTCCACATCATCAGCGACATGTCATCCCCTCTAATCAGAGGTGTATGTGAGATTATCAACAGCCTAACTAACCTCAAAGCGGCGGGGATATCTTGAGATATTCAGCCCCTTGCATTGGTTTTTTAAGGAGTTAAATCGTCGTCAGTAAAGCGTTGGCGGAAGAATATCTCCGGCTCTAACAAGGCGCTGAGATCTAGAGTGATCATTGTTTGGCTACCACTTACACTAGGTATTCCCGTTGTAATAGATTGCCAAGAGTTAGGCTGAAGTGTCGTGGAGCTTTCTAGCACTGGGTTGAGGTAGCAGAACTGTCGTCATCATTCTGGCCTAATCTTTCATCAGGATAATAAGTACCCGCCGCCATCCAGATTTCATCCCCACTAACTGAATTACTAAGAGCGTCCTGTAGGTTCACATATGCACTACTCCAGGAAGATCCATCACCACTGATGCGGAAGCCAGCGTTTACATAAATCACATCTGCTAGAAGAGAGGGAAGCGTAACTAGTAAACACGTAAAAATAAGGAATAGTAATCTCATCCCATGAGTCATCCCTTATCATCAGCTACATGTCATCCCCCCTAATCAGAGGTGTCTATGGATTATCCGTTACCTGATCCCAACCACAAAGCAGTGAGACCAGCACGACCACGAACCCCCATCTTACGGAAGACTGTAGTGACGTGTTTATGCGTTGTCGTTATATTTTGATTCAGCCGATCCGCTATTTCCTTCTCGGAAAGATCGGTGAGAAGAAGCCTCTGCACCCGACGCTCCATCGGAGAAAGGGGCTTCTCGGCAATGACTAAGCCCTGACTCAACATGACCCGATGGTGCAACCACTTAAGAGGCGCATTAATCGCCGCCAGGAGCTCCGCATCATCTTTCGTGAAATCATGTTCACGCCCTGGACGATAAAACCCAAAGGTAGACTCAGAATCCTTATTGATCGGTACCATCACAAAAAGAATATCACCAAGGCCTATATGACTATAAAGAGCCTTGTAGTGATCACTATCATACCATTCAGGTGGAGCCATTTCTCTCCAGCGTAGGATGCGGAAAGTGCCCATGTCTTTTTGAAAGGAAACAGCAGTGGGATCTATTTCACCTTTTTCCAGACGTTTCCGAACATCTTTACTCATCTCATCCATCGTCTCCATAGGACGAAGCATATGCATCTTTAGCGGACGCCAACCATCGATAGTAACACGTTTCTCCGGAGCTGATAACTTCACCACCGCAGCCCATGAAGCATTGTCTGCATCCAAAATATCACAGATTTCAGCGAGTAGAAATTGCATACTTTCTTCCACCTCCTCTGCACTAAAATCAGCGAGCTTATCCCACAACTTGTAGATTTTTGAATCTATCAACATACCTTTGTTTATATAGAGGTCACTTGTAATAAAGACGAAAGGTACGCTAAATTTCCAGCACCAACCTTTCTCGAAGCAATATGGTGGCGCTGAAGGAGGCTGGAATCTCTCATACTAAAGTCGTACTCACCTCTCTCTATAGCTGGTAAATGCCACTTGGTTGTTTAATGACTCCTTTATTCAATGGAATATCTTCTGAATGTGTCCCACCTTTGTGTCCCATTCCAGAGCATTAAACCTTTACAAAACAAGGAACAAGCTGATTCTTAAACTCTTAAGATCTAGCTGGAGGCGGAGGCGGGATTCGAACCCGCGAATGTCGGTTTTGCAAACCGGTCCCTTAGACCACTTGGGCACTCCGCCATCGCTAGATGTTGTGCACTTGAGAAGAACTCTCGAGTGCGGGCAGTTCGTAACCTCTACCCTTTACGCTGTCAATAATGCAATTACTTAGAATTATACTTAATCGCCTAATATTTCAGTAATTGATTGAGCGATAGCATCCAAGGATTGGTCGATTTCTTCAAAAGAAATACTCAAAGGTGGCAAGAACACAATGGTGTCGAGCACTGGTCGCGTCAAAAGTCCCCATTTACGGGCTGCGAGACAGACTCGCTCACCTACTCTCATAGACCTATCGAAGCTCACACCGTCAGCGTCACGAAGCTCAATACCCGCAACCATACCACATTGGCGCAGCTGCCAGACTTCGGGAAATTGGGCTGAAAGCGCATCCAGACCTTTCTTCAAATACGCACTTTTCTCCTTAAGCCCTTCGAGAGTTTTCTCTTCTTCGAAAATTTGTAGATTAGCCAATGCAGCTGCACAGCCTAGTGGGTTCGCGGTGTAACTATGCCCGTAGTAAAAAGCATTCTCAGCGCCACCTAGAAATGCCTCATAAATCTCTTCGCGAACCATGGTGGCCGCCATCGGCAAATAGCCTCCAGTTAGGCCCTTGGCCAAACAAAGAAAATCAGGAATTACCTTCTCGCGCTGGCAGGCAAACATTGCCCCAGTTCGTCCAAATCCGGTCATTACTTCATCGAGAATAAGATGCACTCCCTGCTGCTCCGTAAATTCGCGAAGCTCCGCGAGCATCCCATCTGGCCACACGTGTATCTGGTTCACACCTTGCACTAAGGGCTCAATGACCACTCCAGCCACTCTATCAAGCCCATCTAACTCCTTCAGCTCAGTGACAGAACTCACAAAGCGCACAGGAAACCCAAACTTCCGAAATCTAGAGAAAAAAGCATCCACTCCACCCAGTGACGCAGCTCCCATTGTGTCGCCATGATAACAATCCACAAAGGCCACAAACTCGGTACGCTCTGGCTCACCAGATTGCAGTCGATACTGGATCGCCATTTTTAAGGCGCACTCGATCGCTGTGGAACCATCATCCGAGAAAAAAGTGCGCTGCAGCGAGGTGTACGGGAAAAAGCCCGCCAACTTTTTAGCTAACTCAGCAGCCAAGGGATGGCTGTAACCCAAGAAAGACGTGTGAGCCACTTTATCAAGCTGCTCTTTGATAGCCTCGTTTAAGCGAGGATGTGCGTGGCCGTGAATATTCGTCCAGATAGAAGCATTTCCGTCAATGTAGCGATTCCCTTCAGCATCCTCTAACCAAACTCCCTCTCCTTTCACCAACATTAATGGATCATGCCCCTCAGCAGTCCACTCCCCTTGTCGGGTAAATGGATGCCAACAATACTGCTTATCCATAGCGACTGAGTCTGCGAGCTGAACCTTCATTTACTCAAGACTTACGCAGCTCGTAATTGAACTGCAACTGAAATTCTTTAGTGAAAGTAGGGCATACACACTTTCCCCTAACACATTCCTCCAATCTATGTTATGTGTCTTATTCTATGCCATCGACTATACCAAGCCCTGTCGAAGAAGCTCCCACGGTCATGCCATCTGTGCTCGTACATGACCTTCGGATTGATTATGGTTCACACCTCGCCGTGAATGGCATCAATTTGGAAATCCCTGTCGGTAAAATCTATGGTCTCGTAGGTCCTAATGGCGCAGGTAAAACCTCCACATTTAAGGCACTTGCTTCCCTGCTCACGCCGACTCACGGCACGATCACTCTCAATGGCTACAATGCCACCACTCACCAACGGCTAGCCCAAGCTAACATTGGATATATGCCAGACATGGCACCCGTATCCTCAGACCTGAAAGTGTGGGAATTCCTCGATATGTTTGCTGGCTCTCACGGACTCAGAGGTGAAACCAAGACTGAGCGCATTAACACCTGCCTAGAGCAGGTGGACCTCAGTGGTGAAAAAAACTTAATGTGCACTGCACTCTCTCGCGGGATGATGCAGCGTCTAGTGCTAGCAAAGACAATTCTGCATAAACCTCAATTACTCATCCTTGATGAACCAGCCAGTGGTATGGACATCAAGTCACGGGTGAAACTTAGGAATGTGCTCCGCGATATTTGCCAGCAAGGCTCCACGGTCCTCATTAGCTCACATATCCTACCTGAATTAACCCAGATGTGTGACATGATAGGTATCCTGCACAAAGGCTCGCTACTAGATTCAGGAAATGTAGATGAAGTCCTCCACAGAATGACAGGACTTCTCCCTGAAATTAAGATCCAGCTAGCAGAGCCCCCTAGTAATAACTGGCATAAATTCCTAGAGAAAAACCACCAAATATCTAGCGTACAAGGGATCGATATACTCAATTTCTCATTCCATTTCGATGGTACCAACAGCGAGCTTTCTCTGCTGATTCATGAAATGATCACTCAAGGATTCCTTGTAAGTAGGATAACCGAACAACAGCGCAGTCTTGAAGAAATCCTACTCGATCTAGAGTACGATGGTCACTAGCAACAACTCTCCTAACCAATGTCATTTATCGCACAGCCTAACACCCTCGACACCTTACCCAAGTGTTGGCAAATCTGGAAAAACCCCATTTTTCATCGGTACCGCCGTTCGAGACTGAGGCTCTCTTCACTGATTACAGGACTCCTGCTCTATGGTGGAAGTTCCATATTTTTCTATCTAATCACCCTTGGGATTTCTCTCACACACGTTCAGCACGAAAGTATGGCAGAGACCGCCATATACCCTTTTGGTCTCATTGTGTTCCTCCAGCTCTTCATCCTTAATTTTGTAGGTACGGGAGAAGTAGCATCCGGCATGGCCCGGGAATCGATTGATGGTGTACTCACCTACCAGCAACTCACACCTCTCAGCCCAGCCACGAAAATCATTGGCTACCTAACCGGTCTCCCGATTCGCCAATTCTATCACTTCCTAGTCACCCTCCCGGCTACCTTCTTAGTCATACAGACAGGAGATATACCTACGGCAATTTGGGGGCCCATATACACGGTCTTACTCACCTCGACATGCATGTTCTACCTCCTTGCTATGTCAGTAGGTCTCATAATGGGTAAAAAGTTTTCAGCTCTCATTTCACAAGGATTGGTCGCACTACTTTATTTCGCACTTCCCCAGCTATCAAATTTTGGCTTTGTCATTTTTGAATACCTCACCATTCGTCCTACCATTTTCTCAGCTGCTCAAAAGCTCAGCGAGTTTAATATCACTGCATCCCATTCAGCCCTTTTCTTCAACTGGGAAGTCAGTAACACCATATACTGTATCTGCATCCAGGGCCTCCTCAGTTGGATCTTCTACAGCCTACTACTAAGACGCTGGCGAAATACAGATGCCCATCTACTCAGTAAATCTCAATGTATCGTCATCACCATTCTGCTGCACATCATCATCCTTGGTAGCATCTGGACAAACACCAGTAATGGCACAATTTTTAATATAGATATCCAGGGACTAAGCCCAGGAGCTATTGTAGCTAGAGAAGCTCTGGCCTCGAATAAGCAGTACATAGCCGCGACCATACTGTCACTTTATGGATCCATTGGATTCACGGCGGCTATCCTCTTACAATACGTATACACACCAGATAAATTCTTCTACCTAGCTGGCCTGAGAAACCCAAACCGTCCTTCTAGCAGACTGCAGAACTTACGCTCAGATTCCGGCACAGGCCTCCCCACCAGCCTATGCATCGCCTTAATCTCGACGATCGCTTGGCTCGCCTACGCCTACCACATGCAGCAGAGCCCTACTGTCCAGGCGGTAACTACTAACGCTGCTTGGCTAACAGCCAAACCCATACTCATCCTCGTGGCCATCATCCCACTCGTTGTGCATGCTCTTGTTCTAGAATATCTAGGACGACAACTAACGGGCATCATCGCAGGTTTCGCATGGGTTCTTCCATTAGCATTCGGGATCTTACTCAATGCTTGGAACGTCGTTGAAAATTTTGCAATCTTCCTCTACGGCTTCTCCCCACTGGCTATGAATTTCACACCTGGGTATATTGTCACAGACAACCCCGTCAGCAAATCGAATAGTGCGTTTATCTACGGCTCTGAAGTTGGTTTAATCATTTACTCCCTCATTGGCATTATCTTTACGATACAGCTTATCAAACGACACAGGAAATTCCAAAAGGCTTAAGACACAAAAGGCAGGCAACACTTCTCGACTGACCTTGGCAGAATTTCCGCTACAATATCGAGTTCCCGTGTACATCAACCTCCATTCCCCCTCCTATCTACGCAATCATTACGCCAGGCCAGCTTCCGCGCGCGTAATGAAATGTATGGGAATCTTTTCAGCACTCGCTCTTTATACTTGGTACGTACTTCCATTCTCTGTTGGCCCTCTTGATCTACAGGCCATCAATAGTAGTATTTGCCAGCAACCACTCTCCGCTGAACAACATTTCTCGACCCTCCTGGTAGATGCCACTCTGGCTGCAGAAGATAAGCGTTTCTACCACCACGGCGGAATAGACCTCTGCGCTAATATGCGGGCGATAAAAGACGCGATAGAAGCCCAGCGCTTTGTCAGTGGAGCCTCCACCATCACACAACAAACAGTCAAACTTCTTACGCACACACCCCCTCGCACACTCGAAACTAAATGCACCGAAGCACTCTATGCTCGAAACTTAGAAATGCGTCATAATAAAGAAGCTATCCTCTTCACCTACTTTGAACTGCTAGAATATGGGAATCGCACACGCGGCCCAGAACAAGCAGCCAAACATTACTTTAATAAAAGACTGCACACACTCACCCTACCTGAAGCCGCCTTACTAGCAGGACTTCCACAAGCACCCTCTAGGCTAAATCCCAGAAAAAATCCAGAAAGCGCTATAAAAAGACGCAACTGGATACTTGAGCGGATGTCTATTGTACGCGGCTATTCAGCAGAGCAGGTAATGGCAGCTCAAGCCGCTCCCCTCGACTTGTACATTCACGCGGAATCTAAGAGTAACAAACTCGCTCTGAAAGAGAGTCCTCAGCACTAATCTATCTTGCACTCTCCGCACACCCATTGCACAGTCACTCCTAATGAGCCACGACACTGCAAGCATCATCACCCAATGTAAGGAAGCTGGACTTCGTCGCACCAAAGCGCTCGAACTACTTATCGACACCTTACTCGACTCCCCCCGCCCGATGACACTCGCTGAGCTATCTGAGCACAAAAACCTCAATACCCAATGTGATCGTGCTACCGTTTTTCGCCTCCTCCAGCGACTTACAGATAAAGGAATAGTCCGTCGCCTCGGGCTTCACGAACGCGCAGCCTACTTCACCTTACTTCTGACTGGTAGGCACCAAGACTTCCTAATCTGCACAGAGTGCGGAAAGATCGAAGCGATCAACGCGCCGTGTCCCGTGCACGCACTCGAAAAGGAAATTGCTCAATCCTCCGGCTTCAGTGGCCTCTACCATGAATTAGAGTTTTTTGGAATCTGCCCAAGCTGCACCGCCTAAATAGTAGCCTAAGACAGTGCTCAGTATTTTCTGACACTATACAAACTAGAGGCGTATCCCATTTCCATCAACAATGACAGACGACCAACTGACTGATTCCTTCCTCCAGTTTCAGCGTGTCGAGAAGTCAGCATCTGAACGTACCTTACGTAATTACAGCCAAGCTCTAGCCGCCTTTCAGAACTACATGGAGAAAACTCTTTTCCCTGGCTGGAAGCAATGCACTCCCGATCATTTCCGCAGTTATCTCTACTACTGCATGCAGTTAGAAATGGCGCGCTCGACCATTCGGCTGCGCTTCTCAGCTCTTCGTTCATTTTACAAATACCTCATTCACCGCCATGGGCTCCCGAAGTCACCACTCTCGGACATCCAGCTACCCAAGCAAGAACGTAAACTCCCTACTATTCTTAATCAAACTCAGGTCGTTGAGCTACTAGAAGCGCCGCTCAAGGCTGAACTTTCAAAACAAGCTCCTGACTGGCTACCACTCCGAGACACTGCGATCTTGGAACTTTTCTATTCAACTGGACTACGTCTATCCGAACTTGCTGAGCTCAAAGTCGAAGACATTGACCACTCCGCAGGAATCACACGCGTCATCGGGAAGGGCTCGAAAGAACGCATCGTTCCCATCGGCAACCACGCGCTTAGCGCCATCCAAAACTACAGGGTCTTATCTGGCATCAATGAAGGCCCACTATTCATCAATAAAAGCCGCCGTCAAATTTCCACCACATCCATTGGCTCCATGCTCAAGAAATATCTGCGCATGACCAGCATCCCGTTTCACATCACTCCCCATAAGTTGCGCCATTCATTCGCCACTCACTTATTGGATAATGGAGCAGACTTGCGATCGGTTCAGGAACTCCTTGGCCATGCGTCACTTTCAACAACGCAGATCTACACCCACGTCAGTACTAAGCGCATGAAAGAATCTTACGATAAAGCGCACCCACGAGCGAAATAAACAAAACAATTACTCTGCCACACTCATGCAAAAAAAACTCATTCTCATCCTCACCCCGCTAGCACTTATCCTAGCGTTCCTTTTCTGGTGGTTCTCCGCCCCACAGGTCATCATGCGAAGGAGCGCGTCCATTATTGACTGCGTAGCAATGGAGCCGGGCACAGGCCGCTTAGAGCGTTCATTCAAAGCAGAAAACCTCCGCGATCTAATCGATGAACATTTGACCATTCTCTACCCAGAAATGCAGACCAGTTTCAAACATCCTTTTTCTACAAATGAAGCAATCACCCTCCCTCGTGATAGAGCGAAATCAGCACTGCTCTACCTTACAGAAATCGCCGAATGGATCACTGTAACCGATACAGAGATTCAGCTACGTGAGCATGACGAAAGCTCAGCAATCGTAGATGTTAGCTTCAAGCTTGATGCGAAACTAAACAAGAAACCGCAACAAAGCGCGAAGCTCAAAGGCACCTTTGAATTCAGCTATACCAATAACCGCTGGCTACTTGCTGCTGCCAAATTCGAATAAGCACTCGCCAAAACCTTCGAGCCTCACTATTGAAAAGCATCTTCTATGACTCAAGCGACTCAACTCTCAGCCAGCGCACTCAAGTTCTACTTCCAACAGGATGAAATCCCCAAGCCTACTGGCAAAACTCTCATCGTACAAGGCACCCCAGGCGTCTGGTTAGAGTCACTCAGCGACACTCAGCCTGACGTCATCAGCTACCTCGCTAACGAGAACGTACGCTGGACCCAGAAAGGGACTACACCTGTGCAAGAAACACAGGAAAAGTACGATCTCATCATCCATTTCGCGACTAAATTTGCCACCGAGAATCTCGCGCAAATCGGTAAGCTCTGCCAACAGCTCAATCCCGGCGGACGCTGGATTTCTGTCGTGCCTAACCGCATGGGAGCCTCACGTCTCAAGAAAGACATCACCAAGCTCTTTGGAGATGTTGAAACCTGCAGTAAGTCAAAATGCCGCATCTTTGATACCAGCGCAGCTTTCGATGCCACACTCGCTCGAAAATGGGCCAGCCTCGGGCGTGTTAAAGCGATCAAAGACACAAATTTCCTCACCACTCCCGGCATTTTCTCTGCAGAGAAAATAGACACAGGCTCACTACTTCTCGCTGAAATTCTAAAGAAAGAATCCTTCTATGGCTCGGGTGCCGACCTCGGTGCAGCCTACGGATTTTTGAGTAAAGCAGTTCTCGAAACCCCGCGCAATCGCATCCGCGAAGTCGTCCTCTACGAACTCGATAAGCGTGCTCTCGACTGCGCTCAACAAAATTTAGCGGACCACGACAATGCTCTCTACCAATGGTGTGATGTCACCGGTGGCACCCACCACGTTCGCAAGTTCGACTGGGTCATCATGAATCCTCCCTTCCATGAAGCGCAGGACCAGAGCTTCGAGCTAGGTAAGACCTTCATCCGTGAAGCAGCACGCATCCTCAAGCCTGGCGGCTCACTTTATCTCGTGGCCAACCTCCACCTGCCTTACGAAGAGCTCATCCGTGATGAGTTTCGTTCCCACCGCCTTCTAGGCGAGGACAAAGGCTTCAAATGCATTTTTGCCAGAGCATAAGCTTCGAACACATCTCTCATTAAAACAAAAAAGCGAAGCTGTTTAAGCTTCGCTTTTTTAGTTAGCAAGTACACCTGAAGGGAGTCGAACCCCTAACCTTCTGATTCGTAGTCAGATGCTCTATCCAATTGAGCTACAGGTGCCTTTAATATTGCTAATGCGCCGAAACTTGTGTCCTTTTCTCAGAGAGAAAATACACCCGAAGGGAGTCGAACCCCTAACCTTCTGATTCGTAGTCAGATGCTCTATCCAATTGAGCTACGGGTGCTTTTAGAACACGTTGTGTGCTGCGGCGGGCGGAGAAAACCACATTCCCCCCACCACGTCAAGAAAACGCTACACTTTTTTTGATATTGAATCAGCCAATCGCTACGTATGTCCAAGCCTTAAAGCGCACTCAAACCTAAAAGAGAGAGACTTGCCTCTACTTCAACGAATGGAAAAAAATACACCATGCGCGCTTCACTTATTGCTCGGTGGCTTCATTCCGTAATGGCGGTGATTGTTCTTTTTCACATAGGACAACAATTTCAACGTTTTTAGCCTCTTCACCGGTGACGTTTGCTGCGCATTTATCTCAATTCCCTCCACTTTTGCATCATACTCGGGAAGATACTGCTGGAGTAAGACGAGACATTCCTCCCGCCGCTTTTGCCACTCGAAATAACCCAGCGGCAATAAGCTCAGACCAGCGCGACTCAGCATATGGGCTTTCTTAGAATGCACTGCAGCTTGCATGTCGCCAGGGTAACCGATCAAATCAATAGCCATCGGTTGTTCAGGGTGATGCACAACAATATCGATGACCACACCAGCAACCTCGCCTCCTAAAGTCGCTTTCTTGCCCATGAGTTTAAGCTCGACTAACACCTCAGCTGCAAACGCATCCCTTTCCAGCGAGCTGACACGATCGTCAGACACTCCTGCTTCAATATGCATCAAATAATCAGCCAGCATGGAATCATGTTTAAGATCTTTATAATCCACTGAATGAAAAACCCATTGTTCATCACGAGCCCTAGTGATTGCCACATTGAAGACATCTTCTCGTTCTAAAAACCTCAAGCTCGCAGCATTTGTGTCTGGATCAACCACCAGAGAAATCAGCATAACCGAGCGCTCTTCACCCTGAAAGCTGTGTGCAGTGCCAACCAATAGCTTACCCTCTCGCTGAAGCCGATGAAGCTTCTTTCCTCGAAACTCAGTAAAAACGGCTTGAGTGAGTGCATCAACCTGAGCACGAAAAGGAGACAGAACTCCAATAGATGGCAGCTCACCTCTGCGGTGTTTACTTAACATCGCGTCTAAAGCATTCAGAACAGCTTTGATCTCTGGCTGGTTCACCCCCCTAGCATCCCGCTTTCCACCAAAAACATGCTTGGATATTAAGGAGACTCCTCCTCCACGATGATTCAGCCAAGGTCTGTCGCGCATGATCTGCAGGCGCTCACCGTAGAACCGGCGATTACTATAAGCAATGATGCCATACTGAGATCGGAAATGTTCATCGAGAAAGCTCGTTTGTTTTTGATCATTTACGAGATCAATCGCCAAATCCATCAAACTGCGTTTCCGATAATGGTACTTCTCTACTCTCTCTTTGCTTATTGCGTAATCTTTAGCTGCAGCCACCAATGCATGCTTGGATAAGAAACTCACATGACGCAGCTGCTTCGTGTCACCCACGATAACTACTCTCTTAGCCCTCTGAAGCGCAGGAAGGATACTCGCTAAATCACACTGACTCGCCTCATCGACTATCAGTACATCGAACAATTCTGGAGTCACTGGTAGTACTCGGTGCATATCCTCCGTACTCGTAAGCCAAACTGGCAATGCCTTAAGAACAATACTGTAATCAACCTTACTTAGAATCTCTTGCTGAGCTTTTCCTTTTCTTTTGCGCACTCCAGCCCACAGTTTTTTCAGCTCTTCTCGAGAGTGCTTTTCATCAAGCACCTTCGTGATCTGGCACTTCAGCTTGAGCTCTAAATAATAAGCAAGCTGTCTCTCTCTTTCCTGCTGCAACTCCTGGTAATGGTAGCGCATTTCCGACAACAAAGGACGACGCTTAATCGAGTAGTTATCCCAAACTTTTTTAAGACTATCCACAAGATTTGGCGAAGGATCTAGGTGCGTATCCGCGCGTTTTATAGCCTTCTCAAATTCTTTCTCGAGTACTCGCTCAGCATCTCGGATCAATTCCACGGTTTTCTCTACTTCTCGGTAAAGCACATGCATCGATACTGGACCGTCTACTACGAAACCGTCCCCACCTTCCATCAGCTCGCTCAATAAGCTCTTTAAATTGCGTAAATGCTCACTTCTGCCTGCGCGAACAGTGGCGTGCAATGAACCCAACATTTTATCTATTTTTTTGTGCAGCACATTGACTGCGTGATCACCACGTGATGTCACTAAGACACTCTCACCTCGAATCACATGATCTAAAGCGATCGCAGCGATAGTGTATGACTTTCCAGTCCCTGGAGGGCCGTGACATACAGTCAGTGGCTGATAACGGGCAGAACGCACAACCTTCTCCTGCTGACTGCTCAAAGACGCAGGTATAAAATGTGTACTCTGCTTCCCCTCACGCTTTACAGGCACAACACCTCCCAGCACCCGCCTCAAGGCTGGACTCAATTTCGCATCATCAACCTCAGCCAGATCAACTAGCTCCTGCACCAAACCTCGGGTCGAAACCTGGCGCTCAATATTCGCCAAACCAGCAGCTGAGAGAACCTTCACTTCATTAGCTTTCCCCGCTGACTCCACGTCTTTTGACATTTCGAGATAAGGCCACTGCAGTAAACTTTCACAATCCACATGCGGACAATATTCCTCAATCACAGTACGAATCTCGCCGACCATAGCTTCGCTCAAACCATCGCCTATAGCAATATCTCGAAGTGCTTCATTAAGCTCCTTAGGTCCTTGTAGAGCATCAACTGCCACTGGATTCAGCCGCGCACCACGAAGGGCTATTTTTAGACTAAAATACGAGTCTCCAACTTCTTCTATTTTTGCGCTAAATAATAACAATGGAGCACGGTGCACGCCCTCTGCGGTTTTCCCACATACAAATAATGCCCCGTAGAGTAACTCGCGCTCGCGTCGGTGCATTTCACTATAGCTACTGACATCACTGGCGTAACTTGGCGGTAAGACAGCATCAGGCATCACACCGTTGAGGAGCATCTCCTCCCCCTTGCTCATTCTACGGTACTTCACCGGACCAAAAAAATCGCGTATACCGACTCGAATACGGTCCTCACGGTAGCAGGCGCTAAGCCACTGTATCAATGCTCTGTTAGACATCTAGAGGACTTGTATCAATGACACTCCAGCGCAGCAATCACAGAGAAATATTAATCTCCTACTCAGCCCGACCTAAGGCTCAAAGCAATTGATCAGTGAAATCACAAATCCTGTATCCTGATAATACCTAAATTGTGATTGAAAAACTCGCTAATCCACGGCAAGTGTCACCCATGTTAACGATCCGCAACCTCACCAAGACAATCGGTGGGAGAACTCTTTTCGAAGATGCTAAAATGACCATTAACTGGGGTGAACGTGTTGCCCTCGTTGGTCCTAACGGCGCCGGCAAGTCCACTCTCTTCCACATCATCCTCGGCCAAGATGAGTCAGACTCCGGTGAAGCTGACATCGATGAATACGCTATCACTGGCTATCTCGCTCAGGAAGCGGGTAATCCAGGTCTAGAAACCATCCTCGAGCTCGCTATCGGCGTCACTCCTGAAATGGCTCAAGCCATCAAAACCATGCGTGAGCTAGAAGCTGCTGGTAAGGAAAGCGACCCAGCCTATGCAGACGCACAAGACACATTTGATGCGAATAATGGGTACGCACTAGAGCCAAAAGCTAAGAAAATTCTCGCGGGTCTAGGCTTCAAGCAAGAGCAAGTCAATGAGCCAGCAAACACCTTCTCTGGTGGCTGGATCATGCGCGCGAATCTTGCGCGCCTTCTCGTCCAAGAGCCAGACCTTCTCATGCTCGATGAGCCGACAAACCACCTCGACCTCATCTCCCTGATCTGGCTCCAACGCTACCTCAAAAATTACCCTGGTGCCCTGTTAGTCATTTCTCACGATCGTGACTTCATGGATGAAATCATCGAAACCGTCTACGAGATCGATGATCAGAAGTTCGTCAACTACACAGGAAACTATTCTGAATTCGAGAAGGAGCGCGAGAAGCGCTACGACCAGAAGGTTCAGAAATACCGTAACCAGCAAAAGGAAATCGAGCGAATCCAAGAGTTCGTCGATAAGTTCCGCAACGTCGGTTCTAAGTCTTCTCAGGTGAACGAGCGCATGAAAATGATCGAGAAACTCAAGGGTGATCTCGTGAAGCCGATCTCGATGCGTAAAGTATTCCGTTTCAACATTCCTGATCCACCACGCTCTAACCAAATCCTCGCCGAGTTGACAAAGGTCCACAAAGCATATGGAGAAAAAGTCATTTATGATAAGACCGACTTCATCGTAGAGCGCGGTGACAGGATTGCTCTCGTTGGCCCTAACGGAGCGGGTAAATCCACCTTGATGAAAATCATTGCGGGTTATGAAGAAGTCCAGGGAGGCACAGTCGAAGTAGGCTATGCTACGAAGATCGGTTACTTCTCACAGCACCGTGCCCTCACACTTAATGAGTCAAACACAGTGCTAGATGAGGTACTCGCATCCAACCCTGATCTCCGTGAAGACGAAGCGCGCTCCATCCTCGGTTCTTTCCTCTTCCGTAAGAACGATGTGCTCAAGCGTATTCGCGTCCTTTCTGGTGGTGAAAAGTCCCGTCTTAACTTGGTGAAATTCCTCGTTGATCCTCCAAACCTTCTCCTCATGGATGAGCCTACTACTCACCTAGACCTTCTTTCTATTGAAGCTCTAGTCCAGGCGCTCAGGTCCTATAAAGGAACACTCCTGTTCATCTCACACGATGTGCACTTCATCCGTAACCTCGCAGAAACTACAGTCCACGTGAACAACGGTAAACTTACCAAGTACAGTGGTGGCTATGACTACTTCCTAGAGAAGTCCGGCCTCAACGATGACCGATCAGCAGTCACAGCTGACTAATAGCGATTAGTTAACATCTTCTTTAAAAGCGCAGTCTCTAACCGAGGTTGCGCTTTTTTTGTGACCCTAGCTCTCAAAGATAAGAGAATGGGGCTAATACAATCATTGATACTATGTGTGACAAATATTCACGTCATTTTGTCACACATGGTGTCATTTTGTTTCAATATTTGATTGGTACAGTTTTAGTAGAATTACACATAAAAACTGTAACTTACTTATAATTAACCAATTTAAGTTATCGTGTCGAATTTTGGCACACAACCTGCAATTATGAAGATAACCCAAATAAAACAATATGAGAACATTATCACCATTCACGACACGCAGCTTGCTAAACGAATTTAACACCTTCTTCGATACGACAGCTCGCCCGCAATCAAACCACCAACTTTTCTCCACCGACATAGGCTGGTTGATCCGAATCGATCTGCCTGGTTTCAAAAAAGAAGATCTCAGTCTCGATTTCGAAGATAAAGCAATCGTGCTCACAGCGGAGCAAAACACTGAACAGGAAAATAAGCGACCATCAGTGACCCAACGCTACGCCCTGGGCGAAGAAGTAGATGCGAAGAACATTCAAGCGAAACTCGAAGACGGCGTCCTTGAAATCACACTACCTCGAAAAGAGGAGCAAGAGCTCGAGAGCAAGTCCATCAACATTCAATAAATTTAAAAATAGAAAGATTAAGCAAATGAGCGAAACAAACACAACTTCCCCACAGAAATCCACCACACTCAACCCGCGATACAATACAGTCACCCACGAAAAAGGCGTGCACATTCATATCGATTTACCCGGTGTGAATAAGCAAGACATCTCCATCACTTCTGAGAAAACACAGCTAAAAATCTCCGCCACTAGAGAGAATGCTCAGCCGGAAGCATGGACACTTTTAAATCAAGTGGAACGACCAAGCTCCTACCAGCTCAAGCTGAATGTCCATAGCGACTTCGATCTCAGCTCCACCACAGCCCAACTCGAGCATGGAGTCCTCAAACTCTCCCTTTCCAAGCGCGAAGAAAGCCTACCGCGACAAATAAACGTCACTGATTGATTTCTCAATAATTCACTTTTCATTGTGTAGTAGAATAGGTCTCCCATACCCTTCCGAGGGTGTGGGAGTATTCTTTTTGATCGACGATGAAATCGAGTTTGAAGTTGCCAGTTTCGAGTTCCAAGTTATGAACACACCCAGTTGACCAATATACCCTGAGAAGCCATGGACACAGTAGAAGATTTCACCAAAGTAGAATCCATTTTCATCCGCGAACGGAATGCACTGATGGTGCGTGGCCAATTTGCGCCCATTTATACAGACTACTACATCCATCTCATGGAGAGTAAGCTGCGCCATAAAGAGCAGCTTGATACGATGCTCAAGGAGCAGCTGGCATTTTTGACTCTTCATCTCGTGGCTCGCCCGTGGGCTGAAACGATAGCGTGGACCGTAAACCTCCGCGCGCCCCGTGTGAATCTCTTCGTAACCGGTGGCTCCATACAGGAAAGCGTCACTGGTCACTTATTTACTGAAGGAGTAAAGGAAGCTGATCGGAACATTCTCTACAGCCAGACAGTGGTTGAGGGAGCGGAAGCTCGTCGTTCTACGATCGAAATCGAGAACAACGACCCACTCACATGGATCGAAAATTACTACCAGCAAAGCGAGCAGCGACCAGCACGAGCATTCCGTCTACCTGATGAAAACTTTGTCCTCATCGCTGCCCAGCCGGATTGCGACCTCGAGTGGCTCAATGAGCTCACTACTGAAGACGTAGAAAAAATCTTGGAAACAGAGAAAACCAAGGTTTTGGAAACACGCAAATTCCGATTCCACTGCGGTTGCTCCCCTGACAGATTCCTCCCTGCGCTTGGCCAATACAAAGGCAACACAGAAGAGCTTTTCCAGGACGATGACGCACTAGAGATCACTTGCCCCCGCTGCGGAGGCAAGCATATCATCACACCTGATATGTTCGACGAATAGGCGGCTTGCCTATTCGAGCTTTCAGTTGGTAGTGTTCGGTCTTCAGACTAAGCACTCGCTACCATGCTGATAGATGTTAGAAAAAGTCTAACAAACCCACTTTCAACCAAACCATTTTTTTTTAATGTCCACCCACGACACATTCACTCAATACGTACTTCCTACCTACGGCAGATTTCCCATCGTTCCTGAAAAGGCTTCGGGCTCCTACCTGTGGGACGACCAAGGAAAGAAGTATCTCGACTTCTGCACAGGCATAGCCGTCTGCTCGATCGGTCACTGTCACCCGAAACTCGTCTCTGCAATTCAAGATCAAGCAGCCAAGCTCATGCATTGCTCGAACCTCTATGAGATTCCTCAGCAGGCTGAGCTCGCTAAAACGATCGTAGAAGACTTCGTCCAAATTCCAGGGAAGGTATTCTTCTCAAATTCCGGAGCTGAAGCGAACGAGGGACTCATCAAGCTCGCTAGGAAATTTGGCAATGCCAAACCAGCTACTGATGGCAGCCCTAGACATGAGGTCATCACCTTCAGGAACTCATTCCACGGAAGAACCATGGGCACGCTGACAGCCACTGGTCAGGACGCTATCCAAGAAGGATTTGCCCCTATCCTCCCTGGAATCAACTATGCCATCTACAATGATCTAGACTCTGTCAAAGCTCAGATCACGGATAAGACTGCTGCGATCCTACTAGAGCCTATCCAGGGCGAAGGCGGAATCTTCGCAGCCACTGAGGAATTCCTCAATGGCCTCCAAGCACTCTGCATCGATCACGACCTCTTGCTAATGCTCGACGAAGTCCAGGCAGGCTTCGGCAGGCTCGGTCACGGCATGGCGTGGAGAGCGATAGCTCCCGACGTGAAACCTGATGCCATTTCATGGGCAAAAGGCATGGGCGGCGGTTTCCCAATCGGAGCTTTCTGGGTAAGTGACAGAGAAATCTCTAAGGGAGTAAACCTCAGCAGCCAACTTGGCCCTAGAACACACGGCTCTACATACGGCGGAAACCCACTCGGGTGCGCAGCCTCACTCGCGGTTCTTGGAGAAATTAAAGCCTCCAAACTCAATGACAATGTCCTCGCAAGAGAACAACAAATCAGAACTGCCATTGGTGAATGGAATCATCCAGCGATCGTAGAACTGAGAGGAAAGGGCCTCATGCTAGGCTTTGCTCTTAATCCTGAGGCGATCAAAAACGCCGAAGGCATCACGCCAGCACTGACATTGGTTCTGAAGCTCACAGAAAAAGGCCTACTCACCGTCCCAGCCGGCGCAGAGACACTCCGGTGGCTCCCCGCCCTCAACGTCACCGAAGACGAAGTCGCGCAAGCCCTCGAGCTTCTCAAAAAAGCACTCGACGAGCTCGCTGCCTAACCTCCTGTTTTCCAATCAAAAATCACCCAAGCGCCTCAGCAGCACCCCTGCTCGAGGCGCTTTTTACTTCAATGCGATGGCAGGCATCCCTATAGCCGACTGCCTCACTCGCTTTTAAAGAGAGGTTTTTCAATTCCAATACCTCCACTAGCCAAGCAACACCGCATCGTCGCCAAAGTCGACTCACTCATGACCCTCTGCGACACCCTCAAAGCCAATCTCCAATCCGCCAAAACCACCCAACAACCCCTCACCGACACCACCAGCCTAATACCACTCTGCGATTCAAAAGAGACTAATTCTGGAGTGATTTCCTGGTCAATCAAGGCGTGACGAAGGAGCGGTGCGAGCACCGTGACTGAGGAATAACGCAGATTCAACAGGATAGCGCCCAGCCTTCACTTCTTCCGCAACGCGCTATTCCCCAAGCTTCAGTAAAATCACATTTGTCTCTTTTGGAACTCAGTTTGGTATAAGCTTTTTCTGGGGAGCATAAAGCGACCGAGACTTAGCTCAGCAACAACAAACCCAGCGTTCCCTACGCGCTCGGCTTGCATTTCTGGTAGATCTCCTCCAGCTTCGCACGGCATATGGCAGGTCCTTCGCTCACTTCTGGTCCACTCCCTGGACACATTCGCCGGATCGCACTCCCCATGAGTGTCGGCTATTTCTTCAACACCATGTACAATGTGGTGGATTCCTTTTACGCAGGGCGGATCTCTACCGAGGCGCTCGCCGCCATGGCGCTTTCCTTCCCTGTCTTTTTCATCATTATCGCTATTAGCGGTGGTCTCTCACGTGGGTCTTCCGCCTTGATTGCCAATGCGATTGGTTCAAAAGACAAAGAGGCCGAGGTGGCGCTCTCCGCGCAAATTTTCTCCCTTGCCTGTATTAGCTCTGCCATTGTAGCGACCATTGGCTTGTGTTTTTCAACCCCACTTTTCCAGATTCTCGGAGCATCGGGGAACTACCTAGAGATCGCCACACAGTACATCCGCCCGCTCTTTAGTGGCGCTCTATTCTTTATGCTCTGTAGTATGATGAATGCGATCTTGCTGGCGCATGGTGACAGCAAAACCTATAGCCGCATACTCATCGTAGGCTTCTTTGCAAACCTCATTCTCGACCCCTGGTTTCTTTATGGAGGAGTTGGCCTCCCAGCCATGGGCATCCGCGGGATTGCTTGGGCCACTGTCTGCATTCAAGCACTCAGCGCTCTGGTTCTCTGTACTGTGGTGGTGAAGCGCGGCTATGTCACACTTCATTGCTTTCACCACCTTCTCCCCAAGTGGAATATCTACGCTCAAATTTTGCGCCAAGGCATCCCTACTGCCTTCAACCTCATGTCCATCGCCCTTGGCTTCTTTGTGACGACCTACTTCCTCAAATACTTCGACCACGCCGCAGTTGCAGCGTTCGGAGTCGGTACACGCATCGAACAGATTGCTCTCCTTCCAGCGATCGGCATTAGCTCCGCCATTGTCGCTATTGTTGGACAAAATAATGGAGCGGGAGAGCTCGATCGCGTGCACGACTGCGTGCGCCTCTGTCTCAAATACGGCATCTACCTTATCATCACCGCATCCCTATTGCTCTTCGTGTTTGCGGAGCCACTCGTCATGCTCTTTACCGATGACCCAACCGTTAGAGAGCTTGGTAAGCAATACGTCCGCATCGTCGCCTGCATCCAGTGGGCCTACGTCGTCGGCTTTGTCTACATTGGCTTCCTTCAGGCGATGAAGAGACCGATGTATGGCTTTATTGAGGCAGTCATTCGCAAGCTCCTCCTGCCAGTTATCGTCTTCAGCATCGCCGTCTACCATTTCGACGTGAACCTCACTGGCTTCTGGATCGCAATGTGTGCGATCAACGTAGCGATGGCGCTAGTTACCGTTGCTTATGCAGAAAGTGTGCTCAAGAAGTTACGCTAGAGGAACCACTCGAACTTGCGCAGGCTAAACAAAGTCACCACCAGTGAAACCAGCCTAACAGGCTGCGCCACGCGTCATCGCCGTGTTTTGCCGCGTAATGGCATGTGCCGAGCAGGGTCAGGAAGTAGCCGACAATCCCCCAGAGGTCAACACTCTCGATCCATTTAAAAATGGAAAAAAAGCTGAGTAAGCCTAAGACGATGAATCCGCAAACGAATCGAATCCAGTACTCGGAGCGATCCATTGGAGCCCCATTCATCCTTAGGATTCGCCTAGATCTAGCTCCTGATTCTTAGGAGCACGCACTACCCGATCCACACCGTGCTTAGTGACGAGATTCCCGCGAACGCCACGACCTTTTACTGCAATGTCTTCGAACTTGAATGGCCGTGCGAGATTGCGCAGTCGGAGCTGAGCCTTGAGGTGAACTAATACTACGTTATCGTTAGACTCAGCCTCATTCTCGTGGACTGCAAAGTAGAGAATGCGAGTACCCTTACTCTCGGTCGCTAGATCGTATTCTTTATCGCGAGTCACCCCGCCGATTTTGAATCGCTTTGCTCGTACTGGCCCTTCACGACCTTCACGGTAAATCACAGAATAAACTTTATCTTCATCCTTACGGAAGACTGCGATGTGTTGCGGGCGCTTGCCGACAAAAAGTTTCTCAGCGATTTTCATCACCTTCATCTTACCATCAGTGCCGATCACTATGAAGTCATCGAGCTCAGAACATTTCTCCAGAGGTTCTTCTTTCTTTAGACCAAAGCCAGCAAAACCGTTCTTGCGATCAATGAAGAGAGTCTCATTCGCGACTACTACTTGCGTACGGTCGACCTTTTCAAAACTAGAAATCACGGTCTTGCGCTCACGCCCAGTTCCGTACTTTTTCTGTAAATTTTTAAAGTAAGAAATGGTATAGCGCGTGAGGCTATTGAGATGCTTCTCCACCTCTGCAATACTGTCTTCGAGCGCTCTGAGAGCTTCATCAGCCTTCGTGCTGTCAAACTTAGTCATGCGCAGGAATGGCAGCTTGGAGAGTTTGACAATATCGTCTTCCATGACCTCGCGTAAGAGTAACTTCTTAAATGGTGTTAGCCCCTCATCGATCACAGAGATCACCTCTTCCATGCTAGAGCACTGCTTCATCTTCAGATAGATTTCATTCTCGATGAAAATTTTCTCAAGTGAGCTAAAGTGCCACTTGTCATTGAGCTCCGCGAGACGAATCTCCAACTCTTTCTGAAGTAAGTCTTTGGTATGAAATGCACTATGCTTGAGGATATCATTTACCCCCATGAACTTTGGCTTCCCTTCGTGAATCACGCAACTGTTAGGCGAAATACTCACTTCACAATCAGTAAATGCATAGAGCGCGTCACGAGCTACTTCAGGCTCCACACCTACTGGAAGATGCACTAAAATTTCAGCATTTGCCGCTGTATTATCGACCACCTTAGAGATTTTTATTTTCCCCTTTTCATTGGCATTGACGATATTATCCATCAGGCCACCAGTAGTCGTCCCGTAGGGAACTTCTATAATGCGCAATAGCTTTTTGCTGTCGATCTCGATCCGTGCACGGACTCGTACTTTGCCACCACGGAGCCCATCGCGGTAATCGCTAGCATCCATGATGCAGCCGGTTTGAAAATCCGGATAGATATCTACGACCTCTTTACGAAGAATAGAGATACATCCATCAATCAGCTCATTAAAATTATGTGGTAGAATCTTACATGCCAAACCAACGGCAATACCCTCAACACCCTGCGCCAACAGGAGTGGGAATTTTACAGGAAGACAGACTGGCTCTTGGTTTCGGCCATCGTAACTTGCAGTCCAGACTGTCGTCTTTGGGTTGAAAGTGATGTCTTTCGCAAATGGTGTGAGACGCGCTTCGATGTATCGAGGAGCGGCAGCCCTGTCGCCCGTAAGAACGTTTCCCCAGTTACCCTGAGTATCAATGAGGAGCTCTTTTTGGCCGAGACCCACCATGGCGTCACCGATGGAAGCGTCACCGTGCGGGTGGTACTTCATCGTGTTACCCACGACATTTGCCACCTTATTGTAACGACCATCATCAAGTTCGTTGAGCGAGTGAAGGATACGTCGCTGAACCGGCTTCAAACCATCCTCAACATACGGCACGGCTCGTTCCAAGATCACGTAACTCGCGTAATCGAGGAAATAGTCCGAATACATATCGCGCAATGTGACTTCTGGTAATTCTTCCTGGCTCATAAATTATTTAAGATAGTTTAATCTCTCCAAGCCTACCCTCAGCGTCAAGGGGATTCGCGCCCCCTTAAGCGGACTCAACAAGAACAGACGCGACATCAGCCTCAATCTGCGCTTTCAATTCATCAACGGAGGCAAACTTCTGCTCAGGCCTGATGTATTTAATAAACTTCGCTTCGATCACCAGATCGTAGAGATCTCCCTCGAAGTCAAAAACATGGACTTCTAGCAAGCGTCGTGCTGCTTCTGTTTCGACAGTAGGACGTCGGCCAAGATTTCCAATCGCCTTGTAATGCTGTCCTTCGATGACTGCTTCTAGCTGCCACACACCATCAGGTGGAAGCTGCTCATTGTGCGCCACTACATTCGCTGTTGGGAAACCTAACTGGCGAGCAAGCTGGCGTCCTCTTTCCACGGTTCCTTGCACCGTGTAATCACGGCCTAGCATTTCTTTCGCAGCTGCTAGATTACCATCACGAACGGCTTGTCGGATACGAGTACTACTCACCCGCTCACCCTGTATCATCACCGGTGGAGCGGCGTTCACCACAAAGCCAAGCTCATTCCCCCACTCGCGAAGGCGCTGGACATTTCCACCCCTTGCTTTGCCAAAAATCCAGTCTTCACCGACAGCGACGCGCTTGAGCATCCCAGCGGAACCTGCTAGTTCATCAATAAAATCTCGAGCCTCACACTGAGCAAAATCCAATGTGAATTCTTGCACGCAGAGAAAATCAACTCCGAGGTCCTTTAGTAAATTCGCCTTATGTTCAATAGAAGCAAGAATCCTACGAGGAGCGCGCTCTGGCGCCATCACTCGAATAGGGTGTGGCTCAAACGTAATCACTCCCACGAGTCCACCTTCAGCGCGCGCGCCTTCCACAGCGTAGCGGATCACTTCTTGATGTCCCACATGCACACCATCGAACACTCCTAGCGCCAAATGTAACGGGGCATTGAGTTTCGATAGCTCAGCGGTGGAGTGGAAAACTTGCATTAAGAAACAGCGTAAAATTTAATACCAGACACGTAAAACTATTTACTCCGCCAGCATCTCGGCGATCTCGTCTAACTTGATCATTTTCTCAATAATCTGCTCGCGTGTGGCGACTTTGAGATCTTCGGTTTTGATAGCACGACTCAGATCAAATTTCCCTGAGCGCGTGCGACGAAGAGCGATCAAATGCGCACCGCAGTCTAATCGTTGCCCAATATCATGCGCGTAAGTTCTCACGTAGAAGCCTTTGGTACAATTAATGGTGAAGTCGACCTCGGGGAGTTCAACTCGATGAATTTTGTAATCCATCACCTTCACTGCACGCGGCTTCCGCTCCACTGTTTTCCCCTGTCGCGCAAGCTTGTACAGCGGCACGCCATTGAGCTTAATCGCTGACACCATTGGAGGGATTTGTTCGAAGTCTCCGACATAATGGTTGAAAGCGTCATCGACATCTTGATCCGTTAGCGGAGGCACCTCTTTCACTTCCACAATGTCACTTTCCTTGTCCTGCGACCCAGTAGTTTCACCAAGCTTGAGTGAGCCATCGTACACTTTGTCTTCACACATCAGACGGTCTTGGAGCTTGGTGGCCTTGCCAATGACCAACATCATGACACCTGTCGCCATAGGATCGAGCGTACCGCAATGACCAATCTTCTTGAATTTCAACTGCCGACGAGTGATCGCCACCAGATCGTGCGAGGTCATACCTGAGTCCTTATCGACTACGAGAACACCACTTGGAACTTCTTCTAACATACTTTTACTATTATTGGAGTGTGTGTGGCCACCGAGGCGACCCTTGAGAAAGATATTCTATTACTAGAAAAAATGAACACCGGAATCACTTAGACCTCGGTGCTCAAAAAATAAATGATCTGCGAGTCAATTAAGCACAGGCATCGAGACGCTTGCGAAGCTCAGCGAGAACTTGTTCGCGCACACCTTCAAGCGTTCCTTCTGTACGAATACCAGCAGCGAGCGTGTGACCACCACCGCCGAACACTTTTGCTACTTCGCAAACATCCACTGCAGGGTTCTTTGAACGCATACTGACTCGGATCTGACCGTCTTGAAGTTCCTCAAAAAAGACAGCAATTTCAACTCCTTCAATCGCGCGAATCATGTCGATGAGGCCTTCACTATCCTCAGGCTTAAGTCCAAGCTCTTCTTGAGTCTTATAGACCAGCTGCCAATCAGCAAGACGACCGTCCTCAGCCATTACTAGAGTATTTAGAAGTCTGCGAGTAAGCTCAACTCGGCGGTACGGATGGCTGTCGTAAGTTTTTGCGTTAATCTCACCAACATTAAGTCCACGGCGCACTAGATCAGCAGCCATTTCGTAGGTACCTACAGTAGTCCCCCTGTACTGGAAAGATCCTGTATCAGTGGAAACGGCTACATAGATAGCATCACGAGTAACATCCGATAGCGGGAAATTCTCAGCAGTGATGAAATTGTAGAGAATTTGGCCCGTCGCCGGTGAGCTGGAATCGATGAAGTTGAGGTCGCCATATCCAGGGTTGGATTTATGGTGATCCATATTGATCCAGAGCTTTGCTTTGGATGCGGCCTTGAGAGCATTGTCACCGAGACGTGGCTTGGTGGCACAATCGAGAGCGATCGCGACTTCCACATCGAGCACTTCGCCTTGCGGCTGAACGATGCGATCAGAGTGTGGCAAGAACGCCAAATTCTCAGGCAACCCATCTTCGTTGATGTAGTGTACCGTCTTACCCATCTCTTCAAGAGCGTGACCGAGCGCGAGCTGGGAGCCTATAGCATCACCATCTGGGCGGACGTGACTCATGATAATGAAAGAGTTATGCTCACGGAGAGCTTGGGCGATTTCTGCGAAGGTTGCGTTGCTCATAAAAAAGTGTGATTGAGAGGATTCGAATGTGCGGCATTCTCTCCAGTGAGGCATTTCTAGCAAGCGAAACCTACAGCCAATTACCCGCTAATCTACTAAAAGCTGCTGTATACGTTCTCTCTCTACCTTCTTCATCCTAGCAACAACCAGCTCGTAAGAATGCTTAACTAGTTCCGTCAGTAATTCATCTGGAACTCCCCCATCTAGCAACACGGTATTCCAATGGCGTTTATTCATATGCCTGCCAGGCTTGATCGAATCATATTGATCTCTAAGCTCTAACGCGCGATCCGGATCACATTTTAAATTCATCCGTGATGGCACATCATCAGGCTGCGTCACGGCAAACATTTTCCCCGCTACTTTGTAAACTAGTGCGTCGGGTCCAAAAGGCGTTGTTTCTTCGACCTCTGGCAATGCCATACAGCCATCAATCATATCTCTTAAATCCACCCTCTCGAATTATCACAGATTTCAGGCGAAAACTACCCCCAATCGTTACCAACTTAGTCTTTCTTCTTGCGACCAAGCTCACAACATTATTTCATCGAATACAAACCTTCCCACATCTTGTAGTCGCATAACCATGCGCTTCTTGTTAGGGATTTCCACACATTTATATCACATGAAGAAAACACCAATATACCTCGCACTAGGCCTAGCAGCCGCACCTATTTACGCTCAAGGAGTTGATAAATCCGCTGCTAACTACAAACAAGGACCCATCAGCGATTACACAGATCTCATCGGTAAAGCGCTCGACACCTCAGCAAAAGACGAACTACCAGAAGACCTCAACAAAGAAGAGCTCTACAAGATTCTTGGACTTGAATCTATCAAATCGTACTCTCAGTCATCTTCTCCAGATGGCACCGAGTGGATCAATAAAATCCAACTTGATAATGGCGGTAACCATGAAGGAATTTTCAAACTCCTGAGCAGCAGTAAACATAAAGGGCTCTCCGCTGCAGACATCGCGCCCGCCGGAGCCGACCTAGCCGGCCAAATCAGTTTCAACCTCGCAAGTGTAGAGCCAATGATCAAAAGCATTGCTAAACTTAGCGGTGAAGAAGACCTTGCTGAAATTGAAAATGGAATGAAGGAAGAAGTCCCTCAACTCGGCATGACTGGTTCCGACCTTCTCAAGAAGCTCGACCTAAGACTCAACTTTGTCCTCGATCTCGATGAAGCACAAAAAATCCCAACTCCATTTGGCGAACTCGATAAGCCGAATCTCACCATCCGCATAGATGGTCTCAGCTGGATCTGGGAAAAGGTAGGACCTATGGTGATCGGCGGCAGCGGTCTACCATTTTCAAAAACTGACGAAGGTGAGACCAGTACTTACGCACTTCCAGAAGAAATGGCAGCTCAGTTCATGGGCTACTCACCAGTACTCAAAGTTGATAAAGCTGGTGACTTCATTTGGCTCAGTTCAACCAGTGATTTCTTGAATAAATGCTCTAGCGGAGAAAATACTCTCGCTCAAAGCGATGCCTTCAAGGCCACGATGAAAGGCCTTCCATCAGACGGGCAAATATTCGGTTACGCATCAAAGAGCTTCTATAACTTCTTTGATCAAGCTATTGGCAGCATGGAACAACAAGGCATGTTAGATGGTGCTGACGAAGTCACTAAAAACCAACTAAACACCGCACGCAAACACATGACTAAAGTCACTCATGGCGCGGCACAACTCCTAACAACAGATTCCACAGGCATCCTCTGGTCTGAACGCGGCGTTCAAACTATCGAACAGCAAATCCTAGAAGCAATGAAGGCTTTAGAAGAGCAGGAAAAAGCTGAAGAAAAGGCAGCTGAAGAAAAGGCAGCTGAAGAAGCTCCGGCTGAAGCATAGCCCCGCACATTCTAACTAACAAAAAGCCTCAGCAGTAACATTCTGCTGAGGCTTTTTTGTAGAGTTCTAAATAAGTTAGAAAATTATTTTCCGAGCAGGCTGCTGCCAGTCATTTCTTTAGGCTGAGCAACACCAAGCATATCGAGAAGCGTCGGAGCAACGTCAGCGAGGATGCCGTCCTTGACCTTCACATTTTCGTGATCTGCTCCCACATAAATAGCATGCACTAAGTTAGTGGTGTGCGCTGTGTGCGGTGAACCATCTGGGTTAATCAACTTCTCACAGTTGCCGTGATCTGCAGTGATCAGAAGCTTACCACCGAGGCGCAAGGTTTCTTCCACCACAGCTTGCACACCTTGATCGATCGCATTACACGCTTTTTTACACGCTTCTACGATTCCCGTATGTCCGACCATATCTGGGTTGGCAAAATTGAGAATCACTAGGTCATAATCCTTAAGCTGTTTGACTAAGGTTTCAGTCACCTCTGGTGCGCTCATCTCTGGCTGAAGATCATAAGTCGCCACCTTCGGTGATGAAACGATCACACGATCCTCATCCATAAATGGAGTCTCAGCTCCACCATTGAAGAAATAGGTCACGTGCGGGTACTTTTCAGTTTCCGCGATACGAAGCTGACTAAGACCAGCATCTGCAACAACCTCACCTAACACGTTCGTCATACTGCTAGATGGATAAACCACGTCACATTCGTAGTTTTCATCATACTCAGTAAGTGTGAGGAAATACGGATTTGGATTCACCTCTTTATCGAAAGCGACAAAGGCTTCACCGTTGAGAAATGCATTACAGAGCTGGCGTGCTCGATCCGCGCGGAAGTTGAACCAGAACACCACATCTTCATCAGTGATACGCTGTTCATCTGCATCCGCAAGAATGATGGGCTTAATGAATTCATCAGTCTCACCCGCTGCGTATTCAGCCGCGAGCGCCTCACTTGCTTTTCCTTCAAATTTCTTGCCGCGACCTAACACAATAGCATCCCACGCGAGCTTATTACGCTCCCAGCGTGTATCGCGGTCCATCGCATAATAACGACCAATCACCGTGACAATCTTTGCTCCGGTTCCTTCGATATCAGCCTCTAACTTTTTAAGATAATCTACACCACCTGTAGGTGAAGTATCACGGCCATCAGTAATAGCGTGAATGGAAATATTCTTAACTCCAGCTTCTGCTGCAGCTTTAACAAAGGCTGCAAGATGGTCTTGATGACTATGCACACCACCATCGGAAACTAAGCCCATGAGATGCAGTGTGCCACCCTTTGCCTTTTCAAAGGCCTTTTTGAGCGACTCGATAGTTGGCATATCACCATCATCAATAGACTTATTAATACGGGTCAGACTTTGATAAACAATGCGCCCTGCGCCAAGGTTGAGGTGCCCCACTTCTGAGTTACCCATTTGCCCATCTGGCAGACCGACATCCATGCCGGATGCGCTGACAAAACCTTGAGGGTAGGTTTCTAACAATTTGTCATGAAATGGTGTATCGGCGAGGAGTGTGGAGTTTCCATCGCGCTCTGCGGTTTCTATGCCACCGGGGTTCACACCCCAGCCGTCGCGAATAATCAGTACTACTGGTTGCTTGGCCATATAAGGCGGTTTATAGATCCATTTCCCCTGAGTGGCAACTGGGAACTACTAACTTCAAACTTGCAACTTAGGGAAGCTACGACAAGCTTCCCCGCATGTACGGCCAACTTCTCATTCTCGGCATCAAAGGCACGGAACTCTCAAGCAATGAGAAGCACTATCTCAGCCGCATCCAACCTGGTGGATTTGTACTATTCGGAAGAAATGTAGAGAGTCCTCAGCAAGTACGTGCACTTACAGATTCACTCCGTGAAATTTGCGACGTGCCACCGATTATAGCGATTGATCAAGAAGGCGGCCGCGTTACCCGCACGAAAGAAATTGGTAATACTCCCCCTTCCGCTGAACAGTTCCGTATCGCAGGCAAACCTGAATCTCTCGCCTGGCACGGCATCCAGACAGGCCAAATTCTCTCGATGTTAGGAATCAACATGAATCTAGCGCCCGTGTTAGACATCTCCTATGACCCAGATGCTGACAATGCGCTGCGCGGTCGTTGCTATGGACGCGATGCCCAAGAAGTGATCAATAATGCCGGCGTTTATAATCGAAACCTCCGCCGCATGAAAACTCTCACTTGCGGCAAACACTTTCCGTCTTGTGGGCTCGCAGATGTCGATCCACACATCAAGCTCCCTACGTCTAACAAGACAAAAGACGAGCTCCTCGCCACAGACCTCATCCCCTACACCGCACTCTCACCAGAAATGAATGGCATACTCACAGCCCACACCCATTTCTCTGAGCTCGATCCAGAAACACCGGGTCTCCCGGCCTCTCTTTCCTACAATGTCGTAACGCGCCTCCTACGCGAACAACTCGGATACAACGGTCTAGTCATGACTGACGATCTAGACATGGGCGCGATCATTAACACCTACGGCCGCGGCACAGATGTACAGATGGCCATCAAAGCGGGCAACGACATGGCGCTCATTTGCCATCAAACTGATACAGCTGAAAAGGCACTTGAAGCGCTCAATCAACTTTCTATCTACGATGTCCAAGCCTCACTCAAGCGCGTGCGAAAAGTGAAGAAAAAGCTACCAAAGTTTTCCGTATTTGACCAAAAACGCTGGGACAAAGTTGATGAGGAAATCATGGAACTTCGTATCGAAGTACTAGGAGAAGAAGCTGCACGTGGCGATCAGAGCGATTCCATAGCCAACTCCCGCAGCCCCGTCGAAGATTATTAATTCAACACCCATCATTTAACATTCAACATTCCAACGCAGTGAGCTCATCCCGCACATCTGGCTCAGTAGCCATGGACGACTATCTCGAACAGATCCTCAATCTGATCGAAGAAAAAGGTTATGCCCGGCCTATCGACATTTCAAAAAATCTCGGCATCTCCCAGGCATCAGTCACCAACATGCTACGCCGCCTCGACACCGAAGGTCTCGTGAATCACGAGAAATACCGCGGCACCGTGCTTACAGAAAAAGGCCACACCATAGCTAATGCCATCATCGAGCGTCACGACAAACTCACTGAGTTTCTACGCCTTTTCGATATTGATGAAGAAACTATCTATGCAGATGTCGAAGGTATGGAGCACCACATCTCTAAATCGACTCTAGGCGTCATCACTACCCTCGTTGCCGAGCTCAAAAGTAACCCTGAGCTCCTCACCAAACTGAAGGCTAAAATTTAAGCCTCAGCATAAACACAAAGTCCCTTGCCTATCGGGACTAACGGGTGTATGCAGCTCGAGCCCATCATTCTAATCCGGGCACACAGCTATGCTTAAATGGATTCTCCAAAAAATCGTCGGTAATAAGAATCAGCGCGAGATCAAGCGCATGAACCCGATCGTTGCTAAGATCAACGAAATAGAGGAAGCTCTCCAGCAAGAGTCAGAAGCTACTGTTTTAGCTAAAGTTACCGCATGGCAGCACCATCTCCATCGCTATCTTCCACTCGATGCACCGACTAAGCGCACCATCGAGTCCATGGACCCAGAAGCACTCGCTTCTCTCGCTGAAATCCTTGAAATCCGCTTCGCAGACCTACGTACTGAGTATGCATCTCTCCCTACAGTAGAAGCCACTCCAGCATCCATCGAAGCTGCCAAAACTGCTTTTACTGACATCGAAGGTGAATTCCCAGCAAAGCGTGACACTTATCTCAAGCAAATCCTCCCTGAAGCCTACGCTGTAGTGAAGAACGGAGCGCGTCGCATGTGTGGCCGCACTATCCATCTCGGTGGCAGCGAAACTACTTGGAACATGGTTCACTTCGATGTCCAGCTCGTTGGTGGCATCGCACTACACAATGGAATGATTGCAGAAATGCAAACTGGTGAAGGTAAGACACTCGTCGGAACTCTCCCTGTATTTCTCAATGCCCTCACCGGTCTTGGCGTACACGTAGTCACAGTCAACGACTACCTAGCTCAGCGTGACTCCGAATGGATGGGCGCACTCTATCAATACCTCGGCCTCACAGTTGGTTGTATCCAGAACCAACAACCACCAAATCTGCGCGCGGCTCAGTACTTCTGTGATATTACTTACGGCACGAACTCTGAGTTTGGCTTCGATTACCTCCGTGATAATGGCATGTCCTCCTCGAAGGATGAACAGGTCCAACACGGTCATTACTTTGCTATCATTGATGAAGTGGACTCCATCCTCATTGATGAAGCCCGTACTCCTCTCATCATTTCCGGCCCGTCCACCATCTCAAACGCTGAGCAATACAATGTCTACAAAGGCGGTATCGAAACTCTCGTTAAGAAACAAAACACTCTCTGTAACGAACTCGCTGAAGAAGCTAAAAAAGCTCTCGAAGCTGGCGACGACGCCACAGCTGGCCGTGCACTCTTTAAAATTAAACTCGGTCAGCCACGCTCCAAGCAGCTAGCCCGCTTCATGCAGGACCCTGACTCTCGTCGACTCATTGATAAAACTGAGCTCGACATGTATCAGGACACGCAGAAAAAAGATCTCTATGCTGTCAAAGAAGAACTCTTCTACACGATCGATGAAAAAGGTCACGACGCTGACCTCATGGATCACGGCCGCAACTTCCTCGACCCGAGTGACGCTGAAGCATTCGTCCTACCTGATCTAGCTGAAGAGTATGCTGACATCGACGCGAACTCAGAACTCAGTGCTGAGGATAAAGCGGCACAGAAAGAGCATATCCAAAACCGCTTAGATAACCAGGCGCAGAAGATGCACTCCATTTCCCAACTCCTCAAAGCATACTGTATCTACGAAAAAGACGTAGAATACGTGATCGAGGAAAATAAGGTAGTCATCGTCGATGAGCAGACTGGCCGTAAAATGGCAGGACGCCGCTGGTCAGACGGTCTCCACCAAGCAATCGAAGCCAAAGAAGGCGTTACAGTAGAGCGTGAGACGCAGACATACGCGACCATCACCATTCAGAACTACTTCCGACTTTACGAAAAGCTCGCAGGAATGACAGGTACTGCGGAAACTGACGCAGCGGAGTTCCACGACATCTACCGTCTCGATGTTCTCCCGATTCCAACAAACCAGCCTAACACCCGCGTAGATGACAACGACCAAGTCTTCAAGACTCGTCGCGAGAAATACAATGCCGTGGTGAAGAGTATCACTGAAGCGCAAGAACGTGGTCAGCCTATTCTCGTGGGTACTGCATCTGTCGATGCTTCTGAAACCCTTTCCCGCCTCCTCAAGCGCAATAAGATTAACCACAAGGTTCTTAACGCGAAGTTCCACGAGCAAGAAGCGGAAATCATTGCCAATGCTGGCCAAAAAGGAGCCGTCACGGTTTCTACAAACATGGCTGGTCGTGGTACGGACATCAAACTGGGTGAAGGCGTTTCCGAACTTGGTGGCCTCTACGTTATCGGTTGTGAGCGCTACCCTTCACGTCGTGTTGATCGTCAGCTCCGTGGTCGTTGTGCTCGTCAGGGCGATCCAGGTCTTTCACAGTTCTTCATCTCATTCGAAGATGATCTCATGCGTAACTTCGCAGCAGCAGACCGCATGACTACCATGATGGAACGCTTCGGCATGGAAGAAGGTGAAGCGCTCGAGCACAAGTGGCTCAACCGCTCCATCGAAACTGCACAAAAGCGTGTTGAACAGCGCGACTACCAATGGCGTAAGCGCGTGCTCGACTTTGATGATGTCATGAACATGCAGCGTGAAGTAGTCTATGGCTACCGCAATGAAGTGCTCTCATCCGAAGATCCACGCGAACTCCTCAACGAAGTCATCGAAGAGATGATTCCTGCGACTGTCTATGAATACATGGAAGAGCGCGATGAAGGAGCTCCTGACTACACAGAACTTCTTGGTTGGATTAACTCCACTTTCCCGCTTGCACTCAGCATGGAGGAAAGTGGTCTTCAAGACCGCAATGCTGACGGCAATGCCGAGTGGCTCATTGCGGAAGTAAAGAAAGCATACGAGCTCAAGGTCGCAGACCAACCTGCAGAATACCTCGACCACCTCGAGCGTCAGATCATACTCACCGCTATCGATCGCCTCTGGCAGGAACACCTCTACAACATGGATGCACTTCGCGAGGGTGTACACCTCCGCGCACAAGGTCAGAAAGACCCACTAGTAGAGTACAAGAATGAGGCATACGCACTCTTCGAAACCTTAATGGATTCCATCAAGGGAGATGCACTTACAAACCTCTTCCGCTCCACCCAGAGCCTCGACCAGTTTGAGCAACTCCTTCAGAGCCTCCCGCAGCAGCTCGACGGACCTAGTGACAATCCAATCACTGAGTCAAATATGGGGCAGGCAATGGCGTCACAGCAAATCGCACTCAAACCAATGAAGAACGGCAAGCCTGTGAAAATCACATTACCAAAACGCAAGCCAATCCAATTGAAGAATTTCAAGAAAGAGGATTAATTAAATTCATTCGGAAGCTGAACGAGATTTTAAATTATTTTACAAACCTGTTGTTTCCTTCTTTTCAAAATACTGAATTTGGCCTTTAAAAATGCCAGACCAGTAGGACTCATCCAACCGCACACACTTTCAACTTAACACCGATGCGCTGCGTCTAACGCAGCCCTCACTACACAGACATGGCCAACCTCAATCTCACACTCAAAGTCTGGCGTCAAAAGAACGCAAATGACCGTGGTACTATCGAAACCTACGAGGCGAAGGATATACCTACCTCAGCGTCCTTCCTCGAAATGCTCGACATCGTTAACGAGCGCGTCATCAACGACGGTGGTAGCCCAATCGTTTTCGACCATGATTGCCGTGAAGGTATCTGTGGTATGTGCTCACTCACCATCAATGGTGTGCCACACTCTAAAGAACTAGGCATCACTACTTGCCAGCTTCACATGCGTAAGTTTAAGGACGGCGAGACCATCTGGATCGAACCATTCCGCGCAAAAGCATTCCCAGTAGTTAAAGATCTCATCACTGACCGTAGTGCCTTTGACCGCATCATGTCCGCTGGTGGTTTCATCGACGTCCGCACCGGTTCTGCTCCTGACGCAAACTCCATGCCGATCGAGAAGAAACTTGCTGATGAAGCATTTGACGCAGCTGCCTGTATCGGTTGTGGCGCATGTGTTGCAGCATGTAAGAACGCTTCAGCTATGCTCTTCGTCTCAGCGAAAGCAGCACACCTCAATAAGCTTCCACAAGGCCAACCAGAGAAAACTAAGCGTACCCTCGCTATGGTAGCTCAAATGGACGAAGAAGGCTTCGGTAACTGTACTAACCAGTACGAATGTGAAGCTGTTTGTCCTAAGGAAATCGGCGTAGACAATATTGCTAAACTCAACCGTGACTACCTCCTCGCTTCTGCGAAAGACGGACTCGGTTAAGCTCAGCTCCATCAAATTTCAAAAACACCTTCCTGCGTTCTGCTTGAAGGTGTTTTTTATGGGGCGCGAGACCACCTTACCCCTTCATTAGCCTTGCCCCATTCCTAACATTATGCACAGTGGTTTGAGTGAACTTGCCTAACTCCATCACCGTTCTACGACTGTTCTTAACAGCGATCTTTATCGCGGCTGTCTCATTTGATGCAGCATGGGCAGCACACCTTGCACTTTGGAGTTTCGTAATAGCCGCTATCTCTGACTGGCTCGATGGCTATCTCGCGCGTAAACTCAACCTCGTCACATCTCTCGGCAAGCTGCTCGACCCGCTAGCCGACAAGATCCTCGTTTCAGCTGGTTTCATTTACCTATCCGTTCAAGGCTTCTGCCCAGTCTGGGTAACCTGCCTCATCATTGGTCGCGAATTCATGGTCACAGGCCTGCGCCAAATTGCAGTAGAACAAGGAGTCGTCATTGCCGCTGACAAACTGGGAAAATGGAAAACTACCTTCCAGCTCATCTTCGTTATCGGCTGCCTCACGCACATTAGCTTTGGCTATCTCAATGCTGAGAACCCCGCTGTTGCAGCCTTCTCATGGATTGCAGATCCAGAGCACCACATCATTCCTGCCACCATGTGGCTCGCTGCTGCGCTTACTCTTATTTCTGGTTACAACTACATCTACAATAACCGCAAACTCCTCCAGCACTAGCATCACCAGTGTGCAGCCCAAATAGCTATGACCACCCTCATTGCAAATGCACACATCATCTCCCCCGATCTTGAAATAGAGAACGGCGCTATCCTTCTCAAGAATGGCTACATTTCAGAGGTCTATCAGTCAGGCGAACCACTTCCGCCCGCTGACATTATCTTCGACGCCAAAGGCCACTATGCCTTTCCCGGCTTCATCGATATCCATTCTCACGGTGCCGATGGCTGCGACGTCTGTGATAATAAGCTCGACTCGCTCCGTCACATCGCCCAGCGCAAGCTCGCTGAAGGCGTCACCACTTGGCTTCCCACCACTCTCACCCAGCCACAGCAACGGCTACTAGAGATCGCAGAGAAATGTGAGCAATACCGAGCGAACCAAGAATTCGCCAAAACCCCTGGCATCCACCTCGAAGGTCCCTATATTAATGTCAACAAAGCTGGTGCCCAGAATCCAGAATTCGTCCGTCAACCAGTGCTGGAAGAAGTCGAAGCTATCCACGCCATCACCCCCATTCGCGTTCTCGCTCTCGCTCCCTGCCAAGCAAATGCCTGCGAACTCATCGTAGCCGCTAAGCAACTCGGTATTCTATGCTCCGCAGCACACACAGCTGCCACTTCTGCACAAATCGCAACAGCCAAGCAGGCTGGACTCAGCCAGCTCACCCACTTCGGTAATGCCATGTCCGGCCTCCATCACCGAGAAATTGGCACAGTCGGCGCAGGACTGCTCGACGACGATCTCAGCCTAGAACTCATCTGCGATGGTATCCACCTCGCACCCGAGTTCATCCAGCTCATCTTTAAAGTCAAATCCATCGACCGCATCCAGCTGATCACCGACTCCATGGCCGGCTCGTGGATTGATAATGGCAACTGCACTCTCGGCGGACTCGAAGTCACCGTAAAAAACAAAGTCGCAAGGTTGAAGAACAGCGGAGCCCTCGCCGGCTCCACCCTAACCTTCAACCAAGGCTTCAAGCGAGCTGCGGAAATCACCGGCCTACCATTCACCCAGCTCGTCAAAACCACTTCTCTCAATCAAGCCAGAGCACTCGGCCTCACCAATCACGGAAAAATCGAACAAGGCCACACCGCCGACATTGCAATCCTCGATAAGGACTTCCACCCCACCGCCACATTCGTCGATGGCGAGCAGAGGTTCTGAGATAGCTGAGCTTAGCTACATTTGTCTTAGGCCCATATAGAGACAACACTGTTTAGTGTGATTCTCCGAAAATCAGGCCTCCTACAGCAGCGCTACTTGGGGCGCTAGGGGGGCTTTTAGATCTATTCTTAATTTCTCTTTCAAGCTGTAATGCTCGTTCTGCTTTTGTCTTCTCTCTTGAAAGGGTGAGCGCAATCCCATGATCACATAAATCTTTAAGTAACTGAAAGCCATCTGATCCCGAAACATCTTTATCAAAATTAATAAACAAAGGAATTTTAGAGGTTCCGGAATATTTAAGCGCTTCAACTAGGCCCTTAATTCTCAACATGAATTCATCACGACTCATTTTAGCCGTATCACCCTCTGATAAAATGCCGTCATTATATACCCAAAACCCCATTCCACACTCTAGCAAATTAGATTCCTCAATAATATCTAACTCTCTGGTACCATCCAAATATAGAGTCACATTTTGTTTAGCTCTAACCATGTTCACCCCTTTAAGAACCGCGGCAATACTTTCAGCATTTTCAAAATCAATCCCCTTAATAACCACCCTAGGGGATTCAAGCTCACTCTCTAGAGTTCTTTCAACTGTGGTTTCATCGAGCCTTTCGCGGCAAGAGGAATAGACCAAACATAAAGTTAAAGATATTAGGAGATACTTCATTTCATAGAGCATTCTTGATTCGACACATATTTGTATTAAACCATTATGGTAAATATAGAACGCTGGTGACAAGCGGTAAGTAATCTTGAATACGTTCAAAGCTAAAGCATCAAAGTCACACTACCCATCATCACCCCCGTCGATACTTCCATAAATAAAATCGATTTCTCAAATTAAAGAAATTCGTTAGAGTAGCGAGCACTATGAAAGCGATCTACGCCACTCTGCTCTTTTCCAGTTACCTAAACGCCGCCTCCCCCTCTGATTTACAAGTCACGTTGGAAAAAGGCGCATTCCAACAAGCTGCCACCGAGCATGCTCAGGAGTCTAGCAATCAAAGCAAATTCACCTCAGCTCTATGCCAACTTGGAACCAGTATAGAGACGCTCCAGCAAGGTCTCTACAACTACGGGTTTGAGGTCAATAGCCAGACAATGGGGATTCGCAACCTCACACCTATCTCCCATAACCCAAACCCTCAAGAGATCGATTACACGAAGTTTAGAGCGCTCATTGACAACTTTCACCAAGACCTCCACACTATTGAGAAAACTCTCACCAATGTGGGCGATGACGATTTCTACCTTCCGCTCGACCTCACTAAAGTACGCTTCGACGTTGACCAAGATGGCCAGAGAACTGAGCTCGAAAGCTCCATGGCGCTCTTCCTCCAGCTCAATTCCAATCAACCAGTGAATCAAGATGCAGTTAAAGAGTTAGAGCAATTTGACGGCACGATAGGTTTCGACCGCAGTGATCTCATTTGGCTAAAAGGTTATGTGCAGGTCAGTCTCGGTCTTACCGACCTCGTCCTCGCCCATGATTTCGAAAAAGCCTTCAATGCCATCTCGCCCAACCTCTTCCAAAAACCCAAGAATGCTCTCAGCTCTTTTGGCGCTGACGATAAAGAATACGATGACATTGCCAATTTCATTGCCACCCTACATCTAGCCCAAATGCCAGTGATTGAACCAGAGCGTCTTAAGGAAGCACGCCAACACTTGCTCAACATGGTAGAGAACAGCAAGCAGATGTGGGTCTCTATCCAAGCCGAGACAGACGACCGCAAGGAATGGCTTCCATCACCTCAGCAAAACTCAGTCACTGGCATCAAAATCACTGCCCAGATGATCACTGACTGGCACCTCTTCCTCACAGAATACCAGGCTATTCTCAACGGTGAAAAGCTCGTCCCCCATTGGCGCTTTAAGGAAAAAGGCATCAATATTAAGCGTGTGATCGAAGAGAGCACAGAAACCGATGTCGTACTCTGGATCACCGGTCACGCCGCGGTCCCTTACCTAGAAAAAGGAGAACTCACCAAAGATTCGCTCTGGAGACAACTCGACCAAAGCTTCAACGGAAACTTCCTAGGACTCTCCTTTTTCATCAACTAGCTGAGTAGTCATTCAAGCTTTACATCACAAATCTCTCTTGCCGAAATTCTCATCCTACTCTATTGCTTGCCATAGCAATGCGTTCTTTATGGTCCATATTCACACTCTGTTTCTTGGTTTCTCTCCAAGGAATCTATGCCTGTGATGGACATGGTGAACATCACCAGCATGATGAGCATGTGCATATAGAAAAGTCGATCGACGGACTCAATGAAGTGATCACTCTAGATGACACTCATCATGAGCACGAGGGAGATTGTGATTGTATATGCCATGACCACGCTCCTGTAGAGCCAGCCTCTATGCCTGCTCCACGCATGGATTATGAAGCTCCTGAGTTCATGGAAATCTTCACATGGAATAGCCTTCCTGACTTTGCCCCTCATATAAACAAGGCTCCACCGATTGCCCAGAACCTCTCTCTCCCCCCTCCTAGTAGTGCTGTAGAATTTTGCTCCCAGCACTGCCGTTTTCTTCTTTGATCTCCTCACTTGATTAGGAGACTTGTGTCGTACTCTTGACCCACGACACCGTCTATCACACTTCAGCCTCTCTACGTTTTTACTATGAGGCACTCTAACGGAATATCCGTTATCCCCAGTCCAATAGACACACCATTTCTAACAATGCCATGAGGAGCATTGATTCAAAGATTATGAAAAATTTCACCATCGGAGTAGCGCTCAGCGGAGCCTTTGCTCTCAGCGCCTGTAGCTCTACACCTGAGCTCATCATTGCTAAACCTGAAGCTGCAGACTTATCGCTCAGCAAGGATGCAGCAATCGACCAATCGTCCAAGCTCGACATGAGCCACATCGCCACCCGAGTCAGCCAGAATAACCCACAGCTACGAGCAGCGCGCCTACGGATTCAAGAAGCCCAAGGGCAAGTCGTACAAGCTGGCCGCCTCTCCAACCCTGAACTAGAATTTAACCTCTATACGAACGTGGACAGCTCTGAGGGTGGCCTAGAGGTCACTTTCGCGCAGCGCTTCCCCATCACAAACCGCCTTCGATTAGAAAAACACATTTCCACCCAGCAACTCGCCATTGCTAAAGAAGAGGTCAAAGTCGCTCAACGGGCACTTTCAACCCAAGCACAAATTCTAGCAGTCGAAATACAATACAACCGTCAGCGTGTCGCCTACCTCAAAAAACAAAGCGATGTTCTCAATGAGTTCGCCGAGTTAATCGAAGACTCGGTCAAAGAAGGTATGCTCTCCTCTCTCGATGCAAATCAAGCGAAAGTGGAAGCCGTTACACTCGATGCCGAGCTCGAACGTATTCGCACCGAGGAAGCCATTTTGCTCAATAAACTCAAAGCTTACATCGGCTTGAACCCCGTCCGCCCGCTTCAACTCACAGGCAATTTACCAAAGCTCCAGATGCCAACATCAAAGCTTATCCTCAGTAACCGTCCCGAGTATCGCGCTAAATTGTTAGAAATTGGACAATCTGAACACCAAATTGCTCTAGCCAAGGCGAACCGCTACCAAGATGTAGAAGGACGCCTCTTCACCCTTGTCGACCGTGAAGAAGACGCTCCAGAAGGAATCGAAACTGGAGGAACCGTCGGCGTAGGTGTCAGCGTACCGCTCACTTTCTATAATAAAAATGAAGGCAATATCCAGTCTGCTCGAGCCGCCGCCACACGCATTAGCAATGAGAAGTCTGCGCTCGCTCTATCTATCCAACAAGAAGTAGCCACTGAGCATGCAGAAATGCAGAGCTGGCTGAATCAAGCCCAGAAGCTCAATTCTAAAATTCTCCCACTTGCCGATGAAAATGCTGCCCAGTTAGAAAAAGCCTACAAGAACGGCCAAGCCCCATTCACTTCTGTGCTCAAGGCCCGTAGCCAACAGCTCACACTCCAGTCGCAAAACATCAATAACCAGCAGGCATTCCATACTGCTCTCGTCCGCTACTTTGCAGCCATCGGCCAACAAGATTCTGCGCTCTAACACCTCTTACATCGTGGTTCTCTAACCACACCACTTCTATGAAATTTATTTTCGCTATAATCAGCGCTATCGCCATCAGCTTCACTCACGCCGAAGAAAGCGTGGATGCTACCAGCACCGTCATTCTCACCGAACAAGGTGTCGAGAACCTTGGGATTCAAACCATCAAAACTCAAAAAACTTCTTTCGAACAAACTGTTTTCGCGATTGGCCATATCCGCCCAATCCCTAACAAACACGCCGTCATTAGCACTCGATTTTCAGGTCGTGTAGTCCAGACGCCACCTATTGTTGGAGATATCGTAAGCAAGGATGAAACCCTGCTCAGAGTCGAAAGCCGCCAACCAGGTTCCCCACCTCCAGTCATTGATATCAAATCCCCTATGAGCGGCGTCATTACAGAAAGCCACGTCACACTCGGTCAGCCAGTAGAACCAGCACAAGAGCTGATGGACATCGTAGACCTCAAGCAAGTCTGGGCTGTAGCCAGTGTTCCTGAAAGCCAAGCCTCCAAGCTTAAAATCGGCACTAAAGCGCACATCAAAGTCATCTCACTCGGCGATGAAGAGTTTGAAGGAAAACTTATCCGTATGGGTTCTGAAGCAAACCACGAATCAGGCACTCTAGAAGCCATTTTCTTATTAGAAAATCCAAAGCTCAAGCTGCGTCCTAAAATGCGCACTGAGTTCTCCATCGTCCTCTCCGAGCGCAATGATGTGATATCCATCCCGCGTGAGGCCCTACAAGGCGATCTCGCTAACCCTTACGTCTTCGTCAAACACTTCGACCTCCCGAATGCCTTCGTGAAATGCCCAGTCGTCGTCGGTGAGCGCAATGACCGTCTAGTTGAAATCAAATCCGGCATCACGCGTTTCGATGAAGTCGTCACCCACGGCGCTTACTCACTTGGCTTCGCTCAAGGTGGAGGCATCTCACTGAAAGAAGCACTCGATGCCGCTCACGGTCACGAACACAACGAAGATGGAAGCGAACTCACCTCAGCACAAAAAGCAGCACAGCTGGCCGAAGTAAATGGCATGCAAGACAATGCTAGCTGGAGTTCCCCACTAGTTCTCTTCCTCATCATCTCAAATGCAGTCACCTTGTTACTGCTACTCATCGTAACTCTCAAAAAGTCACGTCATGCTGAATAATCTCATCCGCTTCTCGCTGGGGCACCGAGTCATTATTCTCGTCCTCGCCTGCCTCACCTTAGCTCTCGGTTTCCAAAAGACCATCAGCTTGCCAGTTGAGGTCCTGCCCGACCTCACCAAACCTACTGTCACCATCCTCACAGAGGCTGAAGGACGTGCGCCCGAAGAAGTGGAGCAACGGATAAGTATGCCACTCGAGCGCTCGCTCATTGGGGTCACCGGCGTCTCGCGCGTGCGCTCTACTTCAGATATCTCACTCTCACTCGTTTTTGTCGAATTTGACTGGGACACAGACATCTACCAAGCCCGCCAGTTCGTACAAGAACGTCTACAATCAGTTGAGCTACCTGACGATGTCATTCCCTACATGACCCCAGTTGCTTCACTCATGGGTGAAATCATGCTTGTTGGTATTTCCTCAGAGGATGGAAGCATCGCTCCTAGTGATCTGCGAACCTATGCAGACTGGACCGTCCGCCGCAAACTCCAGAGCCTTCCTGGCATAGCTGAAGTTCTCTCTATGGGTGGTGGAATTAAACAGATTCAAGTTCTACCAGATCCTAACAAGCTGCTTAGCCACGGGGTCACATTTGAAGAACTCCACGAAGCCGCCAGTCAAGCAGCCAGCACCTCCACCGGTGGTTTCATTTCTTCACGAGCTCAGGAAATCATGATCCGAAATCTCGCCATGACCACGGATCTCGACGAGCTGGGTAAGACGGTGATCAAGATGCTGGACGACCGACCAGTCACTATCGCAGATGTCGCCACTGTCCAGTGGGGTATCGAACCGATGCGTGGAGACGCCGCTGTCAATGGACGTAAAGGCGTCATCATGAGTATTACAAAATCTCCAGGCTACGACACCATCAAACTAACAGAGCAAGTGGAAGCCGCCCTTGAAGAACTCCAGTCGCAAGCTCCTAGTGGTGTAAAACTAGAACCACTCTTCCGCCAGAAAAGCTTCATCGATCTCGCTATCGACAACCTCGTTGAAGCCATTCGTGACGGCTCGATCATGGTCGTAGTCGTGCTCTTCGTCTTCCTCTTCAATATCCGCACCACACTCATCACGCTCACAGCCATCCCCCTTTCCTTCGCTATGACAGCCGTGATCTTTTCGATCATGGAGCTCAGCGTCAACTCGATGACCCTTGGTGGTATCGCTGTAGCTATCGGCATCGTCGTCGATGATGCCATTGTCGATGTAGAAAACGTCTACCGACGACTCCGAGAGAATGCCACACTGAAGACCCCACTACCGCGCATCGAAGTCATTGCCAAGGCATCTGGAGAGGTGCGTAACTCCATTCTCTACGCAACTCTCTTCATCATCTTAGTTTTCATTCCTCTACTGAGCTTAAGCGGAGTGGAAGGCAGACTATTCACACCGATTGCCATCGCCACAATGGTCAGCATGGGGGCTTCCTTTATCGTTTCCCTCACCGTCATTCCTGTACTTTGCTCACTCTTCCTGAGACCGAAAGCTGGAGTGGAGCACAAAGACGGCTTTCTCGTACGCGGCTTGAAATGGATTTTTGAACGCACCTTTATGGCTATCTCGATGCGCGCGCCCGTGTTCGTTATCGCTGTTGCAGTCATTCTTCTTACAGCCACAGCCATGCTCTACCCTAGTTTAGGAAAAGAATTCCTTCCGGAGTTTAAAGAGGAAACCATCGTTGTCGCCATGACCACCAGCCCTGGTACTTCCTTAGATAAAACTAGTGAGATCGCAGCAGTCGTTGACAAGCTGTTGTTAGACATGCCGGATGTGAAATCGGTCGGGCACCGTGTTGGACGCGCCGAGCGTGGCGACCACATCGTCCCAGTCTCCACAGTCGAGTTTGATATCGAGCTCAAAAAGAATGATACCCCGCGCGAAGAAATCATCGCTGAGATACGCGATCGAGTCAGCAGTGAGAACCTCCCCGGCACCTTCAGCGCCATTTCTGGTCCATTGAAAGATCGTATTGGTCACATGCTCAGTGGTGTATCAGCAAAAGTGGCGGTCAAAATATTTGGCCCTGACTTAGCAACCCTTCGTCAGATCGGCATCGATATTCAAGAAATTTGCCAAGACATCCCCGGACTTGAAACAGCGAGTATTGAACAACAAGCTCCCATCCCACAATTACGGATCGAAGTCGACCGCGACCGAGCGCTGGCCTATAACTTCCGACCCGCGGAGATCAACGAGAAGCTCTCCACCCTCCTAGGTGGCGCGACCGTTGCTGAGCTTTTCGAAGGTGAGCGCAATATCGAAATGGTCATGCGTCTCCCTGCTGAATGGAGAGAACATCCTGAGCAGCTCAAGAACATGATGCTCACTAACAATAGCGGTCAACGCGTCCCTCTCAAAGCGATTGCCGAAGTGCGTAATGCTAAAGGCCCGAATGTCATCATGCGCGAGAATACCCAGCGTCGATTCGTGGTGAAAATCAACCCAACCGAGCGTGACCTTGAGTCAATGATTACCACATTGCAGAAACGCATCGATGAAAAGGTGATGAACAAAGCTGCCTACCAAAAATACTCAGTGAGTATCGAGGGTGAATACCAAGCGCAGCAGGACGCCTCTCAACGTATTCTCATCGCTTCTTCAATCGTCCTGTTAGTAGTCATCCTCCTTCTCTTTACCTACTTCGGAAATCTCAATTTCGCAATTCAAGTGATCTGTGACATCCCACTCGCACTCAGTGGAGGCATTGTTTTTACATGGATGACGATCAACAATATCAGCATTGCTACCTTAGTTGGCTTTATCGCGGTAGCCGGAATAGCTGCGCGAAATAGCATCATGCTCCTTTCGCACTATCTCCACCTGATGAAACATGAGGGTGAAAGTTTCAGTAAAGAAATGATTATTCGAGGAACTAATGAGCGACTCGTCCCGGTCCTCATGACAGCCCTCTCAGCAGGTCTCGCACTGATTCCCCTCGTACTAGCAGGTGACCAACCAGGTAAAGAAATCCTCCATCCAGTCGCCATAGTAATCACTGGCGGCCTTGTCTCGAGTACCATCCTCGGACTCATCGTTAACCCAGCTTTTTTCTACTTAGTAGGCAGAAAAGCAGCTGAAAAATCTATCGCTAACAACTCCCCCGCTGTTGGCTAACAACAAACAAGATAAACTCATGAAACTAAAATACACATTAACCACTATGGCTGCACTGAGCTTCACATTGCTCAGTTCCTGTGGAAAAAAAGCAGAGGCAGAAGCGGAACATGGCGACCACGCCGGACATGATCACAGTGATCACGAAGACTGCGACCATGGAGACCATGAGGGTCACGACCACGGAAGTCATGAAGGTCATGATCACGCCACAGCGGGTCCCAACCAGGGACTCTTGATCACAGAAGTAAGCCCTCAGGCCGAATTCCTCGTACTTGAGAGCGGTAAGGTTCAGATCAGCTTTTATGACGATTCCATGACAGCGGTCGCTCCAAGCACACAAACTGTCACTGTCGTCACCGGTGTGCGCACCAGTCCAACAGAACTAAGCTTCACTACTGAAGGCAATGTACTCATGTCGGAACAAGCTATTCCTTCTGGTAATAACTTCCCAACTATCGTTGCAATCAAGCCATCTGAAGGTGCTGAGGAAGTGATCACAAAGTTCACTCTCAATCTGAGTGATTGCCCTACCTGCGACAACAAAGAGTACGCCTGTGAGTGCCACCACTAAGTGATCCGGTTAACTTACTAAAGAGCCGAGAGCCCTTGATGGTTCTCGGCTTTTTTATGTGAGTTATCATTACCCCACACGGGAGAACTTGGGAACGAACTGCTAGAAAGAGATGATTAATAATCTTTCCGAACAAAGATAACACACGCTAAGGACAGAAGGACTAGTTCAAACCCTAATGAGGTGAGCAAGAAATAACTTGGAGAAGAACGCTCGCGAGTACGCCGCTCAGCCCGCTGACTCTTATATTGAAGTTCATTTGTCTCAACCGAGGCCAGTAGATCAATTTGCTCCAGCACCGACCCACTATCGCGGAATTGCACTAATTGATCCAGATAGAGTGTCACGTCTCGGACCTTCGGCAATGGCATGCTCAGCTTCTTGACTAGTTGATAGTCTTCCTCAGCAGCTGGATCGACAGCTTGTCTTTCCTCGTGGCTTTCAACCTTACCTGACTTCCAGTCGACGCTCATTTTTTCCTCCACCATTGCATAGGTGTTAAGATAAAGAGTTTGCTCTGCGATTTGTGCAGACCACGCAATCACCCAGAAGCAAAGGGCGCTTAACAGAGCAGCCAAACTCGAGCGCGTGATAACCCCGACCAGCACCTGAACACAATGTAACAAACTGAAGACGAAGGTGATAATAGGAATAACCCAGAAGACACTATAGTTCCAATATCCCAGTCGTAGACCAATTGCGAGAAAGATGATCCCAGCAAAAATCGAAGTCTGAATGGCCACAAAGAGTAGACAACCAATGTACTTCACAGCGAAGAGTTTGAGACGCGATACAGGCTTTGAGAGTGAGATTTCAATCGACCCAGCTCGGGTGAATTCGGGAAAGACTGAGACGGTTGAAATAAGGGCGAGTAAGATCGCACCACTACCAAGCCAGTAACGATTGAGATAGGAGCTAAATAGCGTGATGTAAAAGTACTCACCTTCAGGACTACCCTCTCTTAAAATAGGGTTGTCTATCATTTTCAACCCGAAGAAGAGTCCTACACCTTCTGGCTCTAGACTGATCGACAAGTAGATGATCGCAAGAAGCGAGGACAAGATCACGCTGACCCAAAAGAGCCGGCGAGCTAAAAGCATTCTGAAAGAATCCGCCAGTAAAGTGACTACCTGAATCATTAGTTTATCCCTCCCTTACTTGAGCTTTTTACTGTATCAAGGAATAGGTCTTCTAAACTCTGTTTCTCTTTTATGACTTCATTAATGATCACTTGATGTGATCGGAGAAGATCAATCACTGGCTGCATGTCCTCAGCTATGTCAGTGGAGATTTCCAAGTACTTTGGATGAACCTGTACTTTTTTTAACTCTGACAGCCGTGCTGCTAGCTCTACACCTATGTGACCGTGGTAGCTCAGTTGATAGTGGCCCGCTGACGCCGTGAGCTCACTTAAACGTCCCTGCTTGACCAATTCACCTTGGTTAAGAATGGCCACACTATCACAGACCATTTCTAGCTCACCTAATAAATGGCTATTCACAAAGACGGTTCGACCCTGGTCACGAAGTGATTGTAAGACCCCGCGCATTTCTTTCCGTCCTTGAGGGTCCACACCATCTGTAGGTTCATCTAGAAACACTAGTTCCGGATCATTAACGAGTGCCTGCGCCAAGCCAATCCGTTGCTTCATTCCTTTCGAGTAACTTTTCATCTTCTTACCAGCCCAGGCTGTCATGCCTACGAACTCTAAAAGCTCTTCTTCTCTCTTTTTACAAAATTTCGGGCAAATACCAGAAAGCCCCGCAGAGTAGCGTATGACTTGTCTACCAGTGAGGTAGTCTGGGAAACGAGCATGCTCAGGAAGATAGCCAACCTTAGCGAGAGTCTTCTTATGCCCAATCGGCTGACCCAGCATCACTCCCTTACACTGATTAGGCTTGATGATACTTAGTAAGATTTTGAGTAAGGTGCTCTTACCTGCGCCATTAGGACCTAACAGTCCAAATATCTCGCCACGTGGCACTTGCAAAGATAGACCTTTCAGCGCTTCCACACCTCCTCGGTAGCGCTTCCTCACCTCAATTACATCTATCGCAGCTGGCCTAGCGCTCATGATCTATTAGTAGGTGAATAAACAGTCTTCAGCCAATCTAAAATGCAGGTCATTCATTCTCTAACAAGGTTTACTAGATCCAGTGATACTATCTATTTGCTAATACCTCGATTAAGTGGATGAGCTGAGTACGAATGTCTAAGCTTTCACCAAATTGAATGCTCAGTTCGCATCCTGATCAATAGGACTAGAGAGAACTGTGTAGCTGCTGAAAAAAGCTATTCCTATTTGGCACTTTTGCATGCGAAAGAATGTTAGAAACATGCTTTTCTACTGTTCGCTCACTCACATTCATTTCAGAGGCTATTTGGCCATTGGTCAGACCTTTCACCAAGAGCGGCAGACATTCACTCTCTCGGTTACTCAAATGATGTAAATCAAAGAGCTGAAGAGCCGAGAACAAGCTATAAGTCTTGCTAGGACAGGTAAGCGATAAGGCATAACTCGGCATTCCCTTGCTATCCCAAGCTAGAGTCTTACTCACGCCATACACCTGCTCATACAAGCCTTTGCTATTCTTAAGCAGGTAATCCTGTTCAAAGAACCCGAGTGAGTTTCGGTTAAAAAACTGATACGACTGAACAAGCACATGGTATGTCGAAGGATGAAACGTTTTCAGATAGAAAAACATATTTTGATGCGACTGATCATTTTCACCTAGACCATAAAACTCACGCATCGACTCATTAATATACACTGACAGCCTAAAGCGATCCATTCCATGCAGGGTCAACATAAACGGATACTCATTCATCTTCTCCGTCAATGTGTCGCCACAAAACCCCTCTTTACTAAAATCAAAGTCCTTAAGGTCTTCGATGCAGTCCGTGAGTGTTGACTTTAGTGATTTCATGATACAACTAGATTGATCAGCTCAATTGGGCTTTCCACTTCGGCCATCTCGACAATGATCGCAATATGCTTTTCGGCGGTTCTCAATGAAATTTCTAACTCCTCTGAGATGCTGTGTTTGTTATAGCCATTTAATAAGAGATGTAAAACCTCCTGTTGCCTATTTGTTAGATGGAAAAAATCAAATGCCGAATACGCCCTCACCAGCTTCATGCGATTTGGCGTACATAATAGATGTATCGTGTAGCGCTGAGGCTCCCCATCTGCGGGTGGGATCACAAAAGAAAAACTGTTGTATTCGTCAGCAAAACCATCGACCCCGACAACAGTATAGTGGCCAGATTGATCATCAGACCTCCCACCCAAGTGTGCTTCGTGCACCAAGTTGAAATTCATCGCGCTAGCTGGGTCAAACGCCATATATCCAGCATACTGCTCTTCAAGACTCACAATGTTACTAGTAAGACCTATGCACTCAGCATAGGCACTATTCACCAGAACAATCTGTGGTCCAAACAGATCAAACAATATCGCGTGAATCCCCAGAGCATTGAATAACTTAGTCCACTCATCGTGAGATTCTATCTCCCCCTGATTACTAACCAGCTTCTTCTTAGACACCTCAAAAAGGAGCCGCTCTTTAATGACCGAAAATCCCTGCATCTCTTAGAATGTGCGTGAAGCACCTAGATTAATAAATAAGCCATCGCCACTATAATCACCATCGGTTCCATAGACTGAACCACTTACTGTCTTATCCTCAGTAATGACATACACTATAGCTAAATCTGCCTTCCATTTCATAATTTCATAACTTGCACCACAAGAAAGGAAATGTTGGTCGAAGTCAGCATGCAGCAGTGTTTGGTTACTATCATCAATAATGCTCTCAGCATACATGTAACCAAAATGAAAATCCCAAGCTAAATTATAGGAATAGGTTGCACCCAAGCTATGAATCCATCCATTATTCCAATGCACTGGAGTCACTTGCTCAACCCCTCCTGTACTGTAGGAAAAGTCCTCTACGTCGCTCCATTCTGTCCAATGACTCTGAGCTGCGACTGTCCATTGTTCATTGAGATCATACTCTAACCCAAAAATCACATGTGAAGGCATAGAGAAATCCAAATTTCCATCAGAGGAAGAATTTGGAACCCCAGGAAAATCACTTTCGTAATCAAAGTCACCTTCGTAACTCACATCAAATCCAGTACGATAGGAAACACCTAACCTCAAAGCATCGATTGGTTGATAGAGAACACCAAAATTAGCTGAAAATGAATCATCCTCACCATCAAATGACAGACTGTCCGTAGGTAAAGCCACTCCACCTGATGTTTTTAGCTCACTTTGGGAATAGTTCAATGTCGCACCGAATCCTAGGCAATCATTGAACCTATGCGAGAGTGATAGACCAAACTGAGGGAAGTCTAACTCCCCAGAGTAACCAGAATTCCTAGCAGGAGTATCTGATGGCCAGTCGACTGACTGACCGTATGGGCGCGTGAGAGCGATACCAAAAGCCCAGTCTTTATCCATCCATTGAAATGGCATCGCAAAAAAGGCAGAACCTGAAAACTTCACATCATCATCGGTCTTATACGTGGAGCCACCTGTATCCCACTGGGATTCACTCTGAATACTGAAGACATTAAATTCCAGACTAGCAGACTCAATGAAGCTCAGCGCCCCTGGGTTATAGTGCGCTGCTGACGCAGACTCTGTATGAGCCACAGCAGTGTTACCACGTGCTGACATCTCTGCAGACTGGTATTCGAATCCAAACCCAACACCATAGGAATTAGAGCATAAAACCAAACTTGCTAAAGCACTATAGTGTCTACATTTCCATTTCGTCATTGGAGGTGAGTAATACAAAAATAATGAACTCTCTGTAAACAAAAACTAAGCTACATCTCTAATATTTAAGTAAAGGCCTAATTGTTAGAATCTAACAACACCAAAATATAGACGTACTTTTAATCAAATTGTGACGGGAAATTCACATTTTAAACTTACAGCCTAACACCTCCCTTCACGATGCACCATTAGACAACCCGATAATTAGTGACCCCTAAGACAGCTTCGAAATTTAGAACGAAACTCTACGATCCTGCGGGGAAATGATGGGTACTCGCATGTCCTGTAATCCAGAATAACGGCAAATCGGGATATTTAGGGCTACCTAGACAGCTATCATACCTTGTAAGCTTCTCATCCCGAATACCTCTTCATAACTCATTGTAATCAACCTAAGGCAACTCCCCATTAATATCTATCCAATCTAATAATGGCTCACTAATCTGCTTCCTCTAGCGAGCCAACTGAACAGGAGAGCATCGACTTCCCAGCAGCTGGAGGGTCGCCCATCAGCATGTTATGACTACCTGCCTCTTTAATATTTAGAGCTCGTACCAATGGTTACCGCTCTTTCATCCCTGATAAATCAGCTAGAACAACTTGAACGACTCTCTCCTCCTTGGAGTGACTTGTGCATTTATTGTCTATAATATTTACATAAATTAAAACAACGTATACTTTTCGTCTAAATAATTCTTGGCATGCACGGCATAAAAATCGCAACTCTTAAATCTGGCCTTACTTCCCACGCCATACGCATGTGGGAAAATCGCTACGGGGCCGTCAAACCAGAGCGCTCTAGTACAAATAGACGCCTTTATAGCGATCAAAGCATCCAACGTCTCATCTATCTCGCAGACTTAACAAAAAATGGTCACTCCATTGGTCAGATAGCCAACCTTTCCGATGATGAGCTATCTAAACTGCATCAGTCTCTAGAAACATTAGACAATGATCACAAAAAACTAGCAAAGAAAGGTCTAGCTCATCCATCTGTTATTCAGACTACTCTTTCAGCGATTAGTAACTTCGATCAGATCACACTGGAACACATATTTGATGAAGTTGTAAAAGAGTACGGCTATTCCTACTTACTAGAAAAAGTCCTTATTCCACTCGTCCAAACTGTTGGTGAACTATGGCATGCAGGAGATTTCACAATAGCGGAAGAACACGCTGCAACGAGTTTCATAAAGGACTACCTCTGTTTGAGTACACGTCCATTTGCTACACCTACCAATGCCCCCAAACTTTTAATCACTACACCACAAGGTCAACTACACGAGCTTGTTGCAGTGATATCTGCTAGCCAAGCTCGCAAATTAGGATGGCACGTTATCTACCTGGGGCCCTCGTTACCAGCTGAAGAAATTGCTGGGGCTGCTGAAAAAATCGGAGCTCGGGCAATTATTCTAAGCATCGTGTACCCACTCGATGACTCTCAAATCAACAAACAACTGCATAAGCTCCGTTCTCAACTGGACTCAGACATACCGATCATCGTAGGCGGCCCTAGATCCACTCTTTACACACCGACTCTACAAGAACTTAATATCAAACAACTCAGTAACTTTTCCGAACTAAGTCCTGAGTTAAATAAGCTCCGAAACTAACCCCTCATTTTACCTACTCATTCATCAATCTTTTTCCTTTATCTCAAATGAATAAAAAAATCATCATTATTGGCGCAGGCCCCGGCGGACTGACAAGCGGTATGCTGCTCGCTCACAGAGGATACGACGTCACGATTTTAGAGAAAGCTGCTGTTGTCGGTGGACGTAACGCGCCAATTCAGTCTGGAGGGTACACATTCGATACAGGCCCAACATTTCTCCACCAAAAATTCACTCTAGATGAGGTTTTTGCGGAAACTGGTCGCAAGCCTGAAGACTATATGGAATTTGTGAAACTTGATCCCATGACAACTTTAACATGGGGAGACATCTCACTTGAAACGAGCTGTGACCAACAACAGATGGTGCGCAACATTGAAGAAGCATTCCCAGGAGAATCAGCAAACTATGAGCGTTTCATGAGCGATCATGCGAAAAAGCTACAGGCTATATTCCCATGCCTACTCACACCTTATCACAAGTTAAGCCAATTTCTCAGTGGTCACCTTCTGAAAGCTCTACCTTACGTGGCTACCTCGAAATCAGTAATGGATGTGCTGAGTGAATATTTCGAAGATGAGCGACTCAAGCTAGCTTTCACCTTCCAAGCTAAATACCTCGGTATGTCCCCTTGGAATTGTCCAGCGCTCTTCAGTATTCTAGCCTATATAGAATACGCTCACGGCATCTATCATGTCCAAGGAGGTCTTTCTAACATCTCCACTGGGATGGCGAAAGTGATAGAAGAAGAAGGCGGAAGCATACGTCTAAACTCAGAAGTCCAAGAAATAAAATATAATGGAAATCGAGCTGCAACAGTAACCCTCACGAATGGTGAAACCATGGAATGCGACGACCTCATTGTGAATGCGGACTACGCACAAGCGCGTCACACTATCTTTGGCTCAAGAAATGAAAGCCGCGATACCCAGCTTAAGAAAAAGTACTCCTGCTCTACCTTCATGCTCTACCTAGGTTTAGACAAAATCTACACGGATGAGCCGCACCACCACGTCGTCTTTGCTGATGACTACCATCAAAACCTTAGAGATATACAAGATGAGAAAGTGGTTTCTGACGACATGTCAGTCTACATTCGTAACTCCAGCATTACAGACCCTACAGTCGCTCCTCCCGGCCATTCCCAGCTTTATATTTTAGTCCCCACCATTAATTGCCGCAATCAACAGGATTGGGAGAAAATGACACAAGAGTACAGGGAAAAAGTGCTCGATCGGATTATTCAAAAAACAGGCATGAAAGACCTGCGTGAGCATATTGTAGAAGAAAGAATCATCACACCACAGGGCTGGGAAAATGCAGACATTTTCCTGGGAGCGACCTTCAATCTAGCTCACACGCTCGACCAGATGCTCTACTTGCGCCCACGAAACCGTATGCAAGGGTTTGAGAACATCTACCTCGTAGGCGGAGGGACGCATCCAGGAAGTGGACTCCCTACTATATACGAAAGCGCACGTATATCCTCTAACCTAATCTGTGAGTCCTATGGACACAAACGTGAACGCGTGGATTTTGCTTCTGACATTTTGAATCAAACAGCCCATCATGCTCCATGTTAATACTCCGCTCACATCTCCTCCTTCTGGGTTCAATAGTTTGCGTAACAAGCTCTTTACAAGCTGCGGAAAAAGCTGAGCTCATAGCACAACACTCGGCATCACCAGCAGCGTGTCCAGATGCATTAAGGCAATGGCACGATATATGTCTCGGAGGTGACACGGATAAAATTGACAATCAAATCGCCAAATTTGAAGCCGAATTAAAGCTTCACCCTACCCATGACTTAGCACGCGCCTATCTAGGTAGTGCTTATGCGCTTAAAGCTAAGCATTCATTTTCTCCATTTACAAAATTAAGCAGTCTTAAAAAAGGGAAATTGCTCATGGAGGCAGCAGTGAAGGGCTCACCAAATAACCTCAGAGTCCGGATGGTGCGAGCCATAGCTTATTATAAAGTCCCCAAGCGATTCGACACTAGGCCTACTTCGATCGCTGATTTTGAAATCCTATTAGCAGCCTCTCACAAGCCACAATCGGACTTAACTCCGAATGAAAAACAGGCCATTCTCTATTATGCTTTCTTAGCTTTTTCAGAAGAAAATCATCCCAGCGCAAATACCGCAAAGTCGCGTTGCCATAAAATCAATCCCAACTCCAAATACGGGAAACTCACGAACTAAACTATGCACCATCTACATCGAACACAACAATTACATTGTAGCTTAGACGAGGCGTGGGATTTCTTTTCTAACCCTCGGAACCTAGATAAACTCACACCCAAATCGATTGGCTTTAAAATCACGCATTGCCAATCCGAGAGCATGCATGAAGGGCAGATGATTGGTTATCGTATCAAAATCGCTCCTCTTATTTGGGTGAAATGGCTCACTGAAATAACTCTAGTGGAGGACAAGAAATTTTTCATCGATGATCAAAGAATTGGCCCGTACAAAGTTTGGCATCACACCCATTCCTTTGAAGAAAATGCAAACGGCGTTTTGATGACTGACGATATTATCTACGCCCTACCATACGGCCCTCTCGGATCGATTGCTCACATGCTGCATGTGAAAAATAAGCTCACCCACATTTTTGATGAGAGAAAGCGACTCACAGAAAAAATATTTAACGCATGAAACGCTCCAGCCATGGAAAGACTTTCCCGTAGGGAGGCTTTAGATCCATCAACTTGCGTCCTAATTTTCCACGTCTCACTACTGCTCTTTCATAACTAAAAGCTCTCACTCCATAACGCCCTCTATAGCGACCATTACCACTCTCGCCTACTCCCCCAAATGGTAATTCTAAACTAGAAGACTGCTTCATCGTATCATTAATACAAACACCACCCGACCTCTTAGCCTGCTGAACCTTTAGACCAAAATTCTTATTTTCTGAAAAAATGTAAATCGCCAAAGGGTCGCTGTATCCACTTATTTTTTGAATCAATTCATCCTCGGAAGCATAAGAAACAATCGGTAAAATAGGCCCGAATATCTCCTCCTTCAATAAGACATGATCCCAGCCCAATCCAGTTACTATGCGTGGAGCCATTTTACACACATTCCTTATATCCTCACCGCTACAAGTAATTTGCTCATTATCTACCCCTTCTAGTAATCCTAACAGACGCTCATAGTGACGATCATTAATCACATAAGACATTTCTTCATGCCATGGTACGAGCTCGAGCTCACGCTTCATCGCAAGCAAAAGCGCATCCTGCACGCTCTCATGAACAATGACAAAGTCGGGAGCAAAGCAAGTTTGGCCACCATTGAAGAATTTACCCGAAAGAATCCTCCCCGCCGCTAATTCAATATCTGCTGTTTTATCAACTATACATGGACACTTACCGCCCAACTCTAACACACAAGGGATCAATGACTCCGCAGCCCTTTGAGCAACTATTTTCCCAATCTCAGTACTCCCAGTAAAGAAGATGAAATCAAACTTCTCACCGAGTAAAATGGAAGCCACATCTGCCCCCCCAGTCTCCACGTGGACTAATTCTTGGGGGTATATTTCCGATAGTAATTTAACTAAAAGCCCCTCACTAGCGGTGGCCATTTCAGATGGCTTCAAAACTACTGTATTGCCCGCCGCTATCGCTGACACCAATGGCGCCAACGCTAACTGTATAGGATAATTCCAAGGTGCAACAATTAACACAACACCATAGGGCTCAAGGTGAACTTCACTTCTACACGGCTGAAAGTACACTGGGCTGGAGACCTTCTTCGGCTTTAGCCACTTCTTTAGTGACTTCCTTACTAAGCGTATTTCCTGAAGTAGAAAGTAAAACTCTGCCAGGTAAGCTTCCGCAGCAGGTTTATGCAGATCCAAGTGCAAGGCGTGAAGTATCTCATCCTTATATTTTATTAGTGCATTTTCTAAATCTATTAATCGCTTCTCACGATTCACCATTCCTAACGTCTCCCCTCTCGAAAAGTACTCTTTCTGACGATCCAGAACGTCGCGGATTTGCTGATGTGTTTGCCCCATAGTCTTTCGCTTACTTGATAACATCTAACCTAAATCAGACCACCTTATTAACAAGAGGATACTCTTAAAATCAACTATTATGAACTCACCTCGTATTGCTATCATTGGCGCAGGTCTCGGCGGCCTATCTGCGGCTATTTCATTGAAATCAGCTGGATATAGCGTCGAAATTTTTGAGAAAAATGAACGGATCGGAGGGAAATTAAATGTATTAGAAAAAGACGGTTTCACCTTTGATTTAGGCCCCTCTATTTTTACACTTCCTCAATTTTTTAGAGATCTCTTTCAGCGGGCTGGAAAAAACATGGATGACTACGTCCAACTAGATCCAGTCACTCCTCACTGGCGTAACTTTTTCGAAGACCACCCGACTCTCGACCTCTATCAGGAGCCAGACAAGATGAAGGCTGAGCTGACGAAGCTGTCAGGTAGTCCTGAACAACATTGGCAAGAATTCCAAGGATTCCTTAACTACGCTCGTGAACAATATGGCATCATCGATTCTGGCTATTTCAGTAAAGGGATAGACACCCTTTGGGAATTTTTCTGGCACTATAAGTCACAGCTTTTCGCTGGGAAAATAGATTACAAAGGCAGCATGGCCGACTCTATCGCACAGCGGATTAGTGATCCGAAAATGCGCATGATCCTAGAGTATTTCATCAAATACGTTGGCTCCTCAGCCCTAGACTCCCCTGGTTACATGAACCTCATGCCGATTATCCAGTTCGACTATGGGCTATGGTACGTCAGAGGTGGGATGTATAACTTAGCGAAAGGGCTCGGAAAACTCATCGAAGAAATGCGCATACCTGTACACCTAAATTCGAATGTGTGTGCCATTGAAAAAAACGGCAAGCAAGTAACTGGTTTACGCTTTGCAGACGGAACAACCCATGATTGCGATATTATAGTCAGTAATATGGAGGTTATTCCTTGTTATGAAAAGTTGCTGAATGAACCTTCCTCATTCAGAAAAAAGTTAGAGAAATTTGCCCCTGCGTGTTCAGGGATTGTTCTCCATATCGGAACGGATAAAATTCACTCTAAACTCGCTCACCATAATTTCTTTTATTCCGAAAATCAGCACAAGCACTTCGAAACAGTCTTTCATAAAAAGCAACTACCTGACGACCCCACGCTCTATGTAGTTGCTCCTACGAGAACCGATTCCACCAAGGCTCCGGATGGCTTTGATAACATTAAAATACTCCCTCATATACCGCCACTCGAAGATGGTTCAGGCATCACCCACGACGATTATGTCGCACTCAAAGATCGATGTATCGATAAAATGGAACGCTGTGGAATCACTGGACTGCGTGACAGCATTATTACCGAAGATCTACTCACACCTGTAGACATAGAGCGCATGTACCGGTCTAACAAAGGCTCTATTTACGGTGTCGTGACGGACTGGAAAAAGAACTATGGATTCAAAGCTCCGAAAACAAGCAACCGCTATAAAAACCTCTACTTTACCGGAGGTAGCACCAACCCAGGAGGTGGCATGCCTATGGTTGTCCTTTCTGGGCAAAAATGTGCTGACCGCATCATCAAGAAACACCCTATTGGTTAATGCTGGTTCTGCTCCCCATCCTATCGTCTCTTTGCGCTTTCTCTGTCCTATACTTACTAGGGCGACCTCGCTACTTGGTTAAAAGTTCAAACTTGATCCAAAAAGCACCAATAAAACATAAAATATCGATCGTCGTTCCAGCGCGCAATGAAGAGTCTAACATCCCTGCTCTTTTAGACTCTTTGGAATGCGAGAGACACCTCATTCATGAAGTGATCATCGTCGATGACTCCTCCACGGACAACACTGCTGAACTAGCAAGGACATATGGTGCTAATGTCCACCCGTCACACCCCTTGGCCAAGGGGTGGAATGGCAAACCTTGGTCCTGCTACCAAGGCGCTGAAATAGCCTCGGGACAATGGATACTCTTTCTAGATGCCGACGTCCGACTACTGCCTGGCTTAGTTGAAAAACTCAACGCGCTCGTAAACTCCGCTGAACCAAATACAGTCTTCTCATTCTACCCGCACCACCAAGTACATCGACCATACGAACAACTTTCCGCCTACTTCAATGCGCTGATGGTTGCCGGAGTCAATGCATTCGGCTACGGCTCATCAGCAGGTGAGAATTCTGCTTTATTTGGCCAGACTCTCTTCATCCCGAGAGAACTCTATTTTTCAAGCGGCGGTCACTCGGCAGTGAAAGATAAAGTCCTAGAGAATTTCCATCTCTCTGAAATCCTCAAATCACAAGGAGCTCATTGCTCATGTTACTTAGGCAAAGGCCTCCTCAGTATGCGCATGTTCCCCATGGGATTTATGGAACTCTGGGAGAGTTGGAAAAAAGGTTTTGTGAGTGGAGCTGAAAGGGTCTCCCCTATTGTTCTTATCTATTCTTCACTATGGATCTCTGCTGGTATGTTTAGCATTATTTCTCTCTGCTTTATTGGAAGTCCATACGCACCTGCAGATTATCTATTCTACTGTATTGGAGCATATTTTATTAATGCTCTAGCCTGCTTATGGGCATTCAGAATTGGTGGTTCATTTAGCATACTCAATGCTATCCTTTTCCCTATAGCACTCGTTTTTTATCAAACACTCTTCTTCAAAGCCCTCATCGATAGACGCCTTGGAAAAAAGACAAACTGGAAAGGTAGAATGGTAGAGTAAGTATGTGGATCGAACTACCAAACCTCTGGATCATTCTACTCAATGTGATCACCATACCTCTAGCGCATCTTATGCTAGCCTGGATAGCTACTACCCTCCCTACACGGTTCTTCTCTCGCACGCAAAACCACCCTCTCAGTAAGCTCGAAATCTACAGCCACCATCATTTATTTCACACACGGAGTTGGAAACATCTACTCCCAGATGCGGCTCCTTTTTTAGGAGGTTTCGCTAAAGCAAAACTCACATCCACCAGCCCCCCTTACCTTCTTCGTTTCATAGCTGAAACCAAACGAGGTGAGTTCTCTCACTGGGCTCAACTTCTCGTGATTACATGCTTCGTCGCTTGGAATCCATGGCCAGCTAACGCTATCATCGTATGCTACGCAGTACTTTCAAACCTCCCCTGCATCCTCAACCTTCGTTACACTAGAGGCCGTCTCGTTCGAGTATTAGAGAAAAAACTCAAAAAGAGTACGCAGAACTACAGCTCTTCTATTTAACGAAGTCTCTCTATCATTTTGCTTTCTAATAGTAGATATGAGCGATCATTTCGGTTGCGGGTCAAAAATTCATGGGCATAATCCCGCAAGTTATCACTCACAGATTATATATGGAGAACGTTATTATTATCGGAACAGGCCCTGCTGGTTACACAGCAGCTATTTACACAGCTCGGGCAGACCTTAGCCCACTCATCCTAACTGGTTCTCAACCAGGCGGTCAGCTCACGACCACTACAGACGTAGAGAATTTTCCAGGTTTCCCAGACGGTGTCATGGGACCTGAGTTAATGCAGAAAATGCAGCAGCAAGCGGAGAAATTTGGTGCTCGCGTACAGAACTCTGTGGAAGTCACTAGTGTAGAAAAGAACGCTGACGGCTCATTTTCCGTCAATGCGAAGCAAGTGTTCGGAACCGAAACTATGAGCTGGGAAACCAAGACCGTGATCATCGCGTCCGGTGCTTCTGCTCGCTACCTCGGAATTGAAGGTGAAATGGATCTCGTGAAGAGTGGTGCAGGTCTCACAGCTTGTGCTACATGTGACGGAGCTTTCTACCGTGACGTGCCAGTAGCAGTCATCGGTGGTGGTGACACTGCTGCAGAAGAAGCTACTTTCCTCACTAAATTCGCAGGCAAGGTGTATCTCGTGCACCGCCGCGATGAGCTTCGTGCCTCCAAGGTAATGGCTCAGCGCACACTCGATCACCCTAAAATCGAGCCAGTTTGGAACTCTCAAGTCACAGATTACCTACTCGATGACAATGGCCGTATCCGCGGAGTTCAGCTAGAAAACACTGTTGATGGCACTAGCTCTGAGCTTGCTGTTGAAGGCGTATTTATGGCGATTGGACACAATCCTAACAGCACATTCCTTAGCGACGAACTCGTCGACAAGGACGCGAGCGGATACGTACTTCAAATCCCTGGAAAGACTGCTACCAAGACTCCTGGCATCTTCGCTGCTGGCGATATCTCTGACACAGTGTACCGCCAAGGCATCACTGCTGCAGGTCAAGGCTGTGCAGCTGCGATTGAAGCAGAACACTACATCGCAGGTCTCTAACTTCTCGTTAGTCCTTATCATCATTTTTAAAAGCGCGAACACCATAGTGTTCGCGCTTTTTTGTCTTTACTGCTTAGGTCCTTACTATGATTTAGCTTGTGATAATTTTTAACTTAAAAGTAAAATCGAATGATCTCTGATGACATTTTTTGAAGACTCCAAGTCTAGAGTCTCCAAAAACATCGAGTATACCCTATTCTTTCAGGCTTTGATAATACTGTTGGACTTTCGTAATCCACCAATATTCATCAGTATTTTCAGCTCCCCTCCCTCGGGTAGAATTACCTACCCCATCTCCAAATAGCATCATATGAATACCCGCGTCTTTGGCCTCCTGCATGTGACCTCCCCAGGTTACAGTTTGACCATCAGAATGAAGAGTTACATTTGAATGACTCCCACTATTTTGAACAAACCAATCATAACGATTCCCTTCACTAGGTATAAAGGTATCGCCAAAGAAATAGCTTGGTGAACTATCCTCCCAATCTCTCGGAACATTCGGGTGATCAGGAAATACCTCATTGGTGTATGGTGATACTAATGTGGAGCTATTTATATGACCTACTGGTAATTGCCATAACATCACTTTCTTTTGTGTCTCCTGATGAAGTGCGCTTACATAATGAAGATAATTACCCCAATGCTCCGCATTCCAAAACCAAGTCGATTGCATAGGGTCTTCATTTTTTTGCTCAGCACCAGCATCGAGTCCATACTTATCAATAGAAATGAAGTCAGCACCATGTGTTAGAATTCCAGAATTAATATAGTATTCAGCGACACTCCTGCCCTCAGCAAAAACAACATCTCTACCGTTTGCCACTCCAAGTTCATCTGTAACTCGAATTAACCCCTTAATTCCAATATTACTGCCGACATTCCAACCTCCAGCAGGAAACGCCCAGAGGTTAAATTGCCAACCAATGTAAGCATTATTAGAATATTTTTTAAGGGTGTAGTTAATGGCTTCAATTGTTCCTCTCATTGTATTTGGAAAAGCTGGATCACCATTAGCAACATCAAGCACACCAACTTCATAAACTGCTGATGTTGTAGAATTTAGAGTATGTGGATCTTCATTATTCTGAGCCATATAGCCAATAAAGTCAGGTTCAAGTACCCATACTACTTCCTCATCACCAGCTTCTTCATTTGCAATATCGATAGCAAACTTAAGGTCTTCGAAGTAACCCTTCATATAATCAGCATCCTGGAGATGTTCAAGATTTGTTGTATAAGACTCACCACCGTCAGGAATATTGTACCAAACAATAACGGGGATCATTCCTAGTTTAATAGACTCACGAACAAATTTCCTCATCCTATCACCATCTACAGTTGTCCAAGTTCTCCACCCTACTCCCTTACGTTTAACACCACCGTTAATGTAGATGTAACGGTAATCGACCCATTTATTACGTTCTGTATTAGGTGCAAAGTCAGCCCAGAAATCTAAGTCTGCTGTTGAATCTTCAGAAACAGAGCCAACACCAATATAGTTTGGAATTGAAGGGTTTGTTCCATCGACATTTTGTACGCGAACTCCCAGTAGTCGTACCTCACCGTTTGCATCTGTAATTTTTAATCCAGATCTACCACCAGCTATACTATCCAGGCTTATTGTATTTCCAGTAATCACAGCATTGAGAGATCTAGGATTATTGACAGTGACATTATATGGCTCAATACCTCCAGTTACGGTGAGTGCTGACACCCCTGAATCTACAGTTATCTGCGATACTTGTTTTGTTACATCGTACTCTTTAATTGTGAGGTTACTTGCTCCATCGCTTAAGTAATAAGCCGTATCTGACACTGTTGAACCCTCACTATTAAAGAGTTCAACATGATAATCAAATTTAGCTACGACACTCATATTGAAGTCGAAAGATGCTGTTTGTGGAGCGCTGCCAGACACAGTTTCTTCCGCAACGAGGATACCGTTCTGAAAAATCTTCCAGCTAGTAACCGATTCACCAGCAAAGGTATTCCAAATCACACTATGACCTACACCGTCATTCCAGTCTTTAAGAATAGAGAGTGAAGGCATATTCGGAGCTCCTTGAGAAATAGGAGTTGGGTCATTGTCACCTGAATTATTATCTGTATCAGCTTCATTCCCGTCTCCTACTACTCGAACTTGAATATTTACATCTACAAGTGGTGAGCTTTCCAATACCGGAGAATTTGATCTCCAAGTGAGCTTATAGTAATTATCTACAGTAACTTGCTGACTATGGAGAACCCACTGACCTGTATTTGGAAGCCAATCATCATTACCTGATTTTGATTCAATCAAATATTCTATTCCTGACGCGAAGGGATCTATCACGAATTCAATCACTTGGTAAGTAGCTGTATCCTCTGCTATATTTAGTAATCTATGCTCAGAAACCAATTCAGCTACGGAACTTGAGTCTATTGGATTTTTAGCAAACAAAAACTCCATAACATTAGTTTGTTGATCATTATCGTCATCAGATAAAGGCTCGTTGAGCTGATAATAGTCTAACCAATCTTCGATAGACATATTCATTACCCCTTCACTAATTGAAATACTATTCCAGCGTATCTCACTAGGTTCTAGCCAAGTACCCTGTCCTACAAAATCAAGATCAATTGTGGCTCCTGATTCAATAGAGTACCCCTCCCAAGTAGGGCTAGTAACAGTATGTGTATTATCTATGACACTCCAACTACCTGCATTACCTGAACCTGATGTTGACCAAGGAGCTAAGAATTCAAGTATCCAATCATTAATAGGCTCTGCTGTATTGTTTGTAATTCTAATGTTTGCTGAAAACCCTGAACCCCATACTTGTTCATCTACAGGTGCGCCAACCTCGACTGTGATATCACCTTTCGCATAGTGACGTGTCCAGATTTCGTCATCGGTTCCATCAGTTCCATCAGTTCCATCGGTTCCATCGGTTCCATCGGTTCCATCGGTTCCATCGGTTCCATCGGTTCCATCGGTTCCATCGGTTCC
>NZ_JBPOGE010000014.1:0-78147 GCF_051252225.1 Rubritalea sp.
CGAGCCATTTTCAATCTCCAAACATTAACCAAAAAACAAAGCGCGCTGAGAGTTCAGTGATTGGTGTGCTTTACGTTATACCAAATATGAAGCTATCTCTCACCAAAAACGATGATACACCCATCATTGCAGAATTATGCTCCCACGGTCACTTAGGCGCACATATAAACCTTAGAAGAATTGAAGATGGTTCAGTGGTAAGCGGTGCTAATATCAAAGGCTATGATGTTTCAGACAGAGATTCTTCTACCTTTCTTGATTGGCCTGATTTACTTCTTGAGTCGGGTGACATCGTTAAGATTGAAATTAATCCGTCAGATGATTCTACCCCACCGTCTTCAGTAACACACTCTTCAGATTATACTCAGTATCAGAACCTATCTATTGAAGACGCTAAGGTTATTCTAAACATGGTAAACGAGCACGTTAGATCGCTCAACGAAACTCTGGAAGCTATGCGACCTGTTCTTAGCACAGAAGACTTCAGAACATTCGCTCATTCAGTGGGTCACACACTCTCGACATACCACGAGAAGGTTGAGCGGCCGATATATCGCAATCACCCATCTCTAGCTCCAGACACGCTAAGAGACTACGCCCTATAAACTGCCTTTGTATAACAAGACGCTGCACCCAACCGCTCACCGCGGTTGAGTTCCACTAACATTTCTGATAATTCCTACTTTAAACCCACAGCACAGTTTCCTCGTTTGGTTCGCGGTTGGTGTGCTTTACGTTAGACTAAATTAATATGGTTCATTTTTATAACGAAGTCATAGAACGATTTCCAGAGGTCACAGATCAGGTTATGGAAGGTGATGAAAAGTCGCCCTACTCTATGGCTTCATATATTGCTTCTTGGATAGATTTCCTCCCTTCATCCTCAGTTTCACTGAAACTCTATAAACGAATATCATCTTTTGAGGAGTGGTGTAATGCCCAACCTGAAACTAACGATGCAGCTACGGACATAACCACGATACTGATGGTTGGACTCTACGAAAGCTTGGGTTCCTCAGGACAACGGAAGGACTGTTTTATCACATATTTGGCCAAAGAAATATGTGCACTCCAACAAAGACTATCTGAAACAGTGGCTTGGTAACGAAAACTATTTCAAGCTTCTCGGCGCATATAAATAAACTTGTCTAACAAGACGCTGCACCCAACCTCAGACCGCGTTTACGCTTTTCAAAATCTTCACTACACTCAAACTCTAAACTCACAAACAAAGCTTTCTGGCCATGTCTTCGGTTGGTGTGCTTTACGTTAGCTTAAATATGAACTCTCTCTGGTTACAGAAAGCTCACGATCTATTCGGAGATCGAGAAGAAGTATTCAAATATGTCGATTCTCCTTATGATATTTGGTCGAATCTAGTGACTATCTTCAGAGATGCCTATGAATATCCATTCAACGAGGCCGATATCAGAGCCGTTTATGAATATGCTGAATGGTTTGGCAAACAACCCAGAGGTAAGACCGCTGAAAACGACTTACTAACGATCGTTGCCGTGGCATTCTATGAATACATCCCAGAGATTCCTGGCGCTGTGAAAGATCTACAGCGTTGGTTCAAAGTGTCAGAGATAATTGAAATGCGTGAGATTTTTAGTTATCGAGAAGGTGACGCTGGCTATCAACAGATGTTATCTAGTTACCCAAAATCACAGGTTTCCAAAGCACAACGAAAATTGACTTACCTAGGTTCAAGTGTGAAGTGCAACACTAGCGTCCAAAAAAGAGTTCGTTAGGTGTGCGGTATCCGTGCCGTTTACGTGGCCGATTATTAAGCTTATTCGCGATCGCGTTGCACTTCGCTTGAGTCAGATCTTTCATACTAGTTCCTTTCGGTAAATACTGCCTGATTAGTCCATTTGTATTCTCGTTAGATCCTCTTTCCCAGGAGTGATATGGCTTCGCCAAAGTAGAACTTCACATCTAACTTTTCTTCTAATTTCTTATATCCGTGAAACTCACTTCCATTGTCTGAGGTGATAGTTTTAAAGCTATTCAGGTGCTTCTTTATGAACTCTTTAATCCTTTTATTTGTCACTCTCAACGTCTTATTTTCTAACTGACCAATCATCACACAGCCTGTTTTTCTATCCACTATTGTGGCTATCGATTCTTTCCCTGAGCCATGCACGGTATCGACGTCCCAGTGTCCTATTTCACTTCATTCATCAGCCTCTTTTGGACGTTCTTCAATTTTCCTCTTACCCGCTAAAACCCCTCTACTATCATACTTACCGTATCTTTTACGTCGTTTCTTCCGAGAGTGTCGTAGATGTTTATAGAGGTTTCCACCTCTCTTCTGACCCTCCAGAATATAGCGGTAGATGGTCTCATGACTAATCGTCATAACCCCCTCTTTCTTCAACCACCCAGACACTTGTTCGGGACTATAATCACGACACAACAAATCTCTGATCACCTTCCATTGCTCTGGCGTATACCGAGTCCCTCTTCGAGACCTCTTTCTACGCCCTCGATAATACGAGCAGGCATGGAAGGCTCGAACACCTATAACGATTGGTTCCTAGATCGGGTCTACATTCTTGGACCTATGCAACGACTCGCCGGCCGTTTCCTCATGAGTATGCAGGAATACCCACCAAGCCAGAAGCCTGGCTCCTTCAACCTGGAAGGCATTCAAAAGAAAATCGAATCCACTATGGGTGGACGCTAATCCAATCAAATTCTTACAAAGCCATCGCCTGTAGAGGCGGTGGCTTTTTTCTCTCTATTAGCCTCACAAACTAGAAAACACTCGAATTTCCTCCGTTTCCCTAATTCGGATACTCTCCTCTCTTTGAGCAATACTTGACCGCTCCTCTATCTCAGCGTAAAGAAACCACATCATGGCTGGATTTTTCAAGAAGATCATCAACAAGGTTCGCAATCGTGCTGAAATTGACTGGGAGGAGCTTGAGGCTGATCTCATCGGAGCTGATCTTGGTGCACGTCTCACTATGACAATTGTTGATGAGCTCCAAGACCTCGGCCGAAAAGTTTCAGGCGAAGATGTTGTCGACACAGCAAAGAAGCATATTGCTCAGATCCTTCCGAATGATCTTCCAGCACTGACACCACGCGAAGATGGTCTACCACATGTCATTCTAATGGTTGGGGTGAATGGGACTGGAAAAACGACTTCCACAGCGAAGCTAGCACAACGACTAAAGAATCAAGGCCACTCGGTAGTAGTCGCAGCTGCGGACACCTTCCGAGCTGCAGCCGTTGAGCAGCTGGAAGTATGGGCTCAGCGTGTTGGAATCCCACTAGTGAAAGGCGCTCCAAATGCTGATCCGTCTTCCGTTTGCTATAAGGCTCATCAAGAAGCCATCACTACCGGTGCACAATTCCTCATTCTTGACACCGCTGGTCGTCTCCACACTCGTCACAACTTAATGAACGAGCTGCAGAAAATCGAACGCACTATCGCGAAGCAAGATCCTAGTGCACCGCACACTAAAATGATTGTCGTGGACGCAACTACTGGCGGAAATGCCTTACAGCAAGCTAGAGAGTTCAATAAAACGATCGAGATCGACAGCCTTGTTGTCACAAAGTTGGATGGCTCAGGTAAAGGCGGCATCATTGTCTCAATCTACCAAGAACTTGGCATTGCTCCACGCTTCATAGGCATGGGGGAAGAGGCTCATCAGTTTAAGCCATTCAGAAAGCAAGAATTCGTGGAAGAAATCATGTAGTTCTGGCTCTCATAGCAGAAGCTCAACCACACACCATTCATGCAGTACCTTATCAACACCTGTCTTATCATATTTTTGATAGTCTGGTTCCTACTCGGCGCGTGGCTAATAGCCCGCTACAGTGTCTTATTCGGACCGCACAAGGACGACCCAGCAGAAAGCGCAGGTGCACGCTCGTTTGGTGTGGCTCACATTGTGGCAGTTTGGATCGGTGGGGCAGCCCTCGGTTTCTATTTCCTCCTGCGTTAAATAAGTCGCTATCGAGCTGATTTACTGTTTATTGCTTTTTGTGAATCTTAGGAAAGGGTCGATCCCCTTTCCTCATTAATTTTTAGCTCGCTTTTCTCGCTGCTCAGCAACCCAGGCTTGATCTTCTGACGATAACTTCTTGAGCGAAGTTTTCGATTTTTTGCCATCTGGAGTGATCAAATAAATTTCGCCATCTTTGAGTGCACTAGGCTTAGCAAACACTTTGCGGCCTCGTAGGTCATGCCAGACACGATACCCCTTGCGCTCATATTCTTCACGCCAGCGTCCATAATCTACCGTTGCATTTCTGTAGCCTGACTTGAGTCTCCCAAAATAGAATTCCCCCGTTCCTGACTTGTATCCCGTATATTTTCCGAAGCTTGTTCCACGCGGTGAGAGAATAATGACCACTGGAGCTCCCAGCACCTTGTAGCGTTTTTTTAGATCTCTCACATACTGGCGCTTTCTTTCTTTGAGATCTCGATCCTCTTCCATGACGAAGTTATCTACTCTCAAAAGGACTACATTCTCCTCTGCCCAATCCTTAAACTTGGCATGATCAAACACCTCATTCGCTAAAGCCTTAGATGCTCCTGGTTTAACCGGATTGGAATCTGTAAACCACATCAAAACAGGTTTACCCTCCTGCCGAGATTGACGCATCGCCTTGATGTAACTCACATGCCAAGAGTCTACACTTTTTGGCATATTCTCCCAAAGATCATCGAGATCCTCCATCGGAGCGTCGGGGTCTTCAGGAGCCCATATAATATCTTCCTCACTAGGTAGCGCAGCCATAGAAGCTGAAACCCTAGGTTTTAAACCAGAAAGTCCCTTGAGTGTCCCCTCTGACTCTTGGTCTTGCTCGTCCTCGCCGAGGGATTTCATTTTATTTTCAACTGACTTGGCTGAATTTGCGAGCATCCCACAACCAGTCATTAAAAATGGAAGGCTCAAGATCCAAGTAATCTTAAGAATTTTCTTCGGTACAGCCATTACTAATGGAATTAGCAAGTGCTGATATGACTGACAAGGCAGCATTTCCATACAAATAAGAATTGCTGGATTGCTTGGTTATGTTTATTGCCCACCAGCAATACCGAATACATACCCATGAGAAAACATATCCACCTTATCCTCATGCTATTTGCCCTACTCGGGTTTAGCACAGCTAGCCTACATGCTTCAGGCGATGTACCTGCCTACAAAGCGGGACAATACGGTCTCACAGAAGATCAGTACGCCGTATTCCCACTCCCTCTAGGAGCTTACAAAGATCCAGTAGGTGCAGACGGCAAGAAAGACCTCGGGGCCACACTCGCGTACCGCGCGAAACAGCAAAATGGATTTAACATCGTCGCTACTATCATTTTTGTCTGTGCTATCGTACACACATTCCTCGCAGGTATTTTCCTCAACATGGCGCATAAACATCAGCATGAGCACGAAAAACGTATTAAGGCTGAAGGCCGTACTGCTTGTGCTAAACCTCATGACGATGCCAAGGACGATGTTTCATTTAAGGCTCACCTCTACCACTTCCTCGGTGAAGTCGAGGCTATCTTTGGTATCTGGGTCGCAGCCCTAGTCATTGCCGTATACTACTTCTTCGGTATTCAAGAAGGTGGATTCCTTGGCATTGCTGACGGTTACAATCAGATCAAACTCTACTTCGCGAAAGACGTAAACTTCGTCGAACCAGTATTCGTGGTAATCATCATGGCTATTTCAGCAACACGTCCAGTCGTACGTCTCGCTGAGAAAATCATCGGTTCTATCGCTCGTTTATTTGGTGGTGGAGCAGCAGCTTGGTGGCTCTCAGTCATGACCATCGCTCCTATTCTTGGTTCATTCATCACTGAGCCTGCAGCAATGACCATCTCTGCGATGCTTCTCTCCAAGTGGTTCTACGACAAGAAACCTTCAGCAGGCTTCGCCTACGCGACTCTCGGCCTCCTCTTTGTGAATATTTCTGTCGGTGGTACACTCACCCATTTCGCCGCGCCACCAGTTCTAATGATCGCACAGAAGTGGAACTTCGGCCTTGGTTTCATGTTCCTCAACTTTGGTTTGAAAGCTATTCTTGGCATTATCATTGCCAACACGCTCTACTTCTTTGCCTTTAAGAAGCACTTCAAGGATCTTGCAGACGACAGTGCTGACGCGAATCGCCGCATCCTCTGGGCAGACCGTGAAGACCCTATCCCAGTCATGGTGACAGTCATGCACGTTGCCTTCCTCGGTTGGACGGTTCTTTCAGCTCACTATCCACCACTTTTCATCGCTGGTTTCATGTTCTTCATCGGCTTCACACAAGCGACTGGACACCACCAAAATGATGTAAATATGAAGTCTCCACTCTTGGTTGGTTTCTTCCTCTCCGGTCTAGTGATTCACGGTAAGTGCCAGGCTTGGTGGATCGCGCCACTTATCACTTCTATCGATAACAACTGCATCTTGATGATCGGTTCTACAGTACTCACAGCGTTCAACGACAACGCAGCGATCACTTACCTAGCATCTCAGGCTCCAGGCCTCAGTATTGGCGCTAAATACGCGATTGTAGCGGGTGCTGTTACTGGTGGTGGACTTACCGTGATTGCGAACGCTCCTAACCCAGCAGGTCAGTCCATTCTTGGAAAGTACTTCAAGGGCGGTGTCGCTCCGTTAAAACTTCTAGTCGCGGCGGTCATCCCGACAATCATCATGGGAGCCTGCTTCATGCTTATCACAACTGATGGGATGTCAAACGATCCGCTCAAGGACGCTGATCCTCACCACGACAACTCACACAGCAAACACGCTGATCATAAAGAAGTGCCAGCCCATGCACACGGTGCTGACACAGATCATACACATTAATAGCTAATCAAAAAATTCTCTAAAGCCCCGCATTGCGCGGGGCTTTTTTCGATCTATACTCAAAATTATGTTTACAGGACTCGTAGAAACAACTGGCACGATTGTAAAAATCGATGAACTCGGTGAGCAATCACGCTTCACTATTGCGATCCCTTTCGCAGATGAACTCGCTCTTGGCGACTCTGTAGCTACTAATGGCTGTTGCCTCACAGTAGCGGCATTGAGTGATGACGGTGTCCAGTTTGACTTGTTAGCACAAACACTTAAAGTCACATCACTAGGTGAGCTAGAAGTAGGCTCTGTAGTGAATCTAGAGCGAGCACTACGCCCTAGTGACCGACTAGGAGGTCACTTCGTACAAGGTCATGTAGACAGCACAGGAAACATTGTAGATCTTTCGCAACACGGGCAAGATCATCGATTTGAAGTTTCTCTTCCTTCGAGTATTCACAAGTATTGTATCCCAAAAGGCTCACTCGCTATTGACGGGATCTCTCTGACTATCGCTGAACTTACAGAGAACAGTGCGGTTTTTTGGATCACACCGCATACTTTTGAACACACCCACCTTAGAGATCGTGAAGTGACTAGCAAAGTGAATCTCGAAGCCGATCTCTTAGCTAAATACACAGAGAAATTGTTAGCTAAACGCTAGACAGAATAACCTCCTACCTTGACCACCCCTAACTTATTTATTTTCAGTACAACTACACATCTCTTGACAGTTGAGACTCACGAAACTAGACAGCACTCGTTCTCTATCTAATCTAATCTCTACTCTCGATGTCCCCCTCTCATCTCTATTTCTTTGATTACCCCCTAATCGATGCCAAAGCTATAGCAAACACAGCTCTACGCTTTCTCTATTATGGTTCTGCTCATGGGGCATTCGGGCGAAGCGCCACCAACTCTATTCCAAAAACTCGGAATTTAGATACATTTGACGCCTTCAAGATCACCCTTACCCATCTATCTAAAGATCCACTCTCTGACGATTTTGAATACAATCTCGTCTATTTCTCTAATACGATAGCAAAAGATCTCTGGCTTGTAAGTAATCGGTCTGAGCATCCCGAGCTCAGAAAAGTTACTAGACGAGTGCATCTAGGTAATCAGCAAAGTCTTAATGCCAAACGCTATAAGACTCCATTCTGGGTAAGATTTACTAGGCCAATTTACCTCTCCATTTTTGAGCAAAAAATTGGAGATGATAACTACGTCCCTCCGATCTTCTGTCAGGAATTTCATGCCAAGTACACAGGCTTCATCATGCGTACTAAAAAAGACTATCCTCTAGTTCGTACAATGTTCGATGCATACGGACTAGAAATAGGTACTAGGCACGAAGTACACGACCGCTTAGACGGTGACCTGCAAGTTATTTCCTATACTGGAAAACCCCTTTAGAACTCGCCGTCTATTTCCCACTGCGCTACTTGCTTAGCGAAATAAGTGAGGATCAGATCTGCACCTGCTCGCTTGATTGCGAAAAGACTTTCTAACACGATAGCCTTCTCGTCTAGCCAACCCGCATCCGCAGCGGACTTGATCATCAAGTACTCACCACTCACTTGGTACGCAGCTACAGGAAGTGAAGTAGTTTCACGGACTTTTGAAATAATATCAAGGTAAGCTCCTGCCGGTTTGACCATGACCATATCAGCCCCTTCTTCCTCATCTAAAATCACTTCTCTCACCGCTTCACGCACGTTGGCGTAATCCATTTGGTAGGTTTTTTTATCACCGGCCTTAGGAGCGGAGTCTAGAGCACCACGGAATGGACCGTAATACGCAGAAGCATACTTAGCTGAGTACGAAAGTATAGAGACATCCTGGTACCCAGCGTCATCGAGAGCTGTACGGAGAGCTTCTACACGACCATCCATCATGTCGCTGGGTGAAACGATATCAGCACCCGCATGAGCATGGCATATAGCCTGCTTACACAGCACTGCCACAGTCTCATCATTAATTATCTCTAACTCATCATTACGATTTGGTCTAACAATCCCATCATGGCCATCCGAGTTATAGGGATCTAGTGCCACATCTGTAATTACGCAGAGAGTCGGATGAGCCTGCTTCAGAGCCTGGATTGCACGTGGCACAAGACCATTAGGATTATAGCATTCATCCGCTGTGGAATTCTTCTTCTCCTCAGGCACTGCTGGAAAAATAACGACTGCGGGAACTCCCAGTGCATGTGCTTCTCCTGCCTCTTTTACCAATCCAGCTAAAGACCAACGCGTGCAGCCTGGCATTGACTCAATAGCAACATTCTCTTCGGCTTCATGCACAAAGAGCGGATAAATGAAATCTTTCGCACTGAGCGATGTCTCGCGAACGAGATTACGGATAGCTGGTGATTTTCGATTACGACGTGGTCTGTGGAGCATAGTGTTAGGTTTCTGTTAAAGTTTTTCTAAGCTGTAGTCACCTGAGCCATCTTTGACCAGCCAACCTAAATCTTTCAGCTTATCGCGGAGTTCATCAGACTTCGCCCATTCTTTGTTTGATCGTGCTTCCCAGCGTTCTACGGCAAGCGCCTGAATCTCCTCTGGAGCATCCTCTGCGACTTCTTCCATTACCTCTGGAAGTTCGATACCCAAAGCATTGAGCATAAAGTGCAATCCCTTCCACTGAGTCAATGGATCTGTATCATTCTCAGCTCTTCGTAGCGCACCGAATATAGCCCCTATCGCTCGTTGAGTGTTTAGGTCTTCATTCAGTCCAATCCAGGCTTCCTCAAATAGCCCTTTATCTTCAAGCCCAATGAGTTCTTCATAGCTTGGAGCAACATCCTGTCCGGCCAATTCAGCGAGTGAACGCTCAGCTTTGTGAAGTTTATCCAGCGCCTCACCTGCTGCGTGTAGACTATCTAGAGTAAAGTTAAGTTGCTTCCTATAGTGTGCCCCAATGAGCGCAAAGCGTACTGCATTTGCAGACGCACCTTTTTCGAGCAAGTCACCTAGTCGATAAAAATTACCAAGAGACTTAGACATTTTTTTACCTTCCACAAGTAAGTGGGTAATATGAAACCAATGCGCAGCGAAATCGCCACCACAGGAGCACTTACTCTGAGCTATTTCGTTTTCATGGTGAGGAAATACGAGATCTTCACCACCTGAGTGGAGATCAAAGCTTTCACCCAAGTACTCACGAATCATCGCGGAACACTCTAGATGCCAGCCTGGCCGACCTTCTCCCCACGGGCTACTCCAGTAATTCTCTCCATCATCCTCACGACGCGCTTTCCATAGAACAAAGTCAGCTACGCTGTCTTTCTCATATTCATCTGAATCATTAGCGCGCTGGCTCTGTGTGTGACCGAGGTCAAGATCGCGGTTTTCAAGGTGAGACAGAGCTCCATACTCAGGATAAGAGCTAATGCGGAAATACACCGACCCGTCTTCTGCTGAATAAGCGTGCCCTTTCTCAATCAACTCTTCGATCATCTGAACCTGCTGAGGGATATGCTCTACGGCACTTGGTTCGATGTGCGGCTCTAGACAGTTCAATGCTGCGCAGTCCACATGAAATTTCTCCGTCCAAAATGCAGTAAACTCACCAAGGGTCTTACCTGCAGCTTGTGAGTCACGGATCGTTTTATCATCCACGTCGGTCAAGTTACGCACGTGCTTAGTAGGAGTTCCTCCTAATTCTAGAGCCCGTCGAAATACGTCTTGGACAACAAAGGTTCGGAAATTACCAATGTGTGCCGGACCGTAAACCGTAGGTCCACAGCAATAAAAGCCAAAGCTCTCTCCATTAATCGGCGATAGATCCTGTATTTCTCGAGCAAGCGTGTCAAAGAGGCGCATGTCCACCCAATAGCTACTCCGCTCTCCATTGGAAAGTCTTTTGCATGCATTCTTTTACACTCACGCTCCCAATCTCATCACTCGCTGGCTTTCACTAAATTAATTTCCTGACAACATTGGGTCTCTTAAATGGCGGTCACATTTCTAAGCTGAAGCTAGAATTCTATAAAACCAATGCCACCGTTTTCGATGATACGTGGACAAGCTAAGTGAAATATGTAGTATCACCCTCTACTGTCGTTATTTTTCACTTACTATTATCACCTTATGACATCTCTCATCCTAGCATCTAACAGACTACCAATACAATTATGTGCAGATGGAACAGTAGAGAAAACGACTGGAGGCCTAGCTTCGGCACTGGAAGGCGCAGGTCTCGGAGAGAGCTACACGTGGGTGGGTTGGGGCGGCCCATGTCCCAGTGAGGGTATAAAAACCGATGAATTCCAAGATCAAATGCGAGAGCTCGGCGTAGAGCCAGTTCTACTATGTGAAGAAGAAATTTCGGGATACTACGAAGGATACTCAAACTCAACCCTGTGGCCACTCGTTCACTATATGACTGAGCGGGCACGATTCGAGCCAGAGTGGATACAGTACTACCGGCAAGTGAACCATAAGTTTGCCTCGACCATCTCAAAGATTGCAGAGCAAGGTGCCACAGTCTGGATCCACGATTACCACCTCATGCTTATCCCTAAGATTTTGAGGGAAAACAGACCCGACCTTAAAATAGGATTTTTTCTACACACGCCCTTCCCCTCGAGTGAAGTATTCCGCGCACTTCCTGAGAGAGATGAATTACTAGAAGGTCTCCTAGGCTCAGACCTTATCGGCTTTCATACATTCAGCTACCTCAGGCATTTCATTTCATCGTTGATCCGCATACTAGCTCTAGAAGTCGATATCGAAGGTTTATGGTACAAAAATCGCCACATTCAACTAGGCGTTCATCCTATTGGTCATAATCACATTGGATTTAAAAAAGCTGCTGAATCAGATACTTTTCATATGACTTATTTGAGTCACAGAGATCACCTCGATGAAGGTAAACTGATCCTCAGTGTGGAACGTCTTGATTACACGAAAGGTCTACCTCAAAAGCTTAAAGCGATTCGTCGTTTTTTAGAAAGCCATCCAGAGCAATCAAGCAAAGTCAACTTTGTCCTCATCGCTGTACCGTCAAGAAGAGGTGTAGAAGAATACGAAAACCTAACAGAGAAAGTTCAATGTGAGGTAAGCTCGATCAATGGAGAGTTTGGCGAAGTGGGTCACGCTCCCGTACAATTTCTTCACCGTAGCTTTAAGCTCGAAGAAATTGCAGCCCTTTACGCTCTAGCGGATGTTTGCATGGTCACCCCTACTCTCGATGGGATGAACCTAGTTGCTAAAGAATTTATCGATTGTAAGCGCGAAAGCCACCGCGCTAGAGCGGGAGTTCTCATCTTAAGTGAATTTGCAGGTGCTGCTCAAGAAATGTCACACGCCCTCTTAGTAAACCCACACGACACAGTGACTGTTGCTGAGACGATTCAAACAGCATTAACCATGAGCTCGAAGGAAAAATGGGAACGAGTCCGTGCTATGCAAAAACGACTCGATCTCAATCATGCTGGAGCATGGGCTCAAAGATTTCTCACCGATCTCGAGAAATCATCAACCGATCAATGTTGTTGCTCTAGCGATAACCCCATACAGGTCATAGGAGTACAGATTCGACAACAGATCGACCTAGGGAAAAAAATCGCCTTATTTCTCGACTACGATGGCACCTTGCGACCGTTTACTAATACACCTGAGGCAGCCATTCCAGATGCCAAACTAAAGCAACTATTAAGCGATCTTGGTGAGCATCCCCAAATTGAACTCGCCGTAGTCAGTGGCAGACCACGTAGTTTCTTAGACCAACATCTTGGGCACCTCCCTATCCACCTCGTAGCTGAACATGGATTTTACTGGAAACTCTTAGACATGGATGGATGGGAACAGCTCAATGAACATGTCGATACAAACTGGAAAGACATCATTCGCCCACGTTTATTAGCAGCAACAGCTCTTACACCTGGATCAGAAATTGAAGAAAAACATTCATCTATAGTGTGGCACTACCGCCAGGCAGATCCCGAGTTTGCGCTGTGGCGTGCAAAAGGTTTACTTTCAGAGCTCACATCAACCACAGCATCTCTCCCCGTCTCAGTCCATCATGGTCAAAAGATCATTGAAGTCGCTAGCCAACAAGTAAGTAAAGGTGTCGCGGTAGAACGTATGCTACAGCTTTGGCACCCGAGGTTAGCAATCACCGCTGGTGATGATGTAACTGACGAAAGCATGTTCGCTTGCCCAACATTTCAGAACTCTATTCTCCATTCACTTAAAATTGGTTCAGGAGATACTAGAGCTAGCCATCGCACCTCCATAGAGGGATTACGGAATTTACTAGAGTCTCTTGTTGGTAAGAGGCATACTGCCGAACACTAATTTAATTTAAATACCCCATGTCTAACAACGACGCTAACTATAACCATGGTATTATAGGAAATGGAAGAACATGTGCGATCATTGACAATGATTCCTCTATTGTATTCTCCTGTATGCCCGACTTTGACTCAGGCACTATCTTTGCCTCAATTCTCGATAAAGAGAAAGGTGGGAAGTTCAGAATAAAGACACCAAATGGTCAGGTAACTAAACAGGAATACCAGAAAAACACAGGTATCCTGGTCACCACATTTGAAGGACCTACAGGTAGTTTTGAGCTTGTTGACTTCATGCCACGCTACACTTGGGATGGTCGAGCCGGAGCTAGAGAGGACGTATCCAGTGATATTATACGCGTACTTCGTCCCCTTTCAGGAACACCTGAAGTCATTGTAGAATATGATCCACAATTGGATTACGCAAAATTTGAGACCCTCTCACACATATTTGATGAAGGTCGAATTAAGAGTACAACCACAGGGATTGAAAATGGAAAAACAATCTACGAATCATGTTACCTCTACTCAGATATTTGCTCTGAATGTATTTTGGAGCAAAAAGCATTCACCCTAGATAAGCAGCGTTTCCTTCTCTTGAGCTACCATGACAAAGTCATCCCACCTGATACTGAACGTGTAGAACTCAAGCTCCAGCGTACACGCTCCTACTGGCTCCTATGGGCGGCTAGAACCCACCGTTGTGAGTGCTATGCTGAAGAAATCATCCGCAGTGCTATTACTCTAAAAATGCTACAGTTCGCCCCTACTGGTGCAGTGCTAGCAGCCGCGACTACCTCCCTTCCGGAAACCGTGGGTGAAGTTCGAAATTGGGACTACCGATTTTGCTGGATTCGTGACGGCTCCATGACGGTAGATATCCTCCATCGTATTGGTCACCCAGCAATGGCAGAAAGCTTTATCGATTGGGTAATGCGTACGGTTCCTACAAAAGACGATGCATTACAGATCATGTACGGAATCAGAGGTGAACGCGACCTCACTGAAGAAACTCTTCATCACCTGAGTGGCTATCAAAACTCAGCTCCTGTTAGGGTTGGTAATGCGGCATACCATCAACAACAACATGACATTTATGGAATCTTGATGGATCTCATTTATAAGGATCTCAGACAGAAAAAAATAGCAGACCGTCACCCAGCTCCAGAAGCATTGGACCGAATTTGGACACGGGTACGCTCCATTATTAAAACTGTTGAAGAATACTGGCAATCCCCAGACCGAGGAATATGGGAAATACGTGGTGAAGAAAGACACTTTGTGTTTTCAAAAGTTCTCTGCTGGGTCGCTGTCGATAGAGCTATTAAAATAGCCAAAATCATCAAAAAACAGAGTTGGGCAGATAAACATAAACCTCTACGTGATGCCATTCACCATGATGTTTGCACGAAGGGTTGGAACGAAGAAAAACAAGCCTTCACCCAAGCATACGGTAGTAGTGACCTGGACTCAGCGAATTTACTCATGGCTGATTATGGCTTCCTCTCACCGACTGATACACGCTTCATATCTACAGTCGAACAAAGTGAAAAGGAACTCTGCCGTGACGGGCTCATGTACCGCTACCGCAATCAAGATGACTTCGGCGAACCCACTAGCGCATTCACAGTCTGTTCATTCTGGATGGTGAAAGCCTTGGCTCGTTCAGGAAAAAGAAAAGAAGCCACTGAGCGTTTTCATACTCTATTATCCTATGCTAATTCGAAAGGACTGTATGGTGAGGACCTCGACTTTGTGACTAAAAGACATTTAGGGAACTTCCCTCAGGCGTACAGTCATCTAGCACTGATTGATTGTGCTCTAGAGCTTGCTGAAGACTGCGAAGACTACCTCCTAGAAGAGTGAGAGCGTTAGATTAAGGCATCCGCTCTCGAGAGAAACGAAAGACACGTTCTCCATCTTTGTAGAGGTCGAGACGGTCACGACCATAAATCTCTAAGAAGTCAGGGTCTTGTTCTAGAGCTCTGTATTCACGGAGCTGTTGGTCGTATCGCGCATTAACCGCAGCCTCACTTACCTGGATAAGAGCTAACTCATCTTCAGAAGATTGCAGCTTCCTAAACTCAGGGAGGCACTTCGCGATTACTCCACCACAAGCAATAATGAGTAGTGAATAAAAGGCTACCACATTGAGACGCTGCAAGAATCGAGTACGCGCCAACATCCTACTGTCTGCGTAGGGTCGTTTGCTTGTTCTCAATGTTTGTCGGCTTCGCATCCTTGGGGAATATTTGAGTCTGTATGCGACTATGTTAGAACTATCTCTAACTTAAAACAGAATTCCTCATGACCCTTTCAGATCATGAGGAAAAACTTGTTTCTAAGTGTTCTTAACAGAAACGTTTAGAGAGTGCCAGCATAGATTGCACTAGCTCCAAGCTTTTCTTCGATACGAAGAAGCTGGTTATATTTTGCAATTCTATCTGAGCGGCTCATAGAACCAGTTTTGATTTGACCAGCGTTCGTCGCAACAGCGATGTCAGCAATAGTGTTATCTTCTGTTTCGCCTGAACGGTGAGAGATTACGGAATTATATCCGTTGATTTTACCGAGCTCGATGGCATCAAAAGTCTCAGTGAGTGTACCGATTTGGTTTACCTTAATGAGAATGGAGTTTGCAACTCCGAGGTCGATCCCCTTCTGAAGAAACTCAACGTTAGTAACGAAAAGATCGTCTCCAACAAGTTGAATCTTGTCGCCAACTTTGTCTGTGAGTGCTTTCCAGCCATCCCAGTCATTCTCATCACAACCATCTTCGATGGAGTCGATTGGATACTTCTCACAGAGCTCAGCAAGGAATGCAGCTTGCTCTTCAGAAGAAAGCTTCTGGCCACCTTCACCTTCGAACTTGGCATAATTATATACACCGTCTTCGAAGAATTCAGAAGCAGCACAATCAAGCGCGAATGTGATATCTTCACCAAGCTTATAACCAGCATTTTCAACTGCTTTAGAAACAGTATCAAGCGCATCATAAGTACCATCAAAGGTTGGAGCAAATCCACCTTCATCACCAACTGCAGTACTGAGACCACGGTCGTGTAGCACTTTCTTTAGGCTATGGAAAATTTCAGCACCCATGCGGATAGCTTCCTTAAATGTAGGAGCTCCCACTGGACGGATCATGAATTCCTGGAATGCAATAGGAGCATCAGAATGTGAGCCACCATTGACGATGTTCATCATTGGTACAGGAAGTACCTTTGCGTTAGGTCCACCTAAATATTTGAAAAGAGGTAGATCGCATGAAGCTGCAGCGGCATGTGCTACTGCAAGAGAAACACCGAGGATGGCATTCGCTCCGAGGCTGGTCTTGTTCTTAGTCCCGTCAAGCTCGAGCATAGTGCGATCGATGAGTGCTTGGTCGGTAGCATCTAGGCCGATGAGCTCAGGAGCGATTTTTTCATTTACGTTTGCTACTGCATTAGCAACACCTTTACCGAGATAGCGATCCTTGTCGCCATCACGTAGTTCGCACGCTTCGTGCTCACCAGTGGATGCGCCGCTTGGTACTGCTGCACGGCCGAATGAACCGTCTGCGAGAGTAACGTCAACTTCTACAGTTGGGTTACCACGTGAGTCAATGATTTCGCGTCCGCGAATATCTTCAATTGCTGTGAATTCCATTTTGTTAGTTTGATTTGAGCTCGTGTGTGGTGAAGAGCTCATAGTTGGTTTCTTGAGTGTTAATCTCAAGAAAGGAACACACGCTATGTGCTCCTATTAATTATTATCCTTTGTTATATGCGTCGATCGATGTGACCGCCATTTCAACACCTTGAACCTTTACAGAATCTCCGACTTTAAGTCCGAGCATACTGTTACCGAGTTCTGAAAGGTAGGAGATGACATTGTTATCAGGATCAGAGTCCCAAGCACCAAGTACTGTGTAGACTGCTGACTCACCGTTATCATCTTTGAAAGCAATTACCGTACCGATTTTGACCTCATCTGTAACAACATTGCTGAAATCTGTTCCTTGAACCGTAGATAGAGCAATTTCTGTATCAGCTTGGCGGCGCATAAGTACCTTTTGGTAATCTTTAGACATGTGGTATTCGGCGTTCTCACGCAAATCACCATAGGAACGAGCGATTTTAATATCTTCGCGATTCTGAGGGATTTGGTTAGTAATGAGATCTTCAAGATCTTCCTTACGCTTGGTAATACTATCCCATGAAGAAATGACTCCATCAGTTTTCCTCTCAGCTCCATCGCTATTCACTAGCTCTTGAGTCTGCGGGCTAGCTTTGATCACGCGAGCCATTAGTGACTTACGGTCAAGTTCAGGGAAAATCTGGGACTGGTGAAGTTTACGGGCGAAGTTACGTATTTCATTGCTGTCTGCTCCCTCAATAAGGTCAGGAATCAATCCACGATCTTCCATGAAGTAGGACTGGAGACGGCTGCTCTTACGAGGGCCATCATCCATCACGTCACGCTCGAGTAGGCTAAGAATGGCGTTACCAACCTCAACATCGAAAACTGGCTCGGCAGATTTCTTACGCTCACGGCAGACCCAGAGAAGTGAGTCAGCACCGAGAGTTCTTCCACAAATATGTTTTCTCAGAAACTCAAAGAGGTCTGAGCTCTGCTCTTGCTCAACAAGAAGCTTAGCAATCTCAGCTAGACCACGAGGCCCAACTTTATCAAAAATAGCGAGAAGCTCCTTCACCCATTCATCACCAAAAGCTGCTGGGTAGGCTTCGAAGACCATACGCTGGCGTGCTGCAGGAAGTGAACCAAGCTCTTCACCGATCTTAGTACCCTCATTCGCAATAACATCAGAAACACGGAGAGCAGATGCATCTAACTCAATAACGCTAGAAGCAGCCATGAGTTCGTCACGTCCGACGAGAAGATCGAGAGCCTGACCTAAGTGAAGCTTCATGCCTTTACGAACGGATTCGTCAATGCTCTGGTTGATCGCTTCTTGTGCTTCAGCATTATCTTTAAAATGTTTAAAGTCTTTAATGATAGCTTCTAGTGCACGCGCCTTAGCTTTAAAGTCACGAGCTACTTCGAAATCTTGGAGCAGTGAGTCTGCTGCAGAAACATTCTCGTCACGAAGTACGAGCGGCTCAGTACGCTTGGTAGGAACCACAGCTGCACGGCTTTCACGGAGTAGCTTTTTCGCGCCATCCCACCACTTCTTGTAGTTTTCTTCAGGTACAACAGAACCGATAAGTTCACGCTCTAACTGGTCGATCTTCATCGTCCCACCGTTAGATTTCAGAGTTCTGCGAACTAGCTCAACAGGGTTAGAACTAGCAAGCTCACGAAGTTCGTCCATTGCTTCTAACTTCTGCGCACGGAAATGCTCAGGATCAAGATTCTCAGTTTTAGAAATTGCGAGCTGGAGACCCATTGTCGCATTTTCATTCTTTTCAAAATTGATGGTGATCTTACCACCGCGGATATCCCATTCAAGGACCTTGCCGGCTCCCCAGCTTTTGTGGAGACAATAACTGCCAGGGGCGAGTTGTGATAATCGTGTTCCGACTTCTTGCGAAATCCGACCAGCTTCAACGAGTGGTACTACCTCAGAATGCATATCGATGATATTGTTCACCCTATGAACAAAAGGCAACCTTATACCTTAAAAATTTTTGATTAATTCGTCCATACTATTTTTGGTTTAACCCTTATGTTACTTTAAAATGCAAAGTACCTTTCTGCATAAATTCGAGCCCCGATTGAGTGTATCAATACCCCCAGAAGGAACCTAACAACCACCCAAATAACATACCACGGCTGGAAACAGCCAACACTTTACAAACCGCTAAACGAAAACACCCTTGCTCCATCGAGAAACAAGGGTGAAGAAATATTAGGGATGATCCGAGATGAGAGTTATTTAACTCCCAGAACGATGTTCCCACTTGGTTTCAGAGAGGTCTTTTAGCTTTCGCTTAAGGCGCGCTTTTGTGGTTGAGCTGATCCTATCTGTGAAAAGAATACCATTCAAGTGGTCTACCTCATGTTGAATTGCTCGTGAGCAAAGTCCGTCAGTCTCAATAACCAACTCAGATCCATCTAGCTGTGGGAGAGTAGCCTTTACTATCGCCTTTCGCTTCACTTTTGCGCGAATCTCTTGGATGGAAAGACACCCTTCCGTATCCGTTTCCTGAGGGCCTGAGAACTCGAGTTCTGGGTTGATGAAAATGAGAGGCATGTAGTCTTCCATCTTGGCGTCTTCACCATTCACCTTGAAAAAACTCACACACTCAGGGTCGTGAGAAGTATCAACAATCGCCAAGCGAAGGTCAGCACCTACCTGAGGAGCAGCTAGACCGACACCTTCAGCATCGTTCATTGTCTCAATCATATCCTGCACAAATTTTTCAAGCTCTCCGTCGACATTTTCGACTGGCTTACATTTTTTACGGAGGACGGGTTCGCCGAATTGGACAATATCTAAAATCATGAGTCTGTAGTTTGCTTGGAGTCGCGTACGCGGGTGGGCAAGTTAGCCTCAAATCCAGCTTGGGTCAATGCCTCTGAGATCATAATCATCTGTTCAAGTCGAACTTGTTTATCCATTTCGAGTTCTAGTTTACGATTCTCTTCTTTGATCGTTTTCAGATAATCGACTAACATCTTTTCATGCACCTGCACGCTATCCAATGTGATAAGGCCATCTTTATCAATGGCCAGTACAGTACGCACATCCATTACTTGCTTCGTCGGCACCTCACCAACCACTGGCATTTCGATATCCAGAATCGTACGCTTCTGCTTTGGTTGCATCGTTACGATGAAAAAGATCAATAAGATCACCAAGATATCAATCAGAGAGACGATCGGTATCGCGGGGATAGGTTTTCTTGGTCGGTAAAACTGCATAACTGGGCTCCTTTCTTACTGGTTTATGCAACCTTATCTTGTCTTTCAGTCACAGCATTGACGAGATCATCACATGTCACTTCGAGTTGGGATGCATAGGTCTCGATCTTGCGGTTGAAAAAGCTATGGCCGATCACTGCTGGCACAGCCACTGCCAAACCAGCGATCGTCGTAGAAAGTGCCTCAGCCACACCCGCTGCCATGATGTTCATTTTGACATCTTGCAAAGAACTTAAACCATCAAACACAGTGGTAATACCGCTGGCTGTTCCGAGCAGACCAAGTAGTGGCGAAACCACGATCACTACATCGAGCACTTGAATGCCACCCTGGAGCTTTACTATCTCTTGATGCGCCTTCGCCTGTAGAGCATCGCGAATCTTTTGGTCACCACTCTCGCGGCGATTCATCACCGTTTGAGTTAAGCGCGCTAAAACAGACTCTCCCTTGCTCGCTTCCAGCGCTAATTGCTCCACGGCTGTATCATTTGGATTCTGAATATAGTGCCCTACTACCTTCTGCATGTCATTCGGTAGAACATTCTTTTGAGCGAGACTGAGTGCTTTGAAAACTATGACAGCCAGTGTGAGCAAGGAACAAAATGTCAGAGCGTACATAATGATGCCACCTTTGTCATAAAATTCAGCAATCTTGGCGACGCCATAGGACTCTTCTGTTGCGAGGATTGTTAGATACATAAAGAATTATTTGTTAGAAATGAAAGTTGATGACCATTGAGATCGGGTCGCCATTGAGATCTCGTTTAAGATCGTCTGGCATTGTTGGAATCTTTGCAGAAGTGATGGATTGAAAAGTGATGCCGAATTGAATTTCGGAGCCTAGCTTCTTTTGAACGTGATAAGGGTCGATCTTCACCTTACCGCTATCATAAACATACCAGCGAATCTGAATCGATCCGGGTAAAACTAAATCTCTATGCTGACTGAGCCTGCGTACCCATTCCTTATAAATAGCATTTTGGACCTTCTGCTGATACTTTCCAAGCGGTGTCCCTTCTACATCATTAGAAGAAATTGTCCCTCTACGAGAAATAGACCCCACCATTTCAGTAGCTTTGGATAATGGAGTAAGACCAGATTCGGAACTCTGGCTCGACGGTCGAGCGGTTACTTTACGCGGCTTGGGCTGTTCCTCCGCTTTAGCAGCTTCCTCCTGCTCCTGCTCCCTCCCTGTTTTGGCCTTACCCATGTCCGCCAAATCGATCTTATCGTTTGTCTCCTCAGTGCGTACTTGTGACGGTAATTTATTCACCGCATTCATATACTCCACCAGAGGCAAATTAGAGCTAGAAAGAGGCCGGCCTAGATCTGGAGAAGAGATAAGCCCATCACTTTTTTCCTGAGCTACTTCTATTTTAGCCTCAGGCGTAGGAGGTGTAGGAGTTTCATTCGGCATCGGCGGCATAGCTGGACTACCGGGGTTCTCATGCTCAAGACTGCCATCTCTAAAATCCGAGGCAGTAGCGTTTTCGTAATCGCGTTTCTCTCCCTTTACCGATGCACGCTCAGGTGCATTGGCATTTGCCGCCGCATTACTCTGCGCAAGTGTGTCCTGCTCACCAAAGAACCGTGTATTTTTCGGTTTACCTTTAAGTTGGTTGTTAGCTGTACGTACGAACTGTGACTCAGAAGCGTCAGGCGTTGGAAGTGGCTCATCCAGCTTTGTTTCAGGTATCGGCTCAGGTACCGCCATTGGCCTAGGCGTGATACGAAAACTTACCACCGTCTTGGATTCATCTTGAACATCGGCAGTTTGCTCAATCTTGGGCTTCGGAAAGAGCCATTTGATGATCGCTTCTTGAGTTAACGCTATGGCAAGCAACAGGTGAATCACCACCGCTGCTACTACACCTATAAGCTTTTCCTTAGATTGCGTCATTCGTTGTAAGAGCTTTCAACGTGTAGGAAATTCCTAAAAACGCAACCAGTTATTCAGGTGCAACAAGTCTGTCACTCTAGTCTAATCAAAGGCAACGCCGCTTTCCGACACAGCACAATGTGAAGAACGTGCCTTCCCTATTTCAGGAAGGCTGAAAATATTTTCATCTAAATCGCTATCAACCAGATAATTAGGAGTAGATACCCCATAACCTATGTCTCCTGTGACCTGTGACCTGTGTAAATATACGCTCTTAGGTTTAGAGTGCTGTTTCTTTCCAGATCATTCGCACTGCATCTGGACGCAGACGAGCGGACACAATAGCGTCCTCTAGCTGATCCCGATGTTCCTCCATAAGAGCAATTTCTTCTGGGCTAATGTGTGGATTCTCCTGAGCTAAACTCTTCAGTCTAGTAATCTCAGCTTTAAGCTGCTTTCGCATCTCACGCTTTGCTTTAGCCACAATCCCAACCATTTCTTGCTTAGCCAGCTGCTCCAGCTGTTCCAACATTTTTGGAAGGATCGTAGTTTTGACCACAGGCTTATCAAGTAGCTTACGAACGCCACCTTTACGGAGTTTTGCTTTTGCCAAAGTTTTGTCCTTACTCCAGTCCTTACCTTCATGGTCAACTGCGAGGCGAATAGGAGTAGCCGGGAGAAATCTATCCACATGTAAGTAACTAGGAGCTACAGACTCGACTACAAAATAACTCTCCAGCAATATCATCTTCTCGCCTGGGGCCTCCCAAACACCAAATGACGAATTCCCGATTTCTGAACCGAGCATGATGTCAAAACAAGCGCGAGCAATAGGATGATCAACACTCAGAAACTGTAGATCTTCACGGCTTAGAGCGACCTCACGATCGAATGTAACACTCATTCCTTCTTCTGGAATTTCAGGGAATGCATCTGTCGTAATCTTGCCAGGTTTCAGGAGGTAATTACGATCATCGAGATCCTCTACCTCCACACCAAACTGGTCTAGCATACGAATGAGGAAGTCTTCAAAATGCTCATCTTTGTCCGCTTTTTCGATCTCCTTAATAACCTCGTTCGCTTCCTTAGGTTTATGCGAATTAAGCTCTAATAGACGATCGTAACCTTCAGAAAGTTTTTCACCGACCGTTGATTTGATACTCTGAGTTTTTTCCACCAAGACCTTGAGTGCATCGATATCATAATCTTCAGCCAGAGCGTATAACTCTTCGTTGGTCTTTTGGAAAACCTCAGTCACTCCGTGCACATTTTGCTCAAATGCATTGAGTCCATCGTTATAATACTTCGCCCAAATTTCTTCTGAAGTTTCGACTAAATACGGCACATGAATTTGAATCGCTTCTCTCTGCCCAATACGATCGAGTCGGCCAATTCTCTGCTCTAGCAGCTCAGGATCCTCAGGAAGATCGAATAGTACTAGGTGATGGGCAAACTGAAAATTACGTCCTTCACTTCCGATTTCAGAACAAAGTAAGAGCTGAGCTCCATCTTTTTCGGCAAAATACGCAGCATTGCGATCACGCTGAATGAGACTGAGTTCTTCATGGAAATGAGCAACTTTGATCTGTACTCGATTGAGAATTTCCACTGAGATTTCCTCAACTAACTCTTTGGAGTGACAAATGAGTAAAACTTTATCGTCTCCTAGCTTTGCTAGCAGCTCTATTAACCAGTCCTGTTTCTCAAGCGCGCTGTCTCCAACTACAGGATTCAAGTGCACTTCACGTTTCGGAAAACCAGTAAGATTTCCCCGAGTATTACGGAACATGACTCGGCCAGTACCAAAACTGTCTAGCAGCGTGCCTATAAGCCTCTCCTGCCCATCCTCCTCACCTTTTGCATATCCGGCAGCTTCTTCTTGGACGCGTTCTGAGTATTCTGGACCGAAACTCACAGCCTCCCCGTTCTCTATACGTTCAACCAGTTTTGCTACTTCACCATATTTTTCGGATTCAGCGATAAATGCGTTGAGATCACAAAAACGCTCCGGGTCTAGCAGTCGCAGACGAGCAAAGTGTCCAACCACGCCTAACTGTTGCGGTGTAGCTGTAAGAAGAAGTAGACTATTAACAATCCACGCAAAGGACTCTACTAGAGCATACTCCCAGCTCATCTCGTCGGCATTCCACTCGAGGTGATGCGCTTCATCGACAATCAGAAGATCCCAGCCTGCTTCACGAGCCTGTTCAGCTCGCTCTTCGTTGTATGCTAAGAAATCCACACTTGCGATGACTAGCTGGCTATCAAGAAAAGGATTACACTCTGGGTCATTCTGCTGGATAGAGGCGCAGCGCTCTTCATCAAAGAGGCTGAACATCATATTGAACCTACGTAGTAATTCCACAAACCACTGATTAATCAGCGGCTCCGGTAAAAGAATAAGCACACGATCAGCACGCCCAGTAAGGTGTAAACGATGCATGATCATGCAGGCTTCAATCGTTTTTCCTAGCCCCACTTCATCAGCTAACAAGACACGTGGCATTAATCGCTTAGAAACCTCATTGACGATGGAAATCTGATGCGAAAGCAAGTCAGTCCTGCCACCTATGTATCCGCGCAAAGATGATTTGCGGATTTGATGCTGACGGTAGAGAGCTTCTGCTCGGAGTCGAAATACTGAGTTATCATCTACCTGTGCTCCAAAAAGTCGATCCTGAGGCTTATTGAAGCCAGTATGATCAGAGAGCATGGCTTCAGGTATCTCAGTTCCATCATCACATAAGTAGGTAACAATACCTGCAGATTCTTGAATGGTGCTAACCACAAACTCCTCTTCCTCATGAGTGAGGATAATCTCTCCTTTTTTAAAAATCACACGGCGTAAAGGTGCGCTCTCACGTGCATAACAGCGAGTCTCCTCAGCTGCTGGAAAGAGAATTTCTATAGTCGAATGCTCCACCTTGAGAATCATCCCTAAGCCCATTTCTGGTTCGGAATCACTAACCCATCTCTGCCCAGGAATAATTTGTACTCTCTCCATAATTGCGGACGCGCAAACTAACTCCGATCCACCCCTGTGCAACTATTTTTTGGATTCAAATATTACACAATATCCGCTCTATCCGTAGCCATCTCATTGAGAGATCTTTATACGTATTTTTTATTCACAACAGAATCGCAACATACTCACCAGTGTGCGTGCCACATAAAATCCCATTTAAATCATAAACCGAAGATTCTACCCGAATTCTGGCTTTTCCCTTTCGTGCCAATATTTTCAAGAAACGCTGATATAGATGAGAATCAGGCAAGGAACTACGCGCCACAAAATCAGTCACGACTGGTTCTAGAAATTGAAATTGAGAACTCTGGATCACCAACTTACTCGCGAGTCCGAGCTCTCGCATTTTTATAAACAATAAGGCCCACCCCGAGAGAATTCCGATAGCTGACATGCTACCACCAAAAGCTGAGTTCCTATGATTTATATTCGCTTCGAGAGGAGCTGACACTTCAAGTTCAGATCCGTCATAGTATTCTAACTTCGCGCCTAGATGCTCGGTAATGGGAATATGCTCGTACACATACTCCAGCACTTCATTTAAATTCACTTCACTCATAGTCTGATTCCCTTTGCTAAGTCAGAGTACTCGTTAGATCCATAATCAATCAATGAACTATCGTAAGGATGAGCGCATCATTACGCGCTCATACAGTAAGCCGCATAAGGAGCACATTCTTTATGCTCCTCATCATGGGGCAGCACATCCTCTAAGCGACACACATGAAACATTCGGTGAACATCCTCGAAACTTCTCTCGCTTCGCATTAAATACCCCACAAACCTTTGGTTAAATAAGTGGTTAAACGACTTGGGCACCTCTCGGCAAAATGCCTGCTGCTTGAAATTGGCGAAGTCGATATAGCGGTTGGACGAGGTGAATAAATGCTGATCATGAGGAGGGTTGTTCGTCGCCTTTGTACTTAGCAGGACCCGTGTTGTGATGGCGCTGAGATCTCGGCGCTTCTCGAAAAGCTTCATTTGCCAGACGCGTTCGTTCCATCCCTTTTCGAAAAACATCAATGCATAGTCATGCACACCATCGTGAAATGCGGCATGTTCAGTGAGATCTATTTCAATGCAAAATACGTTCCTAATCTTACTCTCAGCATCACCAGAGCACTCACACTCATTATAGAGAGTGCTTAAACAGTGGCTGAGAGAATTCTGAACATCCAGCAATGAGAGATCGTAGAAATATTGCATAACCTTGTGTCTAGCAATAGTACAACGACTCAACACAAATGTGCAGGACTAAATAAGAATAAATAGTTTACCCTACTTAACTACACCAAAAACGATCCTCAAATCCAGATTAGAATCTAGAATAAAAAAGCTCCAGCTACCCCTGCTGCTACCACGACTAACCAAGCTGGCATTTTCTTAAAACCATGGAGATAAAACAGCACCAGCACTATCGCCAAGTTGATGAGAGTCACTGTTAAATCTGCATCCAAAGTATAGCCAAGAATTTGTATCAAGGCTGCTGCCAGTAATCCAACTACTGCTGCATTTGCTCCGCTCACAGCACCTCGCGCACGAGGCATTCCTTTGAGCCAATTCCACACAGGCATCCCTAATGCTAAAAGAAACATCCCAGGCGCAAAAATCGCCACAGTTCCTATAAGGCCACCCATCCAAACATTCCCACCAACCCCCACTTTCGCTCCGAGGTAGGAGCCTAAAGTGAACATCGGCCCTGGCACAGCCTGGGCTGCTCCATATCCAGCTAAAAATGCATCTTCAGAGATCAAACCTTTATCCACATAACTAGTCTCGAGCAGCGGGAGCACCACATGACCACCTCCAAAAACCAATGAGCCAGCACGCAATAATCCAGCTGTTGCTTCAGCTCCTGTCCCCATGCGCATCAGTACGGGCAGTGCTAGTAAACTTACGAAAAATAGAATAATTGCGACTAAGCATACCATTGGTAGCTTGCCTCGTTTCTCACTAAGATGTGCCTGATAGTTTTTATAATCAGCAAAGTACATAGCCCCAAAGACTCCACCGACAACAATTACCAGCGGTTGCATCCATGCTTGTGATGTGAAAACTAGCGTAAGCAAAGAGGCCAATGCGATTACATGATGCGCTGGCGTCTTACAAAGGCTCTTTTTCATACCTAACACCGCGAGCGCAACAATGGCGACTGCCGCGAGTTTGAGCCCGTGGATCCAGCCCACCCCAAGTAATTCAGAAATCGGCTGCAAGCCGAGAGCTAGCAACACCATCAGAATCGCCGATGGTAAAGTAAAGCCAACCCACGCTCCTACAGCACCTAGCCAACCACCTTTCTCATAACCAATAGCCGCACCAAACTGACTACTCGCTGGACCTGGCAGAAACTGACACAATGCTAAAAGCTCAGCGAAGCGCTCTTCACTAATCCAGCCCAGCTTGACAACATAGGCATCTCGAAAATAACCGAGATGCGCCACAGGACCACCAAATGATGTGAGTCCAAGCTTGAGTGCAGTCCAGAAGCAGCTAAAAAATTGCATACCATCCCTTAGAAGTACGATGAAATCTACGCAACCAAAAATCTGCCTCATTGGTGGCACATTTGACCCTATTCATCTGGGTCACACACACATCGCTCACCAGGCCATGTCTGCTCTAGCGCTAGATAAAGTCATCTTTCTCCCTTGTAAACAATCACCACACAAGCTCGGCGTCGAATCAGCCTCAGCCACTGATCGACTAAAGATGTGCCAGCTAGCCACAGAGGAGCTCCCTTGGGCCGAAGTCAACGACTACGACCTCACGTCAACTCCCCCCTCCTATTCTTGGCGTACAGCCGAGCACTTTAAATCACTCTACCCAGATGCCGAACTCTATTGGCTCATGGGCACCGACCAGTGGAATGCGCTACCGCGCTGGGATCGTGCCGAACACTTCGCGCAGCTCGTCCAGATCATTGTTTTCGATCGGACTGAGCGCCACCATAGCCAAGAAGGATTCCAGTGTATTCAGCTTACCGGACACCACCCTGCATCAGCTACAGCAGTAAGAAAAGACATCCTAACAGGAAGCTCAGTAAGCTGGCTTCACCCCAAAGTAGCTAGCTACATCAAAGAAAAGCAGCTCTATACAAAGTAGCTTCTTGATTTCACGAGAATTCACCCTCTAATAAATAAAACTTAATTTCCTTAATAATGAAAAAAATTGCTATCGCTACAGCATTGCTCCTGAGCCAACCACACCTTTTTGCACAAGACACCACTTCAATAGATGGAGCTGAGACTGCACTTTCCATTGATAAAGCTGCTGAGCCCTCTAGCACCACCCCTCAAGTAAACGCTCGCTACCAAGAAGCTATCGATGGATTTAGCAACTTACCTGAAGAGGTACGTTTAAATTTCCTCAAAAAGCGTAACGAAGCTGGTGTGCTTTTTCAAAATAAACGCATCTTCGAAGCCTTAGAGGCCTCGCGTGAACTCATTAACATCTTCCCTGATGACCCGCAAACAATCAACCTTCGAGGAGCCTGCTATGTAGAGCTCCGTGATTTCGCAAAAGCAACAGAGCAATTCGAGCTTTCAAAAGAGATCACAGGACCGTCCTTCAACGTCATGTTTAATATCGCTGAAGTTGCATTTGTTGCTGAAGAATGGGCTTACTCATTGGAAGTCTTCGCAGAAACACTCGAACTCGCGCCTGAAAAGGCCACGCAGATGCGTCGACTAGTTGAGTTCAAGATCATGCTATGTGAAATGGCTCTCAGTAAGGACTCATCCCTCACTGAAGAAGAACGTAGTCAGCATTCAGCCGAAGCTATGAGAATGGCTCAGCTTTATGATTACACGGACGATTCCCCGTATTACTACTATGCGAACTCAGCTATCAATTACTACGAGGGCAACGATGAAGATGGTCTTAATTGGCTTAATAAAGGACGTCGCGTTTATTCAGCTAATGGCCAACAAATCGCATCATGGGAAGACACCATGACCGAATACGGCTACATCAAGAGTTACTATGGTAACGACAACGCCCACAATGAAGGCGAACCAAGCGAGTAAGTTTCGTTCTTTCTAGAATTTAAAAAGGCCGCACTGGATTCCCAGTGCGGCCTTTTGCTATAAGCTATACTTACTCTTTACTGAACACAGCTTTATTAGCATCGCTGAGTCCAGCTATGATCATGTCCCCTTCGACAAACTTGCCATCGAGTACATCGAGACTTAGTGGGTCTAATAGATACTTCTGAATAGCACGCTTGAGAGGTCGAGCTCCGTAGGTAGGGTCATAGCCCTGCTCCGCGATGTAGTTACGAAGCGCGTCGCTCAATTGAATTTTAAGTCCCTGCTTAGCAAGGCGGTTACAGACTCGATCTAGCTGAAGACCGATAATACTACCGAGCTCCTCCTTATCAAGACGATCGAAGATGATCGTGTCATCAATTCGGTTGAGGAACTCAGGTCTGAAATGCGCACGCAGCGCTTCATTGACCTTCGCTTCTCGTTGCTCAGCATTGCTTTCATCCATGATATACTGGCTGCCGATATTCGATGTCATAATCAATACAGTGTTACGGAAATCAACAGTGCGCCCCTGACCGTCGGTAATACGACCATCATCTAACACTTGTAACAGAACATTGAATACATCCGGGTGTGCCTTCTCTACCTCATCGAAAAGCACCACACTATAAGGCTTCCGGCGCACATGCTCAGAAAGCTGTCCACCTTCATCATACCCAACATAGCCTGGAGGCGCTCCTATCAAACGAGACACGGCGTGCTTCTCCATGTACTCAGACATGTCGATACGCACCATCGCATTCTCATCATCAAAGAGAAATTCTGCCAAGGCTTTTGAGAGCTCAGTCTTACCGACACCTGTAGGGCCTAGGAATAAGAATGATCCGATCGGACGATCTTCATCCTGCAGTCCAGCACGAGCGCGCCTAACAGCATTTGAGACGGCATCGATCGCTTTTCGCTGGCCTATGACTCGTTCTCCTAGACGTGATTCCATCTTGACCAATTTCGAGCGTTCCCCTTCCTGCAGTCGGCTGACCGGGATACCAGTCCAGACCGCCACAACCCGGGAAATATCTTCTTCAGTCACCTCCTCATTCAAGATTCGGCCAGCCTTCTGGATTTCATCAAGTTTCAGTTTAGCTTCTTCGGCTTCTTTTTCAGCATCTGGAATTTGGCCGTAAGTGATTTCTGATGCCTTACTCAGGTCACCATCCCGCTTAGCCTGTTCCGCTTCAGTTTTAAGTTTTTCGATACGCTCTTGAGCATTATTGACGACATCAATGACTTCTTTTTCATTGCGCCACTGCGCCATCAGTCCATCTGACTCCTCTTTCAGATTCGCCATCTCTTCTTTCACCTTATCGAGGCGTTTAGCGCTGGCTGCATCTGACTCCTTCTCAAGAGCCTGACGTTCCATTTCTAACTGGATTACTTGGCGTTCTATCTGATCAATTTCTGTCGGTACAGAATCGAGCTCAATCTTCAATCGAGACGCAGCTTCATCAACTAGATCAACAGCTTTATCAGGTAGGAAACGGTCCGAAATGTAACGATCACTCAAAGTCGCAGCTGCGACAATGGCACTATCTGTGATGCGCACGCCATGGTGCACTTCATAGCGCTCTTTTAATCCACGAAGAATCGCTACAGTGTCCTCCACACTTGGCTCACCCACTTTCACTGGTTGGAAACGGCGCTCAAGCGCTGCATCCTTTTCGATGTATTTCTTATACTCATCAAGCGTAGTCGCTCCTATGGTTCTCAGCTCCCCCCTAGCTAGCTGAGGCTTGAGCATGTTAGACGCATCTACTGCACCTTCACTTCCACCTGCACCCACGATGGTATGAAGCTCGTCTATGAAGAGAATTATCTCACCATTTGACTCGCTCACTTCTTTAAGAAATGCCTTGAGGCGGTCTTCGAATTCACCTCGATACTTCGCGCCGGCAATCATCGCACCAATATCCATGGAGATGAGACGCTTACCTTGCATCGATGTTGGCACATCACCGCTAACGATTCTTCGAGCCAAGCCCTCTACAATAGCGGTCTTACCCACACCTGGGTCGCCAATAAGCACAGGGTTATTCTTCGTTCTGCGGCTAAGAACCTGCATGACGCGGCGAATTTCTTCATCACGGCCAATCACGGGATCAATCTTCCCAGCACGAGCACGTGCGGTCAGGTCTGTACCGTATTTTTCTAAAGATTGGTATTTACCCTCTGGGTCTTCATCCGTCACTTTCTGGCTCCCGCGTACTGCTTTAAGAGACTGCTCTAGTGATTTCAGCGTAAGACCTGATTTCTCTAGTATCTTCCCAGCTGGACTTTCCGACTTCAATGCTCCAATCAGAAAATGCTCTACACTCAGGTAGTCATCTCCCATCTTTTCTCGAGCCTGTTCGGCTTCATCTAATGTGGTCCGCAAACCATAGCTTGGCTGTGGCTGGCTAGCGCTGCCTTTCACGCTCGTTTCTGAGGCCAAAGCGCTTACCACACCTGCTTTTAATTTCACGAGGTCGATGCCCGCACTTTCTAAGATAGGGACAACAATACCTCCTTCTTGCTGGAGTAGTTCCAACAAGACATGCGTACCTTTTAGCTCAGGATTCCCCGAGCGAGTCGCTGTTTGTTGTGCTTGCTGCAGTGCTTCCTGCAGCTTGATTGTCATTTTGTTCATAATTTAAATAGTTTGGCTCTTTTGAGCCGTTTCGTTCTTTCTTGGACGTTTTGTAACATAACAACAAATTGATCACAATAATTATTTTAACACCTTTTAACTATGATCAAAAAAATAGCTAACATGACACACTGAGTGAATACTTTCTATATAGAGTAATTAGGGAGCGATTGAAAGATAGATTTTGATAGGAATCTCGTAGTTTGCTACAGAGGAAAAAACCAAGAAGCTCATCACGAAAATGCCACAAAATCACATTGCCACTCCGGAAAGATACGACGGTCGAATGCCTTATAACCGTTGCGGAAAAAGTGGGCTAAAACTCCCAGCGATATCCCTTGGTTTATGGCACAACTTTGGTGACGTGGACGACCTAGACACAGCTCAAGCTATTTTACGAAGAGCTTTTGATTCTGGCATCACCCATTTTGACCTCGCGAATAACTACGGTCCACCTCCCGGCTCAGCAGAAACGAATTTTGGTGACTTATTCACTAAGAATTTTGCAGCCCATAGACACGAAATTGTTGTTTCTACGAAAGCTGGCTACCATATGTGGGACGGTCCATACGGTGAGTGGGGTTCACGCAAGTACATGCTCAACTCTCTAGACCAATCCCTCACTCGTATGGGATTAGACTATGTAGACATTTTCTATCACCACCGCCCTGACTCTGAAACTCCATTAGAAGAGTCGATGGGCGCACTAGCTACAGCTGTGCAGCAAGGCAAAGCCCTCTATGTAGGAATATCCAATTACCCAGCACCACTGGCAGCTGAGGCATTCAGAATCCTGCGTAAACTTGGAACACCTTGTCTAATCCACCAACCCAATTACTCCTTACTCGATCGGTGGATTGAAGAAGAGCTCAGCGCCACACTTCTAGAGTATGGTGTAGGATGCATCACCTTTTCTCCACTCTCCCAAGGGCAACTTACGGATAGATACCTCGAAGGGATTCCTAAGAGTTCACGGGCAGCGAAAGCACATGGCTTCCTCCAAGAACAACAGGTATTAGAAAACCTCGAAAAAGTGAGAGCTCTCGCTGAAATAGCTAAGAGTCGAGGCCAGAGCCTTGCCCAGATGGCTCTAGCTTGGACACTAGCGAATCCAGCAGTCACCTCCACTCTCATTGGAGCAAGTAGTGTTAAGCAGCTCAATGAGAACCTAGCCTGTCTTAGCAACCTCAACTTCAGCAGTGAAGAGCTAGCTGCAATCAACGCGATAGTCTAGCTCACCAAGACTTGGCCAGCGACTCCACAGCATTCAGATACTTTTCCAGAGACTCTGATGGCTGGAGCTCTTGAGCCGCGATCAATTGTTGAAGCGCAGACTTATAACGCTTCTGCGTTACAAGCATTTTTGCAGATTCTACTAAGGCACGGTACTGAATCGCTGGGATATTCTCTGCACGTTGATAGAGTAGAGCTGCATGCTCATACTCTTTCTCATTGGCCTTAACCCCAGCTAGCATCATCAAAGCTTCTCCATCTAATGGGGCGAGCTTGAGCACTTCTTCGAGCAACTCCACAGCGCCCTCTTCTCCTTTCTGAATCAAAACAAACGCCTTGATACGCTTCACGGTATTCTCTTCAGAAGTATTTTTATCAATCGCATCGACTGCTCCTAAAAGCTCATTCGCATACTCCCACTCAGCCAGTGAAACGACCTCATTGATCGTCCGAAGGAAACCAGCTACCGACTCAGAGTCTAATTCTAGGCGAAGCTCTTCAATCACTGGCTTAGCCATGCGTAAATCTTCGTCCCGTAGGTAGAGGCTAGCAAGTAAGGCTAGATTCCCCCCCTCTAACAAACCCTGCTTCCTCAGCAGCTCAAGTCCAGCTGTAGCATCCTCATATTTATCCAGTTTGAGCTGAACATTAACGAGTAAAAGCTGATAACTTATCTCAGTCGGACGAGCTTCGACAACCTCTTCTAGTAATTCTAAAGCTTCAGCATCATCTCCTACTTCACCTAGACATTGAGCTAGCCCGGCTTTCCAGTCGATCACATCAGGCTCGGTAAGTTGAGCCATTTTGTATGCCTGCAGTGCTGAAGCATATTGTTCCTTCTGCAGGTAACAATAGCCTAACAAACCTAAGGTTGAACCATCTAGTTCACCTAACTTAACGGCCTCACGAAGAACCTCTTCAGCTTTTGCGTACTCGCCTAGCTGGATCTGAGCAGCTCCAAGATTCTTATAGGCTCTGCGGAAGGAAGGAAACTTATCGAGCGCTAAACCGTAACTCTTGATAGCGTCCTCAACGCTACCTAGTTCTAACTCGATGTTACCACGGTTATAGAGAAGTGCTGCGGAGTTCTTTGTCAGTGAACTCTTCACTAGTAACGATAAGGCTGCTTCTCGCTGCCCATTTTTCATTTTCTCTTGCACTTGAACTAACAGTGCTCGCTGCTCAGAACTCACACTCGGCTCGATACGGGCATTGATTCTGTAGCTCCCATTAAATGAAGATACAAAACTAGCATCATTCCAATATTCCTTAGAAACAGGTAATGGCTCTCCCGCGAATAGACTTGGCGCCAAACTGGTAAGAACTGAGAGGTAACAAAGACTATGTTTAAAAATCGAAATCATGGCTTCTGTAAAATAAGGTTCCAAGCATAAGCGACTTTCACGCTTTGCCCTTTATATTTAGGGATGGAGAATCGGCAACCGTGAACCAGATTTGCCAACATGGAGTTAAAGGCTGGATGTGAAACGGACTGAATTTTAAGTAATTTGACTGATCCATTTTTGTCGATCTCGACAATCACTTTCGCCTTTACCTGCTCGTCACGTACAGAGCTCGGCCAGCGGAATCGCCCGAGTCGCAGTACGCGCGGTGTAGAGTCCAAGTCATCTGAACCTATCGATCTTTGGCTCGTTTGAGCTTTTACTTTAGGAGATGACTTCGCCTGCACCGTTTTTGATTTAGGCCTAGCTTTCACCGGGCTAGGAAGGTCAGCTGGAGCTAAATCTTTAGCGAATAAATCAACCTCAACCTCAGGAGAAACTGGCTGATCTGCACTAGGTAATGCTAACGTATCAATCGATAAATTAGGTCGTAAATCCGCGAACGATGGCGGTGGTGGCGCCGTTTCCGCGAGCTCCTGGTTTTGTTCAACTAACATGGGCTCAGGCGGAGGCGTCAAACTAATCGGCTTGATCTCCATCAGATCTAACTCTTCCACTGGCTCTTCCACTTTCATCAGTCGTGTTGCACCTAAGCCAACAACTAAGAGAACCGTGACAGCTGTACCAAATATGATGTTCTTCAGATTCATTACTTCGCGGTAGCACTATAGATGGACTTCGCTCCCCCTAACTGAGCAGCATCAGTTACCTGCATGATTAGGCCATGTGTCGCATCGACATCACCTTGGATAATCACTGGTTTATCAGGCTCCTCACCGAGCATTGATGCCACAATACCAGTGACACCTTCGAGACCAATATTCCGCCCACCATAATAGACCTCACCTTCACTAGTCACCGCTAAAAAAACAGATTCCTTCTCTAACTGCTCAGCGGAACTGGCTTGGGGTTTATTAATTTCAACTCCGGGGTCATCAATGAAAACCGTAGTCACCACAAAGAAAATCAGCAGAATAAATACGATATCAATCAAAGGAGACATGTTAATCTCGCTCGATTGTTCATCGGTCTGGGTAAATCCACGGAAGCGTCTCACACCGCCCCCCCTCTACTAGCAACTGCAAGATCTGCATGTAAGTTTTCTTCTAGTAATGCATGCACAGCACTCACCCGACTCTTCAACAAAGCAAACATGAACGCCGCGGGAAGCGCGATCAACAAACCAGCCTGAGTCGTCACCAATGCTTCAGAAATACCCGAGGCTATTTTTTGCATAGGATCGGCCTGACTAGCGGATGCCATATTTTCAAAAGTCGCTAACATACCTGATACTGTTCCTAACAAGCCACCTAAGGTACAGACTCCGATCATTACCCCGATCACAGGAATACGACGATCGACCCACGCCAACTTGTCTAACTGGAAAATAGTATACTCATTCAGAAGAAAACGTTTTGAATCACTCCCAGCAGTCACACCCTCTCGGATATAATCACATAAAGGAGATGCAGCTCTCCAAGTTGCCAACAACATCGTGTAGAGCCAAACTCCCACAGCGAGGATAATCCACAAGACTACACCACCCTGATCTAACAGAGTCTGGCATTCTTGTAATATAGAATGGATTACTTGCATTATCCCAACTTTCTAAGGCCATTGACGAATGTAAGACCTAACTTTTCAGTATTTTGAACGACACCATTACTCCTACGAGAAAGCATCGTATGTAAAATCAATGCAGGAATAGCGACGATCAAACCAAAGAGAGTGGTAATGAGAGCCTCTGAAATACCACCAGCCATAGGTTTCACATCTCCCGTTCCAGTCACCGTTATCACATTAAACATGCGAATCATACCTGACACGGTACCTAGCAAACCTAACAAAGGTGCAGTAGCTGCTGTAACAGCGATAAATGGCAGCCATTTCTGTAACTGAGACTGCACTCCAATGAGTTGCTCATAGATAACTTCTTCCACCACATCAGCTCCTGCGGAAGTGTAAGCTAAAGCATTCGATATAACTTCACCAACGGGATGCTTCGCTTCCTTCGCTAGCAGCTCAGCTTCGCTAGACTTACCAGCACGAACAGCAGTGAGTATATCTGCTACCCAGCCTGTTCGCGGTTCTTTGATTTTTACAAGCTGCATGAACTTCATCACACCACAGAGAGCCGATACAAGAGCTATGGAAAGTATCACCCAAAGCCAAGTACCACCCTTTTCGAAAAGACGTCCTGAATCCCCCTGAATCTGCTCGATGGCACGTGCTTTACCACCAGTCACATCAATATTCAGTTGCACTGAATTGCCTGCAAATAAATCCTTAACCTCGCTACCGTCTTCTTCAATCAGTCGCGCACGTGACGCACCACCCTCAGCATAAGCCACTCCAGCTATAGACCCATTTTCTTCTTGGAACCACGATGCTGGACCGATGTTAATCACCTCTCCTTTAAGAATCACTTGATCAGCAGATACAACTTCCGCACTGCGGCGCTCGCCACCTATCACGGAGTCTATACGGCTCAACGCTGTATCGACAACGCCAGCTTGATCGACCAAAGACGATTCAGATTCAATCGCTAGATCAATTATCTCTTGGTATTCCTGCTTTTGCCCAAGCTGTAATTGATTTTCTAACTGGACACCAAAGTCACGGTACAAGCCGCGCATATAATGGAAGTCTTTTTCAAATTTAGCCTTCTTCACTTCAAGTTCATACAGGAGCTCTTTACGCCCCTCAGAACTCAAACGAGCGATATCTCTTTTCCGGCGTAATGAGAGCAATTGCTTTTCTAGCTCCGCAACTCTCCCGCCAAGCGCAACACGGCCTTCTGTATCGGCAGCTCTTTGTTGCGCGAGTCGACCAAGAGCATCATCAATATCCGCTTGAAGGTCATTTGCTGACAGCCCAACAGCTTTCTCGTTCTTATCCTGAGCGTGGAGGCTAACAGAACAGCCAAATAGTATAATTAGAATAGCTAGTTTCATTTCAATTCCACTGGTAATGAGATTAATTCAGGGCGAGCTGTCTTCTGATAGATAGCGATAGCCTTTGAGATGCTAGACTTTGAACCCTCAACTTCCTGCCACAGCCAGGAACCATCAACAGGTTTTCCTATACCTGCCATATCTCCACTTACGTAAAATGCCTGTCCTAGTCCCAAATATAAAACTCGAAGCTGCCTCGTCGTTCCTCCGACTTGCTGCTCAAGATCACTGTAAGTAATCGTACGGTTAAATTGTCCAGCAGCCTTGAGAGCATCTAAGAGGGCGATCGAACGTTCACGAAGCGTACTCTCAGAATCTTCGAGAATAGAAATCTCTCGTTTTAATTGATCCCTTAATGGCTGAGGAAAGCTCTTCGAAAGACTGACCAGCTGCATTGCCTGCTTTAGGCATTGTAACTCTAGAACCTCGCGTTGCTTTTGATAATCTGCAGTTTGTTGCTTCAAAGCCTCCGCCTTATCATCGAGCTCAAGAGTCGAGTCACCAGCAGCTTCCAGTTCTTCATCGATCAGTTCGATTTCTGTTTGGTAGAGCTCGATAAGATCACTCATAGCAGCTTCCTCACGCTCCCATTCATTTTGCTCTCCAGAAATCAGCTTCTCAAGCTGAACCCACTCACCGACCATCGCTCTAGCTTCTGCTGGTGAAAGCTCAGCTTCAGGCTCAACAGCGTAGGTTTTCCCTACACTAAGACCAACTACGAGAAGAAATCTAACGTACCTCCCTAGATTATATTTTGAGATGTCTAAACTTGATATCATTGGCTCAATTGCTCACCCGCTATTAATCGCTGTACCTCTCGAAAGCAAGACTTATTGAGAATAATTCTCAATAGTGTTTTTATCCACTCTTCCTGCTTGCCACTCTTCACACTATGACCACCTTAGTGAAACCGATGGAGACGGAAGCCAATACATTCGATTTTTACACCACTGAGCCACTTCAGCATGCACGCGATTTCATCACTGACAGCACAAAGTCTGTGCGCACAGATTCTCGTCACGTGGCTAAAAAAGCATTAGAGATCAGCAATGAGTGCCTAGAGGCATGGTTGCTCTTAGCACAGTCATACCAAAAATTTCCGATAGCAAGAGACACCTATCTAGAAGCTATTCAGATAGGACGTAAGCAAGCTACAAGCCCACTATTTGTGCAACTCTACTACGGGTTAGGCTTACTCTATTACCGCCACAACCAACTAGATCAAGCAATTGAGACCATTCTCGAACTCCTCCCACTCGATGAATCTGATCCCTGCAACTCGCGTGAGATTCTTACTCTTTGCTACCTTCACCAAGAAGATTTTATTAAGGCTCACGCCTGCTCCTCTCACCCCAGCTATGACAACTCACTCTCTAGCAGAGTGGCTCAAGCATACATCGCCTTTCGTTCTGAAATCCCATGGTGGTCACCGGATCAGATGGATTATCTCGACGAGGAATTGTTGGGCCGCACAACTTGGCAATGGATGCATGAACAGTGCAATAGCCTCAAACGGCTCTACCGCCAAATCAACCACGCTAATCCATTTTTCACAGCATTCATGCTCAACCCAAACTGTCATGGCATAGACACTCCAATGACCGTAGAAATGGGCCAAGCGAGCGAAGCTCTCCATGTAACGAAGCTCCACCACGAACTCTGGCACGAACAAGAGCTTCCAATCAAACTGCTTGAAGAATTCCCGTGGACGAACCCGACAAAATCACAAATAACAGAAGCGGATAAGCCACTGTTATTACAAACCATACAGCAGCTGGAAAAACACAGAGAAGCCGTGCGCTCAGCAGCAGAAAGGGATTACCTACAAGATCGAGATCTCTATTAGATAGGACCACTGAGAGGCTCTGAAACTTTAGTCGACTTACGGTGAATCGCTTTAATCACCACACCGTCCGCGGGGCCAAACAGCCACGCTAGAATAAACAGCCCGAGCCCAGCCACAACTACGGCGGCCGACTGATTTCCATTCGTCCAAACATGGATATAAATTCCGGCTATCGATGAAATCAGAGCGTGAAGCCCAGACAAAAACAGCATTTTCTTTAAGCTATGGGTACACAAGTACGCTGTTGCTGCAGGGAGAATCAGCAGAGCTATTACCAGTATTGCCCCAACCGCTTGAAATGCGGCAACCACGACCACGGATAAAAACGCCATTAATGCGTAATGGACGACACCTGGTTTATAGCCAAATGAAGCTGCAAGACCAGCATCGAAAGAACTTAGCATTAACACTCGATAAAAGAGCACTACCACACAAATCGTCAATACAGCCACGACAAACATGGTCATCACTGGACTTGGCACATCTAAGCCGAATACTTTAATCGTGTCGTAATTTAAAATATCTCCAAGCGCACCTTCCAGAACGCATTGCTGATCGAGATGTACCTTATCTAAAAAAAGCGACATCAGCACTACACCGAGTGCAAACAAGGTGGTGAAAGCTATACCAATAGCTGAATCCTGCTTGATTCGTGTGCGTTGGTGAATTTGCTCAATCAGGACTGTCACTAATAAGCCAGCCAATGCAGCTCCTATTAAAAGCCAAGGTGAAGCTAGATCTCCTACGAACAGAAAAGCAACCACTATCCCCGGCAGCACACTATGACTAATAGCGTCTCCGACCAAAGACATGCGTCTGAGTACTAAAAATGCTCCAAGCTGCGAACACGGCAGAGCCACCAAAAAACACATAAGAGTCAGCCACACTGCACCCATGCCAAAATATGCCCAAGGCAATTCCCAAATACTCACACTTACTCTTCTTTTTTATGCTCTAAATTAGCAGGGGTTGATCTCACTTTTTTTGTAAATTTAGAAAGAATATCCTGCATCAATCCAGCTTTCCTGTGAGAGCTAGCTTTATCATCAACTTTAATAAGTACACGAACGGTTTTAATTTGAGGTTTTTCATTCATAACATTACTTACTAGACCTATATCCTGTTTCCTCCAACTTTCCAACACTCGAATCCACAGCACGTTGCACCGATGGAATCGGCTTACCGTGCGGATCAAACTCCGGAAAGTCCAAATCTCGTTCTAATCTCCGAACTGCCTCAGCTCCTAATACGTGCTCAATCTTTTCAGCATCATCGTGCACGTGGTCAGCTTCATAATTTGCTAGGTCAGTAAGATAGAGCTCCCACAGTCGGTGGTTTCTGACAATCTCCACAGCCCGTCGCCACCCAGATGGAGTAAGATAAATTGCTGTTTTTCCCTCTTCCCAAGTTGCTTCATTCGAATCCACTAGCAGTTGACCTTGTTTCACAGCGTCCTCTAAGGTGACCCTCCGAATCATAGCGAGTTCTTTCAAACTCACACCTGAATCAGAAAACTCATTCGCTTCCAGCACCTTGTATATTGCTTTAAGAATATTCTCTCTCTCCACTCTTTTACGCTGCTGTAGATGACGCATCAGCTTCGCCAGCACTCCGTGTTGGGGAGCTACGAAATAGACCACTCCAAAAGTGAATGCACCCATAAGAGAAATCACCGGGCCTGGTGGCATCCCACTCATATGGCTGGAAATCAACCCACCACTGACACACGCAAAGCAGCCAAAGCCAACGGCATAGAGCATCATGCGATTCATACGGTCACTCAACAAGTAGGCGGTAGCTGCGGGCGTGATCAACATTGCCGATACGAGCACGACTCCCACTGCTTGTATGGCTACAACGACAGTAAAAGTCAGTAAACCGAAGAAAATGAAATTCAAGATTTTCACAGGGTAACCCAAGCCAATAGCAAATCCCTCATCGAAACTAAGTATCTGAAATGGACGAATAAGGGCTAACACAGAGAAGACGACGATTGCGGTCACCCCACCCATCAAAGAAAGGTCGAGAGAGGAGATCACAGCTAAATCGCCAAACAGGAAATCTTTCACACCACTCTGTTGGTCCGTCGAATTCCATAAAATGCCAATCGCAAAAAAGGAAGCAAGTACGATCCCTAAGGCCGCATCTGACTTTAGCCGTGTGGATTTTTCAATCGCGCGCACTACCACTACGCCCAGTAAGCCAGCAACTAGAGCACAACCAAAAATCACAAAGGCATTTCTGTCATCACTCCACATGAAACCAGCTACCACTCCGGGGAACACTGCATGCGAGAGCGCGTCCCCTACTAAGGCCACCCTGCGCACTACCACATAGCTACCTAACAGGCCACAGGAAATACCCACCATCAAGGCAGCTAACAGCGCTGACTGAACAACGCTGAGAGAAGCTAACACATGTGGCATATCCAAAAACATTTCTTATTGTGTGTGTTTAGCCGCAGGAACTTGAGCTGCACGTTCAGCCATTTCAGAAAGAATCGTCAGTTTCCCTCCATACGTTTTATGCAGCAACTCAGGCGTAAAGATATCCTCAGTTTTCCCAAATGCGACAAGACGCATATTCAGCAGCACTAACATATCAAAGTACTGTTGGGCCGACTGCAGATCGTGATGCACCACTAACACAGTCTTGCCTTTCTCACGCATTTCTTGAAGCAGAGAAATGATTGCACGCTCAGTAGCTGCATCGACACCTGCAAATGGTTCATCCATGAAATACAGATCACTATCTTGAGCTAGCGCTCTAGCCAGGAATACCCGCTGCTGTTGGCCACCACTCAGATTACCGATCTGGCGATTCGCGTACGGAAGCATTCCCACTTTATCGAGTGCCTCACTAGCAATGATTCGTTCCTTTTTCCCCACGCGCTTGAAGAGCCCTAACTTCCCATAGGTTCCCATGAGAGCCACATCCATTACCGTCACTGGAAAGTCCCAGTCGACACTCTCACGCTGTGGTACATAGCCCACACGGTGGAGCATTTCCTTCAGAGGCTTACCAAAGACTTTGACCCATCCACCAGAGCTTGGAACCACGCCCATGATGGATTTTATAAAAGTCGACTTCCCCGCTCCATTAGGACCGATAATTCCCACCAAGTTACCCTCAGGAACAGCTAAATCCACACCATACAGCACAGGACGCTTATGGTATGTGACAGTGAGATCGTGGGTCTCAAGAGCAGGAATGGACATAGTTGTTAACTGCGTTAAAAAGTAGAGAGTAGCAAGCCGTTAGTCGGACGAATGTCCGATAGACACCTCACTACTATCTACTCTTTTCTATTAAAATTTAACAGTAAAGCCAGTGAAGGTGCTAAAGTCGGTCGCGGCATCGTTCATTCCAGCCACGGCACCTATGTCGAGCTGGAACAGCTCAGTGACCGCATAGGTAACTCCCCCACTCGCATGGGCTTGATAATGACCTCCAGTAATACCAAGGTATTCTAGATACACGCCCCAGGTAGCACTTATTTCGTATCCGAGCACAGCGGTCTGAAGTAAATTAGAATCATAGCCGTCCTTCTCATCGTTATAGATATATTCCCATTCGAGCTGACAACCAAAGCTCCATTTCTCATTAATATCGTAACTATATGGAAGAATCAAACCACCTTCCCATTCATTATTCGAAAGGTCTCCCCCAAGAGGAGCTTTCATATAGGGAAGCAAAGCGAAAGCTGATTCACCTCCATCATTACCCCATAAGTTATACTTCAGGCGGACGATAAGATCACTCGTGCCATCTTCAATTCCATCTTTAGTCTTTTCTTCAATGTAGGGAGCAAAAATAAACTGAAGATCCATGCTATCAGTCACACCATACTTCAAATTTGTTTCAGCCCATGTCCATGCCTGAAAATTAAAATCTTTGGTATAGTCGACAGCACTCGTTTCAATCTGCCAGTACCCTTTATCTACTGTAATAGGGCTTTCTGTAGCATCTGGACGGTCAGCGGCTAGACCGCGCAAACCCTGTTTCCCTTGTTCAAGGAATACTGCCTCACTCCCAGCAAACGCACTAACAGCGCTAGCTAACATCAAGCATATAGCTAAGTTTTTCATGAAATTATCCAACAGGTTTTAAGATTCATTTGAGACCATCAACCACAGTGTTGATATTGTGTTTCTGCATACCAATATAGGTTCCACGGTCATAGGACTCACCATGAAGCTCCACAACATCGCCCAGATCACCCATAGCATCTGAAAATAACTCTTCATGGCTTAGCGAAACACCGGCTTTTTGGGCCACAGTCTGAATTCCCTTCTTGTTCACGCTAGACTCGGGGAAAATCATTTTGAGCTGACGTCCTTTGATAAAAGTGATGAGGTTCTCAACATCCTTCACACCCGAAATATTCTCAGTCGACAGTCCCTGTAAGCCTTTTACCTCAAAGTCATATGCCTTTGCAAAATAGAAAAAGGCATCGTGACTCGTCACTAATACACGCTGATCAGCAGGCACCTCAGCAATACGCTTCTTCGACCAATCTTTAAGATCTAGCAACTGTGCTCGGTATTCTTCCCCGCGCGCTTTGAACTCATCGGCAAACTCAGGTGACTCCTTAGTCAGACCAGTCACTACGACATCAATCGTTTTCGACCAAAGCTCAGGATCACCCCATACGTGTGGGTCTGCATAATCTTGATATTCCTCTTCAGGCTGAATAAGCTCTGCTTTGCTCATATTCTTAGTGACTGCATACACGTCATCACCTTTTGCAGCACGCTTCTCGAGCCCCTCTTGGACATGCCCTTCGAGATGAAGGCCTGAATAAAAAATAACATCCGCGGTATTCATAGCCGCCACATCACTGGCTGTCTGTTCATAGCTGTGAGGATCCACACCAGCCTTCATCATACCGACCACTTCGACCTTATCACCACCGATGACCTGAACCAGGTCAGTCACCATCGTAGATGTCGCTACCACGTTAATCTTCTCCTCATCCTGCCAAATACTCAGCGGCCTATTACAGCTATTCAGTCCTAATACTAGTAAGGCTACAGTACCTCCCAGAAAGAATCGTTTCTTCATGCAGCAGGCAATACGCAGTAGACTAACTAGGGTCAACTACATTTTTTAGCCTAGGCTAATTTTATTCCTTTAGAGAATACTTCTATGCCTTGTGAATCTCATAACGAAATCATCGATAAAAAAAGGCGCTCCACCGATAATGGAACGCCTTTTAAAAAATATTGATAGAAGTCTTAAACAGTCATCACTTCAGCTTCCTTAGCAGCTGTTGCCTCATCTACCATTTTCACATACTTATTAGTAGTAGTCTGAACTTGCTCTTCAAAATCATGTAGGCTGTCTTCGGTAAGAACATTCTCATTCTTGAGCTTCTTACCTTTGTCCATACCATCCTTACGGCAACTACGGAGACGTACCTTAATATCTTCAGAAATTGTTTTTACACGCTTCACCATCTCCTTACGGCGTTCTTCTGTAAGCTCTGGGATAGGAAGACGTAGCGACTTACCTTCGTTCACTGGGTTAAAGCCAAGTTGAGCCTCACGGATACCACGATCGATATCTTCTACTGTGCTCGCATCATATGGCTGAATCATGATCTGACGTGGCTCAGGAGTCGTAATCATGGCAAGCTCACGTAGCTTCATTTTACTACCGTATGCCTTCACTTCGATAGTCACATTTTCTACGAGAGCTGGTGATGCTTTACCTGTACGTACGCCACCGAATTCGATGTTCATATTCTCAATGGCTGCTTCCATTGTCATATCGAGTTCTTCAAGAACAGTTGTTGGTTCCATAGTAATATTGATTAATTAAAAAATTTAGTCTTCGTTGCACACGATTGTTCCAATCTCCTCACCTTCGATCGCCTTGGTAATGTTTCCATGCTCATTGAGATCAAACACGATAATTGGAACATTATTATCCATACAAAGTGAAAATGCAGTGGAATCCATCACTGCTAGCTGGTCTGAGAGACAGCGACGGAAAGAAACTTGCTCATAACGTACTGCATCCGGATCTTTCTTAGGGTCAGCGTTGTATACGCCGTCGACCATGGTTGCTTTAAGAATAGCACACGCCCCCATCTCACTTGCTCGCAGAGCGGATGTCGTATCTGTGGAGAAAAATGGGCTACCCGTACCAGCTGCGAAAATTACAACACGACCGTCTGAAAGGTGACGAGATGCTTTGCGACGGATAAATGGTTCCGCTACGTTTTTCATTTCGATAGCAGACTGCACGACACAAGGAACACCTTCGACTTCGAGTGCACTCTGCACGGCAAGAGCATTCATCACTGTGGCCATCATGCCAACATAGTCAGCTGTAGCACGGTCCATACCTCGAGCACTTGCGCTCGCACCACGCCAGAAGTTACCACCACCGACAACGATTGCGATCTCGATTCCAGATGCATGAGCCGCTTTAATCTCTAAAGCAATCCTTCCTACAATCTCAGGTGAAATATTATCTTGGCTACCAACCTCACGGAGCGCTTCTCCGCTCAACTTAAGGACTACACGTTTAAAGGATCGATTATGTTCACTCATAGCTCAGCTGCTCTTTAGAAAACAAATTGCCACCAAGCATGCAACTCCTATTCATTAGATTACCAGAAAAAGGACGACAATTTATGCACACTGAACCCATGTAAAACCGAACATCACAGCTACCCCACCTCCCCTGTAGTGAAATTTGATGAATAAAAAATACGGAAGCTACGTATATGTCCGCATGCTACGCTATGTTCTCCTATGGATACTCACCCCGATCTTTGCGATTGCTGGTGAGCGACCTACGGACATGAGCCCCTTTTTAGAAGCACACTGTTACGAGTGCCATGACGATGGAATGTCTAAAGCAGACTTAAACCTGCTCGACCTCAAATTTAGCCCCGATGACCCAGACAACTTTGCAACCTGGGAACGTATTTTCCGAAAAGTGCATGAAGGTGACATGCCCCCCAAGGACAACGACCGCCCCGACTCAGAGGAGCTCAAAGTATTTCTGGCTAGTGTGGCCAATCCCTTGGATCAAATCGATAGAGCGCTTATCAAAGAGAAAGGACGAGTTCAGGCTAGGCGTCTTAGCTGTGAGGAATACGAGTATAGCCTTCATGATTTGTTGGGAGTTGGAGTCAAACTAAGCGAATCCCTCACAGCCGACACCGAAGAAGGCTTTACCAATACCGCGGCCCATCAGCAGCTCAGTCATTTCCACCTAGCAAATTACCTCAATGCTGCGGACACAGCTCTCGATGAGGCATTTTCACGTATTCTGGAAAAAGAACCCAACTTCGAGAAACATTATGGAATCAAGGACCTCACCGATAAACTAAGGAAAGGCAACTACCGTGGCCCTGAACCCAAGGAAAATGATGTCATCGCGTGGTCAATGAGGGTTCAATTCTATGGAAGATTACCTAAACTCAAAGTTCCTGAGGATGGTTGGTATGATATCACCATTCACTCAGTATCAGGAATTAATCGGGGAGATGATGAAGTCACCTGGGGACTACTCACAACCGGTTCGGGTTATTCAAACGAACCTCTACAATACACTGTGGGAATTATCGAAGGAGCTAAAAAGCCTTCGGACAGAAGCTTCCGTGCTTGGATCCGCAAGGGCCACTGTCTGATCATAAAACCAGCCGAAGCTGGAGCTAAAACTGCAAAGTCGAACCTAAAGGGAAAGGATGGCGGAACAGTCATTTTTGATGACCGAGACATGAAAGCCGAAGGCTGCCAAGGTATCCGATTCTCAAGCATTACCATCAAACGCGTCCACCCCAACGGCAGCAGAGCTGATGTCATGGAGAACTTATTTCCTGGCATCACAGAAAGTGAACTCAGAAAGGGACCACCTGAACCCGCGACGGAAGCTACCCGGTTACTCAAGCACTTTGCCAAACACGCCTTCCGCAGACCTGTTGATTCAGCATCGCTAGCCCCCTATGAAAAACTCGTCACTGACTCACTAGCGTCAGGTAAGGACTTCACTCAAGCCATGCGGTATGGCTACCACGCCATTCTTTGTTCCCCGAATTTCCTCACCTTTCATGAGAAGCCAGGCAGACTAGATGACTATGCCATCGCCTCGCGCTTAAGCTACATGCTTTGGAAGTCGATCCCCGACAAACATCTCCTAGCACTTGCTGATGCCGGCACGCTCAATGACCCGGCCATCATCACAAAGGAAATCGATAGGATGCTGGCGAGCCCGAAATCAACACGCTTCGTCACATCATTCACTGAGCAATGGCTCGAGCTTCGCGATATTGATGCGACGCAACCTGATGAAAAACGTTTTAGATCCTTCGACCCCATTCTCAAAGAATCGATTATTGCTGAAACTCGAGCATTCGTGTCCGAGCTCATTAATAATGACCTTCCTATTGGAAACCTCCTTCAATCAGATTTCTCCTATCTCAACACCCGTCTCCAAAGTCACTATGGCTATAAAAATATAGAGCTCCAACCAGGTAATGGTCTTCAGAAAGTGAGCTTACCTAGTGACGTCCGCTCAGGACTACTCACTCAAGCTGCAATTCTAAAAGTGACGGCTGATGGATCCGTAACCTCGCCAGTTGTCAGAGGAGTGTATGTGAATGAGAAAATTCTCGGCCACCATATTGATCCCCCTCCACCTAACATCCCCGCCATAGAACCAGATACTCGTGGAGCCATTTCCGTTCGCGACCAATTGGAAAAACACCGAGATTCCAAGTCCTGTGCTTCATGCCATGCAAAAATTGATCCCGCAGGCTTTGCTCTCGAGGAATTTGACCCAATCGGCAATTATAGAAAATTTTATGGCGCATGGAATAAGTCCGCAAAGGTGAATCCATCTGGCATTACTCCAGACGGGAACACGTTTAAGAACTATAATGGGTGGCGAGACATACAGTTATCCAAACCTGAAAAACTCGCTGAGGCCTTTGCCGGACAAATCCTGCGCTACGGCACAGGAGGCGAACTGCGCTTCAGTGATAAAGAGGCTCTGAAAAAGATCACTGAAAAATCACGCAGTACAGACTATGGTGTACGCTCACTCATCAAAGCCACCCTCACAAGCAGCCTCTTTTTAGAGAAATAACCAACCAATCTAGAATCCACTATGTATATATCTACCGGTAAAACACTCTCACGTAGAACTGTGCTTAAGCAGGCAGGTATAACATTATGTTTACCGATGCTAGATGCTATGGTTCCAGCTTTTGCTGCTAGTTCTAACACCCTTAACCCTCGCCGATTTGTCGGAGTTTCCCTCGCGCTCGGTTTGCATAACCCATTACTCATACCCGAAGGTGAAGGGACAAACTACAAACCCTCGCATTACCTCAAGGACATTCAGGATCTCCGCGACGATTTCACAGTCATCTCAGGCACTTCCCACCCTGGCGTGAATGGTGGACACGCTGCAGAAGCATCCATTTTCACTGCGTGCCCCATGAAGCGAGGCGCAGCCACAGTGAACACAGTCTCTGTTGACCAACTGATGGCTAAGCACCTAGGTCACCACACACGCTTCCCCTCACTCGTTCTCAATACCAATGGATCGCGCTCCCCTTCTTATTCAGAAAATGGTTCGATGATTCCAGCTCTTTCAGATGCGCGTAAGCTCTTTTCCCAGCTTTTCATCGAAGACACTCCCTCTGCAAAAAAACGTCAGCAGCTGATCAATAAACGCGGTCAGTCAATTCTTGATATTGTGAGGACCGAAACCAAATCGCTGACTCGCGAGCTCGGTACAGGTGATCGTGACAAAATGGAAGAGTGGCTCACCTCTGTACGAGAGCTAGAAGCTCGTCTTGAAGCAAACGAAGCATGGCTAAACCACCCAAAACCCAAAGTAGAAAGCACGCCTTCTACTGCTGAGAACAATAACGCTCCCGATCAAATGAGAGCAATGTTAGATGTAGTGGCTCTAGCTCTGCGGACCGATTCCACCCGCTTTGTCACCTTGCATTGCACAGGTAGCAGCGTTCGAGCTCTCGATGGCGTAGAAGAAAGCTACCACGCACTCTCCCATCATGGAAAAAATCCAGAAAAACTAGAACAGCTTTCTATTGTGGAGAAAACCACCGTCGACAACTGGGGTAACTTCCTGCGTGAACTCAGAAAGCACAACATCCTTGATCACACGATGACTATGCTTACATCTAACTTGGGCAACGCCTCATCGCACGACAACCGCAACATGCCAGTGCTCTTTGCTGGGGGCGGGTTCAAACACGGTCAGCATCTAGCCTTCTCCCGCACAAAAAACTACCCGCTGCCAAATCTCTACCTCAGCATGCTGCAAAATATCGGACTCGAAAAAGAAACTTTCGCGACCTCGACTAGTACGATGACTGGGCTAACCTAACGGTTACTAGAGCTCTGCGAGTTAACTCACTCGCCTTTGGGTCCTTCTACCGCAAAGCTGGTATTGAGCTTGGTTACAGGTGAGCCTTCTTTCGCTCCTACTATTTTAACATCACAGATGAAAGTATGGTCGATCTGAGCCTTCCCATTAAATTCCACTGTCTTTTGGACAGCTTCAATGCCCAATTCAACTATGTTTTCGATACTAAGCTCCACACCCTCAGGTGCCACAGCATTAGACAGATCAAACTCTATGACTAACTTCCCGTTTTCTAATCTCCCTTGTAGCTGAATCTTTGCCATTGCTAGCAGATTGACCTGTGGCTGGGCATAGTTTTCTGTCGCACTTGGAATAGGTACATTCAAGGCAATGGCTGCGATAAGGTCTTCGGGAATTGCTCCAGACACCACCATAGGCCGCACCATCACAACGCTTCCTGCATAAGTATTTTCTATACCTACCACTCCATGCACATCAGTACCGGCGAGACTAAGAGGCTGCCAGATCTGATAGACTGATTTAGTCGAAGCGAAAAGCGATACACTGAGTGAGAGGAAAAGGAATAATGTCTTCATAAATCTATTGAGGTGAAGGAATACGGCTAGCGATATACTCATGAGCTACATTGATGAACTCACTAGCTATCGGCTTAAGCGCGCCTTGATAAATAGCACCTATAATCAATGGGTCAAACCCATCCAGTGCAATAACATCAACTCCATCAACTGGCTCCACTCCAGGAATTCCAACTCCCACACCTGCGCCGAAGCCACGGCTCACATACCGCTGAATAACATCCAACGCATTCACCTCCATACTCGGCTGCCAATCAATCCCCCGTGCAAGTAAACCATTTTCAAAAATCTGACTCAACACCTCGTTTTGCGGTAGACCGACCAAAGGTAACTTCGCCTCATAACCATCGCCATCTTTCTTTTTGCGAATGATATCTTCAATTTTTTTCACCTTACACGAGCTAGGAACGAGCAAAACAAGAGGGATCGTCATGAGCTCCTCAGCGCGTAAACCTTCATCTAATTTCCCATGAAGTACCGTCAGAGCAATATCAGCCTGCTGAGTAGTCAACTGTGAGTACACTTCTGCGGGCTCCACATCACGGAGAGTGAGCCTAAGCTCCGGAACTTTCAGCTTAAGCTGCTCGAGTACTTCGGGAAGATGGTTCCCTAATACTGAGGCTGAAGCGGAGATTCTCAAGTGCTTACCATCTTCCCCCTTCAAACGCTCCTCTACCTCAGACAAGCCAGAGAAAAATGGATAGGCGAAGTCGTAGAGCTTTTCACCAGCTGGTGTCAGCACAAAGGGTCTACGGTTAAACAGCTTCACACCTAACTCTTCTTCGAGTTGCAAAATCTGGCCACTCACGGCTGGTTGTTGGATGCCATACGGCATTTTTCTAACAGCAGCTGTAATCCCTTCATATTTTGCTACAAAGTAAAATAGCTCGAGGTGATGCACATTCATGATTCAAATCTCTAGCAAGCATGTATAAGCAACAACAGCTTTATCTTTACAGGCTTTCTTACTCACTGTTAGGTCTAAACTAAGCACATTTATGATTGTTCAACCCAAAAGACAAAGGATCGCAGGAGTAGTTGCATTCACCCTGCTTTACCAATGCGGATTAGCTGCCTTAGCCATTACCCAAAACAATTACGAATTCCTCTACTACAGTGCAATCCAGCTCAGTTGCATTGCACTGTTAAGTATAGCACACAAGCGTATCCATTACAGCATTAGCATTCTATGGTTACTTAGCTTATGGGGTCTAATCCACCTTGTTGGTGGTTTATTCTATGTGCCAGAATCCTGGGTAGCTGCTGGAGAAAGTCGGGCGCTCCACAATTTTACTGTCATTTCTTCCATCAAGTACCAACACATTGAGCATTTTTACGGGTTCTTTCTGGTCACTTGGGTAAGCTGGCAAACTCTGTGCTCTATCATTCACTTGCGCTACCAGCGTAGACTGATGCCTAGTTTTGGCCTACTCCTGCTCTGTGCGACATCTTCTATGGGATACGGCGCGTTCAACGAATTGGTTGAATTTCTGGTAAGTCGAGTGATGGGAAATGCAGATATTACTGGCTACGAAGATACAGCTTGGGATATGGTCGCGAATACTGCGGGTGTGTTTTTAGCTTCCATTACGATCAAATTACGTAATCTCTAGTCCCATATGGCAAAAGGATACGACACGAACCAAGCGCGTTTACAGGCTCTCTCATTATTCGGAAAAGATCTTGCGCGCCGCGCTAAGTCGAAGTGCGAACTGAGCGGTGAATCTGGAGTCTCACTTAAAACCTACGAGATCGAACCTACAGCTAGCGAGCCCGACTACGACAAGTGCTTACTCGTCTCAGAAGCCGTACTTGATCAGCTAAAACACCCAAAATCTATCCAGTCCAAGCAATGGCGTGGAGTGCTGGCAGAACTCATCTGGAGTGAACTCCCAGCACAACAAGTAATGGCATACCGGCTCCTCGAGTTCATCGCCAAAAATGAATCTTGGGCGCAAGATGTAATCGATGAGGCCTACATAGACGAATCAGTCATCGAGTGGGCGGAAAAAGCACCACTCTAAGCATAAAACTACTCAGGCTTTTTCGAGCCCAACTTCTCTACCCCGAGCATTAGCGCAGCACCCGCTATCATAATTACCACGGCGACCGCTAGACTGCTGTCAAACTGTGGGAAGTAGCTCTCATAACTGAGCACCTTCTTCTCACCATTTTTGAAGATCACTTCAGCCTCACTCTTCCAAGGCCAAATAATAGCAAGCGATCCTGCCACAAAACCCGTGATCACTGCGACAGCATTGTCATGGTAGCGCTTGAATAGCCAACTAAGGAAATGCGAAAGTACAATGAGCCCAACTACAGCCCCCACGCCAACCGGAATGAGTATAGGCAGAGACTCTCCGAGATTACCTTCGCGGAGCTTATTCACCGAGCTAATCATAATTAGCTGATAGTTGCCTAACAGCAGCAGAACAAAGGAACCTGAAACGCCCGGAATAATCATGCTGCACATCGCCACCACACCACAAAGCATGAGGTAAAACAGATTTGTATTCTCACTGGCAGCAGGTGCAAATGCCATGCTCAGAGCGATCGCTAAACCAATCACTAGTGAGACAAACCTAGAAGGTGACCACTGCTTGACCATCTTACCTACTGAAGGGATCGAAGCTAGAATCAGGCCAAAGAATAGCGCCGCCACATAGATTGGATATTTTTCAAATCCAATTTCTAAAAGCTTTGCCAAGGTCAAAACACTACAAAGAACACCAGCCCCTAGGCTCGCTAAAAACCAGAAATCTATGTAATCGATAAACTCTTTGACCTTCCAGCTCAGCAATAGCTTCACGGCCTTCAGATCGAAGGATTTGAGCGCATTGATCAGTCGCTCATAGATCCCGGTGATAAAAGCTACTGTACCACCTGACACACCTGGGACCACATTTGCAGCCCCCATTGCAAAGCCTTTAAAGAAGACACCTAATAGATTCATTGTTGGAGGGACTATATATCTATACATAAAAACAGCGCAACCAAATAGGCTGCGCTGTTAAGAAGTTTTACATACTCAAATGAGCTTACATTTCAAGCATCATGCGAGTAGGATTCTCAAGGCATTCCTTGATACGAATGAGGAAAGTTACCGCTTCCTTACCGTCGACAAGACGGTGATCATAACTCAGTGCGAGATACATCATTGGGCGGATTTCAACCTTACCGTCCACTGCAACTGGACGCTGCTGGATGGTGTGCATTCCGAGAATACCTGACTGAGGAGCATTGAGGATAGGAGTCGAAAGTAGCGAACCATAGACACCACCATTAGAGATAGTGAATCCACCACCCTGAAGGTCAGACATTTCGATCTTACCTTCACGAGCCTTCGCTGCATAATCGAGAATGTCTTTCTCAATCTCAGCAAAGCCTTTCTTGTCACAGTCACGAAGAACTGGAACAACAAGACCTTTCTCGGTGCCGATAGCACAGCCGATATCGATGAAGTTATTCTGTACGATGTCAGTGCCGTCAATGCGACCATTGATCGCTGGCACATCTTTAAGCGCCTGAGAAACAGCTTTCACAAATATCGACATGAAGCCTAGCTTACAACCATGCTTCTTCACAAAATCTTCCTGCACTTCTTTACGAAGCTTCATGATCGCAGACATATCAACCTCGTTAAAAGTAGATAGAATTGCTGCGTTCTGCTGAGCATTCACGAGGTGCGTTGCAATCTTACGACGCAACATAGACATTTTCTTACGTGTCGTACGACCTTCCTGAACAGCTGCACCTGACTTCTCTCCAGCTGATGCTGGTGTAGAAAGGTTGGGCTTAGCTGCTGGCGCTGGTGCCGCAGCCTTGACTGGCGCTGGCTTAGCTGCTGGTGCAGCTTCCACTTTCGGAGTTGCGACTGGTGCTGGTGTAGATGCCGCTGCTGGAGCAGATGCACCGACTGTAATCTTGGCAATAAGCGTACCAATATCTACTTCTTCACCTTCTGGAGTGATGATTTCGATCGCGCCTGTTACTTCAGCTTCGAGCTCAGTAGAAACCTTATCGGTCTCAAGAGTGACGAGAACGTCCCCCTTAGCCACACTGTCACCATTAGACACGTGCCAGTTTGCTACGTTTGCAGAGGTTACGGACTCACCTGCTGCTGGAACAAGAACGTCTACTACTTCACCGCTACCGCTTGCTGCTGGAGCAGAAGCTACTGGCGCTGGCTCTTCAGCTTGTACTGCTGGAGCTGGAGTCGCTACCGCAGCTGCGCCAGCTTCTTCGATCTTAGCTACCAGTGTTCCGATCGCTACTTCTTCACCTTCTTGAACAAGAATCTGGAGAGTACCAGATACTTCAGCTTCAAGCTCGGTGGAAACTTTATCAGTTTCGATAGTGAGGAGAATGTCGCCTTTGGAGACGCTTGCTCCGTCAGCTACGTGCCACTGGGCTACGTTTGCTGAAGTGACGGACTCACCTGCGTTTGGGATTGTTACTTCAAATGACATGTGTCTGTGTGGGTAAAAATATAAGTTAAATTAAATTAGACATTGAATGCATTGTCGAGAAGAGCCTTCTGCTCCTTCTTGTGCACTGCCTTGGAACCAGTAGCTGGGCTAGATGCTGCCTTACGGCCTGAATAGCGGATGCGTGCATCAAACGTCTCCATGAGGAGTGGGTTGATGAAGCTCCAAGCACCCATGTTCTTTGGCTCTTCCTGACACCAAACAAACTTGGCGGCATTCGGGAACTGGCTGGAAAGCGCTTTCACCATCTCTTCATGGTACGGATAAAGCTGCTCTACACGGAGGATCGCAGTATCTTCGATTCCATTTTCTTTACGATGCTGAACGAGATCGTAGTAAACCTTACCAGAACAGAAGACGATACGGTCTACCTTCTCTGGGTTTGCAAACTCCTTATCGTCAGGAAGAATTTCCTGGAAACATGTGCCTGTTGCGAAGTCTTCGATATCAGAAACTGCTTCAGCACGTGAGAGCAAGCTCTTTGGTGTCATCAATATCAATGGCTTACGGAAACCACGTTTCTTCTGACGACGCAATGCGTGGAAGTAGTTCGCTGGAGTAGTGAAGTTACCTACTTGCATGTTCTCTTCAGCACAGAGCTGAAGGAAACGCTCGAGACGTGCACTGGAGTGCTCAGGTCCCATGCCTTCATATCCGTGAGGAAGAAGCATGACTAGGGAACTTGGTGTCTGCCATTTGGACTCAGCAGATGCGATGAACTGATCAATAATGACCTGTGCACCGTTAGAGAAATCACCGAACTGAGCTTCCCAAAGGGTCAACATAGTTGGGTAACCTAGCGAGTAACCGTAATCGAAACCTAAAACTGCAAACTCGGAAAGAAGTGAGTTGTAGACGCAGAATTTCGCCTGATCACCAGAGAGGTTCTGAAGTGGGAAATAACGGTCGCGTGTCTTGTTGTCATAGAACACAACATGACGCTGAGAGAATGTACCACGACGGCAATCCTGACCTGATAGACGAACCGCATTACCTTCCATTAGAAGACCACCGAAGGCGAGTGATTCAGCAAAAGCCCAGTCGATCCCCTTACCTGACTCGAGCGCATCTCTACGACGAGGTACAAATCGCTTAGCCAGTGTTGGGTGTAAATTAAAACCATCTGGCACATTCGTAAGAGTATCGCCAATATGTTTGATTCTTTCTAGGGTAAGACCCGTGTCGACTGGTGCGTGAGAGTAAGGTGGTTGTGCTTGAGCAGTAGAACCTGAGAACACCGAGCGATCGCCCTGTTTCTCCATTTCACGCATCGTTAGATAACCTTCTTCCAGCTTATCCCAGATGGAATTCTGGATACCATCTGCGACTTCTTGAGTAAGAGTATTAGTAGTAACTAGATCAGCCTTGTAAGCTTGACCTAGAGTCTTTTTCTTAGCGATCTTACCGTAAATGTGTGGAGCGGTGAATGCTGCTTGGTCAGTTTCATTGTGACCCTGACGACGGTAGCAATACATGTCGATCACTACATCACGACCAAACTTCTGGCGAAATTCGAGAGCAAAAAGTGCAGCCCATACGAGCTCTTTAGGATCTTCACCATTCACGTGTAAAATAGGAGCTTCGATCATCTTAGCAACATCAGTTGCATAAGCTGAGGAACGCGCATCTTCAGGCATCGTAGTGAAACCAATCTGGTTATTTACAATGAGGTGAATGGTACCACCTGTACGGTAACCAGGAAGCTGGGAAAGGTTGAGAACCTCAGCAACAGAACCTTGACCAGCAAACGCGGCATCACCGTGAATGAGGATCGGAAGTACCTGCTTACGATCGGTTTCTGCACCATCATCACCGATGATACGCTGACGAGCACGCGCCTTTCCTTCTGTAATCGCATTAACAGCCTCAAGGTGAGACGGGTTTGCTGCGAGACTGAGACGGACCTCACCATCAGCTAGCTTACGAACATTTTCGTAACCAAGATGGTACTTCACATCGCCATCACCAGCGACAATCGCTGGAACATAGTCAGGTGTGAATTCGTAAAGAATTGTCGTGAGTGACTTCTGGAGGAAATTGCGGAGTACATTGAGACGACCACGGTGAGCCATACCAATCTCGATTTCCTTCACGTCACTAGATGGACATTTCTCAAGGATTGAATTGAGAAGCACCATGAGGCCTTCACCACCTTCGAGTGAGAAACGCTTCTCACCGAGGAATTTCTTACCAAGGAATGATTCGAAAAGTTCAGACTCGAGAATCCATCTGAGTGCTGTTGCAGCATCAAAACCCTGCTGAGAGTTGTCTGAAAAACGGTTTTCAATACGAGTCCGGATCCAGTTACGCACTTCCGTATTATGGATGTGCATGAACTCAAAGCCGATCTTGCTAGAGTAGCACTCCTCAAGTCCTGTAACCATTTCGCGCAGCTTCATTTTCTGACCACTGCGGAAGAACTGAGTGGAAGCTTCACGATCAAGATCCGCATCACTAATACCGAACTGAGAAAGCTCAAGACGTGGGTTACGTGGAGCGGCGTCCTGCAATGGGTTAATCTGCGCTTGGGTGTGCCCCAATGTACGGTAATTGTAGACAAGTGATACACATTTACCACGGAAATTAATGGAGTGCTCGTCACTGGCTGGTGACTCAGCGGGCACAGATGCAGCACCGCTGCTAGCTTTAGCCCCCTTTTGCTTTGATTGTGAATTACCTAGCTCGAAGCCTTCAAAAAAGGCTGACCAATTTTCTTCAACAGAGCGCGGGTCGTCACACCACTGTTCGTATTTCTCGTCGAGCAGGTCTGCATTCAGGCGGGCAGAAACGGATGATTTCATTTTGGTGGATTAAATAGCTGTATACTTGACGCGTGACATGCATTTATTGCTTAGTCAGCGCAACCGCCATCTACTTAGGAGGTCAACAACTCCGAGTCAATCGTACATCTGACAAATTCGTTACGATTCCAATGATTCATTCATCAAACTAATCAATTCTATTCATTATGATCGAAGTCCAAAACCTCACTAAGTGCTACGGCAGATTCACCGCCGTTGATAATATCAGTTTTGAGGTGGGTAATGGCCAAGTAGTTGGGTTCCTAGGACCCAATGGTGCTGGTAAAACGACCACACTCCGTATGCTCACCGGATTCCTCCCACCAACGGCTGGAAAAGCCACCATAAATGGTTTCGATATCTTTAAGGATTCGATCAAAGCGAGACGCTCGATCGGCTACATGCCTGAAAATGTTCCTCTCTATGATGACGTGCGCGTACGTGAATACCTCAGATTTAGAGCACACCTCAAAGGGCTCCGCGGGCGCGATGCGCGCAACCACGTTGGCGAAGCACTCGAGATGTGTGGACTCCAGCACATGCGCCGTCGCATGATTAAAACTCTCTCCAAAGGATACCGCCAGCGTGTAGGACTAGCGGATGCACTGATCAATCAACCACCCTTACTTGTCTTGGACGAACCTACCAACGGCCTCGATCCGAACCAAATCCGTTCAATCAGAAAATTAATTAAGCGACTTGGTCAGAAACACACGATCTTAGTCTCTACGCACATTCTTAGCGAGGTAGAAATGGTCGCTGACCATGTGATCATTGTAGATTCCGGTAAGATTAAAGCATCAGATACCCCTGAAAACTTGATCCATAACATGCGAGCAGCTGGCCGTATCGAACTTGAGATCCAAGGAGACGCTCAGATCGTACAATCCGCTATTGAAAACATGGGCAACGTAAAAAAGGTGACTAAGGAAAACTCTGAAGAGTCTTGGAATAACTTTTCAGTCCTCTGCGACTCCGGCACAGATTCCCGCGAAAAAATTGCCAATATGGCGACCGAAAACGGCTGGAAAATCCGCACCCTACATCGTCATAAATCGACGCTCGAAGAGGTCTTTGTAGAACTCACTCGCCGAGACTAAAAAAGCGCACTTCTTTCCGAAGTGCGCCCTAAAAAAAAATCATTACGTCGAACTACTCGCTTCCGAGTTGTTCGACTTTCTTTTTCAGTTCTCTGAAGTCAGTCATCAACTTTGGAAGGCGGGCCACAGCAGCCACACTGCGCTGCTGGTCTTTTACAGGGCGGGCTGGATTCCCCCAGTACACTTGTCCACCCTCTAAATTCTTCATCACCCCTGTTCTGGACATCAGAATGGCTTTATCTCCCACATGAATATGACCTGCCATCCCTACTTGTGCAGCAACAGTCACATTATTTCCAAGCGAAGAACTCCCAGCAATACCCGTCAGAGCCACAACTAAGCAATGCTTACCAGTGACCACATTATGGGCGATCTGAACTAAGTTATCGATCTTTGTTCCTTCACCGATCACGGTTTTACCAAAGCGAGCTCTATCTATAGTTGTATTCGCTCCGATCTCCACATCATCTTCGAGCACGACAATGCCGACCTGGTCGACCTTTTGGTGCGCCCCGTCTACAAATTCATAACCGTATCCATCGGAGCCGATCACCGCACCTGGTTGAATAATCACACGGTCTCCCAGTTCACAAAACTCACGAACCGTCACATTCGGATAGATCAGGCAATCTCTTCCCACTGTGACATTCTCACCGATAACAGCTCCTGCCTGAATTTCAGTACCATCGCCGATCACTGAACCAGACTCCACCACTGCATTTGCCTTGATCGATACCTTCGCTGAATCAAACTTCACATCTTCAGCCACGTAGGCCGACGGATGAACTCCAGGCTTAAAGCTACGCATCTTGGATGAAAGCTTCTTCACCACTAGGCCAAATGCATACGAAGGATTCTCCACTTCCACATACACCGGTCCATCAGGAAACTCTGTCACCACTGAAGGAACTAAAACCAATCCAGCCTTTGTGCTCAAATAATCATTGTAGTACTTCTCATTCCCAAGAAAGGAAACATCACTCGCAGACGCATCATTGAGTGCAGCAAGACCTCTGTAACCATTTTTTGACTCACCCGCTACTACGCGGCCACCTGTTAGCTTGGTAATTTCCTCTAGTGATAATTCCACGCACAGAACCTGCATCATTGCACAGTACTTGTCATGGAAAATGATTCTGAGGAAATTAACTAACCTAGCTCCATAGATTTATCACTTGGCAAAGGCTGGCGTAATTATCGTAGAGACAATGCTTAATATAAAGCACACCTACTACCGATCCGACAGGAGACTTTATTGTTTTGAATCAGGTCCCCTGTCAACTTTTACAAAAGTTGTGAAAATTCTAAACTTCGCCCTTCAAACTTCGTGCATCCGCTGCATATTGCCGACATGTCAGCAGTGAACTTCAAACGCGGAAACGAAAAACTCATCAAGGTTCTCGATGGCGCATCTAATCATTTGTGTAGCCTACTCGAGAAACAAGGCCGCGCTGATGGAGCCTTAAGAATTGCTGTCGTTGGCGGTGGTTGTTCCGGTCTCCAGTACAAAATGGATCTAGTAGATGGCCCTCGCGATCGCGACATCCTCGTTCACAGTAATTTGGTCAATGTGGTAATCGATCCGAAGAGCGCCCTCTTCGTGGCTGGCAGCGAACTCGACTTCTCTGACGACCTCCAACAGGGAGGCTTCAAAGTAACCAACCCGAACGCACAAGTCACTTGCTCGTGTGGAGAAAGCTTTGCAGCGTAATTTTCACTCGCCCAACTGTCTCTTCTGCGCTAAATAAATACTCAATATCGTATGAAAAAATTTATCACCCTTACATTTAGTTCACTCGCTGTTATCACCTTCAGCTCTTGCACCAACGACACTACAACAGTCGGGGGCGAAGCACTTAATCCAGTTATCGCTAACTCGAAGTACCCAGATGCACACCCTGTAGCAGGAGAGTCGAATAAATTTATCAGCCCGTACAGGCCTTACAACGTTATCAATGTCAAAGGTGTCAGACCAGGCCTCCTCGTTCGCGATATTTCCACCGCTAAAACTGGAGCCAATGGCAAACCTGACCTAGCGACAGCGAAAATTTTCCGCATTCCGGCGCCGACCACCAGCGCACAATAAGCGCTTACTTGTACAAATTCCCTGAGTCAGGCGCTTGAGCTTCATCAATCCGCTGCACCTTCAACACCGGATACGTAACACCGTCGATGTGCTCATAGCTCATCACGCCGCCTACCTTAACCCAAGTGTTCGCTGGAAAGTTAGGTAGATCACCTTCGAACTCGATAGACATCGGGATCGTTTTCATGTCCGCAGCACAGCAGGTCATGAAAAGTCGGTAGAGGCGCATTCTATTCCCCTTCGGATTCCGATTGGTTTCATCTCTCAAGAAACCCTCGGTTTCAAATGGCAAACCAGTAAACACGCGCTCGAGCTCTGAATCCCCCGCTGAGTAAAAAAGCTCTAGTAAGTTGAGCTGGTAAAGTCCATCCGCGGACTTCTGCCGTGTTTTATCTAAAGTCTCTTTGGTAAAGGGTGGCAAATCAGCCAGAAATCGCATCGATGCAGGATCTAGGTCCTGCGCCGATTGTTTATGAATATGCGCCTCGTCTATCTTGTGAGTGGTCCACGATAAGCTCACTATCAGGGGCACTAGAATGATCAGAATCGCCATAAAGGGGTTCAGGTCGCTCTCCTCATGATCATGAGAATGCTCGTGATCATGACCACACTCATCACCGTGACCACAGCTCGTCTGGACCCGAAAGGTAATCAGATTAAACAAGGCGACCACGCAGCAGGCTAAACCACCTATCAACAAGGTGGACTGAAACTTAGGTGCTAAATACGCATCAAGATGTGGGCTTTGATAGAAATAAAGCATCACTCCGCCCCACATTAAAATGCAGAGAGCGAAGAGTATGCGTTGTACGTAAAGCATCATTGTGCACCTCCCTGCCATTTCATTTCAACTTGCCGACACCACTCAAACAGAGTCTCAGACTCCCCCCAGGCTATGCAGATACCTCCTACTAAGAGGAAAAGACCAACACAAAATACCGCTAAGAATTTTTTCTGCATCACGGTCTGGTAGAGGAAGAGTAACTTCACATCCATCATCGGACCAAACACCATGAATGCCATTTTCGATGCGTAACTAAATGTCCCCAGCGATGCGGCCAGAAAAGCGTCCGAGGTACTACAGACACTCAATACAAAAGCTAACACCATCAACAAGGCTGTGCCTTTAAAGGTATCCGTTGCAAAGCTATTGATCGTATCGAAATACCCCACCTGCATGATATTAAAGAGAGTCGTGAGACACACACCTATCGTGAAATACACCGCCACATCCACGAAATCCTTCATTCCTGAGCGCATCGCAGCTACTAACTTATTCGGTGCCGCTACAGGACTAGGGTGCTGATGAGAATGATCATGATCATGGTCACAGCATGAATGTGCGTGCTCTCCCTCGCTATGTCCATCTCCACAATCATCATGATTATGGTGCTCCTCATGGCTGCAGCATTTCTCCGTTTGGTGAGTATGCCCACACTCCTTTGAATCTGCATGCGCGTGCTTCTTCGTCACTTTTGCGAGAAGTGACTTACGCAAAACCTTCTCAATCGGAACATACATCAACACCACCCCCACTACTACAGCCACTAGGTAACCAATCCCTATTCTAGATAAAGTCACATACAGCGACTGCTGCTCATTAAAAGCACTCCAAGTACTTAGTATCGTCACCGGGTTCACTATCGGAGCCGCGAGCATATAGGTAAACGCACAGGATACCGGCAAGCCCTTCGCCACGAGCCTACGAATCACTGGAACCACAGCGCATTCGCAGACTGGAAGGATCAAACCTAATAAGCCGCAAGTCAGCACTGCTGGTAATTTTCTTTTCGGCAAAAACTTCTCCAGCATGCCCGCGGGCATATAGACATCGATAAACCCACTCACCAAGGTCCCCAATAAGATAAATGGAGCCCCTTCCATGAGTAAGCTAAGAAAGAAATACGCGAAGGTGCTATGCGAAAAGGAATCCATGAAGTGTAGCGCTATAGATAGCCTCCACTATGCAAGCACGTCAAACTCGCAGTCCGAATATTTATCATCCACAACTTATTCACACACCATTCACAAAATGAACCGTTAGATACCCCGCTATTGCACTTGGCCCCATTTCTTTGCATCTTCCATTTTCAATGTCGACCGAAGCACCATACAAATCAGGACCAGCACTTCAGAAGGGCCCACCACAACATAACGACGAAGAAACATTTGCCCAGCGCGCGATGCCAAATGCGCTTGGGCCAGAGAAATCTCTGCTTTCTTCCATGCTTCAGGACCCATCGGAGTTCGTCATGCGCTCCGAGGAACTAGGTCTTACGCCCGAACACTTTTACCACCCATCTCACCAGACTCTCTACCGAGTCATCAAAGAGATCTCAGATAGCAGCGCCCAGATTGAACTCGTCTCGCTCACACAGAAGCTGATGGATCGCGGTGTGTTAGATAAGATCGGCGGCCCATCTGCCCTCACTGAGATCTACACCTACGCACCGACTGCTGCGCACTTTGATCACCACCTTACCATTGTTAAGGACAAGTTCATTCTGCGAAACATCATCTCCTCTTGTACCGATGCCATCACCCGCTCCTTCGAGGACCAAGAAGAAGTTGCTGGCCTGTTAGACGAAGTAGAGCAAAAAATCTTCGCCATCCGTGAAGGATCTGATGTCGAGCAAGCCCCCACTGTCAAAGAAGATGTCCGCAAGGTTATCGAAGACTTCGAGAAATATCTCGCTGGTGGCGGCGCCCCCATGGGAATCAAGTCAGGCTACTCACAGCTCGACACTATGTGTAATGGCCTCAAACCTGGTGAAATGTTCGTCATCGCCGCCCGTCCATCTATGGGTAAAACATCATTCGTGATGAACATTATTGAGCACATCTGTCTCGATGCCAAACTCCCCTCCATGTTCTTCTCGTGCGAGATGACCTCTCAGCAGATTGTCCAGCGTCTACTCTTCGCCCGCGCTCGCTACGCCATAACTAATCTGCGCAACGGTTTCACACCGACCAAGGCAGATCTTCTGAAAATTAAAAATGCAGCCCAAGAAATCGCGGAGTCAAAACTCTTCATCGATGACACCGCCGGCATCTCTATCTCCGAACTCCGTGCGAAGGCGCGCCGTAAAAAGAAAGAAGAAGACATCCAAGTCATCGCGATCGATTACCTTCAGCTCATGAGATCTACGTCGAAGCAGGCTCAAGGCTCACGCGAACGTGAAATCGCTGAAATCTCTTCAGGCCTCAAGGCTCTGGCTAAAGAGCTTTCCGTTCCTGTCATTGTACTGGCCCAGCTTAACCGTGGTCCTGAAAACCGTGGTGGTACTCCGCGTATGTCAGATCTTCGTGAATCAGGATCTATCGAGCAGGATGCCGATATGGTAGGTCTTCTCTTCCGTACCGCCTACTACGCAGAAGACCAAGACGCACGTGACGAGCAAGACGGTATCGCCGAGCTCAACCTCGCCAAAAACCGTAACGGACCTACGGGTTCTATCCCGCTTACCTTCATCAAAGAACTTATGCGCTTTGAGAATACTGACCGCCGCGTCGAGTCAGAGTAAACCTACTTCTCTAGTCAGGCTTTTTAGTACGCCACGGATGGAGCATCTCATGCTTCCCGTGGTGATCTTCAGCATAATACGCACAGGCGGCGACTCCGCTGACATACGCAACTGGGATAATGATCAGCGCAAAACCAAAGGTCGCGAGCGAAAGCCATGCTGTCACAAAAGTTGTAAAAACATTCCCCAGTATCAAAATCCCAATGCCAGCCAAATAGTTGTGCTTATACAGATGGCCTAGTCCTGGAATGATACTGAGATAAGCGGCGAGCTTGTTACGATCCGCCTGACTCTAAGCTTCGTTAATTTCATTGAGGGTATTCATAGTTAAATAGGAGTTATTTATTACTCACCATACTACCACACCATGTCAGAAACTACGAGACCGTTTGATCCCGAGTCTCACTCCAGATGTAACTGCCGTAGTGACCAGAGCCCACTGGAGCGTAACTGGTCTATCGGCCTGCTTCCGCCCATTTTGCGCTACTCACTGAGATAGGAGCCCTTCAAGTCATCAATAATTCCATTCACCCATGACTTACTGCCTAACACGGCACTATCCACAAAATACCGTGACTTACAGCCTAGCACCCCAGCTGAACTCAGCTGCCCGCCGCGTGAGATCTCCTTCTCTACTGCAGCCTCACTAAAACCTCTACGTTTCGGCCGTGATCTACGTAAATCTACCTCTGCCCCACCATAGCTCGCGCCATCCTCATAGAGCATTACTCGGTACCTGCCAGCCACGCTACGCCAATCGTATTTCGTGAGGTCTCTCGCCTTTTTTCAGCCATCCACCTGCGTGTCACTTTCCATCTCACTGAGAACACGCATTATGCCGTTGCGCGCTAGATTCCCCCCCGCCACCGCTTCGGAATAACTACACCAGCGGTAATCTTTAGGATCACTCACCATCCCAGCACGGACAGAATGCCCCCCTCGATACTATCGGGTTAATTCCAATGCATTTTCGAAGGAGAAAATGCCTATCCGCATGGACTGAGTGGAGCGAAGTCAATTTAAATCAATGTAGGCCGCCATCGTACGGGCCGCATGCCCATTCTCCACTAACACACTCTTATAACGCGCCTCCCACAGCGTCCCTTTGCGTTGGTGTTTTTTATTGTACCAACTTGAAAAACGTTGCTTCAGAGTCTTCATAAAAAGACCCAGATCCCACATCCTGCGTGCATAAGTCTCACGCACTTCCTGATAGGCCTTCTGGCCAACTTCTGTGGTCGAATTCATCAAATCCTCCAACTGCATCCGTACCATTCCCACGTGATCCGCACTATAGAGCAATTCCAAACGCTCTAACAAACCCTCATCACTCAGCAGCTGGTCACACTTAGGAGGCACTTCGATCAACAAATGGATGTGATTCCACAAAAATGAAGTTTGTAAGTCAGTGATAATTATTAGTTTAAGATATATAGAATATAGTGTAGTGGTCCTACTTGACGATTTTATAGTTCGACAATTTGTCGATTACGCCAACCACTTCCAGATTGTCCAAGCTGGTTTTGCAACAACTCCTAGAGCAGCCGATCCTCGCTGTAAAAACATGTCAATTGGAGTGCTTATTAGATCCAACTCAAGGAGACAGAAGAATAGGGCCTGTACAAATGCTAAAATGGCAACAACAGTGAGTTTAGGAGCTTTTACTTTTTCTTCCATAATACTTCTCAATCAACCTATAAAAAACTCCATCGTCATCCGACGATGAAGTTCGGTTTGAATACCTTCCTAACAATTCTAGTTATTCGTGAGAGCCCATCTCATTCACTTGCCAGACTAACTGCGATGTCCTGTTTAAATTTGTGCTACACCTCAACTTAGCCACTAGCTTTCTTTATACGGTGCTCTCTCATAATCTTCTTGAAAGCATAAATCTGCTAATATGCCAAGAGCCTCTAAGGCTTCGACTTTAACAACCCACCTGTAGATCATAGGAATCCTGTTATCATCGCGCCCGTAATCTTCTAGAGGCCCATGGAGTCTTTCATATTTAGCAACAAGGTTTCCTGATGAGTCATACCACTCCAGAGGACTGCTAGGATTAGGACTCCATCCAAATTCATCCCGCCAGCATCTTGCGGGAAAAACTAACAACTGTGCGTAAGATAACATAAAGCTCCCCCTCACGAAAAACGTTAGTGATGCATTAGGCTGCTCTTCACGAGGCTGCCACCATCAAAAGAATCATTTACGCTTTCTAACTTCGTTTTATTCAAACCCAGATTACCGTTTTCAGAATGATTTGCTCCACACACTTTGTCTCAGCCAGATTAGGTTCACGGACTAGGTGCACGTAAAAACTGCCTTCGCTAACAAAACGCTGCACCCAACCTCAGACCGCGTTTACGCTTTTCAAAATCTTCACTACACTCACACTCTAAACTCACAAACAAAGCTTTCTGTCCCTGTCTTCGGTTGGTGAGCTTTACGTTAGGCTAAGAATATGACCATTTTAGAAGAAGTCGATTTCCTGCATTCCTAGGCATGAGTTCACCGAACAAATGCTCTTAGCACGATGAAATCCTAGATGAAACCATATTGCAGAGTGAGCAGTGACTAAGTTTTGATTGCCGATAACAAGTCAACATGACGGAATAATTCCGATAAAGAGTGCTGAGCGAATAACTTAGCACAATGAAACACAATAAAAATGCCTTACAAGTCGCAGTAGCCAACCCCAGACGGCGCTTGTTTAGCTAAGTTTTTATGACAACTTTAACCTCAATCCAGTCACTACCATCGCTCTCCCGTCAGGGTTGGCTATGCTAGGACGTTCGCCTGAAAAATGAAGACTTCACTGTGTGCCCTCCTTCTCGCCCTTGTTGCGTTACTGACTACAGGTTGTCAGCGGGAGAAGGTGGACCAGCGTAGAATCACGTCCTATAGCGTCGAGGCAAAATCCGAAGCGAGTAGGTTGATTGTTGCGGAAGAATTTGAAACGTTTCTCGTGACATCGGGGATGGCAATGCAGAAGGATATGGTGGCGGTAGTGCCCAAAGAAGGGTTTCAAGAACAGGGTAAATTTGCGGTTCAGTGGTGCTCTATGAGTGAACCTTTTTCGCTTACCGTCGAGTTTGGCGACCGAGCGGAATACCTTGCTGGAGACATTCGATGGAGCTTTCGTGGTTCTAAGGAGGAGTGGCTTAAGCTGAAAACGAAACTGCAGAAATTTCAAAAACAAATTGTTGAGTGGTTCGAGAGAAGAACGGACATAATTCATTCTGGATCTTCCTTCTGGGACGGTTCTATCTAGCTTTGATACGACGAAATCAATATGTGGGCGAACAAGATGCTGCGTTGAGTCGGTCATCGAAGGTTTTTAGCAGTGGATTAAAGACTCGAGCAGTCATTGCGGGCATGAATAGTCCACGCCTCAGGTGGGTGGATCCGATTTTGGTGATTGGTGTCCGGGTGCGCCCCGAGGTGCCGCTTTGGTAGTGACTTGGCGTGAGGCCTGTCCAAGCGGCAAGTTGTCGGGCGTCTTTGAATTCGGATAGGTCGGGAAGCTCCGCGATGATTATTTGGCTGGCGACTTCTCCGATGCCTGGAATGGTGTTGAGGAGTTTACTTTTAGTTTGTACTTCGGTGTTGGCTTTGATGATTGTCGCGATGGTTTTGCGGATCGACTTCACTTCCTTTTGCTGGAACGTGATTCGTCGTTTGAGTGAGTTTATGGCAAGTTTATCGGGTTCCGCTTCGAGTTTGGTTTTGAGTCTCGCGGTGTCCTGGGTGAGTGAGTCGGCGTAGCGGCTAAGGCTAGTGATCCTTTGCTGATCCTTGCTTCTAGGTTCCCATGCGCGAAGTTCGGAGTGTTCTGATTTGAGGAACCTAGCGATGAGTTTCGCGTCGGCTGTATCACTTTTGTTGCGTCTTAGCTTTTGCATTCCGAAGGCTTTGATTCGGTGCGGATTGACAAGGTGCAGGCTAAAAATATTGAGTTCGTGAAGAGCTTTGGCAATGGCGTCTCCATAGTGGCCGGTTTGCTCAAGACAGGCGCTGAGGGTAGCCAAACTGGCTATTTTTTTGAGCCATTTAGTGAGCTATTTGATGCCGAGTGCATTGTTATTGAATCGCTCGGAGCATGGCTGATCTGGGCCGATGACATGGCAAAAAAGGTCTTTCTTTCCGACGTCGATCCCGAGAAAAAAGCTCCATAGAATTTCAGCCTTCCCCTAAGCATTACGATTCTTTATTAATCTGCATTGTGGACACGATGAAACAATCCTCGCATCTTTTCCAATCTACCTGCTGGAAACACTTTCACGATCTCCGCTCAGGTATTCCAACGCGAGAAAAGCGTGCTCTCAATCAAATTTGCCAAGCCTACTGGAAACCTCTCTACCATTTTGCCTACTCAATCGGGTGCCAACACCAAGACGCCGAGGACTGCGTTCAAGCTTTCCTATCAGGAGAATCCACGACTCAACTTTTTGCCGCGGCCGATCCCATTAAGGGCCGTATGCGCTCGATCTTACTAGTGGCTTTCAAACGCTTCATTTACGATATTCGAAAAAAGAACAATGCCCAAAAACGAGGAGGCGGCACCCCCAGCCTCTCTCTAGGTAATGAATTTGCGATTCCTGGAAACACCCCTGACCCATCACTAGCCTACGATCAGCAATGGGCTATGATCATTGTAGAACAAGCTAAGTCCAACCTAGGTAAACGCTACCGAGACCAAGGTAAAGAAAAGCTCTATGATAACCTAGAGCCTTTGCTAGATGAAAAGAAGGAGACCGACTACCAAACTCTTGCTAATACTCTCGACCTAACCCTTTCAGCTGTAAAATCTGCTATCCACCGGATCCGTCAACGCTTTGGTACAGAAATCCGTGCTGCCGTTGCTGAAACCGTTGTAGATGAAAATGAAATTGACGCAGAACTCTCCTGGCTAATTAAGGTCCTCAGTAAATAAACTTTTCACCACCTCATATGGATCCCGACTCTAAAGGCAAAGATTATTACCCAAGCCTGCTTGCTCATGGTCTCCAATCGGAAGCGCTCAGTGAGAGTATCGAGGTTGATGATTGCCAAATCATCAGAAAAATCGGCCAAGGTGGCATGAGCACGGTCTACCTTACTACAGAAACTGGCCTCAACCGCAAACCGCACTCAAAGTCTTTAAAATTAAGGACCTCAACGACAGCTCCATTGAGCGATGCTACCAAGAAGCTATCATGATGGCAGCATCCATCACCCCGGTACTGTCACGATCCACGGCGTCATCAATCAATCAGATGATACATTTGTCTTGGTTCTCGAATACCTCGCCCCAGTGCAACTCTCCAGTGACCGCCACTCCATGGATACTCGAGCTGACATCTGGGCTGTAGATATTCTGCTTTTTGAAATGGTTATTGGCTCTCCTAGTTTCCGATATTCTAACTGAAATACCAAGACCACTCAAACCGATCATCAAAGAATGCCCCCATTAAAGACTGCATTACAATCAGCGCATGGGATGCGACCATGTCTTTTAGTAATATTTGTTAAAAAAACCGACTCGCCCTGAAACCTTCTCAAGAAAAAGTCGATCTCACAGGGAACGATTTACTGTTCACTACATGAAATTCGTGCTGCCGTTGTTGAAAACGCCGTAGATGAAAATGAAATTGACGCAGAACTCTCCTGGTTAATTAAGGCCCTCAGCAAATAAATTTTTCACCACCTCATATGGATCCCGACTCTAAAGGCAAAGATTATTACCAAAGCCTGCTTGCTCATGGTCTCCAATCGGAAGCGCTCAGTGAGAGTATAGAGGTTGATGGTTGCCAAATCATCAGGAAAATCGGCCAAGGAGGCATGAGCGCGGTCTACCTTGCTACAGAAAATGCCCTCAACCGCGAAATCGCACTCAAAGTCTTTAGGATTAAGGACCTCAACGACAGCTCCATCGAGCGATTCCACCAAGAGGCCATCATGATGGCAGGTATCCATCATCCCAACATCGTAACGATCCATGGTATTATCAATCAATCAGATAGCAGTCCTATCCTCGTTCTCGAATACCTAGCAGGTGGTGACCTCCGCACCAAAATCACAGCCTCAGGCACGCTTTCTATCAAAGAAGCTGCCTCCATCGCTATCGACGTCTGCCAAGGCCTAGAGGCTATCCATGCTAAATCCATCGTTCACCGTGATATAAACCCTGCAAACATCCTCCTCACTTCAGAAGGTAGCGCTAAAGTTGCCGACCTAGGTATAGCACTCAATATACAACCAGACAAAGCCTCCGACTCTCTGACCATGACTGGCACCTTTGTAGGGACTATGGCTTACCTCGCCCCAGAACAACTCTCTAGCGACCACCGCGCCATGGATGCTCGAACGGACATTTGGGCTGTGGGCATTCTGCTTTTTGAAATGGTCATTGGCTCTCCACCTCAGTCTCTCCTAGTTTCTGATCTTTTGACTGAAGTCCCCAGACCATTCAAGCCCCTCATCAAAAAATGCCTCCGCAGGAAACCCAGTGAACGCTACCAAGATATCACCCTGCTTAAACGCGACCTCGAAAAAATCTTACAGCCTAAGAGAAAAAACCGTATCGTTGACACTATAATTATCGCCGCACTTCTCCTAGCAGTCGCAGTCATCACACTCGTCTTTAAAAAAGAAATCCCAGATCAAACCTCATCAAGCGCCCCTTTATCTGATAAGAATTCTGAGCAACAAGCACACAGCCAATCTGAGATAGCAAAGACTATCGGCATTAGTCAAAACCTTCTTACCGACTACCCTCCGTCAAACGTAATCAAACGTGGTAACTGGTTCCTCGATGAGAGTACCCTTATTTGCCGGAGTAGACTGAACAGCGGCGCCTATACCACTCTCACCGATTTTTCACCGGGCGATAACTACGATATATCACTCACCATCACGCGAAACATAGGCGAACACTCCGCTACAATCTACCTCCCGACTTCAATAGGTATGATGAACTTCGATCTCGACGGCCGGAGCAGAAACCTCGCTGGCATCCAAAACCTCGACGGTCAGAATATAGCCTCACACGGTGAAACATTTCCCTTCGCCTTTACTAACAATACCCCGATAACACTCACGCTGGAGGTTCGCCAGTATTCCATCACCGCATACACCGATGGCACAAAGCGCTACACTTGGGAGCTCCGCGGCCGCCGTGGTAGTATTACGCCTCTCTGGGACGCCCCGATTCAAGATCGTATTGCAATCGGCGCATGGAACTCGATCATGTCATTTAGTGATATTCACTTAAAAAAGAATCAACTCCCCCTGAAACCTTTCTAAGAAAAAGTCGATCTCACAGTGAACGAATCCTGTTCACTACATGAAATCCATAGTCACACTCCTCTTCCTAGCCCTCACCGCCCCCTCATTTGCGGATGACATTCAGCCCCATGGTGACGAGTTTAACTCAGCAGTTACGCGTTCCGCTTGGCAAAGACTTAATGACACCGAGGGCTGGAATGCAGATCAACTTGAGCTCTGGGACTTAAATCCCACATACGCTCCTGGCCATATGGTTCTGGCACCGCACTCCTCCGGGTGGTATATGGATCTCCGTGGCGTTCTCGTTTACAAGGAAATCACCGGTGACTTTATCGTCACTACACGCATGCGTCTCTCCCGCCGCGGCATCAATGGTCTCCTCCCTAACCAGGCTGGTTATGTTGCCCAGCAAGGCGCACCTAATCGTGAGTTCTCACTTGCTGGTATCTTCGTTCGTAATCCACGCGCCATCGTCAGCGCAGCTCCAAGTCCTATTCCTTCCGAAACACCACTCTGGCCCGCTCCCACAAATGGGCAGCCTGGCCACTATATGACGGACTGGAGCCCAGACGGTGATAACTACCTCTTCCTGTCATATGGCTCAGCTGGCAGCCAAGGCACTTGGCAATATGAGGTGAAAACTACCACAGACGGAGACTCTGACCTCTATTTTAATAATCTAGGCGTTCCTAACAATGACGAGAATGCCCAATGGATCACCCTACAAATGATCCGAGTCGGAAACACCATCGTAGTTATGCGCAAACACGGAGATGCTACTTGGGTTATCGAAAACCGTTACACCCAGAACCCAGTATCAGCCTACCAGCAATTGCCTAACTTTGGTAACACTCTCCAGATCGGCATCACCACCTACACCGACTGGAACGTAATAAACACTTACTACGCAGGAGGCGACCATGCACTCCAGTTTCAGCACAATTATTCTGTACTCGATGGTCCATCAAGTAACCCAGATCTCATAGCAGAAGTGGACTATTACCGTTTTCAGCGCCCTGATCCAGCCCTCACGGAACAGGCTCTACAGAGTCTACCTATCACTTTTTCTCCCGCACCACTTGGAGGCACGGCAGCCCAGCTACTCCCTGACAACGAGGTAGGCGCCCTCCTTGGTGATAATGCTAATAGCCCCTCACCACCGCTGGATGAAGATCCGGACGGCGATGGCACCAGCACTCTTATTGAAATCATCATGGGCTCAAACCCGGCCTTACCTGATGCGAACCCTATATCAACAATGCTTGCCAACGATGACTTCCATATCCAATTCCCCCACCAAAGCAACCTCAACCCCATCACCCTCGAAATCCAGTCATCGAACAACATGATTAATGACTGGGCGACCATAGCCACTCGCTCATCCACAGGCTGGCTCTTTGACTTGCCTCATCAGATTGAAGAAACAACTAACGAAGTAATATTTAGAACCCCAATATTACAAGAAGACACCTTCTACCGAATAGAAGCAACCGCACCATAACATAATAACAACACTGACCTCCATTCTTACTCTGGAAAGCAGCCCCAAAGCAGGTGAATCATACTTACCAAACCCCCAAAAAACGTCATTCCTGAGCCTATCCCGAAACCTAAATGTAAATGTAAATGCCTCTACAAATGGTTCATGGGAGCCTCTATCAATTCACTAACCGAGAAAGACGAAGCCATCATCTCCGCCCACATAGGCATAGAACACCGCTGCCCTTATCGAAATCGGTGCGCGATTTACTCTCTAATTGATTCAAAAAACTACAAGGCTTCACCCAACACTCAAACATACAATGACTCCACTCTCGAAATTATCACATGCCGTCCTGTTGGTTGCTCTAGCCAGTATCACCCAAGCGCAGAACCTCGTTGTCTTTGACTTCAATGGCCAAGACCTCGCCAACAACGGGCCGATCACCGCCACCCTACACATAGATGACAGCATCACCACCACGGGCTGGGACTTTGGAGCTGGTCTCAGCCCTGTGGATGAACAAGACAACCGTCTGGCATTCACCCAGCAAGCCTCTGCCAATCTCTCGACTCTCGCAGACAGTATCGCAGACGGAGAATATCTGAGCTGCACCTTGACTCCTCAGCCCGAGATCAACCTTGGTGGTCAGCGTATGAGCTTCTCCACACAGCGTATTTCCTACTGGTCGCCACGGCAATACTCCGTCCTGACCAGTATCGACAACTTTGCCGCCCCCGTCTTCACCAGCACGGAATCCGCTGCTGGGGATTACGATATTCAGCATCACAGCCTCATCCTCCCGCTCACTGGCTATGACAACCTCACGGCGCCCGTGGAAATCCGCATTTATGTCCACCAAGCCTCCTACAATAATCACAGCAGCTCTCTAACCGCTTTCTCCATCACTGACCCTGGCCCAGTTTTTCCTCTCAACATTCAGGCGACCCACCAAGGCTCCGTTCAATCCTATCCTGATTCCACATTCTTCACAGATGGAGAACAAGTCACCCTCACCGCCATGCCCCCGGCTGGACATCGCTTCTCGCATTGGCAGGGCAGTGCATCATCGCAGTTAAACCCCTTGCGACTCACGATCTCAGCTGCAACATCGTTAGAAGCAGTCTTCCAACCCATTGCGCCTAACAAAATGTCCGTTGCCATGAATCTGGCATCCGTTACCTATTGGACCACTGCATGGACATTCACCAATGTTATGCGCTGCGCCGGCCCTTGGGCCAGCATGAACGGCAACCAAAATCCGGCTCCTCCTCAAGACGCCCAAGGATACCCTCTTGAAATTCCTTACGACGACGGAACCGGCTCACTTGCCGCCGTGCAATGCATCGTGCCCAACCTGATGCCGGGCAACTACACCCTTAACTTCGAAGGCACAGGCACCTTGTATATTACCGGAGCCGGCATCGATCAGAATCTCACTATCACCGCCACCGGTGGGCAGGCATCACACACCGTCCCTTTTAATAACAACGGCCAAAACATTCTGTTCCGTATTATCGAATCTTCAACCGCAGATCCCATCCGCAACATCAGGCTCCACATGCCGGGTTTCGATGATTCGACCACTTTCCACCCAGACTTTCTCGAGAAAATGGCTAATTTCTCTACACTCCGATTTATGGATTGGGGAGAAACCAACTCCAGCCCAGTCAGCCAGTGGAACGAAAGAACCTTACCCAACGCCAGAAGCCAAGCTCGCCCTGCCACTGACGGTGTCGCACTCGAACATCAAATCGCACTAGCAAACACGCTGGGAAAAAGCCCATGGATATGCATTCCTCACTTGGCCGACGACAACTACGTTACTCAAGCAGCCAACCTGCTCAGGGATTCGTTGGACTCCAACCTGCAAGTCTACGTCGAGTATTCTAACGAAACTTGGAACGGAGCCCCTAGTTTCATTCAAACTTACTACACCCGTGAGCAGGGACTCGCCATGGGCCTTTCCACCAATGCCGTGACAGCAGGCAACATATATCACAGCATGCGATCCGCACAAATCTGGAACATCTTCCGCACTGTATTCCAAGACGGCGACGCCCCCTCTAGGGTCATCAATGTCGCGGCCGCATGGGCCGCACAAACAGAAGCCGCTCAAGCACGCCTCCTCGCCCTCAATGATCCAACCATTAACCCCACCGAAATCGCTGCTGACGTCCTCGCTATCGCGCCCTACTTTGGCCACGGAATTTCCCAGGATTTTCTCGATGCCAATGGCTACCCGACCATCGATGCCATTTGCACCACGCTCTCTCAAGACGAGATTCAAGAAAGCACCCAACATGTGCGCGAGCACAAAGCTCTCGCCGATCTCCACGGCCTGAGGCTCGTCTGCTACGAAGGAGGGCAACATTGGGTCAACGCCAGTAACACCAGAAGCGACAACGCCCTCACTGCCATCCTGACCGATGCCAACCGTGACCCCAGAATGGGACAGCGCTACATCGAATACCTCGACATGCTCAATCGCGAAGGAGTAGACCTCTTCGCCAACTTCCTCGGAACCCAGGGCTTCTCCGCTACTGGCTCATGGGGTATCTGGGAATATCAGGATCAACCACTTGCCGAAGCTCCCAAAGCCGCTGCTATCCTCGAATGGATCGCCGACAATCCAATCCAAACACAAATTCAAGTCAGCTCCATCGATGAGAGTAATATCTTACTATCCTGTCCGCTTTATCCCAGTAAGAGATATTCGCTCGAAGCCAGCGATGATCTGGATAGCTGGATCGCCCAACCCTCGCTTCAGGCACAATGGGGAAATGGGGAAATGTATACGGAAACCTTTCCCATACCCCAGGATCAGGGAAAACAATTCTTCAGACTCCGCCTCAGCGATTAGCAAAACATATTAAGCCTGCTCTCGGCCAAACACCCTAGAGCCCGTCCCTACCGCTAGCTACAAGCTGTTGGCGGCATAACCTCGCAGAACCAGTGTCGAGTGCCTCATCACACCTAACAATTTCACACTATCATCCTCACGTAGTGGCTGGATGACACGGTCGTTATTGCTTTGGCTACCGTACCAGCTGAATCAATCGCTACTTCTTCGCTAGCAGTCATGAATCGCTGCGCCTCATCTACCCATGGTGTAGAGCATTCGGAGTATGAGAATCTACTATCTCATTCAGCGAAAAAAAATTCAAAAAGATCACATCCCCCTGAAACCTTTCTAAGAAAAAATCGATCTTACTGCAGAGTGCTTAAATTAATTAAGCAGCTAAAACACTCAACAATGAACATCAGCAAACGAGCTGCAGCTCAGCCTAAGACGGGATGGCCTTCTCATTTCAAGCCACACTAGTGCTGTCTTTCATCACCCCAGTAGCGCTGTAGTCGCCATCTTCAGTGTATGCTTTTTTGATTACATAAGTTTCGATTTTCACCTCGAAGTGGCAATTGCTTAAGGGCTGTTAGCTCATCTATTTTCGCTTAAAATTTCACCAAATTCATATAATGAAACACAACAACAAGGGTATATTTTCGCAAGTAACACTAACCCTATTACCTTCATCTGCATTACCTTTGCTTCTGATCTCCGCCCTCGGCGCCCACGCCGACCAGACTGTCGATGCAGCAACGAACGTCCAAATATCACTTGCTGATAATGAAACACTCACCGTTGAAAGTAGCGGCTCCATAGTTGTTGCAGCAGGTGATGCCGTCGTTGCTGCGGCTAATGGAACAATTATTAATGTTGATAATGCAGGCACTATCGACGTTATAGGATTAGGTGATGGAGTATGGGCAGGGCTTTCAACACTTAATCTCAATAATACCAACACCGGAATAATTTCGGGACGCCTTGATGGTGTTGACGCCACCACGATCAACAGTTTGACTAATGACGGCAATATTGAAGGGGAGTTGGGAGATGGTGTTGTCGTCGGAACGATTATCAGTCTCGACAATAGTGGAAGAATTGATGGTCGGCAGACTGGTGTTGATGCCAGTGGTATCAGCAGCCTGAGTAACAGTGGCACGATTGTAGGGGTGTTGACTTATGGTGTTTATGCCTCGGGTGAGATTGGCGGCCTGACCAATAGTGGCCTCATTTTTGGTGATAGCATTGGTGTTGCCGCAACCACGCTCACGAGTCTCACCAACAGTGGCCGCATTCTTGGTTCTAACGGTGTTTTCGCCGCCACACTCGATAGCTTGGATAACAGCGGCATGATTACGGGTGGGACAGGGGTTGTAGGTGGCGTGATATTTAATCTTAACAACAGTGGTTTGATTGAAGGAACGGTGACTCATGGTGTTATAGCCACCACGGATATTAAAGAGCTTACAAACAGCGGAACGATTGAGGGGTTCGATAGTGGCGTTGAAGCCGACAGCATCGGAAATGTATACAACAGCGGAACGATTCAGGGGGGAGATAATGGTGTGAATTCAATGACGAGCATATCTGGGATTATAAACAGCGGCATAATAGTGGGCGGAAATAATGGCATCATAGCCAACAATGGTGTTCCAGCGAATGGAACGTTTTTAGTAGAAAATAGCGGAACGATTACAGGGGCTCTGAATACTGGTCTGGTGACTGGTAATGTAGGAGCTGTTACCAATAGCGGCATGATTCATGGGGGGAATACTGGTTATATTAGCTATGGATCAATTATTAGCTTAACTAATAGCGGAACAATTCAGGGGGCGGGAGCTGATGGCATTGTAGCATTCAGTAGAATTTTAAGCCTGAGCAACAGCGGCATGATTCAGGGGGGCGCAAGTGGTATTGGCACCTTTGGTACGATTGTCAGCCTTGCCAACAGCGGCACTATCTCGGGGGGAAATTATGGAATTCTGGTTTTAGCTGGAGATATAGAAAGCCTCGTCAACAGCGGCACTATCTCGGGAGGAGATGATGGAATTCAGGTTTTTCGTGACGTAGGAGGCCTTGTCAACAGCGGCACTATCTCGGGGGGAGGTCATGGAATTATTCTCGGTGGTAATATAGGAAGCCTGAGCAACAGCGGCAATATCTCGGCGGGAGATGATGGAGTTAATGTTTTTGGCAATATAGGAAGCCTGAGCAACAGCGGCAATATCTCGGCGGAAGATTATGGAATTCGAATTTTAGTTGGCGATATAGAAAGCCTTGTCAACAGCGGCACCATCTCGGGGGGATATGATGGAGTTAATGTTTTTGGCAATATAGGAAGCCTGAGCAACAGTGGCACGATTTCGGGGGGAGATGATGGAATTCAGGTTTCTGGCAATATAGGAAGCCTGAGCAACAGTGGCACGATTTCGGGGGAAGATCATGGAGTTTATGTTTCTGGCAATATAGGAAGCCTGAGCAACAGTGGCACTATCTCGGGGGAAGATGATGGCATTCGGATTTTCGGTGGCGATATAGGAAGCCTGAGCAACAGTGGCACTATCTCGGGGGAAGATGATGGCATTCGGATTTTCGGTGGCGATATAGGA
>NZ_JBPOGE010000015.1:0-73205 GCF_051252225.1 Rubritalea sp.
AGTGAGAAGTGAGAAGTGAGAAGTGAGAAGTGAGAAGTGAGAAGTGAGAAGTGAGAAGTGAGAAGTGAGAAGTGAGAGATGTCGAGTGTGATAAAATGAAAAAACCTCAGGGCTCTAGTGAGCGCCTGAGGTTTTAAATAAGTATTGAGGTGGATTACTCAGCTGAATTAGCTTGGTTTTCTTCACCTGAGGTGTCGCCTTCTTTGCGCGACTTCGAGCCGTTTACTACGAGTTGGCGACCCATGAATGGTTGGTCGTGGAGTACTTCTACAGCACGCTCAGCTTCTTCTTTATTGAGCATCTGGATAAATCCGTAGCCCTTAGATTTGTGAGTGTTGCGATTGTAGATGATTTCTACTTTCTTTACAGTGCCCACTCCTTTGAAGAGTTCTTCTAGGTCATACTCAGTCGCATCGTAAGAAAGGTTTCCTACGTAGAGACGAGCTGATTCGACTGCTACTGGCTGCGGCTTGCGGCGCTGTGGCTTGTCTTCACTAGTTTTAGCATTACGAACGTTGCTTTTAGGGGCTGTCGTTTTTTGCTGAGCTGGCTTTTTAGAGCGTTGTTGGTCACGCTGTTGCTTGCGTACTTTTTCTTCATCGAAAAGACCGACTGCTTTGAGGAGCTTTTGCCAGAAGGTTAGTTCGAGTGGTTTCGGGGGCTGGTTGCTACGGTTCCTGTTACGGTTGTTCCGATTGCGGTTGTTGTTATTGTTGTTGCTATTGTTGCGACGTGGGCGACGGTTGCCGCCTTCGCGGTTCCCCTGATTTGGTTTCTGTGTTTCAGACATGTTGTCGGATGTATTACTTGGTCCTGGCGCTGGGCGTATGGATGCCAAATACATAGTTGGTTCTCTTTTCACCCGATGCTGGCACAGTGTGCTTTTCTTCATCGGCAGTGTGAAAATGGCTCGATAGCGTTGCGTTATCTAGAACCCGCTCAGCGTTGTATTTGGCATTTTACAAGTCTCTACGGAAGGAGCACTTGTAGGTCGAGCTGGCAGACGTTGAGCATGAGATGCTATAAAAGGCAAGTGGTTTCGCAGTCGGTTGGTAGATTCGGGGTTGCTTCTGAGCCGAAGGAGATTATTCTACCGCCGTCTGTATTATTTCATTATGCGTATTTTAGTTCTTCTCTCTGGTATCTTTTTAGCCATCACGTCCTTCTGTGTAGCACAGGAGAGTTACATAGTAGTTGAGCGCTATTCCAAGAGGGTTCTTTTAGCTTCGGGTACCGAGACCAAGCGTCCCATCGCAAGCCTAGCACATATGACTACGGCTAAAGTTGCACTGGATTGGGCGCGGATGGCGAGCATGAGTAGCTCTACTTTGCTGACTGTGCCGGCACATGCTTTTCACACGCAAGATGTAAACCCGCTGAATCTGCAGGCAGGTGACCGCATTAGCCTACGCGATGCACTCTATGCGGTAATTCTCACCGAGGATGCAGTTTCATCACTGACGATAGCCCAGCACGTAGGGGCTGACTTATTGCGTCGTCGGCCAACAGCTGGCACCCCTGTAGATGTTTTTATATCTGAGATGAATAATCTAGCACGCTCATTAGGTATGATGAAAACGCGCTACTATTCTCCGTCTGGTGCTGATGTCTGGCAAAGTAATACGTTTTCAACAGCATCCGATCAAGCAAAGCTCTCTGTGACATTGGCAACGAACAATGCTTTCACCTTCTATGCTAAGCAAAAGCAGCGCAGTCTAAAGGTCCTGCGCGCTGATGGTAGCGAGTCTCAAATGACCGTTATTAATAGCAATAAACTGCTCAACTCAGCCTTGAAGGTGGAAGGGCTAAAATTTGCATACAGTCGACTAGCTGGGCAGAACTATAGTGTGGTAGCCAATCATGATTCCTATCTAGAGAGCCTAGCTGATGGAGCCCAGAGGGCGACTCCTGTAGAGTTAGTAGTCATTGTTCTAGGCAGTACAAACGCCGAGAGCTTCAGCAAATCCTTGATTACCCAAGGTTGGAAAGAATACGAAAGTTGGCGTAACGGGGGATATATGACATCTCCTAATCGCAGAGAGTTTCTAAAACTACCGACAGATACTCAGTAAGAAGTTTTTTAGACTGGAATTTCTTGAAGTCTGGCGGCTTGTTAGGTTATGAATATAATCTATGTTTTCCCGCGTGTGCTTGCTGCTTAGTGTACTTTTATCGAGTACTTTAGCTATTGCTGCTCCTATTAGTTTAGAAAAGACACTAGATAAGTTAGCTGGTGAGGTTCTGAGAAAACATCCTGAACTTCTTCAGGAGGAGAGGATGTCTGTAGCTAGAGAGCGCATAGTAAAGAGCTGGCAAGCTTCTGAAGCTGGAGAAATAGATGAAGAGGAACTCAGGGATTTAAAACGTAGAAAGCGAGACTACGAGGGGTATGACTGGCAGAATATGCTTAAGAAATATGAATTAGCGCAACTTGATGACCCGTTGTCGCAGTTTTTATTCGATGTAGCATCTGAGAAAGGGTTGAGCGCTGAGAAATATTATGTGCTGTTGGCTTTGATGAGTGAGCGCTTGGAAGAAAGTATTGAGCTGCGAGAAGAGACTTCTAAGGAACGAATGCGTCTCATTGGCAAGGGATATACGGCATATGTGAAGGCACATGGAGTGGAGCCTTCAGGGCTTCAAATGTGTGCATCAAAGGCTGAAACAATTTTTGCGATTCGACCAGAAACTGGCGAGAAGGAGAACTGGGTGTACGTAGGGTCTGGACCGGCAGAGATCAGGGGAGGCAACCGCTATAGACTTATTGCGTATTCTCCGTTCCTGACGGGAAGCGCTAATGATAAACGCTGGGTTGTTTATAAGGGTGGGATGCTCGGTGAATGGAAAGATGAAACCATTCAGAAGCAAGTGGCTGCGATGCATTTAGAAAATATGTCTATTGTTAGAGAGTTGGAAAGTAAGACCGCGAAGTCCAAGGAAACGGAAGTTCGGGCTGACACTGGAAAAGTTGCTAAACAAAAACAAACACTGCGCATTGAGATTAGAGAATTGTGGTGAAAAAAAAGTAAGGCCTAACACTTTCAAATGTTAGGCCTGAGTATAGTTGATTTTTGTGAGATATACTTGGTTGCTAGTGACCCATAGGGCTCTCACCAGACGCTTCAGCTAGGCTTTGGCTTTCAGGTGGGAGGAAGTTCTTAAAGCGCGTTTTATCGATGGCTTTCATGTAGGCTTCCTCAGGAGTTACGATCCCTTCGCGGAGTTTGTCCCAGATGGCTTCATCCATGAACTGCATACCTTCGGCTTTCCCCTGAGTGATGACATCATAGAGCTTTTGTGTCTTACCTTCACGAATGATGGAGGCCACCGCAGGAGTCGTAAACATGATTTCGTTAACTGCCACGCGTCCACCGTTGTCACAGCGCTTCATTAGGAGCTGGGCAAGTACTCCTCGGAGTGAAGCCGCAAGCATGGTGCGGACTTGGGATTGCTGATCAGCAGGGAACACATCAATAATACGGTCAACTGTCTTACGAGCGTTATTGGTATGAAGAGTTCCAAAGACTAGCATGCCAGTCTCGGCTGCAGTGAGTGCGAGGGAGATGGTTTCCAAGTCACGCATCTCACCAACGAGAACGATCTCTGCATCTTCACGCAGGGAGGCCCGAAGACCATCTGCAAAAGTCGGACAGTGGTGAGGTACTTCGCGCTGAGTGATGATACATTGCTTGTTATTATGCACGAACTCGATGGGTTCCTCAACAGTGATAATGTGTTTGCGGGTATTCGTATTGATGTAATCTAACAGTGCAGCCAGTGTGGTGGATTTACCTGATCCGGTAGGTCCTGTCACAAGAATAAGACCAGATCGGATGTCAGCAAAGCGTTTCACTACCTCTGGGATACCGAGTTGCTCTAGAGTGGCAATTTTGGTAGGAATTAGACGGAAGACAGCTCCAAGACCTTGACGTTGTTTGAAATAGTTACATCGGAAACGGGATTGTTCGTCCATCTCATAGGCGAAGTCGAGGTCGCCTTCCTCTAGGTATTGCTCAAAGGGCTTTGGGTCGCATATTTCTGCGAGCATCTTTTTAAAGTTCTCAGCTTCGAGAACTGGTTCGCCCTCAATTGGGTGAACGCCGCCGTGGATACGCAGTTTAGGTACTTGCCCTTCACTTAGGTGTAAGTCAGAGCCGCCTGATTCGACGAGGTTTTGGAAATATTTATCAATGATAGCCATAACGATAAGTTGGTTCTTTTTTAGTGGCTTGTTAGGATTTGAAATAAGTTTTCATGAGCTTTTTATCTTCGGCTCTGAAGTAGGCTTCTTCTTGGCTGATACGGCCCTTAATATAGAGATTCTTGATGGATTCATCCATGGTAATCATCCCTACATTTTTACCTGTTTGCATAATGCCAGGGAGCATAAAGGTTTTACCATCTCGTATACATGCCGCTACAGCTGCAGTATTTACTAACAGTTCAAGAGCTAGCTCGCGTCCATCGCCCTTAGCATTCGGAATGAGCTGCTGTGAAATAACACCTCTGAGTGATTCTGCTACCATGACGCGAATCTGGTCTCGCTGATCTGTTGGGAAAACATCTAGAATACGGTCGAGTGTTCTGGGTGCGTTACCAGTGTGAAGAGTGGCTATGACCAGGTGGCCTGTCTCAGCCGCTGTGAGGGCGAGAGAAATGGTTTCCAAGTTGCGCATTTCACCGACAACAATGATGTCAGGGTCTTCACGTAAGGCTCCACGCAGAGCTCTTGGGAAGGATTCTGTATGTGAGTGGACTTCACGCTGATTAACGTGGCAGCCTTTTGATTCAAAGACATATTCGATCGGGTCTTCAAGTGTTAGGATATGATCCTCTCGGTCTTGGTTAATGAAGTCGATGATGGCCGCCATGGTGGTTGACTTACCGGAGCCGACTGAGCCGGTGACTAGAAGAAGTCCATTGTGGTAGCGAGTGAGAGGGATGAGGTGTTCTTTAGGAAGCTTAAGCTCATCAATGGTGCGAATGTGAGTGTTAATGACGCGGAAGACCATGTCATAGCCTAGGCGTTGTCTCACCACTGAGGCTCTGAAACGGCCTAACTCATTTTGGTAGGCAAAGTCAGCATCACCTCTCTTGTGGAGAAGTTCCCACAACTCTTCGGTTAAAAATGATTTCACCAAGTTTTCGGTGTCATCAGCTGTTAGAGGTGGGGCTTCATCCCAGATAGCTTGGAGTTTTCCAAAGCGCCTCCAACAGGGAGGGCTAGCTGTAGCTAGGTGAATATCTGAGCAATCATACTCTACGCCTAGACTTAAGTAGGTGTCGACGTGAGGGTAAACATGGTAATCTGACATTTGAAATGTAGGTTTTTGTGAATAGGGAGCCCCTAAACAAGCAGTCTTCAGCGAGATGGCACGCATAAAATTCAAACCCACCCATTTTTTCGTGAATAATCCATTGACTTGCGTTATGGCCTGTTGAGTATGTGTGTTTATGAACACATTTATATCTCTATTAGAATCCACTGTGCAGCAAGCTTCTCAAGTGCTTGCTGATTTAAAAAAGGGAAGTAAGCCTACAGTGCGATTAGAGCAGTTAGAGTTTACCTTTGGTATGGTACGTGAGTTCGAGGTAAACCAAAGTGTACAGAGGAAGCTTGCTAAAAGGTAATTGGGCTTGGGGGCTGGTTAGATTTCTTTTAAAAAGTAATATTCTAAGGAAAGCTGAAATTTTCCCAATTTTGAGCTTACTGTCAGTGATCTCTCTGTGTATAAGCACCCTCAACCTATGATCAGATCACATTTAAAACACCGTGGAATAGGCCCTCGGTTTGGAAATGCTTTATTGAAAGGGAGCTTTCTATGCAGTTTTGTACTAGCCACTGTGCCTCATCTTCTTGCAGATGATTATTCACAGAGCGTTGCTAGTCGAGAGGCTGCCCGGAGATCTGAGAATGTGTTGCTGGCTCGAGAAATGCTGGCTCTTGGAGATAAAGCATACGAGCAAGCAGATTATGAAGAGGCTGTGCAGCAGTACAAATCGGCATTGGCTTTGGTGCCAAAAGCAGGTCTGGGTGAAGAGCAATATATTGTTACCTCTGAGCGCTATGCTCAATCCGCAGTGGAGTACGCAAAACAGTTAGCGCGTTTTGGTCAGTACCCTGAAGCCAGAGCTTTGATGGAATCTGTGTTAGAGGAAAATGTAGCGCCTGATCATTTAGGCGCTAAATCAATGTTAGCAAAGTTAGATGATCCTATTCGTACTAACCCAGCGCTCACAGTCGAGCATACTCGTGATACTGAAAGTGTGCGTAAATGGCTCTATAACGCAGAAGGATATGTTAACTTAGGTCAATTTGATCAAGCTTTGTTAGCTTATGAAGAGGTGTTACAGATCGATCGATATAATGTAGCAGCGCGACGTGGTATGGAGCGTGTGAATCAACTCATCTCTAATTATCAGCAGACAGCGTATGACCAAAGCCGTGCTGAGCTTCTAAGTAGAGTGGATGGCGCTTGGGAGTCACCTGTGGCTCGGGAAGCAAATTTTGTAAATGAAGCGGACTTACTCAATGAAAAGCATGACCGTATTCAGCAAGTCCGCGGAGCAAAACTCCGACAAATTGTTATCCCAGTTGTAGATTTTCAAGATGCTTCTATTCAGGAAGCTTATGATGTTATCCGTGAATGGTCGCGTGAATTCGATCAGCTTACCCTTGATCAAGAGAAAAAAGGCTTAAACTTTGTGCTTAACCTTGGCGCTACGGATTCAGATTCTTATAGAGAAATTACTGATAAACGTATCAATCTTAATTTACGAAATGTCCCACTTGAAGAGGTGTTAGATTATGTGAATCAAGCAACTGGCACACAATGGATGGTTGATGATCATGCCGTCTTAATTACACCCTATGGTACCGCAGATTCTGAGATTAGACGTAGAACTTTCCGAGTGCCGCCAGGTTTCATGCGAGATGCATCTCCTAGTAGCGTAACTCAGAATGATGACCCGTTTGCGGATACTGATGCGTCAGCAACTGTTCTTTCTGCTAGAGTCTCAGCTCAGGATTACCTTTCCCAACTCGGGGTGAATTTTCCAGATGGAGCATCGGCGAAATATATTCCAGGTGCTGGCACCTTGATGGTGGCAAATACGGTTTCGAATCTTAACATGATCGAGGAATACCTTCATAATTTCTCTCGCACTGAAAGCATCCAAGTCGTCATGAAAATGACAATTATGGACGTAGCCATGGGTGACCTAGAGGAGCTGGGATTTGATTGGTTAGTTGGAAATACCAATGATGAGTCTACAGGCTTTGGCGTAGGCGGCGGTTCTACAGGTAGTGGCCGACCATTCAGCGGGCAAGGTAATGCAGCCTCAACGTTATCTCCAGTTACAGCCGGTAATCGTTCCGGAGAGTACATGTTTAACAGTGTGAATGAATTTGGAAATAGCCCACTCGTTAGTGATGGTGCCACTTCTGGCTTAGACAGCGCACCTTCAGCCTTAGTGTTATCTACAACTGATGTACAAGTGATCATGAGAGGTTTAGCTCAAAAGGAGAGTTTAGAATCTTTAGATGCTCCATCAGTAATCGCGAGACCTGGTGAAAGGGCTACATTGTTTAGTGGTCGCGAGTTTATTTATCCGACAGAGTACGAGCCACCTGAGTTACCGAATACTATTAATAGCAATAGTTCTGGCGGGGCTTTTCCCGTCACTCCATCACATCCTACAGCGTTTGATACACGTCTTATCGGTTTGGACATGGAGGTGGAGCTCGCTGTTCATGAGGATAGAAACTATGTTGATGTTCAGATGGATATCGAGAAGACAGATTTTGAAGGCTTTGTCAATTATGGCTCACCTATCCAGACCTCACTTCCCGATCCCATTACAGGTTTACCTACTCCTTTAATCATCAGTGAGAATGCGATCCTACAACCTGTATTTAAGAAAATTTATCCAGGTACTGCAGTGACTGTCCAGGATGGAGCTAATATTGTGATTGGCTCACTCCAGCAGAGTAGTATTACTGACGTTGAAGATAAAGTACCTGTATTAGGTGACATTCCTTTTGTGGGTAGATTTTTTAGGAGCTCTGGAACTCGCAAAATTGATCGTGCACTTTTGATATTCGTGAATGTCGAAATCCAAGACCCTACGGGGACGCCTTGGCGTGATAGATAAGCTGGTGCAGGTAGTTATTTGAGTTTAGTGTATCGTTTGAATTTGGATAAGACTCAACATGGTGAAACGAGGCGAAGACGAGTACGTAAACGTAAGTCTAGCAGAGAGGGCGAAAAGGTAGTACGCGATGATGGCTCAGTCGTCATTCGCAGACGCTCCAAGAATCGTCGAAGCCATCAGGCTCATAAGGTCTCTCAGTTTAAAAAGAGAAAACGTAATCTGATTCTTTTGATTATCGTTTTCGTCATAATGTTTATAGTAACATTAGGCTTCTCGTTTTCTATCGCTTACCATAATAGCAGTACCTTTAAGGATCGGCTTGTTAGTGCTCTTCAAGAACAGTCAGGTAGTCAAATTGAAATGAAAGGTTTCGAGGCTGATTACACTCAAGCGGGAGTTCAGTCCATAGGTGCCAAATGGCCGGATAATACGCTGTGGCTCAGATCTCTTCAACTAAGTGATCTCAAAACAAAATACCTGCCTGGTGGTTTACTCAGCTCGAATTGGCAGATAGATAGAGTCAATGCTAAGCAAGGCCTACTCACTTTATCCGCCGGTGGCGAGAGCCCTCCTGTAGGATCAAGTAGTGCTTCAGATGATTTTCATCTGGAGTCTTTGAGATGCAATTCGCTCGATATAGTGATCGATGGGCAAAAGGGAAAATGGGCTGAGCGTGTGGGAGTAACCATGCGGCAACGTACGAATTCTTTAGACTTATTGTTAGATGGAGGAGTTATGAATCTTCCTATTATCGAGAAGTTCGAGATTAGCCAAGGGTTAGTAAGGGTTTTAGATGATAGGCTTGAGTGTGCTATACGGTTTGAAAGTGAGAAGTCGCAAGCAGCTCTCTCATTAAAGGGGGAGATAGCTTATGAATCTGATCCAGTGCTGACAATGGGTCTAGATATTGAGTCGGTGAGTTCTAAAATGATTTTAGGGGAACCCTTAGCAGAGGTTTTCCGTGGAGACGGGAGTGGCGAGGGGGCGACCGTGGTTTACAATCGACTAGAGGGTAGGCTTGAGAGACTTGACGCTGATTTGAGTTTTACGGAAATGCAATTCTACGGGTTTCCATTTTTGGCAGAGCTTTCTAAAGTGTTAAGAAAACAATGGTATAGGAGGCCTACATTTACAGATGAAGTTGTACTTCAGCTTGAGAAAAATTCGCAGAGTTTGAGCCTAAATAACATGAGGCTTATCCAGAGGGATAGGCTGATAATACTGGGTGATTTTACTGTAGCCAGTGATGATTCTGTTTCAGGTGAAATAAAAGTGGGAGTGCCAATTGAGCATAAAAAAATCATTGAAAGCTCAGTGAAAGCAGGAGTGTTTAGTACGGCGAAAGATGGCTACTTATGGGAGAGCATAGTACTTTCAGGTAAGCTTGGAGATCTGTCTGACGACTTTACTGCTAAGGTGCTGTCTAGATCAGAAGTGATGAATCACGAGGAAAAATCGAAGAGTAATGGAGAGCTTTTAGAAGGTGAAACGAAGTCCGCGGATGATGCTTTTAACGAGTTGCTCGAAGACTAATGACTTTGATTAGATTAGGAGCTGTTCTGTGTCTTTTATTCAGCCAAGTATTCGCTGAAAGGGGGACTAACTCATGGACAGGTCAAATTGTGATGGACTTCATTGCCGCCCAAGAGGTCTCTAGTGAAATTGATGTTAGTGACTATCAAATTGCTGATAACCTGCAGCCTAGTAGGAGGGGGTGGCTCATAGATCGGCTGAAGAAAAAGCGAGCGATCTATTATTCAGCGGAAAGTGAGTTTCAAGTTCTAGCAAGCAAAACTAATGGGGAAGCTGGTATTGCACTTGTCGCAATTACTCGTCCTCTGGATCCTTTTTATGAGGATATTCTTTCAATCGCTTTTTGCCGTGTCGACGGAAAATGGAAGGCTGCTCCTATCGCAGGCTTGTTCACTTATACTGGCTATGGGGAGTATCGCGCTGAAGTGTTAGAAGATCTAGCTGAGTTAGAGGCTTGGGCAATATCTGCGCAGCGTGAATATATGAGAGATCGACTCTCTCAAAGAGAGCGAGAGTATGAGGATAGTAAATCCCTGATTCGGAGTTCGTCTGAGCAATTATTGGGTGCGACAAAAGAAGAAGTTCTCCAATATTTTATAGAGGCTTGTCGATCCAATGATATTATTTCGGCACTGGCGTGTGTTGACCATGACACGTCAGATCCTTTTGTTCGGCAAACTCTAGTGAGCGCATTTAATTCGATAGATAGAGTAAGCTTGTGGAGCACCCTTATGCATGAACAGTATCTGTATGCAGTTCTTCCTGATATAAAGGAAACTTCGCTAGTAAGTCTAGGTCTCTACCTGCCATATGAGAAAAAGGATACTCAGCAGATTATAGAGTTTAAATTTAAGAAGGTCGGCAGTGAATGGTATTTGGAGCTGCCGCATGCATTACAAATAAATTCTAATGGAGATTTTCCTGAAGCGCCGTTTCGTGCTTCAAATCTACATAGTTTTAATCAAGTGAGGCTTTTAGAGGTGCAGCAGAGCATCCTAGATAATATCCCGCTTGCTACGGTGGAAAGTTCTGGCGAAATAGTTGAGCTGTTTGAGACAGCAGTGAGTAAAAAGGACCTTGAGGAGTATGTGGAGCTCATAGCTCCAGAGCAAAGAAGGAATCACTTTAATCTCACGCTGTGGAAAAAATTGACGTCTGATTCAGTGAGTAACGTGTCTCGTATTTATGCAGATTATTCGGAGAGTGATGCGCATTTAATCTACCTGGTAGAAAACTGGCCACGTCCTGAGCGATTTTCCTTAGTTTCAGTACGGTATGTTCAGCAAGCAAATCATTGGTACGTTGATCCTGTGAAATATTCGAAGAGAGATTTGGAAGCCTTTTTGGATAATGCCCGTTTGGAGAAGTATCGAGAGTTTCAGCAAGCGAGTGATGAGAATGTGTTGATGTCGTTATTACCTGATGCTTTAGAGGTCAAACAAGGAGAGTTACAAGCATTAGGAGAGTATGCTGAGCTTCCAGCCGTATTTAATGAATATGAAGACAGTTTGCGTAGCGGGGAGTTAAATAAGCTTTCAGCAAACATAGCGATCACTAAAGGGGGAGAACTATCAACATTGCGCGCTATCGGGGCTGACGCTAGAGGTCGCTCGAGAGATGACTGTGTTTTCCGCTGGGTTAAGGTGGTGCAGGCTGAAAATGTGGCAATGGGAATAGTGAGTCTTGACTATGGTGATGAGACGGCAAAGGAGTACCTGTTTTACCCTTTTGTTAGATTGAAGGGCGACACGAGAATGATTCCTTCGCTTCTCTACTATTTTGAGCACGGACGTGGACAAGCGCTTGAAAATAGAAAGACAGTAAAGTTAATCGAAGAGGCTCAGCTTGAGGGGTTTAAAAAAGAATATTTCGAAGCAGTAGCTCTAGCTAATAAGGAAGTAGAGCGTATGGATATAGAAGGTAAGTCAAAATGAGTGAAGTTTCTGAGGTTGGTAATAAGATAGTAGGGGCTGTTTCTAAGGTGATACGTGGACAGGAGCCCCTTATTGAACGGTTAGTTTGTTGTTTAGGTGCAGGGGGGCATGTCTTATTAGAGGATTTCCCTGGGACTGGTAAAACAACGCTAGCTAAGGCTCTAGCAGCTACTATTGAGAACTCGAAGTTTCAGAGAATCCAATTCACTCCTGACTTGCTACCCTCAGATATATTAGGAGTGTCGGTGATAAACCCTAAAACTGCGGAGTTTAAGTTTCACAAGGGTCCTATCTTTTCTAACATTTTGTTAGGGGATGAAATCAACAGGGCTTCACCGCGTACTCAAAGCGCTATGTTGGAAGTGATGGCTGAGAAGCAAGCGACTATCGAAGGTGTGAGGCATACTCTCGATGGATTGTTTTTTGTAGTTGCTACACAAAACCCTGTCGAATTTAGGGGGACCTACCCGTTACCGGAGGCTCAGATGGATCGTTTCATGATGCAGTGTTCGCTGGGCTATGTGGGGATGGAGGAGGAAGTTCAGATTCTTACTGACCAGCAAGGTCTGATTCATCCAGTAGAAACAGTGGAAGCTGTGGTTTGTCAGGAAGATGTTCTCGAGTGGCAGCGGTTGATTTCACGAGTGAGAGTGAGTGAAGAACTAAAGCACTATATGGTGCAGCTCTGTTCCTCTACGCGTCATAACCCTGATATCAAGTTACCAGCGAGCCCGCGTGCATCGCTAGCTTTGATGAAGGTGGCACAGGCACGAAGTGTGATGGCAGGTGTTGATTTTGTGACTCCAGAGGTGATTCAAGATATAGCGGTTGATGTGATCGCTCACCGACTTGTTCTCAGTAACGAGGCCAAATATTCAGGACGTACAGGCAGAAGTGTTGTAGAGTCCATTTTGTCTGAAATTCCAGTACCAGTTTAGATAGTGGGAATGAGTCAACGCTTCCATCAAAGACTCTATAAGCTGTATAGTTCAGGATCACGATCAAGCTTTCGCCTTCGGAACTATATTTCCACGCTTGGCTGGATCGTCATTTGTGGATTGCCGATGTGTGGCTTCATGGCTTCGATGTATCCGAGAGATACATTTTTCCAGCTATTAGGTGTGGTTATAGCCGTGAGTATGACCGCATTTGTTGCTGTTCTGTTTCGCAAGTCACAGTTACTTGTACATCGGCAACTTCCTAGACATGCCACTGTCGGGTTTCCTCTTGAGTATACGGTTAGTTATACAAATCTAGCTAAGCGTAGATTGAATAATTTTTATTTAATCGATCTCGCTCCAGACCCTACGCCAACGCGGGATGTCTTCCTGAATGCTACTGAGCCAGGGGAGGAAAAGCGCAATGCATTTGATCGACTCTTTCTAGCGTATAGGTGGAACTGGCTACGTTCTCGCTTTTTGTTGATGAAGTCGAAACCGTTTCTGGCAAGTCCGGTGGCAACTGGTGAATGCGGCAAGCTACGAATGGAGCTATTGCCGTTACGTCGTGGTGTCATTCATTTGAAAGAGATGCGTGTGATTCTACCTGACGCGCTCGGTTTATTTCAGCGAGTGAGCGCGGTTCAGCAAGAGGAGGATGTTCTGATAGTATTGCCTAAGCGCTACCGGATGGATGGGTTTGATTTTGTTGGTCAGGCTCGCAGCCAAGTTGGCGGGGAGAGTAGCACCTCGGTTCAGGGGCAGAGTGGCGAGTTTGTGTCACTACGTGAATATCGACCAGGTGACCCACCAAAGCATATTCATTGGCCTAGCTGGGGGAGGACCGGGAAGCCAATCTTGAAGGAGTACGAGGAGGTCTTTTTTCCTCGTTATGGGATGGTTTTGGATACCGCAGTTAGAGCTGAGTGCGAGGAAGTGTTTGAAGAAGTCGTTTCTATAGCTGCGACTTTAGCGAGCGAAGTGGATACGGAGCAGAGCCTGATTGATGTGATGTTTATTCAGCAGGGAGCAAAGGTGCAAACTGTGGGTAAAAATGTGGAGAGGGTAGAAGCCATGCTCGAACTTCTTGCCAGTGTAGAAATTGATCCGATTCCCGATTGGCAGGCATTGAGGAATGCTGTGCTAAAACATGCAGATGACTTAACGACATGTTTTCTTGTGTTGGGAGACTGGGATGAAGGTCGCGCAAGTTTTGTACAGAGTCTTAGCACATACGGGATCTCACTTGTTGTCTTGGTGGTCCAGGATGAAACTAGGCCGATTTCTGTGAATTCGGAGTATGCCGCAATAACACTATTGGATGTGGGAAAAGTGGAGCAGGGGCTGGCGAGTTTACAATTATAAGCAAATTTCTGAACGATGCATTTCCGAAACTTAGCAAAAATAGTTGCCTATTAGCGCTATGGCAATTAGCAGTGGGTCAACACAGAAACTTTTATTATGGCAGACAAGGAAGATAAGAATGAAGAAAACGTAGGCGGTGAATTTTATGTCGATAGCCAATGTATCGATTGTGACCTTTGTCGTGAGACTGCACCAAACAACTTCACACGTGAAGACGATGAAGGATATTCCTATGTATACAAGCAGCCTGAGAACGACGATGAGCGTGAGCAGTGTGTGGAAGCTATGGAAGGTTGCCCAGTAGAGGCGATCGGTGAAGATGGCGCAAAATAACCAATCTAAAAAGCAGCTGCCGCACACGATGAAGTGGATGCGGGAGCTGACTTTGCGCCAATGGCGTCACGGGGAGCCTGTTAAGGACCCCAATCGCAATGTCCATGATGCTTCTGAGCATCTCGAAGGCTTACTCAAGGAGTTAGGCATCCAAGGTGGGATGGATGAAGAAAGGCTGCGTAAAGCCTGGGTGAAAGTAGCAGGTGACTTTGTCGCTAAGCATGCCGAGCCAGAATCTTTAAAAAAAGGTGTGCTCGTTCTGGTAGTAGTCCAGCCGTCTATGCGTTTTCATTTGGAACAAATGAAGGGTAAGTTGCTTAAGAATTTACGGGATGAACTGGGCGAAGGAGTGGTGAAGCAAGTGCGCTTCAAAGTTGGATAAAAGACTCAATTGGAAGCGATCATTTTTAAATGAAGAACAATACTATGAGTGGAGAGAAGTGGAATTGGATCTTTGATTGGTCAGGCACTTTAGTGGACGATATGGCTCTGGTGATTTGCGCGACGAATCACGTCATGCGTATTTACGATAGACCGGAATGGGAACGAGAGAGTTTTCGCCGAAGTTTTCAGTTGCCCTATGTAGAGTTCTATAAGGAGCATCTTCCTAATGTCGAGTTGGACGAGCTCGAAGAGCATTTCCGCCATGGATTTGCTATTTCAGAGGAAAAGGTTCCAGTGCTTCCTCATGCTGAAGAGTTCCTCCATTTCTTACACGCTCAGAAGAGTCGGATGTTTGTGCTCACTAGCATGTGCGCTCAGGCTTTCGCTGAACAGGAGTGTGAGCTCAAGCTGAATCAGTATTTCGAAAAAACCTATGCTGGAGTTTTGGATAAACGGGAGGTGATCGGCGAGATCATTTCCAGCAATGGTTTAGATCCAAAGAGAACAATCTTTGTCGGTGACATGACACATGATGTAGAAACTGCGCACCATGGTGGCATTTATTCAGCAGGCGTTTTGACCGGGTACAACCACCGCGAGGTGTTAGAGTCGGTGAAGCCGACAATCTTACTAGAGGACTTAGCGGAGTTCAAAGAAATGCTTTCCGAGTCTGAGGATTGGCATGATGTGATAGGAGTGTCGAAATGAAGGATCGAATTATTATCAAGGGCTTAGAAGTGCCCGTGTATATTGGCGTGCCGGACGAGGAGAGAGAGAATCCTCAAATACTTAAGCTGCATCTTGAGTTTGTGCCTCACAATGATTTTTCAGGGCTCGATGATGCGATCGAGAAAACGGTCAATTACTACGATGTTTCCCAGCGGGTGAAACAATTGGCTGCAGAGCGACCGAGGAAACTTATCGAGACATTAGGCGATGAAATTTGCTCGATGATCCTATCGGAATTTCAAATATCTGAAGTGCAGTTAGAGGTTGAGAAGTTTATTCTGCCTGACACAGACTTTGTTGGATTACGCATGCAGCGCAAAGTTTAGCGTAAGATTGTAAAGTCTTTGCTAATGCGAAGATACTGTCCTTCTTTCAGGTGCCCCAAGTTTAGTTCACCAATACTCTCACGGTGTAAACTGGTTACTTTGTTTCCAATGGCGTGGAACATGCGCTTTATCTGGTGGTAGCGTCCTTCATAGAGAGTTATTTTAGCTAATTTCTCTTCTAGGATCTCTAATTCTACTGGGGAGGTTGTGAGGTCTTCGAAAGCAAAATAAATCCCTTCATCGAAAATGTCGGTAGCGTTTTCGGGGATTGGGTCGCGCAGAGTGACTTCATAGACTTTGGGTACTTTTTTGTCTGGCTCAGTGAGTGCACGTGACCATCGGCCATCGTTAGTTAGTAAGAGAAGCCCAGTGGAGGCGCGGTCAAGACGGCCAACGATGTGTAAATCTGCAGCATAGGGTTCGTCGATCAGTTCGATCACCGTTGGATGTTCAGGGTCAGTAGTGGCGCTGAGATAGCCCGCTGGTTTGTACAGCATGAGATAGATGGCTTCGCGTTCTTGCAGAGTTTTTCCATCGAACTCAACTGTAGTGAATTGATCCACTTCCGTGCGATGAAAGGTTTCTACCGCACCATTGACTTTGGCGTGGCCTGCATCGATTTTTTGACGCACGGTTTTTTTTCCCAACCGCGTTTGGTGGGAAAGGAATCGATCAAGTCTCATAAGGGAGGCTTAACTAATAATAGTAACCCATGGAGCCAGTGGAGCGCGAGTTAGTGTTACCACTAGTCGCTCTGGTTGGGGTGTAGCTGCCGTAGGAGCCGTAACGAGGGTCTCCAGTAGCTGTGGCTGCTCCGAGTAGGCCTGTAACGGCTGCGCCGGTAGCTGCTCCAGACCATCCGCCCATGAGTCCGCCAACTCCGGCTCCGACTAGACCGCCAGTTACGGCGCGATTAGTTTGTTCTGGAGTTGAGCAAGAACTTGAGCAGATCCCAAGAGCAATGCTACAGATAAAAAAACGATTAGTTGTCACAGGTAATTAGTTGTTAGGTGTGAGGTCAGGAAGGTCTTGGAGGGTGATGTAGCCCTTATTATTCGTATCAATTTTACTGAAAGCAGTTTGAAGTTCTTCGATGAATGGAGCGTATTTCATGACATCAGTGAACTTAATGTACCCTTTTTTCGTGACGTCAATTTTAGGGTATTCTTGTTTTGCGCGATCTTTGTCCACAGCATGTAGGTGGTATTCCTGTTCGCTGACTCTGCCGTCTTTATTTTGGTCAAATTTCTCAAAAAGATTGGAAGCAATGGAGTGCACAAATTCTTCCTGAGTGAGGTGACCATTCTGGTTCTTATCAAATTTAGCAAAAAGAGCGAGCTGGTGTGCTTCTTGAGCCTCTTGTGAGCTTGCTTGGGTCGGCTTTGCAAATGCAGCGGAGCTAATGACTAGAATGAAAGCGATGGGAACTAAGGGCTTTATCATGGCGGGCTGACTATGGGGCTGAATAGATGGGATCCCAAGAAAAAAGCATTTCTTCTCGGGGTGATAACTAGCTTGCAAATCTTGCGTAGTTCAGTAGACATCGTCCGCGTTGAGAAACCTCATTACACACCCAGCGTGGACTGACGAAGATCTCGGAGCTCCACTTCCTGACACACGGCATGCTATTTCCGTGTGCTTACCTACGTGGGACTCAGTGATCGGATACGAGGAGGGCAGAGATAAGGTAGTGCGCCGTATGCGCTGTGGTTACCCTCGGTTCTTCAAGCATCCACTGGTAGAGCGATTATTTAATGAGGCTTCAAAACAGCTCGCTGTCGAATCTGAAAGGGTCGTGGTATTTCCTCATCGTGAGGCTGCTCAGCGCGCATTACGTTTTGTAGAGAAACGCACAGGAGCGGCAGCGCGAATTGTGAGCTATGATGGGTTGCAGGCATTGATCGTACCTGAGGCTGTGTTTGTTGTAGCTATGGAGTACTGGCGCTACACTGGTGAAATAGTCTCCAGCCGCCAAGCATACGATGTGCTAGATGGCGATGGACTTTGGAAATTTGATGTGAGTGCTTTGCGTGAGCGCATTGCTGGGTTTGGTAATTACCAAGTGGAAGACGTTTTTCTTTATGAAAGCGGAATGTCTGGAATCTATGCAGTTCACCGAGCTGTAACTGGTATGTTTTCTGGTAAGAAGACACTGCAAATTGATTTCCCGTATGTTGATGCACTCAAGATTCAAAACCATTTTGGATCAGGTGCTGTGATGCTCAACGATAGTTTTGGTGAGTCTCTTGACGAGGCTCTGAAACGCATCCGTCAGGGAGAGTTTGCTGCGGTGTTCTGCGAAGTACCTAGTAATCCGCTTTTACGCACGTTAGATCTGGAAAAAGTACATCACGCATGTCGCGAAGGTGGAGTTCCTTTAGTCGTGGATGATACTGTAGCGTCCGTCTATAATGTGAATGTGGCGAAGTATGCAGATGTGGTCACTAGTTCTTTGTCAAAATGGGTATCTGGTAAAGGTGATGTACTAGCTGGCTGTGTGCAGCTGGTAGAGAGTTCACCATTTTATAATGATTTTCGTGGGTTTTTCGATGACGACAGTGTGGAGGGTAGCCGTCTTTATGCGGCAGATGCCGCTGTGCTTGATGAAAACTCCATGGGCTTCTTAGAGCGTATGAGCCCAGTCAATGCTAACGGATTAGCTCTAGTATCTTTGTTAGAAGACCATCCCGCGGTGGACAAGATTTGGTATCCATCACTTTGCGCTACTGAGAACTACGATGATATTAAGCGTGAGATCGGTGGGTATGGAGGCTTGATTTCCTTTACTTTGAAGAATGAGAAAAAGGCTCCAAAGGTCTATGATTCTTTAAAAGTTTCCAAGGGACCTAGTCTAGGAACTGAGTTCAGCCTAGTTTGTCCCTACACATTGCTAGCGCATTATGATGAGCTTGAGTGGGCTGCGGGCTGCGGAGTGCCAAAGAGCCTTATTCGCATCTCAGTAGGGACCGAAGACTCAGATGCTTTGTTAGCTACCTTTAGAGAAGCTTTAGACTTAGGCTAATCACCAGTCGTGACTAGCCAATAGGTCTCGTTTTTATTGATCTTCGTAATGCGGGCTAGGTTGCCCTTGCTCTAGTGAGAGGTTGAGCCAGTCAAAGAGCTTGTTGATTTCTTCTGTATCGTTGCGAATAGCATCAAGAGCAGCCCAGTCGAGGTGTGGACGTGTGTGTGCAGCTGCCACACGATTTATATCGAGACGCTCCATCAAGGCTTCAGTTTCGCGTGGGTGTGCATTGAGGATGTGAGCCGGGCGCGGTAAGTCGTCTAACTGCTCAAGAGACAAACCAAAGGAAGTGACTCCGATACCAAATGTCTCGTTGAGTTTTCTAAATGCTTCAGTGAGAGCTTCATCTTCTATCGCGCATGCGTAGAAAAGTTCTCCACCATTTGCCCATACAGATGAGCTGAGAGCTTGGAAAAAGTCTTCTCGAAATGTGTGAATATTAGGGTAGATACGCAGACGTGCAGCGTAGAGGCGGAATGGTGGGAGGTTGAGCGTTTGCTTGAGTTTAAGCACACCGTTTCCTTCTTCTCCTGCACCTTCCCAGTCGACTAACATCAATTCCGGAAATTTCCAGAGATTGCCCATCGGTGAGGTAGCTTGAAATGGATCGCGGAAAATGAATGGGTAGCGACCGTTGATTTCGCACCAGCGGTTCACGATAGCGCGGAACTTCTTTACGCGAAGTAGAGCTAGGTCGACGGCGTCTTGATTAGAGCCGAAATCGTCCAGCCGCCCTTGAGTCATTGAGAGTAGTTCCTGTGCGCCAGCGAGCGCGGGAACCGCAGCTGTACGGCGATAGTAGCCTTGTCCTTTTTCCACCTTTGCTATGGATGATCCGGGATCGCAGGACATGATAGAAAAGTGGTAGCGTAAGGAAGCGTCTGAGTAGTTTCCATCGAGACGCATACGAACTAGCCTAATTAACTCCGTTCCTTTGATTGCCTCTTTCGGGTTGGCTGGGAGGATATCAGGTAGGACTTGATTTAGTTGATTACGCAGGCTCATAGATGGTGGGTTCGGGCAATTCCGTTAGCGAAAGATGCAGTGGGAAATGTAAAATTTTCAAGCCTAGAGTGTGTAACTTTTTAAAAAGTAGGGTGCGTGCTAACAATCTACTGATAAATTATTTGAATAAAGCGATTGGTCTTGCTGTCATAAGTAATATGGATTGTTCTAACCGAAGCATGAAAGCACCACTTTTTGTCACACTTTGTCTTATGCTCGTTTGTAGTTTACCAGCGATTGCTGATGAAGCTGCCGAGCGAATTCTCGCTAATACACGTTATTCCGTGACATTGCAGACCCAGCAAGATCTTCACGGGTACATGTCTAAAAATGGCAAGAAGACTCCACTGAGCCTATTCTTGAGGAAAGAGGATATTCAGTTTTTTTATAAAGTAGGTAAGGAAGAAAAACGCTTTCACATGCGCTTGGAGAAGGATCATTATGATCTTTTTGAAATTGTTGATGGAAACACTAAGCAATTTAATGACGCCAAGCTTTCAGAGAGTATCAACGAAACTGATGTCACCTACGAAGATATTTCCATGCGCTTTCTCTACTGGGAAAATGCTAAAGTGACTGGTGAGCAGAAAGTGAACGGTCAGCTCTGCGATGTGGTTCGTCTAGAGAACCCGTCTAAGACTGAAGGTGAGTATCGTATTGTTTACGTATGGGTACACAAGAAGTACGGAGCTATGATGAAAATGGTAGGCTATGATGCGCAAGGAAAGCCGCTCAAGCAATTTCTAGTAACCGACCTGATGCGTATTGGCAAAGAGTATACATTACGCACTATGCGCGTCTCCTCGGTGGATCCAGCATCGAATAAGCAGACGGGTATCACCTATGTGGAATTCCAGAAAGCCAAAGCTGCTGAGGGCAAAGCAAAGCGTTAATCTGGATCTATCCTGAGATAATATTTTTTATCTCTGTGAGTTGAGCATCACTCGCATTTCCTTGTGCTCTTGCGAGCTCAATCGTAGCAGCTCCGAGAGCTCTATACATTTCTAGGCTGTTGTCATTGCTAAGAGCGTTGAGGTGGTTTTGTACCGTCTCAGCATCTCCTCGCGAGATTGGTCCAGTCAGCGCGTGGGTAGTGCCTTGGCTGAAAATGTTAGCTAGCGTAGCTTCCATAATTGGTTGCATCAGCTTGAGTGATTGTTCGCGCTCTATCCCAGCGTGCTCGAATAGACTGGCACTGGCTTCAGTGAGTGATGTGAGGTAATTACAGCACATCACAGTAGCTGCGTGGTAGAGGGTTTTATTTTCCGACTCGATTTGGAAACAATTGCCACCAATGGCGTGAAATTTTTCTTCTAAGATTGCGATAGCTTGCGCATCACCTTCACAGCCACAATGGACACCTTCGAAATGTACACGTGACTCCAGTGCGGCGGCAAAGGTCATTACTGGATGAACGCTAGCAACTGTAGCTCCTAGATCTCGACAGCTTGTAAGAAGCTCTGAGGAGAATGCGCCACTGCAGTGAAAAATACAATCGCCTTGGCGTAGTAGACGGCTTTTAGAGAGAGCTTCGGCGGTGGGTGAGATTGATTGGTCATTGGTCGCGATGAGCCAGACTGATGCTGCGCTGGATTGCTCCAGAGTTGCGCACGCTGTTCCTGCGCCGATATGTTCAATGGCGTGTGCTGAGCTCTCTAAGCTCAGGTTTAGGATGGAGCCAATTTCGAATACTTGAGCTTCATTCCAGAGTCTAGCAAGAGACTGACCGAGCTTGCCGCATCCGATGATATTGAGTCTAGTCACGGCTAGGAGTTTAGAAATACAATCCTAGATGAGAAGCTTTTAGACAAGCTGGATGTCTTTTACCGAGAAAGGACGAGTGATAGAAAGAGCTTCTTCAGGGTGGTCTCCTTCTTTAAGTACTGCGTTGTAAAACTCTTGGTCGAATTCTCCAGATTGAAAACAATAACGAAGTGCGACTCGTAAAGAATAGCGGTACTTGAGACCTCCTAGACTTTTCTCGAGTTGATTGAAGCTTCGGAAGTTACCAGCTTTGAGAGAATACACATCTTTTAAGTGTTTGTGGATGTAATTCACCAAGGTTGTATTTGGCCGGTATGCTGCTTCGAAAGGATCATCTCGATCAATCCATTCTGAATGTAAAATGGGTGAAAGTCTGTGATCCAGAGCGTATATGTATGCGGCTGGAAAGATCTGATCGTCTTCACGGCGTGAGGCGTCGAGGAGAATTTGATGACGATGAATTTCGTAAAGAGCGGAGATGGTGGGGGACATAAGTCGTTTCGGCATTAGTTAGGTGAGGGGGGAGTAAATACAATCCAAAAATGAGAGAGACCTAATGTAGTTTTTATAAATGAATAGTCAGTTTGATACGTGTAGTGTCTGCCTTCAAGCCTCCAGTTTAATAACTGCGCCAGACGATATGTTTTATTGTGGCTCTCTGAACAAAAAAGATAATTATATCTTTGTTTGATTTCTGTGTTAAAAGGCTCTCTTCATATTATTTTTTGGCGTGAAATTCGTTTACAATGAATTACTTACGCGTAATTCGTTGTGGTTCATCGTCTAAGGGTTTAACTGGAGAAATTCTTAAAATTATGCTTAAAAATTGTCAATCTTCTGCTTCGTCTGATTGCTCCACAACGTTTCCAATTACTCAATCGATTGCCGAAACTGCAATCATTTACTGTGAAGGGAATTTTGGTGAAATTGATGGGAAAACAGCCAATGGGCTCGCTCGCCATTCAGAAAAGTACGAGATCCTTACGATCATCGATAGTACGAAAGTAGGTTTAGACGCTGGTGAGGTTCTCGATGGCACACCCAATGGTATTTTGATCTGCCGAGATCTTGAAGAGGCATTGGAGCAAGCTGTAAGCACTCCAGACCATCTTATTTTTGGAATCGCTCCAGCGAGTGGAATGCTTTCTCCAGAGGAAAGGCAATTGTTGCTCAATGCCATGCAACGTGGGATGAGTATCGTAAACGGTCTTCACGAGTTCTTGAATGACGACCAAGAGTTCATCGACGCGAGTGCTAAATGTGGAGTCGTGATTCGTGATGTGAGGAGACCTCGAGATAAGAAAGATTTACGAGTTTTTAGTGGACGAATCGCTGAAGTGAACTGTCCACGTATTGCGGTGCTAGGCACGGACTGCGCCATCGGTAAGCGTACGACTTCGACTATCCTAGTCGAAACCCTCAAGAAACGTGGGATCAATGCGGTAATGATAGGCACTGGCCAGACAGGCTTGATCCAAGGGGCTCGCTACGGCTTGGCTCTTGATGCAGTCCCTTCCCAGTTCTGTGCAGGCGAATTAGAAGCCACCATCGTTGAAGCTTTTGAAAATGAAAATCCAGATGTCATTTTTATCGAAGGCCAGGGCTCTTTGAGCCATCCGGCGTATTCCTCTTCGAGCTTCATTCTGCGAGGGAGTTGCCCTCAAGGAGTCATACTTCAGCATGCACCGGAACGTCAGCATCGATGTGACTTTGAGAATATGCCAATGCCTACGCCAGACTCAGAAATTAAACTTATTGAGACCTTTGCCGAAACCAAGGTCATAGGAATTACCATCAATCATGAAAACATGACAGATGATGAAGTTTTCGACACTATCACAAACTACGAGGAGAAATTTGGAATCCCTTGCACAGATGTGCTTACGAGGTCTCCTGAACGCCTTGTTGAAATGATTCTATCAGCCTTTCCCCAGATCGGAGAGAAACAATAAACCTGGCATCTCAGCCCGCGCCGCGTTTGGAGATAGATCTCGCTAAGATCTTTCACAATGCGTCGGCCATGGTGAATCGTCTTCGTGAAAAGGGGATTTCTGTTACTGGGGTGACTAAAGCCACTCTAGGATCTGCTGAAATTGCGAATGCTTGGTTGCGAGCTGGTGTCAGTGGACTAGGGGATTCACGTGTGGAAAATATGAGAACCATGCGTGGAGCTCAGATTTCTGCACCAATGACTCTGATTCGCACACCGATGTTGAGCCAAGTCGATCAAGTAGTGGCTCTCACAGATGTGAGTTTTAATACTGAAATCGATGTGATTCGCCAGCTTTCTGAGGCCGCAAAGCGAATCAACCGTATTCATGGGGTGGTGCTTATGGTGGAGCTCGGGGATCTTAGGGAAGGCATTATGCCTGCACTACTAGAAAAGACGATTCGAGCCACACTAAGATGTTCCCACATTACCTTTATGGGCATAGGGACTAACCTAGCCTGTCGCAGTGGTACCTCGCCGGATCGTCGAAACATGGGGGAACTCTCAGATCTTGCAGATTCTATTGATGCCACCTTTGGGCCAATTGTGAATACAGTTTCTGGTGGTAATTCTGCCAATCTTGGATGGGCGCTCAGTGGAGGGAATACAGGACGTATTAATAATCTGCGCTTGGGTGAGTCCATGCTTTTGGGTTGTGAGCCATTACACCGGCAACCTATCAAAGGGCTGCATACGGATGCCTTCACCTTGATGGCAGAGGTGATAGAGTTAAAAACTAAACCTACTAAGCCATGGGGTGAGATTGGTCAGACTGCTTTTGGTGAAGTGACAGCTTGCTCTGACAGGGGAAGCATCACTCAGGCGATTTTAGCAATTGGTAGACAAGATACAGATCCAGACGGTCTAAAGCCACCGGCTAGTCTTAAAATTCTAGCGGCGAGTAGCGACCACCTCGTTGTCGATACTAGTGATTATCTTGGGGCGATGAAGTTGGGTACACAGATTCCATTTCAGCTGAACTACAGCGCCCTGCTAGGAGCTATGACTTCTCCCTTCATTTCTAAAGTGATGAAAACACCTCACGTCAAACTTCAGACGAGCAGCGTATGAGTTTTTTGACCGCTCAAATATAATATATGCAAAGTAAACCATCGGTTCCTTTCGACTCTGCGTCGATGGATCTTCTTTCGACAGCCTTGGCAGAGCCTGGCTATGGCGTGTTTCCAGATCTTTTGACTACTGAATTTCAACGGGGGTTGATTGAGCTGATGAAAGAGAAGTTAGCTGCTGACCAACTTGTGCGCGCAGGCGTGGGTGCTGGGGGTGAAAAGAAAATACGCTCTGAAATTCGCAGTGATTCTATTTTTTGGTTAGAAGAGGATGATAAAGCTCCAGTCGCTGAAGCTTGGATCGAGGGTATGAATGGTCTCTGTGAGTATTTCCGACGCCATCTGTTTCTTTCATTATGGTCTTATGAAGGGCATTTAGCGCAGTACCCAGCCGAAGGGTTTTATAAAGCTCATCTCGATCAGCATGCTCAAACACTTGCTCGGCAAGTCAGCGTCATAGCCTATCTTAATGAAGACTGGAGTGAATCTGATGGCGGAACACTAAGGCTCTATACCGACATGGAAAAAGGTGTGAATGGTCCATTTATCGACATCCTACCAAAAGCTGGAACCGTGGTCATTTTCAGAAGTGCAGACTTTTGGCATGAGGTGCTACCGTCAAAGAGAACACGGTTGAGTCTAACGGGGTGGTTGCGAGGTCGAGAAGAATTGCCGATTCGGGTGTAATCAGAATTTTACTCAGCAATTAACACAGCTTCTATGTCTAGTAAACATGCTGTGACTAAGGCACAAAAAAAGCGAACCGATCTGGTCCGCTTTTTTTGTAGCCAAATGGCAGAGGGGGTGAGATTCGAACTCACGGTAGGTTGCCCTACGTCGGTTTTCAAGACCGGTGCATTAAACCACTCTGCCACCCCTCCGTGTGCATTTGATTGCTGGGAGGAAGAAAGCGTAATGTTGTAAATTTTGCAAGTAAACAGTGGTATTTTTTTTCATTTTCTCTCTAACTATCTATCAATGAGAGTACTCGTAGCGTGTGATAAATTTAAAGGGTCGCTTAGTGCGGCGGAAGCTTGTGAGGCTATAGCAAATGGACTGTGGGAAGCGGCTCCTGGAACAGAGGTGGATCAGGCTCCTATTGCAGATGGCGGCGAGGGATTCACTCAATCGGTCCATGATGTTCTTGGTGGCGAATGGGTTACCTGTAACACGCTGGATGCGATCGGGAGGCCATGTGAATCCCGCTATTTAGTCGTAGGTGATATGGCTGTCATGGAGATGGCTGAGGCGAATGGCTTGGAAATGATTGAGAAGGAGCAGCGTGATGTGTTTTGCTCGAACACCGCAGGTACGGGCATTATGATGCGTCATGCGGTGGAGAACTATTCGGTAAAGCGTATTGTAATGGGTATTGGTGGCAGCGCGACGAATGATGCGGGAGCCGGAATGGCAGTAGAGCTGGGGGCTACATTTTATGATTCGGCAGGAAATCCGTTGATGCCTGTGCCTGCTGAGCTTGCTCGTGCTGTGAAGTTTGATGGATCAGGTATAATGAAGATGCCTGATATCCTGGTTGCTTCAGATGTACGTAATCCACTTCTAGGAAGTAGCGGCGCTACCGCCATTTATGGTCCTCAAAAAGGAGTCGAGGATTTTTCAGCGATGGAATCTATACTTAAAAACATCATGCTCGTGTGTGATGGTGAGACAACGGCAGAGCGAGAAGGTGCCGGAGCTGCGGGAGGTTTGGGCTTTGGTTTAATGCACTTTTGTGAAGCCGAGCTGGTGAATGGTTTTGAGTGGTTAGCCCAAGAATTAAATATGGAAGAGCGCATCGCTAAAGCTGATTTAATTATCACTGGCGAGGGCAGTCTAGATGCTCAGACAGCCGAGGGGAAAGGACCTGCGGGGATCGCTAGGATGGCAAAGGAAGCTGGTAAACCAGTGGTCGCTATGGCTGGGCGTATCGAAGACGGCGCCGAAAAGATGTTTGACCGTCATTATGCTCTCGCGAATATTGGCTTACCTTTGGAGCAATGTATTGCACAAGGGGCAGTTCTTCTGAGAAATGTGGCTAAAGAAGAAGCTGCGAAATGGTGAAAGATGGAATTGTGATTGCCTCCCACGAATCACGCAGTTAGACACGACTCATGGCTAATAAGGTAGTTGTACTTTTTTCAGGACAGGGAGCTCAGAAAGTGGGCATGGGTAAAGACTTGGTAGAAGCGTATCCTTCTGCAAAGGCGCTTTTTAATAAAGCGGATGCAGCGCTAGGGCGCTCTCTTAGCTCTGTGATGTTTGAGGGTCCTGATGAGGAGCTCACTCGCACAGGAAATTGTCAGCCAGCTCTTTACCTTCACGGCCTTGCGTGTCTCGAAGTGTTGAAGGAAAAGCTTCCAGAGCTAGAGATCGTGACTGCTGCTGGTCTTTCGCTCGGCGAATTCACTGCACACGCAGCTGCTGGGACCTTCACTTTTGAAGATGGTCTCAAAGTAGTCGAGCAACGTGGTGCTTTCATGGAAGAAGCGTGCAATGCGACTGAAGGTGGCATGGCGGCAATGATCGGCGGTGATGAAGACGCTGTAAAATCACTCGCTGCTGACAGCGATGTGGATGTGGCGAATTTCAATGCACCTGGTCAGATCGTAGTTTCAGGCTCTGTCGAAGGAGTTGATAAGGCTGTGGCTGGGGCAAAAGAGCGTGGCATTCGTATGGCGAAGAAGCTGAAAGTAGCTGGGGCATACCATTCACGTTTGATGCAAAGTGCTCAAGATCAGCTTGCTCCAGTTCTTGCTGAGACAGAAATCTCCATGCCAGCAGTCCCTGTGTATTCTAACTATAATGCGACAGCAGTAGCTGATCTTGCTGAGATTCGTGAGACGCTCGAGAAGCAAGTCACTGGCTCTGTGCGCTGGACTGAAAGCATGCAGGCTGTGATCGCAGAAGGTAACACAACCTTCATCGAGCTAGGACCAGGCAAGGTGCTTGCTGGTCTTATGGGACGGATTGATAAGTCAGTGACGGTTCTCTCAATCGATGATGTAGCATCTCTCGATGCTGCAGTTGCTGAGCTGAGCTAAAATCATCCTCTATTCATTTTCTAACGCTCTACATCTGATGGTGTAGAGCATTTTTTTTCTATTGTAGTGCTTCCGAATCACTGCTTTGACGGTTACGAGACCATGGTATAGTGTGTTTTTGACCTCCTAAATAAGTGAAAGAAGTAATTGGAAGAATTGACCACCGGATTTTGTTGAATTACCGGATTGAGCCAGACGTATTGCAGAAACATTTACCCAATGGTTTTCGACCGATGCTGGTAGACGGATATGCGATCGGCGGTATTTGCCAAGTGAGCCTGTCTCAAATGCGAGCCAAGGGAATGGCTAAAATTTTTGGCAGCCAAAGTCACAATGCAGCGCACAGAGTGGCAGTTCATAGCTCCGAGGGAGTCGAGGGTGTTTTGGTCTTGCGCCGCGATACGAACTCGAGCCTCAATGTCTATTCTGGTGGAAAGATGTTTCCCGGAGAATACAGGAAGGCTGATTTTGAGGTGCAAGCGGCTGATGGTCGCTACCAAGTGGAGATTAACCAGCTAGGTGGAGCGCAACTCATGTCGATTGATGCAGAGCAAACCGACTTGTTAGATGGTGACTCGGTATTCAAGTCGATGGACGAAGTCTCTAGATTTTTCAAAAAAGGGAACCTTGGTTGGTCGCTGAATAAAGAGGGGCAATCTTATGATGCGATTGAGCTAGTTACTAAGCAATGGCACATGGAACCGCTAGAAGTGCTTTCGTGTTACAGCGCGTACTTCGATGACAAAAATCTATTTCCCGAGGGCAGTAGCCAGTTCGACAGTGCGGTACTGATGAAAGATCTCGAGCACAGCTGGGTTGTGCGAGATGGCTTTTGTGCTGTCTGTTAGGCCAGTACTTCTTTCAGCCTTTGAGCCACAAGTGCGTCTTGCCAATCGAATATTGTACGCAGGTCTAGCAATAAATGCTTTTCCTGAGTGTAGCCGACAATAGCGGGAGACCCTATGCGCAATAACTTTCCGAGCTTGTTGAGGCTGATACCCGTGGGAGTGATTTTGATCGCCATGGAAGGGATCTGAGATCGTGGCATGGTTCCTCCGCCAGTTGTGGCGATAGATTCGATGATACTAAGTTCGCCTTTAGTAAGATTCCCCACGGATTCGATGATAGCTTTGGCTCTCTCTTTTAAGAGCTCAGGACTCATTGCTAGAGCTTTTAAGTTGGGAACATCAGTCTCTGTGGGATTGGCTTGGGTGCGGAGGTATTCGTCGATACTTTCTTGGAGTACTGCTAGAATAAGTTTGTCGCAGCGCACGGCTCGGAAGAAGGGTTCTTTTTTAACTCCAGAGATGAGATCGGCGCGGCCAGCGATAATACCTGATTGAGGGCCACCTAGCAGCTTGTCACCAGAGAAACAAATGAGGTCGACACCTTTTGTTAGAGCTTCTTGAGGAGTTGGCTCGTGGTCGATGGGGGCGAGCTCGTCAGTATTCATGACAGCTCCTGAACCTATGTCTTCGACAAGTGGGATGTCGTGTTCCTTACAGAGAGTAGAAAGCTCTGAGATGTCGGGCTCTGAGGTGAAGCCTTCGATGTAGAAATTCGAGCGATGGACTTTGAGAATAAGCGCTGTGTTAGGAGTGACGGCTTTTGCGTAATCCGCGAGGTGGGTTTTGTTCGTAGCTCCCACTTCGACCAGCTTCGCGCCAGAAGTTTCTAGGATCTCTGGAATACGAAAGCCTCCGCCGATCTCAACCAGTTCTGAGCGTGAGACGATCACTTCATTTTTCTCACCTTCACAGAGGTGACGTAGGATTAATACGAGGGCAGCAGCGCAGTTGTTCACGGCAGTAGCCGCCTCAGCATTTACCAGACATGCGAGTGCCGTTTCGAGATAGCCCGCGCGCTTTCCGCGAGTTCCTTCGGGTAGATTAAATTCTAGATTGGAGTAGCCAGTGGCTATTTTTTCTAAAGCTGCCGCGGCTGTCTTGCCCAGCGGTGAGCGGCCAAGGTTTGTGTGAATGAGCACTCCTGTACCGTTGATTACAGGCTGTAGTCTTGAGACTGCAAAAGCATGGAGGTTTTGTTCAATATCCAGCTCGATAGCGTCACGTGAACTCTCAACACCGGCTAATAATTGCTTGCGCCAGCTTGTGACTTCTTTGCGCACAAAGGAAATGACGAGCGGCTTAGGTAGCTTCACTGCGCTAGCAAGCTTGTTCGCGAGAGGCTCGATGGGAGGTAGGATTTTTAGGGCTGAGGACATACTTGCTTTGGAATTAAGATTTAGGAGACTCGGTCGTATGAGTGATGTATGATTCGGCTTTTTCTTCCAAGGAATCCATTAGATTAGAATATTTAATCGTGGCGGGTCCATAGATAGTATCTTGCGCCTGCCAAGCTTGGCTGTGGCCGTATTCGGGGAAAGTGAAGGATGGCTCACCGTCGTGCCCTTGCTTAGGTCTGTCTTCATAGAACGAGCGCTTAGCTTCTAAGTAGGGCATGCATGTGAGTTCACAGGTGTAGTTAAGCGTATTCTGATCAGTCGCCTTGCCGAACGTATCCTTGAAGTACACTTCTCCACGAGAGCCTTGCAGAGAAGTTCTGAAATGTGAGCTATCAAAATAGAGGTAATCAAATTCCCATTGGTCGCCCTCACAGCGCATGGTGTAGGAACGTGGAGGAATGGCACGCTGTTCAAACTGATTTTTCTTTCGGTCTGGCTCAGTGGGGATCTTGAATTGGTCCTTATCGATCAGTAAAAATGTTTTCACTACCTCGGAGTCCTCTCGGACACGTTGGTATTCTGTGAGTTCTCTAACTAGCTCTCCGTTTAGAAATAATTGACGTTTGAGAACAGCGAGCTCACCGCTTTTGGGATGAGCGCTAAGTATTCTCTTTACTACTCCCAGGTCTCCAGGCGCTAAAAAGTCCGATTCAGTGAAATCATTTTCTGGGGTGATGGGCTCTTCCTTGAAAGTACGGTAGAGGGCCAAACTGGACAATAGGACCGAGAGGCTTAAGCCTACTGTGAGTATGGTTTTTTTCATGGGCGTGTGGCTTTAATCTGGAAGGTGTTCCAAGCAATAATCCTTGCCATCTTTTCCGACCCGGAATGTTTTATCAGGGTTGCTGATGTCATTGGCTCCACAGGTGTGGCATGTGTTGAACGCTTCGTTTTCGTCTTTCTGGTAGGCTTTAAATTTTTTCCTATGTGCTTTCACCGAACTACGCTGTTTGGTGTTTCTCAGGAGCATTGGGATAGCGATCACAAGGTAGTTAGAAATGCAGATCGCGACAAAGAGTCCGTGGAAAGGGCTCGAGATGGCGTCTAATAGCATCGGTACGCCAGCAAGTGCTGCAATGATCCAGATCGGGCAGGGGATCACCATAAATAACATGAGTGAGTATTTAGGATTGTAGGTGGCAAAGGCGAAGAGAATGGAGGCTCCTAGATAAATTCCAGACAGACTAAACTGGGTGTCCCAGACAGCTCCGAAGAGAATATTAGCGAGAAGAGTGCTGAGTATTCCCCAGTAGACAAAGAGATTCGCCCGAAACACTCCCCATTGTTGTTCGAGTCCATCGCTAAAGGAAAACATGAGCATGGTTCCGAATACCATAAAGATGACAGCGAATGCATTGAGCGAACCTATTTGAGGGGCGAAGATGAAGCTGAGTAGTCTCCACCACTCACCGTCAGTAATTTTAGTCCAATTGAAGTCGAGGGTCTCAGAGAATGCTGGGTTGATAGCAGAGAGAAGAAAGACGCCGACGAAGAGGAGAGCGAGGTAACGAATGAGGCCAGGAATTGCCCAGCTCCCAAATTGTCGTTCAAGTTGGTTTAGCATAGAAAAGGTGTGTTAGTTGATTTAACTAAGGGTCAATGTCTCCAATATATTCCAAGGTGCAAGGGATAACTCTAGATGTGTATGGATTCAGTCCTCCGTGGTTTGATACTGAGTTAGTTGAGAGATTGACAGTTTAGTGATTTCGCCGCAGCGTGCAGTTAGAATGAGCGATGAAATGATTCAGCAAACCCCGTTAGCTGAGCTCCACCATGAGCTGGGCGCAAAGATGATTCCATTTGCTGGCTGGAACATGCCTGTGCAGTACAGCAGTATTATGAACGAGCACGCTGCGGTGCGCGAAGCTGTGGGAGTTTTTGACATTTCTCACATGGGTCAGTTTTTTCTAAGTGGTGAGGGGGCTGAAGAGTGGCTCAACTCGATGCTTACAAATGATGTGAGAAAATTAGCAATCGGTGAGGCGCAATACACACTGATGCTCAATAAAAATGGTGGAGTTATAGACGACTTGATTATTTATCGACTAGCTGAGGATCGGATCTTCATGGTGGTGAATGCCTCGATGATAGCCGAAGATTATAGCTGGCTTACTAAGCACTTACCTGAGGGACTCACACTTATAGACGAGAGCCTGACATGGGCTGGTATGGCGGTGCAGGGGCCTGAGTCAGCAGCCATTTACGCTAAGATTTTTCCTGGGCGAGAGCTTCCACCGCGTAATGGAGTTGATGACTGGGAAGAGGGGGAGCAGCGCTTCCTCGTCTGCCGGACAGGGTATACTGGTGAAGATGGATTTGAACTTTTCTGTAAATCTAGTGTCGGGTCGGTATGGTTTAGCAAATTTATTGAAGCTGGAGCTAAGCCTTGTGGTTTGGGCGCGCGCGATACTCTTCGTCTCGAAGTTTGTTACCCGCTAAACGGCTCAGACCTCGCGCCGGAACGTAGCCCGCTGCAAGCAGGTCTTGGTTTTTTCTGTGCGCTTGATACCGATTTTATTGGCGTTGAAGCTTTACGAAAACAAAAAGAAGAAGGCTTAGCTGAACGGCTAGTCGCTCTGAAATATACGGGTAAAGGTGCGCCGCCACGAGCACACTATGGAGTCTTCGCTAAAACTGGTGAGCAGATTGGGGAATTGAGCAGTGGAGTTCTTTCACCAAGCCTTCGAGAAGGTATCGCGATGGCGTATCTCCCACAGATTTTCACATCAGTGGGAGCCCTGGTTGAGATCGATGTTCGTGGGCGTAGATTCGAGGCGAAAGTTGTGAAAAAACCTTTTTACAAGAAAGGCTAAACCCTCTTCTATCAGTCTAACTATTTTAATATGAGCATCCCTAACAATTTTAAATACACAGCAGATCACGAATGGATTCTAGTGGAAGGAGATGTGGCCACCGTAGGTATTACAGACCACGCGCAACTAGAGCTCACTGACATTGTTTTTGTCGAGCTGCCAGAAGTGGGACGCGTATGTGAGGCTGAAGAAGCGATTGCGGTGGTTGAGTCGGTGAAAGCCGCATCTGATATATACGCTCCAGTTTCTGGTGAGGTTGTTGGGGCGAATGAAGCGCTCGATGCTGATCCATCCTTGGTGAATACAGATCCGCATGCAGCTGGCTGGCTTTTTAAAATTAAGCTAAGTGATCCATCCCAAGTGGAGAGCTTGATGGATGCCGGAGCGTATGCTGCACATACTTGCGCCTAGGATTACGGGCTTAGGCCGACCATTCAACTCAGTAATTGCTAGATTTTTATAACGGTTAGTTTTGCATATTTCTGTGGCCTGTAGTTTACCAGCCGAGCAATACGCCTATTTTCAGTAAGCCAAGATCAAATTCCATACCCATTTTTTTATACTATAATGTCTATCTATGCAGATTTCTGTAGCCGTCACGTAGGAGTACACGGTGAAACTCGCCAAGAAATGATCAGCTCACTTGGCTATGAGCGTGTCTCTGAGCTTATTGCAGACGCGGTGCCAGCTGAGATTCTTGAGGAAAAGGAGCTGAACCTTCCAGCACCTCTCTCAGAAAGTGATGCCTTGGAGCTGCTTAAAATGCTGATGGACCAAAACGAGGTTCTAAAGCCTTTCATAGGGCAAGGCTATTACGGAACTAAGGTGCCAGCTGTGATTCAGCGCAATGTGTTAGAGAATCCAGGTTGGTACACAGCATACACTCCTTATCAGTCTGAAATAGCGCAGGGCCGGCTCGAAGCCTTGTTTAACTTTCAGACATTGATCACCGACCTCACAGGCTTAGACATAGCGAATGCCTCATTGCTTGATGAAGCCACAGCTGCCGCGGAAGCTGTGATTTTGGCTCGCTCGGCAATGCCGAAAGGGAATACAGTATTCATTTCAGACAAGGTGTTTACTCAGACGGTCGATGTAGTTAGAAATCGCTGTGAGCCGTTAGGAATTGATGTCGTAATAGGCGACTGGAAAACATTCGAACCCAGTGCATGTGACGGGCTCTTTGCAACGATTGTTCAGTATCCAGATGCCGATGGAGCGGTGAGCAATTACTCCGATTTTCACGAGAAGGCACATGCTGTGAAAGCCTCCACTATTGTGGCTGCGGATATTTTAGCTCTGTCAGTACTCACGCCTCCAGGAGAGTTTGGTGCTGATATTGCCGTGGGAAGTAGTCAGAGATTCGGCGTGCCGCTCGGTTTTGGTGGGCCACATGCCGCCTACATTGCGTGCATTGATAAACTGAAGCGCAAACTTCCTGGTCGGATCGTTGGGCTTTCAGTAGATGCCCAAGGTAACAAGGCTTACCGCCTTGCGCTCCAGACTCGCGAACAACACATTCGCAGGGATAAGGCGACTTCTAACATATGCACAGCGCAGGTGTTACTCGCTGTGATGGCTTCGATGTATGCCGTGTATCATGGTCCTGATGGGCTTCGAAACATAGCATTCAACGTGCACTATCTAGCTCAAGTAGTGGCATGTTCAGTTAAGCCGATCGGTCTCGAGGTTCTTAATGATAGTTTTTTTGATACTCTGACGATTAAGGCCCCGGGCATGGCGGCGGATATTTTAGAGCAGGGCATTGCTGCAGGGTTTAATTTCCGTCACATCGATGCTGATCATATTGGAATGTCCTTTGATGAGACGACGACCAATGACGATGTGATGACAATCCTCGCCATCTTCGGTGTGGAGCAACCAGTTTTACCTGAAGAAGACGAAGTCGCGTGGGACGCATTTAATGATAGGGAATCTGACTTTTGTACTGCAGAAGTCTTCCATAGTTACCATTCAGAAACCGAGATGCTGCGCTACTTATCTCGGCTCGAGAAGCGTGATCTCGCACTGAATGAGTCGATGATAGCACTAGGCTCCTGCACGATGAAACTGAATGCAACGGCAGAGATGGCTCCCTTGAGCTGGCCGACGGTTGCGAATATACATCCCTTTGCTCCTGAGGAACAGACGCATGGTTATCTGGATATGCTCGATAGCCTGTCTGATTGGCTCGCCGAAATCACCGGGTTTCATACGGTGTCACTTCAGCCAAATGCAGGTTCCCAAGGTGAGTATGCTGGCTTGCTAGCTATTCGCGCTTACCATTTAGCGAATGAAGGGGAGAGTCGTACTGACTGTCTGATCCCTACATCCGCACACGGTACGAATCCGGCATCCGCAGTGATGGCTGGTTTCAGTGTGGTTCCTGTAAAATGTGATGCTGAAGGGAATATCGATCTAGCGGACTTCAGTGAGAAGGTCGCGCAGTCTGGTGAAAACCTTGGCTGCTTGATGGTGACGTATCCCTCCACGCACGGTGTTTACGAATCAACAATCAAGGAAATATGTGAAATGGTTCACGATGCTGGTGGGCAAGTGTACATGGATGGCGCGAATCTCAATGCGCAGCTTGGGCTCACTAGTCCGGGAGCGATTGGGGCTGACGTTTGTCACCTGAATCTACATAAAACATTCTGTATTCCACACGGTGGAGGTGGTCCCGGAGTCGGCCCTATTGGAGTGGCTGAGCAACTCGTTCCTTATCTTCCTGGTCATTTCCGTGAAGAAAAAAAGGACGGTGCGGTCTGTGCGGCGGCTCATGGCTCAGCCTCGATCTATGTCATTTCGTGGATGTATATCGCGATGATGGGCAGTGAGGGACTTACCGAAGCTACGAAGGTAGCCATTCTCAATGCGAACTATGTGGCTTCGCGTCTTAAACCATTTTACCCAATCCTATACACAGGGAATAAAGGCCTAGTAGCACATGAATGTATTATTGACCTGCGTCAGCTTTCGGCTGAGTCCGGGATCACGGTGGAAGATGTGGCGAAGCGTCTCATGGACTACGGTTTCCACGCTCCTACCATGTCATGGCCAGTAACAGGGACACTGATGATCGAGCCGACTGAGTCTGAGTCGAAAGAGGAGATCGACCGTTTTTGTGACGCGCTGATTAGTATTCATGGAGAAATTCAAGAAGTGATCAATGGCTCGGAGGATCGCGAGGATAACGTGCTTAAGAATGCTCCGCACACCGCGCAGGTGGTGAGTAGTGATTTGTGGGATAGATCATACTCTCGTGAGAAAGCCGCGTATCCATTACCAAGCCTGCGGGAACATAAATTTTGGCCTTACGTCGGTCGTGTTGATAATGTCATAGGTGATCGTAATCTCGTCTGTTCCTGTAGAGGAATGGAAGAGTATGGCGATGCGTAAAATACTCAGATTACTTTAGATTTATGCGAGCCTAATTCAGAATTTTCTAGATTTGGCGCGGATCGATAGCTGAACACGTGGAGAGGCTATTTTTTCATCCTCTATCTAGAGCGTTGAAACTAGGCTGGACGCTAATTTATTGTTAATGAATTCAATGGATTAGCCGCTTGACTGAGGGTGGAAATAGGTGGAGATTTCGCACATGTCAGACACACGAGACATCCCATGTAGTTGTAAGGCTGAGATCGATGGCCTCCCGTACTTTTTGAGAATGTGCGACAAGATCAGAATGTTCGCAGCGGGGGAGTTGCATACTGACTATCATAACAATCTCGGCAGGGCGATGGATCTATGGACCTGTCAGCTACTGAATGTGGAATATACCGACTTGGTGACATTCATTACCGACACCGGAGCTGATGATAGAGCCGCGCTGGACTGGTGTTACCAAACTGGAACAAAACCTGAGTCTCCTGTATTGGACTGGTGGTTAAGCCATATTCGTAACTGTGGATATAGAGACGCCCTTTCCGAGCGCATAGAAATGCGAAAGGCTGATGCAGGGCTAGGTCAGCGTGACGACATCACTACTTTTTTCGACTTCATGGACGCTGAAGAAGGGCATTAATCTGTTTTTGTACATTCTTGCTCTTTAATAGTGACAGTCCTTCTCTCGCTTGTTCAATATAAAGCCTCTCTTTTTTATTTATGCCTAAAGAAATTACTCTTCGTTCACCACTCGATATGCACCTCCATCTTCGTGATGGAGACATGATGAAGTTGGTGACACCTTTGACTGCTGAAACATTTTCTGGTGCAGTCATTATGCCAAACTTGGTCCCACCAGTGGATAGCCTAGAACTCTTATTAGGTTACAAAGAGCGAATCATGGCTAACTTAGGTGGAAATCAATTCGATCCTTACATGATGTTCTTTTTCCGTGGCGACTATACGGAAGCTCAGTTAGCAGCAGCTAAAGAGCATATGCTTGGTATCAAGCTTTACCCAGCTGGAGCTACGACTAATAGTGAAGCTGGAGTGAAGGCGATCGATGCCGTGGAACCAGTTTTCAAAATGATGGAGGAAATGGGCATCCCACTCATGGTACATGGGGAGACTCATGGCTTTGTAATGGATAGAGAGAAGGAATTTTTAGAGAGTTACGATTATCTCGCGAAGAAGTTTCCTAAGCTCAATATCACCATGGAGCATATTACTACCGCGGATGCAGTGGCTATGCTGGATAAACATGAGAATTTACGAGCCACTGTGACACTTCAGCATCTGATCATCACACTCGATGACGTGGCTGGAGGCATGCTAGATCCACACCTTTTCTGTAAGCCTATAGCTAAACGCCCAGAGGACCGTGAGGCTCTATTGCAGGCTGCGCTGTCCGCTCACCCAAAATTAATGTTTGGCAGTGATTCAGCTCCGCATCCACTTGAGAAGAAAGAATGCTGTGGTTGTGCAGCAGGTGTTTTCACCGCGCCTTTAGCAATCGCTCGTTTAGCCCAACTTTTTGACAAGCACGATAAACTGGATAACTTACAAGCATTCATCAGTGATAACGCTCAAAGGCTCTATGGAGTTCAACCAGCGGAAAAACTGGTTACTGTAACGAATTCCCCATTCGAAGTGCCAGCTGCATACCAAGGCCATAACCAAAACGTGGTTCCTATGCATGCGGGAGATACACTTGAATGGAGCGTAAATTCAGTTAAAGTATAAATTACCCAAACCCCATAAGCCCTAAGGCAGGTTAAACTTGTGTTTATCTGCTAGAAATAAAAAATAAACTTCCCCTGAACTAATTAAAATAAAGATGAGCGACGAAGTTCTCAGAAGTAAGGTCAAAGATCTCCTCGAAAAAATGGAACGCGTCTTCGATACCGAATGGCGTAAGACAAAGCTGAACATGGATCACGAGATGGTGGAGCATTTCGTGGACCCTAAAGGCAGCTTTCTTAGTCCTGATGGAGCACATACCAATATTCCCTGGCCTAGCCGTGATGAATTACTCATCAGCTACCGTAGCTTGCTCCAGGAATTGGGCGGTGAACTCAGTTCTGCTAAGGCATCTACTCAACAAGTTGTTGAGACGAATTATGCAGATGTTGTTAGTGCGCTAGAAGCTGAGCATGACACCGAGAGTGTTGAGCTAACATCTCCAGTGAAAAAAAACGAATTGGCAGATAAAATATCAGATATTCCTGGGCCGCAAGCAATGCCTGCACCAATCACTAGCTCTCACGCTATCCCTAAGCCAAACACTGGAACTCAGGGAATCCCTGGGCCTGGAAATATTCAATGGCCCGGACCAATGACTGCTCCGGTCGGAGTGAATGCCGCAGCAGCGTCAGCTCCAAAAGGGTTTCCAAACCCCTTTACTCAAGCAGCTCTTAAGAAGGACGAGCCTAAAGGACCTGCGCCAATGGAAGGCCCAGCTGGTGGAAGTTCTCTCAAGCACGACCCAGCAGCGCTTCGTGCCATAGATAGTAAGAAGAAATTCGCTTACCTTCTAGAAGGTGTGAAGCAGGAAACTGTCCGTGATTTCATTTTAGCAGAGGGAACGAACTCTAATACAGGCAAACCAACAGTGATTATTTACACGCTAGAGCAGATTTGGCTCGAGTTTGCATTTCCCTATGAAGAGGGACAGCGCATCTTGACCAAATACCCTCAACGTGACCCAGAGCTCATTGAGTTCATGAAAGCAAGTGGACATAATGAGTAATGAAAGTTGGCGCTTCAGTTACTAAAAAATATTACTTTATAGTGTAGAAAGAGCTTGCGGTTATATGATTTCAACCGTAGGTTGCGCCCGCACCCGAAATGGGTTTCGCCACCAGATCTTCACGATCTGGCGAATAGCATTATTTAAATCGCGGGATGGAGCAGTCAGGTAGCTCGTCAGGCTCATAACCTGAAGGTCATAGGTTCAAATCCTGTTCCCGTAACCAACTTAAAAACGCTGTAACTGTTAAAAGTTACAGCGTTTTTGTTTGTGGGCGTAGTTTGACCGATGGACAGCTCAATACACCACAAGATGCGCTATTTTGTGCCGCAACTTGTGCCACAATTTTTTTAGGGAGAATTATGTGAACCAATTGGTGAGTGTGGTGGCTGGCTTTACTCAGCGGAAATTCTAAAGCTCTTCGTTGAAACACAGTAGCCTACAGCATTGACGACAAGGTCAATCAGCACATAGCTCCTAGTGGACGGCTACACGTGGCGTTAATTCTTTCTTAAATAGCATGAAAGAGCTTGCGGTTATACGATTTTAACCGTAGGTTCCGCCCGCACCCGAAAGGGTTTCGCCATCAGAGTTTAATCACTCGGCGACTGGCAATATTTCAATCGCGGGATGGAGCAGCCAGGTAGCTCGTCAGGCTCATAATCTGAAGGTCGTAGGTTCAAATCCTACTCCCGTAACCAACTTGAAAGCCGTTCTCAACAGAGAGCGGCTTTTTTGTGTACCCCTACGAAATATCTTCTAAAAGTTAAACTCTTAGTTGCGTGACTAGCGTGCTGTGTTAGATTTCACGGACTTAATTAATAAGCATTGGAGAGTGTTGCGTGCCTGGTGGTCGCCGCGGTCTTCAAAACCGTTGTAGGTCTGTTATGGTCCTGGCTTGGTTCGATTCCTTGCCTCTCCGCCAATGCTTATAATAAGTGACTTGCGTGTTTTGTGGGGGCTTTGGTGCTTTTTGAGCGTTCGCGGCAATTCGCCTCAATACGGGGTGGTTCTTATGAAAAAACAGTTACAAAGCAGTTACACTTTTTCGGTGAGACTTGGAGAACTCGCTTCACTTAGTTTCCTAGCATGTGGATGCTGTGCTTTCCCTGGAACCAGAGCCCTGTGACACGGCTTTGGCGAAACTTCCCAAGATAGCCAACTTGTTTGTCATATACTTCAATATGCCACGAATGTGTCGGGTGGGGTTTTAGATTTGCTCCTAACTCTTTGAGCTCAGTGAGCCATGATGAGAAGTTTGAAACAGTCAGAACAGCTCTGAGTGCTTGTGCTTCATGAAATTCATTGATGTCTCGGAGTGTGGGGATCGTCTCAGCAAAGCCTGGTATTGAGAGTGCCTGATGGACGGCTGAGAGAAGCGCATTGCGTGGTTCGAGGTCAGTCATGGTGGGAGATGGTGTAGAGGTGTTAGTCTATCCTTTGACTGGCTCTCGTTAAGCTTTCTTCGATCTTTTGGAAAAGTTCATTGAGGATATGGCCTTGGACGATCGACTCACAGCTGGGGAATAATAGGGAAATCGCGTGTGTGGTGATAATGAGGGAGCGTGCACAGAGCGCAGCGGGGGCGGCGAGGCCTTCGTGGCTGGGAGCTCGATTCATTTTCATCTTAATGCGCATGGTGCCCAGCGAGCTTGATGATCCATTCGCTCCAGCATGAACCTTGTGGCTTGCTTGTTTGTAATAGAGGCGCATGTTTTCATCACCCACAGATTCTTCCAGATCTTTGAACTGCGGGTTTTTCATGTCGAGGGCTTTAGCTGCCCATCCGTAGCCGTTCTTGAAAGCCTTTCCGTGTTTTTGGAGCAAACTGTGTAGGGCGTTTTCAAGGTCTTGCATTTCTTTGACTGGAATCTGCTTCTTGCCACTGAGTTCAGCTAGTTCGTTGTCTAGCTCACAGCATTTGATGTGATCCACGATTTCGTGTTCGAGATAAGCCTCGGCACATGCATCTCCATGTTGCTGTAGAAATGCCGTGGTGATCGCTATTTCGTGAAGTGAGCGCCAGCGAGAAAAGGCAGCATCGGGGAAGCCACCCTTGAGCATGTGCAAGACCTCTTCTGCGATCAGGCAAGCACGGGAGTGATTCCTGATCAGTGCGCTGAAAAGGTGCTCTTGGCCAGGCGTGCCAACTTCATTCGATTCCTTTATTAGGCGCGTTCCCCATTCAAGGTTGAGATGGATACACTGCTCGAGTAAGTTCAGTCCATCACCCCAGAAAACCTGAATGCCGTTCTGGATGTTCGTGATGTATTTGGTTCGCTCTCTTAGAGTGGCGGCACGGGATGCTTGTAGATTCTTCCATTGGTCTCTCCACTGTGATTTCAATAGGTCTGGAATGCATTCGCTGCCTTTCCCGTCGTAAAGGCGCATTGCCTCCTCTGGGTACTTTTGGTATTCCTCGTCTATGTAGCTTTGTAAGTCGCGCATGATAATTATGTGAAGCTATTTGCGTGAAGATCTAGCAAGCGTTGCCTAATGCCTAGAGCTGTTAGACCTAGGTTTAGTGTGCAGAAGCGTATCTTATGCTGTTGGATTGTGGCGAACTCATCAAGTTCCTCACCCACAGTGGGGTGGAGTAGCATACCTTGTGTAACTAAAGACTGAGGGGCATCCTCGATTTCCTGGCTGCGAAGATAGGCGTACATTTGATAAATATAGCCATTACGGAGAGATTGTTCTCTGTAGTATCCAGAAGCAGTCACGGCATTAAATTTGGTATCAATTACGAGTCGTTGTTTGGAACGTTTGCAATCGATTATTGTGTCCGTCTTCATGCCCGGTAAAATGTCATTGATGCTTGGGGATTGTTCACTGATCTGCCATTTAAACCACTTTCCAGAAGTGACTGACCATTCTGATTTTTCCAAATTCACGCTGTAGAAGCCTGCAATTGCTTTCTCGAAGAGCTTCCTTAGGAAAACGATGTTTCTATCCGGAGTTTGAAGGTGATGTTGGCCTGCCAATTCTTGAGGTATGGTAAGGTTAAATACGAGGTCAGCAGCCGCGACCATCTTTTGATCAGAAAGATCATTTCTGCCCATTCGTTCATTCTTACTATTATAGTTTACAGGTTTACCTTTTTTGACTCCTAGCCGATCGAGGCGGAGAGAAATAGTATTGCATCGCTGTGCAATCGTTCGACTTTTCACCATCAACGAGATCTTCTCTAGTGCTGCCCTGACATATCGATTTCTAGGTGTATCGATGGTTAGTTCTTCAAAGCGGCAATGAACTTTACCTTTGTCCAATAGTCTATGCCTTTGCGTACGGAGAATATCTATACGTCCTCGGACTCGGTTGATTGTTTCTTCTCTTTGTCTGTAACCAAAGCTGAGGTTTCGCATTAGTCGTTGTTCAACTAGGCTACATAGTATTTCAGCTACGAGATCTGCAATATTTTCAGGGTTATCTTCGACCTCCACTTTTGAATGACCAAGGTGTCGATAGAGATCAGAAGCGTAGAGCATAAGAAGCCAGAGATTCCGAACTGGAATTTTGCCGACCATAGAGATTTGCTCTTCTTCAGAGAGTTGAACTTCGGGCATATTAGAAATCTGCTAGTAGATCTTTTTTAGCCCTTGAAGCCTTCTCAGAGTCATCGAACCAATATTCCTCGAGTAATGGTCCAATTTCGGTTTCAACGACACTCCTGAACCAAGCATTCGAGTCTTTAACTATAGTGTTGAATGCTGGAGTGACATAGCTGTGTCCGACTTTAAACTGAGCACCTAGGTTTCGGTCATCAGCGATTTGAGTGTTCAACGAGAGTAAGCGATCCTCGATCAATTTGAGCGTGTCTAACGGGATGCGAGCCTTGTTGTTGACCCATTCATGCCATAGTTTACCAAATATAGGCTCTAAGGTGATGAATGCAAAGCGTCGTCTGAGAGCTAGGTCGACAAGCGCGAGGGATCTGTCAGCAATGTTCATAGTCCCGATCACGTATAAATTATCTGGGATGTGGATTTTTTCTCCGACTTCGCGAGAGTAGCTGAGTTCTAGTGCTTCTCTGGGTGTTCTCTTGTCAGCTTCTAGGAGTGTGAGCATTTCACCAAATATCTGAGCAGGATTACCTCGGTTTATTTCTTCAATTACAATCACGTGTTTGGTCGCGGGGTCTTGTTGAGCCTGCTTGATCATGTCTAGGAAGGGGCCATCGACTAGGGTGAGCTTTCCTTCTCCAGAAGGTCGCCAACCTCGAATGAAATCTTCGTATGAGAGATTAGGGTGAAATTGAACGGCACGTAATTTACTTTCATGCTTGGCTCCCATCAGAGCATAGGCCAGACGTTTGGCTAACCACGTTTTCCCTGTGCCTGGAGGCCCCTGAAGAATCAGATTTTTCTTCGTCCGCAAACGCTCAAGAATAGCCTCTAAAGATTTTCTTTCCATGAAACTACCATCACTAATGATGTCATTGATTGTATAATCTTCGAGGATGATGGGCGTGAGGGCGTGCTCCATTTCATCGTCAATTAACTCAACTTTAGGTGAGTTGTCTTCATAGTTAAATGCAGCCAACGATAGGTCTGGAAAAGAATGAACAGGGAAAGCGTCTTCTTTGAAACGCAACGTGAGAGTATCTAACGTTTTGAGGTAATTAGCCGCACTACACCGTTTCTTTGCTCCTAATTTCTCAATCTCGATCCCCAAACTATTTGTAATATAGCTCTGAGACTGCGCATCTAATGTTAAGTAATTCCAAGGGCGAATCCAATAGAGTCCCATCGTAATGTTCCAACCCACTCCACGTTGTTGAGTTACTCTGTTATAGCAGTCGATAAACTCGGATCGATCAGGTTCATTGATGCTGTCGGCTGAACTGAGAGCTGTGGCAAACATTTCCCAGAGCGTTTCAATATCGTCCGCTCCTTGGTTTTCTTCATAGGCGAAAAACCATGACTTTTGGTTGTTGAGTATAGGTATGCCTTCGAATGATTGGGGCACACTCTCTGTGACTTCTAAGAAGTTTGCGAGAGCAGTCGCTATACTGGATCTATTCGCAGAGGTGTAACCTCGGTTAAATACCCCAAACACTGTAAATGGACAAATGTCATTGAGTTCTTTATCTTGTATATAGGAAAGCTTGAATTCTTCTGCGAGGTTGTGGATAAAATTTATGAGAGCTTTTCGGTCATCTCTGTGCTTCAAAAGGGCATCAGCTACGGCTTCGTAGAATACCGTCCATTTGAACCTCTCTTCTTCAGTAGTGTGGTCGCCAAACCGCTCATGCCAATATGGATGGTTGCGGAAGCGATCTATATCTTGAGGGATGTCATTAAAGGCGAAGTCGACCAAGGCTTGTCCAGCCCAGTCTTCGAGCTTTGGTCGCCAGACAGTTCCTTGAAGGGTGTAGAAATACCAGACCTTATCTTCACCCTCGGGTGACACCCATTCCCACTCTACCTCAATATTTTGACCGTCACCATGGTTTTTGGTAATTGTGCCGGTAGCCTTGATACGCATACAGGAGACAAAGTGCCCTCTGTTGTTGAAGGGGAGGTCATTCTTACGGGTGTAGGTTGCTTTGATCGCGATACGATCACCGGGTTTCATCGATTTGACATCTTCCGCGTATTTGTCCTCATGGCCATTTTGCCAGATTCCTTCGGAAGTAAATCGCTCAGTTTGATCTCGGTCTGATCCATAAGATGCCCCTACTAGCCAATAGGCATGAGGTAGAGGCGGGGTAGTTTGAGTATCTTTGATTACTTCAGTTGATTGATTTTGTAGAGATGACATATTGAGTTTAAGGTAGAGCTAGATGGTTGAAACCGCTTTAAGGTGGTTCGTTGGCTGTTCTTCTTAGCTAGGAGTTTTGGCGTATTACTTGGGCGGTGGCGATGGAATGCCATTCCAGCCATTTGATGTGTGCTTGGGTGAAAGAATGCGTACGTGAGACGAGGATGACAGCGCGGGTCCAGAACTCTTTGTTGGCATCGTGGCTGCGCAGTCGTTGTTTGAGGTCCTCGGTCTGGCCAATGTAGGCTAGCGGCTTGCTGCTTTCGTCTTCAGAGCCAAAGAGAAAGTAGGTGCCCACGTAGTCTGACTCAGGTCGCTCGTAGAAGGACTCGAGGTGGGTGCGTGGTACCGAAATCGCCAGAACGATGCGCGTGGTGAGTTCGGCAATCTGAATGCGTCTGGAGTGCCTTCGGGGAGGAAGGCTTGGAGAGTTTTGGGAGTAGGTTTCATTTCTCGTTCTTGAAAGTTTTCCAGCCTAGTTTGTTATATGCTAGTTTGAAGAAGTTGGTGACATCAGAGTGAAAGTGCTCACATAGATCTTTTGTTAGCTGAAGTTCAGAGTGCTCTGTGAGTAAATAGAGATTTGGATTCTTTTGGTGTAGCTTCTTTAATTGTCCTGACGAGATCACCTCATATTTTGAATGTCCATCATGGACTAAATAGTTCCTAACAATTCTGAGAGCATCAATTCGATTCCAGACAAGGTGATCATTGGGGAGAAGGTTAGAATAAGTAGCTAGATATATCCTTAATTTAGAAACGAGACCACCTTGGCTGCTGCAATCCTCCAGTTTCAGCTTAAGTTTTTTTTCAGATTTTACCGACTGGCTGAGACGTTTTGATTCATTCTCAAATAAAGTGTAAAGTTGAATGAGATTGGTTGAAAATAGCACCTGTTGTTCATCTTCTTGATAGTTTTCAAAACTTGACCTTATAGAGCTAAATTCTTCCCGCTCTTCTTGTGAGTCAACTTTGTACTGAGACTCTAAATCCGTAATTGCCTCGGTGTGCACGAGGTTAAGTTGTCCATATAGTTTTTCAAAAAGACTCTTGTGTAAGCTGAGCTGAAAAACCGTTTCGTAGCCTCTAAGGTCCAATGGAAATAATGAGTTTGTGTCGTCCATCAGATTATCAATGTGTAGTCAGAATTGATTGTTAGCCTTTTGATTGAGGTGTTTTCTTTGTACCCTTGGGCTAAATTTGAATGTTTGCGTTGTTATTGTCGTTCAACAAATTACGTCTTAATTCGATAGCTGCCCAAAGACCTCTGAAGTATGAGTCCTCTTGCTGATCCATCCATCTATACAGCTTAATGTGCCAAAGGTCCCATGGTTCGAGATCGGCCAGTAGGTGTTGCTCCCTTGCTTTTTGTGCAACCTGATATTTTAGGTCGTCTTTGCATGTTGGACGGCAGTCTTTTGTTATGTAGGATATCGTTTTTTTTCTATAATATCCTCCGACCCGGTCTTTCATGCCATAGAGTCTCAGCCAAGATCTCTCGGCAGGTGTGTCGCTGTGTGTTAGTTCAGCTACAAATTCGAAATTGTTCCCATCTGCAAACTTAAGAGACACTAGTTGGTGGATACTTTGATTGAAGGGGTAAGAACACAGGCAGGGATTGCCCTCATCGTCGATGACGGGATCTTTTGTCTTCTTGGCTTTCCCGTTACAAGTCGTGCATGTTGGTAGCAAGTTGTGTGGGTGGACGGCATATTGAGAGTAATCTTTCTTGGGGAGGAGGTGATCGTATGGTCCACGCCAAGAATTATCGCCTTCTGTATTTTCCTGAAATTGAGTGAGCAGCTCTGTAGCACAGCATGGGCAAACGTTGCCATTGATTCTCATGAACTCTTCATAGTGCTCATGAAGGGTTTCGCCACAGTGGCGTTTAACCCCGACTAGGTTTGAAGAACTGGTGTAAAGATGGACAGTTAGGTTTCCAAAAGTTTCAGATAATCTAGCGTCAATTTTTTTGGGGGAATCTGCTTCATTTTGGAAATAAATGCAGAGGTCTTGGCTTTCGATGAGCATTTGATAAAACTCTCTTCGTTCAGTCGTATCAAAAATTTCGTGCAACTTTGAATGAAGGGCTTCAAATCTGTCTCGTGTTGCGGGATTATCCCATAGCTCTTTACCTAACGGGTCCGGAAATAGAGCTTCAGAGTAGTCAACTTCGTGAATGCTTACTTGGATAAATTTAAGAAGCTCCAGATTTAGGCCTTCAAAAATTTTAGGTGACGGGGTTCTGGAGTCAATCGGAGTGAACATTATTCAGATAGTCTATTCACAATGAACGATTTTTCCATCGACTCTCCGACATGCTCTTCGATCCATTGGACTGCTTGTGTAGGTGAATTTTGATATTCAGCAATCTTAGCGTTGATTTCATCGATAGCTGTACTTGAAATGAGAGAGTTCATGTCAAAAAATGTTTTTGATAAAAATTCAAAAGAGGAGCCGAAGGTTTGCTCTTCCGCCTGGGTGATATTCAAGTCGTCTTCATTCCTTTTAAACTGATAGACTGAGCTTTTATCTAACGAGGAAAGCATGAAGGGGGAATGCGTTGAAATGAAGATTTGGTGGTCTTTGCTAAAATCACCTTCCAAGTTTCTGATTTGCTCTAGGTTTTTGTGGAACTCTGTTCTCCAGTGAGGATTGAGGTGGGTGTCAGGTTCGTCTAATAGGAACAACGTAGTCTCTGTGTTGAAGACTCGAAGGGCTGCTAGAGTTTGAATGAGCTGAGTTTCACCATCGCTTAAGTCAAAGAAATTTACTTGAGTACCGTCTTCTTTTAGGAAAATGAGTTTAGTTACTTCTAGAGGGAGTTTCTGTCTGATTGGTTTTCGCACTGGCTCATAAAAGTCATCCTTGCGGAGATTTTTTTTGTCAGAGGCTTGCCAATTTTTTGTGCCAAGAAGCTGTACTTTATGAAGTTTTGAAAAGAAACTCGATGGACCAAGAGGGTAGGTCGTGGAAAGAGTATCACTCGCTTGATTTACATCGATTGAGAGTTTTCCTTGCTCATAGAGTTCTTCTTCAAAATCTATGTTTTCCTCGGTAAGCTCAGTATCGATACTATAACATCGGATTTGTTGGACTGGGTTAGTGACTTCCCCGTGGTGTTTAGCTACATGTATTAGGTCGCTAAGAACTCTCTCTTCATCGTCTGTATATGGTCTTCCACGCAGGTTGAATGCAAGGGTAAAACTACTTATTGAATGGTATCCAATCTGAGCACAAAAGCCTTCCAGTTCGTCAGGAGGCAGAGTAGTCAGTGAGGCCACCAGCAACGCAGTGGAGTCGTAGTCTATTAGCGTAGCTAACGGAGGTCTGGTGTATGCCCTTTCATTTTGAAATAAGTGTGGGAAGCCCATTTTATACCGAATACGTAATGTCTCAGCATCTTCGAAAGTCTCTTGGGAATTAAGTTTCTCCTGAAACTCAAGCATCACTCGTCGTCTGAATAGTAGAGCGTCATAGTAATGAGTAATGTTCTTTAGAAAAGGCCGTTGAAGGTTTTCATTGAGACCTGAGGAGTATCCAATGATCTGGTTGGGTAGATCGAGTGCCTCTAGGGGGATTTCTGAAAAATCTTCATCCGGGGGATAAGATGGAGGTTCTGGATCTGGATGAGTTATTTTAACAAAAATAGTCAAATGCCGGTCATTCCATACCACTTTGTATTTCTTGGTGACTCCAATATAATTCGTAATGCTATAGAAAATCTCAAAATTAAAACCGAATGTTTTAGGCGATTTGAAGTCGACGCGCTGATGTCTCTCTAAAAAGCAGAATATTTCGGCGACTAGTTCCAGGAAGTTGGATTTTCCTGCGCCGTTGAGGCCGACTAGGGCAATGATGTCAGAGTCTGAGTCTCGAAAGTCGAAGACTTGGTTTTTTAGCCCTTTGTAGCTGCCGATTAGTTCTAGATAATGAAGTCGCATGGCTTAGAATAGGTCCTCTTGTACGACTAACTCGCCGCGGAAGGCTTTGGCTAGGAGGGATTGGGTGAGGGAGGAATGCTGAATTTTGAGTTTAGAATGGAGAAGTTTGATGGCGTCGATGCGGGCGAAGGCGGCTTCGAGGAGGCGGACGATTTCTTTTTGTTCTGCAGGTGGGGGGAGAGGTTGTCCCAGACTTCTAATAATATCAGTATTGAGGTTTGGTTGTGCAGCTCCCTTATTTAACGAACGTAAATATTGGGTTTGTGAGGATAACCAATTGTAGCCAAAGAGTAACATCTCAGTCGGGTATCCTAGAATCCCGGCAATGCCATCATTCCCACAAGCATCAATTGCTAGAATTTTAGGAACTCCTAAGGTCGCCCCGCTGTTAGATAGAAGTAGAGTGTTCTTTGGAAAAGTTCTACTTTTTTCGACGCCTATTGGAGTTAAAAATTGTGAACTTTTAGTTAAATAAGGTGAACTGCCACTTGTAATGTTTTTTACGGTTAGCCAAGGGAATTGCCCTCCAAAAAATTTAGGATCTCCAGCTGGTCTAGGTGATGCTCCTCGCACGATGAAACCAAGGTCATCGATTGCGCAGTATAGCCATGAATTTGGAAGTTGAGCTAACGTCTTTGTGTGTTCAGCGTCTATTTTTACAGGCTTCTTGTATTTGGACCGCCAATTTGGGGGAGGGGTTTTGCCTTTTTGTTCGTACTTTTTGAGTTCGGTTTGTTCCCATTGTTTTTGGCGTTCTTTGCGGAGGCGGGTGAGGAGGTCTTGGGCTGATTCGTGTTGGATGCCTTGGGCTTTTTGTTGTTCGCGCCATTTGGCGGTTAGGTCGCCGCGGAAGGCGGAGGCAAGGAGTGAGGCGCGGTAGTCTTCGAGAAGTATGGGGATGGAGCCGAGGGCGTCGCTAGAGCGTTCGATGTGGCCTTGGCAGGTGTCTAACTTGGCAACAATCCGCTTTTGCTCGTTGAGTGGCGGGAGAGGCACAGTGACAACCTCTAGACTTTTTTTCGTGATTTGAGGTTGGGCTGATCCTCCTATAGCATCTTCAAAGCCACGGTTTGTGAGAGCTAATTTTGTAAATGAAAAATCAATCTGGTTGGTTTGCAATTCATCGAGAGCCATTGCGTTCCCATTCACCCATGACTTGGGCTTTGATACGTTGATTGTTCCGCACGTCGCTCCACGACATGTGATGAGTATGGTCGGAAACTCGTGTGTATATTCTGAATGAAATCCTATTTGACCGTTAGCTCCATACACTGGGTACCCATCTTCAGAAAGCTTAGACTTTGAAAGTGTGGGCCATTGTTTTGGTGACGAAATATCGAAAAGTGAAACCTCTTCCCACCCTTTAGGTAATTCACTCATGCCATTTCCTCCTGAAGTTTAGTAATGGCGGAGATGGCTTGCTCGAGGTTCTTCTTGATGTCCTCGGCGATGACTTCTGGTGAAGCGAGGTTTTCGGAGGCTGTGGTGTCATCATCGCGGAGCCACGTGATGTCGAGGTTCTCGTTGCGCTCGGCTATCTTTGCGCGGGTGTACTTACGGAAAGTTCCAGTGTCGCCTCCGTCCTTTCGTTTGGAGGTGCCGTGTGGATTTTTTCCAAAGGCTTTCTCGAAGGGCTTGAGGTCTTTCTCTGTGAAAGGTGTGCGCTTGCCGTAGGAGGGGGCATTGGTGCGGAGATCGTAGTACCAGATATGCTGGGTACAGCCTTCTTCCTGTCGTGGATTTTCTACAGTCCCCTTGGTGAAGAAGAGGACATTGGTCTTGACGCCAGCGGCGTAGAAGATGCCGGTGGGGAGGCGGAGGATGGTGTGGAGATTGCACTTATCCATTAGGTCGCGGCGGATGTCGGCTCCGGTGTTGTCCTCGAAAAGGACGTTGTCTGGGAGGACGACGGCGGCGCGGCCACCGGGCTTGAGTGCGCGGTAGATGTGCTGGAGGAAGGCGAGCTGCTTGTTGGAGGTGGGGAAGGTGAAGTCATCGCGCAGTTCAGAGGCGGTAGAGCCCCCCTTGGAGGTGCCGAAGGGAGGGTTGGCGAGGATGATGTCGACCTTCTCGAGCTTGGATCCTGATTTGCTGAGGGTGTTGCCGAGATGGACCACGCCATCGGCATCGCCTTCCATGCCGTGGAGCAGGCAGTTCATGAGGGCGAGACGGCGGGTGTCGGGGACCAGCTCCACGCCGAGGTAGGCATTGGAGCGCTGCCAGACGCGATCCTTTTCGCTTAGAGTGTAGAGGTCGTCGGTCCGTGACTTGATGTATGCGTCTGCAGCGATGAGGAAGCCTGCGGTGCCTGCGGCAGGGTCCTGGATGGTCTCGCCAGCCTGTGGTTTGACGCAGCGGACGATGGAGTCGATGAGTGCGCGGGGCGTGAAGTACTGGCCTGCGCCGGACTTGGTCTCAGTGGCATTCTTTTCGAGGAGGCCTTCGTAGACGTCGCCAAGGTCGTCCTTGTCGGATGAGAACCAGTTGAGGGCATCGAAGGTGCGGACGAGTGCGGCGAGATGGCGCGGCTCGCGCAGGGAGGTCTGAGCCTCGGCATAGATAGCGGTCACCATCGGGTCGATGGCGACAGGTGTCTCGCCGTCCTTGCCCGTAGAGAGGGTGAGGAGGAGGCGCTTGTAGAAGTTGAGCTGCTCAATGCCGCTTTTCTCTGAAAGGTCTGTCCAGCGGTAGCCTTCGGGGAGGCGGACTTTGTAGCCTTTCTCAGGATCTGGGTTGATTCTGGACTTCTCGTCTTCCATTTTAATGAAGAGGAGGAGGACGAGTTCGGTGACGTAGTCAGAGTAGTTGATGCCATCGTCGCGGAGGACGTCGCAGGTTTTCCAGAGTTTCTGGACGAGATCGTTTTGAGTCATGGGAATGAATTTAGAATTTAGAATGCCGAATTTAGAATTACTCGGTTGATGGATGCTGAATGGAGAATGCCGAATTTAGAAGTTTAGTTACTTCGAGCATTTTTGATGATTGTTGTGAGGATAGCGATGAGCTGGTTGGCTTCGTCGGTGAGTGAGGTGAGCTTGGACTCGGGGATGATGTCTGTTTCTGCTAAAAGGCGAAGCCAGTAGTGGGTCTCGCGTGCTTCTTTGCATGCGATGGTGAGTTTGGCGATGAAGTCGGGCTTGCTGTGGCCAGCCTTGGCTTCTTCGACGTTGGCTCCAATGGATGTGCCAGACCTGAGTAGTTGTTTGGCCAGTGTGCGAGATACATCCGAGCCCTGCTCAAGGGTGCGACATAGCAGCACAATGCGCTTCGCAAATTCAAAGGTCCTTTCTCGTATTTCAGCTGGCTCACTCATTAGAATTTAGAATTTAGAATTTAGAATTTAGAATTTAGAATTTAGAATTTAGAATTTAGAAGTTGGAAGTTGGAAGTTGGAAGTTGGAAGTTGGAAGTTGGAAGTTGGAAGTTGGAAGTTGGAAGTTGGAAGTTGATTGGTTGCGTCGTGCCGGTCTTCCAAATTCGGCATTCTAACTTCTAAATTCTACCGCTACGCGGTATTTTTGGAGGCGGCTGTTGGGTTTGTCGGGGAGGGTGCGTTCGATGTGGCCTGACGCAAGTGCGGGGTGGAGGTAGTTCTTACGGAATGTGGCACGGTGGGAGAGCCCAAGTGCAGCCATGCACTCGCTGGTGCTGAGTGGGCCAGATTTCAAAACCTCTAGGAGAGATTTGACTGGGTCGCTCACTGGGTTGTTGACTGGGTCGCTTGCTGCCTGTGTCTCATGGAGAGCTTGTAGTAAGGAGCTGAGTATAAATTCGATAAATTGGGCGGAGTCGGCGACCTTGTCACATGCTGCGAGCGTGTCGTAGTAGGCTTGTTGGTTCTGGCGAATGACGTCTTCTACTGGGAGGTAGGCGAGTGCTGGTTTCCAGTGGCTCAGAATGAGTGTCTGCCAGAGTCGACCAATACGGCCATTGCCATCGGCAAAGGGATGGATGAACTCTAGTTCATAATGGAAGACGCAGCTGGCAATGAGCGGGTGGACGTCGGTCGTTTCAAACCACTCCAGAAGATCGCGCATGAGGCCAGTGACCATGTCGGCTGGTGGGGCAAGGTGGACGACAGTTTCGCCTTTGGCTATGCCAACCGTACCAGAACGGAAGGAGCCAGGGCGATCGACTAGGCCATCCATCATCAGCGCATGGGCAGCAAGTAGGTCGTCGATGCTTTGTGGCTGCCAAGTTGGGAGAGCATCGTAGGCTTGGAAGGCATTTTTCACCTCGAGCACCTCTTTCGGTGGGCCTAGTACGCGCTGGCCTTCGAGGAGTGCTGTGACTTGCTCTAGGCTGAGAGTATTGTTCTCGATGGCAAGTGATGCATGAATGCTCTTGATGCGATTGCCACGGCGCAGTTGCGGTGGAGCTGGTGTGGCATCGCCTAATCCAAGTCGGCCCACCTGCTCAGCAATCTGCGCAAGGAGATCGAGAATGGCCGAGGTGATGGTGAACGGTGGAGTTGGCATGGAATTTGGAGTTTAGAATTTAGAATTTAGAATGTTGAAGTGGGAAGTGTTTGACTTCTAAATTCGGAATTCTCCATTCTAAATTCGCGGTTAGGCGCTTTCCCAGAGTTTTTCGGAGAGGGTGGAGAGGACAGTGTCTAGCTGCTTGCCGAGGAGGCCATCGAGACGGGTAGAGCCGCCGTGTTCGACAAAGGCCTGGTTGACGAATGTGTGGTCAATGACGACTTCGTGGGTGAGTTGCTTGGCGAGGCGGTCGAGCCATTTTTTCTGCACCTGACTCCAAGTGGTGAGGGCGTAGATATGGTTCATGGCATGTTTGACGCGGTCCTCGAAGTTGAGAAGCGGTTCGCCTAGAGCGGCCTGACGGATGTAGCCGATGATGCTGGCAGCGATGTCTTGGTTGGTCTTATTTCGCCAGGCGGTGGCGAGATTAGCTTTACTGTAGCCATGTTGATCGAGCAGGAGTTTGACTTCCTTGAGCTGGTCACGAGTCAGGTCTTTTGGGGCAGTGACGCAGGCGGTGAGCGCGGCTGACTCATTGAGGTGATCCTTGATCCACTGGCTGAAGCTATCGAGGTAGTCCTCGGGGCGAACGAAGCCTTCGGTGACTTGATTCCGGCCTATGAATTCATCTTCCAGTTCAGAGATGATAGGAAACTGCTTCGTGCCTACTCGTTTCTGGACCTCATCGATGTTTTTATCGATGGCAGGGAAGGTATCAAAGAAGTTGGCTGCTTCTACTGGGCCAAGCTGGTGAAGGTGCTGGTGGAGGTGGGCAGGAGCGACGCCCCATTGGTCTTCTAGCTCGTTGAGACGTTCTTTGAGCTGCGGGTCAGTTTCGGCCTTTTTCTCAGCCTTGCGGAAGACGCGCATGAGCTTCTGGTTGATTTCATTGAGAACGTCTTCAGCGTGTTGTTCTTCTTTCTTAGCGGTTTCGCTGGAGTCTCTAGGCTCGGTAGTTTCTGAGGAGTCGGTTAGAACATCGGCGTAATTGACGTGCACGCGTGGGTTCTTGAGCTCGCTGATGAGTTCTTTAAGCGGGATGTTAGGGCGCTTGACCAAGGGTTTCATGGTGCTGACTTCCTCAAGCGCAGCGTAGATGTCTACGGGGTCGTAGATCTTGAAAGTGGTTTTGGCAATCTCGGGGCAGCGACGAGTGGCGCGACCGATCATTTGCTCATAGAGAATGCGTGAGCGAACTCGGCGCAGGAAGACGAGGTGGCAAATTTTAGGGACATCGATGCCAGTGGTAAGGAGGTCTACCGTGATGGCGATGGTGGGGTGGCGCTCGTTTTTGTAGCGCTTGATGACCTTGGCGACTTGGTCGCTTTTGCCAGTGATCTTGCGGACGGAGGCTTCCTTGTAGGTGTCGCCATAGAGTTTATGGAATTCCTCGTCTAGTAGGCGCTTGACCATGTCAGCGTGGATGTCGGTGGCGCAGAAGATCATGACCTTCTCATCGCCATCTGGATCAAATTCTTGAGCGAGTTGTTCGCAGATGACTTGATTGAAGCTCTCTGTGATGACCTGGCGGTTGAAGGATTCGACATCGAACTGGAGGTCGTCTTCTAACTCTGCGAGTTCTACGCCTTTGGTGTTAGAGTTGATGACTGAGACGCTGTCGCCCTTTTCGAAATGGATGCCATGCTTGGAGAGAACAGTCTCGTAGCGGATAGGTGGCTCGTGGTCGATGAGCCAGCCGTCCGCCACAGCTTCGCGGTAGGAGTAGGTGAAGACCGGCTTGCCAAAGATGTCTGAGGTGTGCTTGGCGGGAGTGGCGGTGAGGCCGATTTTGACAGCATCGAAATAGTCGAGCACGCGACGGTAACTGGAGAGGTAGCGTGCTGGGTCACGGTGAACGAGTGACCCCTCAGTCATTTCCTGATCGAGGGTGTAGCCGCGGTGTGCTTCATCGACGATGATACAGTCGTAGCTGTCGATATTGGGGGCAGAGTCGGAGTTGAACACGCGTTGGACCATAGCCTGAACCGTGGCGACCTGAATGCGGGTCTCGGCCTCTGCAGCCATGTCGCCAAGCTCGGCGATGTTGTAGATGGTGGAGAGATTTTGGTTTTGCTCGAGCGGTGCGTCTTGGAAGGCTTCGAGGGCCTGGGTGCCGAGTGAAGTGCGGTCTACGAGGAAGAGGATACGCTTGAAGCGCTCTGCCTTGAGAAAGCGGTAGATGAGGCCAATGATGGTGCGAGTCTTGCCGGTGCCGGTGGCCATGGCGAGTAGGCAGCTGGTGGGTGTGCCATCTGGCTGGGTGGGGGTGGTCTCGAGCTTGTTTTCTACGGCGCGGATCGCCTTTTCTTGGAAATCGTAGAGCTGGAGGTAGGTAAAGCTTTCTGTCTGGAGCTTCTGGAGGGCGATGGCGTTGTCACGCTTCAGCAGATCTAGCAGGCCTTCAGGACTGTGGAAGCTGGGGAGAGATTTCGCGATGTTAGACGGGCTGCGCACATCACGGAACCAGGTGCCGGATTTCTCACGTAGCTGTTTGACGAAGGGCTTGCCATTGCATGAGTACACGAAGGGGAGGGCGTAATGGCCGCTCTCGTCGTCTGGCCACGCGACGGTGCGCCCAGCGACCTCGTAAGCCGGTTTGACGTTGTCAGGTTGCTGGAAGTCCCTGGAGTAGCGTTGCGCTTGTGGGATCTTTCCCGCGACATCGACGTTGTTGCGCTTGGCCTCGACTGCGGCAATGGGGGTGAGTCCCGCGAAGAGGATATAGTCAGCGGGGCCACTGGCTGTGGGGTACTCGGCAATCGCTTGATTGACGCCGTGTTTAGGTTTGGTTCCCTTGCTGTGGCGTAAGTTGATAGAATCCGCTTCCCAGCCGGCATCGATGAGAAGCTGATCGATGAGTTTGCGGGTGGTGGCTTCGTCCATCTCGTGGTCAAAGGCCTTCTGCGCTGCAGCGATGGATTCAGGAGTGAGAAGTGGGTTCGCCGCCTCTGGAGCTTCTTCGCCTTCCTTAGTTTCAGCAGGCTTGTGGGCTGCGAGAAATTTCTTTTGCTCAGCTTGGAGCTTTTGTTCTGATTCAGCTGCTAGATCAAGTGCAGCTTCGAGGTCTGAGTATTGCTCTTGTGCTGCTTTTTCGGCTGCTAAGTTTGCGATGGTGGCTTCTTTTTGCTGGGCAGCAAGTTTCTGTTTGGCTAGTTCTTCGTGGATCTTTGCTAGCTCGTCTTTGAGTGCTTCTGATGCATCTGGCGTAGCTTGTGGAGGGATGAACGGTCCGGCCTTGAACTGTGGGTTGCTGAGGCTGTGGAACCAGATGGCGGTCATTCTGCCGAGCTTGAGGCCAAAGAGAGCTTGAGGAGCGGTGGCTTCAGCTTCGTGGGTCGCGGAGTTACCGAGCTTGCGCAAGGTATGCATGGCGTCAGCCAATTGTTGATCGATCGCCCCTTGATATCTCAGCTCACTAATGCGCTTGGCGTTGTCGGATTTTTCATCGTTACCTAGCACGCTCACTAGAATGCCCTCTAGCAGCTGTCTGAGACGAGTGAGTGCTAGGTCAGGGCTTCTGAGGCAGAGACGTTCAGCATCAACAGCTAAGCGGTGTAGATGAGGTTGCGATTTGGCTAAAAACTGGAAGTTTGGGGACTTTAACGACATGAGGAGAAAACGGTGAGACCACTCTAGTCGTATTCAAATCGCCGTTTCAAGGTGCAAGTTAGGAAATGTTAGATAACAGGTCTAGTATTGTGAATTGCGGAACAGCTATGATTTAGGATAGTTCCCGAATGTGAAGTCGTTAATGAGCTTATAGTGTACCACTTGTGTGTTTTTTGTGAGAGTTGCGGAACCATTACGCGCGCGTGCGCGAGGGAACTCTGCTGAGATGCTCGCATTAAGAGAGTGTAACAGGGTGTTGGTAAATGTAACAAATGGAATTAATTGCAAATTTGCAATTAATTCCATTTGTACCTTTTTTCACCCGTCAATGGGGGTACGCAGAGCCATACAAGGCAGTTCTATTTTATTTGCCGTGTTGATAGTTTCAATGACTAGGGCTCTACCCAGTCATTGCGAGACGCCCCTTACTCAACATTGGAGAGTTCTCTTCTTTCCTCGTCTGAGGGTGGGAAGAAGTGACTCCGAGTAAATAGGCCAACATTCGTTAGATTGGATTAGAGAGACTTGTTGGGGATCCCTCCAAAATTTCATAACATACGACACGCCATCTCGGTTCGGATCGTATGTTGTGACTTCAGCTTTTCCACCCTCATGAATGCAGCACTCCCAAATATTTCTTATGTCATCGCAAGAGACATTGCTCGGTAATCCTGCGAACATTCCGTGTAGATGGATATGCTCCAGCGATTTTCCGAATTCTATTTGGACCATATATAGAGCACTTTGCCTCTTTTTCGCTGACTTCCCGATGCATTTTCTGAGAAGCCTACCTTTAAAGCCTAGAAAGCACTGCTTGGCACGTTTTTCAGTGATGCCGTGGCATGAGAACGTGAGAGTGAAGAAAAACTGCCACCGTATCTGGCGAAGCATGTGCTCTACACCATTTAATCTGGTGGTCGAATACGATGCTTCGCCTGAAATAGGCGAGTTCATTTAGTATTAGGGCTGTAACCCTGTTTTACACTGCAAACGGTAGGTCAGACTCTTCAGGCGGGTTAGGCCTGATCAGCGCATAAAGTGAACACCGATTTTTCGTTCCAGTGTCCTGGCAATACGCAGAAAATTGGACATTTTTAATTTCCCAGCCTAATTTTCTTATCTGAGAGATAGTGGTGCTAGTACTTAATGTTCCAGCCTTGTCAGATAACACTTCAATGGAGATGTAACCTCCATTTACTGCGTGCAGCATGTCAAAAATAATGCGTGCTTTTGACCCGTATTTGGGGACCTTTTGATAGGATTCCATAGTTGTATCTTTTCTATGGCCTTGCCCTTTGAGGAAGAAGTGGTAAAAAGAAATTGCAACAAATCTTGTGCCGTTCTTCTGCCTCGCAGGGGAGCGGCCTTTTTTATGCAACAGAGTGTTTAGTGAGTGCTTTGATAACACTATTCCAATCAAAGCGTACTGATCTACCAATTTTGATGTGAGGAATTTCCCCACGCTTCACGAGTAGTTCGACACTTCTCCGGCAGAGTTTTAACCGTCTAGCAGCTTCCCGGTAGTCGATGAGCTCTTTTGAGGGCTGTGACTCGTGATGAGAGATTGGAGTATTAGGGGCTGTGACCTTATTCGGTTCCGTTGTTTGTTTGAGCGCTTTATTCGCTGTCATGAGGGAAGAATACGCTTCCGTTCGCATATTAAGAATAGCGTCCCTAGATATTAGTGAAGTTTTTTGTAAGAGTCTCTAGATCAGATTTTTCTGTTCTGTTTTTGGTTAATATTTTTTTCACATTACATTGATCTGTGGAAGTTGGAAGAAGAGGTAGACCGTACTCTGTGTGAATGAGTTTACTAACTCTAGTTATATCATTTTTTCCAATATTCGCACCTAGCTGAACCTTTGAGGCTTTGAGTAACTCAGACGGTGAGGGATAAATTTCCTGATCTAAGAAGCTTCTCATTTGTTTTAAGACTTGAAGGTGTTTGTAGTGGGGAAAGTTACGTTTTTCTCCGAAATCAATACGCTTACTTTTGTTGAAGTACTTTGTTAATCTAGATATGGATTTTTTCCATATTTCAACTTGCTCCTTAGTGAGTCCCTTCTTGTTTAAAGAGAGCTCTTTAATACGTCTCTCTATGAGGGTTGTTTTTTCAGTTATGTTTGCTGAAGAGTAATTACTAATCGTAAGAGATGTATCCTGTTTGTGTGACAAGTTCCCTTCGGGACTTAAAGAATCTATAACGTCTCCGTTAGACGGCTTCTTCTTTTTTTGATATCTTTTGTTTGTAGTCTCATTATCAGAGTTCAATCCTGCATAACTGGGCTGTTTGTATGTGCTACAAACGCTGATCATTTTGATGATTAATTGCAGTTTAACCATATGTTGTTCAGGCAAACTTTCTAGGGAGAGGGTTTGATTACCTCTAGGTGATTCGATAGCTGATATATGCAGGTATTTTTCAGTCTCAGCTAGTCGATTTTCAACTTCGGTCAGGAAGTGGAAAAAATGTTCAGAATAATCAACCTGAGGGTTCTCTACATAATTCCTGATAGGGTGAGCTAAAGGTTCGTAGTGTATTTTGCTCATCTTATGCGGAAATTGAGGTGATGTTGTTTTCAGACTCAGGCATGATTGCCCAAAATGTTTTTGCCTCTTTCTCAGTCACAAGTTTTCTGTAATGGGCGAAAAGGAGTTGCGAGTTTGAGTGACCTAACGAATTGGCTAGCTTGTCCGCAGTCTTATGAAGAGCGAGGTGGTAAGAGGCGTATGAGTGGCGTCCAGCATTGTGAGGCCATTCTTCAATTCTTGCAGCCTTACGTGCTTTGTCTAAGCCAATGCGGTATTGGCTTTCAGAAGTAATTAGATTTCCTTTTGGTTGAGCTAAAGGCTCTAACCATGCTTGGAGGTTCTTACTGATAGGAATGTGGCGGGTCTTTGCGGATTTTGCAACTTTAGCACGAATGCGAATGATGGGCTCATCGTCGCTCAGATGAATGTCAGACCAATCGAGCTTTAGAATCTCTTCACGTCGCGCCCCTGCGAAAAATGAGATAGCCAGAGCTGGTAAAAGATTGTCGTCAGCATGGCATAGTAGGGATGCTACTTCTTGAGGTGAGAGAATCCCGATATCCCCACTGACAACTTTTGGATTCATGGCGTCTTTTACTGGATTATGGGGCGTGGCCTTAATCTTGATGGCGTGATTGAACATCTGGTGAAGAGCGCGCCTGTAATGTTGCTGTGTGAGTTCGGCTACTTCTAAATTCATGAGGAAGTCGTCAATAATCTCGGTGGAGATGTCATAGGCCAACCAATCACCGTAGGTAGCGTTAAATCGCTTGAGGCGGCTTTCGATGGTGTCACGGTGGCGAATGCTCTTCTGTTCGCTTTTGAGACGCTTGAGGAGCTTATCTGCGATAACTTCGCAGGTGATGGAGCGATTTCTATCAGCAATGCCTTTGGCGTAGCTCTCAACGGCGTCTTTGAGTGAAACCTTCTGCGCGTGTTCTGGAAGGATAGTGATGAGTTTGCGGAACGCGATCACGGCGTTTCTTTCTTCCTCAGTAATTGCTGCGTGCTTGGAGCCCTCCTCGGCTAATTCGTCTTCCTTGCCCGCTGCCCATTCTTCAGCTCCATCCTCACCTGTGAGCTTTCTGAAATACTTTGTTTTCCGTGTGTCTCCATCAGGATAGAAAACACGGAATTTGTAGCGGTGGCTTTTTGGGAGTTTTGAGATTGTCACCTTATTGCGCATGACTGCGAAAATGGGCGAATCTAACTCCCTTTTCAATGAAAAACAGTTACAAATCGGTTACGTTGTGTAAAATTGCTTGATATGTGGGTTTTTACTACGGTCTTCAAAACCGTTGTGAGTTTGTTATGAACTCGGCTTGGTTCGATTCCTTGCCTCTCCGCCAATGTTTAATGAGTGTTACAGGGTAGTTCTGTGTGAGTTCCGATGAAATGAGTGTATTGGAATTAGTGTTGGTCGGTAGTAATAGGGTGTGGGCCAGTCTGGAAAAATGGGACAGGTTGCTAAGCTTAAATATGATAAAGCAGCTCATGGAGGGCTCTTTATAAAACGAGTCCTTTCTAGTGCTTAGCACCAATTTCTGTGTGCTCTAGACATCTATCTGGAGTTTGTCAGAGCAGGGAGTCGCTACAGCTAAGGCGCCTGAGACACATTTGTAGCCACAACAATAAAAGCTGTGAACTTATGACCGCAGTGTGGCTTGTAACAGGTAATCAAGCTTTGGCATAGTTTTGCCGGCGTTGCCAGAATGGTTCGTTTGGCCAGCGGTTTTCTTGCTGATAGACCTTTAAACTTTGTTCTAGGTAGTTGGAGAAATGCTGATTCAAATCATTCTGATAGACAGCGAGAGCGTCTGAGTTCTCTGATGCTAAGACCTCCCGGATCACGCGTGCTGCGTGCGAGGCTGAACTCAGAGCAAAGCCAAGCCCTGTAGAGGATATTGGATCAAAGCCACAGGCAGCATCTCCCACTGAAATGAACCTCTCTAAGCTGGAACTATCGACTATCTGGCTGTATGCGTTGCGCACCCATGGTGCGGCTTGCTCACAATAGCTGCCAGATGCTCGTTGTTTGGTATGAACAGTTTTATTCAATGCTTTGAGCCAAGAAGTGGACTTGTGGAAGCCATGCTTGGACACAATGTCGGCATCGGTAAAAAAAGTGACTACCAGTTCAGTAGCAGAGATCTTTGCGCTATACCACCATCCGTGTGGTGAGGTTTCTAACACTAATTTGTTCTCCACATTTTGACCTTCTGGAAGACTAAGGAAACATCCCACTCCCACCAGTTGATCGTGCTTTTTTTGTGAAAAGTCTAACAGCCTAGCTAATGATGAATGACGGCCAGTCGCATCGACGATGAACTCGGCACGCACAGAACGTGTACCTTCTGTCTCATGCTTGATCTCCACAGACCATTTTCCGTTATCTTCTTGTGCAAATTGTGTGCAGCGCGAGCGCGGCCATAGGCGACCTCCATGTTCAATCACCTTTTCTATCAAGGTTAGATCCAATGCTTCACGGTCGATTTGATAAGTCGACTGCTCGGTAGAGAAAACCATGTCCCTATCAACAGCTTCGGATGATCCCCAATACGAAGTGGTACCGTAGGATGGCAACATGAAGTCTTCGTCAAAGGTTTCTTCATTCACTCCTAAGTACTCTAGCAATTCTAAAAATTGGCTAGAGACATGCTCTCCGACCCTAAGGCGATTGAGGTCTGAGGCTTCGACCACTAAAACTGAAAGCTTTGAGTACTTCAATAATGCTAATGCGGTGGAGACCCCAGAAGGGCCTCCACCTACAATAAGTACATCTACTTTAGATTCTCTCATAGAACCAAAATGTATGCGAGAGAGAGAGGCGCTAACGGCGCATTCTCGTGCCGGAACGAGGGAGGCCGAGTCCTTCATCAGCAATAGCAATCTCCTTGAATTCGTTTTCCTCGATGGATGCCATCAACATTTTCGCTCGTGTGCTGCGCTTCTTCACCTTCTCAGGATCTGGCTCGATGAAGAACACTGGTATAGTGGTCTCATTATCTTGCGGGTTCTGACTGATAGTACCAATACCTACTTCTTCATAGCTGAAGAGCTCGTTGTTACGTTCAGTTTCCGTGAAGTATGGGAAACCTTTATCACTTGAGTTATTATTGCGAATGAACGCCAAGGCTGACCAGTGCTCGACCATCTGCACGAAGCTATTGATGCCGCGTGCATAGTTCATCTGCTGACCTGCTGGAAGATGAGAGTGAGCCTGCCCATCTTCAGTTAGCTCACCTGTTAGCACATCCCACGGGCTCTGTGGTGGCCACCAATACGAATAGTAGGTAGGTGGTAATGGTTCATTTCCAGTGTTCGTTGCGTGTTTATTGACACTTGGGTCAGTGAAATTCACAGGCTGCACTGTACATTGGAAGAAGTCAGCCTGCCATGGGCAAGCCATACGCTTTGTTAGATCTCCTGGCTCACAGCCACCACCTTCACATTCATCGCGAGATGGGTCGAGGCCAACTGTCTGGTAACCATCTTTGCCTAGGTGATCAGCAATTTGATAGGCTGATTGGTAAATCGCTGGGTTCTGCACACTCCAAGTAACTTCGATGCCTGGGCACATAGGTAGTCCCACACAGTTTCCGACACTAGCCATGTCTTTAGCGCTTATCGGGTAGGGTTGGTAGTTCGGGTCGCTCACGAAGGAGCCCTTTGCCCATTGTTCGAGAAGGAAGTACTGTGTCGTATCCAGAGCCAAGAATTTGACGATGTTTACGTTGCTCACTGAATTACTACCCGAGTTGAGTGGCATCATCGGGAAGTAGTCCGAGTTGTTATCTTTAAAGAGCAATTCCTGTGGTTGATCTGGTGAGGTGATCGACTTGTCATTACCTTCACGGAAGTATGAAAAATAGTTCTCACGGTTTGCCTGATTTTCTGGGCTGTTGTCGGAGAAATCGAAGATATTAGATGCAAAACTCATCATCGACTGAGTATTGGCGACCCATTGGTAGTTTGCGATTCTTTGAATAATTGGCAAAATATCACGTTGGTAGTTTGCTTGGAAATCCTCGTTCCATACTCCATTTGTGCACATATTCGGTACAAGATCGAAATGGCGTACAGCCACATCAAACATCGTGTCTGATAGAGCTGAGATGTTGACAATCTCTGGAGCAAAATCTGGAGAACCTATGATGACCCATGCTTGAAGATTAATCGTGGTACCGTCGTTGAGTGTCACAGTGCAGTATACTGGCCCATCAGAGATATCATCGTGCCAAGTGTCAGATCCGCCATAGCTCGTGAGTGGCTCATCTCCACCCGCATGACCGTAAGCACCGATTACTATGAGTCTTCCTTCGTCATCAGTGATTAGTTCACCGAGAGTGGTGATAGATGTGCCGTATTGGACAGTCGAAGGTGGAAAGGTTGCAGGGTAACCATTAGGGACATTGGCTTGGTCAAATGCTACCGATTGACGCACACCAGAAAGTGTTCTAGGCCCTGGATCGACAATCAACTTCTGTCTCTCGTCGTACGTGGTTTGCTTGGCATTGCGCCATGGCACAGCTCTGTTTGTGTAGCTATTCGCTTCACCATAAAGTAAATTCCCCTCAAGTTCTGAGTACTGGTACCACGCTGCTTTCTTATTCGCTAAATGCGCAGTCCACTTAATCGATGCCACGTCGGGGTGACTCAGAGTTACTTCATTTCCCTGATCATCAAAAAGTCTAAAGAGCTGTCCTTGGCGGCGCACTTGACCAGATGCATCCTTGAAGTTCTCAATCGGACCTAACTGATTGCCATAAGCGTCAGCTTCAAATGGTAGTCCACCTATTGTTTCTGGAGCTAAACAAAATTGGCCTTGGCTGTTTCCCAGTCGACCGACTCCCGTCTTTGGATGTATCGCAATATTCATTTTTTACACACGTTGTTAGAACAACGCATAAACTACGCGTAAGCAATTTAACTAACAAGTATAAAGTTAGATTAGGTGGTGAAGTACACCGCCGAAAGTCTTGGCTGAGCCTTATAGCTATTGGGAAAAAAAGCTTAAAAGAACTACGTATCAATTCTGAAGCTCGTAGCGTCGTTGTCGGTCCTGTCTAAAACGCCTACTGGTCTTCAGTATTTTTCAGATGAGTTGGTCTCAAACAATTAGTAAGCATGGCGGAGCTACCGTAGCTAAGCCTTCACCGTTACTAAAAGCAATGAAGCTTTTTAATGACCAGGTTCTTTGCTGTCAGTGTTACTTTTGTTCACTATCAGTAGTGTTTCCTATGGATTTTTCGGAAGACTTGAACTTACTGAGAAAGGGTAGGCTGATGCCTAGGTTTGTTAGACAGTAGACTAGGAGGATGGTGACTGAGGCTTCATCGATATTGCCGAGGCCGGGGATATTATCTGGAATAATTTCTAGAATACCAGCACCTGGGTTGAAGAGGTAAAATAGACTGGCGAGAGCTCCGAGGATGGATAGGAATTTTTTCATGTGCTGCGAAATCTTTGGGCTGGAATAGAGTGAATCTGAGCTAGTCCAATTCTATGAACATAGAGTTGCTCTGGTGGGAGCTTTGCACGTTCTTGTTAGCAGCAATGAATGCTGTGTGCTTCTCGTTCTACGATACTGCCGATTTCGACTGCGCAGAGGCTGTTGTGCGCTTCTAGTATATCGAGGACGGCTTGCTTGTTCGCGGGGGGGACAGAGAGTAAGAGCCCTCCTGAAGTTTGTGCATCGGCTAAGAGGAGTTTTTGAGCACCGGTGACGGAAGTTGAGAATTTCACATAAGGTTCCACGTTCTCGAGATTCTTCATGCTTCCTCCCGGAACAAAACATCGCTCGATTAGAGAATAGACTTCACCGTCTACCGCTGGAACGTCAGATGCTTTAAGAATAGCTGTGAGTTCTGAGCTGTCGGCGATTTCTTTAAGGTGTCCGAGGAGTCCAAAACCGGTGACGTCTGTGCAGGCATTGACGAGGCCCTGCTCACCGAGGTCTGCACCCGCGGTATTGAGAGTGATCATTGCAGTGATTGCTTTCTGGTTTAGCTCCTCGCTGCAGGCTCCTTTTTTATTCGCGGTGGCGATGATTCCAGTGCCGAGCGGTTTGGTGAGAATGAGAGTGTCGCCGATTTTGGCATGTGCATTGGCGAGGTAGCGATCAGGGTGAACTATACCAGTGACAGAGAGTCCATAGATGGGCTCAGGGTTTTTGATCGTGTGACCACCGACAAGGGCGCAATTTGCTTGTTTCACTAGGTCGGCACCTCCTCGGAAAATCTCAGCAATCTCAGCATTGCTGAGCTTATCAGCTGGCATGCCAGCAATGGCCATAGCGGTGATCGGACGGCCACCCATGGCGTAGACGTCTGATAGCGCATTGGCTGCTGCTATTTGACCATAGAGATAGGGGTCGTCAGTGATGGGCGTGAAGAAGTCTAGCGTCTGCACGAGGGCGCGCTGGTCGTCGATTTTGTACACACCGGCATCGTCAGCGGTCGCGGAGCCGACAAGAAGGTTGGGGTCAGAAATACTAGGAAGCCCACTCAGAACCTGAGCGAGTGACGCAGGGTCAAGCTTGGAAGCTCAACCGCCGCATGCGGCCATAGTTGTTAGACGAGTGATGGTGTCCTTACTCATGATAGTTTAGTGATAGACCGTAATGGAGAAAGTTCCAGCGATATTGGTTGATTTTTTGTATGAGGCTGATTGTGTATCCGCATTAAACAACCACTTCGTTTGAAGTCAAAAAACCTCCTCGATGTCTGAAAACTCTGTAATTGTCTGTAAGCCTAGTCAATGGATCAAGATCCGTGCGATACTCATCATCCTCATGTTTGGGGTATTCGCGTGTCTTTTTTATACTGATGGTACCGTTGGGTATCGTGAGAAAAATGAGCATTTTCTGTTTCACAAATTATTTACCGGTATTGCTCCACAGCAGGCTGATAGATTCGAGAGTGCGGATGCGTGGAAAGCATTTGTAGTTTCCGAGAAGATCCCTTTGATGTCTGAAGAGGAATGTCCGCTGCCAGCTGATTTTGATAAGGAACAGGTTTGGCCAGATGTGTTGGCGACTTCAGAAAGTTTCGAAAAGCTCAAAAATGAATCTGATGGTGCTGCATCTATTTGGAGAGTGTACACGGGTGAGATGGGATGGGATTTCGAACCATCTGAAAAGATTTATGATCAGGGCAAGCTCAACATGCAGTTCTACATGGCTGGGATTTGTGGTTTGCTGGTACTCGTAGTACTTTTCTTATTTGTTCGCACACTAACGCGGTCGATGAAGGTGACAGAGACTGCGTATATAGCTCCGGGTGGGACGAAGGTTCCATTCACTTCTATGCGGAGGATCGATGCGCGTAAGTGGGATGTGAAGGGGATGGCGATGATCGATTATGAAGACGCATCTGGTGCCATGAAAAAAGTTAAGGTAGATGGAATGATCTATGGCCAATTTAAGGAAAAAGACGGACAACCAGCAGAACGACTTTACGAATACATCATGGAGCATTTCAAAGGTGAAGTGATTGAATTTGAGAAGTCCGATGAGGATTCTGAGGAAGAAGAAAATATTCTAGCTGCAGACGAGAAGAAAAATTCTGATGAAGCGTAAAATTCGTGATTGCCAAGCACGCAGGGGCTAGGTATTCACAGAAATCAGTTAATCAATATTAACTAACCCAAAATAACTATTTACCATGTCTGATTCAATCGAACAAAAAGTAAAAGATATCGTCGTTGAGCAACTCAACGTAACTCCTGATCAGGTGAAAGCTGAGTCCAAGTTTATCGATGATCTTGGTGCAGATTCCCTCGACACAGTTGAGCTCGTAATGGCTTTCGAAGAAGAGTTCGGCATCGAAGTGCCTGATGATGAAGCTGAAAAGCTTACAGCTGTTAGCGACGTAATCGCATACATCGAGAAAGTTTCCTAATCACTTTCAGGTTTAGGCCTGATATTGATACAATTTTAGAGAGTGCCTCATGTCGTATGAGTGCGCTCTTTTTTTTCATTTTTTTGCAATCGTACTGAGTTCGGGTAGCTTGGTGCAGGAATTGCTAGTATAATTTACGAGACACTTTATGAAGCCAGAGATCGACGCCATTCAATATGCTATGGAGCAAACGAAGGTTCTTCGCGAACCAGACCGCCGGATTGATACCTTTAATGCGACGCGTTTTCGTTTCACCATTATTAGTGAGTTGATGGACTCAGTGGGTAAGGTGCGGGTGCGCAGAGGTGAAGTAGAGGCTCACAAGCCACAGATTATTAAGCCCGCATCCTACAATGCAGTAGAGCTTGAGGGTTTCGATGAAAAGGCGCGTGAATTGTTCGATTGGATGAAAAAGAATGGGCAAGAGCCAGTTTTTTTCCAATACGGCTTCCAATTTAAGCGCACACAAGTGCAGGAGGAAATTATCACAGATAGTCTCGAAATGGTGAAGGAGCGCGTGCTCGAAGATGCTTATCGAGAGGATGATCCGATGATGGCTGTGGTGGAAGGCGTGGATGATACCTGGGAGATAGGACTTCTTAAGTTCACCATTGATATGATTGAAAAATCACAATCAATTAACCAATTTGATTTCAAACGTCGCGGCTTGCTGTAAGGTCGCCTGCGTAAGCAGATGCGAGTATCCACCCTCATAAAATTTTTAGCCGCAGTTCTAGTTCTATCTGTGCTGGCTGGCACGATAGTGATCGCTAGGAGAGCGTTTAATTCGGACGTAGCTCAGCAGCAGCCAGCGAATGAGCTAGAGGCTGTGATCCCAGTTAAGGATCATAGTAAAGAGGCAATAGAAATGCTGTTATCCAAGCTAGAGGTCGAGAGCATCCCTGATGTGACTCCTGGTGAGCGCGCCTTCGAAGCAGCTAGAGAGCTCTTGGCTAAAGGTGACTACGTGGCAGCAGAGGAGAAGCTGAAGTACGTTAATACCTATTACCCGACTGCGGTTTCGGCACCCGAGGCTCGTCGCATCTTAGGGGAGATGAACATGGACCGGCTATTCTCTGGTAAGGAGTTTACTAAGTTGATCGATTACACGGTGAAACGTGGTGATTCATTTTACAAAATAGTGAGGGATCACAACACGAAGTTAGACTTGGTGATGTTTCTAAACGACATGCAGCGCACCGATCGTCTTCACCCAGGTGATAAGTTTCAGTTAATGGAGTTAAATTTACGTCTAGTAATCGATATGCGCAGAAATGTGGTGAGTCTCTGGGATGGTCCGCGTTACATCAAAGGGTACGAGATAAAGGCTTCGAATTTTCCGACTGGGAAAGATGTTGTTAAGACAAGTGTGTTAGCTGTTGAGGCTCAAGTAGAAGATGCCAAAGTGAAGTTGCTCGACTCTGAGTATAGAAATGCGGAGAAAGTGGTCGTAATTAAGAATCCTCAGGCCGAGCTTCGTCCTATGCATGAGAAGCTTTCTGAAGAGATTGAGGCACTTTATTTAGATAACTCAGATATGGAGGAAATCTCTTTGCTCTTGAGGGAGGGGAATTCTGTAGAAATCCGATATTAGACTTTGCCTCCGGTAGGAAATCATACAAAGTAACAAAAATTTATGAGCATCAAGCCGCTAGAATTTGAACAACCGATTGCTGAACTCGAGTCTGAGATTCAGAAACTAAAGGCGAAATCTGACTCGCAAGACATTGATATGAGCGAGCAGATTTCTTCTATGGAGCATAAACTCCAGGAGACTAGGAATGAGATTTACAACAATCTATCTCCATGGCAGCGTGTTCAGATCGCCAGACACACAAACCGTCCGTTCATGTTAGATTACGTGGTTCACGCGTTCGAAAATTTCTGTGAACTTCACGGTGATCGTCATATTGGTGATGACCACTCTATGCCCGGGGGTTTTGCAATGATTGGAGACCAGCGTGTAGTGGTGATTGGTCACCAGAAGGGGCGTGACACCAAGGAGAATCTCCTCCGTAATTTTGGTAGCGCTCATCCTGAAGGTTATCGTAAAGCGCTGCGTCTGATGAAGATAGCTGAGCGTTTTGGTCTTCCAGTGATTTGTATGATCGATACTCCGGGAGCTTTCCCTGGTATTGGTGCTGAAGAGCGTAATATCGCTGAAGCTATTGCTTTCAATCTCCGTGAAATGACACTTTTGAGAGTACCTATTATTGCCTGTGTGTTAGGTGAAGGTGGTTCTGGTGGCGCACTTGGAATAGGTGTTGCTGATCGCGTGCTCATGATGGAGAATGCTTATTATTCTGTTATTTCTCCTGAAGGCTGTGCGGCTATTCTTTGGAAGCACCGTCAGCACGCGCCTGAAGCAGCTGAGGCGATGAAGATCGCAGCTCCTGACCTAGCTAAGCTCAAGTTGATCGATGAAGTAGTGCCAGAGCCTAAAGGTGGAGCACATCACGACCATGCAGCAGCAGCTGAGAATTTTAAAGAGGTTGTGATGAAGCACCTTAAGGAGGTTCAAGCGCTCAGTACTGAAGAAATGCTGAATGCTCGTTATGACAAATTCCGCCAGTATGGCGAATGGCAGGGTGAGTAAGCCCTAGTTTAGATTACATTTTTTTAAGGCCTAACTGGAGTGATCTAGTTAGGCCTTTTTACTTAGGGGTACCCTCCAACTACGCTAGTTACCGGAGGTACAATAAAGCTGAAAAAGTCTGTCAACAGAGTGCGCTAAGCTTGAAGTATGTGGAGTCGAGCGCAGTAGTGTTTTCTTGCTGCCCAATGGCGATTATTTGGCAAGTTTCAACGATTAGCTCAATTTGGTTGCCATGAGATAAGGGTTTCTAGTACTTACTTGAGTTAAATATATGGCAATACCCCAAAGCACCATAGCGCTTGTCTATGACTACGATCACACACTCAGCCCAAGTTACATGCAAGATGATGTCCTGTTTCCTGAATTTGGCATTCATCCAGAGTCTTTTTGGAAACAATGTAATACGTTGGTAAAAGAGCAACAATGGGATGGAGAGTTAGCTTATTTGAAGTGCTTACTCGATAACTTGGCAATGGATGGAGTTTCTAATAAACGACTGAGCGAGCTTGGAGCCAATTTAAATTTTTTCCCGGGTGTTCCGGAAGTTTTTGATGAGATTGATAGAGTTTGCCTCAATGAAGCGCATCGCTCTGCGGGCATTAAGATCGAGCATTACATCGTGTCCTCAGGTCTAAAAGCTCTGATGGATGGCAGCCGGCTCGCTAAGTATTTTAAAGAGATCTACGGCTGTGAGTACGGAGAGAATGAGCATGGTGTGATCAGTTTCCCTAAACGAGCGATTTCTCATACGACGAAGACCCAGTATCTTTTTAGAATTAATAAAGGGCTTCTGCGTCACGATGAGGATGTGAACGACCATATGCCTAAGGAGCTACGACCTATTCCATTTTCAAACATGGTGTACCTAGGTGACGGGCCTACTGACGTGCCCTGCTTTACAGTGATGAAAAGAAATGGGGGGCATGCTATTGCAGTGTATAATCCAGATGATGAGTCACGACGTAGCTTTAAGAAATGCTATCAGCTGAGCACGCGTTCTGATCGGGTACGCAACATTGCTCCTGCAGATTATCGTGCTGGCAGTCATTTACGATTGATTTTGGAGCAAATGGTGACAGATATTGCTGATCGAATACTTACAAACCGTAAGCAAGAGCAAGATGACGGAAAAGTCGCTGCTCCAACATTTTAGAGGATAGATAGAGAATATGAGTGAGAAGAAAAATTTCCACTTTGTGGGTGTTTGTGGGACCGCAATGGGGTCAGTGGCAGCAGCTATGAAAAACCGTGGCTACAAAGTCACTGGATCAGACCAGAATGTCTATCCACCTATGTCGACATTTTTAGAGTCTCAAGGAGTAGAAATAACTTCAGGTTTCACCTCTACTAACATCCCTGAAGACGCGGATGTTATCGTAGTGGGGAATGCGATTAGTCGTGGGAATGAAGAGGCTGAAGCCGCTCTCGACCGGAAGCTTCTCTATGTTTCACTCCCTGAAGTTCTTAAAGAGCATTTCTTACGAGGGAAGCGCAATTTAGTGATGACTGGAACGCATGGTAAAACAACAACTAGCTCGATTTTGGCTTGGTTGCTAGAATCAGCAGGTGCGAATCCAAGTCATATGATTGGTGGGATTCCAACGAACATGGGGCAGGGTGCTAGGTTTACAGATTCTGACTTCGTAGTACTAGAAGGAGATGAATACGATACAGCGTTTTTTGATAAACGTTCTAAGTTTCTTCATTATCTTCCAGAGGTTGTAGTGGTTAATAATATAGAGTTCGACCACGCTGATATTTACGATTCTATCGATGATATTAAGCTCACATTCCGAAGATTACTCAACATCGTTCCACGCTCTGGAATGGCATTTATTAATGGAGATGATCCAAACTGTCTTGAAGTAGCTGAAGGAGCACCATCTCCGGTTTCTAAAGTAGGTTTTGCTGAAGGCTGTGAGGTTAGAATAGAGGATGTAAAGTACGAGGGCGAGATGAGTAGCTTTAGCTTAAATGGAGAGCACTACACTATCCCAATGTCAGGTGAATTTAATGTGCGGAATGCTGCGATGGCTGTTTGTTCTGCGTTGTTTTCAGGCCTCAGTGCTGATGAAATCCGCACTGGGTTGTTAGGGTTTACTGGTATTGCCCGCCGTCAACAACTTAGAGGTGAAGTCCGTGGTGTGAAAGTGGTCGATGATTTCGCTCATCATCCCACTGCTATCGATCTTGCTATAGATGCTTTACGTCAAAAATATGCCCCTAAGGATCTCTGGGTTATTTTCGAGCCACGTTCTAACACGACACGAAGAAAGATTTTCCAGAAGGAACTAGCGAGTGCCCTGGCTAGAGCTGATAAAGCGATCGTGGCAGGCGTTCCAGATGCAGATAAGGTAGCAGAGGCTGACCGTTTATCTCCAGAGACACTTATTGCCGATGTGAATGCGAGAGGGACCACAGGATGGTTCTTTGAGACTATCGATGAGATTGTCGACCACGTTACTGATAACGTGAAAGAAGGGGATGTTGTTGCTGTTTTGAGCAATGGAGGTTTTGGTGGCATTCATGATAAAATTTTAGAAAGCCTCGAAGCGTCAGTAACAGTATAATTGGATGCAGCAAGAGATCGAGAGCTTCATTATGTACCTCGCAGTTGAGCGAGGGCTCTCAGCCTCTTACCAGAATTCGGTTAGACAAAGTCTGGATAGTTTGAGTGGCTGGTGCGCGGAGAAGGCGTATCCATTAAATGATCTCGGAACAGAGGAACTAGCTAGTTTTGTTCAACTAAGAAAAGCGGATGGCTTAGCCTCATCTTCTTTGCGGGTACTGGTTGTCCATTTGAAGATATTTTTCCGTTACTTAGCGTCGAAGTCGATTCTAGTACACGACCCAGCTGAGCCACTGATTGCTCCCAAAGTAGAATCTCTTCTACCAGACACACTCTCTTTTGAGGCTGTTGCCAATCTGCTAGAATCTATCGATACGAGCAAGAAGTTAGGAAAGCGAGACAAGGCGATATTAGAGCTTTTTTATGCTTCAGGCTTACGACTTTCAGAGATTTGCCAACTTCGTCTTGAGAGTTACGACCAAGAAGAAGGGATGGTGAGAGTAACTGGCAAAGGGAATAAAACTCGGGTAGTTCCTGTGGGCGTAGCAGCACAAAAGTCGATTGAGTTATATCTGGTGGCTGAGCGCAGTGAACTAGTCACTCCGAAAACATCTTCCCATGTATTCATCTCTGTTAGAGGTGGTGGGCTGAGTACGGATAGGATCCGCTCTATCGTGAAGCAGCGGGCAGCAGCAGCGGGTATCCAAACTAAGATGTACCCACATTTACTACGCCATAGTTTTGCAACTCATTTGTTGGAAAACGGGGCGGACCTTCGAGTGATTCAAGAAATGCTGGGGCATGCAGATATCTCAACGACACAGATCTACACGCATGTTGAACAGAAGCGCTTGAAAGGGATTCACCAACAGTTTCATCCACGGGGTTGACATGAAAACGGCCAGCATTAGCTGACCGTCACATAGGTGGGAAATTTATTTTTACTTTCTTATACCAAACTGAGTTCCAAAAGAGACAAATGTGATTTTACTGAAGCTTGGGGAATAGCGCGTTGCGGAAGAAGT
>NZ_JBPOGE010000016.1:0-71930 GCF_051252225.1 Rubritalea sp.
AACGCCCAAAAAACCATCAAAAATGGCTTTTAAAAGCTTTTGCGACCTCACCAATAAGCAGGTGAGTGAAAAGTCATACTCAAAGCCCTATGAAAACAAAAATTAGCTTTCAGCAGACTGAAGCCCGACAGAACCCGATTCAAAAGAGACTAATACTGGAGTGATTTCCTGGTGAATCAAGGCGTGACGAAGGAGCGATACGAGCACCGTGACTGAGGAATAACGCAGATTCAACAGGATAGCGCCCAGCCTTCACTTCTTCCGCAACTCGCTATTCCCCATGCTTCAGTAAAATCACATTTGTCTCTTTTGGAACTCAGTTTGGTATAATCTCAATTTTACTTCGCATCTGATCTAAGCCCTACCAATGACATATCAAAGGGCTTGATGCCCATCTTGATTGCTGGTGAGCCTGGCTTAAAGCGGAAATCACCATTGGCTGGATCCTGAAACATGGGATCTACCGCTCGGCTATGAGAATCCACACCATCCTTCTGAAGTTTTTGGAGAACTTCTTCTCCTATTTTACGGTCTGCCTTACAGAAATAGAGATTGTAATCTGAATCTATGTCTTTCATACGCGCGGTCACTCGACCTCGACTATCCTCGCCTACATTCCCTTTTCCAGCTCCAGGCTCTGAAATAAATTTACAGCCAGAATCTGAGGAATAAAATATGTTTCGCAAGTTGCTAGCCCCCTTCATCGGACCTTCTACTATTTTCAGGTAGGTTCCACGCGGCACAATGACATCGGCTATGATGTTATTATCGAAACGATTATTTAGCTTCAGTGTCATCCCCTGTGACTTGCATTTATACATGAGATTCCCCTCGATGAGGGTATCCATCTGCCCCCCGTCAGTACGTATCGCGCTTTGTTTTGGAGTAGCGGCTACTAGATGGTGTACATAGTTACCTCGAATCACATTTCCTGGGCCACATCCACGGATATAAATGCCATTACCATCACCTAGTATCTGCATAACATGATGAATTTCGTTGTGTTCTATGATGTTATTGCGGCAGTGCATATAGGGACGAATATCTTCTAATTCTGGATTCTTCGGTACGTTTTTCACTTCATGCCAACGGATCGAGCTGCTCGACTCCCGCTTATTTTGCTCCACGAAAAATCGAGTCACGATACCCGCCACGATCATCCCCGAATAATTGGTGTGATGAATCAGGTTATTTGCCACGCGGTTCTCCCCACTCTGGCAAACAAAGATACCAGGGGAATGCCAATAGATCTCTCCAACATGGTGAATGTCATTATTGAAGACGATATTCTTTTTATTCACGTCCTTCGTTCCTGGTCCATAGCCACAAAGGAAAATACCGTTACCCCCCATGTATTCGATATGGTTGCTGGAAATTTCATTGTGCATTCCATGAAGGTCGACACGAATAGCGCTACTACCACCGTGTAAGAAATGGCATTTCTCTATCTTACAATACTCCGCCCCACGCAGACGAAACATCGCATTGGCCTTGTCGAACATATCCCAATCATGCTGGGTTCCTTTATCATCTTTCGCTAAGGTATAGCGATCTCCATGCTTAAAGGTCAGCCCTTCGAATCGCAGATTACGAACAGGCACATCCTTTGGTCCTTGTTTATCGATTTCACCCTCTATGCGAAACAGTTCTATCAATCTAGGCGCCACAATCTGAGATTGATTCCGTGGCCAAAGGTAAACCTTCTGTTGCTTCGTGTTGAGCACCCATTCACCAGGTTCATCCAGTTCTTCCAAAACATTCTCTAACCAAACACCTAGCTTACTCATCGCATAGGTCGCTTTCACCGAGGTATGAGCGATGCCTTTTTTTTCATCAACCGATGCTAGGGGTAACACGTTCATCACCCAATCACGCGTTGGACGAACGAGAATCTCTACATCCTCAACATTTGCCCAATTTTTCAATTTCCCCTCTGGATAGACCAGCTGGGTACTCTTACTTCCGGGTAAAGCAGCAAAACGTTCCGACTGGGCGCGTGGGAGCATGCCCTCGTGATCGTATAGTGTCAGGAAACGCTTAGAGGTATCTGCTACCCACACCTTACCTTGTGCTTCCTTTGGTAGACCTGGTAAATTGCCCGCCACTTTCTCCCAGCCTTCTATCAACTCTCCAGAGCTGAACACTGGAGATTCACCCGGATAGGCAGCGTAAGTAATTGTTGCCGCACCTCTGCCTGAATCAGCTAAACCAAAGACCACTGTTTCAGATAATTTATAAGCACCATCCCGAATCAACACCTTAATGTCACTCGTCTTTTGCTTTTTTAGTTCACGGACAGCATCACGAGCCCGAGTCAAAGAAGCAAACGGCCCATCATTCCCCTCTGCATTGGGTTCAGCCAATGTGCCCGACCAGCCGTCCGAACCCACAACAGATACATAAAAATCGGCCGAAGCCTCAGCGGCAGTAGCAAAACCTGTCGCTACGATGGTGAACAGCAAGGTAAGTAGTTTTTTCATCACAACGAATTTAGAATTTTTCAATATACACGTAGTACGCCGGATGAACACGCCCATCCTTGTCGATCAACTGAGCTTCCATATCATACTTTCCAGCACTGACATTTCCTTCGAAATTTACTTCATCTTGATCAGCTGAGATCTTCTTCTTTCCTTCGATACTAGCCACATACAAATAGGCTTCACTAAAGTCAGACTTCGTGCTCGCCCCGTTAAACCGGTGCAATTCTTCTCGGCGTTCTTGCTTAGGAAATGTCGCGTTTATGCCTAAACCGCTCTCACGTGGAAAGCGTCTTAAAGAAATACGATACCGACCATCTTCAACAAATTCGATCTTCCAGCGTCCTGCCGCTTGTGACCCGATAATCGCACCATTCTGGCTCCATGAACCACCGTGCTTCCCAGTCAGCATGTCGTGCGCGTTGATCCGACTCGGATTTTCATGCGGAGAACCGACTTTGATGTAAGCATAGCGCTCGTCCACGCCTTCATCCATGATCGACTGCCACCAGTTCTCATAGCCTACTGCCAAGCGAGCAGCTACCTCAGGGTATTCCTTAATCACGTTATTTTTCTGCGCTAAGTCTTCAGTGACGTTATACAGTTCCTTCCCGTTCACCAAACGCCAATCCTGATCCATCACCGCATAGTCCTTATACTTTATGAGGTTCTGCATGCGCTGCGTATCCATATAGAAAATTCGATTCGGCCATTCGGCATTTTCATCAAGCATCAAGTTCTTAAAACTAACACCATCTAAGGGCCTCTGCTCAGTGAACTCTAAACCTAATAAATCCACAAAAGTCGGTAAGACATCGACATGCGCTACGAATCGATCGTCATCACGGCCCCCGCCAATTCCACCTGCTGGCCAGCGCACAAAAAACGGTACTCTGTGTCCTCCTTCATAAGGACTTCCCTTGCCAGCCTTTAATCCACCTTCAAATCCAGGACGCCCCCACGTCCCCCCATTGTCGGTCATGAAGATTAAAATAGTATTTTCGCGCAGCCCTAGCGTCTCTAACTGGTCTTCCAGACGCTTCATGTTGTCATCGATATTGGTGACCATCCCATAGAAACGCTTCACTGTGTCCTGCAGACCAGGAATGTCTTTATACATGTCATAATACTTCTTCGGCACATTGAGTGGTGCGTGTGGAGCATTGGTCGAAAGATAACAGAAAAACGGCTTCTCTTTATTCTCGTCGATAAAGCGCATCGCTTCATCGAAAAATACATCCGTGCAATAGCCTTTATACGACTCCATCTTCCCATTGTGCCAATAACTGTCGTCAAAGTAGTCATTCCCCCAGTAATCAGGGCCTTGGCCGATTCCGCCACCGCCATGACGCACTACTTCATGAAAACCTCTGTCCATAGGACGGAACGGGTAGTTGTCGCCAAGATGCCACTTACCGAACATACCAGTCGTATAGCCATTTGTAGCAAAGACCTCAGGAAGAACGACCTCATCTTCAAAAAGTAAGGAACGACCAGTGATCGTATGGTAAACATTCAAACGGTTGCAATGGCGTCCAGTCATCAGCGATCCGCGGCTCGGTGCACAGGTGGTAGATACATGGAAATTCGTAAACCGTAGCGACTCGCCATGGAGCTTATCTAAGTTCGGAGTTTTTATGTATGGATTCCCACGCGAGCCCAAGTCGCCATGACCTTGGTCATCGGTAATCACAATAATGACGTTAGGTTGCTTCGCTTGTTCAGCAAAACTCGGGAGCGCCACGAGGCAAACGAGAGCGATAGTATGGAAAAAGTGTTTCATTAGAGTGATTTATAGAAAACGGTAATAACTATACTTACTTCGCTGCGGGATCTTTCTTAAGTCGCCCCATTTTAGAGATATTCAGCGGCTCTATACCGAGCGTGATTGCTGGACTGCCTGGACGGAAACTGAAGTCACCGGCTGTTAGATCCACAAACATTGGGTCACCAACCACACTCGCTTCTTCCTTCCCAGCTGCTCGCATCTTTTCAAAATGCGCATCCATCCAATCTGGATCTGCTGGATTGTAGTAGAGGTTCTCATCCATATCAGTATCCACCAACTTTGGTGGAGGGTTGCCCCCATTATTCTCACCGCGTGGACGTTCATTGTTGGCTACGCCTCCATCAGGATGGGATACGATGATATTGTGATACACCTTGGAACCCTTCACCGGTACCCACTCGTAGCTAATGTAACCACTTCTCGGGACGATTGTAGAATCGACGATGAAATTGTTGATGATATCATTCACCCCCTTAGTAGCGATTCCCGCAGACACCCCACCATTGTGATAAAGAATGTTACCATAAATAAGCGTTTCATGTTGATCGTCGTCGCATCGAATCGGCGCAGGGAAATGCGTTGCTAAGTTATCGTGGAGGTAGTTGTAGCGAATAATATTCCCCGTACCTGTTCCAGAAACATAGATACCATTACCATCTGAAAGCAGTTGCACACAGTGTGAAATATCATTGTATTCTAGAAGGTTGTGACGTGCATGATTATATTTTTCACGCTCCTTCCAGTTCTCATATCCACCGCGCCCGCTTGTCTTTAGCGCTTCATCGATTTCATGCTGGCGAATCGTTCGTCCACCTTCTCCATTAAGTGGCCTATTCGGCTCGACCCTAGTCGTGATACAAACTGCAGCGTAACCACTGTGGTGCAGATCGTTGTGCAACATTTTATTGTGACCACTTTGCCAAGCCCACAAGCCTGGTGAATGCCAGGTGATCTCACTAAAGTGATGAATGTGATTGTTGACGACTTCATTGTGGTGATTCACGTCTTTCGTTCCTGGCCCATAGCCAGCTAACAACACCCCAGCTTCACCTAGGTGGGAAAATTCGGAATCTATCACTCGATTCCGTTGAGCATGGAGATCAAGACGCACTCCTGATCCACCAGAAGCGGTGAATATACAATCACTCACCTCACACTCCTCTGCTCCGCGGAAGCGTAATAGAGCAGTCGGTCGATCAAACATATCCCAATCGTGCTGTAAGCCCCAGCCCACTCGTCCTTCATCACTTTTCCAGGCCCAACGATCAGCATGAGAAAAGGTCAAACCAGAAAAAGAAATCCCGCGTACAGGAATGTCGGTCGGTCCTTCGTAGTCTATGTCTCCTTCTACGCGAATCAACTCCGTCGTCGTTGGTGCTAAGATTCCCTTCGGGGAACCATCCTCAGCGAGCTCCCGTGGCCATAGGTAAATCTTCCGAGTCTTCGTGTTGACCACCCATTCACCAGCTTCATCAAGAGCTTCTAAAATATTCTCCACCCACACCACTGGCTCACCATCTTTATGTAAATATCCCGGTAATGGTCCCATCTCGTAGGTCGCAGAAGCTCCAGTCGTCGCTACCCCATTTTCCACATCTACAGTCTTTAATGGTAACATATTGATCGCCCAAGCTCTACCCGGCCTCACCTGAACTTCCACATCTTCTAAGTTGTCCCAATCCTTCAAAGCTCCTTCCGGAAAATGCAGCGTCCGCTTATTACCCACTTTCGTGTAAGCAAATCCAGAATTGCGAGCGCGCTTCAGCCGACCCTCACTATCATATAGGGTATAGAATCGCTCCATTCCCTCCGGCATATTAGCTACCCAAACCTTCCCTTCCGCCTGCTCTGGCAATTCTTTAGGAGTATCCTCTAACAATCTCCAACCTGTCACAGGAACGCCACCACTTATCACAGGATTCTCTCCAGGCTGTGCCTTAAATGACAACCATGCGTCGCTAACTTCACCCGCACCATACTTTGGGAGATTTACAGCCTCGACTTTAATTTGGGCACCATCAGCTACCCCTAACACTAGAGTTTCATTGAGTGGATGCCTTCCCTCACCTAAGTAAACCGTCACTGGCTTAGAATAGCCTGATTTACGTAATGCTCTCACAGCCTCCATGGCTGATGGGATCGTCGCATAAGGCTGCTCTACACTGCCATCAGCTGCCTGTTCACTAGCACTGGGTGAAACGTAGTAGTCTTTAGCTTGTGCACTAATAGTGAAAAGCATGGAAGTAGTAAGAAGTGTGAAGTAGCTGTTTCGTGTAATATGCATTTCCTTAATGTGATTCAGTGATAGATCGTTGCCTACTCACTCTTAGTTCCACCTTCATTTGTTCATTAACATTAAGAAACTCATTGGTGTGCTAGTGGTTAACAATCAGTCAAAAATAAGCGGGATGTCATATATAGGAATAGCCTAACCGGCAGCAAGCTTAGATTAATTTCGTGCGCATTATGGCACTTATTAAACACTAAAAAAGCGCACACGGAATAACCCGGTGCGCTCTTTCTAATTCTTGAAATTCACTGAACCTTCTACACCTTTTCAGCAGCGACGACAGATACTTCTACTAAAAGCTCCTGACGTGCCATACGTGCTTCTACACAGGCTCTAGCTGGAGCATACCCTTCTGGAACCCACGTATCCCAGACCGCATTCATCGCTGCAAAGTCTTTCATATCGCGCAGATAGACTGTCGCTGAAAGCATGTGCTCACGGTCAGATCCAGCCTGTACCAACAAACCATCGACCTTATCCAGCATCGTCTGCGTTTGCTCCTCGATCCCCTTAGTCGCATCTGCGCAGACCTGACCACAAAGATAGATGGTGCCATTGTGCTTCACGATACGGCTCATGCGCTGTTTGGTTTCTTGACGTTCAATTGCCATGCGCAACTCTATAGCGATCACTCTACCAAATAACGAGAGTAATTCACTCCCGTTCGAATCAAAAAACTAACTGAACTTACGCTCCAGTTCTTTGAGAGAAATCTGAATTAAAGTTGGGCGGCCATCAGGTGCACAATACGGTAGGTCGCACTTAAACAATCTAGCTAACAAGTGCTCTGCTCCACTACGCTTACAGACCTCGTTCCAAGCGGCACGTTTTGCGAGCTTTTCGGCAAAAAGCTCAAATGCGAGGTTCTTTCCTCTCTTGGCTCCGACAGTATCTACAAGTTCGTCAATGAGTGTGATCACGAAAGCTCGAGGGTCTTTGTCAGACAAAACCGCTGGCATGCTGCTCACCTGCAAGGTTGTTCCGCCAAAGGGTTCTATCGAAATCCCCGACTCGGTAAAATTCTCCATATTGGTGAGGACCACATCGAGATCGCGCGAGTCGAGTTCGATCAACTCAGGAACTAATAAGCCCTGCGATTCCAACTCTTTGCTTCCACCCTCTAAAAATGCCTCATACACGATGCGTTCACGTGCCGCTTTCGGTTCTAACAAGACGAGACCATCCTCACCCTGCATCAATAGATATCGTTCGTGAAGAGTGGCTAAAATCTGAAACTCGGGTGCCCCCTTCTCTTGCTTTTCAATTTCTAACTCCTCTTGTTTTGCTTGCGCTTGAAAGGTCTCCACCGCTTTCACAGCAGAGACCGTTGCTATTGTAGACCTAGGTACGAGAGCCTTTTCTGGAGCATTGCTTTTAACCAACGATTCAACGCTCTCTTCTGACTTTTCAAAAGGTTTGCGCACAGGCACAGCTGAACCATCTTTCCTAGAAACTATCTTAGGAACACCACGTAGCACCTTCTCTTCAACCTTTACGCTGAGAGCATTCTCAACTGCAGAAAATACAAGGTGTCGGACCTCTAAAGGCTTATGGAAACGTACTTCCTTCTTCGCTGGGTGGACATTGACATCGACAAGCCTAGGATCCATTTCAATCCAAAGCCAAGCTGATGGATTGAGCCCATCAGAAACGGCTCCTTTAAAAGCATCTTTGAGAGCTCGGCTAATTGCGGAATCTTCAATCGGCCTGCCATTTAAAAAAACAAACTGCTGGCGCTTTCCTTTGCGTGCAAATTCAGGTGGCAGCACATAACCATGCACTTCCATGCCAGATTCCTCCGTGAGCGGCACTTCTACCAAAGCACGACCAGCCTCAGCTCCCGCCAATCCAGCGATTCGCATGCGCTTATCATTCGTGCCCGGCAGATCGAACAAGGTGCGCGTGTCTTTTCGCATTGTGAAGCGCACCGCCGGCCACGCCAATGCGTGCAGCTTCACCTGATGCTCTACGTGCGCACTTTCTGTCGACTCAGCCCGCATGAACTTCCTCCGAGCTGGAACATTAAAAAAGAGCTGGCGAATCTCAAATACAGAACCTGGCTGTAGGCCCGCAACCTTAACCTCTTTAACGATGCCACCGTCTACGATGATTTCCGTTCCTTCTACGGCATCGTGTTCGCGCGTGCTTAACCTAAACTTAGAAACCGATGCGATACTTGGAACGGCTTCTCCACGAAACCCCATGGTCGTAATAGCTGAAAGCTGAGAAGAAGTTTTTAACTTACTCGTTGCATGCCGCTCTAGACACATCAATGCGTCTTCCTTCCCCATGCCGGAACCATCATCAGTAATTTTAATCAGACTCGCTCCACCTTTCTGAATCTCTACTTCGATATGCTTCGCCCCAGCATCGATCGAATTCTCCACCATTTCTTTTACGACACTGGCTGGACGTTCCACTACTTCACCCGCCGCTACTTGGCTGGCGAGGACATCCGGTAATATCGCAATTTTTGGCATCACGAGAAAAATGCCAAGAGCCGCCTGAGAAACAACCCAGAAGTTAAAAAGATTCGCAATTCGAGTCTATTGAGCAATCCACAAGAGCCCCACAGCGTCGACATTAATATCTTTTTTGTACGGCTTCACCTGCACGTTTTCGAGTTCAATCGTTACGGGATCAAAGCGTTCAGAAAGCTCAGCAATATCCTCAGCTAGTTCCGCTTCCATTTCTTCGATCAACTCACGTAAGTCATCCACCTTCTCCTTAGCCCGTGCGACATCGCGTGTCTGCTGAACTGCGCGTGATGCCGACCGAGCTGAAGTTGCTCCTTTACGTAACGCAGTACTTCCAAGCTTTCTTGAGCCTAATAAAGCCCCAAAAATGGTACTCAACACTGATGCTCCAGCACTGATTTGCGCATTTTGGGCCTGCGACTTCTCACGATCTACCGCGGCAAGAGCTCGCTGGAGCTGCCCTTCTTTAGTGCGCAGCTTACTCCGCATTTTATCACGGATTTTTTCTACCGCTTCATCGCGCTCTTCTCGCACACTTTGGCCAAGACGCGAACGGAAGGAACCTTCACTCTCTCCAAATTTAGAATACTCTTTCACCAATGGAGCATAAAAAACCTCCACTTTCTCGTTTCTATAAACCCAATCGATGAACTCTTTTTCCACCGCTTTATAATTTTTTGCATTCATCGCGAATCCTGGTAACTCCGCGAATCCGGTGCCTTCTTCAGGCTCTGTCGCTAAATCATCCAACTCTATCGAACACTCCAAATTGGCGGACCAATCGATTCCATTCTCCAACACAGGATTCACAAATCGAACCACACGCGAGCAATTCACGCCGGTTTTCGCATTACTGAAATACACGGTTGCTTCACGTAAAAGCGCAGGCTGATAAACATCGCCTTTTGTTGGTGCAAAATACTCGCTGACGCCATTCCCTACAACTGGTCGAATGGTAGCACTATTGCTCTCAGCTGTACTAGGTAAAGCCATCGGATTACTCGAAGAACTTTTTACATTCCCCAGCCAAGCATCGCGCTTAGTATCCATCAGTTTTTTTACCTGACGTTTGGTTAGAGGACCACAAAGGTAACTCATCACCCAGCGCACGTGGAAAACGACAGGGTTATCTTCGTGCACATTATTCATCAAGAAAACACGACTTCCAAGTCCCGCTAATAGCTCTTCCATAGATTTTCGGTCAAAGCCCCCTTCTTGGCTCGCCGCGGCTCCTTGCAAGCCATCTAGCACCCGCATTTTATCACGTTCAGTTTGTAATCGGCCCAACCACCATGTCCCAATGTTAGAGAGAGCCTTGTAATCAAGATCGACAGGATTCTGGGTCGCTAGCAAGGCGCCAAGCCCAAATGCGCGGCCTTGCTTCAAAATAGTCATCAGCGGTTTCTTACTCGCTGGGTTTGCTGTTGGAGGAAGATAGCCATAAATTTCATCCATATACAGCAAGGCTCGGAGGCTAGTCGTACCACTCTGCGTGCGCATCCAAGCTAACATTCTGTTCAATAAGGTACTGACAAAGAACATCCTTTCACTGTCACTCAGGTGAGCAATCGAAAAGATAGAAATACGCGCCTTACCGTTGTCTTGATATAGGAATTTTTGAATATCTAGACTTGGTCCTTCAAGCCAGGTGCTGAAGCCTGGAGACGCTAAAAGGTTATTGAACTGGATCGCTAAATCCTGACGGTCATTCTGCGGGTAATAAGATTCCAAATCGATCACGCCGACCTTATCGAAAGGTGGTTTCTGAATGGCGTGAATCAGACTCTCAATGCTAAGGTCTTTTTCCTTTTGCCAATAATGAGCAAAAATCGAGCCTAACAACACGGCCTCATGGCTTTGTTTTGGGTCTTTTTGAATTCCTATCAATGCAAGCATTGAGCTCACAGAACTCTCAATATAATCGCCTAACAACTCCCCATCATCCAACACCTCAAAGGGCGGCGCCTGCATAGCTCCTAATATAGACACGGGAATCCCCGCTTTGCTGCCAGGAGTGAACACATTGATATCTACATTCTCTTTGAATGCTTTCACGCGTTCTGAAGACTGCCCCCAATCCTCAATTCCTTTCTTCCATGTCTTCGCAGTTTTCTCCGCATAAGCATCTGGCTCTAAACCTTTTTTTAGGGCGTCATCTTCATTGATCCAAGGACGGAAGTCGCTCCCTTTAAAATCAGGAAATGTGAGCATCAAGTTTGCAATATCTCCTTTGGGGTCAATCACAATAGCTGGGATATTATCCATCGCTGCTTCTTCTAACAAACTCAGACAGAGTCCAGTTTTACCTGACCCTGTCATTCCTAGAACCACCCCGTGCGTCACCAAGTCTTTAGAATCATAAAGCACAGGTTCATCTTGAAGTTGCTTGCCTTTAAGCTCGTATTCACGACCTAAATAAAATGAACCTAACTTCTCGTAATCCTGCATGCTCTATTCTTAACCGTTACGATGGCTCCTAGGCAAGAAAACTCAAAATTTGTCACATTGATCTTTTCAGTCACGCCGATGAGACATTGAATGAGACTTAGCTTGAATAAAGAAACTATATCACCTCCGCGTACATGGGCAGAAATCAATCTCAGCGCATTACAACACAACCTAGACTTCGCTCGCCAACATTCTGGTCAACATGTCATGGCGGTATTAAAGGCGGGTGGATATGGTCACGGCATACAGCAAATTGCCCAAGCGCTCGATGCGGAACATCTAGCGTACTTTGGAGTCGCGAGTGTGATAGAAGCCAGAAAGCTTAAAGAATCTGGGATCATAACCCCCATCTACCTCTTAGGTCCCACATTCCCAGCTGAACGCCAGGAGATCATTGAACAACGCTGGGTTGCCTCTGTTTCCACCATAGAAGAAGCTCAACATTTTAACTCACTCAATGCTGGCCACCCTCCTCTAGAAGTTCACATCACGCTGGACACTGGTATGGGTCGTGGAGGTTTCCTTGCAGGATCTCTCTCATCAGCCATTGAAAAGATCAAACAACTCCCAAACCTTACTCTAGTAGGAATTGGTTCACACTTACCAAGTGCTGACGAAGATCGCGAATTCACGCTTCAGCAGTTTTCCCAGTTCGAGTCCTCAGTCCTTGGTTGTGATCTGAAATACCTACACCTCTCAAATTCTGCGGGCTTGTTGGATTATGAATCATCAGTGACAAACCTTGTTCGTCCCGGCCTCATGCTTTACGGCATTTCACCTCTTCCGAAATATCAAGACAAGCTCCAGCCTGTAATGACGCTGAAGTCTCGAGTCTCACTCGTTAGAACACTTCCAGCTGGCCACGGCATTTCTTATGGTCGAGATACTATTCTCAAACGGGACACACGTGTAGCTACGATTGGAGCCGGATACGGCGATGGATACCCGCGCGCGCTCTCAGGTAAGGGTGCTGAGGTTGTCATCAGAGGCATGCGTTGCCCACTGTTAGGTCGCGTGACGATGGACCAGATCATGGTAGATGTCAGCGCTCTTCCTGAGTGCGAATCAGGTGATGAAGTGGAACTCTTCGGTTCTACTATTCTTGTATCTGAAATTTCTCATAGAGCGGGTCTAATCCCATGGGAAGTGCTCACTGGAATCACTCCTCGCGTGACGCGCATTTATCAATAATCGATCGTTGGAGCACTCAGCTCGCCATATATATCTCGGCCTGAAAGTTCACCTAACGCACGCAGCTCCTTTTCTAAGACCTTCCACGCTGGTTGTCCACCATCCTCCTCCCGTCCACAGTGCGTACACGAAGCGAAGCCGGGATAATCCTCTGTTTTCTGAGGATCATTTTGGGCAGACACCAAGGTGATTAAAGAGCGTGAACGATCTCTTCCAGCGGGCAGTATAACTATCGGGTGAATCCAACAAGTAAGAGGCTTAAGATACCAATCCCCTAGTTCGTCTTCCATGGATAAACGCTGGATTCCACAGCGCCCCATAGAGTCAAGAAAGACACAGCGGGTCTTGTTAAAGTGGCTAGGGAAATCCACTGCCAGTTCTCCTACTTCTGCAGGTCTAACAGCAGTCTTTTTCGACAAGCCATTTCTTACAACATCCACGACCTGATTAGGTAAATTTAAACCAAAGCCTAATAGTCGACTTCGCTCATTTTCGACAAGCCATTCGACGCCTTGTGCTTCTTCATCAGAAAGATAGACACCATCATAACAACACGTGGCTGAGCACCTTTCTAAGGTACACGGTTTTAATAGTGTCTCAAATGCCTCGTGGTCAACAAGAGTATCCTTGAGCTGATAAGCTAGATCTGCAGCAGTCTCTTTATAATGCGTTAACATTACTCTAAGCCTGTCTGCTTCCAGAGACTCCAGCCACCTTTGAAGACGCTTGAACTTATGCCTTTTTTAGCAAAGCGCGTCGCCATTTCATACGAATCCGGACACTTCTCACTAGCACAGTAAATAACAATTTTCTTACCCTCCGAAACAGCTTGTTTGATTTCACTCTCTTTCTCCAAATACATTGTATCGAAGTGCTTGAGTGGCAGACTCTCAGCGCCAAAAATGTGCCCACGGAGGAAGAACAATGAAGGTCGCGTATCAATCAAATAAACTTTCCCCGACTCCCTAAGTTCAAAAACACGTTCTACTTCTACTTTCGTAATTAAACTTTCATCAAAGCCCTGTTCCTCTTTTTTTATGTCCAGCTGAGTAAACTCTTCTGTCGCCGACTGAGCTGACACCACTGGTTCCGTTAGGTCCGAGTCACTATGGCTAGAACAGCTAGCTAAAGTAGCAACTATTAGAGAACTAACAAAAAACTTCATGCCCAGATCTTATAGCTGAACTACGCTTGCTACAAGCAATCAAAAGCTCAAAAATTTAAAGATCCAGCTAAACTCAAATCCATGTGAAGCAGTTCACTCATGGAGATAGAGGGACATTCCAGCAAAAAACTCTCTTTAGAGAGGGTGATCTGCAGGGATCCTCGCCGCAACACGTTGAATTTGTTAGTCTAGATCATGAAAGTACCTAATAAGCTCAGCGTGGGAATGAACATCGTACTCACGATATATATCTCTCACGTAGGCTGATACGGTATTCACACTAATCATCAACTGATCAGCAATTTGTTTTCTTGAGTGCCCCTCTTTTAGAGACTTCAAGACAAGCTGCATTTTGGGCGTAAGCGAAAGTTTCTTGGCATCATGTATGTACTCGTGAGCTAAAGGTAAGTAGTCCAAAGTGGCATTAAGTAGAAGGCTGTCACGTTCCGCAAATGCTTCGTTTGCCATTGTTCGGAATGATACGAAAAGACTTGTAGTCCCATCTTTCATCATACGTATAGAATAAATGCATGAGAAAGGACCTCCGTCGTTGATGATCATTGTACGCTGATTACCAACTTCTTGAGCCAAAAACATCTGCAAGATATTTGAATGCAACATGGACTGAACATACTGAGCTAAACTCCCGCCACCGTCGTAGTTCGTACACTCTGAGCCTTCGACTACATTGGAATCGCTCACTCGGCACCAAAACCATGCATCAGAGTTAATTAACCCAGAAATCTGGTTAAATACGGTATCTTTTTTCTCAGTAATTGTCTGATGAGATGACGCTGTCGCTCCAAAAATATTCAGAAGAGCTACTTGATCACAAACTTCTAAATTAGGTAAGTTGGCTTTAGAATTCGGCTTTGATTTTCTAATTAAACGCGTTCGCACCCCCATTGCAGCCCCCGCACTTTTGCCTTTATTTGATACACTCGAATTTACCACATGGGTAGAACTGCCTAGTTGAATATCTTGAATCATAATAGTGATGGGTTTGGTTTGTCTTTTATCCCTTGTGGAGACACTGACGGCCTTGCTGACACCTCTATATATACTGATTTCTAGGGATCTAATCTATGGGGAGATCCACCCAATTTACATCTGTATCATTAAAAAACGGCACCTCCTCACCTCTACCCGCTCACTATAATAGCGTTCATTCCACCACTGATGGACTATCAATTCACTCTATCCACAGCTGTCGATTCATGTGAAATTTAACTATTTTCGCAAGATCTTCAGAAGATTATCATTACTAGAATACATGAACAAAGCTTCCAGTATGAATATAAGAACCTTTCTCTGTAGTATCGTGGCCTTAAGTACTCTATTAGGAACTACTAAACTCTCATGTGCAACAGAAGTGGCCAAAAGTAAAGTTGATCAGAGTATGTACCCAGAGTTCTCTTGGAACCGAATTCCACTTTACATGCATATCCGAAAAGAGACCTCCTATACCGATAAAGAGATCGAATTCATGGCGAAGCTCCCACTGGTCACATTCGAAAAAGCAAATGGTCACAAAGACCATGGATCCATCGAAGCAGGTACTTTGGTATCCGCCCGAAAACTTAAACAGGCTAACCCAAAAACTAAGATTCTCTATTACCGCAATGTCATAGTTCACTACGGTGGCTATGCTGCCGATAAGGAACTCGAAAGTGTCTCCGGCGCTTTTCTTGAAGACAAAAATGGCAACACCAAGCTCGTCCGCAGCAAAGTAAAAGCCTATGACCTCTCCAACCCCGTTCTACGCGACTGGTGGGTTCAAGCCTGCAAGACAATGACCTCGGACACCGCCATCGATGGAGTATTTCTCGACGGTAATATCAAGGCACTTGAAACGGGCTACCTCGCTCGCCAAATTGGAGTAGTAAAGAAAAAGGAGACGATGGCTGGTTACCATCTTATGATGAAACAAACTCGTGAAGCCATCGGCCAAGACAAGCTGATGATAGCAAACATCCTTCGCGCTCGATTTACTGAAGGAGGACTCGAATATATAGATTACTTCAATGGTTCCTATTTGGAAGGGTTTTTCCACAATGTTGGTAAAATGAGCTACGAGGAATATGTTGCCAAAGGTATCGATACTATTCAGAAAGCTGCTCGCCAGGGAAAAATCATCGCCTTCACTGCTGGTCTGAAAGGTCAGGGTAACTCAAGCCATATGGGAATTGATGAAGCTCACGGCTTTATAGACTCCTTTGAAGAGGCTCAAGCAGCTTTCTCCTACCCGCTCGGAATTTTCCTGATCTGTGCGGAAGAGTACAGCTACTTCCGACCTCACGAAGGATACTCTGCTAACGAAAACGAAAACTGGATGCGCTGGTTCCCTGAATATGATCGTCCACTAGGAGCCCCAAAAGGTCCAGCTATGAAAAACGGTTACACCTATACCCGCGAATTTGAACACGCTACGGTAAAACTCGATATTTCTAAGCGCTCTGCAGATATCAAATGGCACACCCTTGATCCTGACACCAAGTAATCAGAGTGATTAGACATAATTAGTCAAGAGTCCGATCTCTAGTATCTTACTACATCAATAACACTATTTAGTTAGATATCTACCAACAGGTTTGCTAGCGTAAAAACCTCCAAGTAAAGGTATTTTGAGCCACTCGAAGGTCTAGATGTGATTAGCTAAAAAATCTTTTGAAATATGTTTGAGATAAAAACTGTTTTCTAGTTAAATTTTAAAAATGGAGTTAGGGTATTCTCTATTACCTTTGTTACTCTCATTCCTTTAATAGAAGTGGTCCCGTGAAACGGAGCCAATAGCGTTTTGAAATATCTGACTTTTCGTCGGTGGCTTAATCACCGAAATACAGAGAAATGAAACGTTAAAAAGACACCTTAGTGCTGAATTTAAGGCTCGTATCGCCAGTGAAGCCCTTAAAGGTATTCGCTCAGTTAACGACTTAGCCCAAGCCAATGATGTAGCTCCGCCCCAGGTTAATCAGTGAAAAAAGGAGTTAGAATATCGAATTGTTGAGCTTTTTGAGAGTTCTAACACCACCAAGAAAGAGTTAAAAAAAACTCGAAGTCAAAGAGGCTCAGATGGAGCGTAAGGTGGGCCAACTCGTGCTAGAGAAGACTTCCTTCTAAAAAAGTACGAGCAGCTGTGAATCGATGTGAGCGAAAAGCTATGATTGATACTAAGCATGCACTTTCAATTAGGCAGCAATCCGCCGTTGCTAGAGCTGAATCGCCACCGTCTAAAAACCAAAAGAGCTGAGATTAGTGAGGTGAGCCACAAGATCATGCTTCATCTTGACGAAATCCACTTCAAATACTGTCACATGGGACAGCGCAACTTGATTCATTAACTCAGGGACAGAGGATATGAAGTCGGTAGGAAGCGAGTACGTCTCGTTTGATCAAATTGCTAGGAATTGAAGCAATGGTTCTCAAGTCTAACACCAGCAAGCGTGGGAAGGCGCACAAAATTCACCTTTAGCTTCTCAGAGGCACTCCTGTGAGGGCTGCGGATGAAGTCTGGTGCACTGATGTCACGGATATACCTTCGCCTATAGGTCACTCCGTGATGGACTGGCACACTCGTGCTGTGCTCTCATGGGAGGTGTGTAATACGATGGATACAGCGTCTTGCCTTCACGCTATTACGCAAAGCCTTCCAGGTAAGGTCCGAAAGCCAAAGATCTTCAATACAGATCAAGCTAGCCACTTCAGCGCACTACCTTGTTGAATCAGTGATGCCTTAAAAAGCATCCTTCACCCAACACAGTTTAGGTAACTCATTTTCCTCTAACACCACTTCCATGACATCGAAGCGCCAGAGGAAGTCATTATGAGGTAGAAGCTTAAGCCATGATCGAGCTCCGCGCTCGATGAGCTCTTGCTTCTCCGCATTCACCGCATCGAGCGGTCGACTGCCAGCTCTGCGCTTGCGTGTTTTGACTTCGATGAAGCTTAGGACATCGCGATCTCTCGCTACCACATCGAGCTCACCTCCCTTTGGTCCACGGTAGTTTCGATAAAGCACCTTCACATGTTGCCTTCGCAAGAACGTCGCCGCCATTTTCTCCCCCAGTTCCCCCACCTCAATGTGTGAGCGCTTCGTACCCTTCACTTCAAAGTGAAAAGGAAAATCCAGCAAGGGACTTGGAAGAATGGAATACAACGAGAACACGAGTCAGTCATACTAACGGACTCAATGCTCAATCACAAGTTTAAGATTAGCTGCGCCACGGGAGCAAATGACTTTCGGTGGATTTCAATAGGCCCGTGCTCTTGTAGAGCAGCCAGATGCGCCTTGGTGCCATAGCCCTTGTGTCTCTCAAATCCGTACCCAGGAAACTGCTTAGCGTAGGCAACCATCATGTGGTCACGCTTCACTTTCGCGATGATACTCGCTGCGGCTATGGAGAGGCTTTTACCGTCCCCCTTCACTATACCTTTCGAAGCGAATGGAAAATTCGGCACAGCAAGTCCATCGATCAAACAGAATGGACTAATAGCATCTAACATCGCAACTGCTCGCGCCATTGCAGCATGCGTTGCTTTGAGGATATTGATAGAATCGATTTCATCAACATCAGCGTAGGAATGTCCCCATATAATCCGTTCATCAGCCATGAGATCGGCATAGATCAATTCACGCTTTTTCTCTGAGAGTTTTTTCGAATCATCTAACAATGGATGTGTGTAGTCCGCTGGTAAAATGACAGCCGCAGCAGACACAGGGCCAGCAAGAGGCCCCCGCCCAGCTTCATCCACACCGACAATAACCTTGTAGCCTTCGGCAATCGCTTCGAGCTCTAATTCTAAATCTGGCATCTTACTTATGAATGAGAGCTTCTGCCGCTTCTGCGCATTTCACTCCATCGAGTGCTGCCGAGACAATACCGCCAGCATAGCCAGCACCTTCACCGCATGGGATGAAATGCTCAATCTCTGGATGCTCCAGCGTTTCTTCTTTACGAGGAATGCGCAGTGGGCTCGATGTGCGGGTCTCAAAACCTAACAAGTTCGCTTCATCGCCGACATAGCCTCTCATCTGTTGACCAAATTTTTTCAATCCGATCTTCATGCGATAGGAAACATCGTGCGGCAGAATTTCATCGAGCCTGCTCGAAGTGAGACCTGGAAAGTAACTCGTCTTCGGTAAAGTGTCTGAGAGCTTGCCATCGATGAAATCCTGCACTCGCTGACCCGGTGCTTTCTGCATACCGCCACCCGCCTTGGAGGCTTTGATTTCAAGATCTTTTTGGTAAGCGATGCCTGCTAAGATTCCGTGCTCTTTCTGGAAAACGATCGTGTCTTCAGGTTCGACTGTGACCACCATTCCACTGTTCGCGAATGGTGAATCGCGTCGCGCAAGGCTCATGCCATTTACCACAACTTCATCATTCTCTGTCGCTGCAGGAACAATGAAGCCACCTGGGCACATACAGAACGAGTGAACACCGCGGTCATCGATCTTAGTCGCCAAGCGGTAACGCGCAGCAGGAAGAATTCTTGGACGCTCGATCCCGCGTTCGTAAGAATACTGAATAGAATCGATCAATGGCTGTGGGTGCTCGATCCGCATACCAACTGCGAATGGCTTTTGCTCCATCAGAATTTTTTTAGCTGCAAGAAGCTGGTAGATGTCGCGCGCACTGTGGCCCGTTGCGAGAATAACTGATTCGCCAGTGATTTCACGACCATCAGCCAGAGTAACACCACGCATCTGCTTTTTGTCAGCGGAGAGGATGAAATCAACAACCTTTGCTTGAAAGTGTACTTCACCACCAGCATCGAGAATCGACTGACGCATCGCCTTTACCACATTAGGCAGCAAATTTGAACCAACGTGTGGATGCGCATCAGTGAGGATCTGCTCAGGCGCACCGTGAGCTACTAAGGTTTCATAGACATCGCGCACTGGGCCTCGTTTGGTCGCTCGCGTGTAGAGCTTACCATCGGAATACGTTCCCGCGCCGCCCTCGCCGAAGCAATAGTTGGAGTCTTCGATCACTCGTCCTTCTTTCATAATAGGACCAAGATCGAAACGTCGGGCAGAAGCGTCCTTGCCTCGCTCAACAATGATTGGCTTCACTCCGAGTTCGATACAGCGGAGCGCTGCGAAGATCCCAGCAGGGCCGCAACCCACGATCACGATTTGCTTCTCGTTTCCACCGAGTTTCGTATAAATTGGCTCTGGTTTGACATATGCAGGAAGTGGTCCGTCGATACCGACCTCCATCCGCATTTGCACCTTGATCTGAGCCTTACGCGCATCGATCGAATGCTTCTGTAACCGGAACTCATGGACACGCTCAGGCTTCACGTGCAACTTTTTACAGATTGCCTTTTTGCGTGCGTTTTCATCCTCGGATCTCTCCAAAGTTAAAATGATATCAACGAGCTCGTATTGCGCCATGCACCACTCATGCGTGAGCACCAGAAATTAGTCAAGACGGCAGCTACAAACTAGCGAAAATCAATCGTAAGTCAGCAGCTTCACTTTGCCTTTGAAAATACGATACGCCAATGCCGTGTAGCCCATTAAAAATGGAAATACTACGAGAGTCCCCACTAAAATGATCCATAAAGACTCACGAGACGCCGCAGCATCCGTGATCTTCAAATGACCAGGAATGATGTAGGGATAAAAACTGTAAACTAGACCGATTCCACCAAAGACAAAGATGAACATGGAAATCACGAAGGGAAGCCATGAAAGCTTATCGTTTTCTAGCGGGAGCACACGACAGATGATATGCATAAGCACTGTCAGAATCATCGACATCACAGGCATAATGATCAGTAGAGTGAGTTCAGGAAACGAAAACATCCGATCATAGATCCGCGTATCGAGGAAAACCGCAGCTAGACTACTCATGATAGCTCCAAGAACCATGAACCATAAAGCGATGCGAGCCCACACGAGCGCGCGTTTCTGAAGCTCCCCTTCACATTTCAGAATCAACCAAGTGGAGCCCATCAGCACGTAACCTGCTGTCACAATAAAGCCGAACGACATCGAGAAAAACTCACTGAGAAGACCGGTCTTAAAACCAATGACAAACCTGCCCACCATATACCCCTGGGTTAGAGCTACAAGCAGCGAGCTCACGAAGAATGATGTATTCCATTTCCCCTTCTTCTCTGGAGCCACTTTCTTACGGAAATCATAAGAAACGCCACGAAAGACGAGACTCAGTATCATCACGGTCACTGGGATATACAAGTTGGTCAAAACCACACCGTGTGCCGTAGGAAAAGCGACCAAGAGCAATCCCACGCCCATCACTAACCAAGTCTCATTGGCATCCCAGAAAGGTCCGATTGAACTAATCATCTTCTCTTTATCTTCCCCCTTCACCTGTAGCGAAAGAATTCCAACACCGAGGTCGTAGCCATCTAGAATAGCGTACAGCAGCATTGATACACCGATCAAAAAGGCAAAGGCGAATGGGAGCCAATCGCCACTTTCAATAAATTGCTCAATCATACTTCACCTAGAGTTTTCTTAGTTTCTACACGTGCCATATAAAAAAGTGTGGCCACGTACGCTACCATCAATATGCAGTAAGTTAGAAGATAAGCAGTCAGAGACAAAGCCACATGCGCTGGTGGTAAATCTGCTACAGCATCTTTAGATAAGAGCACTCCCTGGACTAGCCATGGCTGCCTCCCCATCTCAGTGACATACCAGCCAGCAATAGTACCTACCCATCCTGAAAATGTCATCCAACAGAGCACTCTGACATAGATCCTCGGGTATTCCATTTTCTTAAAATGAAAAAACATTCCGAGAAAAGCAACGCCGATCATAAGCATTCCGACACCGATCATGACTCTGAAACTCCAAAACACAGGAGCTACTCTAGGGTGTAAATCGCCGAAATCATTCAAGCCCTGAACATAGCCATCCGGGTCACGTGTGATAATAAGACTCCCCAATTTTGGAATCCCGATCTCGACGTCGTTCTCTTTCTTTTCCTCATCAGGAATGGCAAACAATAACAAAGGTATCCCCTTGCCACTCTCCCAATGTGCTTCCATCGCTGCAATTTTGGCAGGTTGATACTCTCGCGTATTTACGCCGTGGAAATCTCCAGCAAGCCCCTGTAGCGGAGCTACTATAGCAGCAAGCACCAGAGCACACTTCATTCCTGTGCGTACAGCGGCTGAGCGATCACCTCGCAACCAACGATACCCTAGCAGACCAGCAATGAGAAATGCCGCTGTGAGCACAGATGCCAAAAGCGTGTGAGTAAATCTATAGGGCATTGAGGGATTAAAAATAATCTTCCACCAATTTTCAGCATGCGCGACTCCGTCGATCATGACAAAGCCATCAGGAGTATGCATCCAGCTATTGAGCGCCAAGATCCAAAACGCGGAAAAAGTCGTTCCTAAAGCTACCAAGAATGTAGCCAGTGTGTGGAACCATTGAGGCACGCGACGAAATGCATACAGCATGATCCCGAGGAAAGTAGCTTCCATAAAAAATGCCGTGAGTATTTCGTAAGCTAACAGCGGCCCCGCAATATTACCGACAGTATTCATGAAGCCCGGCCAATTCGTTCCGAACTGGAAAGACATCGTCACCCCTGTTACCACCCCCAAACTAAAGGTCAGTGCGAACACTTTGGTGAAATAGAAGTACAGCTCCATCCATTTCGGATCTTCCGTCTGTCTAAAGCGAAGCTTAAAAAAGAACAACATCCACCCGAGAGATATTGTGATCGTTGGAAACAGGATGTGAAAAGTGATGTTCGCTGCAAATTGAATGCGCGACAGAAGAAATTCGTCCATATGACAAGCCTAGTTAAATGACGCGAGATTATGTCTCTTTTAAATGAGAACTCACTATGAGGTCGTCATGTCAAAAGCAAGCTCTCTACTAATCGTTAGTTTTGCAAGGCCTATTGGGATGAAAAGACTTCATGGGGGATCGAGCCACCTCCTGCTCAGTTAAGATATACAGTCTCAACCTAGGGTAAAAAAAACCCGCTGTCAGAGACAAGCGGGTTTTAAAAAGTTTAAGATCCTAGTAAACTAGAATTAGGCACGCTTACGTCGTGCAATTAGGCCAAGGCCGCCGAGCCCAAGAAGTAGAGCTGATGATGGTTCTGGTACTGCAACCACAGTAGGAACAAATTCGCCGTAGAGTGAAAGATCACCATTCTGACCAATTCTCGCAATTTCGCCAGAAACTGTATCATAAGCAACTAGACGGAAGGTGATAGTTTCCGAAGTTCCAAGTGATGCGAGTGCGGATAGGTCGTAAGTAATAGTATCACCTTCGGTCAAAAAAGAACTGGTGTCTATATCTTCGATCACAGTACCAAAGGAATCTTGGCTTGAGAACAAAGCTAGGTGCGTGCCAGCGTTTCCGATCACATCCACGATAAGAGAATCGAAAGACACTCCGGTACTTGCATCTGTTGTAAGATCAAAGCTTAAGAAGTCACCAGAGGCTACTGCAGCTGCAAGATTAAGTTGAACGGTACTAGTATTTCCAGTTCCGCCTACTCCTTCTCCGTAAAAGAGCCCAAGCGCTTGTGAAGCGCGAATAGCCTCACCGTCTGGAATGGCATTTCCTGCTGTAAGTCCTGATGCTACAAATGAAGGAGCCTCAGGCTCACTCAAGCCATCATTGGTGATGTCATTATCAAGTGTATAAGAGGAGAGAAGCGTGGCTCCACAAAGGGGGGAAATGAGGGAAAACATTCCTAAGGCAGCTCCTGTTACGGGGGATTTCAATGTGCTGATATAATTATTCATGTCGATTTATGATGAAGCATAAGGGGTGCCAACTTTTAAAGTTAAATAAGATTATTGTCGGCACACGTCCTGTCAGTTAAAACTGGCTCATTATCAACGAAAAACTTAAAATGTAACCACACTGTCACAGAGGTTCCACTAAATCTGTATACTCAGCACCAGACAGCTTCAAGAATCTCAAACTGTACCTTTTCCATCGCCGCCCGTTCAGCCGGATCCGTATCCTCGTGACCTGAGAGATGCAGCAAACCATGAATGAGGTATAACATCAGCTCACGTTCAAAGGCATTTCCATACTCAGCACCATAACTCTGTGCTGTCTCTGCACTGATCACAATTTCACCGTGGGCGAAGGTGATCACGTCTGTCGCCCCAGGAATATCCATGAAATCGCGATGAACTTGATCGATCGTCGGATCGTCCACAATGCTAATTTCGACAAGATCCAACTCAGGCAGAGGCCCGCCACCGTGTGCCGGATTTGCCAGAGCCATAGGAAATGCGAGATTCGCTGCAGCCTGCCATTTTTCAATCAGCGCGTCAGAAATCGCGATAACACCCTGATTATTATAGACTTCAACCATAGAACTAGGCTGATTCAGGAGCAGATTTTTTAGCGGTTTGTTTCACCACCTGCGTTGGCTTAACTGTCAACTTACCTGACTTACGTTTCTCAACTGCATCCTCCACCTTGCGTTGCAGTGTGGACGGGCGGCCAGCAGCTCGCAATTCAGCATCGTTCTTACGGTCCTCTTCTTTTGGATAGTTGATGCGACTATGTAGAATGCTGCGAATCGTCTTCGCAAAACTTATACGGATTTTTTTGAGATCACTCAGTGTGAGACCGCAATCATCCATTTGGCCTTCCGCTATCCTTTTATTAACGATGTCGTTGACCAGTGCTTCGATCTTCGACGGAGTTGGTTTAGTCAATGTGCGTGATGCACTTTCGACACAGTCAGCTAGACTGATAATACCACTCTCAGGCGTACGTGGACGAGGACCAGCGTAGCGGAAGTTCTTCTCGTCTACTTCCGGGACATCTTCTGAATTAATGAGCCCTTCATCCGCCTTCGCCTGCGCCGCATTTCGCATTTCGCGAGCCTTGTGATAGAAATAATAAACCAGCGAGTCACCATGGTGCTCACGGATGACATCCACAATCATTGGGTTGAGCTTATGCTTAATCGCAAGGTCCACCCCATCTTTTGAGTGAGCAATAATGACTAAAGCTGACATGCTTGGGGTGAGACTGTCATGCGGATTTTCCTCACCTTGGTTCTCAATAAAATAGGTAGGTTTTTTTAGTTTTCCAATATCATGGAAATACGCACAGACACGACAAAGCGTGGCATTTGCCCCCACCTCCTCGGCGGCGGCTTCGGCTAGCGACGCTACGATCAAGCTATGGTGGAAGGTGCCAGGAGCTTCGATCTGCATCTTGCGAAGTAACTTGTGGTTGAGGTCACTCATCTCTAACCAACTAATGTCTGTAGTAAGACCGAACATGCTTTCTAGAGCTGGGAGAACACCACTAACTATCATCGTTATGAGAAGACTTACACCTAGAGAGCCTAGCATTTGCTTGGCCATCACTTGAATGCCTGCTGCATTCTCAGGCCATTGAATAAATTCAAAAAGCACTCCAAGAACCATCACTATCACACCAGCGTAGAAGCCTGCACGAAGAAGAGCACCACGTCGGCGAACCTGCTTAGTGAATATTACTACCGTAATACCAGTGATCAAACTCACCACCATATATTGCATCGTAATAGCACTTGGAACCAAGAGTGCTCCAAGTAACGTCACCACATAAGTCGTAAACATCCCGCTCAGGCGCCCGAGCAATACGGAATTTACCAAGGGAGCCAAGGCATACGGAAGAAGTAAAGGAATGTATCCTGCATTACCTATTGTGGGTACAATGGCTGCGACAAAATAGAGAATAACAAGATGGATCAATATAGAGCCAAACACTAAGACCACTCGCCCATTACGAACGCGATGTTGGTGCTGCATATCAAACAACACAATCAGCCCTGAAGCCATCAACACATTCACAAATACTGCGTTCAATGCAGAAAGAACACGCTCAGACGCACTCGCGGTAGAAAACACGAGAATACTACTCACGATCAGAAAGATCAAATATAGCAATATACGACAGGAAACACTGCGATCCATTGAGGCAACCGCCGCACGCTCGCCTTGTGTTCGGCGCTTTTTGCCTGAAGACATCCCTTTTTGAGTAAGCTGTCTTCGTTTAATGATATCGAATAATCCCACGAGTATTGTTGGCTATTAATATACGAAAAAGCATGAGGCGCTTTCACAGACTCAGCTCTATCCGTTCATTTGTCACAATGCAATCTACAAATTCACGCTGTTAGAGTCATTATGTCCCACTTAGGTGAGTTTACGCATTACCACAAATATATTAAAAAGATCGAAAAGCCTTCTCTTAGACTAAGTCACATAAAGCAACCGTAGCCTCAATACGATACATGCTCTCTATAAGGTTTACTCCATTGAATGATTAATAGCGTACAATAAATACATACAATCCATATCATACGCTAAATAACACACTTCAGTAAGAGCCTATTCACTCCCGAAAAGTTTCGTAAGCCGCAATAATGCGCGCAACGACTGGGTGACGAACGACATCCGATCCAGTAAAGCGAACAAAGTCCACACTCTCTACCTCCTTTAGAGCATGTTCAGCTTCCACCAATCCAGACATTTGCCCCTTTTTGAGATCAACCTGAGAACCGTCACCAGTCACCACGCATTGACTACCTTCGCCTATTCGAGTCAACAGCATGAAAAGCTGCTCGGGGGTCGTATTCTGAGCCTCATCTAGAATTACAAAAGAATTTGCTAAGGTGCGGCCACGCATGTAGGCCAGCGGCGCAATCTCGATAGTGCCATCCTCCATGTAACGTTTGCCTGTTTCGGCGTCTAGCATGTCATACATCGCATCATAAAGCGGTCGTAGATATGGTGCGACTTTTTCCTGCAAATCACCAGGTAAGAATCCCAGCGACTCCCCAGCCTCCACTGCGGGACGAGTGAGAACGATCCGATTAATTTTTTTCGCTTTTAATAAGCTCAACCCCATAGCCATAGCTAAATACGTCTTTCCTGTACCTGCTGGTCCTAGCCCGAAAACCACATCGTTCTGCGTCATAGACTGGATATATGCCATCTGTTGTGGTGTGCGAGGCACTACAGGCTTACGCCCATTGGTAGCGAGTAACTTCATTTTACCTAGTTGCGCTATCCCGGTCTTTCCATCTTCAGCAGCCACATCGATTGCAGTGCGGAAATCTTTTGCAGAAATATCAGAGCCCGAGCGACGCGCTTCCTCTAAGTCAATGATCGCCCTTTTTGCGCGCTCAACACCATCATTACTGCCACGTAGTAAAATCCAGCCCTCTCGGGCCACGACCTTCACTCCAAGTCGCTCCCACAAATAAGTTAGCTCTCTAGGCTCATTAGCAAAAAGTGCATGTGCGAATTGTGGGCTTTCAAACTCTAAACGTTCTTCGATTTCATCCATCGTCGTCAGCATAGTACCTAGCTATACTACACCTACCACGTTTGCAATCCACCTTTGTGCCATGCAACCACTTCCCTAAAGCGTTCAAAAAGGAGGTTTTTAACTCGCTTCAGAGTACTTATTCACATTAATTGAGCCACGCTGAAAATAACTATTGCATTCTAGGATGGAATACACTTAATTCCGCGTCCCGCGAGAATGTCCACAGGTTGTAGGTCCTCTATGGCTTTATCTTTCAGATAATGCTCAACACTCGCTAGAGGGTAACCCAACTCACTTACTAGACACATGTCAGAAGAAACGACAAATACTGAAGAACTAAGCAAAGAGGAAAAGAAGGCCATCCTTCTCGACCGCTTCGAATTGCCAAACCGCGTCATCAAAGACGAGGACACTGAGACCGATACATTCGCACAATTCACCGCCGAGCCATTCGAGCGTGGATTTGGCCACACTATTGGTAACTCACTCCGCCGCGTACTCCTCTCCTCTCTTGAGGGTGCTGCAATCACATCTGTGCGTATCGCAGGTGTTCAGCACGAATTCTCCAGCCTCGCTGGTGTTGTTGAAGATGTCACTGACATCATCCTCAACCTCAAAAAGGTGAAATTCAAGCATCACGCAAAAGAGCCACGTGTCCTTAAACTCCAAGTGGAGAAAGAAGGCGTTATTACAGCTGGTGACATCCAAGATGACAACATCTACGAAGTCGTTAACAAGGACCAGATCATCTGTACTCTTGACCGCAAAACTAAGTTCGACTGCGAATTTGAAATCAAAGTAGGCCGCGGCTTTAACACTGGCGACGAAAACAAGCGTCCTGACATGCCTATCGGCGTGATCGCGATCGACTCTATTTTCTCACCTGTTACTCGTGTGAAATACTCAGTTGGCCAAACTCGTGTTGGTCAAATGACTGATTACGACAAGCTCCTACTCGACGTATGGACTGACGGTCGTATCACACCACCAGACGCACTACTTCAAGCATCTGCAATCCTTCGCCACCACCTCGACGCCTTCGTTAACTACGATGACGACGCAGTGGAATTCGAATCTGCTCAACCAGAACAGAGCGAAGAAAATGCAGCACTTAAGAAGCTTCTTAACATGAGCGTGAACGAGATTGAACTCTCCGTTCGTGCAGCAAACTGCCTCAACAACGCGAACATCACTTCCGTTGGCCAGCTTGCCATGAAAACTGAAGCTGAGATGCTCAAATACCGTAACTTCGGTAAGAAATCTCTCAACGAAATTAAGGACAAACTCGTCGAGCTCGGTCTCGGTCTTGGCATGTCCTTTGATCCTTCACTCCTGACAGGGCCTATGCCATCCGTGGCTATCCCGCGTCTCGGAGTAGAAGAAGAAGCACCGGTGGGTCTCGCTGACCTCATCGCGCAGAACCTTAACGACGAATAACCAAGATGAGAAAAAGACGCAAGACCGTAAAATTGCAGCGTGACGCAGCACACCGCCGCTCACTCCTCGCGAACCTTACATGCAGCCTTATCCAGCACGGCAAGATCCGCACCACACTAGCTAAAGCCAAAGCTCTCCGCCCAGTTGCAGAGAAAATGGTAACTCTTGGCAAGCGCGGTGACCTTCACGCTCGCCGTCAAGCTGTTGCATTCCTCCAGCAGAAAGACGCAGTTAAAGCGCTCTTCGAAGCAATCGCACCAGCAGCAGCTGACCGCCCAGGTGGTTACTGCCGCATCACGAAACTCGGCGCACGCCAGAGCGACTCCGCTCCTATGGCACAAATCGAGTGGGTTGACGCACCTGCGACTGCTGAAGTTGAAGAAGTTGCTACAGCTGAAGCATAAGGAACTCTCAGCCTCGAGCTGAAAGTAAATATTTAAGCGCACCTGATTTATTGGGTGCGCTTTTTTTATCTCACCTCTTCCGACTCTGCTGGGTTCTCGGGATTATAGATGTGTTTAATCGTCGATCCCACAGGATACTTGGCAGCACGCTTTTCAGCCAATTTCTGTCGCTGTACCCCTTGAGAGCGTATACGGACATTACTCCCAGTGTACTCTCTAGCATTCACTGTAAAAGTGTAACGCACGAGCGGAAGATAGCGGTATCCCGGCAACGGTAGGTGCTCGGCAAGCCATGGGCTCCGAGATCTCGCCCCTCAACCTTTGAATGCGAGAACACGCCCAGCATTTTCTTCCAAGTCACTCTCTTCTCATTGGCACGTATTGCTACGATAAACCACATCGCCAGCATTACTACGCCAACACCTCCTACGATCTGCAGACACAGCACTTCATTCGAACCCATCGTCTCAGCTAAAGTAGGGATCATAGATTCTCCACTGTAGGCTCCTCGACAGCCGCCTCACCCACCGTCACCTCCTCAAGCACATCCCATTGATGGTCAGGATGCCTATGATTTTCACGTGTGTGATGACTATGCCAATGATCGTCATGAGCATGCACAAAAGCATACACATCCGGCTGAGGCGCCTTATACTCAGATTCAGCACTTTTCACGACAGAAACATCTTCAGCAGGAACACAAGAGATAACTCCTAGAAAAACAAGTGGTGTAAACAGCATGCGCATAAGAAAAACGCTAGCAACTAGTGAGACATCTAACAAGCCCAGAACTAGCTACCCGCTACACCCCTCCTTAATAGCATAGAAAAGTTCCATCGCTCTCCTATAAGCCGGATTCTGTCCACTCCCGAAAGAGCTGGGTGATCATTTGTCTCCTGGCCGAAACCAGACGCAGCCGAAGCTGTCGTGCGACTATTACCCGAGAATTCTAGTCGGGTGGGCACCCTTCCTCTGTTGTGTCTTGCACCACGCGGGGTTTACCGTGCCACAGCTGTCACCAGCTGCGCGGTGGTCTCTTACTCCACCCTTTCACCCTTACCTGTGATCCTAAGATCCATCGGCGGTCTACTCTCTGCTGCACTGTCCGTCTACTGAGCTTAAACCCAGCATCCCTCCTTCTTCAAGAGGCGCGTTGCCCTACGGTGTCCGGACTTTCCTCTGCTACTAACCCGAAGGCTGCAACAGCGATCACCCGGAGAGCGATGGACTTGCAAACTACTGATTTTTCTCACACGAGCAAGGATTTTCTAGCACGATCCAAGATACAAAAAAGAGCATCGCTTACGCAGATGCTCTTCTAAATCTAGAATTTCAGCAGCCTGATGATTTTCACTACCAAATCAGAACTGAAAACCTCTCGAATGAAATTCGCTTATATCTCGTAACCACGACCAGTCTTACCATCAAACCAGTTGATGTAGGCAGCATTTACTGTAGCCATTCCACCCGCTGTCGGGAAATTCCCAGTGAAGTACCAATCTCCACAGTCACCTTTGATTGATGCATGAAGATTCTCGATAGTCTGGAAAATGATTTCCACGTCGCCATCCCACTCGACATCTTCAGGGTAGACCAATTTACTTACTTCTGCGGAAACCTCTTCCACGGTGAAGTCAGAATAGATGCGCTTCACTTGATTGATCCGCTCATCTTGTGGCTTCTTAAGCTCTTCCTGACACGCCTGGTAAACCTCTTTAAAAATCGCTTCGTTACCATTCTTTTTGTGCAGTGATACTGCAGCATTGAATGCGATAAATTTACCGAGCTCAGACATATCTATACCATAACAGTCCGGATAGCGGATCTGTGGCGCGGTAGAGCAAACCACTATCTTGCGCGGGTTAGTACGAGCAAGAATTTTAAGAATCGACTGCTTCAAGGTTGTACCGCGAACGATTGAGTCGTCGAGCATCACGAGCACATCGTCTTTCTTCACTACGCCGTACGCTATATCGTAAACATGAGAAACGAGTTGAGCACGACCTTTCTCCTGAGAGATGAATGTGCGCATTTTAATATCCTTCTGCGTCACCTTCTCTGCAGCTGGCCAATTCTTGAGAATCACATCATCCAGCATACTCGCATCCAGCGTCCCAGCCTGAAGCGCATCAAGAAGTTCTGCACGCACCTGCTGACGTCGGAAAAGACGAAGACCATCCATCAGACCATAGTATGCAGTTTCAGCCGTGTTCGGAATGAAGGAGAAGACGGAATTCTCAAAATCCCCACCCATTGACTTCACTACCTGATCGACAAGAGCTGCGCCCATAGCCTTACGCTCACGGTAGATATCTGGATCATTACCGCGAGAGAAGTAAATGCGCTCGAAGGAACAAGGCTTTTGCTCTTTTTCTTCATGGAAACGCTGATTACTAACTTCGCCATTATGCGTCACGATCGTGCACGTACCTGGCTCGAGCTCTTTAATCTGCTCTTTGTCTGCTTCAAAAACAGTCATCAGAGGCACACGCTCGGAAGAGAATGCAATCACCTCATCATCGATATAGTAGGAACATGGACGAATACCACGTGGATCACGCATAACGAACATGTCGCCATTACCAACAGCACCACAAATAGCATAGCCGCCATCCCAGTCATGGGCAGATTCTGAAATTACCTTATGTAGGTCGAGTCGCTCAGAGATGTGAGCTGGAATTTCTTTCCCCTCCATCCCGCTATCGCGAAGTTCATGGTAGAGGTCTGTATGAGCCTCATCTAGATGGAAACCAATCTCCTCAAGAACAGTCTGAGTATCAGTACCGAAAACTGGATGCTGGCCACGATTAATCATCGTGCGATTAAGCTCACCCGCATTGGTCATATTGAAGTTACCCTGCACCATAAGCGTGCGGGTTGGCCAATTGCTACGGCGGAGATAAGGGTGACATGAACCTTCATCAAAGCGACCAGAAGTCCCGTAACGAAGGTGACCCATGAGGATCTCGCCAGCGAAGTCGTAATCCGTTTTGACGCTTTCTGCAGAATTCGGATCAATAATGCCCTTTCGAGCCAACTTATTGAAAGTTTTCATCTCTTTAGTGAAAATCATGGAAAGAGAATCGTTCTGCACGCTTCGGCGACGAAAGATGTAAGGCTGGCCGAGAGGGACATTGAGCTTACATGAGCCAATGCCTACGCCGTCCTGCCCGCGATTACGTTGCTTCTCCATGAGGAGGAAAAGCTTATTCAAGCCCCATAGTGGAGTGCCGTACTTCTCCATGTAATAGCTAAGTGGCTTACGTAGGCGAACGACGGCGATGCCGCACTCATGTGTCAAAGGGTCACTCATAAATACTGTGTGATAGTGTGTTCGGTATGGAATAAAACACCCAGGAAATTGCTTCTAGCGCCTTTTCCTGGGTGAGTAAAAAATTACAGTGACGTTTTATGCTGATTTCTCAACAACACGCACGCCTTCTTGAGAAACAACTGTTCCAATAACTGAGCCACCTGGGCCAGCTGCAAGGATCTTGTCAACATCTTCAGGTGCCACAATAGCTACCCAGCCGATACCCATATTGAAGGTGTGGAACTTATCTTCCGCATCCACGTATTCAAACAGTTTGCGCATCGGCTTGTTATCCCAGAATGGAATTTCAAGATCAGCACCCAAACCTTGGAAAATACGCTCAATGTTTTCAGGAAGTCCACCACCAGTGATGTGCGCGTAAGCTTTTGGTGTAACACCAGTTTTGCGTACATCCGCCACCACATCGTGGTATAAGCGAGTAGGAGCTAGGAGCTCAGTCAGTTCTTCTTGTGTAAAGAGGTCAGGATTCTCAGCAAGCACGCGGCGAATCAAGCTCCAGCCATTTGCATGAGGTCCATCAGATGGATAGCCGACGAGTACGTCCCCCTCCTTCAGTTGAGTCGGATCAATGAGGTCTGGCTTCTCAGCTGCACCAATACAAAAACCTGCAAGCTCAACCACATCTTCAGGAACGATACCTGGCATTTCAGCCGTTTCGCCACCTGCGAGGATGCAACCACAGTCTTCAAGATAGTCACACATGCCAGCGATCAACTCAGTGATCATCACCTTATCGAGAGCTGCAATACCGATGTAATCGAGGAACATCAGCGGGTCACCACCAGTAGTGATGATATCATTGACGCTCATTGCCACGAGATCTTTACCAGCGATGCCGTATTGCTTCTGGTCGAGTAGGATGTCGAGCTTCGTTCCAACTCCGTCACAACCAGTAACAATCACTGGTTGTTTATACTCACTAAGGTCAAAACAAGCCGCGAAGAGGCCGAATGCACCGTGTAGTTTACGTTGCTGCTGAGTGCGGCGAACGTGTGTCCCGATGTCGCCTACGAGCGCAGCTGCCTCGCGGGTGTCGACTCCTGATTCTTTGTAGGTAAGTTTGCCTGACATGATGTGGCTTTGTTGTAACAGTCAACTGACGTGTGGCAAGCCCTTTGGTCAATGAATCTGGAATTTAAAACTCAGCCCCATCCCATCAAGTGAGAGCACTTACCCTCCTACGCCTAGATAACAAGAATAGCCCCCCAGAGAACACTAGGAATGAGGTAGAAGGCTCTGGAATATTAGGAATATTGGGAGCTGTATTCGGATCAATTGGCTGTAACCCGTGCTGCTTATACTGCAACTCAGCCTCCAGCACCACAGCCCCTGAAACTGGTGTCACTAGTTGATAACGAGCAGCTCGTTCAATCACTTCATCACTAGACTTTGCATAGCGCACATCATCCCAAGCTTTCCAACGCGCTAACTGATCCCAGACCTGATTCACCCCACCTTCGAGAGGCTGCTCAGCTTGAAGGCTCCATTGATACAGGCTTTGCCCCTTACCCAGAAGACTCTCAATAGAAATACCTGCATCCAAGCTCGGACGCACTTGTGACTGAATTTGCCTCGTCTCCCCCAGCGTCTCAAGCACCCGATTTGGACCACCCACAAGATCAACAGTAATGATATCTGGCTGATGTAATCCATAGTCCATGTATTGCATTAAAGCATTTTCAGACTCGAAACGTACCGGCTGCGCCCCATGACACCAAATGATAGCCTCCGCACCTAAAGCTCCAGCCAATTCATAGCCCTTCAGCAATGCTGCCATATTATCTTGCCCCCCTTTGAAGGTAATAGAATCAAACTCGTCAACGCCCTTGAGCACCTGCACTTTTTCGCTGTGAGCAATAACAATAGCTAAACAAACTCCCAGATCCTCCGACTCACGGATTAACTCCTCAAGCTCGCCCTTCCATTCAGCAACACCAGCTGATCCATCAATGACAAATACTACAGACCCATAAGAGACACCATCAATGCTCTTATTATGACGAACCAACACATTATCATCACCCTTTGCAAACGGATCCAGAGTCCACACCTTTTCATGCTCCGGCGCCCCCAGCACCTCTACAAAGGCGTGTGCTTGCATCAACTCACGCATAGAAATACTCCCATGAACTTCCCGCCATTCCCCAGAAGATGAATGCGCTAACAAGCCATGCATCTGCATAGTCGCATCCCCTTGAATCCATAGTGAAGCATCCACAGCCTCTTTAACCCTAAAATTCTTCTCTATAATCCTAGGAACATAGACACGACCATTTTCAACAAATGAGGAAGTCACACCGACGCGGATTTTCATTTCACCCCCAGCAGGCACAGGAAAGCATTGCACCAATACCCTATCAGGGCCCACCCACCTCACTAGTACTGGATCGCGTCTCTGCACCACAGCCACAAATTTATACGCAGCTGCCACTTTCTTTGTCGCCGCAAACGCTGCTTCACGAGGCTCACCATTCACCCACAACGTGAGACGAGACACCACTCCAGATGGAGGCAATAGCAACTGCATCCGCGCCTCTTTGGGAACCATCCCAGTATTCTTAAATTCGTAAGTGGATTCCCAATAACTCAGACCACTTGCGGCATCAATATGGCAATCATAACGCGCAGATTTCAAATCGAGATCTGGCACCATTTGCACCACACCGTCACCACCCAAGTTCTCATCTACGATAAAATTCGAACGGCTACGAAAACCGCCCAATTGCCTTCCTTCTGCAGCCTGCTCACTCATCACATCCCCCGTAACTTGGAAATACAATCTACCTAGATCGAGATCACCACTATTTCGATTATGAGAAATGATGTCCCCACTCTCAAACAAACCCAATACTGCTCCGCTAGTATCTAAATCAACCCCACTCCCCCAGCTGCATTCATACTCCATATCTACCAACATTTCAGCATCCCCAAACTGTCGAATTACAGCCACATTCCCATGCTTCGCGGCAACACGCGTCACATAACTTGGACCCTCAACGAGAATCAACATCAACACCCCCAATAAAGCACCCACCCATATCGATTTCTTATCGTACACGACTCCACCCCTTCGAACAAAACCCGCCATCAATCCAAACGGGGCTGAGGCTAAAGCGAAACAAAGCAGAAAAATGGGTAGGGCTAGCAGAGCTATGCCGAAACTAAAAAACACACCCATCCCATACCCAGCTATTCCAAACGCCTGAACAGGCAGCAACAAAAGACACCAATAGCTACTCATGGCAATCCCACAGCCTCGCACAATTGCCATCAACCGTGTTGCTCGCTCTGAATGTCGGATCCAATAGAAATGCAAACCAGCTAAACCAAGCATTAGCAATATCAACACAAGCTGCTCCACCCGTGACACCGGTGAGAAGAACACACCTCCACAGGCATTAGTAAAAAACTCTAAAACTACCACAATTAGAGGGAGAACCAGCACACCCCAGTAACTACGGGTAATGAGATGCCAATAATCAACTACTAGACGAATAAACACCGAACGCTTCTTCTTTATCGAATCGAACTCATTCTCCCGCCCTTTCAGCAGTTCACTACCCTTACCCTCATCACTTAAACACACCCCCCTAAATACCTTCACCCATCCCACTCAAACAAGACTCTTTGCTTATCTTCACCGTCTTTTCACACAGCCTTCATAAAACAAAAAAAATGCGCCACCCGAACGAACGAGTGGCGCATAAATAAATTAGTCTACGTAATCTAGTGATTAATGGCGGAAGTGGCGGTGACCAGTGAAGATCATTGCGATTCCTGCCTTATCAGCAGCCTCTATCACTTCCTTATCTCGGATAGAACCACCAGGCTGAATACATGCTGTCGCACCTGCTTCAATAGCAGCTTCGAGACCATCTGCGAATGGAAGCATCGCATCGGAAGCCATCACAGAACCTTCTAGAGAAAGGCCAGCCTCTTGCGCCTTCCATACTGCAATACGGGAGGAATCCACACGGCTCATTTGGCCTGCGCCAATTCCGAGTGTGCGATCTTCTTTACCGTAAACAATCGCATTAGACTTCACATGCTTCACCACGCGCCAAGCAAAACGCATTGCACGCATTTCCTCTTCAGATGGTGGACGCTTAGTTACTACGCGACCTTCGAGATTATCGAGACCCAGTGTGGTGTGATCACGATCCATTACCATGATACCGCCTGGAGCAGAGCGCACAACTGGCTCTTTCTTGGCTACCGCGTATGCATCGATATTCATTTTAATAAGACGAAGATTTTTCTTCTTCTGGAGAATTGCGCGCGCCTCAGTGTCGAAATCAGGAGCAATAATCACATCTGTAAAGATCTCTGAAATAATACGAGCAAGACCTTCAGTAAGTGAACGATTCACCACAATCACACCACCAAATGGAGCCTGTGTGTCCGTCTCAAATGCCTTCTGCCAAGCAATACGAAGATCCTCGTCATCTTGACCGATACCGCATGGGTTTGTATGCTTAAGAATTCCAACAGTAGGACGAGCAAAGTCAAAGATGAGATCTGCTGCTGCTTCAACATCAAGAATATTTGTATAGGATAGTTCCTTACCCTGAAGCTGTGTGAAGCACTTATCAAAATAACCGTAGAGCTTAGCCGACTGGTGTGGGTTATCACCGTATCGCAACTCACGCTCAAGTGGCAATGTGATGCTAAGATTTGAAGAAGTACCCTCAGCTGACTGGCTCAAGTAGTTTGTGATAGCGCCATCATACCCAGAAGTACGGAGGAACACTTTAATTGCTAATTCCTCACGCAGCTTGAAAGTTGTATCACCAGCGTGCTCGCTCATTTCTTCGAGCACACGAGTGTAATCTTCTACATCTGTCACCACAGTAACACTGACGTAGTTCTTAGCTGCAGAACGAAGCATGGAAGGACCACCGATGTCGATGTTTTCAATCGCTTCTGCAAGGGTCACACCCTCTTTTGCAATTGTTGCCTCAAATGGGTAAAGATTAACCACCACGATATCAATAGGTGGAATGTCATGTTCCTTCGCTTGAGCTAGATGAGTCTCATCATCACGCTTATGTAGAAGTCCACCGTGAACCTTCGGGTGAAGAGTCTTTACGCGACCTTCGAAAAGCTCAGGAGCGCCAGTGAAAGTGGAAACATCGATCACTGGAAGACCAGCATCACGGAGAGCAGCAGCAGTGCCGCCAGTGGAGAGAAGCTCGACACCAAAGTCGTGGAGCCCTTTCGCGAATTCGACCAAGCCAGTCTTGTCAGAAACCGAGAGTAACGCGCGTTGAATTGCCATAATTATAAATAGTGTTTTGAGCTCTCCTCGTGCGAGATGCGAGCCAGACCACGTGCCTACAGCAGCCCCTCGCTGACGACAAGAGCAATGTTTACCTCCCTAAGTAATTCTTACTGGTAAGAAGCCACAAACTTAGGCAGTATAACACCTATATGAGTCGCACTTTAAAAACTCTACTCGCCAGCAGCCTACTTTGCTTCAGCGTACAAGCTCAAACCGAGGGAGAAGTGATCACCCCCTTTGATCCATCTGAATTGCTAGAAGAGCTACCACCTAACGTCATTTTATTAATGACCGACGACTTAGGCTATGGCGATATCGGTTTTGAAGGCAACAAATGGGTCGATACTCCAAACTTCGACAAGCTTGCCGAGAGCTCAATCCGCTGGAAAAACTTCTACGTCAGCCCTGTTGGATCACTCACTCGCGCCTCCACCTTTACGGGACGCTATAATATACGTACTAAAGTGATCGATACATCACTGGGCCGCTCCATGATGGCTAGTGACGAAATCACTCTCGCCGAAGCCCTCGGCGGAGCGGGCTACAAAACTGGTCTTTTCGGAAAATGGCACCTAGGCGACCACTTCCCTATGCGTCCAAACGATCAAGGCTTTGACACCTCACTTATCTTCCGAGGAGGAGGACTAGGCCAGCCAAGTGACCCTATTGAAAATGAAGGGCGCTACACCAACCCTATTCTTTTCAAAAATGACAACGAAATCAGCACAGTAGGCTATAGCACCAATGTCTTTTTCGATGCGGCCAAGGAATTCATCGCTGAGGCCAATGACAACCAGCAGCCATTTTTCGCTGCAATCACAGTCAATGTACCGCACGCCCCGTATTCTGATGTACCGGAAAGCTTGCTGAAGAAATACCAAGCCAAAGATCTCAGTGGCTGGGGTGATGATGCGGATACGGACACCCTTGCACGCATCGCAGCAATGATTGACAACCTTGACCAAAACCTTGGAGAGCTCGAAGCATTCCTCGAATCCCAGAAACTCAGTAAAAACACGATCATCGTCTTTTGCAGCGACAATGGTCCAGATTCCCTGCGCTTTAATAAAGGCCTCAAAGGTAAAAAGGGAGACATCTACGAAGGCGGTATCCGCTCACCCTTATGGATCAAATGGCCTGAAAAGTTCACCCAAGGACGAGAAGTCAGTGATAATGTCGCTGCAGACATCGACATCATGCCCACATTACTTGACGCCTGTGAGCTCGGCACACCAGAGGCATTCGAGTTCGATGGCCGCTCATTGCTCCCGCAAATCTTAGAGACTGACAAAACTCTACCCGAGCGCCCACTTGTTATCCAATGGCACCGCGGAGCAACCCCCGTGAAGCACCACCACTTCATGGTGCGCCAAGGGAAATGGAAACTGCTGAACCCATCTAACCCACTAGAAGCACGTCTCGATTCTAGAAATTATGAACTCTACGACCTCGATAATGACCCAGGTGAAACCACCAACGTCATCAAAGAGTACGAAGACAAATCTGTAGAGCTCCTCAATATTTACAACAGCTGGCTGAAAGATGTCACTGAGACTCGCCTCCGCGACAGAGGCACTCCCTACATTCTTGTCGATCGTGAGAAAGAGAACCCTCTCGTCCTCACATGGCAAAACCGCATTTCTAAGTCATGGAATTACGCAGAAGAAGGCTTTTGGAAAACGCATTTTGAACATTCAGGACGCTGCGATGTTCGCCTCGAATTCCCCTTAGACTTCGATCGCGACCTCGCTAATTGGGAAGCTCGACTCACCATCGGTCGTGACATCTATACCCAAAAAGTGACTAAAAATGCTCAAGGCATCACTTTTACCGGCATTAACTTCAATAAAGGGAAGCACCTCCTTAAAGCTGCATTCATCTCACCAGAAGGAAATGAACTTGTAGGAGCATACCAAGTGCGTGTCCTCCACCGATAATCAACTCCAACCATCCCCTCCCTAACTTCTCTAGACCACTACTCGCGCCCAGAGTCTCAATATTCGATTTAAATAGGCCACTTTACTCAAAATTACATATTAGATAACTTTTATGTAAATTTTTAGATTTTCTTTCTTTTGAAGGCTCCAGAGCGACTTGAAGTACTTTTAAACGAAATTAATCTTGCTAATTCATTATTGCGTAATGGATTCAACGGTAAACCTAACAGGTTTAAAACCCTCATTTCACAACTAAATAACTGTTTGTTAGCCTATTATAACGGTGACAAAGTTGACAAACAGTTAGATCTGTAGTTTAATGTTAGAACCAAAGGAACCCCACCCGATACAATTATGAAATCAAAAAAGAATCTCACGCGTTTTACGTACGAGACTACAGCCTTCCAGGGATGGAGACTATGTCTTAGTCGTGCTGGCACAACATTCACTAAATACTTCTCCGACAAAAAGTACGGTGGACCGCGCAAAGCAATGAAAGCAGCCGAAGACTGCCTCAAAGAGCTCAAAGACCTCGTAGATAATTCACGTCGTGTAAATGGCAAACTAAGCCAAGCCACTCTCAAAAAGGCTAAAAAAATCACTGACGCTGCTTAATTCAGCGTCGTTTCTTCAAGTTCATAAAAGGCCACGCAGGATTTCCTGCGTGGCCTTTTCATTTTGAAAATCAGGTGAAAGATCAACACCTCTGAAGCCCCCACACAGCAACTTCGATACGTTTAGAAAAATGCGCTAAATCAGGATTCAAACCAATTGGTACCCCGTACTCACTAGCGACCTGATTAGATTCAATCGAATAGTCAACACCCTGCAACGGCCATGGGCGATGATGGATATCCCCACAAAAGAGTGAAGTCCCATCAAAAGCATAGAGACAATAACGCTCGCTGAGAAAATACTCTAGAGTCCCCGCTACCGCATGCCGTACTTCCCCCATTGGTCTGTACATAGCTTCAAACTTCCCAGTTCCATTGTCCCTCAAGGAAGTGTATCTGACAGCCTCCCCCTCGAGTGAACTGCGCATGGTTGCTTTAATGTATGGCAAATGGAAAAAAGTCCGAGCAGCCCATACCGCAATAGCTTGATCAGCATCAAGGCTGTAAAACCATACACCCGGCTTACCATCGCGAATCACGTATGTACGTAAATTCAACTCAGGAAAGTTCGAAACCCCAGGGATATTAGGCAGACCTCTGAGCATCACACCCTCCATCCGAAATGGCACCACACTCACCCAGGCTTCACCTTCAAATAAATCTAATTCGAGCCCATCTGGGAGCACGACCTCAATCAACTCTTTAGGAACTCGCCAGTGAAAAAATGCCAGATCCAGCCACTCCTGCCGCCAGCTTGGCCGACCACTAGGAAGCGGATAAGGTCGATGAGAAGTGTGATTCAAGCAATCCATATTTAGGCCATGTTATAGCGAATAACGGAGTAGCTCGCGTAGGCTACTAGCAAACAAATGCCTTCGATACGGGTTAGACGCATCCGACTCCACATAAACAAAAAGATAGCAACCGTCGCGCCAAGCATCACCATCTTATCTACCATCAAAATGTCACCTTCTGCGATCGGCTTCACCAATGCAGTAATCCCAATCACCGCCAGTATATTAAAAATACAGGAACCGATCGCATTACCCGTAATAATATCTCCCTCACCTTTTTTCACAGCCACTATCGATGTCGCTAATTCAGGTAAAGAAGTCCCGAAGGCGAATAAGAAAAGCGCAATAATCGAATCATCTACCCCAATAACACGCGCGGTATAATCACCACCCGTCACCAACCACTCCGATCCAAATTTTAACACAGCGAGACCGAATAAAATAAGAGCAATATCCAGCACTATCCCTTTTGCCCCAGCCTTCTTTACTTCTTCGATTTCTTTCGGGCTGAACTCACCGTAGTCATCCGGTTTGTGCTCCTTGCGTGACTGCACAATACTCGCCACCACATAGATTACCACACCAGCGAACAATAAACCGCCCTCAACGCGGCTAATGTCACCACTGTGAAGCATCGCAACAAATGCGAGCGTAATAATAATCAGGATCGGCATTTCACGGCGGATGATCTGTCGATTAATCACGATCGGCTTCATCACTGCTGCCACACCCAGGATCAGCGCAATATTACAAATATTAGAACCGATAATATTTCCTAAGGCCACATCGGGCCGCCCACCAAGATTCGCCTCGAGACATACCAGCAGCTCAGGAGCACTGGTACCGAAAGCCACCACGGTAAGCCCTACCACCAAAGGTGATATGCCTACACGCACCGCTATTTCAGACGCTCCCTTCACCAGCCATTCCGCGCCAAAATAGAGCGCCACTAATCCTATAAGAATAAGAGAAAGGTGAAAAATGAGAGAGTCGGCGAATGCTGGAAACTGAGTATAGAGAAAATCCACGGCCGAATCTTGCTCAGCACACACCTCTAACTCAATTCTTATTTTTGCCCATAATTTGTCAAATTGTAGTTCTCATTCCCAACACCCTTTGCTAGACCAACCCACATGAACCACAACATCACCGTTCTCGCTGGTGACGGCATTGGCCCAGAAGTCATGGAGCAAGCACTTATGGTGCTCGACGCCGCCTCTCAGAAATTTGGATTCACCCTCGAGACTACCGAATGTCTCGTCGGCGGAGCTGCTATCGATGCAGTAGGCTGCCCGCTCCCACAAGCAACTGTGGAAGCATCTGAGAAAGCCGATGCCATCCTCTTTGGATCAGTCGGTGGACCTAAGTGGGTAAACCTCCCACCGGATGAACAACCAGAACGTGGCGCTCTTCTTCCGCTCCGTAAGCACTTCAATCTTTACGCAAACCTCCGCCCAGGTGTCTGCCTTCCAGCGCTAAAGCATGCATCCCCCGTTAAAAACGAGCTTATCCCGAATGGTTTCGATGTACTCTGTGTGCGTGAACTCACCGGTGGCATCTATTTCGGCACTCCGAAAGGCCGTGATGACAATAAAGAGAACCCAACAGCGCATGACACCATGGTCTATAGCAAAATGGAAATCGAGCGCATCTGCCGCGTCGCATTCACCGCTGCCATGGCTCGCGATAAGCGCCTCCTCTCTGTCGATAAAGCAAACGTGCTTGCCTGCTCCATTCTCTGGCGTGAAGTAGCGACTGAAGTAGCTAAAGACTTCCCTGAAGTAGAGCTCTCACACATGTACGTCGACAATGCAGCAATGCAGCTGATCAAGCAGCCATCCGATTTTGACGTACTCGTTACTGGCAACCTCTTCGGCGACATCCTCTCCGATGAAATGGCCATGATCTCAGGCTCACTCGGCATGCTACCATCTGCCTCACTCGGCAATAAAAAGGACAACGGCCTCTACTTCGGCATGTACGAACCATCTGGCGGCTCAGCTCCAGACATCGCTGGCCAAGGGATCGCCAACCCAATCGCTCAGATCCTCTCCGCCGCAATGATGCTCAAGTACTCACTCGGTGAAACCGAAGCTGCAGACGCTATCGATAACGCAGTGAATGCTGCCATCGACAAAGGCCTCCGTACTGGCGACCTCTTCACAGGTGCTGAAGGTGAAACTAAAGTCGGCACAGCCGAAATGGGAGCAGCGATCATCGAAGCTCTCAAAAACGCATAATAGCCAACAACTCTATCTTTCTAAACGCTCAGACCTCTCTAGGTCTGGGCGTTTTTGTTTTCGTCCTTCTGCTTATAACCAAGAGTGAAATAGGCTAAACAAAGAAAGACCATACTCGAAAGGATCGACCAAAATAGCGTCCACCCGACCCATGTTTGACCTGCTTTGGTCACGTTAAATAGTAACCCACAGCTCAGTGCACCAGTCGTCTGCCCAATACTCCCTCCCATTAGCGCCAACAGCGCTTGAGCCTGACCTCGCATGTCCTCGCTCACCCTCCGGTTCACAAACACTTTCCCAGTCACTGAGAAAAACGCAAAAATCGGTCCATGCAGAGCCACCCCGATCCACATCAGATAAATCAATCCCGTGTGCCCAGCTGATGCATACAATCCATAGCGAATCACTGCCAGCGTCATCGATATCATCACAAAAGGCTTCACCCGCGCTCGGGCACCGAGCCAGCTCAGTAAAAGCATCGCCCCGATCTCAGTCATCTGACCCAAAGCCATTTGCGCGCTTGGCCCAGGAAGTAAAACCACAATAAAACTCTGCATCGCCCCAGCATTCACCTCTAGCTCAGCAAGCTGCTTCAGTAGTTTAGGGGCATACATGTAATGAGCGGCAATGGGAATCGCGAACAATAAGGCTGAAATGTAGTAAACCCGAAGTGACTTATTTGAGAACAAGCCGAATGCTCCAAACCCAAGAGCATCCTTCCACGTTTTCGCCCTCTTTCCCTTCGGTTTTGTTGCAGGTAAAAGAAAACAAAGCCCACCCAAGCCCAAACGCACAAAGGCTCCGATCTTCCCAGCCTCAGCTGAAGCATCGAGAGCGAGCCAACTCACCAGCACCCCAGCAGTGAGCCAACCAATGGTTCCCCACAGATGATAGAGCGGGAACTTCTTTTGTGGATTATCCGTATTTACCAGCGCTATCGTCGTCAAAATCGGGATCATTGGCGCGGAAATAAGTGCAGTGCAGCCTTGGAAAAACACGTACCACCACGGGCTCCATCCCCACGAGAGAACAGAAAATTGGAGCCACAAAAAAACTGAACCAAAGAGCGTCAAACATCCTAGCAACTTCTGCGCCTCAAAGCGCCTATCTGCTAACGAGGCAAACATTAGACTCGAAAATATTGCTACTATAGGCCCTACCGCCGCAGCATAGGGAATCACCCACAGCGCATTATAAGTTTCTAAAATGTTAGGTAGCGCGGGTGTCCACAGCCCAGGTGGAATGAAAATCAAAAAAAACACCACACCTATCCAGATATTGCGTGGCGAGTTTGTTGATTTCGTTTCCAAGACGCGCTAGTACTGCCAGTAGAAACCACATATTCAACCCCAATTAAAATCCACCCACCATTTTGGCTCAATCATTCATCACGCCCCCAGGCTGCCCACTGCTCCCGAGAATTGATATCCTCCTCCCTAGCACCCACACGCGGCAACACAGGGATACCTGTGGAGAAGCGTTCTACTCAGCATGTCATGAATTAGCTCAGTCCCATTGGCTCAGAGGACGCCCTGCACAGGCTATCCTCCAACTCGACAAGGCCATGATGGCGAAGCTCCCCGCTGATTCGGAAATTCTAAAGAAATATCCAATCCCCTATGAAGCGATTCTATGGATTATCCAGCATTCCTCAGGTAATGACTTCTTAGGAAACCCAGTGCGCCATTTCCAGCATCTCGCATCGCGAATGAACCAGAAGCAACCACAGCCAGAGCTTCGCCGCGCACGAGCATGGTGCTGCCTCCATTTGTCCGAACAGGCCTTTGGTAGCGCTACATTCCCCCGTGATCTCACTCAGGTACAGCGCGAGCAACTTCACATCCCCAGTTTCGATCAAGCCATCACTATGTTAGAAAATACGACCCCACATTCCTGTGAAGTCGAACGCGTTCAACAGCTTGCAAAGAAACGCAACTTCATGTCTAAAAAAGACGATCTGACAAGTTGACATTTCCTAAGGAATCATCAGTATCCCCACGCACTAGAAGAAGCCGGCGTGGCGGAATTGGTAGACGCGCTCGACTCAAAATCGAGTTCCTTGTGAGTGCCGGTTCGATTCCGGCCGCCGGTATTTCTTCTCCTTGTTTTAGCTACTTGCGATCTTCGCTTTATTGATCGCATCAATAAACTGCCTAAGACGCCCAAAGTCATAGCGACCATGCCTAAAGGTAATCCTCGGCATCTCGATCAATTCCACTTCATTCATTTCTTCCTTCAATGGGCCACTCTGTACCATTTCCCCGGTTTTAATAATGTCTGCAAACTCTTTCTTCAGCTCTACAAATGCCGACTCATCGATGGCATCCTGTAAACGGATGACGAGCTTATCCCCAATATATCGGTAGGAGTGGAAATTTTTGTAGAAATCCACGATCTCCTTCACGGCCACATCTATATCATCTGTCACTTTAAATAGTGAAAAATCAGTCTCCGAGATGAGCCCTAAACGCATGAGATGCTCCTCAATAAATTGATTCCAGAACTTCCAATACTTACCACCTGGAGCATCCAGTAAAACAATCGGATAGATCAATGCCTTACCGGTCTGAATTAAGGTCAGAGCTTCAAAAATCTCATCCATCGTGCCAAATCCACCAGGGAGAGCCACTGCCGCATCAGCCTCTTTCACGAATGATAACTTCCTGGTAAAGAAGTAATTATAGTCTATTAACTTCTCATCCTTAGCGATAAATGCATTTGCAGAAGACTCGAAAGGAAGTGAGATATTGAGCCCGAAGCTAAAATCACGACCCGCCCCCTCATTTCCTGCAGCCATGATCCCAGGACCCGCTCCAGTGATAGTCATGAAGCCTTCCTCGCGCATGCGCTCAGCAAATTTAACTGTCGTAATATACTCGGCTTCCTCAGGCTTCGTTCTCGCCGAGCCAAAAATCCCCACCTTCTTCAGATGCCGGTAAGGATGAAAAACCTCAGAAGAGATTCGCATTTCCTTCAACGCACGATTCATCAATTTGAAGTCACCCTGAGTCACGGAGCTACGAGACGCGCGCACTGCCGTTGTGAGCATTTCTGCGAGAAGACAGTAATTCCCATCGCGATCCATCTCGCGTGAGAGTTCCATAATCTTATCATCGAGATGCTTCTCCCCTGTGGTCCCTACGTAGGAACACGATGCGGCATGAATCATGCCACCTGTAAAATCCTTCTCCTGCGGTACATCTCTATGATTACGATTAGTCATAGAGGTTAGCTTATACTGGCATCAGTTAGATCGCCACTAAATCCTGCTAGAAAATTTATTTACTCTTTGGCGGACGTGAAGGCTTCCCTAAAAGACTGATAATTTCACCGTGCGGAAGCGAGTTGTATTTGGCAGCTAAGTCCTCAGCTGCCGCTGCTCGCTTCGGGTTAGGCTTGGTATCCTCAACATAGAAACCTACGGGCTCTAGATACTTCCTTGAAAACCCCTCAATATCCTTATCCGCCTCTAGAGCCAGAATAACACGGTCATCAGACGCCAACTCAGTATGCACTCGCTGCAGCTCCGGACTGAGCAAACCGCATTCATCTAAATAGGAACTAAGATAGTATGCCTCCCATGGAGCCTTCTCCTTCAGGTCATTGATTAGCCCCTCAGTAGCTCTAGCGTAGTTCGACTCGAGCACTTGCGAGTCAGTGCCCTTATATTTCTCGAGCGAGGCTCCGTAAATCCTAACCAGCCCTTGCTCTATCAGAGGCGCGCTCGCCCAGTCATGAAACCCCTTAAAGAAGCGCAGCCGGCAAGCATCAGAAAAGCCACTATGACTCTTCGCTGCTCCTGTACGATTAAAGTCACCACCACCAATGAGACTATAGATATAAGTCGACTTCCTAAGTTTCGCATCTCTAAATTCGTCAGCTTCTATATAGACCCCACTCCCAGATCCACACGCTAGCACCCCTGATATCCGCTTATCAGATTCAGCTAGCAAGTAGGCCATACGTGACCCACCAGACATACCGCTAGAAAACGCCATACCCTCTATCACAGGCACACGCTCAAAGACATCGTCAACCATCGCAGCCATTGCCTCATCAGAGCCCTCAAAGCCATTCTTAGACTCCATCGACAATACAACCACCACCCCGAGACGCTCGGCAGCTGAAAAGTACTTCTGCATTGGCTTAGAGGATTTTCCTCCACCAGACGACATCACAAAGCAAACCGGCCATTCTCTGCCGGTATGAAAGTTTTTCGGCAAATAAAGGTGGTAGCCCCAGCGCGCGTCATCCGCACAGCGTACATTTTGACAAACCTTGCCAGCCACGGCCTTAAGCTCAGTAATCCCCGGCTCCCCCATATTCTTCTCCTCTTGGATACGGAGAATATAGTCTTGGTCAGCTGATGAGAGTTGCGCCAGTGAGACGGTGAGGTTGGAACCATTATCACGGGCTAAAACCACTTTACCGCCATCGAACTCTAGAAGTTTAGCCTGCATTGTAGTTCCTGAGGAACTCGTCCACTCCCTTAATTCATCAGCAATAGTAGTGAATTGAAAGAGAAGTGAGGATAACAGAGTGAGTGGTAGAGCAAAGCGTTTCATGGAATGGCACATTAAGGGTGTACGAGCAAAAAAGCAGAAAGAACGAACGCTGATGAAAAGAGCACATTCTTCACTATGAGCCAAGCCCTGAGACACGAAAAAACCCACACCTCATAGGAAGCGTGGGCTTTAAAAGTTTCGGATACGAGATCGTCTAGTAGACGTCGCGGCAGTAGCGCTTCTCTTTCTTCAGAGCTTTCACAAAGTCCACAGACTCAGCCTCACTGAGACCACCGTGTTCTTGTGCAATCGTGTGAAGAGCTGCGTCCACATCTTTAGCCATGCGAGATGCATCACCACAGACATAAAATGCTGCTTTCTCCTCATTAAGCCACTTCCAGAGATCTGCGCCAGCTTCGATCATACGATCCTGGACGTAGATTTTTTCCTTCTGATCACGTGAAAACGCGGTACTCAGCTTAGTAAGAACTCCATCACTAGCCATCTGGTCAAGTTCATCCTTGTAGAGGAAATCTTCAGATTCATGTGGGTTACCAAAGAATAACCAGTTACCACCTTTTGCTTCAGTCGCTTTACGCTCTTCTAGGAAGGCGCGGAATGGAGCCACACCAGTACCTGGACCTACCATGATAACAGGCGTGTCACCATTCTCAGGAAGACGGAATGCATTGTTTGAATGGAGGAAAACACCCGGATTCACTTCTTCAGAACGATCAGAAAGGAAGGACGAGCAAACACCCGCACGATCGCGGTACTTACTGTGGTATCTTACGATACCCACAGTGAGATGCACTTCATTAGGATGCGCCTTAGGGCTGGATGAGATTGAGTACAGTCTCGGTTGTAGTTTCTTGAGCGATCCCACAAACTCTTCAGCATCTTCAAAATCAGCTGGATGATCAGTAATGAGATCGATCAATTCACGACCCCAGCAAAAATCATCAAACGCCGCCTTATCATCACCTTCGACTAGTGCGCGAAGGTAAGGAGAGCCACTGCGTGCTTGCCAGCTCTGGATGAATGCTTTGTTCAAATTACGGATATCGTAGTTTGAGATCAAAGCGTCGCGTAAAGTCGCCTCACCACCGCCAGGAAGTGGTACTTCCTCAGTCGGCTTGAAGTTCATGTTGCTAAGAATCTCATCAACAATGGCTTCATCGTTGCGAGGGTACACTCCGAGAGCATCGCCCACTTCATATTCTAAGCCTGAACCCTCTAGAGAGAACTCAATGTGATGCGTCTCGCGCTGAGAACCATCGGCATTGAGGTTCACATTCTTAAGAATAGGTGACGGGAATGGGTTCTTCTTGCTATAACCATCGTCAGAGAAGTCATCAGACGCTGCTACTGGAGCAGCAGAAGCACCGAGTGCATCGAGCACACCCTTTTTCCATGCGTCATAAGAATCATCGAAGTCCACATCGCAATCCACACGAGGGAAGATGCGAGTTGCCCCAAGCTGCTCAAAGCGCGTATCGAACTCGATACCACACTTACAGAAGTCTGGATACTCAGTATCTCCTAGAGCGAGAATTGAGAAGTTCACACCTTCTAGGCTAGGAGCGGCATCACTAAGGATCCACTCATGGAAATCTGCTGCGTTGTCCGGTGGTTCACCGTCGCCGTACGTTGATGTGATGATGAGTACGTTTTGCTCACTCGGGAGCTTCTCCATTTCATATGATCCAAGATCATTTAGCTCTGGGTTAAAATTCATCTTAGCCATCGCTTTGGATAGCTTCTTACCAAGCGCCTCGGAGTTGCCAGTCTGCGATCCGACTAGGATCGTAACAGGAACTGCAGGCCCAGCGCTCTGACCGTCAAGTCCACGGCCGCTGGTAAGATCATTGATGAAGTTAGACACCAAGTTATTGAGCCACTGACGTTGTTCGGCAGTGAATGGAGCATCATCAGGAATGTAATTCTGCTGTGACATAGTAAATCTGTGTTCGAGGAATCATTTCCTCGGGAGCGGATAAATTGCTTCAACTCCCACCAGCATGCAAGCACTGATGGTGCCAGTTTCCAAATATTTTACGATTTTTGATCAAATCGCCCTCTAAGCAGCAGAAAACCTAGCGTTCACGACGAGGACGAGTGCCCAGAATCAGTCGTAAGCCCACTAATGGAATCGCAGAAATGGCTAAAGCAGCCAAACCAATCTTCCACCCAGGGTACACCCGCGCTTTCTGCTTCTGTATACCCTCAAGAGCTTCCGCTACTACCTGCACCTTGTCAGTGTAGAAAAACTCGCTACCTGGAATCTTATTTTTATCCTCACCTCGCATAGCGACCTTGCCAAACTCGGTGTGCACCGGCCCTGGGCACAGAGCGAGCACATTGATATTGTGCCCTCTCAACTCCATACGGATAGCTTCAGAAAAACTAGTCACATAGGCTTTAGTGGCGGCATAGACTGCGAAGTCTGGAATAGGCATCACACTTGCCAGTGAACTGACATTGATGACATTGCCATAGTTACGCTCTACCATACTCGGTAAAAGCGCATGAGTCAGCTGCGTGAGAGCATTCATATTTAGCTCGAGCATCTGCTCTAGCTTCTTCCACTCGGCATGCGCAAACTCACCGTAATCACCCATACCGGCGTTATTCACAACCAGGTCAGGCCTCGCGCCGTGGTCCGCGAGTAATTCTATAAATTTAGTGCGCTCCTCGCGGTCGACTAGATCGACCGCGAAGTGCAACACATCTAAATGCGGAAACGCCTGCTTCAGATCACTTGCTAACGAAAGTAAGCGATCCTCACGGCGTGCGATCAGAATCATCTGATCACAATTACCTGCGAGCTGCCAAGCAAACTCCTCACCTAAGCCGGCAGATGCGCCAGTGATGAGAACCGAGCTGTATGTTGTGGGGGAAACTGTCACAGGTAACTGATTAAAATTAATTAAGCTCCCTGCTGAGCTTCAGGATTGTGCTCAACAATACGAAGTGGGATGCGCGTGATAAGCTCATCATCCACACTGATATCGATGGAGTAAATTCCATCTTCAGGGAATGAGAGGCCTTGGAGGTTCAGAATAAGGTTACGCGTCATGAACGGCACCTGCTCTGGAAGCTCGATTGGCATATCAGCAACGATTGGCATCTTATCATCGAGTGAGCTACCATCAGCATCGATGATATTTACACTGAACTTACGCTGACCGCTATCTTCAGGCGTGATGCAGAGACGCAGCGCGAGGCAGCAATGAGGGTGAACCACAGGCATTTTAGGTGCAGCAAGTGTGTCGAAGGTGCCGTTAATCACCATTTTACCATTGTAGTCAGCTGCGAAGTCGCAGAGTGTTGCAATTTGGATATCCATAAATTTTCTCTTTCTTAAAACAAAAGGTTTCAATGCCTCAAAATCGAAGCGAATTACCTATGCCAGATTTACACGCCACGTCCAGCATGGACTTCGGAACTTTTGTCACCACTTGTTAGCCAATGGAAAAACAATCCGCGTCGCAGCAGAATCTGCCGTCAAACTAGACGGATTACTCGCCTTTGGCCCGATCGAATAGAGTGTGCTCTCACCATCAGTCAGCCGCCTTAAAACAACTCCCATATCACAGCCGACACAGTGGCTAATTATACCATTTACGCAGTTAGTTTGGCGTAATGGCGCTGGAGGTCATGGGTTCTGAGATGGCGAGAGACAGGAGCCCCCCTGAATGTCGAATAACCCAGATAGGATATAGGAAATCCCGCACTCTTAGCATAATCAGCTGAGCTAATAAACTCACATATATTTACACTTTCCATTACTTCAAAAGAACTGGGAGAATGGTATTAGCAGCTCAAATACAGATGCAGCCTCTCCATTAAAAGATACAAATCCACCCTACAGCCATAGTCCTAGTATCGTATTCTTGACATGATTTTTCGGTTAGACTATAAACTATAAATTCATGTGTTCTCTTTTAGATATCTCCCATTTTAGGGACCTAGTAGGTGGTGACGCAGCCTCGTTCTCCTGCATCCTTGATGATTTTCAAACTGTCGGGAATGGACTTATTGAGTCGATAACCCAAGAAGCTGAATCAAACCAGCAGACTGCTAAGGATGCCCTACATCAGCTCAAGGGATCCTCTGGCATGCTCGGAATGTCTGCGCTCTATTCACTATGCAAAGAACTCGAGAAATGTAATACTTCAGGGTTCACTTTGGATCAAAAAACAACCCTCAGAGAAGTGTTCGTAAACTCACTGACCAAAGCCAAAGAAGACCTTAGCTCAATAAGCGGTCCCATAACTCCCTAATCTCGCCCACCAAAAACCTCCTCCCCGCTAAAACCCCACCCTAATAACTCCCAATATGAGTACTCTAAAAAAACCCACTCTAAGCTTCATTATCCCACTTAAAGACGAAGACCAGACCATAGTCGAACTTCACAGCAGGATCAGCGAACAAGCCAAAGAACACTCTCGCGGATGGGAAATAATTTTCATTGATGATGGCAGTGATGACAACTCTTGGAATGTCATCCAAGAGATCGCTAAAAAAGACCCAGAGCATGTCCGCGCCCTCAGATTTCGCACCAACAGAACCAAAGCTCCCGCTTTAGCTACCGGCTACCATGAAGCCTCCGGTGAAATAGTATTCACCCTCGATGCCGACCTTCAAGACGACCCTAAAGAAATACCAAGATTCCTCGAAAAAATCAATGAAGGTGAAGGCTGGGACATCGTCTCTGGTTATAAAGAAAAACGACATGACCCATGGCACAAAGTACTCCCTTCTCGCGTATTCAATGCACTCCTCAGTAAAGTCAACGGCGTCAAACTCCACGACCATAACTGTGGCTTCAAATGCTACCGCCAAGAAGTAGTGAAAGATCTTCCTATGTACGGAGAAATGCACCGCATGGTTCCATCACTTGCCTCGATTGAAGGATACAGAACCACCGAGATAGTAGTCGAACACCACGCACGCCAGCACGGAGTATCTAAATATGGTGTGAAGCGATTCCTCAGAGGCTTTCTAGACATGTGGTCCGTCTTTTTTGTCAAAAATTACCGAGAAAGACCACTCCACCTCATGGGGGGATGGGCTATCCTTTGTCTCATGTTAGCTGGTTTCCTATGGCTATTATGCTTCATCCCTGGCCTCCCAGCAGGCCTCAAGACCGGGTTACTTGCCACAGCACCCATCGCCTTCTTCACCGCTCCTATATTGATAGTTGTAGGGTTTTTGGCAGAACTCATCACAAACCGCCACTATGCGAACCAGACCGACGTCCCGATCATTGAGCGCATCGACCTCCCAAACTCTGAAGTGAGTAGTAAAGTCATCTCTATGGCAGATGAAACAACACCGGGAATGGACACTAAACCGAAAATCCTCGTTGCCGATGATGACCCAATCACACGCTCACTGAGCAGTAGAACCCTAGAGGCTGAAGGATGGAATGTACAAACAACAGCAACCGCCGAGTCTGCTCTAGCTGCTATTAAACCTGATATCAACGTGATACTACTCGATATCTATCTCCCTGGTCTCAGCGGTCTAGAAGCTTTACCCAAAATAAAGCAGCTCTCCCCAGCTACCCAGGTCGTCGTGCTTTCCGCTTCAGAAAAAGCAAAAGATGGCGCAAGCGCCATCCAAGCCGGAGCCTTCGACTACTTATCAAAACCCGTTGATAAGCAGATCCTTGTCGACACAGTGAAGCGTGCCTTCCAGATGAATGCATCACTCAGCACAAACACATTCAAGGTGCATAGCGCGGGCTAACAACCCACTAGCGCAGTATCTTCCAACCTCCTAAATGGCCACCACTTGGTGGCCTTTTTTAGCATCACCAGAAAGCTTCAGTATATCTGATCTCCATATCAAAAAATCACCAGGGGTCGTGCAGACATCATGATTAGAGAGAAGCGGCAAAAGCAAGCCGAAGGCATCACCCCTCTGGCCGAAGGCCACGCAACCATCACCCTCCTCCTTAATGATGGACTTACCTACATCCCCTACCAATTCACGGTAAAAGCACTCTCTCCAAGCTACTACAGTTGGGCCACGTCCAGCATGGACTTTGCTAGATTTCACTTCTCTCTATTCAAGGGAAAATAGATACGTCGAGCCTCCTCCGTAGTCTCCTTAGGCCACCTAGTATTCAGAAACTCTACACGTGGCCCCACCGAGTAAAGTGAGAACCCAGCTTCTCCACCCTTCTCATAAACCAAAGCACGTTCAGCATAAGGATCGGCCAACCATTCACGCTCCACTGACTCGAGAACATCTAATGACTCAGGGTAAGAACCGTTTTTAAGATAATAACGCTCCAGCTCTATCGAGAGAAGCGCGAGTCGACGGTCTACCACCGCATTCAACATCTCCTCGTATTGTTTCACAAAGGTACCCCACACAGGATTACCAAAAACAAAGTGTTGAGGGACATTTTCAGCTTCCGCCCTCAGCTGCATATAGACATTCACATCTGGCTCTTTTTCATAAAGCGGTAGAGCTGTATCGAGAATATAACTCTGAACATAACTCTCATAGTCCATGATGTAATTGGACGGAACCAAGACCAACATCACTTCTGCAAGTAGCTCCTCCCAATCAACAATACTCAAAAGTGGTCGATCGAGATCAATGATTTCAGCCACCCCATATTTACCATTTTCTACGACTTCAACATACACCTCGTCACCGTACTCTTCCTTAAACTCCTTAAACGCGCGATTATATTCATACTCACCTATTGGGCTGTGTTTGAACTGCTCGTAAGGATTTTTCACTACAACCCCGGCCTTCACTGCATCCAGCATCTCTTCATCCCATAGATGCCTCTCTACCCCAAAAGACAACAATTCAAGCATCTCAGCTTGATAAGCGAAACGTAGCAATGCGCTCACCAACATCGCATCGTTAGACAGTGAATCGTAATAGTGAAGAAATACACTGAGGTCGCTCTTTGCAGCTTCTCTATCACCACTTAAAAGATGAAGCTTAACCCTGTCGGAAAAGAAACGCATAACCCCCATATAATCCATCCCAGTCCAGTTAGGTTGAGCCTCTAACCTAGCAACGCTTAACCCCGGGTTGAATGGACTTTGAGTAACCTTCCCCGCTCTTGCTGCATTGGTGAAAACAGAAACTTCATCATCATACACAGCTAACATCTTCAGCACCCTCTGTGCTGCTTCTTGATCTGAGAGAGAGTCCTTATCGTCAAACCAGCTTTTAACACTATCGATCGAACTATATTTTGCCTCATAGCTATCATCCCCTATGAGCTCTGAGTACATATGCCCAATATCAGCCAATTGTCGCTCATCTTGAGAAAAATATGCGATCACTCCTTGGTCTCTATCGAGAGCCATAGCATCACTCACACTTGGAAAATACGCATCCAGATCAATCGGCCCAACTTCATCCGCCCAGCGTTCCTGAACCGCTGCCCAACGCTTCTCAACCGAACGATTATAAAAAAAGTGCGTCAGGGAAATAGCCACCGCTAGCAAAGCCACCAGACACCCAATCACCAGCGCCCCCTTCCTACTAAAAACAGCCCTCAAAGCTTTTTTAATCCAACCGTAGATCGACCTCAGAAAACGCATGCATACGGTCTAAAGCATACCACCTGCCTTTGTGTATTAGAAAAACCCACAAAATTTCTAACGCAACCCTCAATACATCTGCTGCATCGCCGCCAGCTCCTCCCGCACCCTCTCCACCAGCTCGGCTGGCGCGACCACCTTGGCGCAGCTCCCCCAGCTGAGCACGATCGATGAAAATTCCTCGAGACTCGTGAGCTGCATTTTCAGCTCCACCTTCTCCCCATAGTCGTCTAGCAACCTCACTTGTTGGGAATGATGCCACAGCCGCTCCTGCACCATCCGCGCCACCCAGCCAGTCACCTCTAACACCACATCCACCGCTTCCGCAGTCCCCCCTTCGCTCCACACCCCGCCAACACCCAAGCAAGCACAACTACCCAAACTCTGGAAACCACCGACCTCAAGCTAGCCACCAAGAAGACCACAACCACCAGCAAACTGAAGTGGCCAAAGTCTCTCCCCGAGCAAGTTACCATTATCAAAGACCTCTGCGTCACCCACAGCCATGATGCCGAGACTCTATCCCAACTCTTCGGCCGTGCCTCAAAATCTCGCATCGCCCAGATCAACCAAATCCTCCAAACCCTCACAGCCCTTGGCCAGATCTAACTCCCACTCAGATGAAAATCACAACCATAAAAATTAAGAATTTCCGTCTTCTCAAGGACTTTGAAATCGATCTTGAAAAGAACTTATCTCTAGTAATTGGTAAGAATAATTCAGGGAAAACCTCATTTTTAAGCCTTCTCAATAAGCTACTTGCCTCTGACAGAAATGCTTTCAATTATGACGATTTCAATCTTGATATTCGAAAGCAAATTATCGAACAGCTCACATCAGAGACTCAACCCGACATAGAGACTTATGAACCGCTTGGTATAAGGTCTGAAATGGAAGTAGAGTATGCGGATGAAGATAATCTTGCTCAGGTAAGTAAACTTATCATGAGCTTAGATCCTGAGAATAAGCTCATAGTCTTGGAGTTTGATTACACACTAAGCCATGCCAAACTCATTGAGCTTAGAGACCTCTATATAGTGGAAAAAATAAACTATAATGATGATCCTGATAGTTTCCTAAGAGACGAACTTATTTCTCACATCGAGGGGCTAAGCATAAAGAGCGTTAATTCAGAAAATCGTGAAGAGTGGATCGATCTCAAAAAAGAAAAAATTCAAATAAAAGACGTCATAGGGTTGCAATATATCAACGCAAAAAGGGAAGTTACCAACCAAGACTCTAACACAACTCTATCTGCTCAAACGGCAAAACTCTATCGGAGTAAGGTTGATAAAGAGACACACAAGGGAACTGTTGCTGATTTTAAGAAAGTTTTGAGGAACTCCGACAAGAAAATAACTGAAGCCTACACCCCCATTTTTGAAAGTATCACACGGAATGTTGCAGATTTCGGAGGGCACTCTGATGGAGAAACAATCATTTCTATCACCTCAGAACTACAGCATTCAAATTTGCTAGAGGGTAATACTACAGTCAGCTATTCACAAGACGACCAAAGTCTACCCGAACAAAACAACGGACTGGGCTACATGAACCTTATCAGTATAATTTTTGATATCGAGATGCTGATTGATCAACTAAAGCCAGCTAGCCCTCAGCTCCCAGCTCCTATCAACCTTCTCTTTATTGAAGAACCAGAAGCTCATACTCATCCTCAAATGCAGTATGTTTTTATTAACAACATCAAGACTCTGCTTGGAAAGAGTCTATGTATTCCTGATTTGCCTGATCTGAACTTACAAACAGTCGTAAGTACCCACTCGTCTCACATTGTGGCGGAAAGTGATTTTGAAGATATAAAATACCTCAAGAAAGACTCAGATGCGAATACAGTAGTTTCCAAAAACCTCAGTGACCTAAGAAAACTGTACGGCGATGAACGAGAAAAAGAATACAGGTTCCTGAAGCAATACCTCACTCTCAACCGCTCTGAGGTTTTCTTCGCGGATAAGCTTATTCTTATTGAAGGTGACACTGAGAGAATCCTCCTCCCTGCAATGATGAAAAAATTGGATACTGACGATAAAGTCGTTGATGTAGAAAATAAAAGAACTCCACTGCTTTCACAGAATGTATCGATGATAGAAGTTGGTGCACACTCTCAAATCTATGCTCCCTTTATCGATTTCCTCTCCTTGAAGACCCTCATCATAACGGACCTGGACTCGGGGAAATATGATTCAGACGGTAATAAAGAAAAATGCCCGGCCTCCGATAATGACTCCTGTTACAGCTCTAACTACTCACTTCTTTTTTACCATGGGTTCACAAAAAAGAAAAAAACTCTCCTAGAGGAGCTAAAAACTAATCCTGATTCCCTTGATAAACTACAACTTCAAGAACTGATCTCTGAAAAAAAGAAGGAATTCGACCGCAGCAGCTTCAATTTCTTTAAAGAACTTCCAGTCACTAACAAAACTCTTATTAGAGCTGGGGATGCGTGGCAATCTTCTCCTGAAGGAAATGTGCTACTATCCTATCAAACTAAAGAAAATGAATATCATGCCCGCAGCTTTGAAGACGCATTTTTTAACGTAAATACAGAATTCGTTCAAAACCAAGAAGCTGAATCACAAGACCAACACGGTCTTTCAGCGTTTCCTTCTCTAACTAAGAAATGGCTCAACAAGTATGTTGAGGATGCCTCCCCATTTGAGCTAGCTGAATATGGAGTCGACTCCAAGCCATCCTTAGCAATGGAAATACTTCTGCAAAGCGATAAGGACTTCTCCAACTGGAATACACCTGATTATATCAAGGAGGGTTTAGTATGGCTGAAGAACAACTAGATCCAGAAGTTTCTGCTATTTTTGAGGCAGTTAGCGCCCAGAAACATTTCCTACTTAGCGGTGGTGCTGGTAGTGGGAAGACCTATACATTAGTAGCTGCTATCCGCGCGATCTTAGACAAAAATCTTAGGGATTCCATCGCTTGTATTACCTATACAAATGCAGCAGTGAAAGAGATCGAGGAAAGAGTCGTGCACCCAAATCTCCGAGTATCCACAATTCATGATTTCCTATGGGATAACATCAAAAACTACCAGAGAGAGCTAAAAAAAGAAGTCCTCAACCTAGTGCAAAGCCAAGAAGCTGAACATAGGTCATTCAACTATACTGGTGATCTAGACACCCTGAAGGAAGACTACGGTTCCTCTGATACAAGAATCCAGTATAAGCAGTACCTTAGAATAAAGGATGGTATTATTTCTCACGATGAAGTCATCGTGCTTGCTGGGCAAATGTATGCCAAGTACCCCAAGCTGTGTGGCATCACTAAAGATAAGTTCCCTTACATCTTCGTTGATGAGTATCAAGATTCCAATCCCATAGTGGTGGAAACCCTTTTGAAACACATGGCGAATAGTCAAAAGCCTTTCATTGCTGGTTTTTTTGGTGATTCTATGCAAGCTATCTATGAAGCTAGCACAGGAAATCTAAACAGTTACCTGTCCGATGATACTTATGACCTCGTTGAAATAAAAAAGGTGCAAAACCGACGAAGTCCTCAATCAGTCATAGACCTAGCAAATACCATTAGGACGGATGGAATTGAGCAAGCTCCATCTTCTGACACCACTGCTCCCAACATGGATAAGGCTACAGGTGAGGTTAAACAAGGAACTGCTAGATTCCTGTACTCTAACAGTGATAATTTGGAACAGGTTAGAGAGTTCTTAGACTGGGAGGGGCAAATCAAAGAGCTCAACTTAACTCACAACCTCATTGCCTTGAAAGCTGGGTTCCCTGAACTCATGAGGGTATTCAGTGGAGATAAGATTCTCGAATTCTATAACAATAAAATAAAAAAGTTCTTAAAGAGTAATCCAGAAGCAGTGCCCGATGATTCAATTTCATTTCGAGACCTATTGGAGCAGCTTCAACAGGGAAAAAAAGGATCAGAACTAACTAAGGTTTAGCCGACTCCTGCACAAAGGCGATATTTTGAAGAATATAAAAGCCATTATAGTGAGTTTTGCAGCCTTCCCTATTCTCAAATAAAGACTCTTTATATCGATAGAGATCAGCTGATCGATGATAAGAAAAATGAATCCAGTGATCCGTCCAAACCTAGCTCTCGACTTAATGCGTTAACTAAGCATCTATTCAATATTCAAGATATCCTTTGGCTCTATCAGAACGTTAAAGTGAACCAGTTCATTCAAAAAGTGGATTTCAAAGTGACTTCTCATCAATCAAAAATTGATCTAAAAACCGCTATTGAATCTCTAGTCAATGTTGAGGGGAAAACAATAGGTGAGGTAATTGACTCAGCTCACAGCAAGGGAGTTTGCATAATAGGTGATAAATTAGAGAGGTACAAAACAGGTAAATCATACCTCTATAATCGTATTTGCGAGCTTCCCTACAAAGAATTTCAAGAGGCTTATGATTACCGAGAAGGCATCTCACCATTCACAACTCAACATAAAACAAAAGGAGCTGAGTTTGATAACGTCTTGGTAGTTTTAGATAATGGAGGGTGGAACAGTTATAACTTCGAAAAGTTTTTCAGAGGAACTGCAAGCGAAAGTGTTGAGAGCAGAACCCGCAAGATATTCTACGTCTGTTGCACAAGAGCCAAAGAGAACCTTGCTGTATTCTACCACGACCCACCTCCTGAAGTGATAGCTAAAGCCAAGGAATGGTTTGGAGAGGAGAATGTTATTAATTTAGGCGTAATCTAGCGTACTAAAACGTCTCTTGAAACAGGTTCATCGTGTCAAATTGGCGACTACAACGGTATGTTTATCAACTAACCCCACTGCATTTCTTTACCCCAACAACCCATAACTACGATTACACCCCACAACAAATCTATGAACAACGCACAAGGAATCGTCTACGTTCTCACGAACCCGGTCATGGATGGCTTGGTGAAGATCGGCAAGACTTCACGCGAGGAAGTGCAGATCCGCCTCAACGAGCTCTACTCCACAGGCGTGGCTGCACCCTTTGAATGCGCCTATGCGGCCACTTCTACAGCTGCAGCCCAAAACAACGTTCTAACAAGTTAGATGTTTATTAACTAAGCCCACTGCATTTCATTCTCCCACCTCCCTAAACAACGAGTACACCCCACGACAAAGCTATGAACAACGCACAAGGAATCGTCTACGTTCTCACGAACCCAGTCATGGATGGCCTGGTGAAGATCGGCAAGACTTCACGCGAGGAAGTGCAGATTCGCCTCAACGAGCTCTACTCCACAGGAGTGCCTGTGCCCTTTGAATGCGCCTATGCAGCCAAGGTAGAAGATTACTCGAAGGTTGAGCGAGCCTTCCACCAAGCCTTCGCCCCCTATAGAATCAATAGCAGACGCGAGTTTTTCAAGATCGAGGCGGATCAAGCCATTGCCTTACTGGAATTGATGGCGATAGAAGATGTCACCCCTTCCATCATCGAAGAAGCCAGCAAGGTCGATACCGAGACCCAGCAATCCAGCAAGAAGATCATGCGGAGACCCAATCAAAACTTCTTTGAGATGGGTCTCAAGCTTGGTGATCGCATCACATTCTCCCAAGGGGGTGAAACCGCAGTGATTGCCTCTGGCAGAAAAGTACTCTTTCGCGATGAAGAAGTCTCACTCACTATGTCACAAAAACCTTACTTAACAACGGTGCCTACGATGTCGCTCCTGGTGGTTATTGCAACTTTGGCGACCGCAGCCTCCGCGACCTCTACAACGAGACCTACACCTAAAGGCGTGGCATACAGCCCAGCCACCACCGCGTAGTCCAAGGCATCGCCACATTTACAAACCTTACCCAAAAAAACGTCCTAACATGTTAGATGTTTATTAATTCCCCCATTCCACCCCATTTCACCAACCGGTGAAACATTTGAAATTAGTGAAAACTTGACAATCCACGTACAAATAGTCATGGTTTCACCAAACGGTGAAATAGATATAATGAGTGAATACACAATCGAGGAATTCAAGCAAGAGGCACATAGCTACCTGCAGGCTTACCTAGGCAAACTACCTAGTATCCAGTCTGTACCGGAGCACCAGTGGGCTGGGCAAGAAGTCGGTCATCCCTCTGAGCTTCGCTACACCCTCAAGCAAATAGTCCATGTCGGAGATTCCACATGGACTCTCCATGCTGTGCTTCTAGCTAACGCTCAACCACGCTATCTACGTAACGCCATCTACGCAGCGAAAGCGCAGTGGAAGCTACAGCCTGACACCGGCACCTATCTACTCATCGTTTCCCCCTACATATCTGAACAGGCGGCAGCTCTCTGTCGCGAGGAAAGTGTAGGGTTCATAGACCTTAGCGGCAACGCCTACCTCTCGTTTGGCTCCGTCTATGTCGAAATAGCTGGCAAGCCAAACAAGTACAAAGAATCACGCCCTCTAAAGTCTCTGTTCTCAGAGAAGTCATGCCGAGTGCTAAGAGTGCTACTCCAAGGCCCCCTCAAAGCGCACAAAGTTCAGAAGGTGGCCGAGGCTGCTGACGTTAGTCTGGGGTTGGTCAGCAAGGTGCGAAAACTGCTGATCGATCACGAGCATGCACTCGACACCGGTGACGGCATTCTCATTACCCAGCCCGACAAGCTACTCAATGCTTGGATAGCGGCGGATAGGTTCAGTGAGCGCACTGAGATCCGGGAGTATTCCCTACTGGAGTGCGACATAGAACACCTCTCTAACTCCATCGAGGCGACGCTGGCATCAGAGCTCAATATCGACCTTGCCTACACACAATGGTACGCAGGCTACCTAAGGAAACCCTATACGGTGCCGCCGGTGGTGAGCCTTTACGTCAGTGATTTCATAGACGAAGAGCTCCTGAAAACTGTACTGCAAGCCCGCCGGGTAACGTCAGGAGGCAGACTGCGACTAATACGTAGCAAAGACCACAAAGGCGTGACACTAGGAAAGCAACAGGTCAACGGCCACACGCTGGTCTCGGACCTACAGATCCTCCTCGACCTCCAAGGAGCTGGACTGCGTGCTGATGAGCAGGCGGCTGAGCTACGCGCTGACGAGACATTTAACGGTGGATGGAAGACATGAACGAACAACGTCCAACAGAGTTAACAAACTACCCGGCACATAGTCTCGATACTGCTGAGGCAGCCCTACTGGAAATGTGGCAAGGCCTAGAGAACTACCACCGTGAGCTCGTGCTGGTGGGCGGTCTCGCGGTCCACTATCACACTAAAGATAAAGCCGAACCGCTCTATCGTGGCACCTGCACGCTCGATATCGACCTTGGGATAAGCCTAGCGACTGATGGAGGGATGACTGGCTCTGTAGATTGGAATCTAGGCATGCTGGGCTACAGACCTGACGAAGAAAGACGCATGGTGAAGCGTGGTCGGCACGGTAACCTCTACATCGATTTCCTCACTGAGCATCCACCGAACCAACCCGGCACCCGCCTAGTTAGCGATGTGACGGCAACTGTCTGCCCAGGCATCAACCGAGCTCTAGCATGCCGGAAGATCATAGAGATCACAGGACTCAACCGCCACGGGGAAGAACAAGTTTTTCACATCCCCCTCTGTGGCATAGGCCCGCTTCTGGTTCTCAAGCTGAACGCCTTTGGTCAACGTAATGAACGAGATCGCATGAAGGACGCCTACGACATTCTCGTGGCTGTAAGCTCCTACTCAGAAGGCGCACGTGCTGCGATCGATGCCTTCAAAGCTGAGGCTCGTGAGGACAACTCTGGTTACGCATGCGCCCTACAAGTGCTACGTGAGCACTTCAGTGATGAAACGATGGCTGGCCCAGTAGCGGTCTCTCACTTCTACTTCGGTGAAGGTGGCGGCAATGAAGAAGAAAGAGATCTACTACGTCAAGATCTAGTGAGCATAGCCCTCTCCCTTTTAGGTGACTAAACCAGCGCTCTAACTTTTCGTCTGGTAACAACGCACGCAGTTAACTATCAGGGTTTTTGCTGGAGATGTTTTCTATTTTTAGGGGCTCGGAAAATGTCATTGTGCGGTATGGGAATGGAATCTCGATACCAGCATTGTCCAAAGCTTCTTTGATAGCTGTGATCACTTCATTTTTAGATTTCCTAAAATCCATCGGTGATGAGCCTGTCCAGTAAAGGACACTGATATCGATGCTGCTATCACCGAAGTTACTAGCCAATACATCTAGCGGCTGAGCTTGGTCGACAGTATTACATTGAGAAACAGTCTCCTTAATTAGTTTCACAGCCGCCGCTACGTCTTCACTATAAGCCACACCTGTCATGAGCTCTACGCGTCTGATGTCTTTATCTGTGAGAACATCTATCGGGTTTCCTACAAGGTGTGCATTAGGAACGATGATCAACTCTCCACTCGATGCGCGCAGCGTCGTGAGCCTCAGCTCAGTCTCTACTACTCTGCCTCTCACATCGCCACAGACGATGAAGTCACCGGGCTCAAAGGGGAATTTCCATAGTAAGAGAATACCAGCGAAGAAATTCTGGAAAATGTCTTTAAAAGCTAAACCCACAGCTACAGAGGCAAGTCCAGCTGCACCTAGCAGCTTGGCTGGTGTGAGGCCAGGAAACAGCACCATGGCTGCAACTAGGAAGCCTAGTATGTAAATGGCAACCTTCCCCAGTGTGAGGAATAGCTCTTCGAGTGAGGTTCTCCAATGAAACCTGCTAATGACCTTTGGAATAACTTTCTTAAATACAAGTGCGACAATCCAAGTGATTATTAAAACAATGATGCCAGCAAAGATATTAGGGAGATGCGCAATGACGTCTGCTGCAATCGAGTTTACTGATTCCATAAGGATGGAAAGCGGCTCTTTCAATGCTCTGGGCTTTTCTATCTCTGCGGCGGCAAGGGGTAAGGAGGTATTTAACAAATAATTCAGCATAACTATGTATTCACTCAGGTTATATTCTGTACAATATTTACGTAGAAAATTTCTCTTCTTGATTACTAATCGAGTAAGTTTTTCTCAGCATCCATTTCCTCAGCAGCCTCTATCTGTTTATCCAATGACGTATCAGCAGAAGTATCCATTTCACCTTGTATTCTTTTTTGTGAAGGCTGGGCTGGTTGACTCTCAGCCACCATTTCTTGTGGGGCGTAAGCATCTTTGAGGTGAACTCTATAGATAGGCTCAGGCATCTCTATTCCTTGGTCATCGAAGCGATCTTTGATCAACCTGATAGCTTCACTTTTAGCTTTAGAGAAATCACTATCCCGTTGGTCAATCCAGGCATAGAAGCGCATGTTTACCGTACTGTCACCTAATGCTTCCACTACGATGGTGGGTGCAGGATCTGAAAGGATACTCTTGAGCGATAGAAGTGTTTCCATACCTAGCTCTCTCACCTTGATCAGATCTAGCTCTACCGAAACGCCTACGGCGAAATCAAAACGCCTTAGTGGGTTACGTGAAAAGTTCGTCATCGCAGAGGTCATTATGGCGCTATTAGGGATTCGCAGGTGGTTACCATCCATTGTCATGAGCACGGTGTCACGTGAAGTCAGTCTGATGACTTTACCCTTCATTCCTGAAACCTCGATAACGTCTCCAGTAGAAAAAGGATTCCTAATACTTAGCAAAACACCTGCTAGGTAATTCTCTACGATATTTCTGAAAGCAAAACCGAGAGCTATACCAGCAACGCCAGCAACGCCGAGAATGGCACTTGCGATGGCTGAAGCATCGAGGATTTCGAGCCCTATGAAAATCCCCAGTGAGACGAAAGTGAGTTTGATGAGGTTACGAGCTAGGCTGGATGCCATCTCATTCATCCTTAGCTTCTTGAAAATAGACTTGCGCCTGCTAAGCCATCCGCCAACTAGCCAAAAAAGAGTGATGACACCTATCGCTATGCCTATAAGCGGCAATTTCTGAATAAACGTCCTGCCCATCTCTCGGGCTTTTTCTTGTGCTGGAGCTAGACGTGCCGCCACCTCTACATTCTCCTCGATCTGATCTCTCACATAGATGACGCCAGCGGTTTTTTTAGTAAGTGTTAGCGCAGCATTCTCAGAATCGGAATCATCCACTATTCCAGAGAGTGTGACTACTCCAGACACCACCTCGACGGAGACATTCTTCAGCTCGTCGATCTGTTGGAATATCGATTCTAGCTTTTTCTTGATCGCTTGATCTGATGTTCCAGCATTAGGCTCTATCGTTAATTCACTTGGGATGTTTTCTGAAATCACGTCTTCTTGCCCATAAACTGAGAAGCTGAGAAACAGGCAGCTCACACAAACTATGAATAGCTTGGCACTATTAAGTTTAAACATGCATCACTATTTGCCAGATTTGCTTTGTACGCAACGGTAGAACCCCCTTTCACTTTTAAGTGTTCACCACATCCCTTCAGGCAATCCACGCATCGCAAAAAAGTACGGCCTAACTATGAGAATGTTATTCGATAATCGCTCACTAACTATCGGCTAAAACAATGAATCTGAGAGTAGATTGATTATTAGACAGCAAAGCCTGTTAGCCTTGGGAAGAGAGGCTGACTTTGGGGCACTCCACCTCTGCATAGCGAAACCCACTTCGCTACCGCCCTAGTAGGCATAATTAAAAATTATGGCATATTTCTTGCGGTATACGCGATTGATGTACTTTATGTTAGCCATAATGGGTGTCACCGAAAAATAATGAACACCCATTACCGGGTCAAAATCAAATGCGATGAAACTCACTACCGAACAATCAAAAGATGAGGATTTCGACTCTCTTGTGGAGCTTAGGCTCTCAGCGATGAAGGAAAGCCTAGAAGCAATCGGTCGCTTTGATCGGGCAAGAAGCATCGATCGTTTCAGGTCTTCCTTTTCTCCAGAGAATACTAGGAAGATAAAAAGAGAAGGTGTTCTCATCGGCTTCGTCGCGATAACAGAGCATCAGGATCACCTATATTTGGATCACCTTTACATAGATCCGGAGTTTCAGTCCTTAGGTTTCGGCTCACAGATGATGAGAGAGTTGATCGAACTGTCTGAGCAGAAAACTCTACCCGTCCGATAGGGAGCATTGAAAGCCAGCAGCTCAAATGTCTTCTACCAGAGGCTCGGATTCCTAGTTACAAAAGAAGACGAATGGGACATTTACTACGAAAGAATTCCAATAATGAACAACACCGTGCAGACTCCACACTTTTCTTATTATACAACAGCCCGCCCTGATTTGGAGGAGTACCGCGCGCGATACGACGTCTTCCATAAAAACCTAAAAACTGCTTCTTCAGTGGATCAATGCCTCAAGGTGATTGCCGATTGGGATGCTCTGTTAATTACGATTAAAGAATGGAGTCACCTGACGGATATCCGCTTCCATCAGGACACGCAGAACGAGGTCTATACTATGGCTAAGGAACAGCTCGATGAGATCTTGCCTAAGTTCGTGGATCTTGAAACCACCCTCAAACAAGCGCTTCTGGATTCCCCCTTCCGTGATGAACTTGCAGCAGCGACCGCTCCCCATCTCTTTGCTCTCTGGGAGTGTGACACCCGTAGCTTTTCTCCGGCCATCGAGACGGATGTTTCAGCTGAGTCGAAGCTCTCTTCAGAATATACAGCTCTAACAGCCGGTGCGGAAATCCATTTTAGGGGAGAGAAGTTCACCCTCTCAGAGCTGGAAAAATTCACTGATGATCCGGATCGGAATATTCGTGAGGAAGCGTGTCGAGCCCGGTCGCAATGGTTTGCCGACAATGCTCCAGAGCTTGATCGCATTTACGATAGCATGGTCGAGCTCCGCCACGGGATGGCACAAAAGATGGGCTACAAAAACTTTGTGGAAATGGGCTATCAGCGGATGAGCCGTATCGGATACGGAGCGGATGACGTGAGTGTCTTTCGAGAAGAAGTCCAGCGGGAGGTTGTTCCCTTTGTTTCGGAGTTGGCAAAGAAGCAGGCGCAATCACTCGGCCTCGACACACTGATGTTCTGGGACAATTCGGTTTTCTCACCAAATGGAAATCCAGCTCCTCTCGGAGATCACGATTGGATGGTGGATCGGGCGACAGAGATGTTTTCAGCGATGGGACACGGTCTCCCCGAGTTTTTCGAACAGATGAAATCCCATGGAGTGATGGATCTGAAATCACGAAAAGGAAAAGCAGGTGGAGGATTTTGTGAGTATCTGCCACTCTTCGAATTCCCATTCATCTTCGCAAACTTCAATGGCACACGTGCTGACGTGGATGTCTTCACCCACGAAATGGGTCACGCCTTTCAGGTATACTCTGGGCGCAATCAGCCCATGAGCGATCTTACCTGGCCGACGACTGAAGCATGTGAAATCCATTCCATGGCATTGGAGTTTCTGACCTGGCCATACATGGATCTATTCTATGGAGAAGAAGCCGCCGAGGAACTCCGCAGGATTCATCTGACTACCTACCTTATGTTTTTGCCTTACGGGGTGGCTGTAGATCATTTTCAACATCTCGTTTATGAACAACCGGACGCCACTCCCGAAGAACGGAATGCGATGTGGCAGGAGATGGAAAAACTCTACCTGCCCTGGTATCAATATGGAGATCTACCAAGCGAAAGTTCAGGACGCCTCTGGCAAGCCAAACAACATATCTACGGCGCGCCTTTTTACTATATCGACTATTGCCTGGCTCAGACTGGCGCAATGCAGTTTTGGTCAAAATCACGCAATGACCGTGAAGGAACCCTCAAGAAATATACAGACCTTTGTCGTTTGGGAGGAAGTAGGAACTATAGTGATTTGTTGGACTTCGCAGGTCTCAACTCGCCGTTTCAAAAAGGTTGTTTGAATGACGTGATGGCTGATGCAAAGACGTTTCTGAACTCCTAGAATTTCAAAACCCACTCAAAAAACCACCACAGAATGGATCGACGCCATCCCATTTCAGACTTTGATGCCAACCAGTTCAGGGAGTTTTTCGGGAACCAAACAATTTCTCTTGAAGCTCGGTTACTGAGCGGAGGTGCGTGCAATAGTAACTATTCGGTTCGCACACCCAAAGGTGATCAATATGTTTGTCGAATCCACCATCGAGGCAATCCCCAAGCGGAGAAGGCAGCCATGGAACTTCTGAACCACTCTATTCCCACACCCGGGTATTTATGGATTGGTGATGGGGTTTCGATCATGCCATTTGTCGAAGGCTCTCATTTCCGCCCGACAAAAAATTTAGTTCAAGAAGCGGGAAGAATGATTGGGAAATTGCATACGATCAATTTGGATCGAGCTGGGCAGATCACGCCGAATGGTGAAGTCACTCCCATCGAAGGTTGGGACACGTACAGCTCTGGCATCCTAGGGATGTTGGAAAAAGAAGCTATCAGAAGCCATCTGGATGAAGCCACGCTACTCGCCCTGAAAGATCTTGTGGAGCGGCACCTTGACCTACTTCATTCGTTCGATGCTAGCCACAATCTCGTGCATGGCGATTTCAGGCCAGACAACATTCTGGTGTCAGGCGATTCCATCACCGGGGTTCTGGATTGGGAATTCGCCCATTCCGGGTGCTCCTACATGGATATCGGAAATCTACTGCGCCACATTCCCTCAGAATGGGAGCAAGACTTGGCTTGGGGTCTACAAAGCGAAGGCTTTGAATTACCCGATGATTGGCGCTTCCGTTCCCTACTAATTGATCTGGTCAGCCATTTGGAATTTCTGACTTCCAATCGCTCGGAAGATTTCAAGCGCAGCTGTATCGAGCGGATTAGCCACTTAATCAAACGAAGCACCGAATATGGAGTGGCAAAATGATATACCCACGACCTATGAAAAAAATAACCCTATATGGACACATCGTCGTCCAGCCTGAGGAGCTTGATACGATAAAAAAAGCGCTACCTGTCCACCTTGAAGCGACAAGAGCCGAGGAAGGCTGTATCACATTTCAAGTGGATGAGCACCCCACGGAAGCCGGTAGATTCGATGTCTACGAAGAATTCGTTAGTAAGTCGGCATTCGAGCATCATCAGAAGCGAGTCAAGGAATCGGCGTGGGGAGCGGCAACCCAGAACGTATCTCGTTCCTATACAGTCGAAGGTCTTGAGAGTTAGCCAATCAACTAAACCCATGAAAATCTAGTTAGGCACTTGGCCTTCCGGGACTACTTGAGAAACCACTCGGATGTCAGAGACGAATACGGAGACCTAAAAACCAAAGTGGCATCCCTCTGTGATCACGATATAGACCGCTACTGCGACGGGAAGAATGATTTCATCAAGCTCCATGAAGCGAAAGCACTAGAGTGGGTTAGTCATAAAGCCTGAACCGGATACTGACAACTACTCCCTCCGAAGCCGCTCCTCGTGTTTAGGATCGCTTTCCAAATATATTTCCCTTAAATCCATATCAAACGGTTAGAAAACTGATTCGTGATGACAGGTTAACCTAATAAGACTCAACCGATGTTAGGCATTCAGGAATTCGGCGTATTTATCGCCACGGCAATCATTCTCAACCTCACACCAGGTTCTGATACTTTTTACATTCTTGGTCGTAGCGTTGCTCTGGGGAGACGTGCAGGTATTGCTTCGGTTCTTGGTATTTCGACAGGGTCGCTTGTTCACACGCTGGCTGCGGCTCTAGGTTTATCAGCACTCCTTGTTGCCTCCAGTTCAGCATTCCTTGTGGTGAAGCTTCTTGGTGCAGCGTATCTTGTTTTTCTCGGTATCAGGATGATCCTCAGTAAATCGACTGAAGCCGCGATCCCCTCAGATTTCGCCCCCTCTCCTCTCTTCTCGATTTACCGCCAGGGAGTGATCACCAATGTGCTGAACCCCAAAGTTGCGCTTTTCTTTCTAGCGCTAGTCCCTCAGTTCATCGCGACAGATAGTCCTTCGAAGTTTGTGGCATTCATGGTACTGGGTTTGTGCTTTATCGCCACAGGAACACTCTGGTGCTTCTGCCTTGTTTGGTTTTCCTCTCTGCTCACCAAGCGCATCAGAAAAAGTGAGAGCTTTTCGCGCATCCTCAATCGCTCTGCCGGGGCACTCTTTGTATCTCTGGGGGTAAAACTCGCGGTAGCCAAATAACCATCTGATCTAACCGTTACAGAATTCACACAACAGACAGATTCCTACCCTTTTGCCATGAAACTACCTATCTACCAAATTGATGCCTTCGCGGAGAAAACCTTTGAAGGGAATCCTGCGGCTGTTTGTCCTCTGCAGTATTGGTTACCAGATTCCACGATGCAGGCCATTGCCGAAGAGAACAACTTGGCCGAGACCGCCTTCTTCGTAAAAAATCAGGGCGTCTACGAACTCAGATGGTTCACTCCACTAAAGGAAGTTGATCTGTGCGGACATGCCACTCTAGCATCTGCCTTTGTTTTGTTTCAGACCACTGAATCAGGGAGCGATCAGGTTAAATTCTTGTCTCGCAGTGGTGAACTCAGTGTTACGAGACAGCATGAATTGCTGACCTTAAATTTCCCTATCCAGCCTGCCACGCAGTGCGAAATAGACGATGATTTGGTGAAGGCATTAGGGATGACGCCCAAGGCCTTATATCGGAATATCGATTACATGGCGGTCTTCGACACTGAAGAGGACGTACGCTCTATCCAGCCTGACCTATCCTTGATAGCAACTCTTGATTGCCGCTGCGTAATAGTCACGGCTCCGGGTAGAGAGACTGATTTCGTGAGCCGAGTGTTTGCTCCCAGTGTTGGCATCGATGAAGACCCTGTCACGGGCTCAGTGCACTGCTCGTTGACTCCTTTCTGGGCTCAAGAATTAGGTCGTAATCCTCTCTCAGCTCGTCAGCTTTCAAAAAGAGGAGGCTATCTAACATGCCAACTTGATGGAAGCCGCGTACTCATCTCAGGTAAAGCGGTTTCCTACTTAGAAGGAGTGATCGATATCGACGATGCTGGAACGGCAACTTGCCCTTCGATTTTTTAAGAAAGTAGACGCCTATATATACTCTATAAAAAATGAATCCACACCGAGGCCTCATACATCATCTAATTATACGCGTTACCAATGCGCGGAAATCCGCTGGCTTTTACGAGCCGGTGTTCACCTATCTTGGATACGAACTAGCTGGTTCGTCATTCGATGAAAACTATGGCTACCAAGATTGGAAACGGTGGGATCTGGATACACCACATGAAATCAGCATCTGCCAAGCAGATCTCAAATTTGCTGACCAAAAACATGTACGTGGTGCAGTAGGTCATCATGACCACCTCGCTTTTTGTGCTGAATCCCGGGAGGATGTTGACCGTTTTTATGCAGAGGTTTTGATTCCACTGGAACAGGGAAATCTTGCGACCATCGAAGACCCTCCCTGTGATTGCCCTGAATACGGAGAAGGATATTACGCAACCTTCTTTCACGATCCTGACGGACTGAAGTATGAGTTCGTCATCAACCCAAATCACTTGCATAAAAAGGACCAGCGGAAAAGTAAAGTCTCTGAGAGCTAAGAAACGAACAGCTAATTTATACAAAAACCATGCACATCAGACCCTACCAAAACTCAGACGAACAAGCAGTGATCCAGCTCTGGATCAGCTGTGGCTTGGTCGCTCCGCAGAATAACCCCGTCCAAGACATTCAGAGGAAATCAAAAGTGAATCCCGAATGGTTTCTCACAGGACTGGAGAATGACAAGATCGTGGCTTCCTGCATGGTCGGCTATGATGGTCACAGGGGCTGGATCAACTACCTCGCAGTTTCTCCGGGTGAACA
>NZ_JBPOGE010000017.1:0-71046 GCF_051252225.1 Rubritalea sp.
CCGCTTTAGCTCAGTTGGTAGAGCAGTTGATTTGTAATCATCAGGTCGTCAGTTCGAGTCTGACAAGCGGCTCCATTTTCTTTCTTCACCAAAAGAGAGACTTTGGAGTAGATCTCTATTAAACATAAATGATTGAACCGTAAGGTTTAAAAGCCGCTTTAGCTCAGTTGGTAGAGCAGTTGATTTGTAATCATCAGGTCGTCAGTTCGAGTCTGACAAGCGGCTCCATTCAATCCCTGGATTTCTTTTGAAATCAGGGATTTGTTGTTTTAGGGGGGGGAGTGTTTCTAGTTGTTACAGAACACTGTTACACATGAACTAAATCACATACCGAGAAAAATCGATTGTGCGCATATTCGCAACGGTAATCAGAGGGTGCCTTGGTAAGTTCGTGTGAAAGCCCTCTTAACCAAACTACTCCGACGCTGCTAGGAAGTTACGTGGTAGCTACTCTGATAGGAATGCGGCCAACATAAAAGCGTTATGGGCTTCCACAGGCTGGCGTGTGAAAGCTACATTCAACGTTCTCCTCTAAATTCTCCATGATGCAGGGAATGGCGTGGGGCGCTCGCAGTCTATCTAGGAAGTGGACTTTTAAGTTCTCACGTTTTTACAGCCTTCTAGCCATTCGGTGAAAAAGGGTCCACTGATTTCAATGCTTCTTTCCCCATTATCAGAAGCTTCTAAGGATGGAATGGCAATGCGATTTTCACCATTATCGAGACACCAACCAGTCAATCCATTGGTTAAGACATCGAGACGCGTCTCTAATAAGAGCGATAGCTTAGTCTGAAATTCTATTTGTTTGGTTTGGTCGTGAGCTTCTTTAATGGTGCAGAGCGAGATTCTGATTATGTCGTGCTTAGGTGATCGTAAGCTTATTTGCTTGGGCATCTAATCAGTATGGCAGGGGTAGAGAAAAGTTGAAAGATGAATGAGTTCTTTAGGGGGAAGCTCTCTAGTGATTCCTTATGTTTCAAAGTAGAGAGAGGGTTATTATATTCTGTCTGCTAGTGCTTGGATAAAGATCTCTCAGAAAAACACGCTTTTCCAGATATAGGAATTGAGAGTAATTGGTGATAAACGGGACTGAAAATGGGTAATAGATGGCTATACAGTCAGTTTAGAGAAAGAGGCGTAACCCTTATGAAATCATGAGCTGAGCGTCACATTGATAGCTCCGAGATCTGGTTTCCAATCTCGTTTTTTTGCTTTCACCCTCTTGAGTATTGAGGAGAGTGAACACTGACGGCTACTTCCAGCCGGAATAGGGGTTTTCTGAGAGGTGGGAGTTGGCATAGCGGAAGTCATGAGAGACTTCAGCTCCGACCCATAAAGGTTTCTCGAATGCTTCATTTTCCGAGCTGAGTTCAATTTCTGCGACGATAAGCCCCTGATTACTCCCGTGGAATTCATCAATCTCCCAAGTGTGCGAGTCAATCACGAGGAGGTGACGGGTTTTCTCAATCGGAGGAGTGAGGCAAAGTGGTAGAAGTTCGCGTGCATGATCTATCGAAATGTTGAACTCGACCTCGGTTCTAGATATTCCACTGGCGCGGCCTTTTATTGTCAAAAATGCCTTATCATTATGAATCCGTACGCGAACAGTGCGATCAGGGTCACTTGATAGATACCCTTGTACGATATGTGTCGGTTTAGCGTCTGCTTTCCAGTCGTCAGAAGTGACTAAGAATTTACGTTCAATTTCGGTGGCCATGTTAGTGAGTAAACTTAAGGTTATTACTAAAGATAATGCAAGGTTCGCGCCAGTCTTGAGCAAGTCGGGCTATTTACCTGTTGCCTCATAAATAGAGCACACCCAAGCTCTTGATCAGTCTCGATAGGGTTGTCTCATAATTAGGACACTCTAAGCTTCGTTGTTTTTGGGTTAATTGTTGCCACGGAAGGCTGGGCGGAGCGTAGCGGAGTGCGGCCTTCCGTGGCAAGCGATTCGTTATACTCCTGTTTGATGAGTTGGTCTCGTTTCGTCCAAAAGTCGTCTTCTTTCTTTCGGATTTAGGATCTCATTTTAAATGGATCATTCGCCAACAATTGGTGCTCGATGTAGCTAATATTATCTTCTGATAATTTGCCGCTCATCAGCAATCACTGAGCCTCCGCAATGAGGTGCCGTATCAACTTCAGTCCATCCAGGCTCACAAGTGGACCAGCTTTCCGCCTGAACTTCGACCAGACTTTTGACTCCTGAGGCTGGTTTTGGTGGGCTCACTTTTTTTGCCAGGTGTCACCTTAGAATTCTTCAATGATCGATCGATGCTAGCCGCACTGATCGTCTTTAATTGCTGCTGAACTTCGTCTGACACTTCAAGATAGGAAACCCAAATGAGTAACATGTCTTTCATGCGTTTGGCACATGGCTGATCCATGACGAGCCAGCAGCTTTTTAGAGCCTCTATGGCGGCTCCATTATATTGTGCTGGGGCTCCTCGCTCTGACATTCTTTTCTGTCCAAGGATCACTTTATTGGCATGCTTTCGCTCCCAGCCAGTCACCTCCACGAACTCGTCTAGCAATTTAGTTTTGGCTCTGCGACCAGTCATGCGGATATATCGCTCCCGCATTTTTATCGTGTATTCTTCAATGCTTTTTTTTTTTCATAGCCTTGATTGGGCTAGAGTGTCCTCATTTATGAGGCAACGGGAGCTATTCGGAGCGGAATCAATATTTTTTTGGTATCCTTTTCAATAAGGCAACACGCGTCCAAAATCAATCTACAACTAGAGTTTGCGTACCACATGTACGGTAGTAATATGGGTACGCTTTCTGTCGATGTGTCTAGTGGTGGAGTGTGGAATAATTCGGTTTGGTAGATTTCTGGGCAGCACCAGTTTTCGGGGGCAGAAGACTGGCGTCGGCTAGTCATTGATTTGAGCGACTACGATGAGGTGAGTGATGCTACAATTAGTTTTAGAGGGCTGACAGGTCCCAGTTTCCGAAGCGATATGGCGGTGGATTCGATAAAGCTCTTAGGAGCTGATACTCCGTCTCAAGCTAGTTTTGCAAGCTGGAGCTCTGAGCAATCTCTCAGTGGGGAGAATACCGATGCGCTAGCTTCTCCAGAGGGGGATGGTATCGTGAATCTACTGAAGTATGCATTCAACATGAGTGTGCCTTCGTCTGGGCCGCGTGTTCTTATCCCCAGGACAGGGACTTCAGGCCTACCTTACTTTAAGTTCCCTACGCAAGATGGGGAGCGGTTGACTGTGGAGTATCTCCGAAATAATTCAGCGAGTGACTTGAGTTATCAGGTGGTCTTTTCGGATGATCTATCAGAGTCAGCAGATATTTCTAGTGGAGTGGAAACTTCTGTGACCGCGATCGACTCAGACTGGGACTGGGTGATAGTAGAGGATGATATTGGAGTGAATGAGGCTGACCGGCGCTTTGGGAGAGTTCTTGTTGAAATAGAAGAGTAGGATCACAGAGAATAGAGGTAAATGAAGAGCTTGAGGAGTGGATAGGTCGAATCATTTAGGTCGCTGAACTTACCACTTGAAAAGTCGGACGCTAGCTGTGAGTTTCTGAGCATGAATTCTGAGAAACGCGCCTTATTTATCTGCACTGGAAATACTTGTCGCAGCCCTATGGCTGAAGGCATTTTTCGCAAAGCGGTAAAGGATAAAGAAAATATGGTAAGCCTAGGCTCTGCTGGAGTATCAGCTTTCGATGGTGATCGGATCAGCCCAGATACAGATAAGGAGTTAAAGCAACGTGGTGCGGCATTAGAAAATTTCAAGAGCCGTTCGGTTACAAAGGAAATGTTAGCGGAAGCTAGCCATGTGTTCGCGATGACGAACTCTCACTTGGGTATGTTGGTTGGCAGCTTCCCTGAGTATGCTGATAAATGCTATTTGGTGTGTGATTTTTTGGAGATAGATGGCGAGGCTGGTCTCGATGTTCCCGACCCAATAGGAATGGGACCACGCGCCTATAAACAAGTAGGTGAGGTGTTTGAGCACGCGATTCCATCGTTGATTGCGTTCATGGAATCCGAGGAAGAGTAAAAGATTCAATATTTGGAGCTTGTAGCGAAATAGTTGCTTACTAGAGTGCTAAATAATTCTAAAAATCCTATGCTAGATCCTAACAATACCGACTTCGCCTACGATTCTAAAATCGAAGGTAATGTGGTTTTCACTCAGCTTGATTCAGCCATTAACTGGATGCGTAAGAACTCACTTTGGCCGATGCCCATGGGACTTGCGTGTTGTGCTATCGAGCTTATGGCGACAGCGTCTTCACGTTTTGATATTTCGCGCTTTGGTGCAGAAGTGATGCGCTTTTCACCGCGCCAGGCAGATGTAATGATAGTGGCGGGAACTGTGACCTATAAAATGGCACTTGCTGTGAAGCGTATTTGGGACCAGATGCCTGAGCCTAAATGGTGTATCGCTATGGGAGCCTGTGCTTCTTCTGGTGGCATGTATCGTTCTTACGCTACGCTTCAGGGGATCGATCGCTTGATTCCAGTAGATGTCTATATCTCTGGTTGCCCTCCGCGCCCCGAAGCCCTGATCGAAGGCCTGATGAAGCTCCAAGCAAAGATTGAGCAAGAAGAGTCAGCGAAAGATCTTAAGAAAGAACCTGTAAGAGTCTAAGTATATGGGAGCATTTATTTCAAAAATAGAGGAAACCTTCGGTGAGAAGGTGTTAGGTTCTAAAGTGTTTCGTGGAGAGGAAACTGTGTTGGTCGAGCTAGGCTCGCTGCACGAGGTGATGAAGCATTGTAAAGAGAATCTGGGGTTCGACTTCTTGATTGATATTTGCAGTGTGGACCACGAGTCAGTACATCCAAGGTTTGAGATGGTGTATGAGTTGGCGTCTCTAGATGATTCACAGCATCTTCGCGTAAAAGCACCTGTCGCTGAAGATGAGGATGTGCCATCAGTGGTGGATCTCTGGAAAACAGCTGACTGGCATGAGCGTGAGGTCTACGATATGATGGGGATTAAATTTACTAATCACCCTAATCTTAAACGTATTTTGATGTGGGAGGGGTATCCTTACCACCCTTTACGTAAGGAATTTCCACTTGCTGGGAAGCCGACTGAAATGCCTGATGTCGCATTTACTGGGGTGGCTCCGATGGAAGGTGGACCATTTGTGACGAGTTCTTCCGCAAAGGACACTGTTTCAGGTGAGCCAAGAGCGAAGGGCGAGAGCTAAGCTCGAAGAGAAAACCATTTGTACTCCGAGTCGAAGCCATTAGCTTTGCTCGGAGTTTTTTTTATGAAAGTTTTCAGTCTAACACTCGTCCTCATTTATGTGGGGCTGAGCTTATCAGGCCAGTACCTGAATGCTATTTACGAAATCTTTGGGCTTAGTCTCGAGGGTATAGAGAGTGGACGAGTCTGGCAGCTTTTGAGTTACGGGGTTCTACATGGAAGTTGGTGGCATTTAGGGGTAAATGTTGCTCTGTTGCTTTTGTTGGGAATTAAGCTACAGCATATTTTAGGTTGGAAGAAGGCTCTGGTTGTAACCGGCTTGGGTGTGTTTGTGGGGGGGCTCTGCCACTTATTATTAAATGTTTTTTTGCCAGTAGATCAGCAAGGAGTGTTAGTCGGGGTTTCGGGTGGAATGATGGCATTACTCATCTGTCTAACAACACTTGATCCGGATTATAGTAATGGGATCACACGTATTCGGGCGAGGCATCTAGGCATGGGTTTTTTTATCAGTTCCCTGATACTAACATTGTTGACTCCCAGTCTCGGAATCGTCGGCCTATCTCGTTTAGGTGAGTCGCTAGGAGGGGTTTTTGGGTATGAGATGTTTTATGTGTCACACGCCTGCCATTTTGGTGGAGGGATAGCGGGGCTCATCTATGGGCGCTATATTTTGCGAATGATCCGTTAGATGCGTTTGTCTAAAATTTTTCTTGGATTACAGAGGGGGGAAGGGCAAAACACTTCCATGCAACATCACGTATATTTTTGGATCAAGGAAGAGCATAAAAATGCTGAGACTCTCGCAGCTTTTGAAAAGGGCCTCGAAACAATGACGAATGTGGTTCATACCGCATCTGGTGGATGGGGTAAGCCTGCTAAAACTCTCGTACGTCCAGTGAGTGATAACACTTTTGATTACGCTCTCTACATCACATTCGACTCTCTCGAGAAGCATGATGCTTATCAAGTAGATCCTGATCACGATGTATTCGTCGATTCCTTTAAGGAAATTTGGGGAAATGTGCGCGTTTCTGACGTAGAATAGTAATTAACTTTTCCCATGAGCATTAGCACTCGTAGAGGAGACTCAGGAGAAACAGATTTACTGTTTAGTAAACGCGTACCGAAGAATCACCCTCGAGTCGCCTGCTGTGGTGCAGTGGACGAGCTCAATGCGCAGCTCGGAGTTGTTCGGGCTGCAGAGGTCTCTGAAGAGTTGAGTGAATGCATAGATAGCATTCAGTCTCGACTCGTGGGATTGATGGGCGAAGTAGCAACCGATACTGATGACCATCAAAAATATCAGGAGAAAGGCTACCAAGGCATTGCGGAGGCTGATGTCGAATGGCTAGACTCTATTGTTAGAGAACTAGAAGAGGAGAAGGGGCATCGTTTTCGTGGGTGGTCACGTCCAGGGAAAGCTGGGGCTTTGGCAGGAGCCTATCTAGATGTCGCTAGAACTACCAGCCGTAGAGCTGAGTTAGCGAGTTGGGAGATCGATGATGAGTATCTTACGATAGCTCGCCAATTTTTAAATCGCCTCTCAGATGTACTTTGGTTGTTAGCCCGAGCAAGAGAAGCGGACGGCGTGTAGCTTCATGGCAATACTGTCACTAGTAATTAGCATAGATTTGTTGATAAATTTCAATATATACGCAGTATAATAGTTGTGTTGAAAAAAATACCGACTGACTGGATTATCATTACATTTGTTGCCGTTATTGGCGTGTCATGCCTCATAGCATCGCATGAGCTGAAGGAACAGGTGGTAATGGTGGGACAGAAGAACGCTGCAAAGTAAAATCAAACCACTCTGTTGAGAGGTTTAGACAAGGTGTTGAACTAAAGTAAACGTGCGAAGTGAGCTTACTCACTTCGCTTTTTATTTTTTAGAGGGTAGTAAGATCTTAGGAAAAGATAGAGTGCCGCACCTTTTCTAAAAATGATCGCTCGGTTTTTTCCATGCGTTTTTCATCCTATTGGGAATTTTAGTATTATTCACCGCATGTTGATGATGAATATCTTAATATAAGGGTTGGCATGTTGTTTGCTCTATTTTTATTACGACCGCCGCCGTCATGTTGAAGCCATGGTAAGGCGTCTAAAGCTAAATTCTTTTAAAAATGAAAAAACTATTAATTCCCCTTCTGGCGCTAGCTGCAACAATGCCGTCTTATGGGTCACTCGTCCTCGATTTCAGTAACTTTGATGCAAATACCTCAGTAGTTACCTCAGGTGGGGTGGATACAGTAAGCTATGGTATCGTCGCAACTGATGGTGAAGGTACTGATATCTACGCGCGTCTTGTTTCTAACGCGAATGCCTCTTACTACGCTGCTGAATCTAATTTTAGTGAGATAAGAATGCCTGTTGATAATAGCATTACTTTCACACTATCGCTATATGGAGATTCGAGCTACAACAATCTTTATGATCCAGCAGCACTCTTTGACTGGTCACTCATGTTCGCTGACATTGAAGGAGGAGGTGCTGGTTCGGCTTATGAGAAACTAACGATTGCTACAGCAGGGACATACACATTGGCTAGTAATACGTTCTTAGCGGTAACTGTTGATGGGAATGGCACTACCTTTGATGCTCAGGGACAAGCGATTATCGACAATCCTACTAGTAGTACTACCTCTTTGACTGAATCTCAATCCCAAGGTGCAATTCGTTACAGTATCATTGATTCAGCTGAAATTGAATTTACATATACGGCCATAGACAACGCTCGTAGTGCATTTGTCTATGGTGGAAATTTGGCTTTCTTTTCAGAAGGCACCACTACAACAACTGCGGTTCCAGAGCCTAGCTCTACAGCACTGCTAGGACTAGGTGGACTCGCATTAATCATGCGTCGCCGCAAGTAAGCGGTAATTACACTTCAATAAGTTTTCGATACCTTAAAGCCCTCGCATTTTATGCGAGGGCTTTTTTATTATAAAATTCTGTAAATTGGTTTTATGGGGTGACTGTGACGACGGTTGGCTGTTGGTCGCTGAAGTATTTCTTGGCGGTTGCTAAGATGTCTTTGGTGCTCACAGCTTTAATTTTTTCTGAGGTTTCTTTACGGTGGGTGGGGGAGAAACCTAGAGCAGTATCCACTGAGCAAAGTCGTGCCATGGCGCTGTTCGATTGATTAGCGAGTGCTTGCTTTGAGAGCCAAGAATTCTTGACCGATGTGAGGGTGGTCTCGTCGATACCATCGGTAGCGATGGTTTGGATAGTTTTGAGGAGTTCGTCTTTTGCGAGTTCTAATTGCTCGGGTGAAGTACCTAGGTAGAAGCCAAAGAGGCCGGTGTCGTGGCCGTGGAACTGAGTGGCGCTGCAGTAATAGGCTAGGCCGAGTTCCTCGCGGATACGGGTGAAAAGTGGTCCTGCCATGTCTGCGCACCAAGCGTGAAGCAGGTCGAGAGCATGGATGTCATCAGCATGGATGGAGGCGCCTTGGTAGCCGAGCGCGAGAACGGCTTGTTGCTTGTCTAGATGGAGCTGGATTTCTTTTGCATCACCTAGAGCTTGAGTTGAGCTTTTGTGGGGAGTGCCTGAGCGGAGTTTGCTCAAGTACTTTTCTGCGAGGGCGATGACTTCGTCTTTATTGATGTCTCCGAAGATCGAGATTTTGGTATTTGCTGCAGTATAGTAGAGCGAGTGATGGGCGCTGAGAGCTAGACGAGTGATAGAGTTAAGCGACTTTTCAGTTCCGATACGGTTTATTCCGTAGCCTTGTTCCGCGAATAGGTTCGATCGCATGGTGCGGAATGCTAGTGATACAGGGTCTTCGTCTTGTTCTAACAATGCTGTAAGCTGAGTTTTACGTTCGAAGTCGATGTTCTCTTGGTGGAACGATGGGTTAGCGAATGCGTCTGCAAAAATTTCTAAGACAGTATCTAGATCTGGGCTGAGGCAACTGGCGGCGACAGCTGAGGTGTTGTTGCCAGAGTTTGCACTGAGGCTGGCACCGAGACTTTCTAATTCCGTGGCAATTTCAGCTCCGCTGCGAGAGCTCGTTCCTTTGGTGAGGAGAGCTGAGAGAAGAGTGGAAATACCAGCGGATTCTGGTGTCTCAGCAGTTAGTCCGCCGAGTACGGCCGCTTGGATGGAAACCATCGGCAGGCGTGGGTCCGAGCAGAGGTGTAGTTCGAGTCCATTACTCAGTGTGTGGCTAGTGATCTCTTTGTTCGAGCTGCTATGTTCTTTTTCAGAAGATACTTCGACCGTTCCTTCTGGATCGAGCGAGGTTACCGTGAGTTTACTGTGGTCTAGCAAGTATTTCTGACAGACGCGTCGGATGTCAGCTTCGGTGATGTTTTCGATGCTGGAGATGAAATCTTTAGTGAAGTTGAGGTTCCGTGATTCGTGCCAATTGCTGGCTAAGTCAGAGGCTCTACCAGATGCAGTAGTGAGGGTTTTGAACTGCGAAACCAGGGTCATGCGTTTGGCCTTTTTAATTTCCTCATCGAGTTGTGCGCCACAGAGCTTCTTAATTTCTAGATAGATAGATTGCTCTAATTCGTCACGTTGCTCGTTCGGAACTTCTGCTGAAACGCTGAAGAGGCCGGTGCCGTGTTTCGTGATCCACGCCCAGGAGGCAATGTGGAGGCAGAGACCTTGTTGCTCACGGATGCTCTGATAGAGGCGTGATGAGCGACCGCCACCGAGAATGGTAGAGAGTAGTTCTAGTGCTGGGGCGTCTGGGTGGCTGAGTCCAGGGACTTGCCAAGCGAGTGTGAGTTGGCTTGCAGGCACTGCAAAAGTGGCGCGTTGGAGGCGCTTACCTAATTGCGGTGGTTCTTCGCTGATCTGTGGCTGGTGAGTGAAGTTTCTCGGAATGCTGCCGACGAGTTTCTCTAGAGTCTCGAGGATCTCGGTCTTATCGAAGTCACCTGAGATGGAAATAAAGCAGTTCTCTGTGGTATAGCGCGCTTGGTGGTAGGACACCATGTCGGCGTGTGTGATCTTATTGAAGAGTTCTAAATGACCAATCACTGGTTGAGCTCTGCCATCGTTTGCGAGAGCTGTTGAGAAAAGCTGACGGGATCCACGGCTGTCAGGGTCATCAAGGCCCATATCGATTTCGCGACGAATGACATCTTTCTCTTTTTCGAATTCGTCTTCAGGGAAAGTGGGCTTGAATACCATTTCTGAAACAGCTTTAAGAAATGTCTCAGCAGATTCTTTCGGTCCATCGATATAGTAAACAGTTCTGTCGAAAGTAGTGTAGGCGTTCCATTGGCCGCCAGCAGCTTGGACCACTTGAGACAGTTCTTCACCGGTGTAGGACTCGGTTCCTTTGAAGACCATGTGCTCTAACAAGTGTGATATGCCTGCGCCCATCCAGTCGCCTTCATGGATGCTGCCGGATTCCACCCAGACTTGGGTTGAAATGACGGGGGCTGAGGAGTCGGCGTCGAGAATTATTTTGAGGCCGTTATCGAGAGTGTGGAGAGTTGCAGTAGTGTCAGGGAACATATTATTGTGAGGCGATTTATGCGCATGTATAATCGAATTACGATGAGAAAAAAACGATGAGAATACTTTTTGCCGTCTGAATATCATACTAAAAAAGCCATGGTCATCTGGGTGATGAACCATGGCTTATAGATAATTAGTAAAGTACGCTTATCTAGTGATATTTGGCCACTCTTTGTCGGCTTGTGTGATGAACCCTGCTTGGTCTTTGTTAAATTTCTCACCAACTTCTTCGTTGTAATTCAGGTAAAGCTTACCATTTATTACGCTGAAAACAGTTGGGTCGGATTTAAATTTCTTTCCTTTTGCGATTCCATAAGCACACCAGCCGTCATATTGGGGGAGCCATTTAGTAGGTTCTTTATCGAACATGGCTTTTACATCTTCGCTTACGAAGTAGTAGGTTTTACCTTTGTATTCAGAAGTGATTTCAGGGTTCCCTTTATTGGCTTTTCCTGCAGCTATGTAGCATACTGGGCAGTAGCCTTCGAGGGCGAGGGTCTTTGGTGCAGCGTGGAGGCTAGTGATGAGAGCTATGAGTACTGTGAATAGTGTTAGAATTTTCATAATGATGTTCTGTTGATATAGGATTTGTGAGTAATACATCTTACTTACATCCAACAAGAGCTCGTCAGGATAGAAACTATTCCAACTTTTTAAGATAAAGTTTTATGGGAATAAGTGGAGTAGATTAGCCCTCATTTGCAGAATTTTTAAGCTTCAATGAGCTTATTGCCGCAATGAATGTGAGCGCTGTTGCAGCCCAAAGGCAAGCTGGTAAACCAGCCAGTAAGTAGACGGTTCCGGAGAGTAAGGTTCCTAGTAGGCGTCCACAGGCATTTGCCATGTAGTAGAACCCTACGTTGAGTGAAACACTGTCTTCGTCTGTGTAGGCGAGGATGAGGTAAGAGTGGAGCGATGAGTTCACTGCGAAGATGAATCCAAAGACACAGAGTCCGCCCAAGAGGGTGATGGTAAGGTGATAATCGGCTGACACGGCAATTGCCATAGTGGCGCAGAGTCCACTGAGGGCGAAGATCCAGACTTTAGCTGATTTGACACACTGGGCGAGCGAGTCGGCGCTTTTTTGTGAGGGTTTGATTCCAGTGACTTTGGGAGCGAATGCTTGCACGAATCCATAGCCGATTACCCAGAAGGCCATGAATCCACCGACTTTCCAAAAGTCCCAGTGAAGAACATCATGTAGGAAGATGGGTAAGCCTACTACGAACCAGACATCGCGGGACGCAAAGAGAAATGCACGGGCGAAGGAAAGCCGATTAATAGCAGGACTTTTTGAGAAAAGCTGGGTGAACTTAGTTTGTTGTTTGGACTTTCCAAAGTCCCCCTTTACCCAAATGAGGCTGATGATAAGCACCACGATGAGCATGGCTGCTAGCCAGTAGAGTGCGTTATCGAAACCCTGAGTGGAGAGAAGCAGACTTCCGAGGAAGAAGCCGATGCCTTTGAGCGCATTCTTAGAACCAGTCAGTGCAGCGACCCATTTGAAGAGTTTTCCTTCGTTGTTTTCACTGTCATTGACAATGATTTTCACCGCACTCTTGGAGCTCATTTTTGTGAGATCCTTTGCGACGCCAGCTAGTGCCTGCACTGCCATGACAAAACCGACCGCAACAAATGGCTGCCACGTTATGTCAACAAAGGTGAGCGATGTGAGTGCAATGATCTGTAGAGTGAGACCTATGAACAGAGTTCTTCTGAGACCGTATTTAGAACCGACCCAGCCGCCTACTAGGTTGGTTACGATACCAGCGCACTCGTAGAGTAGGAAGAGAAATGCCAGCTGAATGGGGGAATAGCCGAGCTCATGAAAGTGCAAGAGCACGATCATGCGCAGGGCTCCGTCAGTGAGCATAAATGCCCAATAGGCAAACGTGACGAGTGCGTAGGTTCCTTTAGTCACAGTGTTAGAGTTGTAGGAATGATTTTGATTTACCGTGAAATGTTCGAAATTGGGGACTGATTCTATTACAGAAAATGTCTACACGATTTCGCGCATTTGCGGTTTTGTTAGTGGGGTCTGTTAGGAAATGGATTTCGCGACGATGGAGACGAGGTCCATGAGACGGTTCGCATAGCCGACTTCGTTGTCATACCAGACGTAGAGTTTGAGCATGGTGCCGTCGATCACCATGGTGGATGGAGCATCGATGATGCCCGAGCGGGGTTCGTTGGTGTAATCTGCTGAGACGAGAGGTTTTTCTTCGTAACCTAGAATTCCTTTAAGTTCGCCTTCTGCTGCTTCTTTGAGGAGAGCATTTACTTCTTCTACAGTGACCTTGCGTTTGAGTTCGAACACACAGTCGGTGAGTGACGCATTGAGAAGAGGAACACGCACAGCATGACCGTTGAGTTTTCCTTTGAGTTCAGGGTAGATCACCGTGATCGCAGTGGCTGAGCCCGTGGTAGTAGGGATCAGTGAGTTGACTGCTGAGCGTGCTCGGCGCAAATCTTTGTGCGGCGCATCGACAATGACCTGCGTGTTGGTGAGGTCATGAAGTGTGGTGATTGTTCCTCGCTCGATACCAATCTTTTCATGCACTACTTTGATTGCCGGTGCGATACAGTTGGTGGTGCAGGAGGCCGCGGTGACGATGCGGTGTTTCGCTGGATCGTAGAGATCGTCGTTACAGCCGATGACGACGTTGAGAACTTCGTCTTCTTTGACTGGCGCAGCGACTACAACTTTTTTTACTCCTTGAGCGAAGTAGGGTTCTAACTGTTCAACGGTTTTGAAAACGCCCGTGGCTTCAATGACGATGTCACAATCTGACCAATCTGTATCCTCGATTCTAGCATTTTGGCTAAATGCTATTTTCTGGCCGTCGACAGTGATAGAGCCCTCGCAGGAGCTGATGTCTCGAGCCCAGCGGCCGTGGACGGTATCATACTCTAGCAGGTGAGCCGCAGTTGCAGCAGGTCCGCCGAGTTCGTTGATCTGAGTGATGGTGTACTCTTCGCTGTCGAATCCAGCGCGGAAGCCGAGCCTCCCCATGCGGCCGAAGCCATTGATTCCAATTTTCATAAATGTTGTGGTGTTTTCAGGGTAAATATTTAGCAGCAATCGCTGTTAGGATTACAGAGTTCTGGACGGCCTTGGCAGCAGTCTTCTGTGAGAAACTGGATGAGGGTGCGCATGCCTGTGACGTTGAGGCTGTATATTATGCTGCGTCCTTGGCGCTCGCTCTGGATGAGTCCAGCAGAGGTGAGTTCTTTGAGGTGGAAGGAGAGAGTGTTTGGCTGAATTTGCATTTGTTCAGCAATATCTCCAGCGCTGATGCGTTGCTCACCTAGGCGCACGAGTAAGCGGAAGATCTCGAGTCGAGACTCCTGAGAGAGTGCTCCAAGTTTCACTACGGCTTCTTGCGTTTTCATATTTCGATAAATATTGAAATGAATAGTGAAAAGCAATGGCTAGTTTGTGACAAAATTGCCGAGGAAGGAATTGTAGAGAATTCAGTTTGAAGCAATCGGCGGAAAAGGGCTAATTACAGGTGTGGAATTTGAAGCGCGTATTTTATGGCACTCAGCAAGGTGGCTTTCTTTTATTAAGTGGCCGTCCTCGAACGAAGTCGACTTTGGTGACTTTGTTGTGAAATTCGATTTCAGCAAAGGTGTTGCTGAAAAAGTCTACGTCGGGGGGCGTAGAGAAAGTTTGGCGACGTATGCGCCTGTGGAGTCGAAGCAAGGGCTGTTAGGAATACGAGGAGCAATAGAGGTGAAGAATCACGTCCTTGAATTTCAGTTAAAAGAGGATGAGAGTGGTATCGAGCGTTGTGTGATCTCTGAGATATCAGATCCCGCAACGAGAGAGCAGTTAGAAGAAGTGTGGGTGGGTAAAGAGCGTTTTTTTCGTTTCAAAGAGCGCCTTATGATCACTCCAAGAAATGAAGCAGGCAGAGTTATTTTAAGTGCTCAGTGTGAAGAGAGTTATGCTTATCTGGCGATCGTATTAGCGTGCTTTTTGGTTTTCAATCGCTATGTGGAAGATGTGCCGCCAGCTGGTGGTGAGTTTGACTAAGCCGTTTTTTTCCAGACACGTGCGGAGAGAAAGATGCTAGCGACCCCTAATCCTGTGGCAAGTCCCCACCAGATGCCGCGTGCTTCCATGCCAAAGTGATGTGCAAAGATGTAACCTGAGGGGATGCCTATCACCCAGTAGGATAGAATGGCGATGGTAGCTGGAGTGCGAGTGTCGTGGAGTCCGCGGAGTAGACCTGTGGAAGCAACTTGGAGTCCGTCGACGATCTGGAAAACACCTGAGACGACGAGGAGTGATGCGGCTAGGCTGATGATGCCTTTGTTATCGATAAACCAGCTGGATACTGTGGTTCCTGCAAAAATAAAAATGGCTGCGGTGGTGCAGGAAGAAATGAGTGTGAGGACCCAGCCGGTGGTGACAATACTGCGCTGGCGATGGGTTTCCTTTGCTGTTTCGCCAATACGCACAGTGAGAGCCATGGAGATACCTAGTGGAATCATGAATGCCATGCCTGATGACTGAAGTGCGATTTGGTGTGCTGCGAGAGCTTCGGCGCCGAAGACACCAATCATGAGTCCTGCTGCAGCAAAGGTACTGACTTCTGCCAAAGTCTGTAAGCCGGCAGGGAAGCCTAGTTTGAGAAGAGTACCGATTTCTTTCCAGTCTGGTTTCTTGATCCAGCGTGCTGGTGTCCATTGCTGAAGGCTACGGTCTTTTGAAAGCCACCAGATCATGCCAGCGACGATGAAGATACGTGCAACGAATGTAGAAATTCCTGCACCTTCAAGACCAAGTTCTGGGAAGCCCCAGAGTCCGAAAATGAGTACAGCATTTAGCAGGATATTGAGTCCTACACCGCCCATGAAAATCCAGAATGCAGGCCAAGGTCGATCAAGGGCGTCGGCATGATTTTTGAGAGCTAGTGACATGATACAGGGAATCAACGATAGCATGATGATAAGGTAGTAGTTCCCAGAGCGTGCAACGACATCGGCTGGTTGCTTGAGTTGATCAAGAAAGGGAAAGGCGGCTAACGAGATGAGAAACATCACGATACCGACGAGGGTGCCGAGGTAGAGCCCATTGCGGCAGACATTTCGCGCCAGCGCGGGTTCTTTATTTCCTCGCGCAGAAGAGGTGTGCATAGAAACGCAGGTGAGAATACCGATGGCGAAAACGAAGGGGACGATCCAGAGACTATTGGCGAAACTGAGAGCGGCGAGGTCAAGGACGCCGACTTTTCCGACCATGATGGTGTCGACCACGCCTAAGAGCATTTGTCCTAACTGGCCGATGACAAGAGGGACGGCTAGCGTGAGTATACTTTTAGTTTCGCGGATATTCATGAGAATGGGCGTAGCCTCACTTAGTGCGTGTCAGAATGCAAAGAATAAACCCCAAAAACTCATTGCGAATTCTTGGGGTTTAGTCGAAGAGAGTGAATGTTTATTTACTGAGCTATTTTCTAGCTAGAATACTCAGAAATGAGCTGGGTTATTACTGAGCTGAGCTCAGGTTTAGCAGCCGTGTAGATATCCGAATTAGCTTCTGGATTGATGCAGGATTGTGGATCTGCTGGGCAGAATTTCTCGACTAGTGTCGGGTAGTCAAATCCTTGATCGATGGCAGCTAGGAATGCTCCACCGAGAGCGACCGAGCTCGAGACGTCGAGGCGCATGGTTTGCGCTTGGAAGACATTTGACGCACATTGGGCAATACCGGTGTTCTTGGAGGCTCCGCCAGTGAGAAGAACTGTGTCAGGGCTGAGTTCGAGCCATTCGGTGTTATAGCGAATATTGAGGAATTGCCCTTCGAGTACTGCGCGAACTTTTGTGGAGCTGTCTGCTACTTCAAACTCCCAAAAATTTGTCACCACCTTATTAGGTGAGACGCGTGGTGTGATTTCTGGAGTGAAAAATGGGAGGGCGAACTTGCCGTTATTGCCAACTGGTTGAGCTGCGATGGCTTCTCTTTCGAAGTCGTCCCAGCTAAGTTCGTAGTTATTTTTCACAGTTTCGCGAGCGAGCGAGCCATTGGCGAAACAGGTGAGAGTCATGAAACCGCCGAGCGGATTTCCGAAGACGTGACCGAAGCCGTTAGGATCGGTCAGAGCTTCAGGCATTGCTGCGAAAAGTGTGTCGCTGGTGCCGAGACTGATGATGAGTTTTCCTGGCTGTGCAGCCCCCATTCCGACGAGGCTGGCAGGGTTGTCGCCCGTCCAGCTTAGGGAGCGGCAGCTAGCGGAGAACCCGTATTTCTCGACAAAGTAGGAAGAGATTGTGGATACGAAGGTAGCTGATGGCTCGAGCTTCGGTAGCTTTTGCGCAAGATCAGGAGCTGTAGCATCGAGCAGTGCTTGATTCCAGCTTTCTGTAGCTAGCTCCATGAGGTTCATTCCAGCACCGTCACCAAAATCGATAGAGGATGATTTTCCGGCGAGAACGGAGGCGAAGAAAGATGAGTTGAGGTGAACAGTCGCAGTACTGGCATATCCAGCTGGGTCATTTTTTGAAAACTTGCGGATTTGTGGTCCAGAGAAGCGCTGTGTGGCATTCGATCCCGAGAGTGCGCAGACTTTGTCTTCGCCTCCGAGAGATACTGCGATTTCAGCACATTCCACAGCGGTCGAGCTATCCATCCATATAGGGGAAGTTCTGCGGGATAAGGTTCCTACGATTTGCTCGGAGAGCGACTTGTTAGAATCAAGGTTCGCGAGTGCGTGTTCGAATGAATCGTTAAGGTAGACTGTGGCGTGTTGTTGGCCGGCGCCTGAGATAGCAGTAATTTGAGAGAGATCGGATTGTTGCTGGAGCTGGCTGAGGAGGAGTTCGAGCGCGTCTAGCCACATGAGTGGGTTCGCGTGAACAACACCGTCTGTGTTGATTGGGATAAATCCAGAAGGGGCGTTGTACGTTGGTAAAGCTTTGCCAAAATTGACGCTCGATTCAGCGACAACGATTCCGGTAGCTGGATCAATGATCATGCCAGAAACGGATTGGGTAGAGGCGTCTAGTCCTAGAAACATAGTAGTATGAATGGTTGTGAAACAAAGGAGGGCAACTTATTTTACAATAAGTTGCCCCTTAGTAATCAGGATCGAGGTGTGGTCTTGATTAAGAGATGTAGTCGTTGAGAAGATTCTCAAGCATTTCCTGGCGGCCAGAAGTGAGTACTGGTGCTTCGATGGTCTTAGCGTAGGCGTCGAGGCTATCGAGCGAGGTCTTGCCTGCTTCCACGTCTGCTCCAATGCCGGAGTCGAAGGATGAGTAACGCTGAGCAACGAGTTCGTCGAAGCGTCCATCAGCAACAATTTTGGAAGCGATCTTGAGGCCACGTGCGAAGGTGTCCATGCCACCGATGTGTGCGTGGAATAGGTCTTCTAGTTCGTGAGACTCACGACGGCGCTTAGCATCGAAGTTAAGACCACCTGTGGTCAATCCGCCCATTTTCAGAATGCGAATCATGACATGTGTCGCCATGTAGATGTCTGTTGGGAACTGATCTGTGTCCCAACCGATAAGTTCGTCACCCTGGTTAGCATCGATGGAGCCGAGTGCGTTAGCTCCGAGAGCTACGTCCATTTCGTGTTGCATGGTGTGACCTGCAAGTGTGGCGTGATTTGTTTCAAGGTTGAGCTTGAAGTGGTCTAAGAGGTTGTATTCACGCAGGAAGTTAAGACAGGCAGCCGAGTCGGAGTCGTACTGATGTGTGGATGGCTCCATTGGCTTAGGCTCGATGTAGAATTGGCCTTTGAATCCAATTTTCTTGGCGTGGTCGACAGCCATGTGGAAGAATGCTGCGAGGTGGTCTAGCTCACGCTTCATGTCGGTGTTGAGTAGCGTAGCGTAACCTTCACGGCCACCCCAGAAAGTGTAGCCTTCACCACCGAGACGGTGAGTTTGCTCGAGAGCGTGCTTCACATTGGATGCAGCATAGGCGTAGACATCAGCATTTGGGCTGGTCGCAGCACCTTGGGAATAGCGTGGATGAGTGAAGAGGCTTGAAGTCCCCCAGAGAAGTTTGACTCCAGTAGCTTTCTGTTGTGCTTCGAGAGCGTCACAGACTGCAGCGAGGTTTGAGTGTGATTCTTCTAGAGTGGCACCTTCTGGAGCGATGTCACGGTCGTGCCAGCAGTAGTAGTCGATGCCAATTTTTTCGAGAAACTCGAAGAATACTGGCACGCGGTTGAGTGCGTTTTGGAGAGAATCAGATTGGTCGTCCCAAGGCATAAGCGCTGTGCCTGAACCGAATGGATCAGAGAGGTCATTGCGCATGACGTGCCAGTATGGAGCTGCGAAACGAAGCCATTCTTTCATGGACTTACCCGAGATGATTTCCTCTGGGTTGTAGTGGCGGAATGCAAAAGGATTGCTGGTGCCAGTACCTTCGTACTGAATTTTCGGGATGTTAGAAAAGTAGTTAGACATAAGACTGTTTCTTGATGAGGGGTAAGGTAGGTTGTAAATTGCAGTTTGTCCTGCTCATGTGCGTAGCAGTTTGGATATATTGCGGAAAATTGATTTGCCTAGAGTCGGAAAGTGTTTAGGTTCAGCTCTGTGAAAAAATTCTATCGCATAGGCATCTTTATGGAGAAAAATATAGGTTTCAATCGAAATGTGATTGAAGGCATCTATGCATTTAGCCAAAAAAAGAAAAATTGGGTGTTTTACGATACTTCACCAGATGCTGATCTTGAGCAAACTTGTAAGCATTGGAAGCTTGATGCAGCGATATGCCATATCAATACAGATGAAGTAGCCAAGGTAGCGGAGGAGTTAGCAATCCCGATAGTCAATACAACTGACTCATTAGTAGGTTGCAAATTGCCTCTGGTGGATGTGAATCATTTTAAAGTGGGTGAGATGGCTGGAATTTACCTGAAAAATTTAGGGGTGAAGAGTTTTGGATATTTAGGTCATCCGACATTGCAGTATTCAAAGCAGCGTCAGAGCGCATTTTTAGAAACTGTGAGTGATGTCAGTGAGGCGCATGTGTGCCATGTGGGATACACTCCTACTATTAAGAGTATGGAGGAGGCTCAGCAGGCGAGGGAAACCATGAAAAAGTGGATTCAGAGATTGCCAAAGCCGACAGCTGTTTTCTGCTCGAATGATATTCCTGCGAGGGATTTAGCTGATGTGTGTCTTGAAATGGGGGTTTCAGTTCCGAAAGATATTAGCATCTTAGGTGTGGATAATGACTTTGTAGAATGCAGACTTTCCCGTCCACCGCTCTCCAGTATTGATATTCCAGCCGCACGGGTTGGATATGCTGCAGCGGAGATGATCGATGATATGCTGCAAGGAAATACTCCTCGCTACGATGGACATTATTCGCCAGACCCAGTGAGGGTTGTTGAGCGTGAGTCGACTACACTCAATGCAGTGGAAGATGAGAATGTCAGGAAAGTGTTAGACTACATTGACTCTCATATTGGCGATGTTCAAAAAGTAGAACAGCTGGTGGCACTGGTACCTTTATCGAGAAGAAGTCTCGAGCTGCGAGTGCAGTCGTGTCTGGGTCGATCCTTATGGGACATTGTACTTGAGAAGCGTATTAACTACGCTCGCATTTTATTACAGCAAAATGAGCTCAGCTTACAGCAAGTTTCTGATGCATGCGGCTTTGCTAGCTCTAGGCGCTTTTATGCCATTTTCCGTAAGTACTGCGGCTGTAACCCAACTGCATTCCGTAAAATGAAAAACCTCAGTTAGGGTGATTTTGTGACGGTGACTGTAGGTTCGATGATACGCACAGCTGAGCCCTCTGGGGCGTAAGGTAGCTTTGTGGTCGAGAGCTGAGAGCTATCTAGACCATCAGTGTCGGTAATGACGCTATCGAGGGTAGACCAGACGATATTTATCGTTTGGCGTTGAATTACATTATCCGTAACCAAAATAATTTCGTCTTTGCCGTAGAGTGCTGAACGTGGGACTTCGACTACATTTCTTAAGGTGTTGGCCTTAATGTATGCGGTAACTGGCTGGTTCATCCGTAATGGTATTTTACGGTCTTTTTGTTCCATGCCGAATGGGTCTTCTATACGCGCAACGACAAACAATTCACGAGAATTTGGGTCGAGTTCACCTTCGACTCGGACGATCTTTGCAGTCCAGCTGATTTCATTGTTCGAGTTGATGGCATCATGTAGTTCGACTGGGATATATTCGAAATCGATTTCATTGATGTCGATTTGGCTAAGCTGGCGAATGGAGAGAGGGAGGCGAACTTCCGCATAGGAAGTAGCGTAGACCTCGCCCAGCGTGGTTCCTGTTCCAACAGTTTGACCAAGACCGATGTCGCGTGAGCGAACACGACCAGTGTACGGAGCTTTGATTTTAGTACGCTCTAGGTTACGCAACGCACGTTCTAGGTCTGCCTTTTGTGCTGCGACACTTGCTTCAGATTCTTTGAGTTGTGGTTTACGTAAGACGAGGTCGTTTGGTTTGTCTTCGAAGCCGATGTCTTGCCAGTTGCGCAGAGCTTGTGCTGCACGGGCCTTTTCTTGGATTAGTAAAGCTTCAGCACGCGCGAGGGCAGCCTCGGCGCTCGAGATCTGAGATTGGAAATCACTTGGGTCGAGTTCCACTAGGATTTCTCCTTTTTCAATAAAAGAGCCATTCTCAAAATGGCGGGAAATCTTAGTAATAATTCCAGCCACTTGAGGGGTGAGAGAGGTGATAGAGGGTGGCTGAACGATTCCGTGAGACTCGAGACGAATTGGGAAGTCTTTAGATTTTAGCTTCAGAACACTGGTTTGCTGTGCATTCTTGAGCTTTTTATCACGAAGCTCTTTTCCGCTGAGTTTTGGTTTTTTGAGTGCTTTCGCATCTGCGTCTTTATTAGAAATAAAGTGATTCCAGCCCCAGACTCCTGCTGCCAAGATAAGGATTGCTGGTAAGATACGTAAGAGTTTTTTCATGAAAGTGGTGTACTGTAACTCTATATAACGGATGCGAAAGTGCGAATTTTACGCAATATTGTAATTTTGTTACGTTTTTTTTGTGAGAGCAATTTGTTGGATCTTTTTCTTTTAGGATTGCGAGGTAAGAGATCTTTGTCTTAGTTATCCAACTGCACCTAGCGCAGCATTTTTTATGACGACACCAGATATTTCTTTCCCTGAAGCTAATGAATTAACTAAGCATCTTTTTGAGGTGCTAAAGAGACATCCCAAGAGGATCGTGTTCACTGAAGGGCAGGATGAGCGAGTGATTCGTGTGGCTGCAAAATTGGTGGAAATGGAGATCGTGGCTCCGATTTTGCTAGGTGACAGAAACCGTATTCGCGCAATGGCAGCAAGTATGGGGGTGTCACTAAAATTCGTGAATGTGCTAGATCCTAGGACAGCAAGTGATTTGGACTTGTTCTGTCGCAGATTAGAAAAGGTGGAGCGCTATAGAGGTCGTGAGGTGGCTGATGCGCGAGAAATGATGGCTCGTCCACATAACTTTGCGGCGATGATGATTCAGTATAGTCAAGCCGATGGTATGGTGTCAGGGAATCAGGCGAATCCAGCAACTATCTATCGCTCGTTGATGAATTTTGTGAAGCCTAACCCAGATGTGTCTAAACTGTACTCTGTGGTGGCGATGGTGGCTCCGCATTTGAAACATTTCGGAAGTGAAGGGATGTTATTCCTTACTGATTGTGGAGTGAACCCGGAACCTAGTGTGGACGAATTAGCCAGTTTTGCAGTGGAAACTGGAAAATTAGCCGAGCATTTTATGGGGCACCCTCCGCGCATAGCGATGCTGAGTCATTCTACTCATGGTTCCATGCCTACAGCTTCCGCGAAAAAGGTGGCAGCCGCAGCAGCCTTAGCTCGCGAGTTGGCTAAAAAACAGCGCCTCGAATATGAAATCGATGGTGAAGTGCAAGCAGATGTGGCACTCGACCTAGCCGCAGCTGAAGTGAAACTACGTGATACTCGTGCTGAAAAAAGTGCTGATGTTCTCGTATTTCCTAATCTCGATGCTGCAAATATTTCTTTCAAACTACTTGAACACGTGGCTGGAGCTCAAGTTTATGGGCACCTGCTCTGTGGACTTACCCGGCCGGCTGCTCAGGTTCCAAAGACGGTGACTGTAGAAAGTCTCCTTGGGACTGCAGCTTTAGTAGGTGTAGAAGCGATCAAGTACCGTCATCTTCACCCGGATTAGATAATCTATAGAATTATGGTTCTGACTTTGCTAAGAGTTTTACTAGCATTGGTTTTCCTCCTGTTTGGTGGGGCTAAGCTTTTTGATGTGCAGAACTTTGTGCAAAATGTGGCAAACTTTCAGATCGCCCCGTTTGATGCGGTTCCTTATGATATGTGGTTGGCCTATTTCCTGCCGCCTCTAGAGGTGATCGTCGGTATCTGTTTACTCGCCAAGTTTTGGTTGAGAGGGGCTCTTCTTATTAGTCTCGGAATGACTCTCGCATTTATGGTGGGGATTGGGTCAGTTTGGGCGAGAGGACTGAATATTGATTGTGGGTGTACTGGAGGTAGTGTTTCGCTCGGCGGATACGGAACCCATATGTTCATTTTGGCGACAATGCTCGGAGTGGGAGTTTACTTGGTAATCGACACAATCTTTCCGAGTGAGAAAACGATTAGTTAACTGAGCCATAAATTCATTCTAAACGCTTGATCGTTTGTTTTCAGAAACTAGGGTGCGTGCTCTACCTCTTAGAACTATGGAAATTTGGAAGGCTGTTATTGTTGGAATCGTACAGGGATTGGCGGAGTTTTTGCCAATCTCGTCAAGTGGTCACATTGTGTTGGCTCAGTATCTTTTAGGAATTCGTGAGGTAGGCGCAAGTCATCAGCCTGATTTAGCCTTCGAAATTATTTTACACTTAGGAACTTTGGTTAGTGTCTTATTGTTTTTTCGTAAATCCCTGTGGATGCTTGTTCAGTCACTTTATACCAAAGACATGGTAGCGGAACGAAAGAAAATACTTTTCCTTGCTCTAGCTACTGTTCCTGCAGTGATTGCTGCGCTCTTGTTTAAAGACTTTTTTGATGCGGCTCCAGGTAACCCAATATTAGTGTCGGGCTTACTTATTGTGACGGGCTTGGTCTTATTCGTACCACGTTTCGTCAAAAGCGGATCAAAAGAAGTTGGTGTGAAAGGTGCGGTAGCAATGGGCGTTGGGCAAGCGTTTGCCATTCTTCCGGGTATTTCTAGATCTGGGTCCACCATTGCTGCGGGCTTGGTCAGTGGGGTGAAGGCAGAAAAGGCCGCGGAGTTTTCGTTTCTTATGTCGATTCCAGCTATTGCTGGAGGGTTTGTTTTGACCATGAAAGACAAAATCGAGCATACGGGCTCAGTCTCTGAAGCATTTGCAGCATGTTTTAATACTCCATATCTAGCGGGTGCCCTGGCGGCGGCTATTGTGGGTTTATTGGCAATTTATCTGGTAATGGGAGCAGTGAAAAAGGGACGCTTAGAATACTTTTCCTACTATTGCTTTGTGGCTGGTATTACTGGAATGGTTTACTTTTCGATGAACTAAGAATATAAATTTTAGAATGAGAGTGCTTGGACTTATAGGTATCGCGATGTTGGCTATGATGAACCTTAGTCTCCTAGGAGGAAGTGTTAGGGTAGAGCTGGCTGATGGTTTTGATTTTCCAGTAGGGAAGCCGAATGCTGAGGGGTACTATAAAGCACGTGGGCTACGTCTGAGATCTCCACGCCATTTTGGCGAGGATTGGAACGGTAAAGGTGGAGGAGATTCTGATTTACATGATCCTATATATGCCATTGCTAATGGAGTAGTCACTTTTGCATACGATGTCCACCAGGGCTGGGGCAGGGTGATTATTATTCGCCATGCTTACCGCGACCCAAAAACAGGTAAAGTGAATTACTGTGATTCGCTGTATGGTCACAATCGCACGATGATGGTCAAAGTAGGACAAAAAGTGAAACGCGGACAACAAATTGCTACGATGGGAAACAACCGTGGAATGTACAGCGCACACCTTCATTTTGAAATACGCCACAACATTAAAATAGGTATGCAGCGAGAGTCTTGCGATGCGAATTTTGAAAACTGGGCAGACCCTTCCGCATTTATAAAAAAATACCGGAAACTTAAGAGTGAAATGTTAGGTCATGCTGTGCCGACTGATACGTACAAAGAGTACCGAGGGTATAAGGGCCTTTAAGGAGTTAAAGGGAATTGAGGACTGTCAAAATTTCTTTATGGGGAGAGCTTCCTATCCATGAGCAATTTAGGCTGTGGAATCTTATCTCGACTTAGTTTGTTTCAAGTTTGATAGATAAATTTCCTTCTAAACGTTAGATTTTTCACGGGGTTTTATATCTTTTAACTTACTGTGTCTAACTGGCTGTGGAGCTGTGTTTGACGATGTGTGTAGAATTCTATCATCTGTGGTAGAGCGGGTTAAGTTTATTTTGGGTGGGGTACTTACTTGTTGTTGTTTTGCGATAAGTAGCTGAGCTGTGGTTTATATGTTCTTGGATTCAAATTGGAAGTGCACCGTGTGCATTATCCTGTGAACTCTACTAATTGGGCTGACCCTACTGCATTTATTAAAAAGTACCGTCGACTCAAAGCTGAGTCTATGGCACAAGCAGTCTCAACTCGCACATACTGATCTTGGCGAGGCAAAAGAGGTCTTTAAGTATGGCGAAAAAAAAGTCGATTAAGAACACGTTGGTTCTATTAGTTATTCTCGGAGTTTACTTCATTTTTAAATATGACGACTCCGAATCCAGTTTATCACAGTCTGAGCTAACCACACCTGAGATAGTAGATGATAGATACTCTGTGTTAGAGGGCTGCACCTTAATTTCAAATCGTCGAAACGATGGAGATAGTTTTTTCGTAAAGCACCCGAAGGGTGAGACTGAGTTCCGTCTCTATTTCGTGGATACTCCAGAGAGCGCGTATAAGGAGTATTGGAATGGTGAAAACAATGGTAAGCGGCTTGATGACCAAGCTGAGTACTTTGGTATTGATCGGGAAAGTGCGATTACTGCAGGGGTTGAAGCAAAGGACTTGATGCATCATCTTTTAGAAAACGAGACGTTCACGGTCGTGACCAAGTGGGAAAATGTATACAGCCCAGAGAGAAAATATGCCTTTGTGATCACCGAACTCACTGGGAAGAAGGCATACTTTCACGAGGTGTTGGTGCAACATGGTTTAGCGAGAATTCATACTAAGCCAGCCGATTTGCCGAGTGGGGTAAGTTCTCATACTCAACTAAAGAAGTTAAGATCGATGGAGAGTCAAGCGAAGGAGCTGAGGCTTGGTGCATGGTCTCAGTGATATCGCATTGACCAAAGTACGATTCGCGCTTTAAGTCGGCGCATGCTCGCTAAGCGGATTATACCTTGTTTGGATGTGACGAATGGTCGCGTGGTTAAGGGAACAAATTTTGTCGACCTTCGTGATGCTGGTGACCCAGTGGAGTGTGCGATAGCGTACAACGCACAAGAAGCTGATGAACTCGTTTTTCTTGATATTACGGCATCGTCAGATGGCCGTGACACAATGGTGGATGTGGTACGTCGCACCGCAGAGCATTGTTTTATTCCTCTCACAGTGGGTGGTGGAATTCGCAAGGTCGAAGATATGCGTGAAATGCTTTTGGCTGGTGCAGATAAAGTCGGCGTGAATACTGCCGCCATCATTAATCCTCAGCTTATCGATGAAGGCGCAACTGCCTTTGGTAGTCAGTGCATTGTTTGTGCGATTGATGCGAAAAAAGAAGGTCCAGGAAAGTGGGGTATTTATACTCACGGTGGTCGCAAGCCTATGGGGATTGATGCAGTGGAATGGGCTAAAGAAGTTTATAACCGTGGCGCTGGTGAAATCCTTCTCACTAGTATGGATGCAGACGGTACAAAGGATGGATACGATATTGAGCTTACCTCTGCTGTGAGTGAAGCAGTGGGGATTCCAGTGATTGCTAGTGGTGGAGCAGGTAGCCTCCAACACATGGTTGATGTGTTAGAAGAGGGAAAGGCTGACGCCGTTCTTGCGGCAAGTATTTTCCACTTCGGTCAGCACACGGTTGGCGAAGCAAAGGATTACTTCGCGGAGCGCAACATTCCTGTGCGCCCTAAGTCACTTTATCATTAGTCGATTATATGGAAGAGCCCCACTACTAAGGTAGTGAGACTCTCTTGGTTTGAAATTCTCCCCCCGAAGAATTCCAAAAATCTGTATAAATTTAATGTGAGTGTTTATGCTTGTTGGTTAATGCAGTCTTCTCTTTTTATGGAGACAGGTGTGCAGCCTAATGTAAGTGTTAGAGGTTTTGGGTCACAAGCATGATGTGAGCAAAGAGGGACGACTTGATCAGATTCATATTGAGGGTTATGTAAATGAGAGGCTTTTGAAGCTTGGTTGTTACAACCTAAAACTGAGCAATAATGGGGCCAAACTTGGTTACCATATTTGATCCAATGCTTCTTCCAATTTATACTAGCAGAGGAACAAGAGGTGCCACCAACGTTATTAACCCACCGAGTGGTAATTATAATAGACATAGGGGTATCTTGAGGAATTTTTTAAACGACAATAGTTACACTACCATAAATTTAAAGTTATGGTCAATTAGTTTCCTTTGAACAAACTTGCTATAAATTTTATATAGAAGATGCGTAGCTAGGTTGTGCTATGAAATAGGGAGAACTATAACAATAGCATCTAACAATGACGATAGACCTATCTACACCAGCTCTGCTCTTCCCTGCAGTGAGCTTACTCTTTCTGAGCTACACGAATCGCTTTTTGGCGCTTTCGTCATTGATACGTAAATTACACACAGACTGGATCAATACGCCGGAGCATTGTGATTCGGCTTTGTTGGCTCAAATCACGAACCTAAGGCATCGTCTAAAGCTGATTCGCTGGATGCAGGTAAGTGGCGCGTTGAGCCTATTCCTCTGCGTAATATCAATGGGCTCCATGCTTTTTGATTTAGTGATACTAGGAACCATTTTTTTCACGATTGCCCTTCTATTAATGGCGGTGTCGCTCTGTGCCTTGGTCCGCGAGGCTAGTGTGTCGGGTGGGGCTCTGAATATCTTGCTAGATGAGACTGGTAAGCCTTCTTCTCTACACAAGTGAGATGATACCAATGTGCTAGAACTCGCAGTGTCCGGGAGTGCGGGCGAAAGGGATCACATCACGGATGTTTTTCATACCAGTGATGAACATAAGCATACGCTCGAATCCTAGTCCGAAACCAGCATGTGGGCAGCTGCCGTATTTACGTAGGTCGAGGTACCACCAGTAATCCTCTTTATTGAGGCCGTGCTCTTCCATATTTGCCTCTAACACATCGAGACGCTCTTCGCGTTGCGCTCCTCCGATAATTTCACCGATGCCTGGAACTAGGAGGTCCATAGCGGTAACAGTTTTTCCATCGTCATTGGTACGCATGTAAAATGGCTTCACTGACTTTGGATAGTTATAGACAGTCGTTGGGCATTTAAAGTGTTCTTCAGTGAGGTAGCGCTCGTGCTCAGACTGGAGGTTCACTCCCCACTCGACAGGGTACTCAAATTGTTGGCCAGAAGCTTGGAGGATTTCTACCGCTTCGGTATAGGAAACTCGCTGGAAAGGTCGCTCTGCGACGAACTCGAGACGCTGGCGGAGTTCTTTGTCGACAAACTTGCAGAAGATATCTAGATCGCCTTCGTTGTTCTCTAGAGCATCTTGAACTAGGTATTTCACGAATTCTTCAGCAAGATCCATGTCACCTTCAAGATCACAGAATGCCATTTCAGGTTCGATCATCCAGAACTCAGAAGCGTGGCGAGTGGTATGAGAGTTCTCTGCACGAAAAGTTGGGCCGAAGGTGTAAATGTTAGAGAGTGCTGTAGCGAAAGCTTCACCCTCGAGCTGACCGGAAACAGTTAGGTAGGTGTTTTTCCCAAAGAAGTCCTCTTCTGGTTTAGAGCTGTTTTCTTGGGTGGTGACACGGAACATTTCGCCAGCTCCTTCACAATCTGAAGAGGTAATGATGGGTGTGTGGACGAGGGTGAAGTCACGCTCATCAAAGAATCTGTGAACTGCGTTAGATAAACGTGAACGCATACGAAAGACTGCGCCGTAGAGGTTTGCTCGTGGCCGGAGGTGAGAAATGGAACGGAGGAACTCTGGTGTGTGACCCTTTTTCTGTAGGGGGAAGTCTGAGGGAGCTTCACCGATGAGTTCTAGTGCTGTGGCTTGGATTTCCCAATTCTGTCCTTTTCCCTGAGATTCGATGAGTTTACCGGTGATTCCAATGGCTGCACCAGTGCTCATTTTTTGGATGTCAGCATATCCAATGATGTCGGCATCGGCAATGCACTGGAGGTTCGCGAGACAGGATCCATCATTAAGCTCGATGAAGGAAAATTCTTTAGAATCTCTCCGCGTGCGGACCCAGCCTTTGACGGTGATAGAGTCCTGTGGGTGGGCGCTGTGAAGTGCGTGCTTAATGAGTGTGCGCATAGTGGAATAACTAGCAGCTACTAGTGTGAAATCAAGCATGCTGTCATATCTTGTTAGGTAGAATGTTGTCTATTTGAGTTAATCCCCAATTTCTAAAAATTCCATTTGGCAACAGAGCTTTTAGCGTGTGCTTGATTGGCGGCTTTCACCATTTCGCTGAGTATCTCTGGGTGGTTTTTTGCGAGATCCTTCTTTTCGGATTGGTCGTCTTTAAGATTATAGAGTTCCCATTGTCCTTTGTTGCTTTTGGCTTCATATTTAACGATTTTCCAATCGCCTTGGCGGAGAGCGATTCTGCCGCCTCGTTCGTGGAATTCCCAGTAGAGTGACTTATGTTTCTTTTGTTCGCCTTCCCCTAGAAGTGTGGGGAGAAATGAAATTCCTTGAATGTCTTGAGGAGCGTCTATTTCTACAATTTCTGAGAGAGTAGGGAGCACATCCCAGAATGCGCAAATATGGTCTGAAGTAGTGTTCGCTGTGATTTTAGCCGGCCACTTGACTATGAAAGGGACGCGGATGCCTCCTTCGTACATGTCTCGCTTTGTGCCACGATAGACTCCATTTGAGTCGAACATATCAGTGTGGTAGCCACCTTCGACAGAGGGACCGTTGTCAGAGGTGAAGCTAATGATTGTGTTTTCGCTGAGACCAAGTTCATCAAGTTTAGAAACAAGTTCACCAATTTTCTGATCCATACGCTGGATCATGCCTGCGTAACTTGCTTGGATATTAGGTGAGCCAGAGTAGCCATTTCCTTTCGAAGGAACTTTTTTTCCGTTTGGAAATTTTTCTAACAGTGGATTGAGAGTGTCTTCAGGAACAATGATGTCGGCATGTGGGACACTGAAGGAGAGCAAGAGGAAGAAGGGGTTTTCTTTTTCACGTTCGATAAATTCGATCGCTTTTTCGGTGTAAATGTCGGTGCTGTAATGGGTTCCACCTTTTTGACCTTTGTTTCCTTCGAGTTTGATCTTCTCTTGGTTTTCATAGACAAAAAATGGATACTGGCGATGAGCGTCTTTGTGAGAGAGGACTCCGTAAAAATAGTCAAACCCAGCTGTGAAAGGAGCCTCTGTGTTTTGCGTGTTGCCGTTGACGCAGGATTTTCCAACCATACCATTACGGTAGCCAGCTTTCTTGAGCGCATGAGCGATCGTGTAATCTTTTGCAGTGAGTTCGTATTCTCCATTGCCACGAATAGTTGCGTGGCCTTGGTCTTCACCGGTCATCAGAGAGCAACGGGAAGGAGCGCACACCGTGCTTCCTGAATAGTGTGTGGTGAAGCGGATTCCATCAGCGGCCAGTTTGTCTATGTTTGGTGTATTGATACGTTTTTGTCCGTAGCAAGATATGTCGGCGTAGCCGAGGTCGTCGGCAATGATGTAAATAATATTGGGTTGCTCTGCTGCTAGTGCTGGCAAGCAAAGGCTGAGAGTGAGGATTATATATTTTGAAATCATGAAACTATGAAATTGTACGTCGTGTAGAAGCTGATTGTTGCACACAAAAAAGAGGCGCCTGTGTGAAGGCGCCTCTTAAATACATTTATTTCTATCTGAGTAGTTTAGTTCAGAGTGCGGATGTGCGCCATTATGTCTTCGATGACGTTGTCAGGAAGCATGTCGAATAAGCCGGATGGCATGAAGGAGCGCGAGCCAGCGAACTCTTCTTTGCGGACATATTTACGTGGGATGAACACGGTGCCGCCTCCTTGGAAACCAACGGTGACGCCAGAAGTGTCAGATTTCATCTTCATGCCTTCGTGGATGGTGCCGTCTTTCTCTGTGACTCGGAAGAGGACGTAGGCGCCTTCAGCTGCTTCATCTGGGAGAAAGAGAGCTGTGAGCAGAGCTTCTGGTTCACGCTGGGCTGAACCATCGAGTGCTGGACCGATGCCAGCACCTTCGGTGCCGACTACGTGGCAGCTGAGGCACATGCCAGTGAAGATCGCTTTGCCAGCAGCGGGGTTGCCACCTTGTGCTTCAGCTTTCTGAATGAGACCAGGAATACGCGCCTTGGCTTTTTCGCTAGCGGCGAGCTGTTTTGCTTCTGCTGCCTCAAAAATACGAGTCGCCACTGGATGTGGGATCTGTCTTCTCTTTCTCACTTGTTTAAGAGCGTCGACCATTCTGTCCGCTGTGGAAAAATCGATGTCATCGTTACTAAGAACTCCCGTCTTGACGAGCTCTGAGAGCAGAAGAAGACCTTGCTCAGACTTTCCTAGGGTGTTGATGATATCGAGTTTTCGCCCTGGGTTTTCTTTAAGTAGCGCAGTTACGGCTGCCGCATTTTTGGCGCGAACTGGGGCCTTGGCTGAGCGGCTGAGGGAGTAGATCGCTTGTTTGGTGAAATCGAAGGAGAGCTTCTTGTCTGCAAGGACAGACTCGAAGAGTGGGATGTAAGCGTCGCGGTTAATGTCGAGCGCCTTGAGGGCTGCGAGTTTGACAGCAGTGTCAGAGCTTTGCTGGAATAGTTCGGCAGCTTTTGGCGTGGAGGCCGTGGCTCTTAAAGTTGCAATGGCATCGAGGGCTTTGATCTGCTGTTTTGGCTCTGAGGAATTGAGCAAATTATCGATCGATAGGCTGATCAGTGCGTTGAAACTCTCTGATTGGACTTGCTGCAAGTTAGCAAGTGACAGGTCGACGAACTTTTCAGCGTTAGCTGGGTCGGCGAACATCGGCTTGATCGTCGCTGCGATATTTTTCTTATTCGCAAAGCTAGCAAGGACGACGAAGGTGGAGTCGTCGATCGGGTTAGCTTTGATATTTTCCCAAATCGCAAGGAATGCTTCTTGGCCGCCATCTGGTAGAGCTTGCGTCGCCCAGAGGAGGTTGGTTGGTGAAATAGAAGCTCCTTCTGGAGTCGCAAGGAATGCCTCGAGTTCTACAGGATATTGTTCGAGTGCTTTGCGAGCGAGGAATCGCTCAAACTTGCGTTCGTACGCACCACCTAGTTCGAAGCCTGGAAGGTCTTCTTTACAGGCATTAACGAGGATTTTGATGGTTGCTTGGTTAGCTGCATTGATGTCACTGAGGGTACGCAGAGTTTGCGAACGGATCATGGCGTTGTCACTTACTTCGAAGCCATTGAGCAGCTCTGCTGTTTTCGCAGCACCGAGATTGTGATTCGCGAGTGAGCGGATGGTTTCACGCACGAGTTCGTCTTGGTCTGACTGGAGGAGTGAGGTGACGAGCGCTTCATCGAAGTGCTGAATGTCTTCCAGCGACCAAACGGCGAGGATGCGTGTGGTGAGGTCTGCTGAAGTGTCAGAAGCGAGTTGAACAAGCGCTGGAGCAAGTGATTGAGTTTGCTCGATTGGGCGGTCAGCAATCTGATGCCACGCTGCACGTTTCTCCCAGAGAATCGGGGATTTTAGGTGATCGACGAGTTTGTCTGTGGCAGTAGTGATGAGGTTAGGGATCTGCTGCGGTTTCTGGGATTCGTGGCGAATTCTCCAAATGCGGCCGTGTGACTTATCGCGGTCCGGGTGGGTGGTTGGCAGTTCGTTATGTGAGACGATTTTGTTGTACCAATCGACCACGTAGAGGCAACCATCTGGGCCAAATTTGAGATGCACAGGACGGAACCAGTCGTCTTCGGATTTGAGCAGTGGTTCAAGTAGCTCAGCATCGATCGAACCATCAGCCTGGCGCTTGATGCGAACACAGACGAGCTCGGAGGTGATAGGGTCAGCCATGATGGCGACGTCTTTCCATTTCGCAGGGAAGCCAGAGGTTCCGTCTTCCGAGAACGCGAGGCCTGAGATGCCAGTGCCGCCGACGCGGAAATCGTGGAGTGCCGGCATCCATGGCTGGTATGGACGGAGACTTTCATTGCCTATGCCCTTGTAGCCAGTTTGCTCTTCCATAGGAACAACCGACCAGCCGAGGTCATTGGCTTCTGTACCAAACCATTGGCCATTGGCCTGAATGGTGTAGCCCCAGATGTTTTGGAGGCCGGAGTTGATGAGTTCGATCTTTTTACCGTCGAGGGATACTTTCGCATTTTTTGAGAAATCCATGCGGATGCTATCGCCTGAGTTGACTGCTGTGATCTTGCCTTTATTGAGGGCGCCTTGACTGAAATGAAGCCATCCGCCAGGGCCGCGCTCGAGACAGTGTGCCATGGTGTGGGTGTCGGTGAAGCCGAAGCCTGTAACGACTGGGGTACGCTTGTCAGATTTTCCATCGTTATCGGTGTCCTGTAGGTAGAAAAATTCTGAACCTTGAGCGACGAAGACGCCATTGCGGTAAGGCATGACGGATTGCGGGATAGCGAGGCCATCAGCAAAGGTGTCTACTGATGCTTTTTTACCAGAGTAAAGATCTGAGAGGACGAGGATCTCGTCAGTGCCTTTTACTTTACCTTCATACAAGTCTTTGATGCGCTTGAAATCTGCTTGTTTATCCTGAGCCTTGGGGTCATCCAGGAGTTTCATGAGCTGAGTCCACTTGATGTTCTTGGTGGGATCCATCGGGTACATGCGGGCTGTCTGAGTCCACATGCGGCCGGCATCATCGAAGGAAATGTGGATCGGATTGATCACGCCATCTTTTTCAGATGCCACGAGTTCGATGACGAAGCCTTTTTGGAGTTCAAAGCCAGCGAGCTCTTGCTCTGGTGAATAGGCTTCGGTGCGGCCGGATTGCATTTTCTTCGCTTCTAGACTGAGCTGCAGAACTAAAGAAAGACCGAGTATGGGTGTGAAAAATTTCATGGGTGAGTGTGATGAATGAAGAAGCTTCTCTGATGTTACGTGAGAAATAAAGGATTCTTAGCAGCGGGTAATGAACAAGAGCATATGTGAAATACACATTTTGAGCGAGGCTCTAATTCGCTGCCTTGATTAGCTCTAGGAGCTTACTGGCGGCGGCTTCGGCGAAGACTGTGCTGTTGATCTCTTCGTCGTAGTCGATGACTTCGACTGTGGCATTGGCATGAATGGCATCGAATAATGCCTTATCCGCTGCTGGATCATAGAAGGGTTGGCCTTTCGCTGAAATGATGCTCACTGTTTTTAGAGGGTTTAAGATAGCTGTTGGTGCGCTGTTGGCATTGGCTTTTTCAGCGATAATTTTACCTAGCTGCGCGCATTCCTCTGCATTGGTGCGCAGGAGAGTGACCTGTGGGTTATGGATATAAATAGTACGGCCTTCGAATTTTGCTGGCAGTGTTTCGCGCTCGCCGTAGTTCGCCATATCGAGGCAACCTGGTGCGATAACGGCAGGAATCTTAGCCTTAGTCATCGCGTCCATGCGCGTGGGGCCAGCAGAAAGTGTGGCACCGAGGAGTTCGTCAGCCCACTCAGTGGTCGTGAGATCGAGCACGCCAGCGACCATGCCGCTTTCGATGAGGCTTTCCATGGTCTTTCCGCCCATTCCTGTGGCGTGGAAAATGAGAACCTCATAACCCGCGTTTTCGAGGACTTTAGCAGCGTGGTTGATGCAGTCAGTGGTATTACCGAACATGCTAGCAACGATGAGTGGCTTGGATTCTTCTTCGTCTTGCTGACTTGAGTCAACCATGCCGCAGATCGCTCCTGCTGCTTGTCTGAAAATGGTTTTAGAAATACGGTTGAGCCCTGCGACGTCGACGATAGATGGTATCATCACAATGTCCTTAGTGCCTACATAGTGAGCAGTATTGCCGCTCGCGAGAGTGGAGACCATCACCTTTGGAAAGCCAATAGGAAGCTCGCGCATGACTGAGGTGCCAAGCGCTGTACCTCCGCCACCGCCGAGTGATATGATGCCGTCGATCTTTCCATCAGCCACGAGTTGAGAGATGAAAACGGGTGCAGCCTTCGACATAGCTACGACGCATTCGCCACGGTCTTGGCGGTCGATGAGAGCCTGAAGGTCTGTGCTGTTAGCTGCAGCAACTTGAAAGCGGGTAAAGTCTGGTGTGACTTGTGGATCTGAACCCGTACCGAGGTCAATGAGGATTGGCGTGTGGCCTTTTGCTTTGATTTGCTCAGCTACGAATGCGTGTTCGTGGCCTTTAGAATCGAGTGTTCCAACTACTGCGATATTCATAGAGTAAGGTTGTTAGGTTTATTTAGATGTTTAGTAAAAAGAAAAAGCCCCACATGGGAATCATGTGAGGCTTTTGAAATGAATAGCTTAAAGCGATTTTGTGTTTTCGCTTTTCACTTCAAAGTCGAGAACGACGAGGCGTTCGAGCTTAGGTGAAATAAGAGCTACGCGCTCTTGGTGCACTGGGTGAGGAAGGTAGGCGTCGCGTGATTCGAATGAATCAAATGTCATGCAGAATGCGTGGGTGAATCCATCATCGAGTCCTTCATCGGACTGGTGAGGGCCGTGCTCAACTTTGAGCAGTCCTGGAACTTGGCCAACCATTGTGCAGAGTTCTGCGAAGCAATGCTTGATCTCGTCTTCGGTGATTTCGGGCTTAAACTGGAATACTCCTAAGTGTCTGATCATATCGTTAGAATAGTATAGAATTACTTGATGCGTTTTACAGGGATGGACTTGAACTCACGTGTGAGGTCGGTGATGGACTGCTCAACAGCGAGACGTTCGATGGAGGACGCTCCAACGAAACCAACGGTGTCAGTGTGTTCATTGACATAGGCCGCTTCTGCAGGTCCTACGATGGGTCCACCGTGGGAAAGGACGAAGGTGTTCTTATTCACTGAGTGAACGGCTTCACAGATAGCTTGGGTAGCCTGAGCTGCTTGTTCGAGGCCAAGGGACGCATCGCTAACTCCGATAGATCCACCGACAGTACAGCCTACGTGTGCGATCACTGCATCAGCGCCTGCTTCAGCCATTTTCTTAGCTTCTTCAGGGGTTGCAACGTAAGTGATGGAGAAAATGTCCATCTTGTTTGCGAGAGCTACGGTATCGATCTCTTTCTGAACGCCCATGCCTGTTTCTTCGATAGATTGACCAAACTGACCATCGACGATGGTGTGAGTCGGGAAGTTATTGATCCCAGAGAAGCCCATGTCCTTCACCTGCTGAAGCCAATGCCACATGCGGCGACGTGGGTCAGATGCGTGAACGCCACAGATGACGGGGATTTCTTGTACTACTGGGAGTACTTCGTGCTCACCAATGTCCATGGCGATAGCGTTAGCATCACCGTAGGCCATCATGCCTGCGATAGAGCCAGCACCAGCCATGCGGAAGCGGCCGGATGCGTAAATGATGATCATGTCAGCACCACCTTTTTCAATGAATTTGGCGGAGATGCCAGTGCCAGCACCGGCTACGATGAGAGATTCACCTCTTGAGAGTGTGTTATTGAATCGTTCAATAACTTCAGCGCGTGTGTATGGGTTTCCTACCCCTGTCCATGGATTTGGCATATGATTCTTATGTTTGTCGTAAATTTAAAATGTGTATGACACCTTTCCTAAGCTTGATTCATCGATCTGAAAAGGAAAAGTGTACCACAACAAGCTATGTGGAATCCACTTCGTCGAATGAGCTCGTGGATAATAATAAGAAAAGCTCAGAGCGAGACACTCTGAGCTTTTGCTGAATAGTTGATTAATTCGGGTGAATTAAAGGAATTTCAGAATCTCTTTTGGGTCATTGGTGACCTTGTGTGCTTCCTTTGGTAAATCTGCGAGACAGGCGAGGCGCTCAGGAATTTCTACGCTGCCTTTACCTAGTTCTTCTTCCATAGTTGGAAGGAACTTAGACGGGTGAGCAGTTTCAAGAATGATGCACTCGTCATCGGGTGAGGCCTGGTGCCAAGCTTCTGCTGCTAGGACACCAACTGCGCCATGTGGGTCAATAGTGTAGCCTGTGTATTCTTTGACTTCCCTGATAGTTTGGCGTGTCTCCTCATCGTCAAATGCTAGACCGGAGATATTTTCGCGCATGGCTTCCCAGTCATCGCAGAAGAGGTCCTTCATACGTGCGAAGTTAGATGGAGCACCTACATCCATTGCATTGGAGATTGTTGGGCTAGATGGGAGTGGCTCGTAGTTTCCGTCTGCGAGGTAGCGCGGAACTGTGTCGTTGATGTTTGTTGCTGCGACCCAGTGGCGAACAGGTAGGCCAAGCTTTTGTGCTAGGAGGCCTGCGGTAAGATTGCCGAAGTTTCCAGATGGAATCACGAAAACAGGTTCTTTGCCTTCTTCTAGCTGGCGCGCAGCATCGAAGTAATAGAATGTCTGTGGGATGAGGCGTGAGATGTTGATCGAGTTTGCACTGGTGAGGTTGTACTTCTCCATGAGATCACGGTCTAGGAAGTTAGCTTTCACCATCGCTTGGCAATCATCGAAGCTACCTTCGACTTCCAGAGCTGTGATGTTGCCACCGAGGGTAGTGAGTTGCTTTTCCTGTAGATCAGAAACGCCACCTTTAGGGTAGAGAATGATTACGCGTGTGCCTTCTACATTATGGAACGCGGAGGCGACTGCACCACCAGTGTCACCGGAAGTAGCCACAAGCACTGTAAGCATGCTGTCATCATCTCTATTTAGGTAAGCCATGGTGCGAGCCATGAAGCGAGCGCCGAAGTCTTTGAATGCGAGAGTCGGTCCGTGGAAAAGCTCGAGCACGTGAGTGTGGTCAGCGATCTTTACGACTGGAGCATCGAATGAGATAGCTTGATTTACAATATCGCGGAGTGCGTCTTCAGGAATGCTGTCACCGAGGATTTGCTTAGCGACATGAAAGCCTAGTTCAGGAAGTGACATTTCACGCCATTTTGCCCAGAAAGAAGCTGGAAGGGGAGTGATGGTTTCAGGCATGTAGAGACCATTGTCGGCTGGAAGTGAGCGGATCACCGCTTCTTTTAGATCAACACGGAGCTCTTTATTGTTAGTAGAGTAAAATTGCATGGGAAGTAGGATCTATGATTGAAAAATTTGAATTCAGAAATGATCTGAGACTAGATGACGTGTACGCCTTGAGTGTTGATTCTAGAGACGTGGATTTGGTTGCCAAAGTTATTGTCCGTGAAGACTTTTGAAATGGAGGCTGCGACCTTGTTCGCGTTTTCTTCGCCTTCACAGAGAGCGAAAACGGATGGGCCTGCACCTGAGATAGAGAAACCGAGAGCACCGTGGGAGAGGGCTTCTTGCTTGGCTTTGTAAAATTCAGGGATGAGCTTCTGGCGGTGTGGTTCAGCGATCACATCGTGAAGTGAGCGACCAACGAGTCCAAGATCGTTGTTATAGAGTCCACAGATGAAGCCTCCGAGGTTCCCCATTTGCTGAGTCGCAGTACTGATAGGAATTTCCTTGGGAAGAATGTCGCGTGCTACTTTGGTGAGGATTTCGATATCAGGGTGAACCACTGCAGCCCAGAGGTTTTCTGGGACTGGGAGTTGTGTGATGTCGAGTTCTTCGTTTGAACGAATGAAAGTAATGCCACCTAGCAGAGATGGGCCGACGTTGTCGGCGTGGTAGGCTCCATCGGCGCTTGCTTCACCAGTCATTGCGAATGGCAGAAGTTGTTTTTTAGTGAGTGGTTCGCCAAGCAGTATGTTGACGGCGTAAACGCCAGCCACTGCGGAAGCTGCAGAAGATCCTAGGCCTGAGCCGAAGGGCATTTTTTTATGGATCTCCATTTCAATGCCTTTGTCAGTGAGACCGAGGTGACGGAGTAAGTCGAGAGCTGCGACACCAGCTGTGTTACCTTCGACAGTTTTTGGTAATTTGCCGCTGTCTCCAGTTATATTGGTAATTCGGAGACCTGGCTTATCGGAAAATCTGACTACGACTTCGTCACCAGGGGCATCGATGGCGAAGCCAAGGACGTCATATCCACATGCTACGTTTGCGACTGTAGCTGGTGCGAAAACGCGGACTTCTTTAGGTTCTTCTGTTACCATAGTGCCGCCGCTCATAGCAGAGAAATGCCCCACGGCCTAGCGCAATTTGAGTCATGTTAAATTTCCTTAGTGAACATCATTTCATGAAAGTTAAAACGACTATTGATAGTGTTATTGAGCTTTGGAATTCCTGAAATGGTTACACGGATTGAAAAGTCCAAGGGAGGTTAAACTCCCATAAAAATTACAACTATTGGCGGATACAGGTGTTACCATCAGTAATGACGACAAGATTTAAAGTAATGTGTTGCGCCTTGATCGTGGGAGGTGGTGTGGTTTCTGCGCATGAGCGAGGCGGCGCTGCGCACAATCATGGACCTAAGATTATGAAGCCTCAGATATCAGATACTGTGCCCGCAACAGTGTATGCTGATAATTGGTTTAAGCTGTATATCAACGGCAACTTGGTGGCGGTGGACTCGATTTCCTTTATTCCGCACAACGTGGTCAGCGTCGATATCCTTCCGGAATACCCTCTCACCATCGCGGTAATGGCCAAGGACAACGCCGATCCCAAAACAGGCCTTGAATATAACAACAGCAAGATCGGTGACGGAGGTTTCATCCTGAAATTCGGCGATGGCACAGTAACGGATGCCAGCTGGAAGGCGAAGAGTTTCTTCCGTGGGCCCGTGAATGGCAAGGTGGATGGAGCGACAACCGAGCATCTGGATATTCCCAACGACTGGATGGAGGCGGGCTTTGACGATTCGAAGTGGGGCCTAGCAGTGGAGCATAGTGAGAAGGCTGTGTCGCCAAAAGCTCCTTACTATGAAAATGATTTCGAAGGCGCCAAATGGATTTGGACGGACGATCTGGCGCTCGATAATACCGTGATTTTCCGAAAGGTGGTGGAAAGCCCGCCTAATGGAAATCCAGTTCCGCAGAAGTGGCCACGCGGTGTGATCGATGCGAGTGAAAAGGAAAGTTCGGCGAAGACTTTTTCTGAAGAAAGTCATGAGACTTCGAAAGTGAATGTGAAGCCATTTGCCGCTCATTTTCCAGGTAAGTTCACTCTGGAGTCAGCCACAGAGGTTCCCGAGATGGTGAAGGCATTTCTTCCCTATAAAGACCAAGTTGGGATTTCGTGGGATGAAGATTATGTTTACATTGAGGGCAATGGCTTGCCTATGCATCCTATGATGAAGGGGATTAAGGCATGGCAACAGCAAGTGCCACTTCCTCATGACTTTACTGGGGAGCATCGCTTCAAACTTCCATTGACCCCCAAGGTGACAGAAGGCACGCCACAGGAGTTGACGCTCAAAGGACCTATTGCCTTGGCTGTGAACGGTGTGCCGATTTTTCATGCACTGACTCAGAGTGGTAACGACGCTTATGCCGCGGGTGAGCTGGATGAGTGGGGCGGGCACTGTGGTAGAGCGGATGACTATCACTATCATATAGCTCCAGCGCATTTGGAGGAGACTGTGGGAAAGGGGAATCCAGTGGCTTTTGGGATGGATGGCCATCCCGTCTATTTGGCTAATCCGTCGATTGATAAGCCCTTGGATAGTTGCCATGGGTATTTCGACTCTGAAGGGCAGTACCGATACATTGGGAATTTAAAACCACCCTACGTGATGGCGTATTTCCGAGGTGAGGCAGATCTAGCTGATCGTCCACGGACCATTCCAGTTCGGCCATTTTTACGGCCACTACGTGGTGCCACGATCACGGAATTTAGCGGGAGTTTAGAGGATGGGTTTTCTCTGAGGTATTCTGTTGATGGAAAAGAGGGTGAGGTTGATTACAAGGTGACTGAAAAGGGAGCGGACTTTGTATTTAAAAAGCCCAATGGCGAGGTGAGTGAGGAGTCGTATGAGAGGTATAAGAAAAATCCTACCTCAAACAAATTCCCACTTGAATTTGAAGTCAGATAGCGAGCCGGAAGATTTCAATATATATATCTGAGTGTGCACTTGGAAATGTGGTTTTGTGTGTATTCTTGATTCTCAAATCCCAACTACTTTCTTGCAGGGAGTGGCAAGGAATGTGATTAGTAGGCATGATCTGTAAACTACTGCGTTATATATTACCGAGTTCGTTGTGTGCTTCGATGGCTTTGGCTGCACCATTAAGTGTGGGGAATGCTCTTCCTGAAGTTTCATGCCAGGATCAAGATGGGAAGGTCGTTACGCTCAGTGAGTATAAAGATTCGGAGTGGGTGTTAGTTTATTTTTATCCTAAATCTGACACTCCAGGATGTACGAAACAGGCATGCTCGTTGCGTGATTCCTATGAGGTTCTTACTGATAAAGGCGTGGTAGTTTTTGGTGTATCTAAAAACTCTGTGGCTGACCAAAAGGCTTTTGCTGAAAAGTATAAGCTGCCGTTTACTTTACTCGCGGATAAAGAAACGAAGGTGATTAAAGCCTTTGGCGTCCCACAATTCCCTGGAGTAGGCTTGGCGAAGCGTCAGGCGTATCTTTTTAAGGATGGCAAATTGGTGTGGAAGGATGAGAAGGCCTCAACGTCTAAGCAAGCTGCTGATATTCTAGAACAGTTAGAGGACTCTGAATAAGGGAATGGAGAGAGGGGGAAAGCTCTCCTTTAAAATGAAACAGCCTCGGTAGTTCCATAGCCGAGGCTTTTTTTGTGAAGAATTAGGCGAGTTACGCCGTCGTGGGGGTTGCTTCGGTGGTAGGCTTAGTTTATGAAATCAAATCACAATGGCTAAACTTCTCGTCATTCTTTCCCGTTGGTTCGGGCAGAAGCTGCTTATTTTTTTAGTGATTCTAGCGATATTGCTCGTTGGAAACTGGCTGCGAGTGGAGTGGGATCGACTGGCTGAAGACCGTGCATTACTTGATAAAAAAGAGCAGGTCTTTGAGCGTCTTAAAGCATCAGAGCAAGAGCTCACGCTGGAGATGGCTCCGCAGATTGACGAGTGGAATCGGCTGCGCGCGCTGAAAGTACAGGCAGCTAAGTCTGAGGTGGCGAGGCTCGAGGCGGATATCGAAAAAATTGGCAAGGAGTGGAGCCTTGAATTCGATAAATACGACAGTTCAGAGAAAGCTAAAAATGCGACATATGAGTCCTATCGTGCGGCTCAGAAGCGGGAGGACGAGTTAAGTAAGCTTGTCGGCTGGTGGCAGAAGGGTGGGTATTGGCTTTCTCAGGAAAATCGACGAAAAGTGAATGCCTACGAAAGAGCTAAGGCTGAAACTGCGGTGAAGAAGAGCGCGTACGCTACGGCGGAGAGAGCACACAAGACGTTAGGCAAGATTTTAGACAGCTCCCCGATCAAAGCACTGCAGGAACAATATCGTGTTAAGAGTGAAGCAATGGACTCTGCAAAGTTGGTGCGATCGGCGGATGAGACGCGTTGGTTGGAAGAGCGTGAGCAAAAGCAAGGTGAGATTCAGGAGCTAGCTAAGATGATTGAGGGTGAGAGAGAGCGGGTCGCCAGCAATCCACGGGAACGCTTTATCGCCGCAGTCCAGAAACATTTGCCGACAGCGCTGTGGATTTTATTGGGGATTATTTTGACACCAACGGCGATCAAGTTGGTGTTTTATTACGTACTCGCTCCCATCGCGTCGCGTTTTCCGCCGATTCGTATTTTGGAAGATCAATATTCACCGAGCCCGATTGTTCGCGACTCGTCGGTATCTATTTCTTTTGAAATTGAAGAAGGGTCTGAGATCTTAGTGCATCCTGACTTTTTGCAGAGCAGTAGCCAATTAGCTAGCAAGCACACGCAATGGTTTCTGAATCACTATTTACCCTTCAGCAGTATTACTTCTGGCATGTGCATGCTGACGCGAATTCGGCCAAATGATGGGAAAACGGCGCGCGTGATCGTGTCGTCACAGAATGACGCATTTGGCGAAATAGGGGCGATTCATCTGCCGGCTGGAGCTTCGATGGTGGTACAGCCGCGCTCGTTGGCTGGAGTGGTGAAAAAGTCAGATGAAGCGCTGCACATATCACGGCATTGGCGGCTCGGAAGCCTGCACGCTTGGCTCACGCTGCAGCTCAGGTTTTTGGTGTTTCATGGCCCCTGTGACTTGATCGTAAAAGGATGTCGCGGAGTGCGTGCTGACACGCCTGATCCCGAAAGCCCGCGCATGATCAATCAAGCCTCGACTATCGGATTCAGTGCCAACCTCGATTATCATAACACCCGCTGCGAAACCTTTATTTCCTATTGGCGCGGGAAAGAGGATTTATTTAACGATCTCTTTGGTGGTGAAAATGGAGTGTTTGTCTATGAAGAGATGCCAGCAGGTGGCCGCAAGGCTGGACTCTCAGGTAGAGGGCTAGAGGGTGTAGTGGACACAGCTCTGAAAGTCTTTGGAATTTAAGGTTCCTCCGCCTCTCTCATATACTACCCATAAACGATTTTTAACTATGACTCATCTTCACCGTTTTCTCACCATCGCGCTGCTTTTGATACCTAGTTATCAAGCGGTCGCTCAGGACTCCATTATCGATCGCCAAGAATGGCAGGCTATTTTTTCTCAATTTGATGCTGAGGGAACACTGGTTGTAGTTGATGAACGTGAGGGAAGCCGAGGGACTTTTGTGTTTAATAAAGAACGCGCGGAGAAAAGAGTTTCACCAGCTTCGACCTTTAAGATTCCTCACGCATTGTTCGCGATAGATGCGGGTGTTGTGCTGGATGAATTTCAAGTCATTCCCTGGGATGGCAAGAAGCGATCTTACGAGGTGTGGAACCATGACCAGACTCTTCGTTCGTCGGTGCGGAATTCAGTGGTCTGGGTCTATGAGGTTTTCGAGGGCGAAATAGGAGAGGAGCGTGAGCGCGAGTACATGGAAGAGATTCATTACGGAAATGCGGATCCAACGGGTGACTCACCATTCTGGGTCGAAGGAAATCTTCAGATCTCTGCATTGGAGCAGATTAGTTTTCTTCAGCAGCTATACAGAAATACGCTTCCTTTCAGTGCGAATTCTCAACGCTTAGTGAAAGACGTGATGATTAACGAGGCTGGGAAGGACTGGATTCTCCGAGCCAAGACTGGCTGGAGCGGAACGATCGGCTGGTGGGTAGGCTGGGTGGAGCATCCCACCGGAGCCGTATTTTTTGCGCTAAATATCGACACGCCGAACAGGACTGATGATCTCTTTAAACGCGAGGCGATCGTGCGCGAGGTGCTACAGTCGATGAAGGCGCTTCCGTAAATTATAGCGTTGTTAGAAGCGTGCCGAAGTTTCGAGTCGCTTCGATGTTGGTATGCTTTACACTAAGATCAATCTACTTTTGTCTTATGAAATATTTCTGTTTAGCCTCTGTCTCTCTCGTTTTTGTTAGTATTTTAAATGTGTCTTGTTCGAAGGAGACTGTAGAAACGAATCAAGAAACAGAGCGGAGCATGCGCGTAGTGGAGGTCGATCCATCGTATTTTATCCCAGAAGCTCTCGTTGGGAAAATTCTTAAAGAGGAGAGAACTCTGTCTGATGGATCAAAAGCATTGTGTTATGTGATCCAGACCAACTCCAAGCCGATTGAACATGCGATGGGGCCGTGGGCTCCGAAAACGATTACGGATGGAAAAGAGGCGGGAGGTATTTGGTTTGATGATGGAGAGGTCTATGATGTCGACGGGCCATTTGTGAAAAATGTCGCGAAGTTCTACAATGATCCTGAATGGAAGTTGTATAATGACGATGGGACGGTGCGGGTGACTGATACGGTAGAAGCTTTTGAGGCCGCAGCCCGACCAGATGTTGACCCTCGCTACAATAATTACGTGGTTGAAGGCCAGCCCGAGTGGGTAGCGGATAAGGTGACTACCTATGTCATTCCTGTGACACCCATTTTTAGAGAAGAACCTTTGGTTTTTGGTGGCGGAGGTCCCGGTGGACCACCACGCCCAGATGCACTCAATGCGCACTCGCATCACGGCGGTGAAGCACACAGCCACCATCATGGGCCTCCGCGTGGTGGTGCGTCAAGAGTTGGCCAAGGTGGTATTGGGCTAGCGTTTAATGGTGTGAATTTTGACCCACCTGCGCCAGTGCATGCGATTCTGGCTGCCCATACTTTAGCTCCTTTCGATGATGCCGGTGGCCACATCAATCCACACGAAGGCTATCACTATCACGCAGCAACTGGGCACACCAAAGAGATAGCTCAAACCGACGGGCACGCTCCGATGATAGGCTATGCGCTCGATGGCTTTGGTCTTTACGCGCATCGCGACGAGGAAGGTGAGGCCGCGACTGACTTGGACGAATGTGGCGGCCATACCGATACAACACGAGGCTACCATTACCATGTAGGATCAGCTGGAAGTAATCAGATTATCAGGGCATTCCGTGGAGTGCCTGGCACTGTTAGTGTGAAAGAGTAGAGTGCTCATTAGTTGCATAGCAGGAAATCCCGAGGATAGGAGGTGGCTGCTTTTTCTGGTTTATTTTGGAATAGCAGGAGCTTTTGAAGCTCCTATGATAGTCTATAGATTGATCAAACTCTCTAGACATTTTCATTATGAAATTAAGAAATATCTCACTAGCCTTAGCATTTACCACCATGAGCATTTCAGCAGAAAATCTTCAAGTTGAACTCGATCAGAGAAAAGACCAATTCACAAAATCCGCCCCTAAGGAGACTATCGTAGAGTACGATAAAGGAATCAAAGCAGTACAAGATTCGGGTGTTTTGGATACTGCACTTAATGTAGGTGATACAGCTCCAGACTTCACTCTGAAAAATGCGGTTGGTAAGGATGTCACTCTCTCCACACTGCTCACAGATGGTCCAGTGATCCTCACTTGGTATCGCGGTTCTTGGTGTCCTTATTGCAATATTGCATTACGTAACTACCAAGAGAACCTTGGGGCATTTAAAGAAGCGGGCGCTCAATTCGTGGCTCTATCACCTGAGCTTCCAGATCAGTCTTTACCAACTAAAGAGAAGCATGCGCTGGAGTTTGAGGTTCTTACCGACCAGAACAGCGACGTGGCTAAAAAGTTTGGGATCGTATTCTCCATGACCAAGTGGGTGGAAGACGCAATGCGTGATTATGCTGACCTCAAAAAGTATAATGGTGATAAGTACGATGATACGACGCTGCCACTGAGTGCGACGTATATCATTCAGCCCAATGGTGAAATTAGTTATGCCTTTTTAGATGCTGAATACCGTAACCGTGCGACTGCAGATCAAATCTTAGCAGCTCTCAAAAAATCTAAGTAACATCCACCAAAGGTAAATGAAGTCCATGCCAATAGCTTTTATACTGAGGTTCTTGGTGATACCCATTCCGGTTGTGAATAGTGTTTTTAGATCACTTCTTTACTCGATATGGTGAATTCGTTAGAACGGTAGTTGTCAGTTTTTATTGCTGATGAATCCAAGATAACAATATCATGAAATTATATAAAATCATTGGGCTTCTCTTACCGTTAGCTGCATTCACAGCGTGTGAGAAGCAGGAGTCCACATCTGAAAAGCTAGAAGACACTGTCGAGGATGCTCTTGACCAACGTCCAGCTGAAGACCTTAAAGATGCTGGCGAAGATATTAAAGACACAGTCGAGGATGCGGCTGAAGATACTAAGGAGTCAATCAAGGAGGCTGTAGAATAGTATGTTACGTTACGCCATTATTTTTCTAGTTGTCGCGCTGATTGCTGCTGTTCTCGGATTTGGTGGTATTGCTGGTACTGCAGCAGGGATTGCAAAAATTTGCTTTGTTGTATTTTTAGTACTGGCAGTGATTTCCTTCGTGAAGAAGTAGTCAGTGCTAGATTTTACCTCTCCTGATAGAGGTGAGGATACATCCTCCCTATATACTTTTTCCAGTTAGTCCATGAGGCTAGCAATGTAATAGTGACAGACGATGTCTATTAACATCTCAATTAAGGCTCTACCTTTTACTTTAAAGGTAGAGTTTTTTTATCGTTTATTGAAATGCTGGAAGGTTAAGATGAAGCTTCATGTATGACTGGCTTTTATTCCTATACCATCGACTGAGAGAACAGCTTTGGGTGAAACCTACGGCTATCTGCTTTATATCGGTAGTCGCAGTTTTTGCTGCGAAAGAAGCGAATCAGTTCACATGGTTAGAGAGAGTTCCTAACATCACAGTAGAGTCGTTAGAAACCTTATTACAGGTGATCGCAGCAAGTATGTTGGTCATGGCAACCTTCGCTGTAGGTTCCATGGTGTCGGCTTATGCGTCAGCTAGTACCGACGCAACACCTCGGACTTTTCCGTTGATCATCTCAGATGACGTTTCACAGAATGCACTTACGGCATTTGTAGGCGCATTTATGTTTAGCATTGTGGGTTTATTCGCATTGCAGAATGGTTACTATGAACGGGCGGGGCGCTTCACTTTATTGTTGATGACTTTTGGTGTGTTCGCCGTTGTCATTATGACATTTGTCTGGTGGGTAGATCGGATTGCACGTCTTGGGAGGATGGGGACAACGGTTGAAAAAGTGGAAACTACTACCGCTGCCGCTTTGAAGCGAAGGATAAGATCACCGAGACTAGGAGGAAAGGAAGTGGGGGCTCGGAGTAGTGGTGCGACCGCAATTTATAGTGAAACGATTGGTTATGTTCAAATGGTGAAAATGGGTGACCTGCAGAGTCTTGCTGAAAAATACGATGTGGAAATTGAGGTGTCAGCGTTGCCGGGAACCTTTGCTTCACCCGCACAACCATTAGCTTATATCGAGAGTAGTGTGCGTGATTGGGAAGGCTTCAAAGATGCATTTACAGCCGCTTTTGTCATTGGTCGAGATCGAACCTTTGAAGATGACCCTCGCTTTGGTCTCGTGGTTTTATCTGAAATCGCGGGTCGTGCATTGTCTCCTGGAATCAATGATTCAGGTACTGCGATTGCAGTGATAGGAGCTCTCGTTCGCTTGTTGATTCTATGGGCCAAGCCCACGGATGATGAGGCTTCTGAAATAGCGTTCGATCGTGTGGCTGTACCTGAATTACACTACGTTGATATGTTTGATGATGCATTTAGGATGATCGGACGCGATGGGGCTGGAGCTGTGGAGGTGATGGTGCGCTTACAGAAAGGTTTCTGTGCGATTGCTGCTGTCGGTAATGAGGGCGCGAGCGAAGTGGCTAGGGAGTATAGCCGCTTGTCAGTAGAGAGAGCTGAAGGAGCTATCCAGTCCTCACAGGATTTAGCGGAAGTCAAAGAAGCCGCTCAATTTACTGAGTGAGAAGGTGCTGAGAGGCGAGCCGACGCGGTGGATCACATTTAGGATTTATAGAGACTAAGAGTATGTATGTTTTTAATGTTGGAAATTTAATCACCACTCTATTTGGAGTCTTGTGTCTGAGCTGCCCGCCGGTTGTGCTTGCAGGCGATATGGTGAGTTCTGAGAGAGTTTTAATTTACCAAGATGATTTCGATGCTGATTTATCGCAATGGGTAGTGGAGCAGGCGGAGGGAGGCTCGGTGGAGCAGCATGGGGGAGAGTTAGTGATAGATGACGCGAAGGGCTGTACCGTCTGGTTTAAGGAAAAGCTGAAAGGGGCTATTGTGATTGAGTTTGAAGTCACCATGGTGCAAGCGGGTGGGAAGAATGACCGCGTGAGTGACTTGAATTGTTTTTGGATGGCTATAGACCCGAAGCATCCAGAGAACCTTTTCGGGAACAAGAATCGTGGTGGGATTTTTCGCAACTACGATTCCTTGCGCCTTTATTATGTCGGCTATGGAGCGAATAAAAACACGACTACTCGCTTTCGGAGATATCCAGGCGATGGTACGCGACCGTGTCTACCTGAGCATGACTTTAAAATAGGTGAATTTCAAAATACGCCACACGAAGTGGTGAAAGTTCAGATTACTTCTGATGGTGAAACTATCGAGTATAAGCATGGCGATATAGTGGTTTTTCAAATCAAAGATGAAGAACCTTTCACTGCAGGATGGTTTGGGTTGCGGACGGTTCGCAACCATATGCGCATCGATAACTTTAGAGTGTATGCACTTGCTAAAAATTAAGGTGCGTTGTCTGTATGCATGTTGATGTCTGAATTACTGTTGTGGGTTTAGTGTCTTGCTAGTGATTGAATATTAGTGATTTATACTGCCTTCTATTTTATGAACACCATCAGTCCACCGATTAACAAGTTCCGTATGCGCTCTCTGCTTCAACTGTTAGCAATACTCTTTTCTCTGCTCGCTTTGACCTCATGGCTTGAGGCTCAGACCAAACGTAGGGTGGCGAGTTTAGAAGAATTGCAAGAAGTCGTGAAACAGAGTGATCAAGCGATTGTGATGAAGCCTGGGAGCTATAATTTGACTGATCTACCAGAAAAAACGCGAGTCTTGGAGTGCTCTGGGTCGGAGAATACTATCGATCTAACAGGGGTTCATTTGATTGCTCAGGTCGGTGCAACACGCAGAGGCTATATACGTATTTCTGGTGATGAAAATGTGTTTCGTGGTCTTACTGTAGAAGACGTGTATCAGAGTGGTTTAAAGGAAGTAGCAGATTTTAGCGCGTATAATCAGGATCGCTCCAACTTGGCTCGAGGCTTAAAAGGCGAAGCGGTATTGGCTGTGACTGGGGATAATAATACGATCAAAGACACCAAGCTTACGGTGCGTGGTTCGTTTCCCTTTGGCTATGGAAGTATCTATGGAATCGGATCCGACAATGTGTTTGGTCTTGATAAACGCTGCGGCATTCAAATCCGAGGTGAGAATAATTTAGTAGAAGGCTGCGAAGTTCAGCAACGAGCATTCGGTCATGGGATTTACATTCAAGAGCCCTCGGATAATACCACTGTGCGTGATTGTTTGGTGGAGGGAGTGATGCGTGCATCTGAGGAATTGTACAAAGAAACAGACCCAAATGATCTACCTGTTAGGTCGAGGTACAAGTTGCCTCTCAGTGAAGATAAACCTATTCCGAAGGACATCATGTTACCTTTGTCTGAGGATGGCATAAGAGTCTATAATAGGGGCGGGAGTGTTCTAGTGGAGAACTGTACAGTTAAGAAAATGCGTGGCGGGATCAGAGTTTACCTGGCTAGTAAAGCATTGGTGAAAAATTCAGTGGCGGTCGACTGTGGTCACACGAATTTCAATTTGCCGAAAGGCGGTAAGGTTTTCGCGAGTTCTGGCAATTTTGCCTATGCACCTTTGAGTGATTTCCGATTATCTCGTTCGGGGCAGAAAATAGAGCTTACAGTGTTACCATCACCTCATGCCATTGGCTCTCACAACCTCGCTGATGTGTTAGGGAATAATCACTCGATCATTTTACGCAGGAGTCCAGGGCCGATTGATACGAATCTTCGACCCATTGTCGTGGAGGGAGATAACTCTACGATTAGAAATGAAACTGAATATCCGATCATTCTCGAGAAGTCGTCGAGTGGAAATACGGTGACGAGTTTCGGACCAGTGACAGATCATGGTGAGGATAATGATGTGTCTCAAATCAAAGGAGCCTTGAAGACACGATGATTGAGGCTGTTACTTGTGAGTTTTTTTACTAGAAAAAGTGTATGCAAGAGATTGATTGGGATGACTTCCAAAAAGTGGATATCCGTGTGGGCACTATCATTGAAGCTGAAGACTTCCCTGAAGCGCGCCGTCCCGCATTTAAGTTGAAGGTTGATTTTGGCGCTGAGATAGGAATCAAAAAATCGAGTGCGCAAGTTACTGATCTATACACCAAGGAGGCGCTTGAGGGTAAGCAAGTGCTAGCGGTAGTAAATTTTCCACCTAAGCAAATCGGGCCAATCATGTCTGAATGCTTAGTGACAGGACTCCACCGTCCAGATGGATCAGTGGTGCTCTCCACAGTAGACATGAAGCTACCTAATGGGACTAGGTTGGCCTAGCGATATAAAGGCCTAGGACTGGATGTTAGAAAAATAGAAAACGCTTTTTGCGTTTGGCCTTTCGTTTGTGTTTTCCATCGCCGACGGAGATGACTTCTACTTTTACTTTAGTGAGGCCGTCCTTATGAAAATCTAATTTTTTAGCTGCACGTGGGGTGACATCGATGATGCGTCCGGGGATGAAGGGGCCACGGTCATTGAGTCGCATTTTGAGGGATTTACCATTGTCTAGGTTAGTGACTTTAACTTCGCAGGGGAGTGGAAGGGTTTTGTGAGCGCCTGAGATATGCCAAGGTTGAACTTTTTCTCCGAGCGATGTGTTACCGCGCTTTAGGCCAAACCAGCTGGATTCGTCATACCAAGAGGCTGTTCCGACTTCGGAGTGGTGGAGTGCTTGGTCGACTGACATCGGGCTATAGTGTTGGCCACGTATAGTGTACGGACGAGTCAAGTAGCCATTGTGACCTGAGGGTGAGGCACAGGATGAAAGAAAGGTGATGCTAATAAGGGCTGCAAAAAGAGCTAAAGTACGCATGTGGGCAAGCTAGTAAAATGCTATTGATCTGTCACATCGAAACTTTCATTTGCGTTTTTCTGGGCAACGGGAATGATGTGTTAGAATTGATGCAACGAAAAGTAGAACCTGAAATTTTAGATGACTTGCCGAGCGATGATCCAGAAGCGGTTCGTAGTCGGGCTGACCTACGAGTGTTGAATCGATTGATCGGTGGTGAAAGGTGGATTCTGCGGGAGCTTGCTCAGCTGAGTGGAGTGAGACGAGTTATTGAACTCGGAGCTGGCGAGGGATTGCTAACGATGAAGGTTAAGGAAATTCTACCGGACGTGGAGGTGTGTGCTGTGGATTTAGTGGATAAGCCAGGTGAGGTGCCGGAGTCGATACGCTGGCTTCAGACAAATGTGTTAGAAGAAGACCTTACGGTGGATGATGCTACAGTAATCATTGTGAATTTATTTCTTCATCACCTTCAAGCAGATCAGCTCAAAATTTTAGGGCAAAAAATAAATGGCGCGAAAGCGTTGTTATTTGCTGAACCCGCGAGGTTTCCGTACGCAATGTTACTAGGCTATCTGGCGTATCCTTTTGTCGGAAGGGTGACGAAACATGATATGATGGTGAGTATTCGTGCTGGCTTTGTGGTGGGAGAACTCAATGCGTATTTTTCTGAAAATTTTGAATGGAGTGAAGAGGCTCATTGGATGGGAGGCTTGCGTAGCAAGGCGGTGAGGGAGTGAGAGAGATCAAGATTATTGGTGGCGGGCTGGCTGGTCTTTCCTTAGGTATAGCGCTGCGGAAACGCGGTATTCCTGTACGCATTATAGAGAGAGGTAGTTACCCACAGCATAAGGTTTGCGGGGAATTTATTAGCGGGGTAGAAGATGAGACGTTGGAGTTCCTAGGCATCATGTCTGAGTTAGGTGATGCACAGTTGATAAATCAGATGTCGTGGTGGATAGCTGGGAAAGAGGTGACTGAAGAGAAGCTACCTAGTCTGGCGCGTGGGATATCAAGAGATGTTTTAGATCAGCGTTTGGCTGAGCTTTTTGTTAGGTTAGGAGGTGACTTGGAAACTCGCTCCTCATGGCGTGGTGAGCTGGTTGATGGTCTGGTAAAAGCTTCAGGGAAAAGGAAGGGTGGGAGTAAACGCTGGATTGGCCTAAAGGTTCATTATGCAGGTGTAAATATTGCAGGTTTGGAAATGCACAGTGGTGGAGGGGGCTACGCTGGAGTGGCGGCTATAGAGGGCAATAAGGTCAATGTCTGCGCTCTATTTGAGCTGAATAAGGAGATCAAAGGTGAGAAGTTACTTGAGCAATACATGCGCACAAATGGCTTAGGGTATTTGGCTGCAAAGTTAGAGACCGCTGATCGATTAGACGAGAGTAGCTCAGCGATTGCTGGATTTAGCTTTGGGTCACAAGATGACGATGGTAGTTTTTCGGTAGGAGACGCGCAGTACAGCATTCCGCCATTTACAGGAAATGGTATGAGCATGGCTTTGGAATCCAGTGCGATCGCTGTACCCTTTCTTCAATCTTATGCTGAAGGTCAGGCGAGCTGGGAGGATACATGTTTGAAGTACCGAAAAGGGAAGAAAGCATATTTTCAAAAGCGTTGCCATCTAGCTGCGGGACTACACCCGCTCTTTTTTAATTCACTCAGCCAATCTTTGCTGAGTCAACTCGGTAAACGTTCGCTTTTCCCCACTTCCTTTCTCTTTGAACAATTACGCACACCATGAAACTTAATTCTGTCGCAAGCGCTTTTCCTCCCTATGCCTATTCACAATTAGAATGCTTAGAAGCGATGCGAGGAGCGCCCTTTTGGGAGGGGCTTAGTGCGCGATCTCGTTTAGTGTTAGAGAAGGTTCTCTCTGGAAATAGTGGCATTGAGAAACGTCATTTTTGCGTCGACAGTTTAGAGGCTGCATGGAGCAGAAATGCTCAGGAACTGAACGAAGCGTATGAACGTGAAGCACCAAAGCTGGCAGCAGAGGCAGTGAGGAAAGCAATCGCGAAGTCTGGTCATGCGCCTGCAGAGATTGACGCTTTGTTCCTTTGTTCTTGTACTGGTTTCTTGTGCCCTGGTGTAAGCTCTTATGTGGCTGAGGAACTAGGCTTGCGCGCTGATGTTTTCTTACAAGACATGACTGGTTTAGGCTGTGGAGCGGGAGTTCCTTTGTTGCGAGTCGCTAAGGGTGTCATGGCTGATAATCCAGACGCTGTGGTTGTTACCGTAGCAGTGGAGGTATGCTCAGCAGCATTTTATGTAGAAGATGATTTCGGGGTGCTGATTAGCACCTGTATTTTTGGTGATGGTGCTGCAGCTGCGGTATGGACAGGGGAGCAAGGAGGCTGGCAGTTAGATCATTTTCAGTCGCTGCATTTGCCGGAACATAGAGAGAAGATTCGTTTTACCAATGCAGGAGGGAAGCTGCGTAACCAGTTAGAAAAATCTGTGCCTAAGTTAGCTGGATTAGCAGTAAAGGAACTCTATGCGAAACGCAGAATCCAGAATCCAGACGCATGGGTTACTCATGGTGGAGGCCGAGATGTATTAGAAGAACTAGATCTAGTCTTGCCTGATGTGTCACTAGCCCGGTCCGTGATGAATGAGTATGGAAATCTGAGTAGCCCTTCGGTTTTAGTAGCATTGGAGCGCTTCATCGAAAATCAAGGAGATGAGTTTGCTAGTGCATGGCTCTGTGCCTTTGGAGCTGGATTTTCGGCACATAGTTGTGAGTTGACTCTCGAATGAGACTTATTTGTGAAACGAAAATTAAAATTGTTATTTAAATTGTCTATTGGGTGGTTATAAAAGTACTCATATTCAGTGTGCTACGAGTGCTAGATCCTTTTAATTTAATTGATTGTTTAGAGAATTGATTTTGCGAGATACAGTTAGGTTGTTTAAAGATAAACCGGTGAAAAACCCCTCTAAACTTAGTGACAATCAGAGTCGAGCGAAACGTATTATCGTTCGAGCGAGTATGGTTGCTACTAGCTTTTGGTTGATGAGCTGTGCAGCAAAGGCGCCTGAGTCTCAGATGCTCAAAGTCGAGCAGATGGCGCCAGATAGTTGGTCTGCTACCAAAGAAGGGAAAGCGGGGGTCGATCGTGACTGGGTTTCTAGTTTTGGTGATTCTCGTTTAAACCATTTGGTCGACGAGGCTTTAGAACGAAATCCTGATATGCGGGTTCAGGTTGAGAGGGTCTATCAAGCTCGCCGGACGGCCTATGTAGCTGGAGCAATGGCGAGACCGCAGATGGTGGCTAATGTCAATGGGAACCGAAGTAAGCAGCAGTTTGTAGGACTGCCCTATGGTGGTTCACAAACTTCAAATGGGAGCATTGCTGATCTGACGGTCAATTGGGAGTTAGACTTGTGGGGCAGAATAAGAATGGGTCAGATGGCTGCCATTTCTGATGCTCAGGCTGCAGAACTCGACCAGAAAGCTGCAGAGACAGCTTTGGCTGGTGAGGTCTGTAAGGCGTGGTTTGGTCTCGGAGAGGCGTGGGAGCAGTTAAGTCTGGCGCAAGAAGTGGTACGCATAAGAAAGAGCTCTGTGGAGTCTATCGCAGATCGCTTTGAGAATAATTTAGCGGGAGATGGAGGCTCAGCGAGTCAACTGCGTTTAGCGCAGACTGATCTAGCCACAGCGGAAGCATTGATTGCGCAGCGAATGGGGGATGTTGAGCTCGCTGAGAGACGCTTGGAATTACTCTGTGGTCGCTATCCTAAGGGTACATTGAGCGGTAGCAAGAAACTGAGTAAAATGCCAAAACGTCCACCGAGTGGAGTGCCTTCGGGCTTGTTACAGAGACGGCCAGATGTAGTGGCTGCTGAACGCAGATATGCAGCATCTGTGGCTCGGGTAAAGGAAGCGAACCGAGCGATATTTCCTATTATTAGTCTCACTGGTTCGACTGGAACGGCAAGTGATGCTCTAGAGCAGTTGTTAAATAATGATTTTTCTACCTGGTCACTAGGCGTTCAACTGACACAGAATTTATTGACTGGTGGCCAAGTTAAAGGAGAGCAGGACATCCGGGGCTCGAGGGAGCGTGCTGAATTAGCCAATCTCGAAGGTGTCGTGCTAAAAGCGTTCGGTGAGGTGGAGACGGCCTTAGTTCTTGAAGAATGGTTGCAGAAGCGGGTGGTTCAAACCGACAAGGCATTTACATTTGCTAAAGATGCCGCAGAGGCTGCAAATGATGATTTTCTGGATGGAAATGGTGATGTGCTCACTTTATTGCAGGCGCAGAGTCGTGCTGTCGATATTGGGTCGTCGCTGCTGACATTGAAACGTGTTAGGTTAGATAACCGTGTGGATTTACATTTAGCACTCGGTGGAGAATTTCGATTTAAAGGCAAATGAGTGAGAATGGAATACGGCAGAAGGTTCGCCCAGTAATCAAGTTGGTGATAGTCATTGTTGTCTTGGTTATTGGTGTGGGAGTGATGCAGATGTTGATGGAATCACCTGTGAAAGCTCCAGCAGAGGCCAAGCAAAGTTTTGTGCCGAAGGTGAGATTGCTACAAGTAAAGGCTGAGTCCTTGAAAGTGGAGTTGAGTGCTCAAGGTATGGTCGAAGCCGTGACTCAGACCATGCTTCTCAGTGAGGTAGGTGGAGCGATCGAATGGGTGTCTCCTGAGCTTAAGCCTGGTGGATATTTAAAAAAGGGCGCAGTGCTGCTGAAGGTGAACAAAGCTGACTATGAGTCAAGATTAGCTCAGGCTCTAGCTAATGTGGCGAATGCAGAATTACAAATTGAACAAGAACGTGCTCGAGCAGAACAGGCCTTACGTGATTGGAAAAAATTAGGGCGTGGTGGAGAACCTAGCAGCTTAGTTAGACGTGAACCTCAACTCAACAGTGCTCGAGCTGGATTAGAGGCAGCCAAAGCAGCTGTAGTACAAGCTCAGCGAGATCTAGAAAAGACCGAGCTTATCGCTCCTTATGATTGTTTGGTGCGCAGCTCACATGTGGACATTGGTGGGTATTTGACTCCAGCTGCTAGAGTAGCGGAACTTTATGAAGCGGATAAGGTCCAAGTACGATTACCTTTGAGTCTAGAGGACGTGACATATCTACCTGAGGGACTAGTAGGCGTTCCGGTGAAGCTCACGGTTGAAATCGGTCAGGTCAAACGAGAGTGGGAAGGTCAGATCGTGCGGACTGAAGGCGTGGTCGATCGAGCTACGATGACGATGATGACCGTGGTAGAGGTCACTGCGGCAGATGTCGGTGGGATGTTTGAACTTCCACCCTTTGGTTTATTTGTTGAAGGGCATTTTTTAGGGAATGAGCTAGTAGATGTGATTCGCTTGCCTCGAATGGCTGTGCGAGACGATAGTACGGTTTGGCTTGTTAACGAGGACGGTGCGCTGGAAATTAAGAATATCAAGGTGGAGCGAAGCGAGCGTGACTTCGTCTATGTCGTAGAGGGGCTTAGTACTGGCGATAATGTGATTGTGAGTCCTATAGAAGTTCCTGTTCCAGGAATGCCAGTGGAGGTCGAGGAGTAATGGAAGGCATGATCAAATGGTTCAGCCGTAACCATGTGGCTGGAAATTTTCTCATGCTAGTGATTCTACTAGCAGGGGTGTCGACTTGGTTTAAACTAAAGAAAGAGGTTTTTCCTGAGACTAGTTTAGACGCGGTGACCGTTTCCGTACCTTTTCCTAATGCTACGCCTGAAGAGGTGGAGGATGGTATCCTACTGCCTTTAGAAGATGCGGTGGCAGACATCGATGGAGTGAAGCGTTACACTGCAACTGCCACCGAGGGTTTGGGGGTAATGACTGTTGAAGTCGAGACTGGCTACGAATTACGCAGTGTGATGGATGATGTGAAGAGCAGAGTAGATGCTATTAACATTTTCCCTCTAGAGGCCGAGAAGCCGATTGTTGAAGAGTTGTTACTTTCTTATCAAGTAATGAGCGTAGCGGTGAGTGCAGATGCGGATGAAAAGACTCTGAGACACATGGCTGAGATTGTGCGTGATGGTCTACTAAACTATCAAGCTCCTGCCGCAGATGGTTTCCTAGGCAAACTAGATCAGTACTTTCGTGGGAAACCAGATATCACGAAGGCTTCATTAGCAAATGTTCGTCCCTATGAAATCTCAGTAGAAGTTCCTGATTCAACTCTCCGTAGACATGGTCTGACGATGTCCGCCGTGGCTGATGCGTTACGTGCCGCATCCTTAGATCTCCCTGCTGGTAGTGTGCGAGAGAAAAACGGTGAAGTAGTCTTGCGGATTCAAGGGAAAGTGAAAAATGCTGAAGACTTTCGTGATGTTATCATCGTAAGTAATGCAACTGGTGAGCAGTTACAATTAGGTGATATTGCGACCGTGGTGGACGGTTTCGAGGATGTCGATTTAAGAGCGCGATTTGATGGGCGCAACGCTGCGCTGGTTAATGTCTACCGAACAGGTGATCAGGACACTATGGTGCTCGCGAAGGGAGTAGTGGATTATATTGAGAATGTGGCTCCGCTCGAACTGCCGCCAGGTGTGACGCTGGAGCTCTGGAATGATCAAAGTAAGATGTTAGAGGGGAGACTCTCGTTGTTAGGACGTAACGGAGGCTTTGGTTTGTTGTTAGTGTTTATCGTTCTAGCTCTCTTTTTGAGGCCTTCTCTGGCAGCGCTTGTAGCGATAGGCATACCTGTATCTTTTGCAGGAGGCGTCTGGATGATGCCAATGCTCGGAGTGAGCGTGAATATGATCGCTTTGTTCGCATTCATCTTGGTGTTAGGTATCGTGGTAGACGACTCGATTGTGGTTGGCGAAAATGTGTATTCGCGGATTCGAGCTGGAGAAGACCCTAAACAGGCAGCTTGGAAGGGGACGCATGAAGTTGGTGTGGTGGTTACCTTTGGGGTGCTGACGACCATGGCCGCTTTCACACCAATGTTAGGACTTAGCGGTGTGAGTGGTAAAATTTGGCCGAATATTCCACTGGTGGTTATTCCGGTGTTATTCTTCTCATTGATTCAGTCGAAATTGGTGCTTCCCGCTCACTTAGCTATGCTCAAGTCGCGTGATGAGAATAAGTCGAGTCATGGTGTTATAACACGCATTCAGCATAAAATTGCAGATGGCTTAGAATGGTTTATCCAGAATATGTATCGGCCAGCTCTTCGAGTAGTCCTGCATTCGCGCTATATAGTTTGGGCGTGTTTTGTCGCAGTTCTTTTAATTACGGTAGGCCTTGTTGGTAGTGGCCGTGTTCCATTCACTTTTATGCCAAAGGTGGAGGGGGATATTATTTCGGCGAAGCTGGTAATGCCAGTGGGAGTCAATTTTGAAACGACTGACACAGCTATTGAACGGCTCGAAAAATCGGCGAAGGAAGTTGGTCTGAAAATGAAGGGCTATGATGGCCAGAGTGTGGTGAAGCATTATTTGGCAAGTAGTGGGACGCAACCATTCCAGACTGGATTTACTCCTAACAGCGGGCAGGTAAATAGTCACTTAGGTGAGGTGACACTTGAGTTGATACCAGCTGCAGACCGTGAGTGGAGTGGTGATCAAATCATTGCCGCATGGCGTGAAGGGATCGGAGTCATTCCTGGAGTAGTAGAGCTTACTTTTAAGCAAGAAACGAATAGTGGAGGAAATGCCATCGATATCGAAATTACTGGCAAGAATTTGGAAGAGCTACAAAGTGCCGCAACCTATCTCACTGACGGCTTAGAGGGGATAGATAATGTGACTGATATCAGCACCAGCTGGCGGATGGGGAAACAAGAAATCGTATTCAAGCGTGAGGACTTAACTGATGTTGGTCGAGCGCTCGGGTTTACCGTGGCATCTGTTTCTCAGCAACTTCGCTCCAAGTTTTATGGTGACGAAGTACAGCGAATCCAGCGTGGGCGCGACGAAGTGAAAGTAATGGTGCGTTATCCTGAGTATGAACGAAAGGCTTTGGAAACATTGGAAGAAGTTCGCTTGGTGACGCCAAGTGGTGATGAGGTTCCTATTCAGCAAGTAATCACAGGGGAGGCATACCGAGGGCTTTCTACGATCAACCGGATTGATGGACGGCGTTCAATTTCTATAGCAGCAGATGTGGATAAGAGTTCAGGAGCAAACTCGAATGCCGTGGTGGCTACTTTCAACGAGACTATTCTAGCGGATCTAACAAGTAAATACCCAGGGGTGAGATGGGGGTATCGAGGGGAACAGGAAGATCAGAATACGAGCATGAAAGAGATGAGTCAGAAGTTTGTTATCGCTCTGATTCTGATTTATATTTTGATGGCGATTCCTCTCAAGTCCTACATTCAGCCATTGATCGTGATGTCAGTGATACCTTTTGGTATCGTGGGTGCTGTGTGGGGACATATTTTCATGGGTATGGATCTCAGTATTATGTCGATGTGTGGAGTGGTAGCTCTCGCTGGTGTGGTGGTGAATGATTCACTCGTACTCGTCGAATACGTGAACCGTCATCGAGATGAAGAAGGTGATCCTCTAGAGGCTGTTTGGAATGCTGGTGCGCGTCGCTTTAGACCCATTATTTTGACATCTTTAACAACCTTTGTTGGTTTGATGCCAATGCTTACAGAGACCGATATGCAGGCACGATTTTTAATTCCTATGGCAGTCTCACTTGGTTTTGGAATCCTCTTTGCGACTGCCATCACCTTGATTTTAGTGCCGAGCGTTTATCTGATGTTAGAGGATGTGAAACGGCTTGTAGGTAGAGTGTTCTTTAAGAAGGTGTGACCGTGTTAGAGAACGTTTAGGCTCACCTATCCCGATAGAGACGGCGAGCTATTGAATACAGAATAACGAATCTCACCACCAGAGCAAGCTAAACACGGAGCGCTATCGGGATTAGGTGCAGCCGTTTGTTATGCCGCAATACTATCTGAGAATATCCCTTTCGAGGTTGGGCTGAGAAGTTCACATCCCCTTCACTCATGCCTTGTCGAACACGGAACCTATGACTATCTGAGTTCTTAACTCCAATCCATACGGAATCTCCCGGAGAAACACTGATTGCAGTCTTGGCAGGCCTCGCTCTAGTATCGCGCTCAGAAGGATATCTCTCGTCGCAAAGGTAAATTGTTCGAATACTAGAATTTGCAGCAAGTGTTATCGCCATTTTTTTGGAAGATGATCGATTTGACCACTTAGACCATCGAATTTCATATTCATCCTCGTAGTTGCTTGGAATAGTTGAGCTCAGAATCTTACTATAGTAGTCGATCGAGCAAACTTCATAATCAAAGTCATCCTCAGCAACCACTCCATGGTTCCTGGCTCCAACATAAAATCCGTAGTCGGCATATCCACAATTTGAGTTCGACATCTTCATTCCTTCAGCTCGAGGCGAAAGAACCTCGTGACGAGAATGCATACAACTAACCATTAGAAACAGAAGAGGCGTTAGAATGAGTAATTTCATAGCATAACGTCAGAGTGCACGCACGCGAGTAGCGCGTTGTTGTGCCATGACTTGTTATCTTTTTATTTTGGTTGAAGCTTTCAGCTTAACAATTCCTTTTTGACAGAGCTTGAGCCGGTCAGACTTCATGCTAGGAATGTAATAATTCTCTCCTCGATTCAAAATTAGATAATCAGAGTCTCTCTTCACCACCACCACAACTGAAATATTTCCGCCACTGCTAGATCGAGGCACGTCTAAGACGGCTTCATGTGCCGGCATACCCTGAAAAGTAGTGTTTCTTCTATGACTGGTAGTGACCTTAATCCCTCTTCGCTCCGGAATCATGTTCCAATGATCCAGTGCAGCAGATGGATTCGCCGCTTGAGTTGAGAACGGGGTAACAAAGTAAACCATCCCGTCACTCATTGGCTCGGTTGGCCTGAATGTCACTCCTCCTGGAGTTGGGGAATTCGCCTTAGGATAAAGATATGGTTCAGGTGCGCTCACAGAAAAGCCATCTCCATGTGTAATTGCTCCAAGAGGGACTTCTTGTGCTCTTCTTGAGCTGATATCGACTGCGTCACCGACGAGTGAGCAACCAGAAAGCAATGGGAGCGACAGAATGAGAAGTGCTAATTTCATAAGATAACGTAAAGCACGCCAATCGCTGACCTCTCAGCGTGCTTCGATTTTTGGTTGATGTTGTAATTGCCTTAGTCGCTTGGACTCTCGGCGGGGAAGTGATTGGGTGCAGCGTCTTGTTCGTCAACTTGATCTCGACCTTCGATGTCACTAAGCCGTAGAAGCTTCTCGAATCGCATGACGTACACAATAAAAACAGTATCCCCCTCAACTCTGTAAAATATCCGTAGAGGACTTACAATCAGGTGACGGTATTCAGTCTCACCCAAATCGTGAGGAACTGGACACATCTCAGGAAATGTCTCGAGTAACCTAGCCTTCTCAAAGACGAGCTTAACGAGACTCTTAGCTGCACGCTCATTATCTAGAGCGATGTGGTCAGCGATTTGTTCCAAGTCTTGGAGGGCTGGTTCAGCCCAAACTAGTCTAGCCATCTGGACATTCTGCGAGTTGCTTTATCGTGCGATACTACACGACCGTCCTTGATCGCTTTCTCACCTTTGGCAATTCCCTCTAGAAGGTGAATTCGAGCTTCCATTGATTCATAGGTCTCAACATCTACTAAGTATGCAGCAGGTAATCCATGCTGGGTAATCAGCACTGGCTCATGCTCCTCAGATATTTGAGCAATGATGTCAGTGGCTTTTCTTTTTAAAGTGGTTACTAGTTCCGCCCTCATAATGTGACACTAAAGTGATACTGTTGATTCTGCAAGTGGTATTTAGACGAACGTCGAAGTCCTCTCACACCTGCCCGAGGGCGAGGCTTCGACTGTGGGTTGAAGGTTGAATGGTCATGGCGGACTGAACTCGCGGCGGGGCAGGTGTTGAGAGCGACGCCTTGTTCGCGTTCTTCGTTCTAAATGGACTAGCGTCCGATCTACGTATTCGCATAGTCTCTATCTCGAACCAACCTCTGTGATCCGGCATCCGATCGAGGTCGGCGTCTTGTTGTATAGCTCGATCTGAATACGTCCCGTATCCCTGAGATGCAAAAGGAAATCTGCGGCATTGATAGGATCCATTTCCGCAACCTCGGGAAAGTCCTTCGCGACGTTGCCGTGGCACCGAATCAAATACTTTCGCAACACCTCTGTCGCGGCTTGATCTGTGGGTTTCATTTTTTGGTTGCTGACACGTAGTTTTAGATTCAGCGAACGTCAAGCACACCAACCGAGTACTCGGCCAGAAAGCTTTGGATTAAGATTTAATGTTTGAATGTAGTGAAAGGTGAGTCGCGCTCAAACGCGGTACGAGGTTGGGTGCAGCGTCTTGTTATCTAAGCTGAATTCATAAAGTAAGTGCAACACCTCGCGATTCTAATAAATCAGGTCGAGAGGTGAAGAACGAACATGAATTATATGCACCTAAGTGACGATGAGAGGCATCGAATTGCAGCGCTGCGAAGTGCTGGGAAGTGCTGGGAAGTGCTGGGAAGTGCTGGGAAGTGCTGGGAAGTGCTGGGAAGTGCTGGGAAGTGCTGGGAAATCGATAAGGGAAATAGCTGATGAGTTAGGAAGATCAGCTTCGACAATCAGTCGAGAAGTAAAGCGTAACGCCTATCCTACTGATGGAAGGTATCGAGCTTTCCATGCTTGTTCGATGTACAAAGGCAGAAGGTCGCGAGCGAGACGGGGCTCTCAGTATAGTGATGAGGAATGGAAGCAAATCAGAGATCTTTTGTGTAGAGATTATAGTCCGGAACAAATATCAGGATGGATGAAGAAAGAGGAGCTCATGACGATTAGTCATGAGACAATCTATCAGTATATACTTCGGGATAAGAAGAGCGGAGGAACGCTCTACAAACATCTTAGGCACTCACGGAAGAAAAGGCGGAAGAGGTACGGGAAGTACGACAGTAGAGGGGTTTTAGCGGGTAAGAGACAGATTGAAGAACGCCCGCAAGAGGCCAATGAACGAAGTGAAATTGGACACTGGGAAATCGACACGGTGCATGGAAAAGGGAAGGAAGCGATAGCGACCATAGTGGATAGAAAGACAGGCTTTGTGATGATTGGTCAGCTAAAAAATAAGACGGTTGAAGTCACAAATAAGAGGATTCGAGAGTTCGTCATGAAGCATCCTGAGAGCTTCAAGACGATAACTTCAGACAATGGAACGGAGTTTCACGGATACAAGAAATTAGAAGAAAAATTGGATGTGAAGTTCTACTTTGCGAAGCCATATCACTCATGGGAAAGAGGATCTAACGAGAATACAAATGGACTAATCAGGCAGTATTTACCGAAAGGAACTAGTATGAAAGATCTGACTCAAGCGAAGTGCAACGCGATCGCGAATAAGCTTAATAATCGGCCACGTAAACGGCACGGATACCGCACACCTAACGAACTCTTTTTTGGACGCTAGTGTTGCACTTCACACTTGAACCTAGGCAAGTTAATCCAGAAGTCTCGGGTCTACTAATTTAGCTCCTTCATCTGGTGTTAGTAGTTCTCCTTCTGGGGTAAGATAAACAGTCCTTCCCGACTCCATTATAATGACCAGCACTTTTAATTCACCGTCGGCATTATACGTTTTTCCCATGATATTCTTCCCGTCGGAATCATAGACAGGGATATCAGTTTGCACTAATTTGTTATTAGATTCTTTGTAAATGTCATATCTGACGATCTTGCCTCCATCTCCTATAGTGTATTTTCCTCTGTATGAGATTGTTCCGTCATCTTCTTTTAATAAATAGTCAGCTCGACTTTTAAGGGGGCTGAAATCAGGTAAGCCGGATACAGGTTCCTCAGCTTTAAGTGGCAGAGAGAATGCGCTCAATAGTACGATGTATGTTAGTGTTTTCATTTTAGGATAACGTAAAGGCCACCCATCCACTACCGGAGGGCGAACTTTGATTTCGGGTTAAGGTTCATAATTATCATTAAAATTTCGACTCAAAGCGCGGTAGTGGATTGGTGTGCGCTGTCTTGTTCTACGAGTAAATTCCTATTGCTCTATTCATCTTCATCACCGTATAAAACCCTTCTGATATCGTAGTCTTTGGTATCCATATCACCACAATACATTCTCTCATGAGTAGGCACTTGTTCGTATAGACTCCTTAGTTTCTCTAAATTATCAGAAGAAGGCTCCTCTGAACAAATATCAAACTGCTCAGCCGTCTGAGTCACTATACTCTTATTGCCATTCAATACACCTAGTTTATCCTTAATTTCCCTCAATCGATCCTCGTCATCAATATAGCCTAATTCGGTATCACATGTAAATTCGCCTATACCGGGAAGGGAAAACCTACTACCAGCATTTACCTTATTAAGAAGTTTCCCTGATTGATATAGATCTTTCAGTTCCTCATAACTAATTAAAGGGCTATCGACACCTATTCTAAATTTAGAGTCTTCAAAAATGAAAAGCTGAGAAAGCTCAAATATACCTCCATCCTGTTTTATTATAACAGGAACACTGTCAGCCAACAGAAGTTCACCCTTTACTCTCCTGTAGGGCTTCTTGTCAGACGAACCCATCTTAGAATATGTAACATGTCCTCTAACCTCTGTGTCAGACCCTTGCATATCAACCAAACCTTTCATTGAAGGATTTAGATCTTTAATTAGTTCAGTTACTAATCCTTTGATATCTTGTGACTTATTAATCCACTTAGCATTACTGTGATTGGTAATACCTAGATTAAAGATCGATATGGATTGATCATGTCTTGCTGAACTAACTACCCAATTCTGGTTGATCTTCCCCTGAAATAAATCACGATCAACAAAGCCCCAACAGTCAATCACCCCATCTGAGTATACATCAATAGTCGTATAATGGCATTGCATGTTATTGATAAATCCAGATATTGCATACCCAAAGTGTTTACCATCTGGTTTGGTTCTAACTATCGGGTAGTAATAGAAAGATTCGGAGAAGCTCTTACTCTTGAATGGCCACATTTTAGTAGAACGTCAAAGTGTGGCACGGAGTGAGGTATGAACGGAGTTGTCCACCACTGTCTGGATCTCCTGTTTTACTAGCACTGCCATAAGAGTTTCGACTTTTCGCATGTAGGACAAAGGAAAACATAACTACACCCGCCACCTCCAAAATTGAAGTCGGGATGTGCTGACTCTTCTATCTGTCCGATAAAACTCATCGGAAGTCCACATGTGCACTTTGGAGTCTCATCAGCCTGAATCCATAATGGACGATTACTGATGCATCCTACGCATTCTGATTCACTTTCAAGGCGTTCGATGAGTGAATCCTGCGTATCAAGCAAGTTGGATGTATCGATAGCTAAACCTATATCGTCTTGAGACTTTGGTTTCTGCGGTGAGGGCAAATATACCGCAAAATTCCCTCCTGATTCGCTATCCCAATCATCACACATACCTGGATCATTCTTGCATTGAAACAGGTGAATTGAGCCTTCTTTCGATTTTATTAATTTGTTTGGGTGTGAACTCAGAGATAAGCTAAATATGTGCGAAAGCTCTCCATTGCAGGTTTTGCAATTTGGTCGAGTTATGTCGAATGCTCCGATCATTGGCATTCTGTCATTCTGCGATGATCGGATGATTGGGGAAGCTTTCATTCTTTTGGAGATCGTAAAGCACACCAACCGAAGACACGGCCAGACAGCTTTGTTTGTGAGTTTAGAGTTTGAGTGTGGTGAAGATTTTGAAAAGCGTAAACGCGGTCTGAGGTTGGGTGCAGCGTCTTGTTATGCAAGGCGATTTAGTAGAACTGGAGTGAGATGCGCAACTGATTCAACTGCGACATCACAAAAGCTAGGATATTCAAAATGATCGTTACTGATCCATATAGTTTTCATCCCAAGTTCTTTAGCTGGTAAAAGGTCATTATTAGGGTTGTCTCCAATACAAATGCAGTCATTAGGAATGCTAGCTAGTTCGTGAAGGCATGATTTAAATATGTTTTCATCAGGTTTTTTGGACCCGAATTCTTCTGAGATCTTGATGCTCTTAAAAAGGTGTCTAATTCCAACATAGTCTATCTTGGCGTTCTGGCATCTAGCCCGGCCATTAGTTACTAGACCTAACGTAAAGACTTTAGATAAGCTTTCTAATGCTTCTTTGACGTCTGTGAAAAGAACAGCCTCAAAACCATATCTATCCTTAAAATCGAGGAATAGTTCGTCTGCTAGACTATCTTCTCTGAAAAGCTCTGAACATGCTAATTTATACGCTACATGTTTGTCTTCGTAGCCGTTCTTTTGGTGTTTCAGAACAGATTTTACGAAATCCTTAACTTCAATGGTGGATAATTGACTATTGCGGTCATGTTGACATTCCAGAAATAAACGCATCGTTTTTGTACGGTCGATTAACGTTTCGTCTAGGTCAAATATGAGGGTCTGTATTTTTAGCATAACGTGAAGAGTGCTCATGAAGTGAGGCACGAACGGAATTGAGCAGCTCGACTGGATATCCCCGAGGGCTGGGCCGAAGGGGGCGACTCGTCTAGGAGCTTTAAGTCTGTGGTGATTCGTTTCATTTGAACGGTTCAGGATGGTTAGAATCTGGATTCCTTCAATCTTCTTCTCTGGGAATTTTAACCACTGATTTCACAGAGAACACGGATGGCTTCTGATTGGAGATTCACCGCGTCTTCTTTGATCTGTGACAATCGGTGTTATCTGTGGTCAAACCTTCACTTCTTTTGGATATCGTAAAGCACACCAACCGAGTACTCGACCAGAAAGCTTTGGATTAAGATTTAAGTGTGAATGTAGTGAAAGGTAAGTCGCGCTCAAACGCGGTACGAGGTTGGGTGCAGCGTCTTGTTATGCAAAGGAATTTTCGAGGGATGTCCAGAGTCTCAAGGCTTTCTTGATGTCGTCGCCTAAAAGCTCATTATCTATCACTTTTTTAAGAGAAGTATTAATATAGCTTATAAGATGCAGTACTGCCTGAGTTTGCTCCTTGTTGAACTGGGCGTGTTTACCACTTGTGCAGTGAAATAGGAATTGGTCAAGGTACTCGTATTTTGATGACTCGTCTAAAGCTAATCTAGAAAGAGCTGGGAAATAGTATTTGAAGCCTTCTGAATCAACAAAACAGATAGGATCCCAACCTGGATTACCTAGTTCGTCCAAACCTATCGTCTCACGATCAGCGTCGATGAGAGTTTGATTGTGTTCAGCACATTCAGAACAATGTGTTTCATCAACAAATTGAATTGGCCTAGAGCAGTCGCTGAAGGCTGCATAGATTCTCTCTAGGATAGCACTATGTTTATTTAGCATAACGTAAAGCACACCAATCACTGAACTCTCAGCGCGCTTCGTTTTGGGGTTAATGTTTGAATTGTGAAAATGGCTCGACTCTCGACGGTGAAGGGATTGGGTGCAGCGTCTTGTTAGGCAAAGTCAGTTTATGAAGGTGTTCCATCGCTTCAGTAATCGCTTATGATTAAACTCAAACTCCATCGTAAATAAGCCGTCTACGAAGGTAAGGATGATTTCTTCGCCGTCATCGTCACTTGATGTCGGTGAGCCAAAGTGTGATGTAACTTCCTCCACTGTAGTGGAATCAGACAACTGCAGTTTTACTTCGCCAGCTTCTGTAAGGATGGGGCTACAGTACTGAAGATGATTAGATGAAGGTTCGCTAGAATCTTGTGCAATGATAAAACCAAGGTAAGTTAGTTTGTTAACCTCAAACTCAGCTACTAGTCCTAAGTTTGAATACAGAAGGCTGTAGTAGTTTTTGCGGACTTCGTTAGCAGACTCAGGTTTCCCAAGGAATGCGGCAGTGTCAATAGAGTCAGATAAGTGTAGAGATCCGAATGTGCGCGATGAGATGTCGTACTCAGGGAGCTTGCTGAGTGTGGGGCCCCAACTAAGAGAAGGGTGTTTTTGTTTTTTGAAGAGCTTGGAGAGCATGATTAATTTAGCCTAACGTAAAGCACACCAATCACCGAACTCTCAGCGCGCTTTGGTTTTTGGGTTAATGTGTGAATATTGAAATTGGTTCGCGTCTCCACGGTGAGGGGATTGGGTGCAGCGTCTTGTTAGGCAAGGCGATTTAGAAAGGTGCGGATGTACTAAACCAAATGCCCACAAACAATGAAATAACTAGGCTTAATAACTGGAGAAGTACTTCTAATTCAGTTTCATCAGCTTTGATCGACTTATAGATTGGACGACTTTTGAGTGTCGCAATGAGCAATAATAGTAGAAAGCCTAGAATTATAGAGAAGGGGGCTTGTACAAAAAATGTAGGTAACCAACAAACTACAGTCGGTGCAATAATAAGACCTGTAATACTCAATATATACAGAGGGAGGCGCAGATAGCTTGGGCAACTAGCCAATCCTTGCCACATTGATCCTAGTGTGATGTTCATAATTTAGCCTAACGTAAAGCACACCAACCGAAGACTCGGCCAGAAAGCTTTGTTTGTGAGTTTAGAGTTTGAGTGTAGTGAAGATTTTGAAAAACGTAAACGCGGTCTGAGGTTGGGTGCAGCGTCTTGTTAGGCAAGTTAGTTTATATAGCTGGTTCACCTCGCAAAGCTTTTGCAGTTTGCTCATCTGTACGTGGTTCTATAGTTTTTAGGAAGTGCTCAATTAAAGCAATACACTGTTGTGGGTCGGGTAGGGTTAAAAGAGATCTCTCGAAATAGTTGAAGCAACGTTCTTGATGTAGTGGTGACAGTAAACTGACTAATTCCTCCATCTCAGAGTTGACTACCAAGCCTAATTCCTTGGATCGATTCATAGCCTTGGAAATATCGTGTGAGATTTTTTTACGGATGTAGTTTTTGCTGCAACCTTCTAGTGTCAGAAAGCACTTAAATGCTAGTTCTAGTGAATGCGTATATAAAGACGCTAGTGGAAGATTTGGAGGGTTAGCTGAACATGATAATAGACGCGCGGCTCGTAAATAGTCGCGAGCTAAGTTGTACTTATGAAAAGAGTAAGTAGGAATTTTTGCCTCTTCGTGCATGTTTTATTTAGCCTAACGACCGGGTTTACTTGTGTTTGAAGCGAAGCGAAAACATCAGGTGCGACCCATGGTTATACTTACTGTTTCATAGTGAATGTATCTTTAAGTAAAGATAAACAAGATTTGTACTCTTGAGTATGTGAACGATCATCATTAAGCGTATCTTGGATTATGATAGCGGTATATTTCCCGTTCTTTTTAACGCTATATATTTCTTGGCTAAGATATATATCGCCAAATTTTATACTTGATTTTACACCATTTAATTTGTGATTTTTACATTTTAGAATAGAAGGCTTAGTTTTTACATCAGCCTTCATACTTTCAAATTGTGCTTTCATAGCTTCTGATAATATACCTAATGTCATGGTTATATCAAATTGCTGAACCATAATGATGGTATTATCACCATCCATGTTCCACATTAAAACTTCCGGATCAGATTTATCTTCCGTGTAACTCATATTTGTATTATAGGAAAATGAGAAACTATCTATTTTAAAGTCGTTATATTTACTGAGTTTTACATTAATTACATGTTCTTCTGATCCAATATTTATTTTATTGTCAGTATCAAGGTTAATCTTGTGTTCTATACCATCTATAGTAATCGTTGCGATTTTGGGGTTTGCAGTGCTAAAATTAGCAATACTCAACATTGTCAAAGCAATGAGATTTTGTTTAAAGTTCATATAGTTTCTATTTTATAGTATAACGTCGAAGACTGGCGCGCCGTTAGGCGTTGTCCAGCTCTGACTGGATATCCTCGTTTGGTTGTCGAATGGTCAAGAGGGTTCCATTCAGTTCAATTTCTAGTGATTCACTTTCCTTCAAAATGCATAGATCAGAAGCATCATACTCTTCCATACCGCAGAAATGAGCAGATCCTGCTGCGTAAATATAACCACGGCTGACTGACCCATTTGAAATTCTTATATTTTCTTCTTTCCCGCAGCATGGAGTCTTCGAGGTGACTACGTTCAAGCTGGGGTTGTAGGAATTCGAAAGCTCCAGCACTTTCCTTACGGTGAAACTGCCGTTACAGTGCGGGCAATCAATTTTTGAATCAATATTCACTTTTTCTGGATATCGTAAAGCACACCAACCGCGAACTAACGAGGAACGTGTGCTATGGGGTTGAAGTTAGAATTACCAGAGAAGTGAGCGGAACTCAACAGCGGTGAGCGGTTGGGTGCAGCGTCTTGTTAGCTAAGTCGATTTAGGATCTAACGTGGTATTACCTACTTTATGCGTTGCATATCACCAGATAGCCCTTCTGGGATGTCAGGGGAAGAGAGCGAATACGTTAAAGTATCTGGAGTTTCAGTGGATACACTCATTTGGGTTGAGCATGGAACTCCATTGAAAGGGTGAGAACTTCCATCCTTAAGATAATGTTTTTGGGTATACCGAACAACTCCTTCATTCTGTGAAACCCCAGAAATTTCGTAATTCCAAGTATCATTTGGCGGGTTATAGAAGATCAGGTTCTCATCCTCTAATTTAATGATAAGAGCAAGTTCTCCCTCTGATGACCATTGACCTACTAAATTATGCAAGTGGTCATGATAAGGGGTTTTACCAATGCTATTATTTGATGTTTCTTCTGTAGTAGTATGTATGGAACTAGAATTGTCCTTACATGAGACTGTAATTAGGAAACAGGTGGCAATCAATATTAGACATTTCATTTTTTAAGCTAACGTAAAGCACACCAACCGAGTACTCGACCAGAAAGCTTTGGATTAAGATTTAAGTTTGGATGTAGTGAAAGG
>NZ_JBPOGE010000018.1:0-66170 GCF_051252225.1 Rubritalea sp.
CGCGGTCTGAGGTTGGGTGCAGCGTCTTGTTCTGCAAGTCGATCTAGTGAAGGAACAGGATGAATATGAGTGAAAACGTCGTGTTGAAAAGCAGAGAATAGAGAGCAGTGGATTTGCCACGGAGAATTGAGCACACAAGCTGAGAATCTGGAATGTGAAGGATCGAAACTGAAAACGGTGATTACAGTGAATGGAAATGCCAAAGTGGATCTTTGGAAAATATCAGGAATGAATAATTCTCCGTGAATCAACTGTCTTTAGAAACCGGAACTTAGCTAACTGGCGTGATTGAATGTCCGAATGGAGCTTTTCTATGCTGAGATCAAAGTTGAACAAGCTGAGGAGTGCGTATTTGGGAAATGTTCAAATTTAGCAGAACGTAAAGCACACCAACCGAGTACTGGGCCAGAAAGCTTTGGATTAAAATTTAAGGTTTGGATGTAGTAAAAGGTGAGTCGCGCTCAACCGCGGTACGAGGTTGGGTGCAGCGTCTTGTTCGGCAGAGGCAGTTTATATGTGATGGCCTGAAGAGTTAAGCTGACCGTAGTCTTCACCTAAACAGAAAGCTATGAGAGGCGGAGCAATATCCTGAATGACCGTGTCTGGGCTAATCTTAGCTATAGGATATCTTTTACTTGGGTTGTGTTCATATGGAAGATAAACGACTCCAATGACCTGTGTATCTTGTGCTAAGAAGTGAGAAACGTTGTTGTCAGTGTGGAAATCCATGTGATTGCAGACTCTGGAGTTCTGATATCTGTGGACTTGTGACTTAGGGATGATCTCTACAGGAGGATTTGCATGTTTGTTTTTGTACGTGCCACTCAAGGTTTTAAATGTGCTCTTGAAGTGAAAGTCATGCTTAAAGACTAGATTGGAGTTTATGTGGTAGAGACGCTTAGAACGAATAAAGAACCACTTGCGCTCGATCTTTATATAGTTCTCTGGAGCATCGCCCCATGTGTGAGGAGTAGCAATGATAGGTTTGAGTTCTTCTACTGTGTTGAAATCAAAAGTAGTGTCTTTCCAAGTCCTAGTGACGTGAACTGTGATGTAAGTATCGAGAATGTCCTGAGAACTGTGCATATTTAGCCGAACGTAAAGCACACCAACCGAGTACTCGGCCAGAAAGCTTAGGATTAAGATTTAAGTTGGAATGTAGTGAAAGGTGAGTCGCGCTCAAACGCGGTACGAGGTTGGGTGCAGCGTCTTGTTATGCAAGAGCAGTTTTCATCGTTAGGAATGAGCTGAGCCAACCATCAAAAGTTGAATATTCTTCTTCGACTTCGCAATAATCATGATCAAAGACAAACACCTTTGAATCGTCAGATCGTCTCGAGCTAACAACACGTCCAAAGCAAAACAAGTTACCCATAGAGTCTGAAGCGATGGGAACTATTGTGTTCTCCATGCCAGCGTCCCAATATGAATTCGATGTATCTTCTATCTCGTCGATTTTGAGGAAATTCTGTATATCAAAGCTAGCACCTGGAGGAGCTTCCTCACTCTCTCCTCCAGTTACAAGGTCTAGAATTGATGGAGTGTAAATGGCTCCAAAGTTAGTAATAAACTCCACATAAGACTTAGGGAAAGTGATCCCAAGAGAAGCCTCAATAGCTTCAAGTTCTCCTACTGTCGGTAGTGAACACGTGGTGTCAGATGAATCAAACGTAGTGACAAAGGATTTATGTAAGACTGAGCGTTTCATTTTAGCATAACGTAAAGCACACCAACCGAGTACTCGGCCAGAAAGCTTAGGATTAAGATTTAAGTGTGAATGTAGAGAAAGGTGAGTCGCGCTCAAACGCGGTACGAGGTTGGGTGCAGCGTCTTGTTATGCAAGTCGATTTAGAGTTACCAAACACTGTTGAAATAAAGATAGTCGTCTCCTTTCCTACTGGCAATGAGTAGAATCCAACTATTTTGTTTTGAATCTGAATTCTTAGGCTCGACTGGGGTGAAGAACCAACCTTTGTGAGTCACGGTAGTTCCTAAACGGTAATCTTTGAGAAGCTTGTTAGGAATAAGAGAAACGAATTTATCGTGGACTGAAGCAGTCTTGATTTCAGAGCTAACCTTCTTTTTGTAGCCGTTGAATAATTGATTCGGCCACTCTGAGATATTTTCAATAGGCCCCGTCTCGAAACGCTGCAAATGCATTTCCAATAGGCCTGAATTGTCCTCTGCTAAAACCAGAGTAGAAAGAGTAAGGTGCAAATATAGGGAAAGTGCCTTCATTTTAGCATAACGTAAAGCACACCAATCACTGAACTTTCAGCGCGCTTCGTTTTGGGTTAATGTTTGAAGATTGGAAATGGCTCGCTTCTCGACGGTGAAGGGATTGGGTGCAGCGTCTTGTTATGCAAAGGCAGTTTGTTTCATGTCGAAGTGTGGTATCTGGAAAGATCTCGCTAAAGTGCTATCCAGCGACAAGTTTTGTTACCTAGTTGGCAAATTTCTTTAATACGTGCGAGTGAAGACAACCATTCATTAAGTGTGATGTTAGGGTCAAATCCGTGAGGGGAGAGACGTTCTTTAATGTCTTCTATGACCTGTTCTTTGTTGGAGTTAAGGAAACTGATGATTTCTGAGCAGGATGAAATACACCATGTAGAATCGCCTTCTTTCCAAGTGTTCTTACAATGTGGAAGTTTCCAAATCCAATCACCTGTGGTTTCGGTAAACTCGTAATTCATGAGGATAGAAATACCACTAACGCTTTGAGGAAGAAGTTCGTGTTCAAATCTGATAGGAGGAAAGTCTGTAGTGTCGAGGTCTTGACTCATGTTTTTAGCATAACGTAAAGCACACCAACCGAGTACTAGGCCAGAAAGCTTTGGATTAAGATTTAAGTGTGAATGTAGTGAAAGGTGAGTCGCGCTCAACCGCGGTACGAGGTTGGGTGCAGCGTCTTGTTAGCTAAAGCAGTTTATGGGATTGGGTCAGATTTGAGATATATCTTCTCTGGAGCTTCATCAAAATATTTGAACATTGCTGGACATAGCCAACCTCGATGTGAAGTATTTACAATCGTATACCAGCAGCCTCCATTTTCCTCTTTTTCACGTGTAGCGGTCATCTGATGACCAGGAAATGCAATAGCTGAAAATGTTAAACGAAAACCCTTTTCTGCATTAGGTGTGTTTGAGACGAGTTCGTCTATTATTGCCGGAACACCTGTTACAAATGGTTCTCTCTCGATGTTCTTAGACTCATCATCAAAAAGCCAAACGCCTTTTATATTATATGGGAAAATTACGTGTATCGAATTCTCGTTCTTTGTTGATCCTGTATTCGAATTTGATTTGCTATCGCTACAATGAGCTAAAAACAAACAGGCTAAAGATAGTGCTATGTATAGGGTTTTCATATTTAAGCTAACGTAAAGCACACCAATCACCGAACTCTCAGCGTGCTTTGGTTTTTGGTTAATGTTTGAATTGTGAAAATGGTTCGCGTCTCGACGGTGAGGGGATTGGGTGCAGCGTCTTGTTAGCTAAGTTGATTTATGTGAGATCGAAGTTCGCGTGGATGTTTGAATGTGTGGACAGTCAAATTAGGATTCTCACGAATAAGAGACAAGGTACTTTCTCGGAATGATTTCTTGAACCTTAATAGATAGGTGATGAATTCAAAATCTAGACGCTCTGGACAACCTTCTGCGATATCTTCTCTAACTTGACCGTAGCTTGTGATGATTCTCTTTAAGGCTCGAAACAAACAAATGTGAGTAGGGTAGTCTAAGTGATAAACAACTTCTGTATGTGCTAACCTCTCGGCGAGAGTGGAGTAGTAATGTCCATCAATAATCCAAGTCGGTGTTTCGTAGATGCTTTTCATTCGCAGCCTGAATTCATCCTGATCTGAAGGAGTCCAGCCTTCATTCCAAAACTCCTTGTCGATATGGATTACAGGTAGATGGAATATATCCGAAAGTTGCCGAGATAGGGTAGATTTACCAGCTCCAGGGCAACCGAGTATGGAGATTCGTTGCACTTGTATATTTAAGCTAACGTAAAGCACACCAACCGAGTACTCGGCCAGAAAGCTTTGGATTAAGATTTAAGTGTGAATGTAGAGGAAGGTGAGTCGCGCTCAACCGCGGTACGAGGTTGGGTGCAGCGTCTTGTTAGCGAAAGCGATGCTTTAGATGTGCTGGTTGCGTGAACCTAATCTGGATGAGACGAATCTAGGAAACGTAGGTGAATGTGAAAAGGGGAATCTGGATCATCTGGAGAGGTTATTAGAGAAAACCGTGGAATTCAGAAAGCGACATACTGAGACGAATGATGTGAAAACATAAAATTCAGAAAACGGGGATCAGCGATTCGGAACTACCTGAAGTGATGGAATGTGAAACGAATGCTAAAACCTAACCACCTAAATTTACGCTAACTAGTAGTTATATATACGGCGGAAATTCCTTCAATAGTCCTATATTTGACCTGAGGGCAGATAATCAGGGAGAAATTCACGGTGGGAAAATAACAAATTTCGATGGAGGAGGTATGAAGTGTTAGACATGATAACCAATAGTTGTTTCTAAAAGAGAAAATCGACCATTGATGTGTAAAATAGTAGTTGATTAAGGTGAAGGAAAAAATGCGTGAAATTCACGATACTTGGTACTTGTTGACTAAGTGGGTTACTTCAATTTCGTGACATCTCTTTTATTAAGGAAGTTAACATAGTTATCAAAGCTAGTGGGGTGATTGGGGGCGGTGGCGGCATGCCAGCCTAGTACTGGTATGGTATGTATGAGTTTCAGGGGGGTATGTAGAGGTGGGGTAAGCGTGCTGTAGAACGTGGGGAGAGGGGGTAATGATGGGGAGAGGGTGGTGTAAAAGCTTTGGGCTAAATTCACTATGGAAAATAACGTAAACTATTGATTCACTGGGAGTATGGCTAAAAAAGGTGAGTTGGAGGAGTTGATCCGTATGAAGGCAAAGCGATTGGGGCTCTCATATCAGACAGAGAAGGTCTATGTGTCATGGTATAAGCGCTATGTGCAATTTCACGGCTTAGTGCACCCTAGTGAACTGAGAGAAGAAGCAGTAGAAGCATTTTTGAATCATTTGGCGGTGAATCGTGAGGTGTCAGCAGGGACTCAGAATCAGGCGTTGAGTGCTTTGATTTTTTTGTATCGGAAGGTGCTCGAAATTGAGCTTGGAACATTTAATGCTAAGCGAGCTAAGACGAAGCGTAGGCTTCCGGTGGTGTTATCGAGTGAGGAGGTGGAGATGGTGCTGAGGGAGCTAACTCCTGGGCTTCCGAGGTTAGTGGTGTCGTTGCTGTATGGGTGTGGGTTGCGCGTGAATGAGGTGTTGTCTCTTCGGGTGAAGGATGTGGACATTTCGAATGGTTTGATCTGGGTGCGAGATGGCAAGGGCGGGAAGGATAGGTCGCTCAGTTTACCGCGTTCGTTGAGCTCGCAGCTGGAAAGGGTGTTAGAGCAGTGTGCTTTACTGCATGCCGAGGATTTAGAGCATTTTGGAGACCATTTAGTATCAGTGCCGGTGGCATTGAACCGCAAGTCAGGTGGAGGTATAGCGAAGAGTCTAACGTGGTATTGGGTATTTCCGGCAGCGGGTCGTGCTGTCGATCCGCGCGACGGTAGAGAGAAAAGGTATCATCTGATGCCTGGTGCTGTGAGTAAATGGATACGGCAAGCGGTGGCAGCTTCTGGCATCCACAAACGTGTGACCGCACATACGTTCAGGCATAGCTATGCCACTCATTTATTGCAGACTGGTGTGGACTTGAGGACGATCCAGGAGGCGCTAGGTCACAGTAATATTACAACAACAGAAATATACACACATGTGGTGTCAGCGATTCAGGGGAAGGCACCTAGTCCGCTGGATAGAATGGGTGAACTCTAACAGGTTGTTAGCCGCGCCATTGCTGTGTCACAGTCTGCGTTATTACAGAGTGGATGTGAGTGCTGTTTCAGTGGCTGAGCCGCGAGCGGCTATTTCCTATTTCAACTACTCCGAATCTCTTGAGAGCGATGGGAGACCGCGTTGGAGGAGTTGGCTGTCGACTTCATCGGATGCCTTGGCGTCGAGGTAGATGGTTTCTGGCTTCTCGTCGATTTTGAGTACGTGGATCCCATTTTCTGGAACCTCTTCGAACGCGGCGATGAGTGAGGGGATATCTTCGATTTTTTTGCCATTCACCTCTTCAACAATGACACTGCGGAGTGATTCGTAACCGAGGGTAGCGGGAGTTGGAATCGCAGCACTGATAAATACTAAACGCTTACGGCCTTCTTCATAGTCTTCAGGGTGGTTGAGGGCATCTAACAAGTTGAGAGGGGCTCGAGTCACCCAATCATCGCCAAAGGCTTCGAGGTAAGACTTGGTGAGCTCTTGGAAGACAAGTCCACCTTTGACTAGGTAGCGAGGTGCCTTGTCATACGTATGTGAAGGAATGATACCCTCTGGTGAACGTGCGAGTGCGGCTTCAATTTCGAGTTCTTCACCGTCGCGTAGAATGCCAAGTTTGATCGTAGAGCCGACTGCTTGAGATCCGCGGATGAGGTTGCTCCAGTAGAGTTGACCGTAGCCATTTGCTTGGTAGTTGCCTCGGCGATCGAGCGGTTTGTCGTCGATTGAAATGAGGACGTCACCTTGTTTGAGCCCCGCAGCTTCTGCAGCGGAGTTTCTTAAGATCCTAGTGATATAGAGGCCTCCCTTGTCAGTGGGGAGCTTGAGCCAATCGCGGAAGTGGACATCAGTGGTGCGTGTGGTGGCAATACCGAGTGTAGGGAAGCCAGCGTAGTTACCATCTGCAGCATCTTTGAGGAATGCTGTAATGATTTCAGGAGAAATGATGTCGGTGAGCTGATCTTTTGCTGAATAGCTAGTGAGGATACCAATAAGTTTCCCGTCTTTAGCGACAGGGAGTGTGAAGCTGTTCGCAGCACTTTGCATCGAGGCTTTGACCACGTAGGTGAGGAAAAAATGTCCAGGGACAAAGCTTGATGTGACTTCAGCTCCTTGAACTTTACCCTCAGTGATGAGCGGCATGCCATTGTCCTGTACTTGGATAATGTCTACGGAGTCACCTAAGTGAGCGGGGCCAGAAAGCTCAAGCCCTGGCATTTCCGCAAGTGTGGCTACCCCCAACTCAGTGGAGGGCTCGACGAGGGCTAGATTAGCCTCATAATCGACAGCTACCACATGTGCAGGAATTAGGCTTTCACCATTGGTTGTTTCTAGCTGGATGAAGTTTGCGTCAGCCACCATTTCAGCGGTAGTGAGGACTTGCTTGTTAGCAAGAACTGCAGCTAGAGCCTTCCGTTTAGATGTCGCATTTTTATCCCATGGTTGAGATGGGTTATAGCTCTGGATGGTAGACGCTACGCGAATGACAGAATCAGAGAGATCGGCACCAAGAAGGCTTAGAGAGGTGGATGCAGCTACGGCGATAGTAAGAAATAATTTCATGGTATGTAAGGTACGTAGCTTAGTTTTCGAGGTTGTAGGATTTGTGAACACCATAGCTGGTACTGATCCGACCATTGGCCGCTGATAGTCCTTCGCTTGGTAAAATGAGTGGGCGGTCAGAGCCGTCTAACATAATCTCAAAAAATTCTGGCATTTCAGTAGGGTTGAGCAGGTCATGTGCTTGCTTCATATCTGTGATATCTACTCCGTTGATGGATTTGATAGCGTTGCCGACAAACTCTGAGAGTCCGGAGTTGATGGGGTCATCTAACACTCGAGTGAGGACTAGTATGTCTTTACGTTCTTTGTAGAGGCCTTCTGATACGAAGTCGTTGAAGAGGCGGCGTACGCGTGGGTTGTTGAGTTTATGCGCTGAATAGAGGTTGATGTTGAGAGGCTGGAGAACCAGTCCACCTTGAATGGTATAGCGCGGTTTCTTTCCGTATTGGATCGCCACCATCTGTGCTGGAGGGAAACCCTTAAGCTCAACTTCTTCAGACATTTCTTTGCCGTCTCTAACAAAATCTAACTTCACCGTTTCACCTGCGAATTTTCGTTCGACAATTTCATTCATATCGACGCGTTCGCCAGCAATGACAACGCTACCAGAGGAGTCTACGGCATGACCATCTATCGCTGTAAGGATGTCACCAGTTTGCAGAGCTGGGCTTGATGAGCTGCCTGCAACCACATCTGCAACGAGCACGCCTGGGGCGTTTGGTTCGAGATTATGCACCTCGCGCATGGCAGGGTTGAAAATGGCGAAAGAGGAAATCCCGAGGTCTACGTATTTGTCGTACTTTCCGTCTTCAATATCTTTAAGGAAGCGTTTGATGACCGGAGTGGGGATCATATAGCCAGTATTGTCTGCTTGGCGCAGTCCTTGGAAAGCGACACCGACGACTTTGCCCTTTTGGAGTACTGGTCCACCAGAGTTGCCAGGGTTGATGGCTGCATCAATCTGTACCACGAGGTGAGAATCGGCACGCGAATGTGAGTATGGAGCGAAGTCGATACGAGAGACAACTCCGCGAGTGACCGAGATACGCTCACCACCGATCGGGTAACCAATCACGCGGACTTCTGATTCGAGTTGGGGAATGCTACCAATACTGAGGTGCGGAAGGTTCTCGAAGGAGGAAAAGTCTTCTACTTCGATGAGTGCGAGATCACAGTCATGGGCAATATGTACGACGCGAGCGGGAAATTTACGAGATGAGCCGTGCATGGTGATGAGCACTCGGCGAGCATTGGACACAACATGCGCGTTGGTGAGAAATTGGTTTTTCCCAATGAGAAAGCCGGTGCCTGTACCACCCGAGAAACGGCCAGCATTCCATGGGGTTTTATAGTCGGGAACTTGGGAGGCTACTTCGATGCGAACAACGGATTTGTAGATATCTGAAAGACCTGGGGCGACGACCATTTGGTCATTTGGCTGCTCAGGTGGTTGGACTGCATCTTGTGCGCAGAGTGATGTACAAAGAGAGATGAGAGCGAGACTTGAAAGGATCTTCATGGGTTGTGGTTTAAACTACTGTGATTTCTAATTTTTGAAAGTGAGATTTGTAAATTTGGAGTAAGGGGGCTAAGGCGTGGCATGGAATTACGCGATTTCGCAGAGCAGGTGCTCTATGGTAAAAGCTTGGAGGAGAAGCTTTTGCTTAAGCCTAAGCTTATCACCGATGATGCTCCCGCTGCGGCGTTTACCATGCCTGATGGCCCAGGACGGCCCATTGAACTGAAAATTTCTGAGCGCGGCGTAAAGGCCGACTTTCCGGGGACGAACCGTTTGGATGATGACCGCGAGCGCGGGAAGATGCTGCATTTCCTTGCTAACCACGAACTATTAGCGACGGAGTTGATGGCTCTTGTCTTATTAAAATTTCCTAATGCGCCTAAGGAGTTTCGACTCGGCGTGTATGAGACTCTGAAGGAAGAGCAAGCGCACACGCTGATGTACATGCGCAGGATGAAAGAGTGTGGAGTGGAGTTCGGTGAACTCCCCGTGAATGATTATTTCTGGCGAGCGGTGGCGCCGATGGAGCAGCCAATGGATTTCGTGAGTCGTTTGAGTTTGGTTTTTGAACAGGCTAATCTCGATTACTCAGTACATTACGCAAAACTGTTTCGTGAGGTGGGAGATGGTGGTACTGCTGCTGTGTTAGAGAAAATTTATGAAGATGAGATTGAGCATGTGGGTCATGGCCTGAAATGGTTCAGGAAGTGGAAAGACCAATCGAAGTCAGACTGGGAAGCATTTCAGACTCAGCTACATTTCCCTCTTGCTCCGGTACGGGCGAAGGGGGTGGCTCCGTATAATGCTGAGGGCAGAAAGCTGGCGGGTATTGATAATGACTGGATTGAATTTCTTGAAGTTGAAGAGCAGTCGCGTGGACGAACACCTGTGCTGCATTGGTTTAATCCCAATGCTGAGGGGGAAGAGCTTGCTCGCATCAACAAACAGTCATTTTCTCCGAAGCGTAATGTTAGCCTGTTAGAGGAAGACTTAGACATGGTGCCGCTAGCGTGGGCGCGAAGAGACGATGTGTTGATTTTGCGTAAGGAGCCTAGTCGAGAACACCTTCGAAATATTCGAGCCTGGGGGTTTCCTATGCCTGAATGCGTAGCGGTCACTAATACGAAAGATTTGAAGGAACGCAGGATCGGCGGGATGCGTCCATGGGCGTGGCAGCAAAAGGCGTCAGATGTGCTCGAGCCCTATTCCTCAAACATGAATGCAAATGTTTCTCAAAAATGGCGTGCGCATTCTGAGTCTAAGTGGATGTCTAAGCGAATGGGGTTCGAACTAGAGCAGCAGCTAGGTGAGCCTGTCGGGGAATGGTGCACCACTCTAGATGAAGTGGAGGACTATCTGCAGAGAGCCAGCGGTGACGTTTTATTGAAAGCTGCTTACTCGAATGCAGGTAGAGGGCATTGCCGATTGCTTGATGGGAAATGGACTAAGAGTGCTCAAGGCTGGCTCAGAAGAGTTTTGAAGGAACATGGCGCGGTGCTGGCCGAGCCTTGGTTAGACCGTGTGCTTGATTTTTCAGCGCAATACGAAGTGGCTGCCAGTGGTGAGATTAAACTCGTAGGAATGACACGCGTATTGAATGACGAGCTCGGGCGCTTTAGGGGATCGCTAGTGCTTCCAAAGTGGGCGCAAGGTTTGGATGAAGGTCTCAGTACATTCCTGTTCAGAGATAGTAGAGCACATACGTTTTATAAGTATGAAATGCCAGGGATTCTGAAGGAGCTTCTGGCGGGCAGTAACTATGTGGGGGCGCTCGGAGTGGACTCAATGGTCCATAAAGACACTAATGGTACGTATGTTTTTCGTCCTGTAGTGGAGGTCAATGTCCGCCATACGATGGGGAGAGTCGCTGTGGAGTTACTTAAAAAAACGGCTCCAGGTTTAGGCGGGCAGTATGAGATTCTGCGTAAATCTCAATTAGAGGTCTTGCCTGAGTTTGGTCCTATAGAAGAGGGCGGGATACAAACAGGTTTAACTGCGGGAACTTACGTGCTCAATGATCCAGCGCAAGCGGAAGAGTTTCTTGCGATCTACCGAGTGGCGAAGCCTAGTAGTCTGCTAGTTTAAGTGCATCGTTATGCTCTTCATTTATTCCTAAAGTGATGACTCAATAGAAGTCTTATTCAAGATTCTATATGGATCATTTCTACATGGGGAGTATTGAAGCTATAGGGAAGGGTGTTAATGTGTTTTACCTCCTAAAAAAAAATGACTTATGAGGAATGGAAGTAGTTGACTTTGTCCGCTTTTGACATACTTGAGTGCATAGTTCGCTAAGTAAAAATAGCGCCAAAAAAATGAAAACTAAAAACTACTCTCCCCTCGTCGCGTCCTTATTATTGACGCTGAACGTGAGCGGGAATGCTTCCATCACAATCGACGATTTTTCGACTGCTGTGACTGGTTCTAATGTTATCGATATCTATTCAACTCCAACACCAGCCACACCCACGACCATTTCAACTGTTGGGACTGGACTCACTGGCGTAATCGGAGGTCAGCGTAATATTACGCTTACTCGTATCACAGCAACAGGATCTGGCAGAAGACAGGTGACGACAACCGTAGAAAATACAGGGAATTCTTACTTTGAGTATTCATCCACTTCAGGTGCTTCAGGATCAACTACTTTAAGCTACGGCCAAGGAACTGACGCCTCATTAGCTGGTTTTAATTTATCTAGTGCGTATGCATTCGATATCAATTTTGTGGATTATGATTTACCTGGAGGTAATCTCTTAACTGTGGCTATTAGCGTTACAAGTGGCGGTTCTTCTACATCTGTGAGTAAAAGCTTAACGACAAATGGGGGACTATTAAGTTACAATTTCTCCGAATTCAGTGGTGCTGATTTTTCCGATGTAGATCAGATTGATCTAGTTATAACTGCACCTAGTGGAGCTGACTACTCGATAGATTCTTTCACTGCTGTAACAGCAGCGGTGCCAGAGCCGAGTTCAGCTATACTTCTGGGCTTAGGTCTTAGTTTTGGTTTGGTCAGAAGGCGTCGATAAGAGCCTGCACATTCTAGTCCTAAATAAATCTTTTTAGCATGGCGCACCATTCAGGTGCGCCATTCTTTTTTTACAGAAGTATAGATCGAGATGGTTTGATTGAATCTTTGCTGGTGAGGATGTTTTTTTGACTATCTGGCTGGCTTCGAGCTTTTTCGTCGTCGTATTTTGATCCAAATTTGGGAGCATTTACGTATTCAGTGGGTATGATGATCTGAAATTGATCGACCTCGACTACTTGATTGATTTAGAGTGAAATATGGTTAAAAAATTATCAACGAGCGAAGGCCGGTATCTCGGTTATGAGATTTCTGGAACCATCGGTTCAGATCAAGAAAGGCTCTGGATAGCAGACTTGGAGGCGGCCCTTGAGCTGCATAAAAAGGTTTGTGTGCTTTTAGTGCTAGATGTAGGGGCTAAGTGGGGAGTGCATGCAGGAGTTTCTGACATTAAGTGGGTGTTATCCCATATGTCTAAGTTAGAAAAAATTGCTGTAGTGACTGATGAGAAGGTTTGGAAATGGTTAATCAGTGTAGATAGCCAATTTGCAAAGTTAGTGGGAATACAGGAACGACACTTTCCTGTAGAGCAAATTGAGCCAGCTTGGGCATGGCTGAAAGGCTAGGAATGAGTCTACTAACAAAAATCAAGAATATCGTTCTGGCTAGTTTGACAGACACGGCACTTAAGCGTATGGATGGGGCGCACGCATGAATTTACCCATTTCACTATGCCTTCTTTTGATAGGAGCTCTCATACCATTGATGAGTCGGGAAAAGAGTCCTTTTCTGGTAAAAGCGGCAATTGTATTTCCGGCTCTATTTAGTTTTTGTTCCATAGCGATAGCATCGTGGTGGGTATTAACATCTGGTAGCGGGCTTTATTGGTCCGTCCCTTGGGTACCTGAATTTGGGATCGACCTAGCTCTGCAGCTTAATGGCATAGGTATGCTGATGGCGCTGTTAGTGACTGGCATAGGGACATGTATCATCGCGTACGCTTTAGGATACATGGGAGGGAAGTCAGGTACTATGCGCTTGTGTGCATTACTCTACCTTTTCATGTTCGCTATGACAGGAGTGGTGCTTTCTGACCACTTGTTGATTTTATTTATTTTTTGGGAGCTCACGAGTATTAGTTCCTATCTCCTGATTGGTTTTAATCACGAAGATACTTCAGCTCGAAGGAATGCTCTGCAAGCACTGGTTGTTACCGGGCTTGGTGGGCTAGCTCTACTCGCGGGTGTCATCATGTTACAGAGCATGACGGGGACTTGGTTGCTTTCAGAGATGCTGAGCAGAGATTTTGATCTGTCCTCGCACCCTTTATATATTGGCTGTGTGATCACTGTGTTGTTAGGCGCATTTACTAAGTCTGCACAGTTTCCGTTCCATTTCTGGTTACCAAATGCGATGTCAGCGCCGACGCCTGTGAGTGCCTACCTTCACTCCGCTACAATGGTGAAGGCTGGTATTTTCTTGATGCTGGTGATGCAGCCGATGCTTGGGGGTACGGCGCTTTGGTCGAATACCTTGATGATCGCTGGTGGTCTAACAATGGTGTTGGCTCTTATTTTCGGTCTACGCCAAGTTGATCTTAAGAAAATTCTCGCGGCAACGACACTCGCTGTTCTTGGCATTTTAACTCTCTTGATAGGTATTGATAAGCCCGCTGCTATCTTCGCGGCAGTAATTTTCCTATTGGGCCACGCTCTCTATAAAGCGACTTTATTTATGACTGCTGGTGCAGTGGATCATTCTACTGGGACTCGGGATATACGGATCCTAGGTTGTTTGAAAAGGTCAATGCCGGTCACTGCATTGACTGCTGGATTTGCCGCTCTTTCGATGATGGGATTACCCTTATTCTTGGGGTTTCTCGGTAAGGAATATGCTTACAAGGCTAGTCTCTATGCTCCCTGGATAGTGACGGGAGTTTTGGTGATAGGTAATGCTCTGATGATGGTGCTTGCCGCACGGGCTGGAGTGATTCCATTTTTCCGCAAGCGTGTGGATGCTACCCCAAAAACTCCTCACGAAATGGGACTGTGGATGACCGCTGGTCCCGCCATATTAGCTACGCTCGGCACGCTTTTCGGCTGTGTGCCAGGATTATTCGAGCCGGTTCTTCAGTCGTGCTATAAGCAACTTTCTCTGAATGGGCCTGGGATAGAAGTCCACTTATGGCACGGGATTAATTTACCGCTTATTCTGAGTTTGATCACCTTTGCGATTGGTTTCTCATTGGTTGCATTTTTGAGACCAACAGATAAGGGGGTGATGGTGAATGAGACGACTTCGGCAGATAGCGTTTATGACCATGTGTTTAAGAAGGTTCTTCATCTTGCCTACCTCTGTACGAAGACTCTCCAGACTGGGCGATTACGCTCTTATGTAATCATTATTTTAGTGAGTAGCTGTGCTCTAATTCTGTACAAGCTGGTCTTGTTTGGCGGTTGGCCATCTATGGAAAGCATCGGGACTGTGCACCCATTTATGGTGTTGCTTTTACTGGCTATGACAATGGCGACTGTCTTTGCTGTCTTTTCTCAACACAGGCTGACTGCAGTAATTTCACTAGGAGTGGTTGGTTACGGTATCGCGATGATTTATGCGAAGTATAGCGCACCAGATTTGGCTATTACACAGGTTCTAGTAGAGACTCTGACGGTGGTGTTGTTCGCCTGGGTTGTTCGTCATCTGCCGAAATACCGCAAGCTTTCAACCAAATTCCAGCGCTTCATGGATTCCGGCCTAGCGGTCATTACGGGAGGGGTGATGACTGTGCTGATGCTGAAGTCTCAAAATCTTGTAATGGGAGAGCGTATTTCTGACACTCTCACACAGATGAGTTATCCTCTGGGCCATGGAGCTAATGTGGTGAATGTCATTTTGGTTGATTTCCGAGCTCTCGATACTTTTGGAGAGATTTGTGTGTTAGCTGTTGCCGCGCTCGGAGTCTGGGCTCTGGTGGATAGAGTGAAAAAGAAGGAGGAGAAATAAGTAATGGATTCAATCATTCTTAAAACCGCGACGCGTTACATCTATCCAGTGCTAATAGTGCTGTCACTTATCGTACTCTACCGAGGACACAATCTTCCTGGTGGTGGATTTATTGGTGGTTTGATTGCTGCGTCAGCTGTGATGTTGCGAGCTCTCTCAGTGGGGTGGGACGGAATAAAAGGCAGTAGGTGGCTCGATCCATTTAAACTGATCAAAGTCGGGCTGCTAGTCGCATGTGCTAGCGCATTTGTGGGACTGTTTGTAAAACACACATTCATGGAGGCAGTCTGGGCTCCTACTTGGTATTTACCTGTGCTGGGGAAACTCAAGCTAGGGACACCGATTCTTTTTGATATTGGCGTGTACATGACAGTGCTCGGCTTCGCTGTGCTTTGTGCGAAATCACTTGATTCAAATAACAACTAACGATGTCACTTTTAATAACCATAATGGCGGGGATCCTGTTTACGGCAGGAGTATACTGTCTGTTGAGGCGTAACATGACCAAGATCATCATTGGTATTATTCTGTTGAGCCAAGCGGCCAACCTTTTGGTATTTACCATGGGAGGAGTGATCGCTCATGAGCCAGTCTTTGCTGATTCTAAGACTGGCGAAGTAGCAGCTGGACATGCTGACCCTATTCCTCAAGCGCTTGTCCTGACTGCTATCGTTATCGGCTTTGGGCTCATGGTTTTTACAATCACGCTGCTTATGCGTGCGCACAAAGTATTGAAAAGCGACGACGTGAATGAATTTAACCATACAGATGCCCTACCATGATTTGGTTAGTTCTATCCTTAATCCTGCCATTTCTAACGGCGGTTACCTGCCTGCGTAGGGATTATACAAAAAGCTTTGCTCCTCAGATTAGCATAGTGGGTGCAGTCGCCCAGCTGGGCTCTGCGGTGATGCTCACTCGTCATGTATTAGAACATGGGATGATTGTGATACAAGTGGGCGCGTGGGAAGCTCCGTTTGGTATCTCTCTCGTTTGTGATCTTTTCAGTGCCATGATGGTGGCTATCACTGGTGTGATAGCAGTTGCTATAGCCGTCTATTCACTAGGAGATATAGATGAGTTTCATACGCGGAAGCATTACTACAGCTTGATACATATGCTGCTGATGGGTGTGAATGGTTCTTTCTTAACAGGTGATCTATTCAACCTGTATGTATGGTTTGAGGTGATGCTTCTCTCCTCATTTGTACTGATTACTCTTTCTGGGACAAAGGATCAGCTGGAAGGTGGTGTGAAGTATCTACTTATTAATGTCCTGTCTTCCTTCATCTTCCTCTGTGGCGTCGGCTTGATTTATGGCAAATTAGGGACACTGAATATGGCTGATATAGCGTATCGTCTCGATACGCATGAAGATGCGCTTCTGGTGAATAGTAGTGCGATGCTGCTGCTTGTGGCATTCGGTATTAAGGCAGCGCTCTTTCCCTTTTTCTTCTGGCTTCCGGCATCGTATCACACGCCGAGAGTTTCTATATCTGCGCTGTTTGCTGGCTTGCTGACGAAAGTGGGTGTGTACGCCATGATTCGTTCCTACACTCTCTTGTTTCACAGCCAGTTCGACATTGTTCAAGACGTGTTATTGTTTTTAGCAGGCATGACTATGCTTACTGGGGTGTTTGGAGCTGCATCGCATTTCGATATTAAGAAAATCTTATCATTCCACATCGTGAGTCAGATTGGCTACATCGTGATGGGATTAGCGATTGGCACGCCATTGGCGATTGCTGGGGCTATTTTCTATACGATTCACCATATTCTGGTGAAAACTAATCTATTCCTGATTGCTGGTTTGATAGAAAAACGCTCAGGGACAACTGATTTGAAAGCGTTAGGTGGGCTGTACAAAGCGATGCCCGGCTTGGCCTTACTCTTTTTCCTGCCGGCATTCTCACTGGGTGGGATTCCACCACTCTCAGGTTTTTGGGCTAAATTGGGCGTGATTAGAGCTGGCATCGACACTGGGCATTATTGGCTCGTTGGTTGTGCTTTATTTGTTGGTATTTTGACTCTGTATTCCATGACGAAAATTTGGGCAGAGGCATTTTGGAAAAAGGAGCCAGCGCATACGGATGCTACGCATAAGCATATTCCATGGGTAATGATTTGGCCATGTATAGCGATGGCTGCAATGACTGTCTGGATCAGCCTGTTCCCTCAACAATTATTAGAGTGGTCGACTATCGCGAGCGAGCAGTTGACGAATCCCGAAGCCTACATTGAGAACGTCATGAAACTGAAGGAGGGAAATGATCAGTAAAATCATAAAGATAATAGCCTTTGGTTTATTTTATCTCAAAGAGGTAGTGGTGAGTAATGTGCGCGTGGCGATCGATATTATGACGCCACAGCATTTGATGAAACCGGCTATTCTGACTATCGATGTAGAGCATCTCACACCGCGCCAGTTACTGGTAGTGACGAACTTGATAACGATGACTCCTGGGACGCTCAGTTTAGATGTAAGTGATGGGATGCTATTTATTCATAGCATGTACTCTGAGGATCCCAAGAAAGAGGCTCAAGAGTTGGTGGAAAACTATATAAATAAAGTCTGCGATGTTTTTTGAAATTACAATAATACCAGCCTGGGTGTTAGAGGTTTGTCAGTGGATGCTGGCAGCAGCGGTGGTTCTCTCAACTATCCGAGTGATCAAAGGCCCTAGCTTTCTTGATAGAGTGGTAGCGCTCGACTTACTGGCTGCTCTGACGATGGCCCAGTGTGTTTTACTTTGTCTGATAGGAGGCTTCGTGCCTTATCTTGAAATTGCGATGGCCATAGCGCTGATCAGCTTTATAGCCACCGTGGCTCTAGTCCGTTATCTCGAACACAATGATGTCTAATATGATGACTTATATCATTAGCTTTTTTCTTCTCACTGGGTCGTTGTTTGCATTGCTCGCAGCGGTTGGAGTGGTGAGAATGCCTGACCTTTACACTAGGATGCATGCAGCGACCAAGGCCGGTGCTTTCGGTTGCGCGCTTATTTTGATAGCCGTGATGTTGAGCATTCCTACTCCGCGTGTGATTATTGAGAGTTTAGCGATTCTCTTCTTCTTTTACCTCACAGCCCCGATTGCCGCGCATTTGGTCGGGAGGATCAGCTATCGTAGGCATTTCCCAATCTGGACTGCCAAAAACAAAAAAAGCGAAGGTGAATAGACCTTCGCTTTTTAAAATGGATTAACTTCTATCCTTTAGAATCCCTCTACAGCCTTGGCTATTTTGAGAATAGTAGATTCTCCGAGGTCAGGTCCTAGGATCTGAAGCCCGACAGGAAGCTTGGTTCCTGAGTCAGAATCAACGGTGCCAGCAGGTACTGAAATCCCAGGGATGCCTGCTAGATTTGCAGCGATAGTGCAAATGTCTGCGAGGTATTCCTGAAGTGGATCATCTGCATTCTCTCCATGCTTAGGAGCCGCAGTTGGTGCTACTGGAGAGAGGATAGCATCGACGGATTCGAATGCGTCAGTGAAGTCCTTACGGATGAGAGTACGTACTTTCTGCGCCTTGGTGTAAAAGGCATCGTAGTAACCTGATGATAGAACATAGGTACCGAGAATGATACGGCGTTTCACTTCTGCACCAAATCCTTGCGCACGTGATTTACGGTAGAGGTCGATGAGGTTCTCAGGGTTTTCTGCTCGGTTACCGTAGCGGATTCCGTCGAAGCGAGAAAGGTTAGAAGAAGCCTCAGCAGGAGCAATGATGTAGTAAGTGGCTACTGCGTATTCCGTGTGGGGAAGTGAAATAGGTACGAGCTCAGCGCCAGCTGCTTCTAGTTTGGCAGCAGTTTCATCGAAGACCGCTTTCACTGATGGATCAATGGAGTCACTGAAGTATTCTTTCGGTACACCGAGCTTCATCCCGGATACACCAGAGTCAAGGTCAGCAGTGAAGTCTGTGTTGTCATCCTCGAGCGAAGTCGAGTCAGCAGCATCATAGCCAGTGATGGCGTTCAGAAGTAGGGCTGCATCATCGACAGTTTTTGTCATTGGCCCGATCTGGTCGAGTGAGGATGCGAATGCTACTAGGCCGTAGCGTGAAACACGACCGTAGGAAGGCTTGAGGCCAACAATACCACAGTGGGATGCTGGTTGGCGGATAGATCCACCAGTATCAGATCCGAGAGCTGCGATAGCAGTGTCAGCTGCGACTACTGCGGCAGAACCACCGGAGGAACCACCAGGAACACGGCTGAGGTCTGCTGGGTTGTTAGTCGGCTTGATAGCTGAGTTACCAGAGGTAGAACCCATGGCAAATTCATCGAGGTTGGTGCGTCCGAGTGGGATCGCTCCAGCTTCACGAAGTTTACTGATGACTGTGGCATCGTAAGGAGAGATGAATGCACCTTCAAGGAACTTGGACGCGCAGGTCAATGGTTGGCCTTTGACATTGATATTGTCCTTAATGGCAATCGGGATGCCGCCGAGCGGCAGGCTGAGATCGGCATTTTTTGCCTCTTCACGAGCTGCGTCAAAGTCGAAAGAGAGATAACCTCCAATGGCTTCGTCTTTTTCGAGAATGGCTGACTCGAGTGAGTCGATAATGTCAAAGGGTGTGATTTCACCCGCTGTGAGCTTGGCGCGGAGTGAGGTGATAGATTCTGTGGAAAGCATGTTATTTAAGTGGCTAGTAGCTGGTAACAAGAGGCTAGTAGTCAGTGAAGTTATTCGATGACCTTAGGAACGCGTAGTTGGTCGTTAGCTGTGTCTGGTGCATTATTAAGGAAAGCTTCGCGCTCAAGACCAGGCTTGGCGACGTCTTCACGAATGCGGTCAAAAACTGGGGATGCATGCGCAGTAGGCTCGATGCCTTCTACGTCGAGCTCAGAAAGTTTATCTATGTAGCCAAGAATTTCGTCGAGCTGTTTACCGAAGGTTTCAGCTTCCTCTGCTGTGAGCTCGACACGTGCTAGATTAGCCACGTAGTTGACGTCGATATGTTCAGTTGCCATGGCGGGAAGATGAGCAAGCGGTGGGGAATGTTCAATACTTTATCAACGCGAACTTTGTGGTTTTAGTACCGTCCGTGCTTTGGTTTGAGAGATGGGCGAACTCTACGCTGTTCGGCTAGTTCAGCGCGGGCTCCCGTTTCTTTGATTTTCCTAAGCAAAGTTGACTGGTTTTTTCCTTCTGGGATTCGTAGAATAACTTCCTCACCAGCCGTGACACTATTCGTGACGCGTTTAGATTTGAAAATAGGGTAGGAAAAATCTTTCTGGAGAATCTTCATGTGAGCAATCGCTCTAAACCCATCCAAACATCCGGAGATTTTAATCGAATAGTGCATGTCTATACTTTGGCAAAAGTTGGTTAGTGCGGGATTGAGTAATAAATTTGCTCTAATGTGAGAACTGCGTAGGCGGTCACTAGTTCCGCTTCATTTTCCCACCAACGTGAATTTTCATTAATCCAAGAACCGTCGGCTTTCTGGGTGCTGAGTAACTGGCCCGCGAGCTCTTTGCGCCAATCGTGTTTTTGACCATCTTCGGTGACTATGATGTCAATGCCTGAAGCGGTGAGCGCTTTAGCCATTACTTGGTAATAGTAATAGAGCCCTTGTTGGCCTAGCCCTGGATTTTCAGCGAGGGTGTAGTTGGTGTCGAGCCATTGCTTCACAGCTTTCACCCGAGGATCGTTCTCATTAAGATCAGCATAAATGAGTGATAGCAGGCCAGCGTAGGACATTGAGCCGTAGCCGCGGAGAGTCTCGCGACCTTCTTTGTCGACTTCAGTACCAGCTTTCGAATTACCAGGGAAGTAGACGAAGGAGCCATCGTTCCCACTTTTCGGCTGGTCATTGGTGCTTTCAAGATTTTGGCAGCGAGAAATGAAGTCGATGGCTGCGTCCCAGTTGAGGCTTGGTTGGCGGGTTCCAGAATCTTTTGCAATTGGTTCCGTAAGTTTGAGAGCTTCAATTGCCAGATAGGTATTAGACATATCCGAATGTGGGTAGCTGCCACCGTATCCTATTCCGCCATCATTGGGGTTGTCTGACTCTCCTTTCAAATCCCAATCTTGTTGGAGGTTGATGAGAAATTTACGCGCTTTAAGAATGGGATCTTTATGAGCGGGGTCACCAGATGCAGCGAGAGCCATAAGCCCGCATGAGGTATTGTAGGTGGCAAGCCCTTTGACGTAGATGCCACCATCATTGTGTTGAGTGCCAACGAGCCATTCGTAGCCTTTTTTGAGGTGAGCAGCTTCTGAGTTAGCGGTGTTAGGTGAGCGTCTGGCGGCGGTTAAGGCGAGAGCTGTGTAGGCTGGGATTTCTTCATTTTTCCAAAAGCCCAGTTCGTTCTGAGTGGATGTTAGAAAAGCATTCCCCTTGGTGATGGAGTGTTCCATCTCGAGTTTAAGCGAGAGATAGGGGGCTTTAGCGTTTTCAGCCGCGTGTGTTGAAATGTTTAAGGCGATTGCGGAGCAGGTAGCGAAAAGTGTGACTAATTTCATGGTTGTTGTGCTGGTTTGTTAGTCTGAGTGAGAGTAATGGTGACTGCAGTGCCTATTGGCGGTAAGAGCTTTTTGTTAGGGAGCCAGATGGTGTCGTCTTCACGCCCTTCGCCAGAGTAATTGATGAGGGAAGTGCGGTCGGTGTAGATCGCGATGATGTCACCAGTGATTGCTGCTTGGAGTTGGCCTTTGTTGAGCAAGGAGCCTGAATATATCCATGGAGATTGTGGCATGTGAGAGCCAGTGGATTCCACATCGATGAGTTGGTAGGGGTGGTAGCTGTGTAGCTTTCCCTCACTACTCCAATGAACTAAAATACTCAGCCGAGATAGACTCCTTTGTTGCTCGCTGTTAGCTTTAAAGTAGTGACCTGTTGGTTCGTAGTTTTCGTCTAAGACTTGAATGAGCTCCTTGGATTCTTGATAGCCAAGAAGTTTCATCGCTATGTTTAACTGAAGCGGATCGATCTGGGTTTTGAAAACAGACTCGTGGACTTTGCCTTTTTCTGTAACGAGAAGGTACTCTACTAAGACTTCATTTTGTTCGACAGTCGCGGGGAAGGTGATGGTACGCTTTTCACTATCGATTTCGACCTCACCGAGTTGGTAGAACGTCTCGCTGATTTTCTTGACCTCAGGCAACGGCGTAGGCTCAGCGAGGACGCAGCTATGAATGAGTAGTAAGAAAAACAATAGGGTGCGCATCACTGCTAATAATGTGCGGGCTGCGTAGTAGCGCAAGTTGATTATTGCGAATATGTCTCAATAATCGAGGTGCAACCGTCTTCGAGCATGTCGGCTACGAGCTCAAAACCGTCTTGTCCACCGTAGTAGGGATCCGGGACCTCAGTTTCCGTGTGCTGTTTACAGAAGCTGGTAAACTTTTTGATTTTGCCGCCGTAGTGACCCTTTGTGTCGAGCTTACAGACATTGGCGAAGTTCTCATTATCCATGGTGAGGATGAGATCGAAGTCTTGCAGGTCTTGCTCACTTATCTGGCGGGCTTTTCCTGTTACCTCGATTCCACGTGATTCGAGTGTTTTAGTCATGCGCGCATCTGGTCCTTTTCCCGTGTGCCAAGCTTCCGTACCCGAGGAATCGATTTCCCATTGATCCGCGACTCCAGCTTGTTTCACCGCATGACGAAAAATGTTTTCACCCGCAGGCGAGCGACAGATGTTACCGAGGCAGACAAAGAGAATGTTCATAGGGTTCGATGTATTTTGCTGAAGGCGCTGTCTAAAAAAGATGCTTAAAGATGACCTTTTTCTTGAAGGTCTTCCATGATTTTAAGAGCTGCGTAGGCGTCGTTAGCTGCGTAGAGCAATTGGCGCTGACTTAGTTCATGGATAGCCCAGTCGCTGGTAGATATCGCTTTCGATTTCTTGAAGCATTGTTGCATCATTGCCCCGATTGCACCTCTCACCCCGATATGTCTTTGATAGCCTAACTTGCAAAAAGTTTGGTCTAGATCGAGGACGTTATTGAGAGCTACTCCTAGCCTACTTCTAATCTGTCCATGGTCATTGCTTAAGCCGAAGCCCACTTTAAGCACATGCTTTGAAGTGATGAGTCTGGCTGAAGCCTGTTCACATGCGTCATGATACAGTTGAAATATATACGCTCTATCAGTGAGGGAGAACTGTACTACGTGAGGACCTTCACTTTTCTGCCCCTTGCGAAATGTTGGCTTTGCCTCGGTGTCGAACCCGGCTACTCCAGCACTGAGGATGGCATCGACTGCGGCTTGGCATTCAGATTCGGTTTCTGGAACGTAGATGTGTTCCGAGCTTATTCCTTGGAAAGGTGGTAAAAGGGCTGTTTCTGCTTTAGTAGGATTTTTAGGCATTCTAACTCTAATTTGTTAGAGGTTAATGTAGATGAATGAATGTAAAAAGCGAAGAGATATCCCTTCGCTTTTTTTGTGGGACTAAGCGCCTAAAGAGCTTCCATAGAAGATTGAGGGTTTTGCTCTATCGGAAGATTAGCTTATTTGCCTTTTCTCAAGACCGCGACACATTCGAGATGGCGGGTTTGTGGGAAGAGATCGAATGGTTGGACTTCTTCTAAGATATATCCAGCTTTGATGAACTCTTGGAGGTCACGCATCTGGGTAGATGGATTACAGGAAACGTAGACGCAACGTGATGGGCCGAATGCAAAGAGCTGTGAGAGGAACTCCTCATTACACCCTTTACGTGGTGGATCGATTACAACTGCAGTTTCGTCTGCTGGGAAGTCGATGTCTTCGAAAATAGCTTCGGCACTGGATGCCATGAAAGTCGCGTTTCCTATATTATTTTGGCGAGCGTTGGCTCGGGCCCAGTCTGCGGATGTCTCGGACACTTCTACGCCCGCCACCTTATCGAATGATGAGGCTAAGGATAGAGCGAAGAGACCTGAGCCACAGTAAGCGTCGACGAGGTACTTAGCTCCATTCATGGAGGCTTGTTTCGCTACGTACTCGGTGAATGCTGGTAGGATGAAGGGATTGTTCTGGAAGAAATCACCTGCAAGGAAGTTGAAAGAGAGGTCGCCGACTTGCTCGGTAGCAATCGCGCGGTGGTTCGTTTCTACGCGACCTTCCGTGACACGCATGAGCATGGTGACACCTTTTTTATATTGCTTAGCATTCAGCTGAGCTTCCTTACGGAGGTGCGGCAGAGCATCATTAATCTCCTCCATGGCGATAGGACACTGCGGTACATCGAGTATAGAGTTGCGGCGGCCATTGCGGAGGAAGCCAATAGCTTCGATCTGCCCATTTTTTGGCTTATTGAAATGCGGGGTGAGTTTAGAGCGGTAGTTCCACTGGCGTGGTGATGCGATGGCGGGCTGCACATCGTGATCGATGTTCGCCATGTGCTTGAGCAGTTCACCGACTTGCTGAGTTTTCCACTCTAGTTGAGTGGAATAATCGAGGTGCTGGTACTGGCAGCCGCCACATTCGCCAAAGAGTTCGCACTTGGGTTCGATACGGTGTGGGGATGGCTCGATTACTTCGACTAAGTCACCTTGTGAGCAATTGTTGTCGTTACGGAAAATGCGTGCACGGACTTTGTCACCAGGAAGAGAGAAGGGGACGAAGACGACCCATTTAGTCATTTCTTCCTCATTCTCAGGGGAAGGAATATCTACTTTTGCAATACCCACGCCAAGGTTAGAGAGGGATTCAATAGTTACTTCGATTTCCTGATGGTATTCGAATGGAAACGGGACAAATTTCTTGTGTGGGCGCATGCGTTAAAAGTGATTTTGTTTAAAGAGGAAATGGTGTAACTTAGTCAGGAATGAAAGCCTTTATTTCATACATTAGCATCGCTTTAGCCATTTCTTCCTACGCGGAAGATGAGGAATGGTACGATGCGAATGGGAATCTAGTACGGGTGCTACCAGCATCTGAGCCAGTAAATGAATGGAAGCCACATTGGCAAATGACTGCTAAAGATGATTCAGAGAAGTTTACTTGGAATACGCGGCGTCCCTACGTGCGGTCGGCGCGCCCTTATCTTGGTTATCCAAGCTATTATCGCTCTGGTTTTGGGTGCGGCACAGGGTATTATTCACCGTATCGCTATCATCAATTCCAAAGGACTAACTATGGGTTCCGGGGATACTATTCTAGTTCTGGGAACTGGGGTATTCGAATTGGCAACTAAAGCAGGAAGGCAATATCTAGCGGCTAGGGACTGTAAGGCCGCTTGAGCCACCGCTGCTAGGAGTAGATGCAGATGTTTCCTTGAGTACGTCTCTGGCTGGTAGGCCGAGGACGTCTGGCTGCATGAACGGGCTGCTCGGAGGTGATTTACGCACGCTAGCTGCTGGTGTAGGAGCTGGAGTTGTGTGATTAGGAAGCTGTGCAGATGTTTGCTGTATGGGAGCAATAGGAGCCTGAGCTACACTGGGTTTCGGTATCGCTTGCCCAGCGGTATCGTAATAGATCGGTTCGTTGAGTGTGTCACAGCTCACGTTGAGACCGAGTAAAGGAACGAGGATGAATGGGCGCAGATTCATAGGTGGGAAAAGATTGCGAGATTCAGCCTCACTGGCAATAGGAAAGTTCGATCCAGTCGCCAATGACTCGAAAAATCTCGGGAGCTTGCGCATCATAGAGCATGAGGTGGTGTGCTTCAGGGAAATATGCTGTTTCAGGCTGCTGGGACTGAGGTGCGCTGTTTAGAAATGTTTCAATCGCTTGAGGTGTGGTGAAGAAATCCATTCCGCCATAGATGATTAGGCTGGGGTGGGTGAGCTGTTGAAGTACCAGTGGCGAGGATTGAATCAGACTCATAATTGAGTCTAACAGTCGAAGCGTGAAGCTCTCGACATGCCAGCTGTTCGTCATGGATTGAGCGAGATGGTCATCGGAGCCTTGGGTTACTTTGATGGATTGATTCCGCGTCAGTAAGTGCATCGGGATACGTTTTTCTGGGAATAACTTTGCAACGACAGCTGCGAGCTTTTGAATAAGTGGTGTGATGTGCTGCTGAACGCTCACTACCGGAGAGAGCATGATCAGTCCGTCGCACAGAACCTTCGCTGAAGACTGAGCACATGCGTGAAGTGCGATCAGCGCGCCGAGCGACTCGCCACAGCAAACCATTCGAGCGTGTGGATATTGCTCCTTTAGAGCGACGAGTAGTGAGCTTAAGTCGCGAATCCAATAGTTCGGGGATTCAATATCCCCTCTTCTGGAGATCACCGGATCTAGGCCCATACCGCGGAGGTCATAAGCATAGAGTCCAATTTTGTCTGAGCGTTCAGTGAGTTGAGTCGCCAAGCCTGTAAAGTCGTAGCAGGCTCCACAGAATCCATGAATACCTACCAGAATAGTTTCAGGGTTTTGGGTATTTCCCCAATGCTGAAGTGGGAATGGTGTGGAATCGAAACTAGTATAAGAACTGAGCGCGGGCATGGGCTTGACACAAAGTCTAGTTGAGTTTGCTGAATCCGCAAAGAAGAAGCGTGAATAGGAGTTGCAAGGGCGAGAAATTTGCAGCATGAAGCGGGCAGCAATTATGAGTAATTCTGAAGATAAGAAAGACTTTATCCGCGAGATAGTCGCGGAGGATCTCTCGAGCGGGAAACACGATACTATTATCACGCGTTTTCCTCCCGAGCCGAATGGTTATCTGCACATCGGCCACGCAAAGGCGATCTGCATCAGCTTTGGAATTGCCCAGGAGAATCAAGAAGTTGGTGGGCGCTGTAATCTACGTTTTGACGATACGAACCCAATCAAAGAAGACGTAGAGTACGTCGAGAGCATCAAGAAGGATGTCGAATGGCTAGGTTTTGAATGGGGTGATAACCTTTATTTTGCTTCTGACTATTTTGATTATTTTTATGAATGCGCCGTAAGCCTCATCAATGAAGGCAAGGCATATGTCGACCTTCAGACTGTTGCAGAAATGCGTGAAGCCCGTGGAAATGTGAATACTCCGGGTACGGATTCCCCGTACCGTGATGCGAGTGCTGAAGAAAATCTAGTACTCTTCGAGAAAATGCGAGATGGCGGTTTCGAAGCTGGTGGAGCTGTTCTTAGAGCTAAGATCGATATGGCGTCTCCTAACATGAACATGCGTGACCCAGCTATCTATCGAGTGCTCAATGTAGGACATCACAACACTGGAGATAAGTGGAAGATTTATCCGATGTATGATTTCGCTCACCCGCTGGAGGACGCTAAAGAGAAGGTGACGCATTCACTTTGCACTCTTGAGTTTGAGGACCATCGTCCGCTCTACGACTGGGTAGTATCGAACTGTCCTACACCCGCAACTCCGCGTCAGATCGAATTTTCTCGTCTTAATCTTACCTACACGGTGATGAGCAAGCGTAAGCTTCTACAATTAGTAGAAGAAGGTCTCGTGAGTGGTTGGGATGACCCACGTCTCCCGACTCTTTCAGGCATGCGTCGCCGTGGCTACACTCCTGAGGCGATACGCAATTTCATTCAGAAAGTGGGCGTTACTAAATTCAATGCGACGACTGATGTAGCTTTGTTAGAGTTTGAGCTTCGTGCGCATCTCAACAAAATTGCTCAGCGCCGTATGGCTGTATTAGAGCCACTCAAGATTGTCATCGACAACTGGGAAGACGGAGTTGTAGAGGAAATGGAATGCCAAAATAATCCAGAAGATCCTGAAGCAGGAACTCGGAAGGTGCCACTCGGTAAAGAGGTGTTCATCGAGCGCGATGACTTCATGGAAGATCCTCCGAAGAAATACTTCCGCCTCGGCCCTGGTCGTGCAGTTCGTCTGCGTGGAGGCTATATCATTCAGTATGTAAGCCATCAAACTGATGCTGCTGGGAATGTGACTGAAGTGCATGTGGAGTATATTCCTGGTACTGTGGGTCAAAGCCCTCCAGAAGGCGTAAAGTGTAAGGCTGCTATCCACTGGGTAAGTGCTGCTCATGCTGTGGATGCTGATGTGCGACTTTACGATCGCCTCTTTACAGCAGAAAGCCCAGATGCTGCAGAAGGTGGTTTCATGAGCTGTATGAACCCTGACAGCTTAGAACTTAAATCAGCGGTGAAGTTAGAACCATCTTTAGGTGGCGCTGAACCGGGAGCTCTTTTCCAGTTTGAACGCGTGGGTTACTTCTGTGCAGACAGCGAGGAACATGTGGCGGGTGAGAAGGCAGTTTTCAACCGCACAGTAGGTCTCCGAGATTCTTGGGCGAAGAAGTAGAGCCTCACGGCAAGATTGTAATAGGTTCAGTGCCGTTAGCTGTTGCTAGCGGCACTGGCTCTTCCCCGCAGTCTGCGGTCGAGCTTTGGTTTAATTAAGCTCAAAGTGGCTCTTGTAGGGAGGTGGTCCCAGAGTATCTCATAGCTATTAAAAATAATGTACTCTAGATTGTTCAGTCTTGTTCAGTCATAACCTAACAAGTATTCTCCGCGCATGGATTCTCTCACTTGGGTGGCTTTAGGCCTGATATTTTTCGTCATCGTACTGGTGCTTTACATGATCGTGGTGCTTCACATGCTCCCCGGGAAAATTGCAAAGAAGAAGAATCACCCTCAGCAAAAGGCAATTGAGATCTGTAGCCTAATGGGCTTGATCATTTTTCCTTTTTGGATGGTTGCCATGGTATGGGCGAACTTCACCCCACCTAAATTCATGATTCCTTCTACATCTACTGACGATGATAGTGGTGCATCTGAGAATAACTAATTTTAAACTGACCATTCATTTACCATGGAACTTATAATCACAGCAATCTACATTTGGATCATATGGCTCATCTGGTACAAATTTAAATGGCTCAAGCCTAACATAGTTTGGAAAGTAAGTTGGCCATCACTTTTGGTCGCAGCCATCTCCTTGGAGCTCATTTGCCTAGGTCAGTTTTGCCCTTACAGCGAGAAATCATTCATCACCACGTATGTCTATCAGATGGCTCCTGAATACGGCGGCATGGTCAAGGAAGTCTATGCAAAGCCAAACACCCCGATCAAAAAAGGTGAGAAGCTCTATCAGATGGACCCTACTCAGTGGCAAGCCGAGCTCGATGGAGCTGAGGCGAGCCTAGCTGCCGCCAAACAGGTCGTGAAGGAAAATAAGGCTGCGCTTGATGCTGCCGAAGCTGCCTTACTCGGAGTGAAGCAACAGGAAAAAGTCCTAGACGCGAACCTGGTGGAAGATGCTGCTGACATTCAGCGTCTAACAGCTGAACTGAAGACTGCTCAGCTTGAGCTCAGCCAGTATCAGGATGCTGCCAAGAATGGGGGCATTTCTAAGCTCACAGTTGAGAGATCCAAAGAAAAAGTCGATAGTCAGACCGCTGAACTCCAGAGTGCGGAGGCTAAGAAAACTCTTACAATGGCTCAGTTGACGCAGCTTAAGGTTGGCTCAATTCCACAAGCTGAAGCCACACGCGAGAAGGCTGATCTTGCCTATAACTCGAAGATCAACGGCGAGTTCACCGAAGTTGCCCAAGCCCAAGCTCAAGTCGACAAGTATCAGTACATCGTCGACGACACCACAATCGTCGCACCTACCGATGGCTATGTGGTTGATATGGATCTCCAGCCGGGAGTAGAAATTCGGCTCAAGCAGGGCGTGATGACTTTTGTCAATAGTGAGCCCGGTGAGTACTGGGTTATTGGCCGTGTTCCCCAATTCGGTATGCAGCGTGTTCAGAAGGGAGATACTGGCGAAGTCATGCTGAAGCTTTATCCCTCAATGATTTTTGAGGCTGAAGTTCTCGACGTGATATGGGCCACCGGTGAAGCGCAGATCACACCGACAGCGAACCTACCAGATCTAGCCAGCCTTGGCGGTGGGGAGTTCGGAGGGAGCTTCTATGCTGTAAAAATGGGTCTCAAGAATTTACCCGAGGGATTCACTCCACACTTTGGAGCTTCTGGTCGCTCCGCAATCTATCCAGAGTCGGCACCAGCCTTTCTTGTTCTTCTGAGAAAGCTTGAGATTCGGATGGATTCATGGGTCAGCTACCTCTATCGCTAAGTTGAGCAACGTCGCAGGTGTTAACCGCGCGTTTGGCTTCTGCGTGAAAACGTAAGCTATCTCACATTTTTTTAACCTCATGGGCGTTCGTTGCTCATGAGGTTTTTTGTTGTTAGCATATGTGAGTTGAGCTAAATCTGTTAGCACTATGCTTACCCACAGAATTTTAGAAGACAGAGGAATCGTGATAGTCGAACCTCAATCTGCGCTTACGGCTGAAGACTTTCAGGGACTAGAAATGAGTGTGGACGCGTATCTACAGAAAAACCCGTGGATTCACGGGCTCATGATCTATACCAAAGAGTTTCCTGGTTGGGAAAATTGGGACGGCTTTGCCTCCCACTTTAAGTTTGTGAAAAACCACCATGAAGAGATCGAGAAGGTTGCTCTCGTCACCGATGCTAAAATCGCATCGATTGGTGAAAAAATTGCGAAGCACTTCGTTTCCGCTGAGATGAAGCATTTCAGCTTCAGTGAGTACGAGGATGCTCTCGCCTGGCTTTAGTACCAGAGGATGGAGCAGGCTAGTACAGCCACTCCGTAGGCGAGTCCGCCAAATACGAGTCCTTTAAAGCGGCCAGCTGAGGCTGTTGCCCAGTTGATAGCGTCACGCAAGAGGTAGGGCATACCAACGAAGAACAAACCAGCAGTGAGTACACCGTAGGCGAAAAGCGGGATGAGCACCTTTCCTGTGGCGGGCTCTTGGAATGCAGCAGCAAGCAGTGGTGCTGCGGCCATGAGGCAGACAACACCGAGTCCACGAACTGCGAGGAATTCACGAACGTGGGTGATCATGAGAAAGGCGACTACAGGTACCGCAGCTAAGAGAATATTTTTGGCACCATTGAATTCACCGAGGTCCATCGCAATGGGGGACTTGAAAGGGACAACGAGCAGCCAAAACCAGAGCATACCAATAGCCATCAAGATAGTGCCCGCTTTGCCATTCCGAGGAAATTTCTGCAGGAAAGCAATGGCATCGTCAGATTTCAGTAACATCCAAAGATGGGATAGAATCAACCAAGCAGCAACGATGAAGCCTGCGATGTTGAGTGGGATGGTCTCGTAAGGGTGCATTGATTCTTTTTACGTGATTATGGCTTACGTTTTACGTGAGCGGTGCGGCACTATTAGACGTAAATGAGTAAACGTAAAACCTAAAACGACATTGCATAGGTTTCGCAGCGATTGTGCCAACCAGCACGCCAGCGGCTTTCTCCTCGCGCAGATGGAGAATTAGAGATTCGCTGGTCGAGAGTTCGTTTCGCGCTGTCTGCAAATGCGCGTGCGGAGTCTTGGCCGCCAGAGCTAGCGCGCATGTTAGAGAGGACCTGGAGTAATCCCCAGCCTTGACCATTATAGCGTTCACTGGGGCTGATTCCTTCCCCTTTAAAGTTTACGTAGTCGATGAGGGCGTAAGTGCCGTTAGTTGTCGTAGCTACGAGATTATAGTTTGTCTGTATGCGCTGGCGTTCGGCAGCAGGAGCAGCTTTGAGCATTTTAGGGAGAGCTGCCTGAGATTTCTGAATGATGAACTCGGTCTGTAATGTTACACTGTTAGATAGGAAGGTACGGAGGCTTGTCAGTTCTGGACCGCGGAAGGCCGCTTGAAATTCAGCTTTGGAGTTCCATGGACAATCTGGTGATGCGAGAATCCACTGGGGGATATCGTTTCTGCCTGAAGCTTGGGCGAACTTGATGAAGGAAGGGAATGACTCGGTCCAGCGACCATTGAAGCCTTTAGGGTACCAGATGAAGTGACCAATGCCCATGGATGGGAATTCTTCACCTTTGTTCCAAGTAGTGAGGCCATCGATGGAGCCAGCGCATTCATTTTGCCAGATCTTCTTACCGATCTTATTTTTCTGCGCTTGGCTGAGGTTTGAGGTGTTAGAGGTATTCACTAGAACGGGTGTCGTGGCCTGAGTAGGGGAACAAGAGCAAATACCTAAAATGGTGAGGGAGAGCAGAGCGAAAATCTTCATAAACTTATTTAGAATTGAGTATCGAGAATGTAGGAGTTAGAAATAGATGCACAATTTCTAATTTAATAATCTAACCACCATGCCCATTTTTCTTAAATATCTGATCACTGCTGGACTCGTAGTGCTGGTGTCTGAAATAGCAAAACGGAGTGATAAAGTAGGCGCGTTGATTGCATCGTTACCCTTAGTAACGACTCTAGCGATGATCTGGATGTTTGTGGAACTTAAAGGTGACGCACAGGTGGATAAAATTGGCAATCACGCATGGTACACATTTTGGTACGTCCTTCCGACACTTCCGATGTTTTTAGTGATTCCATGGATGCTCAAAAAAGGAATCCACTTCGGCTGGGCAATGGGCGCCTACTGTGTGGGTACGATTATCTTGTTTGTCTTGCTGCACTTGGTGCTGAAGAAATTTGGCGTGCCATTGATGTAAGTTTTTTTTGAACCGCGAAAGAGGCGAAAGGTTCGAAAATGCCAGCACGATGGAGCTTTTACCACGAATCTCTCGGATCTCACGAATGGGGGGCTAGATGGAATTTTCTACCGCGAAAGAGGCAAAAGGTTCGAAAAGGGCCAGCACGATGGATGTTTTACCACGAATTGCTCTAATCTCACGAATGGGGTGCGAGATGGAACTTTCTACCGCGAAAGAGGCGAAAGGTTCGGAAAATGCCAGTACGGTGGATGTTTTACCACGAATCTCTCTAATCTCACGAATGGGCAAGGGGCGTGGGTTTGGTTCGGCAGGGACGGTTTTCCAAACCGTCCGGCGGTGCAAGGGGTTTGTCTCGGTTTTGATCATGGGGATTATCCCTCAAGGTGCTTCACGGATGTCACTGGCTTACAACTTTCCGATCTCCGTATTCAGCTGGACGATTTGGGGGATCTAGCTCGAGGTATTAGTGTTTTAACTCCTAATGTTAAGTGTTTTAAATGCTTATGTAGTCGTGTGGGTGTTAAGAGGTTGCTTGGTAGTAGGTGTAGCCATCTAATAAGGCTGCTTCATATTCTTGCCGCCATTCACCTTCTAGAAAAGGTATGTGAAGGTGGTTGAATTGAGCTTCATACCTCCACTTGTTAGATCTTGGATTATAGGTGATTTTTACTTGGGTCTCAGAGAGGAGATCTTCGATTTCTTCCTTACTAAGTTCTATTGTGTTTTGAGTAATCATCGGAACATTCTAGTCTAATTCCGTTTCTGAAAGGTTCTAATTTAGAACAATTTTTAATTTTATAACTCAGCCAACAAAGCAGTTTTCTCTGTGATATCTGAGGAATTGCGAATGAGGCTTAAGGTGAGGTTCTTCAGGAAAACGGGCGTAGCTATCTGCATGCAATAACATTGAAATATTTGTGGGAATGAGTTCTTTTACCTGTAGAATTTTTCCATCATCTTCGAGAGACAAAAGACCTCTATCAAATAACCAATGTATCGTGCGGTTGAGTGCTAAACCATTTCTCGAAGAGTCTGGCCCTTGTTTGTTTACAGCACGAATATGTGCAGCTTCGACCTCATAGCGACCTTTTCCGTTGCTTAACCTTAGCCCTGTGAAGGAACAGGTCTCATCATAAGCATCGTGAATGTTATCTCGGAAAGCTTTATCACGAAAGGAGCGACTGACGAGTTGCTGAATGGTTGGACGGTTATATGTGGCGGGCTCCTCTGCCAGGGCCCGAGGGCTTAATGTGGTCTTAGTTAGTTGGCTAAATCCAGCTTGCAAAATGGCTGTAAACTCATGTTCTGGGAGGCGACGTACTGACCATCCTAACATTCCTTGGTTAGGTAATCCGTCCTCACGGCGGAGAGCTTGCTCAAGATAGGAATGACCATCTCGGAATTTTACCGCTTTATGAAAGTCCAAGTAATCGGTAACACACATGTAGTAATGCTCAGCCTTGGTCGGGTGCTCGATCACATTTTGAACACGAGCTGAGGCGAAGTAGGACATCCGCCCACCATTCTTTCTGGGTTCGTAATAAATTACCCAGTCGCCAATAGCCTCGGTTACCGCTTTTAAGTACCGCTTTGGAAATTCACATCTGACTTCGGGTATGTCGTCATATTGAGGAGTGACGCCGGATGTGAATATTATCTTAGGCATAGTGGCTTAATTCGTGAAATCTAAACCGACTCGCGAAAGAGTATACCCCAAACGTTGCATTAAATTTATAGCGTACTCGTATCGAAGTTGCCCTACGACTATACCTTGTTCCCAGATTGCAGATACATTCCCTTCCCCCTTATCGTTCCACTCTAATTGTCCAAGCTCGAGAACCATCGATCCATCCGTCGGGAACTTACCCTTATTCTTTGCGTATAGTTCGTCCCAAGCGGGGTTTGGAGCGATACTATCTTCTTGTGAATTTTCTTTAGCGGCAGGGAGGTAGCGGAAAGCAATTATCTTGTTGTCCAATTCAATAAAAATTTGACAATTATCGTTAACTTTAGATAGAGCGTCAACTGGGTTAGCCCATTTGGTTAGCTGTACAGCTTTGAACGGTATTGCTGATTTCAGTCTGCCAAACCGGCCTCCTTCTTTTTGGCCTGGCACCAAGTCGCAGGAAGGAGAGAGGCAAAGCCAAAAAGTATCTTTTCTCTTTATGATGTGTCCTGGAGCTAGATGGAACCCTGTAGGTTTCGTACTACAGTTGTGTGCGTTGAGCTGAAGTGTTGCCATTTGCGATGGCGAAGTAGAAAAGTGTCGCTCAACGGTTGTAGTAGAATCCAGACTTGCATCGTCGATGTTCGAGAGAAGCTCTGTAGTAAATTCTATTAAGTTTCCCTCTAACCCATGTGAAATTCCATTCCAATAGTTAATTATGGTCTCTTGTATACGCGATCGTCGAGCATCAGAAGAGCTCTCAAGAAGTTTATGATACCAGGCAAGCTGTAATTCAGTGTTTCCTAGGAAAGAATCTTCAGCTGCGACACCCATGCTAGCAAGTTGGCTACGCAGTTTTGATAAGACAAGTCTCGGAGGATTGGGAGCCCATAGAATTAAAGCTTTTAATAAGGCATCTGGTAAATCCTTAGTCACACGTTTAGAGTTAACTGTTACGAATAGTTTATCAGTTCTAATCCAATTTATTTCATCACCATCTCTCTGCCATGTTGGTATGGATGAGTCCACAGCGGTTGAGAATTTATTTGCTATTTTTACTTCGTATTGTCGGAGAACCCATAGTAATAGCGAAGTTTTATTAATTTTCAGTGTAGTTGGTTTGTTGTCGAATAAAGTAGAAAGTTGACTAAATTGACCACCCTCATGAGTATTGAACTCACTCATTAACTTGCGTTTTTTATCACGGAATTCGATATAAATACTATCATCAATTGATTCGACCAGTTTTCCCACGATGAGAGGGTCTTCTAGTTCCCAGTTTTCAATGTTTTGTTGAAGTTTAGCATTAGTCTTAGCTAGAAGTGGGCAGGGAACTAAGAGACTAAGAAGTATGTTGTTGAAGACTTCCGTCGTGCTTTCGTGCTCAGTGTGAACTACAGTTAAGTTAAATTGTTCGTTCTCTGATAAATGTCTAATTACTTTGATACATTTATCTCCTCCTGAGTGGTTGCCGTCTAGTTGGTAGTCAAGGATTAGAAGGTCAGACTGGTGAAGATGACCGCATACGTCTTTCCAGTCGGGATCAACGAGATTGGATCCGTCGTGAATATCTATCAGCCACTTGCGCTTTCGGAAGTGCTGTATTATTTCTGAAATATCGCGTGATTGTTTCCTCCAGTTTTTTGTTGGACTATTCTTGTTTTCGGCTGGATCTAGGTGAGAATTTAATTGCTCTTCAAGTGTGGGGTATTGGTCGTCAATGATTAGTACCGAACGGATGGGGGTGATGAAAACTTCATTAATGAAATCGGAATAAGGTTTCTGTTGGCTAGAGGTCTCCATAAATTCCTCCTTTGAATGTGATTGCGAAATTTGCACCTTCTTCGATAGAAGATTTTTTATTGGTGATATATTCAATTCTGTGTCCGCTGGCTGCTAGATTGGCGCGGCATAAGTAAAGTCCTACACCTCGACCATCTCTGATTTTTTTTGAGAAGAAGAGGGTAAAAAGTCTTGGTTGGTCGGTTTCGTGAACACCGGGGCCTGAATCACCGATAACGATTTTATCTTCGCAAACTCCAAGTGTTATTCGCCGGTTTTCTTCGGTTTGATTCACCCAATAGATTGAATTGTTTACGAGGTTGAGAAAAACAGGGAGTATTCTCGACGGGAGATCGTAAACTTTAAAGTTCAGGAATGATGACGTAGCTGTGAGATTGATATTGTAACCTTTTAAAGCTGTGCTGAAAAAATCTTCCACATAACTGTATATTTCCTTTCCTGATAGCCATGTTCGGTTCCGGTCTCCTGAGAGCTTCAGTGGTGATAGAAAGCGTAGGCGGTCACTTAGCCCCTCGTAACTATGTTTTATCTGAGAGTATGCACTTGAGCTTTTAGACTTTTCATCTAGGCGATTGAGGCCATCTCCAATAGTGGTATCAAATGTTTCTAACTCGTGGCCGACAAGCTCTACCGTGATGCCGAGTTGGGCTAGTTCATTAAGATTGTTGAGCTGACTGAGAAGGTCAGCAGCTTCTTCGGCCGCTGATACCGCAACCCCTGATAAATCTATCCGTTCCTGCAAACATTCGAGGGTGGAGATGTATGGGTCGAAGATCTCTTCGTTTTCCCAATCTAGTTTTTCACGCCTATCTTCAATCTGAGCAAGAGCTTTAGCTAGTTCTATTCGACCTGACTCGACGTCATCTAAAACAGGTAGAAATTCTTTATGTAAGGCTTTATTGCGCTCACTCACAAATTCACTAATTCGGGAGGACTCGTGTTCAAGGAGTTTTTGTATTTTTTTGTTCCACAAGCCAGTCCTTTGATGGATGAAACGAGCCTGACGTTGCAAATCTGAGTAGGCAATCTCTTTACCACTTTTTGGATTCAATTTTTCTACAGCAGTGTTTAGAATTACGGTTAATTCTGAACTTATATTTTGGCATTTGGACTTCAAATATCGAAAGTCTTTATAGTCTTCTTCTTTGGTGCCAAGCTTTTTGGGAGCAGAGCCTAAGGTATATTTTCCTAGCCTGTTTCGAATTCCTTGAAGGTGTTCACGGTACTCGTCTACTATTTCTGTTGTGTTTAGTTCTGGAGGGGTAGCTATTTTATCCTCCAAGACGCGAAGGTCTTCATAATCTCTAGAAATGTCCCGAAGGAACCGCCCTAGATTCGCGTTGAACTTCTTTCTCTGTTGAGCACGTAGTTTTTTGTTTTGCTCGGCTAGTCGTACTTCTTTATGGGCCTTCTGCAGCAGGGGGAGTGTTGCTTTCCTGATATCTGATGATGAGCCAAAAAAGCGCCTGGCTGATTCCATTAGTATGTTAGTAACGATGTCCTTAAGGGTCTTTGCTGCTCGATTATCGACCAGTCCCTCTCGGCCAGCTTTATCACGTAAATTAGGGTTTAGGGATTTAGAAATGGCAACTTTTCCAAACATCCGTCGATGATTCCAGAATTCTGTTCCTGCGCGCTTTGATCGGCGTTGTTCGATTTCGAAGAAATCATTATCAGGTCGTCCATAAGGCATCACCCGAAGGCTATCACGGTAGATCATAAAGCCAGCGTAGAGTTTAGCCATTGATTGTATCTTGCCTAATTCCTCCTTGGTGTGGGTTGTGCTCATGAGTTCCCACTCAGCAGTTGCAATAAATATATCAAATGGCCCCAATCGAGTGTCGATTCTCTTTCCCAATATGTTTTTCTCTTGGAGATCTATCGTGATTTCGCCTTCCAGCCAGTTGCCAAATGATTTTACACGGCCTCGAAAGACGCCATTGGCGTCGACCCTTCCATCGATGATATGTTCAAGATGTAAAAGGTCTTCTAGAGAAAACTCTTTTCTTGGGCCAACTAATATGTCTTGTGTCTCTCCATCCCAGGATGAGGCGGAATAGTTAAATTCAGTCAACTTTTGGTCTTCTGCGTTATTCTTCTTAACGAAGGGGTCCGCGAAGCCAGTAAGTGTCTCAAAAAAGATCTTGTGCGTCTGCTTACTGATACTGTCTTCGTCTCTTCGGAGGATATTTTCAAGACTGTCGTCTAATGCTGAGACCAAAAGGGCTGTACCAGATGAGTGCCGCCCGTTCCATACTGGGAACTTCTTGAAATGATGTTCACTAAATGAATTGGAGATAATAGTTTCCTCTAGCTCTTGTTGTGTCGTTTTGAATCCTAACTTTTTAGAGTTGTCATCGCTTTCTTCGAGTTGTGTGAACTGGGCCCATGCTTCCTGGATACGTAGAGAGCGCGTTTCATCGTCATTATTCCCCCAAATGTTGCTCATCAGGTGATCACGCATTTTATCGAGGGCTGGAAGAATATCTTCTTTTTTCGTAAAGGTTGCGATGGGGATTTGGATGTCCTGAAGTAGTAGAAACGGGTTTTCAAAAAGGCGCCAATCGACAAGAACCACTGAGTAATCGAAATTTTTGCGCTTGGAGACCAAAAGTAACAATGATCCAAGGTATCCACACGAAAGCCGGCCTATGCCTTTTTGACCTTGTCTAGGTCTAATAGCCAATCCGTTTCTGTCTTTCGAAGGAGTACTTAGTTTGGAGGTTTTTGACTCAGTCCCTACGACTAGCCACTTTTCTCGAATTTCTTCGAGACTCATTCCATGGCCATCATCGCTGATAACGGTGACAGGTTCAGGGCCATTAAAGATATCTAGTCTGACATTACGGGCATAGGCATCATAGGCATTTTTCCAGAGTTCAGAAATGGCTGTTGGGCAGTCGGCAATTTGTTCACGACCGAGGTGGTCGATCGTCCGAGCTCTTGTTTTGAATGGGATTGCATCAATCATATTTCAGGATACTTTTGAGGATTTCGGAAATGATGTGGACCCCCAGTGCGACAGGCACGGCATTGCCAATCTGCTTACCTGTGACACCGAGGCCACCTTCAAAAATGAAAGTATCAGGGAAGGTTTGAAAACGTGCAGCGTGTCGCGCTGTGATGCCGTTATGCTCGGTGGGGTGGACGAATCGTCCTTTAGAAGGATTGACGCAGCCAGCAGTCATAGTCGGACCTGGCTTGCTTGGGTCTATACGGCCGTATACATCTTTATGGCCTTTGTGGATCTCATGACAAGGGAGGGTGAAACCACTATCGAGCCGGCTTCCTCCATTGAGAGGGGTTTTTTTGAATCGTTCAAGCATCGGAGCTCCTGGTTGCATATGGATGTTGTTCGGGTCAGATTTTTTGATCCGTTTCTTGAATACAGTGGATGCAGGAATCCATGCTGGTTGGTTCTCCTTTGTTACTTCATTTGACGTAGGAGGGAAATGGGTAGGCTCAGGAGGCCAGGTGAAATCAGTTGGCAGTTCAAGATCGCTTCGTACTCCTAGAATGAATACTCGCTTACGACTTTGAGGTACACCAAAGTCACGGGAATTGATGATTTGCGGGTCGCCTGTGACGATCTTGTACCCATGTCGCTTAGCTAGGTTTTTGAATTTCTGAACATAGTCAGCATGTTTCTTCCAAAGCATTCCTGAGACGTTTTCTACTAGGAAAACTTTAGGTTTTAAAACTTTTACGAAATCAAAGTAGCGAATGAGTAGGCTGTTACGTGGGTCGTCAACACCTGCATTACCTAACCGGTGAGAAGAGAAGCCTTGGCAGGGAGGACCGCCAACGAGGAGATCTAGTTCTTTTGTCTGAAGGGACGTGTCTTTCAGGAGGTCTCCAGGGGCTACGCCCCAAATGTCCCCATAAAGTATGGGCTTGTGCTCACCATTAGGAGAAGCAATGAAGTTTCTTTTATACGTCTCCTGTGCCCACTTGTCGAATTCGATAGCTGCTAACAGCTTAGCTCCAGACTGCTTAGCCGCTAGTGAAAATCCACCAGCGCCCGCAAAGAGGTCAATGACTGTAAAAGCATACGAAGTAGCAATTTTATCATCTAGATCTTGTTGGGTGGAAGGCGTTGTCTTTTTCTTGACGGCTACAGGCACAATAAAATGTAATTAAGTATTCTTAACTGAGGGGTAAATACCATAGAGTTTTCATAGTATGCCAGCCTAATATATAAGGTGGGCAATGAATGAAAAACTTATAAAGGGCCCATAGTCAGGAATTCAGCAAAGAACAAAAGTTTTTGTTGTTCAGATAGTCAGCCTAAGAGCCCAATTATGTCATTGGGAAATAGATGGTTTTAAGCGTTTGTAGTACTTGCTGGTCCAGACGCATTTTAGCGATTGTAAAGGTCTTCATACTCCCAGTCATCGGGTGAGACAAACTTGCTGAATTAATTTTAAAACAGAGTTACTGCCTTTTTGAGGTGAAAGCGTGCGTTCTAGTTACAGGCTGCCCGCCACTTGCTACGGGTCTGGTTTTAGAAAATCCCACGTATATGGAGAGTGCATGAATGGACTTGTAGACTGGAAGTGTCTGCTATGTTTTGGAAAGGCTGAGCCGATGCTTTGTTGCTATTTCGCTGGCCCAGCTTTTGTCGATGTTGGCTTCTTGGGCGAATGTTGTCCATTGGCTGACGGAGTCGATGACTTCGCTGAGGATGGTTTTAGCGCGGCCGCGTTTTAAGCCGATGGTTTTTCCGCAGGTGATGAAGTCATCGAGGGTGAAGTTGTCGCGTTTTCCGTTGAGGGTCATTTGGTGGCTGGAGGTCCAATCGCCATCGGGATTGTAGCTGTAGGTGATATCGAAGGCTGGCGAGAGCGCCCATTTACCTGTCTTATCCATCAGGAAGGCGATGTTTTTGACGTGGTCGTCCTGGTTGCGTGCGACGATGTTAAAGGCCATGCGGCGGAACTGCTGCTCGATGCTGTCGATGCCGAGTCCGAGCTGGCGGATGGTGAGGAAGGCTTGTTCGTAGGAATAGGCGCCGGCTAGGTTGAAGTCGAAGTGGGCGAGGGCGCAGAGGCTCTGCATGTGGAGCTTTTTCCCACTGGGTGTGCGGTCGAAGCGCTGAGTCATGAAGTGGCGGCGGCCATTTTCTTCGAGGAGGCGGCTGGGCATCATCTCGATTCCAGCGTGGGTGGCCATGAGGTAGTAGGCGTATTCGAGGGCGCTGTAGCCTTTGGGGTCATCGAGCTCTTTGTCTTTGTTCGAGCTGACGCCATCGAATTTGAGAAGCCAGTGTTCAAAGCCGTTGGCAGTGTCTGCTTGGGCGGAGCGGACTTCGTGGCTGGTGGGGTTCCATGCGATGACGGCCTTGGCGCGCGCTCCGCCAGCGGAGGTGCCGACGCGGAGGATGTCTGTGAGGGCGGCGGCATCGTTTTTTCCGAAGTGGGTGTGGAGTTCGCTGCGGTGGCTTAGCACGCTGCTGGCGAGTTCGACTAGGTGGGAGATTTCGAGCGTTTCCGCCTTGCTTGGCGTGGTGTTCGTGGACGGTTCGAACTCGAGAGCGCCCATGCCGCGGGTGCCTGTGTAACAGAGACGTTCGATAGCATTGAGACTCTGTGGGGGGCGGCCCTGAGTGGCGAGCCAAGCATCGATGAGAGCGTTACCGAATTTGTCCGGTAGGGAATCGGCCAGTAATCCGGGGAGGCCGTGGAAGGTTTGGGGGCTGAGATTGGGAAAGGTATAAATTTCCGAGGACAGAGGCATGGTAAGTGGTGAGACTTCGATACCACTGTGGGTGAAGGTGGTTTCGTACTCGAATCTGCAGATGCCATTGTTGTCGAGACTGGCTGCGCCGATGGTACGGCCCCAGAGTTTGATTTGTGCGAGCATGACTTAGTCGTTCCAGGTCCAGGTGTCGTCGGTCTTTTGGACGGCTTTGGGGGTGGCACGGTAGCGGGTTTTCTTTTCTTGGAGCAACTGCTGCATGGGGCTTTGGCTTTGATCTGGGACGAGATCAATAAAGTGATCGAGAAGATCGAGCACTCGGAGGATGGCGACGAATGTGGTGAGCTGCACGGTTTGGCCTTTTTCGAAACGTTCGAGCGTGCGCTTGCCTATGCCGGCTTCTTTGGCGAGTTGGGCTTGAGTGAGGTTTTTACGAATCCGTAATTGCTCGACTCGTGTTCCGAGTTCGCGGAGTAGGGTTTCGTTGGTGAGTGTGTTATTATTCGTCATGGGTTGCGACTAATGGGGTTTGAGTATATTAAATCGTAATTAGTGACGAGATGCAATGAGTTAGGTTTGTTTTATTGTGTTAAGTCGCCCTTTGTTGCGAATAAGTGTGATTTAGTTATTATAAGTCGCCATTTATGACGGATTTTGTCAAGTGGGCGATAGGGGGAAGAACGATGGAATTTTTTACCGCGAAATAGGCGAAAGGTTCGAAAATGCCAGCACGATGGAAGTTTTACCTCGGATTTCACGAATCGGGGTGGGAGATGAAGCTTTTTACTGCGAATGATGTGGTAGCGTGTTTTGGTTGTGCTGAGTGTCGAAGGTCGCATGTCGAAAGTCACTTTTGCGGAGTCTGGTGACTCCGGTCTTAAAAAGGAAATCGCGACCACGCGATGATGATTCGACCTTGGACCTTGAGACCTTTGACAGCTGGGGTGTCTATTGCGGTAGTTTCTCTTTATGCCTCAACGCGGCTGGCGGCTTTATGAGCTTGGCTTTCAGCCAAGGGGAGATGCTGGTACCGTTTGAGCTTCGCTCTACACGGTAGGCTGGTTTGAATTTCGGCTTTGCCGAAAGGGGGGGGAAGTTTTACCGCGAAAGATGTGAAAGGTTCGAAAATGGCCAGCATGGTGGAGCTTTTACCATGGGTGTCTCGGATCTCACGAATGGGTTAGGGGGGCGTTTAGCTAGGGCGACTGCAGAGTTGTTGTATTTTGGCGGAAGTGTGGGCCAAGGTCGGGTCTGTGGCAGATGGGAGCAGATGCTAAAACTGTCTGATAATGGGAAGGCCAAGCCTCAGGCTTGGGATTTATTTTTGCGGTTTTGGCGCGCTTTCCAGCCTTCGCGGATGACAGCCCAGGTGCGTCTGAATAGCCAAGCGGCAAAGATGACGATGGCGAGGAATACGAAGAATGCCACTGCGGGTGCGCCAGCCATCAGACCGAGCCCTCCTAACACCAGGCCGTCTTCACCAAGACTGGCTACAGTGTTAGAGACTGGCTCTGGTGACATATTGATGAGTAATCTGCCGCCGGCTTTGGTGGCGTGGGTGACTAGGGCGGCTCCACCTCCGAGCAGGGCGGCGATTACGGAGACGGCGGGATCCATTTCGCCAAGTGCGGCCAGAGCAAGCAGGCTGCCGCCGATGGGACGGATGAAGGTGTGGACTGCGTCCCAGCCGCTGTCCAGCCACGGGATTTTGTCGGCGAAAAATTCTACAAGGAAAAGTACACCAGCGACCCCGATGATCCACGGGTTTTCCAAGATGGTCAGGCTTTCGTATTTATCAGCCAGATTGACCCAGTTGAAACGGATAGCCATACCGGCCAGAAAAGTGGTCAGATAGAGGTTGATACCGGAGAGTGTGGCGAATCCCAGCGCTACACCTAGGAGTGAAAGTGTTTCCATGGTGAAGACAATAATCCCGTCAGTGAGATATCGCGATGGGAAAATGGCTGCCGTTTTGTAAAGTCGGGGCGACTTGGTCGCGGGGGCTTGTGTGCTCGTTTTGCCTCAACACTTACAGCGTTGTTTTATGTTGGTGGGTGAGGGACTCAAGGTATCGCCTGCGGCTCAACCGTTGGGCTTGGAGACTGAAGCCCGTTGGGATTCTTGAGGATAGAGGCGTAGCCAGTTGGAAGGGGGGCTGCGGTGTTACTTAAGTTTCGGCAAGACGTGCTCTTTATGAGCTTGGATTTTAGCCAAGGGGAAGGTTTTTTTCGGGGGGGGACCTACCGTTTGAGCTTCGCTCTACACAGTAGGCTGGTTTGAATTTCGGCTTTGCCGAAAGGGGGTGTTTTACAGCGAAAGGTTCGAAAAATGCCAGTACGATGAAACTTGGATCTCTCTAATCTCACGAATTGGTTAGGCGCGTGGATTGGCGTTTGGCTCGGCAGGGACGATTTTCCAAATCGTCCGGCGGTGTAAGGATCTTGTCGCGATCTTTACCATGGGGGGTGCCCATCAAGGTGCTTCACGGGAGTCATTAGCTTAGAGCTTTCTGATCTCCGTATTGAGCTGGACGATTTGGGGAATCGTCCCTGCCTTTTTGAGGTTTGAGGAGGGGGTTACCTGAGGGTGCGGTGGAAGAGGTCGAGGATGAGGCGGTGGCAGAGGGTGGCTAGCTCTGGGTCGTAGCGGTCGCCTTCGTCGCGCATGAAGGCGTGTTGGCCGTTGAGTTCGTGCCAGGTGAAGTTGTTTTCAGCGTCGTTGAGGGTGGAGTAGAGCAGCTTGCGTCCATCGAGTGGGACGTGTGGGTCTTGTCGGCCCCAGACGAACATGAGTTCGCCCGCGATGCTGGAGAGTTGTTCGATGGTTTGTGGCTGGTCGCCGGCCGGCATGGTGGAGGAATGGATGTCGGTGGCGTAGAGGCAGGCTGCGGCTTGGACGCGTGGGTGGAGAGCGGCGCGGCAGGCGAGGTGGCCGCCGAGGCAGACGCCAAAGCTTCCGAGGGTTCCGTTGCAGAATTCTTGTTCGTCTAGCCATTGGACGATGGCCGCGGTGTCGGTGTCGTGGTCGGTGAGCGGCTTGGTGAACTTGTCGTCGTTGCCTTTGTCTTTGCCCGCATCATCGTAGGCGAGCACGGTGCCGATGGGGTTGAGTTCATGGAAAACTTCTGGGACGACTACGACATAGCCGTGACCTGCGAGATAGGCGGCGGTGCGGGCGATGGGTTCGGTGATTTGGAAAATTTCCGAATAGAAAATGACAGTGGGGAATGCGCCATCAAGGGTGGGCCGGATCACGCTACAGCGCATGGTTCCAGTGCTTGTCGTTAGGTCGACGGATGATTGAGTCACGGTCATGTGTCTAGAAAGCATATTGAGGGATTAAGTGACCACTCTAAAGTGGTGTTAGTTTGAGTGTTCTGATGGACTTGTATTTTGTGCTCTCAGCATAGTCGCCTTATAGATGAGCAGATTTTTACAAAAGAGAAAAGATTGCGGGTTTCGTTTTACAGTCGTTAAATACATTATAGCAGTTAGGTTTAGCTCCACCAGCACTAGCCAACGAGCAATAGCCTAGCATGCTAGGAACAAGGCTATCTCTTGTAGCAATGCGCGTTAGGTAATAATAAACAATGATCTCCATTCTCATGTCTATCGGGTCAGTACTTGAAAAAATTGAAATTACCCTCCCTATGCTAGTCGTCGTTGGAGCCATCGTCTTGATCCAAGTCTACTTGGGCGTAGCTTTCTTTTTAAACCGCCGTAAACATCGACATGAAGAGAGTGAAACCGCTTTATTGGTAGAGATCTCGTCAAAGTTTGTGCACCTGCCGTCTTGCGAGGTTGATTGTGCCATAACAGAGGCCCAGCGTCGTCTTTGTGAGTTGCTAGATATTGACTTCATGGTGCTTTGGCAATGGTCTGATAAAAATACAGGATCATTTATTGCTACGCATTCCTATAGCCTACAGGACGGAGTTCAGCCAACCTTTGAAAGGAGTGATGATGCGTATCCTTGGGTTCGATCTGAGGCTCTTGCTGGGCGCTCTATTTTGCTTCGTTCATTAGATGAGATTCCCGAAGAGGGGGCCAAAGACCGAGAGTCTGCTAGTCAGGCTGGCATTAAATCAAATCTAACTCTTCCGCTCTCCGTTGGAGGGGAAAAATCTTTGGGGGTTCTTACCTTAAACACAACTCGTAGAGAACGGGCTTGGCCAGATCCATTGGTCAAACGCATGCAGTTGCTGGCTCAGATTTTCGCCAACGCACTTGCTCGTAAACGATCTGATGAGCAAAAAAAGGAAAGTAACATGCGCTTGAATCTAGCGATGGACTCAGCAGACGCCGGACTCTGGGAACTTGACTTGGATTCACAAACTTTTTTTCTCAATGAGAAGTCGCAGACTATTTTTGGCTATACCCCTAATGAGCTGGCAACAATGAGAAAATTTGAAGCGTCGGTTCATCCTGAAGACTGGCCGACCGTGGAAAAGAGCATTAGCGGCGCAGTGAAATCAGGGCTCCCCATCAACGTGGAATACCGGATACGACATGCTGATGGTGAAGAACACTGGGTCATCTCTAAGGGGCGTCCCTGTTTAACTTCGGAGGGTAAAGTGGAGCGAATTCTGGGCCTGTCTATGGACATCACTCATCGAAAGAGGGCTGAATCTCAACTGCATCAAATGTCGCTGGTGGTAGATCAAAGCCCCGTATTGGTAGTTATCACCGATGTGTCTGGGATCATTGTTTATGCGAACCAAAAATTCACCGAGGTCACAGGATACTCTCTCGACGAATGTATCGGCAAGACGCCTCGTATTTTGAAGTCTGGGGATTATGCGACCAAAGCGTATAAGGAATTATGGGCTAGCATTTTGCAGGGGGAAGTCTGGAGCGGAGAGTTTCACAACCGCAAGAAAAACGGGGAGCTCTACTGGGAGCGAGCAATCATCTCTCCTATGATTAACGCCAAAGGCAAAGTCACGCATTTCATTGGAATCAAAGAAGATATCACTGAGCAGCGCCGCACAGAAATAGAAACGCAGGAGTTACGTACTAACTTAGCTCACTCTGGACGGGTGACTCTGCTGGGGCAGTTGGCATCAGCTTTGGCTCATGAACTTAGCCAACCACTGGGCGCTATCCTTCGGAATGCTGAAGCTGCCGAGATCATGCTCAAGAGCGAAGCTCCAGACTTGATTGAACTCCGAGCCATCATTGATGATATCTTAAGAGATGATGAAAGAGCGGGTCAAGTAATCGCCCGACTTCGCTCGCTTCTCAAGCGACGCAGTATTGATACCCAAGCTGTTTCTATGCCAGAGGTGATCACCGAAGTGCTGACACTGGTGCAAGCCGATGCGGTGGATAGAAGTACAACAATCACTACTTCGATTTCAGCAGATTTGCCGAATGTATTAGCTGACAGGATTCACCTCCAGCAGGTTTTGCTTAATTTGATTGTCAATGCAATGGACGCGATGAATCAGTGCTCCCTCGACCACCGGAGGGTGGAGATTAGCGTGTGTCTACCGAATTTAGAATGCGTAGAAGTCCGGATCTGTGACGCTGGAGTGGGGATTCCAGCCGATTCGCTAGAGAAGTTGTTCGAGCCATTTTTCACCTCCAAGCCGAATGGCATGGGTGTAGGACTACCCGTGTCTCGTACAATCATCGAAGCGCACCAAGGGAAGCTTTGGGCTGAAAATCGACCGGAGGGTGGTGCTTGTTTCTGCTTTACTCTGCCGGTGGCAGTTGATGACTCTAGCCTTAGTTAATGACGATGAATTCTAGTATTTCCAGTGCCGACCAGTTTAGTGATGAGACTTTACCAGAAGAGACCATCTATCTGATTGATGATGATGTTTCATTCTTACGCTCACTCTCGCGTCTGCTTCGAGTTTCTGGCTTTCAGGTTGTGATCCACGATTCCGCGAGCGATTTTTTGGGGACACTGCATAATGCTATGCGTGGTTGTGTGATTACCGACCTAATGATGCCTGGGATGAACGGCCTAGAGCTTCAGCAAGCGTTAGGTCAGGCTGGATGCTCATTGCCAGTCGTCTTTCTCTCAGGTCATGGTGACATACCTACTTCTGTTAAGGCGATGCGAAGAGGGGCTGAAGATTTCCTCACAAAAACATCTCCTAAGGAGGACCTTCTAGATGCGGTGAAAAGGGCGTTGGCTAACAATCAACGAGATCATGCAAAGCATGCCCGGTTGCAAGCCATTCGGCAGAGTTTGGACTCACTTTCTGGACGTGAGCGCGAGGTGTTAATGCACGTGGTAGAGGGGAAGCTGAACAAGCAGATTGCCTCAGACTTGGGGATCCATGAGAGAACGGTGAAGCTCCATCGCACCAATCTAACGAAAAAGCTTCAAGTGTTTTCTGTCGCGGAGCTGACTCGATTGGTTCTGGAAGCTAGAGAACCATAACTTCCGTGTAGATAATGAAGTCCGTCTGACCTTCTCTAAGGGGCTGTAGACGTCCTTTGCTCATCAGTTTATTGCTAGATTCCTCCGATAGACATCGAATCCTACCAATAATGACCATGACTACGAAAGTGAAAACCATCGCCTTATCCGCCATCTTATTATCCTCCATCCCCGCCATTGCTGGTAGCAGTGTGGCTCCGATTACCATTCAAGAAACAACAACTGACTCAGGATGGCATTACAAAGCAGCCCTGTATGCTTGGGGTGAGAACCTCGAAGGAGACGTGAGTTTGCGCGGGCATGATGTCGATGTGGACCTCGGACTTGACGATATCTTGGACAACCTCGACTTCGCCGTGATGGGCGCTGTGGAAGTAGGCTATGATCGCTGGAGTTTCCTAGCGGACATGAGTTACGCGGATCTCAGTGGCAGTAAGAACGGCCTACGCACCACTACTAAAGTCGATCTCAGCCAGTTCATCGGAAATTTTGTTGTCACGTAAAACCTGATTGATACTGAGCCGACAAATTTTGATATTTATCTTGGTGGCCGTGTTAACTCACTGGATCTTGAAGTAGAGGTAGAGACTCAGAGAGTGGGTTCACTTCGTGCTGACGACAGTAACACTTGGGTGGATCCTATCATCGGTGTGCGCTACCAGTATGAATTTTCAGATAAGTTTTTATTCCGTGCTGTGGGTGATGTCGGCGGCTTTAGCATCGCTTCTGATTTCACCTGGCAGGCTATGGCCGCCTTTGGTTATCGGGTCAACGACTGTGGTTCTGTATTGCTCGGCTACCGTGGAATCGGCACTGATTACAGTGATGGAGACTTCGCTTACGACGTGATCAATCACGGCGTGGTACTTGGGTATGAATTTACGTTTTAGGCATTTGGAGTGGTTGAAGAATCATGATCCCACATAGGCTAACAGTTTCATTTCCTCTGAGTTCAGTTACGCTCACTCTCACGTCTACTTCGAGTTTCAAGCATCTCCTATGGAAGATCTTCTAGATGCCATGAAAAGGGCGTTGGCTAACAATCAACGAGATCATGCAAAGCATGCCCGGTTGCAAGCCATTCGGCAGAGTTTGGACTCACTTTCTGGACGTGAGCGCGAGGTGTTAATGCACGTGGTAGAGGGGAAGCTGAACAAGCAGATTGCCTCAGACTTGGGGATCCATGAGAGAACGGTGAAGCTCCATCGCACCAATCTAACGAAAAAGCTTCAAGTGTTTTCTGTCGCGGAGCTGACTCGATTGGTTCTGGAAGCTAGAGAACTTTGATTTAGCATTATTTGCTCAGACTCCTGAGTCTCCTGCCCTAAGGGGCTGTAGACGAAGTTGAGGATGGGGTGTTATTTATTATCCAATCTCATGGATATCAAACCCAACCGCTACGTGGCAATTGTGGACGACGACGACAGTATCTGTCGCTCGTTCAGTCGTTTGCTGAAGGCTGTTGGGTTCTCTCCTGTGAGCTACAGCTCAGCCGAAGCGTTTCTGGCAGACTCTGAACGTCCGCCATTTGACTGCCTGTTGTTGGATATACAGATGGCAGGCATTTCAGGTCTTGAACTGAAACACAAACTGTCTGCCGCCAATGACAAGACGCCGGTCATCTTCATTACTGCGCACGATAGCCCAGAAGTGAAAGAAGAGGCAATCGTATCTGGCTGTTTAGGATATTTTGGGAAAACAGACTCAGGAAAAGAGATTATCAATCTTATCAAGGGGGCAGTCACCACCACCCGAGACAACCTGCCCTAAGGGGCTGTAGACGATCAAATGAGCACTGATTATAGTAAGTTTAAATACAGGGTCGTCTCCTAGAAACCCCCAATTTTTAGCAACTATGAATGAAAATAAAATCGATGTTCCAGTATGCGGCTGTGCCATCGGAGATCTCTCTAAACTAACTGAAACCATGAACACTACAGAAAAAAAATCCGATACGGTTCCTTTGGACTGGAACGAAGTTTATTACACCAACTGCCCACTAGTTTCCGCGAGTAATGTGGACCAAGAACTCGGATGGACCCGTGAAGAATACAAGAAAATCGGAGTGAAGTATGCCTTCCTTCGCTCAGAGCGTGGCAACAATTGGTACCCACACTACATCCATAATATGGATAACTTGATTCGCTTTGGTGGGCTGTTTCCGCCGGTTCACGTCAAGGCTGACCTCCGTGATACAGTGCTGTTAGGTGTCACCCACGCCCCAAAAGAGGGCGGCTGCATGATGGTGCGCTCACGCGATGATATCTACAGCATGAGCGAACTCAAAGGTAAGAAAATAGGCCTATCCAAGAGCCTCAATACCATCAAGAACGACTGGTGGCGCATCCAAGAGCACATGCAGATCGAGCTCATGCTACGCATCAATGGCATGACCATGGACGACGTGGAGATCGTTGAATTTCCTTATCCAGATGATTGGTATGACAAGGAGGAAATGCTAGCCCCTATGGACAATGCCTCCGAGCTCTGGCTCAAGCGCGACCACAAGCGCGATCTTGCATTCCGCCCGTTGGAGACAGCGCTGCTAGAGGGTAAAGTCGATGCCATCTACAGCCAAAGCCACGTCTTCCAGAAACTACAAGAGGCGACCGGTAAAATGAAGGCGATCGAAGATCTGTCCAAACATCCGGACTGGACCCTGCAAGTCGCTAACATCCCCGCCACGATCACTTGTACAAGAGTCATGGCTGAGGAGCATCCAGAACTTGTCATCGCCTTCCTCAAGGGGATGATCAAGGTCGGACGCTGGTCAAACGAGCATCAGCATGCCGCTGCTGCCATTCTTGATAAGCAAACATTCTACCTCGATGTGGACGATACCTGCGAGGGAATCAAAAAAATCGATATGGTTCCAAACCTTTCACCTCAGAACCTGGCTTCTGTAGAAATTGGCAAGGACTTCATGTTTAAGAACGGCTACATCAAAAATGACTTCGATGTACAGGAGTGGGCCGAACCTAAGTTCCTTGAACAAGCCGCACGTGAGCTGCTCGAAGAAGAATGGGCGAAACGTACTACAGCCAAACTTCCAGATGTCGCAGCACCGCTCTCTGACGGTGGAATGCTGGGCTAAGACCAACCAGACTTTGCGGAGTCGACCTCATGAGATCGACTCCGCATTTAACCTAACCGCCCATGTGGCACTCTAATATGTCTGATTCTAATAGCACTTTACCCAAGGGGAAACAAACAGCTCTCGGGCTTTATGTAACCGCAGATGAGGCCTTCAAAATGTGGCAGGCTGATCCAGAAAAGGTGATAATCCTCGATGTGCGCACTCCAGAGGAATTCCTCTTTGTTGGCTATCCAACAATGGCGTGGAAAATCCCTGTCATTGCCCAAACATACGAATGGGATGCTGAGAAAAGTCAGTTTCCAATGAAAATGTTACCCGATTTCGTTTCACGAGTCAGTGAAGTAGCACAGCCTGGTGACCTCATTTTGGCCACTTGTCGATCTGGTGGACGTAGTGCCATCGCGTGCAATCTATTAGCTAAGGCTGGCTTTACCAATGTCTACAGTATCGTCGACGGTATCGAAGGAGATAGTAATGGGAGCTCCGAAAGCACACCTCAGGGTGGCTGGAAAAACTCGGATTGCCCATGGACCAAAAAGTTAACACCAGAACGGATGCTTCTCCCTACTTCAGACTAACATTCGCGGTTCCATGAATGCAATCGATCTCACTCACAAAGTAGAATCATACTGATGATAGATACGATTCTAGAAATGCTCACCACACGGGGTGGAAACCTTATTGATCGATTAAGTGGACCTCTAAACTTCCGTCTATTTATCATGCCTCTGGTTGTGAGTACGTTGGCATTTCGGGCTCATATGAAGGATGTGAAGATGGGCAACCCCACATTCTTGGGAGCATTCCTATTGGATAAGCGTGAGCGTCGACGTCTGTTGGTCTCAGGCCTTAAGGATTTTGGACGTGTGTTCATCTTCGCCTGTGTGCTCGACACGATCTATCAGCTTATGGTGCTCCACACATTTTACGTTGGTGAGCTCCTTCTGGTTGCCACCACTTGTGCCATCGTACCCTATTTCCTCGTTCGCGGTCCCGTCTTACGTCTCGCTGGCCGTCTATTTAAAAAGCAAAAGAGTCAGGGATAGGCCACTGATCTCTCACTCAATGTATTCATGAAGCTATTTCGAAAATATTTACCAATCCTCACTTGGGGAGCCGAATACAACCGTCAAACGATGGTCAACGACTTGATCGTGGCATGTATTGTTACTGTGATGCTGATCCCGCAGTCATTGGCTTACGCCATGTTGGCTGGCTTGCCGCCTCAGGTCGGCCTCTATGCATCCATGGCACCTTTGTTAATGTATGCGATATTCGGCACCTCGCGCACACTTGCTGTCGGTCCAGTGGCTGTGGCCAGTCTGATGACGGCTGCCGCGGCTGGGACAATAGCATCTCAAGGGGCTCCTGAATATCTCGGAGCAGCTATCGCGATGGCTATGGTTTCAGGGTTGTTATTGGTTGGTATGGGCATGTTACGCCTTGGTTTTCTAGCCAATTTTCTAAGTCATCCGGTGATTTCTGGATTCATCACTGCTTCAGGTCTTCAGATTGCGATGGGCCAGGTAGCCCCCCTCATTGGCATCAAGGGTCATGGCGAAAGCTTTTTTGACGTGGTGCAATCGATGCTGCCACATCTCGGAGACGTGAATCCAGCAACTGCTGCGGTAGGTATCACATCTCTGGTCTTTCTTTTTTGGGTACGTAGTGGGCTCAAACCACTGTTACAAAAAATTGGGATGGGCGAGCGCAGTGCCGGAATGCTAGCCAAGTTGGGGCCAATTGTGGCCATTGGCTTGACCACTGTTTCAGTCTGGAGCTTCGGATTGGCTGACCAAGGTGTCAAGGTAGTGGGCACTGTGCCCAAGGGCTTGCCGACTCTTGCTATGCCTTCGTTTGAGATGGATCTCTGGCTGAAGATTCTCGTTCCAGCGTTGCTGATATCCATCGTTGGCTACGTGGAGTCTATTTCGGTAGCTCTCACTCTCGCCGCCAAACGCCGTCAACGTATCGATCCTGACCAGGAACTAATCGCCTTAGGAATGTCCAATGTTGGCTCCGCTGTCTCTGGAGGATTTCCTGTGACAGGAGGTTTTTCACGTTCAATAGTGAACTTCGATGCCGGGGCTGAAACTCCAGCTGCTGGAGCATTCACTGCAATCGGAATCGCTATAGCTACTCTCTTTCTTACACCATTATTGTACTTTCTACCCAACGCGACATTGGCGGCGACGATCATTGTTGCAGTATTATCGTTGGTCGATCTTGGAGCGGTAAAACACACGTGGCGTTATTCGAAAGCTGACGGCGCAGCTATGGCTGCGACCATCCTGCTAACCTTGATTGAAGGCGTGGAGCTAGGGTTGATTACCGGAGTGGGGCTTTCCATTTTCCTTCATCTTTACAAGACATCGAAGCCACATGTTGCCGTTGTCGGGCAACTCCCGGGCACGATGAATTTCCGGAACACACTACGTCATGGGGTGGTGACTGATCCCGCAATCCTTTCATTACGTATTGATGCCAGCCTGTACTTCCCTAACGCACGATTTATCGAAGAGATGGTCAACGACGCTGTCGCTGCCAATTCTAAAATCCGTCACGTCATCTTGGAGTGTCCAGCAGTGAATACCATCGACTCCTCTGGTCTCGAGAGTTTGGAGGCAATCAACCAAAGACTGAAGGAAGGTGACGTCAATTTACATCTAGCTGAAGTCAAGGGGCCGGTGATGGATCGGTTGTTAGGTACACATTTCTTAGAGGAGCTAACAGGTGAAGTACACCTCACTCAATACGATGCTGTTGCTCGTATCAATCCTGAATTGGCCATCTCAACGATGGAGAAGAAAAGAGTGGTAAAGGGTTAGTCTGAGTCATGCCGATATAGAGCACAGGGTGTGGATTTTTAGCAAAGTCTGTTTCGGAAATCCTCGTAGGTGAATTCTCGGATGGTTTCGAGGCTTCCATCTTCGTTTTTGAGGGCTATGGCTGGGTGGGGGACTCCGTTGAAGGTAGTAGTTTTGACCATGGTGTAGTGGGCCATGTCATCGAAGGTGAGGGTGTCGCCAATTTGTAGTGCTTTGCTAAAGGTGTAGTCGCCAATGATGTCGCCAGCGAGACAACTTGGTCCTCCTAGTCGGTAGAGGTGTGGCCCGCTCTCAGTAGCGAGTGTGCCATCTGGACCAAAAAGATCCGGGCGGTAGGGCATTTCTAACACGTCAGGCATGTGGCAGGTGGCTGAGACGTCGAGGATGGCAATCTGTTGGCCCGCATTTTCGACAATGTCGACGACTGATGCCTCGAGAACGCCGGTGTGGATGGCGATGGCTTCACCGGGTTCGAGCCATATTTGGTCTAGATTGTAGCGTTCGCGGGTTTGTTGAATGAGGCGGATGAGGCGATCAACGTCATAATCTGGCTTGGTGATCCAGTGGCCGCCACCCATGTTGAGCCAAGTGATTTCAGGTCGATTTAGGAGTGTGCCAAACTTTTGGTCGATGGCTTCGAGAGTCGTTTCTAAGTCATCAGAGTTTTGTTCGCAAAGGGTGTGAAAGTGGAGGCCGGTGATTCCTGTGAGGTCTACTCCTTCGAGTGACTGGGCTGTAGCTCCGAGTCGTGAGCCAGCGGCACATGGATCATAGATAGGCGTGCTTCCAGTGGAGTGCTCAGGGTTGATGCGAATCCCGCACTTAAGTTCTCCGGAGAGGAAGCGTGGGTGGCTGGTGACCATTTCGCGAAAGCGAAGCCATTGGCTGGGGGAGTTGAAATCGAGGTGGTTTGATATCTCTACGAGTTCTTTAATTTCGGCTTCCTTGTAGGCTGGTGAATAGGTGAGCGTGTGCTTGCCCATTTCCTGATGAGAAAGCTGCGCTTCCCAGAGTCCACTAGCACAGCAACCATCGAGATATTCTGCAATGAGGGGGAAAGTTTTCCATAAGGAAAAGCCCTTGAGAGCGAGGACAATGTTACAGTCCGCTAGCTGCTTCACCTGGCTAAGAATCTCTAGGTTCTTTTTCAGTGCTGCTAGATCGATGATGTATCGCGGTGTGGACATGTGCGTGTAAATAAAAAAGCGGAGGCCTCACTGGCCTCCGCTTTGGAGAATAGTGAAAGTGATTAGCCTTTCAAGGACTTCTCAAGTGCGTCGATGACTTTGCTGTCTTCTAGAGTGGTCACATTGCCAGTGACTTTGCCTGTATTGACGAGTTCTTTGAGGAGTCGGCGCATGATCTTACCTGAACGGGTCTTAGGTAGTCCGGCTGGTGCGAAGTGAATGGCGTCAGGTTTAGCAATGGCACCGATGACAGTGCCGACGTGGTTACGGAGTTCAACTTTAAGGGCGTCAGTCTCCTTATAGTCACCTTTGAGAGTGACGAAGCAGACGATGGATTCACCTTTGATTTCATGTGGCTTACCGATAACAGCGGCTTCAGCGACTGCTGGGTGCGCTACGAGAGCTGACTCGATTTCAGCGGTGCCAAGACGGTGGCCTGAGACGTTAAGCACATCGTCGAGACGACCGATGATGTAGATGTTGCCCTTCTTGTCTTTCTTGGCTCCATCACCAGCGGTGTACATGCCATCGTAGTCACTCCAATAAGTGTCTTTATAGCGCTTTTTATCACCGTAAATAGTGCGGAGCATGGATGGCCATGGCTTGCGAATCACGAGGCGACCAGGCTGGTCTGTTTTACACTCATTGCCTTCTTCATCGAGAATAGCTGCGTCGACGCCGAAGAATGGAAGTGTCGCTGTACCAGGCTTGATAGGAGTGCAGCCAGGGAGTGGGGAAACCATGATGGCTCCTGTTTCTGTTTGCCACCATGTGTCAACGATTGGACAACGACCTCCACCAATTTTATTGTAGTACCATGCCCAGGCAGCGGGGTTGATAGGTTCTCCAACAGTTCCTAACAAGCGGAGTGAAGATAGGTCGTGCTTATCGACAAATTCGTCGCCAGCTTTGATAAATGCACGGATAGCTGTAGGGGCTGTGTAGAAAATGGTCACACCGTATTCTTCGATGATACTCCAGAAGCGGCTCCAGTCTGGGAAGTTCGGGCCGCCTTCGTACATGACCTGGGTCACTCCATTGAGGAGAGGGCCATAGGTGATGTAGGAATGGCCAGTGATCCAGCCTACATCAGCAGTGCACCAGTAGACATCGTCATCTTTCATATCGAAGATGTATTTACAGGTGCTGTAGGTGCCGACCATGTAGCCAGCGGATGTATGGAGGATTCCTTTTGGCTTACCAGTGGAACCTGATGTGTAGAGAATGAAGAGTGGGTGCTCCGCTTTGAAGCCTTTGGCCTTGTGAGTCGCAGGAGCTTTAGCTGTTTCATTATGCCACCAGAAATCGCGCCCTTTCTTCATCACTATTTCGTTATCACAACGTTTAAGAACGATAACGGATTTGACTTCTTTGTTGTGCTTCAGTGCTTCATCCATGTTGTCCTTGAGCGGGACTACACCTCCACGGCGCCATGAACCATCAGCAGTAATCACTGCCACAGCTTTGGAGTCTTCTAAGCGGTCTTTGATCGATTCTGAGGAAAATCCACCGAACACGATGGTGTGAACTGCTCCTATGCGTGCACATGCGAGCATAGCAATAGTAGCTTCAGGTACCATTGGCATATAGATGAGCACGCAGTCTTTAGATTTGACTCCTTGGGCGATCAGGACGTTAGCCATGCGGCAGACTTCGCGTTGAAGCTGCTGGTAGGTGATGATGCGTTTGTCGCCGGGTTCACCTTCCCAAATGATTGCGGCTTTATTTCCTTTGCCTTCTTCTACGTGTCGGTCGACAGCATTTTCACAAACATTGAGTTTAGCGCCTTTAAACCACTCCGCATAAGGAGCTTCCCATTCGAGGACTTTGTCCCACTTTTTTTGCCACTTAAGTTCCTTGGCTTCACGAGCCCAAAAGAGGTGTGGTTTCTCAATAGACTCGGCGTACATGCGCTTGTACTGAGCCATGCTCGAGACTCGTGCGTTTTTAGAAAATTCTTTTGAGGGTTTAATCTCTGTGTTTTCGTCGATTTCAACGAAGGGTGTTTTCTTGCTCATAAAATGGTGTGGGAAAGTGTTCTCAAATAGTGGAGGCAAGCTATCAGCTGTCTAAAGTGCATGACAACTATGAACTCTAGAAAGTTACTATCTCTATTAGATACAAAAAAGCTCACTCGGGAATGAGTGAGCTTTATAAAAATTCTGGATAGGTTTTATTCTATCGGCGCTTTTTGTAGGTCTTCGCAGAGCGCTGTGTGCTTTTAGGTGCTCTTTTACGTGCTGTTTTCTTCTTCGCAAATTTGGAAGCAGTTTTTACATCAGCACGTGTGCGGTAGGCGCGGTCTGGTTTTGGATTACGCTGGAGAAGCTCGATATCGTGAGCGTCGATCTCTGCGTAACGTCCAGGCTCTAGTCCACCGCCGGTGACGAGACCGATACGGACACGAGTTAGCTTCACTACATTGAGGTGAGCAGCTTTACACATCATGCGAATCTGGCGCTTGAGCCCAGTTTCAAGAACGATGAGGAAGCGGCGTGGTGATAAGCGTTTCACTGATTTTGCGGAAGCCTTAGCCTCACCAGTCCAGATGCCTTTTAGGAATTGATCAAGTACGTCATTACTGAACGCTTGGTTCACTGTAACGAGGTATTCTTTTTCGATCTTCTTCTTAGGATGTGAGAGCTCTTGAGCGAGGTCTCCATCGTTAGTCATTACCAAGAGTCCTTCAGAGTCACGGTCGAGACGGCCAACGTGATTGAGGTGGCGCATGTTCGGTGGGAGTAGCTCGTAGATGGTCTCACGGTGGAGTTCATCATCTTTGGTGCAAACGAGTCCCCTTGGTTTATTAAGGAGAATAGTAGTGGTCTCACGAGGAAGGACACGGGAGTTTCCTATTTTCACAAAATCGTCCTCAGTCACTGTGGTAGATAGATCGATACAGACCTTACCATTGACGATAACTCCTCCATTTTTGATAAGCTCGTCGCATTTACGGCGGGAGCCAATTGCGCAAGAGGCGAGATATTTGTTGAGGCGGATGCCTAATTCTGATTCGGACATGATTAGATTATGAATGTTATTGTCGCGGTCGACGCGAGAGTTTTGATGGGGTGTACAGCGATTTGCTGACTTCTACCGCGAAGGTGCAGTTTTTACGAATGGACTGCGCGTGGTAGAGACAAGAAAACCCGCAAGGCAAAGCCTAGCGGGTTAGAAAGAATTCTAGGTAGACAAATTAGCTAGTCACCTTGGTCTTAGGAAGACCAATTGGAGACTTGCCTTCTTCCCAGTTGCCGGATTCCTGAAGAGCTTTAACGCGCTCGAAACGCTTCATTACGGAACGTTTACCAGCTGCGCTGCCTTTTGCTTTGAGACTTGAATGCTTTGACATAATAAAAAAGTTTTCTTGGTTGGTGGGGGCGCAAACTAGGGGGGAGTTTATTGGAATGCAAGTAGCAATTTGCAATTAATTTAGGTGTTACACCATATTGTCTATGGAGTCTAAGTCGCTGGCGCCCATTTCTGGAGAGTGAGAGAGATGATAAAGAGGATGAGACAAACGATGAGCCATGTCACACCAAAGAAACTGGCGAAGCAGGCATCCAGAAGACAAAAGCCAGCCAAGGACATCGAGACGAACTTACCCTTGTTCGTATTGATTTTTCGAAATGCAGCTACCATCCAGATCAAGTAAAGTAGCAGTGCAGCAATAGAGACGTAAGTATATTTAAAGAGAATGTAATAGGTGTCATGCAGGTGTGCGTTACTATCATACCAACTATAGAGGCCAAGAGTCGGCTGGGCAATGAGTGGGAGAAGGAGCATCACGCTTATGAGTACTTTTCTCCAAGTAATAGGGTTGGGCGATGACTCACTACGCGCCACGCTGGCAAAACAGATGGTGTAGATACCCACAGCGGAAGCGAAGAAGTAGATGGAGAAGGGGATACAACTGGAGCTTAAAGTCCCAACCGCGGATTCGATTGGTGTTTGGTTGACGGCAATCGATGCTCCGAAGATAACAAGAAAGAAGCGACACGCTCCAATCAGCGGTAGGCCGATCCACGGTGAGCGCTTATGCCAAAGTGAGTAGGCAATGATGACTCCAGCTAAGGCGAGGCTGGCAAGGAGTGGGTAGAGATAGAATTCTTTGCTGGAAAGATAGAGGTAGGCACTCGGTAGTATGACCCCAGTACTGATAAGGGTAGTAGCCCAAGTGTAGACTGACTGTCTAGTGAGCCTACCCATGGGGATGGGCCGGTCCGGCTTATGGGCAAGATCGAATTCAACATCGACAGCGTCCCCTAGAAAGCATCCGCCGACATATAAGCAGGAGGCAGCTAAACACGTAGCAATGAGTAGTGTGAGCGAGAATGTGGTATGAGCTATTCCAGATAACTGGAGCGCTGGTAGCTGCACAATCAAGAATGCTACGAGAACATTACACCAGACGGTTGGTAGGTTTGAGATGCGACCTGTAGCGAGGATGGCGGATAGTTTGGACTGTTGGCTCATTTAGATGTGCAGAAGTAGACTGCCGCTATGGAAAGTGTTAGGGGGGGTATATGTGGAAGTAAGTGTTTTTTACTCCCATGCGGGTTACCAATTATTAAGAGTCCAGAGGTATTCTTGAGTAAGCTGTTCATCGATTGGCTGTTGAAGCTCCTCTGGGAGAACTCCCCAAGTGTAGGTCTCCATTTCTAGATGTAGGCAGGTGTCTGAATTCTTTTTCAAGTACGCAAGTGCGTCCTCAGCATGATCACGGGTGGAGCCAAGCGGTGGGGCTGGGTCGTCGTAGAGAGGAATGTGAAAGTGGACACGTCCTTCGGCTGGAGTCTTAAGAGTTTCTTTTTGAGTATTGAGTCGCTCGAGTGCAGGGGGGAGATCCTTGAAGCGGGTGATGTTTCCATCCGCTTCTTTTAACATGAACTGGTGAAGGTAAGTCGGCTCGTCAAAGGGGGCGAGGATACTTAGCTCATCAACTGAATTAAATTTGATAGAAAGTGCGTTCGATAGATGAACCTTTGAGATGCGAATTTTAGCATCGGCGAAGCGGTCGAGCGAGTCAGCGCAGTCTTCGTATTCAAGAGCGAAGTGGCAGGTGTCGTAGTTGAGCCCAATGTGCTTTTCAATAACCGTAAGGTCTAACTCGTTTGCTGATGCCCATCTTTTAAAACGCTCGAAAAATGCGAGTGTTTCTTCTGTGTTCTCAAAATGTCCGAGTGGTTCAGGTTCAAGCCCAAGGTGGAGATCCTTTTCGTACTGTTCAGAAAGCAATGCGATGTGTTCTCCACAGGCGTATAGCTTAGTGAAGATAGTTTCTTCGTCTGCTCCAAATTCCTTGAAGGAACCAGGTAGAGTAGAGACGGAACCACCACATTCGACGGGTGCGAGCTCTGCGATGATATTGAAAAGCTGAAGGGTGTAGCTGAGGCGTTCGTTGGTCGACCAATCTGGTTGGTAAACTTTCTCCTTCACGCGGGTGCCATGGAAAGCGCCAAATGGAAATCCATTGATAGTGTAGACGTAGGCATTTTCTTGCTCTAGCCATGCCTTAAATTGATCAAGATTATCTCCTTCGGATAGCTCAGCTGCAGCTTTGGCCGAGAGGCGCATACCGAGCGCGAAGGCTGCCTTTTTTCCAGTAGCCTGCTGGACGTTATCGCGCACTTGCATGGCGTGTTGCTTGAGCACGGCCCATGTCTCTGCCCAAGTTTCAGCTGGGTGGATATTGGTACAGTAAGACAGGTGGATGTTGTGAGAGAGGAGCATGGAAATACGATTTACGTAAAAGAAAAAATGCGAGCTAGGTCGAATGACTTAGTCGAGCTTGAAGTTAGGGCACTGCTGGAGGAATTTCTTCGGGTTGTCATAGATGACCCGCTCCACGGTTTGCTTGTCGTACTGACGTTTGGCCATTTCTAACGCGGTTTTCACTACAGCGAGAGGGTCGGAATGACCCCAGTCACAAGCTGAGTTCATCCAGATGTTTTCCATGCCGAAGTTTTCAAGAATGTCGATGGCTCGAGCTGGAGTACATTTTGACTCTGGGTAGAGAGTCATGCCGGCCCAGAAGCCATTATCAAGAACAAGTCCAGCAGTGTGTTCTTCCACATGGTCAATGACCACGCGGCTATGGTCCACATTTGCATTCTTTAAAGCATCGATGATAAGTTTCGTACCCTTGAGTTTATCTTCAAGGTGTGGGGTGTGAATGAGAATAGGTTGGTCGTATTTTTTCGCTATTTCGACGTGCTCTTCAAAGATCGCGAGTTCACTCTTCGTGTTTTTATTGAGACCAATTTCGCCAATACCTAGGACGGTGGGGCTATCAATAAAGTCTGGAATGATGGAGAGAACTTCGCGCGCAAAGCCTGCGTCTTCAGATTCTTTAGGGTTGATACAGAGCCAGCAGAAATGGGGGATGCCGTACTTGGCAGCACGCGCTGGCTCGTATTCCGTGAGTTGACGGAAATAGTCATAAAATCCCTGGACTGAGGCGCGGTCATAGCCCGCCCAGAATGCTGGTTCACAGATGGCTTCGCAGCCAGCCATTGCCATTTTCTGATAGTCGTCCGTAGTGCGGCTGACCATGTGTCCGTGTGGTTCGATGTATTTCATGAGAAAGTAATAAGGAAAGAGTGAGAAATAAGACCCGTGTCAGTTATTTATTTGCGGCGTTATTAGGGGCTCCAAAGGCTCCTTGGATAATAGCTGCAGGGATGGGTGTTTCGCTGTCGTCTGAGAGTGCCAAGAGAACTGCTTCCGCGCGACTTTTGTCGCCAGGTTCTAGTAGAGCCTGGATTGCTTTTTGGAAGCCTTCGACGCGAAAATCACCTTCACCATCGTGGCGGTCAAGTCGGTCGAGGTAGGCCGCGATTTCAATCAGATCACGCCGAGCTGGCATGAAGTAAAGGTCGAGGATGTCTTTCTTGTTCGGCATGAGGATATTCTAATGCTGATTTCTACGAATAGCACGGAAGAATTGTATCCTAAATATTAGAATTTTTTCGATGAGATGGTGATGATTTTCATCGATCAAAATGACAGCTCCTCACTCTAGGCTTTTCAAGTGCGTTGAGAGCGGATAGGTGAAGGGCATGGAAGAAAGAGATTTAGGTCCGCAACCGCTTGATACAATGATGGATGCGTGGGACATGAGTAATAATCAAATGGTAGATGTTTCTACTGAGCAGCTCACTCACAAGCAGATTCAACGTGCTCGCAAGGGACGCAGACTCACTTTAAAAATGATGCAGAAGGTGACTCGTGCATTTAATGTAACGATTTGGTTTAAGCTGAATGATGAGCAGAAAGAGGCTTACTTCGAGTACATGCACAAACACCTCTTCAACTATGCCAAAGGTTTTGAAGCAGATTTCGTAGAGCCTAACGAAGCGATTCGTAAGCAAGTGACTGCTTCTGAGTAAGGAGGTAATGCGCGTTGATTATATAATTGTCGGTCAAGGCTTAGCCGGGTCGGCATTGGCAATGGCTTTACTCCGCAGGGGTAAGTCACTCCTAGTAATTGACCAAAATGATCCAGACGCTGCGACTCGAGTGGCGGCTGGTCTAGTGACTACACTGGCTGGGAAAGGAATGAACCCAGCATGGCGCCAGGCTGAGTATTTGCCGCAGGCCATGCAATATTACCAGAGGCTGGAAGCAGAATCTGGTAGCCAGTTTTTTTTCCCTCATCCAGTTTTACGACTTTTTAGCGACGATAAAGAGGCTAAGAAGTTTGATCGAAAGATGTCAGTTATTTCTGACTGGGTCGGCGAGGAAGCCGCTGAGATTAATACTGATCAAGTACATGGCTCTTTTGGAGGCTTCGAAATGGCGCATGGTGGGAGATTAGACACGGTGAAGTATCTGGCTGTCGTACGATCAATCCTAGAGAAAGATGCTGTTTTTCTAGAAGAATCATTTACGGAAAATGATTTGAGCTATACTGAGGGCAAGGTGCGCTGGCGTGACTATTCAGCAAAGCGTGTGATTCTATGCCAGGGCTACGCAGGTCTGGCGAAGGGTGCTTTCTCTTATCTTCCACACCGTAGTGCTAAAGGTGAAATGCTCACGGTTAGAGTAGAGAGTTTAGATTCTGATAGAGTTCTCAATCGAAATGGTTGGATGGTGCCACTCGGTAATAATGAGTGGAGAGCAGGCGCTACTTATGAATGGGAGGACCTTTCGACAACGCCAACTGAGGCTGGTCGCCTAGCCTTGGAGAAAAAGGTGCGAGATCTTATTTCCTTACCATTTGAAACGATGAAACACGAAGTGGGTGTTCGTCCTATTATTCAACGAAGCCAGCCAGTCGTCGGTATGCATCCAGAACAAAAAGCCCTTGGTTTTTTCAACGGTTTGGGCTCAAAAGGGGTCATTACCGCACCGAGTGTGGCTGAGCATTTTGCTGACGTGTTAGAAGGTGATACTGAGCTGGATCCAGAGCTTTCTATTGGGCGGCTCTAATCACTAATAGGCGTCACATTTTTACTCGAGACCCAGCCTCTAACATCGTTTGCTAGTAGGATGTAAGACCAGTCACCTCGCTTCGCGATAATCCGACAAGGGGAGGCTGGAGTGGCATTAATAAGAGTCTTTTTCTCTAACTCTTTTCCGCTAAATTTGATCGGCTCTGTGAGGACTGGTGAGAATTTTGTTAGCATCGCAGCTTCACCTTCGGCAGCTGCTTTTCTCTGCGGGTGGGCAAACCAGATGTAAAAGCTCATTGCGGCGATGCAGGGTGCTAGGATGAGTAGGCTCACTAGTACTGCAAACTTGCCTGCTTTCCATCTGAGAACCTTTAGGGTGATCAGGCTTAAGAGCGTGAGCCAAAGGAAACCAGTACCGACCTGGAAGAAGAGATCTGGATTGAAGTGACTAGCCCATAGTTCGATTCCTGTGAGCGATGGAGGCAAAATGCTGCCTTGCATCTTCTGCGTGAAATCGAGGTTTTTTGAAGCCTCTGGATGATGGGGTTCTATGGCGAGTGCACGCTCATAGTGAAGAGCAGCTTCGCCCGGCTGATTGAGGCGGTAATAACAATTTCCAAGGTTATACTCTAAATCTGCCGAGTATGGATTTTGATCTAACTGTTTTTGATAGGAAGCTAATGCCGCTTTGTAGTCACCCTGGAGCCAGAGTTCAAAACTATCATTCGCTTCAGTACGCGCTGAGAGTGCAAGTGTGAAACAGAGGGCTAGGAGTAAGAATTTCTTGAGCGTATTTAGAATGTTCTTACGCTCGTTTTCTGGGAAACCTTGGGAGGTTTCAGGCTGGTAGCATTGGTTATCACGCTGTTTAAGAATAGCGTCCATTTCAGCTGGTCGGTCTTTTCTATACCATCTTTCGATGAAAGCTCCTGCGTCTTTTAAGAATTCATTGTTGTCTGAGCTTTCTAGTTTTTTGAATGCTTCCAGACGAATAGCTTTTTCGCTGTTTTTGAGTGAGCGCGAATTGGCTTTATTCCGAAGAGCAATCACTAACAGCCATGCCAGTAATGTGGCAGGTAGAAGTTGCCAGATCCAAACAGGGAGTTTGTCACTTTCACCTTTTTGAACAGATCCAAGGTTAATATCGGAAAGTGGGCTCAGGATATCATTCATTTGGGCAACTGGAACGTCTACGGCAGTGACGATGGAGTTTCCACTTACTTTAGGAACGGTGACTGTGAGTGGGCCTGTTTCGGTGGTTTCAGTATAGAATTCCTTAGTCCCAGGATTGAAATGTGAAAACGTGAAGCGTGGGAAAGTGTCAGCTCCGCGTAGTGGCTGTAGGATGTATTTAAATTCCGCTGTACCATTCAGGGCCTTTCTCTCATCACCCTGCTCAACTCGTGATACATCGATTACTTTCCAAGTGGCCGTATCCTCTAAGCTAGGAGCAATGATCTGGGGTAGGTTTCCTGAACCGTTGACGCTGACAGTGGCTGTAATGGATTCGTTTAAGCTAATTGACTCTTTAGTTGGGAGAATAGCCGTGATGTTAAAGTCTCCTACTGCACCATTAAATTCAGCAGGAGGGAGTTTAGGGAAATTGATTACATCAAACTCTGTGGCATCATAGGGGAGGGGGAGTTCGACTGAATTGCGCATGAAACCCCATTGCGGTCGAACTGAGGCTGGAGAAATAATGATGTTTGTCTCTAGTGGGCCAAAACTTGCTTTGCCTGGCTTGAGTGCAGAGAGAACCGTAGTGTAGGTGCGTACTAAATATTGAGCACCATCGATAATGACATTGCCTATGCTGTTCGAGTCACGAGGGGAATCAAAGCGCCAAGCGGTACAGTTAGTGAGCTCTTTGGGCTGGGGAAGTCCCCAGTTTTGTGGATGGCTATTACTAGGAAGGTAGACTTTATATTCTAATAAAGTGGCTTCGCCAGGGAAGAGAGTGGTCTTTGCTGGAAAGAGTTTTGAATAACAGACGATGTCGTTGTCTTTATAGGGGGCTCGAACTCTGTCTAAGACGTCTTGGTTATGTACTGTAATCTCGATCTCAAGGCTTTGTGATGACTTACCTTTATGGGGGAGAATGAGTGAGGGGATGGTGAATGTTCCCGGAGCTTCAGCTTTAATTATATAACGGTATGTGAAGTAACGATCCCCATTGATGTTCTGAAAATTATTCCTTCTCAAGGACACAGGTAGTCCATCGATCGTGATTTCCTGAGGAGGAGATTTATCCGGACGAGCATCGCGGTAAGTAATGTCGAGCGCTGCAAGTTCTCCGACCACGAGGTTGGTGCTAGTGATACTAGTGATCACAGATGAGTCGCTTTGGGCGAAACAGCTGAGTGTTAAGATGAAAAATAGGAAGATGATATGTCTCATGAGTTTACCAATCGATTTCAGGTTTATTGCCTCGCCAGAGTTTACGTTGCTCCATGTTCGGTCGTTGCTGGAGGTCGGCGTGTCTTTCTAACATGTCGCGAGCTTCTTGTTCGGTGATAGTATAGCCATTCTTAGAGGGCTCAGTAGAGGGTTGTCCTTGTGACGCCTGACCGCCGCTTCCTTGCTGGTCACCGTCTTGCTGCTGGTCGCCGTCTTGTTGCTGGTCGCCGTCTTGTTGCTGGTCACCGTCTTGTTGCTGGTCACCGTCTTGTTGCTGGTCACCGTCTTGTTGCTGGTCACCGTCTTGTTGCTGGTCACCGTC
>NZ_JBPOGE010000019.1:0-52579 GCF_051252225.1 Rubritalea sp.
ATTGACGAACTTCGCTGGCATGAAGTATTTATATCACACTCAACAAGCCCGACAGAACCAATCGCAGAGTGGTATTAGTTCGTGAAATAAAAAAAGCGCGTTGGAAAATCCAATGCGCTTTTAGTGAGAACTAAAAAGTTCTATTGTGCTGGAACGATAGAGTATCCAGATTTTGTGATAGTCTCTTCGACTAGGGAGCTTGTAACACCTTCACTAAGCTTTAGGTCAATGTCACCAGTTCTGTATGAAATATTGTCTATTTCTACTCCGTCGAGTGAGTTCAGAGCATTTCTGAGTTTCACGGTGCAACCCTGACAAGTCATACCCGCTACGGTGTAGCGGGCGACTGTTGAAGTTGCATGTGACTCAGAAATTAGTCCTTTTTTGAAGAACACTCTTCTTTAGAGCACTCTTTCTTAGAGCATTCTTTTTTAGCTGGAGCTTCTTCAGCATGAGCTGTTGCACCGAACATTGCTGCTACTGCGAATAGGATAAGTGATGATTTCATAATTTGGATTAATTTTGGTTTTCTTAGTTAACAATGAAGCACTGAATTATCCAGTGATCATTGATAAGACGTAGGAGTTTGCTGTTTATTCCAAAAAAATCCATAATTTTTTTTCCAAAGAAATGTTAGCATCAGTAGAATCGATTGTTCTTTTCTCACAAGCGGTCTAGTGTTCGGTCTATGAGTAGCACTAAATCCAAAAGGATTTTGGATACATTGAGCGTGATGCGCTCTCCTATGCCGTGGCATAAACCCATTAAAATTGATGGGGGAGATGAACTCGTCATATTTATGCATGGTCTCTGGCGCAGCTACAGATCTATGGGGCCTGTGGTGCAAGCGGTAACAAAAGCGGGCTATAGCACGCTCAATATCCCTTACCCTTCTTTCAAAGAGAGTTTAGAGGAATTGGTAGGAAGACTGCACAAAACTGTTGAGCAGGAACGGGGTAATTATTCTAAGATTCATTTCGTAACCCATTCGCTTGGTGGAGTTATTATACGGAATTACCTCAATTCCTACGAACATTCAGAGTCATCTCGAGTGGTAATGCTGGCGCCACCACTACAGGGAAGCCGGATTGTCGATTGGTTACAGAGAGCTAGATTGAACTTTGTGTTAGGTCCAGCTGGCACATTTTTATCGACAGAATCCATGGTTAGGGAGATAGCGTCATTTCCTGAGCATATTGAAATCGGCGTGATCATGGGAAACCGAGTGAGAATTCCCTTTCTTCATAGAATCATTGATGATGAGTCTGATGGTATTGTCCGAGTGGAAACAGGGATGGCAGAAGGTCTTAAAGAATTTAAAGTCATTCACGCTGACCACACACTCATTACACTCCATCAGGATGTGTTAGAGGATGTGCCGAAGTTTCTGAGGACAGGAAGCTTTTAACCTTGGGTATTAGAAGGTGTAGTTCTGTGTTTCTTGTCACGAAGCTCGCGAAGGTATTCCATATAGCGTCGCTTGGCTAGGAGGTCTCTGTCCATCGCTTCATTGACGAAAGGGTTGTTGTCTCCATAAACAGCCCATGGCCCCTTAGGAACTTGAGAGAAATCGACAAAACGCCAATGTACTTGCTTCCCTGATTTAAGGCCCAGGTAGTCGCGTACTGCGGGGGAGACATCGATACCAGCACTCTGATTACTTGTGTTCTTAGGGCGTGAATTACCGAAGACGTAACGCCAGTCATCTGTACAGAATGGTCCACAATCTTCCCATTGTGCGTAGCAAACTTTATTACCGTAGACTATCTGTAGCCAACGGCCTTTAAGCACTGTTTTTCCTGGGCGTGGGTTGTATTTATTAAACCAAGGAATGACGCGAGATGCCTCAGGTTTGTGGCTGCGCCAGTTAATACGATCGTTATATGGGAGTGCTATGTAGAACGGATTTTGTTTTGGTCGAAATGCTTTTGGGCGGAAGCCATAGGTGCGAGCCGCTGGATCTGGGTTGTCGAAACCCCCGTAGTTTTTTTGCCACTTGGTGTCCCATGAACTAGCATGATTGGGAGTGGGGTTCTTAGGTGTAGGCACTTCACCAATCCAAAATATGGTAGCTGTAATGTTCTTCTTCCAAGGATAATTGACACGAACAAAGGGGTCATGTCGCGCCGTGGGTGAACTCAAACTCTGAGCATTCACCAGAATGGAGAGTACTAAGAGATTAATAATGACGAGGGTCTTGTTTAGCATAGAGAGTGGGTTCAGAAGGCAATGGTGCTCAGCAAATTAAAGGAACACAGCAGTAGATCAATCTAATTTCTTAAGAGAATAGCCAATGTGTGGTGGCATTTAATTTCTATCCGATCTGTTCAAGTGCAATCTCGAGCATTTCCTTGTGAATTTCTTCGAGTGACGGTGATGAGTCGACCACACGAGCGTAGCTTTCGTCTTTGACGGAAAGAAACACGTCACGGCAAAACTGAAGTGCATCTCGTTGCTCAAATTCATTCGCTTCATCACCACGGGAGCCAATTCGCTCGAGTGCTGCGTCGACATCTAGGTCTAGGATGAAGAGAAGGTCAGGTGCCGGAGCGAATGATTCATTCGTAGCGCGGAGCTCATTGACGTCGAATCCGTTGGCTCCTTGGTAGGCCATAGTAGAGAAATAATAGCGGTCAAGAACGACGTGGCAGCCACGATCCAAGGTTGGGGTAATCACATCAGTGACATGTTGGCGGCGATCTTTATGGAAGAGTTCGAGCTCGTCAGCAGGGGCAAGTCTTCCTTCTGTCATGGAAGCACGGAGAATCTTGCCAAAAGGGCCGTCAGAAGGTTCGCGATCAAGCAAGACTTCGACTCCGCTAGTACGGAGGGCTTCTGCGAGCATTCTAGCTTGAGAGGATTTACCAGTACCATCTATCCCTTCAATAACGATAAGTAGGCCACGCTTCTTTTGATCTTCCATTAGGTGTTAGTAGCAATTGCTAGAATGACCGCAAACAAAAATGCCGCCATTCTACTTGAGAATGACGGCATAGGAAAATGTGCTTAATTAAGCTCTACGCATTTTCAGCGCGGAGATTCGCTACTGAGTATGCTGGATCGTCAGGAAGAACTTCGATATCAACCAGTGTGCCAGCGCGTTTGATCATCTGGCGACAATCAGCTGAAAGGTGGCGAAGGCGTAATTTTTTACCACTCTTACGGTAGCGTTCAGACATAGCATGGATAGCTTCTATGCCAGAATGGTCGCTGATACGTGCTTTTTCAAAGTCGATAACGATGGTTTTCTTGTCGCTCTTCGCTTGGAAATGATCGGCGAAATCACTGACTGAGGCGAAGTAGATCATGCCTTCTACAGCATAGACACGCTCATCCTCTGTTTCTTTGATAACTTCGACGAGTACATGCTTTGAGCTCTTTACTGCAAATACTAGAGCTGAGAGTAGGATTCCTATCAGAACACCAATTGCTAGGTTATGTGTCACGACGGTGACGACGGTGACTACTGTAATGACTAGGATGTCTGCATTTGGAGCTTTGCCAAAGGTCTTGAAGGTCGACCACTCAAAGGTTGCAATCACGATCATGAACATCACGCCGACAAGAGCGGCAATAGGTATATTGAGAATGAGAGGGGAGGCGAAGAGTACGAAGACCGCGAGTGATAAAGCTCCCACTATTCCTGAGGTTCTTCCACGTCCACCGGACTTCATATTGAGAAGTGATTGTCCAATCGTGGCACAGCCGCCCATGCCGCCGAAGAGGCCTGAGGCTATGTTTGCAGCACCTTGGGCCAGACACTCACGGTTTGACTTGCCGCGGCTCTCAGTGATTTCATCGATAAGCTGTAGAGTAAGAAGGGACTCGATGAGACCAACCAGAGCAATACTGATAGAGATGGGGAGAATAGCCTTGAAGAATGCCCAGTCCCAAGTAACTCCACTGAAGTCAGCAGGATTAGGGAAAGTAGTCGGGATGGTGGACGAACCGGTACGCTCCATGAGTACATCACCGACGGTGCGTCCATCTATACCTTCAATGAAATAGGCCGCTAAACCGATGCCGGCAATGGCGATGAGAGAGGCCGGGACCGCTTTTGTAAGCCTAGGTAGGTATATAATGATCCCCATAGTGGCAAGAATGAGACCTAGCATCATATACAATGGAGTTCCCGTGAGCCAATTTTTCTCACCATCTATAAAGAACGTCATCTGGCCGAGGGCAATCATAATAGCGAGACCATTAACGAAGCCCATCATGACTGGATGCGGGACGAGACGGATGAGACGTCCCATTTTCATCAGCCCCATAGCAGCTTGGATAATGCCGGCTAGGATGAGTGAGATGAAGAGATACTTGTAAGCCATGGCTTCACCACCGGCAGCTTCACCGAGTACGAATGCTTTAGCCGCAACAGTAGCAATGGCACCTGTGGCACCGCAGATCATGCCGGGGCGACCACCGAAGGCAGCTGTGATTAGTCCTACAAAGACAGCAGACCAAATACCCACATCTGGTCTTACACCAGCAATGAATGAAAAGGCGATCGCTTCAGGAACGAGTACGAGAGAGACGGTGAGACCAGAGAGGAAGTCGTTTTTTAAGGTCCCTCGCTTCTTTTGAAATTTAAACATGTTGCAGAATCAGTTTGTTGTGCGTGGCCTAAAGGGAAACGTGAGAACACGCAACTAAGAACTGACCCAATTCTTTTCTTCGCTCGATATTTTTAAAGTCCGTTCTGTCTATAACTGGAGTGCTGATGGTTAATTACTTGCTGGAAAATCCAATGATTCGCAGGTGAGGTGTCATTGTAGAAAAGGCAAGTTTCAGCTTGCCTTTTCATAAGAGTAGAAGTAACAAGCCCACGCTGCCTCTGCCTCCACTGCGGGGGTGGCACTTTTTTATAATGCGCTCCCTTAGCTCAGCTGGATAGAGCACCGGATTTCTAATCCGTAGGTCACAGGTTCGAATCCTGTAGGGAGTACCATTAATTTCCCCTTATTACATATAGGGTTGATTTATTTATTTCTGATGATCGCTGTTACTTTTTGACTGCCTTAGGTTTGAAAATCCGTTTTTTGCGGTAATTTAATGGTAGGGCGAGTAGTTACATGTTCCTGTGAGCATATGGAATAACGGAACGGATTTGGGTAGAGTTGTTGGCTGTAATTACGAATATTTTACCAAAGGGGGCAAGGTGCCCATACTTTAATTGTTACCCGTTACCCTCTAAAAAACGAAATGCCCCGCACTGGCGTTACCAACTGGTAGCTAATGCGAGGCATGAAGGAAAGTGAGACTAGCGGCGGCGGCGCAGAATGAGTCCGAGCGAGCCAAGCCCTAGAAGAGCCGTCGAGGAAGGTTCCGGCACTGCAGCAACACTACCTATGGTATCACCGTTGGCCAGCGTACCCGCGAAGTCCGTGCCAGAGTCTAAGCCCAAAGTTGACGCTGAAGTGCCGGTGAACGTGATCGTGGAGTTAATTGCAGAACCACTCACATAACTCGAGTCAAGGAATATGCCGTCGCTCCCCGTACCATTGGCGTGAAGGACTAAACGTGTACCGCTAGTGACGCCAATGAGGGTTCCCGTACCGGTACCCAACGCACCTGTCGTGGCCCCGTCAAAAGCGAAGAAATCCCAATTTGCATTACTTGAACTCGGGTTATTCTGCAAATAGCTAACCCCGTCTTGAAAAAAGAAACCATCTGTCCATGCTGAGTCAAATGCATCAGAAGTAACCGTCAACGAAGAAGTATCAATCGAACCGAAAATGTTAATAACCGTGTCTCCCCCAGCTTCCGACACGCTAATATTTAACGCAGCATCACTTAGGCCAACACTACACGCTCCAATCGCACCAGCTAATGCCAGACCGCGTAAAGCACCGAATTTTTTGTTCTTTTTTAAGATCATTTTGGTTTATTTTATGTATTTGTTTTTTAGCCCATTTAATCAACGAATGGGTAAAATATTAGTGCATCACATTGTTCGTCATTATCCATCGTTGGTGTAGGCTTTCCTTTACGGAATCAAGAGCGTCGGATAATGGGAAGCCAATGTGTAAGATACAGCTCGATAGACACCAGAGAATGGAGTCGACCTTGCTCGTAAAGCCGAGCTGCGCTTGCAAAATTTTCGGTAAGTTTCGTCTGGAGCCACTGCTTGGTCTTATCACTGCACAGTGGGGTCTCCACGGGTGAGGCAGCACAACCGAGCGGGACGCCTTGCTTACATTATGAATATATTCCTCTCGCACAATCATGCGCTGGTAGAACTGGGTCGTGACTTGGCAGACTTCACGGCTAAAGCCATAGTCTTTTAGCTGTCTCAGCAGCAATCGAGTATTCAGCCATTTGAGTCTAGCTAAGTCGTTCGGCTGGAAACGCTCATGTCCCCTATGAGAAAGAGCCACCACACCGCATCGCCAATTCGATGAAGTTGGAACCATTGCATAAATAGAAAAATGGGGGGTAAAGTACATGTTGGGCGACTACACTTTCGTTTTTAAAAAACTGGTACTCATTGTCAAATATTTTTAATCGGCGCATCTAGTGTTGGTGCTAAAAAATTACGGCCATGTGATTGATGAGTATGAGATGCTGATAAATGCGGCTCAGAGCTATTGAGTCAGTTGTAATTAACCAGACTATACTCGGTCGGATTTTTAGGTATGGGGAAGTTGTGGTGACAGGCCGAGGATCTGGGGATGTCCTTATTCGCTGGGTTCAAAGTCCTATGAAAGTTAAGGGGGGAATTGAGTCTTTAGTGGATTGATTATTGTAACGTTTTTCTGTCTGCAATGAGTTTTTTGTTCACATGTTCAAAACCACGGCTTTCTGAACGATGTTATGATTTCCGTTGGATTAGTCAGTGATCGGTGATAACAAGCGGTGCGACAGGCAATGGCGCCTGAATAATTATAGAAGCAATATCAGCTTTTACAGATGAGGAACCGCGAGACGGATGCCCGTCATAGGATAGTATAGATGAAGAAAAAACGGATCGTTATTAAAGTCGGCAGTGGAGTTATCACAGAAGCAAATAATATCGCTAAAGAGCGGATGCTTAGCTTAGTTACACTGATTGCAGAGTTTAAAAAAACAAACGAGGTGATACTCGTGACTTCTGGAGCAGTTTCAGCTGGTTATACAGCCTTACAGTTAGATCGTAAGAGAGACATCAGTAAAAAGGTGTTAGCGTCCGTTGGTCAGCCTATTCTAATGACTAACTATAAGAGAATGTTTGATATTTTTGATATTAACATTTCTCAAATTCTACTCACTGAAGAAGATTTCGACTCAAGAGTTCATACAGTCATTTTCCAACAGATTATTGAAACCACTCTAGCAAATGGAATTTTGCCTATCGTAAATGAGAATGACATCTCAACTACTGAGGATCAACTCTTTGGCGATAATGACCAATTAGCATCTCATATTACGCATTATACGAATTCAGATCTATTGGTGCTATTAAGTGACATTGATGGGTATTATGATGATAATCCGTCTAAGAATCCGGATGCTAAAATCATCAAGGAAGTGCACTCGATTGATGCCGCAAAACTGATGGAGGATCACACTCCGAATAACAAGTTTGCTACTGGTGGTATCGTGACAAAGCTTAAGGCCGCTCAATACCTGATGAATAGAAATCGACAAATGTTCCTTTGTAGTGGTTATGATTTAAGCACTATTAAAGATTATGTGTTAGATGGTGTGCATGAAAAAGGTAGTCTGTTTAGTAGACTGTAAGCTTTGGTCTGTTGACTAGAGTGCTATCGCGCAAACAGCGTGTATTTTTAATAAGTCCTGCCAGTAATGGTGGGACTTATGCGTTTTAGAAGCTTGGCTTCTGGATGAGTACCTTGAATGCCGATCCTGGTCCATCTGGGTGGAGTAGGTAGAGGTCTTGAGTAGTATCGCGAGCGTGAGGTGCTAGAAAGTCACTCTGAGTGCTAAAGGATATAGTTTCTAGACCCAGCTCCTCACCCCACTGGATGAGATCAGTAAAGTTGACATCAGCAGTGAGGTCTTGGCGGCCAACATTTTGATAGATCGCAGGACCAGTAAGATTCTCATGTAGTAGAAATGCGCGGATGGATCCTTGTGGTCTACGATGATAGAGATCTGGGTAGACGTCACCGTAGTCAATGGTGATCATTTCTCCTTCGCGCCAGGCAGTGATCCATTCTTCTAGCCAATGGTGATAGGACTCGTGAACCTCTACCCGGTGCTTTTCAGGGTGTGATCCATCCAAGCTTGAGGATTCTGGAAGGGAGTCAGGTTTCTGAAAGTTCTCGCATTTATTTTCCCAGTAAAGTTCTAACCAGTCGCTCTGGACGCGGTGAAAGATTCGCACGGGGAAGGCGTCGACAAGTTCATTCGAAAAAATAATGGCCCGACCCGCTGTTGCTTTGACTGCTTCACGAGGTGTGTCGTGCCATGTGACGCGGTATTTTTTGAGCCTTTGTTGCTGAACCTTACGTAAGGGTTCTGAGGTGTCGACAATGTGATAGTGCAGTTTCAGCCTCTGGATGAAGGGGAGGGCTCTGATTATGGAATCCGCGAGGGAGCCGTCACCGGCACCGATTTCGATTAAGTGAAAGCTGCCAGGGTTTTCTTTGAGCCAGTTAGAGGCTCGATCTGCAATAGCAGCCCCGAGAGTGGGGCTTAGGGTGGCTGTGGTAGAGAAGTCTCCTTCATGACCTACTGTGCGAATCTTTCTAGCGTAATAACCTTGGTCAGGATCATGCAGAGCGAACTGCATGAAGTCGTCGAATCGTGGCACAGCGTGTTGGGCTAAAGTGGTGTTAGAGGGCTTTTTTTGCGAGTGTCTCGCATGCCTTAATGTCGAGTTTTCCTGAAGCTAGTACAGGAATCTCCTCAACTGGGAGGATGAGCTTGGGACACCAGAGTGATGGGATACCTTGGTCGAGTAATCGGTAGCGAAGGTCGAGGCATTCTTGTTCTAGAGCAACACCTGAAATAGTCGATAGTACCGCTATAGCTTCTCCTTTCTTTTCATCTGGGACTCCAACGACAGCGATTTTTCGCTCGGTTTCTTCATCGAGTCCGAGTGCTTGGTTAATTGCTGCTTCAACAGTTTCGTGAGGAACCATTTCACCACCAATTTTCGAGAACCTGGAAATACGACCTTCAATGGTCAAGAACCCGTCAGAATCAAGTCGGCCTACGTCGCCGGTTTTAAACCAACCATCTTGGATGACTTCGGCGCTCTTTTCCTTGTTATTCAGGTAGCCTAAAAAGACATTGGCGCCTTTCATCCAGATAATGCCGCTTTGTTCGAGCGCTAGAGGCTGATCATTGGATGGATCTGTGAGTCTTACGGCCATCCCTGGAAGGAAGTTTCCAACGGTGCCTAGGCGCGAAGAACTAATGTTTGCTTTCCCTGGTTCGTCAGGGGGGTTAGGCAGATTGACGTTTGTTGCAGGTGACGTTTCAGTAAGGCCGTATCCTTCTTGTGGATAGATTCCGAATTTCTCGGCAAATGTGTCTGCGAGGTTTTTAGGGAGTTTTTCGGCACCTGTGACGACGAGTTGGAGGGACTTGAGTTGCTCTGGCTTTACTCTGCGCATGTAGCCGCGGAGGAATGTAGGTGTAGAAAGTAGCAGGATGATCTTGTGTTGCTCGATAAGCTCCGCGATGCGTTTGGAGTCTAGAGGGCTCGGATTTGTAATGAGATTAAGTCCTTCAATACAAGGAAACCAGAGGGTCACTGTGCAGCCGAAACTGTGGAAAAGCGGTAGTGAACCAAGGATGCTCGAGTTTTCAGGAAGGTTGAGGCGTGTACCAAACTGACAGACATTAGCTAGAACGTTTCTGTGGGTAAGTGGTACGCCTTTTGGTTCACCAGAAGAACCAGAGGTGAAGAGAAGTATGGCTTCTTTATCGCCTCCGTCGTTGGAGATCTTGAGGATTTTAGCAAGTGTCGATGTTGGGAGTAGTTTAGAGAGTACCACCCAACGAGTGATTTGCTTTTTCATCGCTGGAAGTACGCGCTCAATGTAGATGAGGTCTCTGTTAGGTGGCCATGCGAAATCTGGCAATTTCCTGACAAAGGGATCAGCGGTAATAAATTTATCAATATCAGCCTGTTCGATGGATGACTGTACTGCGACTTTACTGGCGGTGAAGTTGAGATTCACAGGGATCTTGCCCGCGAAAATAGTAGCTAGATTGGCAATAAGTCCACCTGGTCCTGGAGGTAAAATGATGCCGATGCGTTTCTTGCTCGTAGCTGTCTGAAGATGTTTTGAAAAAGCAATGGCTGCGCCAAGGATAATGTCGAAAGTTTTTTCTTGGTCATTAGTACCGTCGACGACTTTGATTTTACCGTGGCTCTTGAGACCTGCGAGCAGAGCGTAACCGAGTGAGCCCTTTAAAAAGGAACGGGAAGAAAATGCTTCCTCAAATGCAATCAAGAGCTCTTGGCGAAACTGTGCGACAGAGCACTGCTTCGCCTGAAGTAGATTACCAAAGACGAGGATAGCGCTAGGCTGCGATTTCACATTTTCAATACTCAGTGCAAGTTCCTGTGGAATGTGGACTGCTAGGGGAAGTGTCGGTAGGTCTAGTGCACAGATGGCGGTGAGTGTCTCGCCTGTAATATGGATGGAAGTACCATTAAGGCTGCTCACTTCGCCTGGAAGAAAGATGGCAACCCCATTTTCACCAAGGTCATCTAGTATGTTTTTACCTACTTCTGCTAGTCCTGGGTCGGTAGCGCTGAATGCAATGACATCTTTGTTGGATTTCTTTAGGTAGTTCTCTGTCGTAGAGGAAAGTGAAACCTGTTCTTCACATATCCAGACGATCTTTCGGCTAGATAGGAGGTTTTCCAAATCAATGAGTTCTGAATGATCGAGTCTACCAGGGAGTATGAGTGTGGGCTCGTTTGGGATTCTCTCACGGTGGATGTATTGAATTGCTTTGCTCATTTGACAGGACTTACGAAGTGGGGCGATATGCTTGGTAGCAGACGGATGGCATCATCTGCTGATCCTCTCCCATCTAGCAAGGAAATCTTTATCGATGATTGTGTTAGTATTTTCGATGACAAAAAACTAGCTGGGGGAAATAAAACAGCTTCAGTCTACTAGGAAACTGAAGCTGCTGTGAAAGTTGGCTTGAGTGTGGTTATGCGTCGATCTTAGCGATTTTATCTAAGACGCCGTTTACGAAGCGTGATGACTCATTGGAGCCGAAGCGGCGGGATATCTCGATACATTCGTTGATCGTGACAGGTGCTGGGATATCTTCTTTAAAGAAAATTTCGTAGGTGCCAAGTCTGAGGATAGCGCGGTCAACTGGATCAATACGCTCAGGTTTGTAGTTTTCTACGATCTTTTCGATGGTGGCATCGAGTTCCGCTTTTTTGGAAATAATACCATTTGAAAGTGAGTCAACTTCCTTGCGGAAGCTTTTCATCTTATCGTTGGTTTCCTGAATGTGTTTAATATCTGGGTGGTCTGCGAACTCTTTCGGGTTCTGCACCATGACGATTCTATCGGAGACACGCTGGAGCCCATCGATAGCAGCTTTTATAGGCGCGAGGCGCTTATTAATGAAAGGGAAGTCTTGGAGGTGGAAATTCCAACGACTACGAGAGTCAGTAAGTTGGGAATTAATAGTGTAGAGCTCTTCTAGCGCTTTCGCTAATTCTGGATCAGGAATTTCGATACCTGGATCGTAGAGGCGCTGGATCCGATCAATGATGGACTGCCACTTGCTCTCAAGTTTGAGAAGTTGATCTAGTCCCATTTTCACCTTTTCCGCATCAGAGTCAGAGGAGATGATGGCAAGAGCATCTGCACTACGCTCAACGAGCTTGTTGTAACGTGACTCACGACCTTGATTAAGGTGGTGGATAGCTTTAGCAGAAGCTTTGACTAGCTTGCTTTTGTCTGACTCGAGGGCGAGTTCCCAGAATGTTTCGGAAAGGTTTTCAGCCGCTGCACCACCCTCAAGGTCGGAACAATAAAGGAACTGAATGGCGGATTCTCTGATGGCGCGTCTACTATGCATTGCTGGGATAAGATCGGGTTGATTTCTTTTTATTGCCTTGGTGAAGTCCAAGGTCGGAGAACAACTCAAGCATAGTGTGCGCGGAGCGTGCAGCTTCGCGGCCTCGATTGAGTTGAGATCCGATACAGCGTGCGTACGCTTGCTTTTCGTCATCTACAAGAAGAACTTCATGAATTACTGGAATTTTTGTTTCACAGGCGAGAGCTTGAAGTGAATTCGTAACAGATTCAGCGACTAAATCACCGTGCTGGGTCTTACCGCGGATGATGAGGCCTAGGGTGATGAGTACTGTTGGTTTGTTCGGTTGAGCTAGTAATGCAGCGCTAGCTACAGGGATTTCGAAGGCACCAGGGACACGCGCTACTGTGATTTTTGCGTGGGGAACAATTTCTTTAAGTTCGTTAGTGGCATTTTCAACAAGGGCATCAGTGAACTCTTGATTGTAGTTAGAGGCAACGATACAGATTTGAGCTTGTGACTGGGAAGCTTGGCGTGGACGAGGTGGTAATGCCGTGGACATGCTGCATTTTATGAAATGAGGGGGATGAGATGTCAATAGTTTCGGTGTGAGTACTCCTAGGTAGCTTGCTCGAGCTTGGTGGATAAGTAGGTAGTATTTGAGCTTCAGACAAAAGGACTTGCTTTGTAACTCAATCCTATTTAAGTCCCTTTACGCTTCGCCAATTGGCATACTAGGCTGTGCCAGCTGTCGAGGCTCTCTACACATTATGAAATTAGCGAGCTTATTGACTAATGACCAAGTGATTCTTGAGATGAAATCTGAGGAGCACTGGCCAGCCATCGTTGAACTAGTCGATCACTTAGATCGTCATGAATTTCTCAAGGGAGAGAATAAAGAAGAGATATTAGAAGCTCTTCAGACACGTGAAGATCAGATCAGTACAGGGATTGGTAGCGGAGTGGCTATTCCTCATGCATTCTCAGAAAAATTAGAGCATGTAGTCGCTGTTTTCGGTCGTTCTAAAGAGGGGATCGACTTCGAAGCATTGGATAATGCTCCTGTAAATTTTGTATTACTCTTTGTGGTTCCTAAAAAGGATTACCACTTGCACCTCCAGACATTGGCCGCAATTGCTAAGTTATTTAATAATTGTGAAGTGCGCCAACAACTTGCAGCAGCTGAAACACGTGAAGAAGTGATTAGCATCTTAGGCTCACGTCCGTCCCGTATTCATTGCGAACGTTAAGATAGGTATTTTACCTGTCTCTGAAAAAATTTCCGATATGAAAACGATTTTAGAAGAATTAGAGTCGCGTCTACATGCTGCACTGACCACAGCTGGTATTGAAGTGCCAGATGGATTTCCAGTGAAAGTGGTGGCCGCAGCAGACTTACGCCACGGTGACTATCAAGCCAATACGGCGATGGCATTGGCGAAACACCTTAAAATGAATCCACGCGAGCTCGCAGCTCAGGTGATTGAAGCATTTGAGGCTGAGGGCCTCGCTGAGCTAGACATTGCTGGTCCAGGTTTTATCAATTTCCGAATTAAGCCTGAGGCGTGGAGCCAGAAGGTAGGTGAGTTAATTAGTGATCCACGTCTCGGAGTGAGCAAGGTTGCTGACCCTAAAACGATCATCGTTGACTTTTCCGCTCCAAACGTAGCTAAACCAATGCACGTAGGTCATATTCGTTCAACGATTATTGGTGACTCACTGTCTAAAATTTCGCGATTCCTTGGGCACAATGTGATTACTGATAATCACATCGGTGACTGGGGAACTCAGTTCGGAATGGTGATCTATGGTTGGAAGAATATGCTGGATGAATCCGCTATTCAGGCTGACCCACTGCAAGAACTTCTCCGTATATACCGTGCTGTAAATGCGCTGTGTAAAGATGACGAGTCGATCAAAGATCTTTGTCGTGACGAACTGGTAAAACTCCAGGGTGGTGATGCTGATAATTTCGCTATTTGGGAAAAATGCGTTGAAGTTTCTAAAGTCGGGCTGAATAAAATCTATGACCGGCTCGATGTCAGTTTCGACCATTGGCTTGGTGAAAGCTCTTATAACGACGAACTAGCGCCGTTAGTTCAAGCTCTCGCTGAGGAAGGACTCGCCCGTGAGAGCGATGGAGCACTTTGTATTTTTTCTGGAGAATCGATCCCTCCGAAGCAGGATCCTTTTAAGGAGAAACGTGACGGAGAATGGGCTGACTTACCGATGATTGTTCGCAAGAAGGATGGTGCATTTAATTACGCCACTACTGATATTGCTACTGTTGATTATCGACTTAATCAATGGAACGCAGACAAGATCTGGTATGTGGTGGATGCGCGTCAGAGTCTTCATTTTAAGCAGCTTTTCGACGTGACTAAGCGCCGTGGCTGTTCTGCTGAACTTGAACATGTTTCATTTGGAACGATTTTGGGCAAAGATGGCAAGCCACTTAAGACTCGGGATGGGGATCTTCCGCAACTCGCAGATGTCTTAGATGATGCCATTAAAGCCTCTCGTGTGGTATTGGATGAAAAGTCCAATGCTCTATCTGAAGTAGAGAAAGAAGAGCTAGCGAAGGTGGTTGGTATTGGTTCGGTAAAGTTTACCGAACTGTCTCACAACCGCGCTTCCGACTATATTTTTGATCTAGACAAAATGGTGGCTCTTCAGGGAGATACAGCACCTTACCTCCAGTATAGTTCGGTGAGGGTAAGTTCCATTTTCCGCAAGTTAGAGGAAGAGATCGAGCTCAATGCGGATGGTGTGAAAATCACGGAAGATGGTGAAATTAATCTCGCACGCACACTTTCTAAGTTCGGAGAGGTTCTCCCTACCGTCCTAGACGACCTTAAGCCGAATATTCTTTCAGCTTACTTGCTAGACTTAGCGAAAGCGTTTCACAGTTTCTTCGAGGCTTGTCCTGTACTCAAGAGTGAGGGTGATGTCCGCAAGACGCGTCTTATTCTATGTGCGATCACTGGGCGTGTTCTCAAACAAGGTCTTGGCCTGTTAGGTATTCAAGTGCCTGAGAGAATGTAGAAATTGTTTTTAATAAATTTCTTATCACAAAAAAGCGACAGGTGTTTAACCTGCCGCTTTTTTTTATACCTGTGAGGATTCTTCTCTTACTGAGCAGCTTCAAACTGCTTGTCCACGATACGCTGAATGCCTTCTTTAGCGAATTGGCTCTGTGGGTAGATGCTACGCGCTTTAATGTACCACGAGAGTGCTGAACCAGTCTGAGGTGTACCATTGTTGTTCTCGAGCTTCTTGGCTTTACTTAGCGCATTAGTGAAGTTCCCGACTTGGCCAACAAGCTGTGCCTTAGCATTGGCTATCTTTGGGTCGTCATAGTACTTGTTCTGCGTATCGAAAATAGCTTCCCAAGCGGCGTAGGGTTGGCCCGCCTGGATGAGGCTTTTGGACTTTTCTAGTGCTCGCTCAATTTCCATGATGCTGCTGCCAATTTCCTGAAGTTGATTGATTCTAGCTTCATCATTTTGCTGGCCTAGAATTACGATGAATTTGGACTTACGTGGTTCTTCCACCATAGCGCGATAGTTTTTATCTGCTAAAAGGCGGTCAAATTCCTTAACTGTCTCTGAGCCCATATCTGAGGCAGTTTCACTTTGCATGAGTCGCGCATCGAGCTTGTCGTTGAAATCTTTGATGGTTGGGTTATTAGGCCAATGGGTGATAGCACTTTCAATAGCAACCTTAGCCCGCTGCGTGTCTTTCTCAAAGAGGGCAAACTTAGCGTCACGGACAAAGCCATCGGAGGCGCGCTTGTGTGCTGCAATGTAAGAATTCGCCTTTGAGCTGTTATAGTCTTTCGCTTGCCTTTTGAGCGATTCGTTGAGCTCGGTAGCAATTTCTAGTTCCTTGGCTGAGAGTGCCTCTACGAGATCGTTGCCGTCTTGGACGTACTGTTGGATTCGCTCTTTTTGACCACCAGGAATGGTTTGAACCACTGGTATGAACTCACCAATAGCGAATGCTTCTACGAGACGCTCAGAAGCAGCGTGGAGGCGATTGCTCTCTAGATTATTCTGAAAAGCATCTACGAGAGTTTTAGTTTTACGGATACCCTCATTAGCTGCAGCATCTAGACCGGCTACGGTAGGGTTAACTCCCATGCTTTCACTGAAGAATTTTTCGGTGTCAGAGCCTTTTTGAAGCTTCATCTTCTGGTCACCATCTTGGTAGAGAAGATTATAGAATCTGGCAGCCATGACGACGTGTTCGAAGCGACGCTGAACGAATAGCTGTAGCATCATTGCCTGGTATTGCACTTTAGATTGAGTAAGGCTGATGACACCAGATGCTTCATACTTCTTCTTGATTGCCTCTATCTCAACCAAGCGCTTTTTCATCATATTCATTTCTACGCTTTCACGAGACTTTGTGGTGGTAGTAGATTTCCCAGACTTCTTGATCGAGACTTCGCCTAAACTCCCTTTTTTCTCGAGGATGTTGACGTTATGAACAAGGCGTCGACTTTCTGTCTGAAGTTTCTCAATGGCTTCTTTTTTGTTGCCGACACCAAGGATAGCTAAACGAGCTGAGTAGATAGAATTTGCGAGTGAGTCGCATATGCCACCATCACCAGGGTATTCCGAAGCTTCCTCTAATAATGTGTATGATTCTTTAAGAGACTGACCGTCAGGATTTATCGGTGAGAGGTAATCGAGAATTTTTTCAATTCGCTCACGGTACTCTATAGCAGCTTTAGATTCGAACTCTGTGGACGCAAGGTAGGCTTCAAATTGACCTCCCAAGTTGTTGTCCATGAGTGAATAAGTACGACCTTGGAACGTTACTGTTTTTTGTGTCGGATCAACGAGAGGAACTTCCTCACCGTGTAAGGATGTGCTGCTTGACTCATGACGGTTAATGGTGGTGTCACCACTGGAGTTATTTTGTGAGGAGTTATTTGCTGATCCTCCAGTCATAGCACTGGTCGTACTAGGGGGGCTGAGAACCTGTGCCGAGAGTGGGAGAGAGCAAAGGCTCGCAATAGTTAAGATGTTTTTCATCAGGTCTAAAAAATTAGGATTACTGAGCAGTGTAGCTTGTGGCGACGAGTGAGCCTTCTTTACGAACATTGACTACAAAGTTATAGTTTTGCTTGGTTTCAAGGTTTGGTCCATTCACTGCAAATGGGACAAGTATGCCCACGCTATCAGGTGAGCCTGGAGGCAGAGCTTGGTCACCAGTATCAACTTTTATGATGATAAACTTGCCCACAGTTGGGTCATGTTGAGAGTTTTCAACGATTTCACCAGAGAGGTTGTACTCGCTGCCTCGCAGGCTATTTCCGTTACTAATGTATGACTCTAGCGGAAAACGCTTTGCGGTGGGAGCTTCTGATTGATTAAGGAAAATAAAACCTACACCAATGACCACAATAGCAGCAATGCTGCCGATGAGTATAGTGCTTGAATTTGAGTTGCTGCGTTTTCTTCTGGATCTGCGAGACATAATGACGAGGTGCTAAAATATATTAAGAAATTGAAAGGTGGAGGTTACATTTAATGTTCCCACTGATGGCGTTTAATTCCGATGTATGAAGCAACGAGACCTACTGCTATTTGAATACTAAGTACGTAGAGACAAATAGTGCTGGAGGAATCAAGTGGGGTTTCTGTGACCGTTTTTACTGCCGCCTGATAGCGATTATCGAGTGATTCGATGCTGCCAGCCCAGGCCCAATAGGCTGAGATGAATGGGCGCGTGAATTGTCCTACGAGCTCAGGAAGGGCAAGTACTGCTCCTGAGAGTGGGAGTTGGAACCCGACGAGGTAGATGGAGAGCAAAGAAGCTTGTTCTGAGGTTTTCATCAGTGAGGAAATGCCGAGACAGATAGATGTCATGGCCGCATTCACTAAAATAAGGAAACTTAAGTGGTCGAAGAAACCTGCCGTACCAGCTGTCTCTGGGTAGCGCCAAAACTGCTCTACAAAAATGGCCATCCAGATCGACTGGACTAGAATCATGCAGGAGAGAAAGGTGATTTTACTGAACAAGTATGCCGATGGTCGCACACCTCCGAATTTCTCTTTTTCGAAGATTCTTCGCTCGCTCGCTACTTCGCGAGCCGCATTGTTGGAACCCATTAGAGAAAGAAGTACTACTTGGAACATGATAATTCCTGAAACAGCTCCGCCGACTTTCGCACGATTTTCACCGATGGCTTGAAGTTTCCTTACAGCATCTTGCGATGTCATTTCAATGGTGTCAGGGTAGGTTAGTAGAGGCTCATTACCTTGTGGCCCAAAGAGTGCTACTAGGCAGGGGAAGCAGAGGAGGATAGCGAGTTGAAGCCAAACTTGTGCTCTGTCGCGGAAAAATATTTTCCAGCGCCTCCCTAGAAGAGTTGAGTACTGGCTTAAAAACCCTGGTGTTTTCACGGGCTCTGGAGCTTCTTGAACGAGATCTGCATCTTCAGGTTCCTCAGGTGTTGCCGCGACCTTACTCTTACGGCGTTTTGAGCGCTTTGAATTTGGAGCTTCCTTGTGGTCGGCATTTAACTCGGTAGTGTCGTCGAGCTCGATTTCATCAGTTTCTTCTACTGATTCCTGCTTTAACCTACTTTCCGGGAGAACGAGAGATCCTGCATCGATACGTTTTTGGCGCTCGCGCATTATTTTATCTGAATAGGTAGGACCGTGCTTGAGCCAAGATTTACGCCATTTTTCTGAAGATTGTTTCGCGAGCCGAGGATAAATTTCTTCAGTGTCATCTACAGAGAAGTAATGGGTAAGACCTTCAGGAACACCATGGTAGGCAACTCGTCCTTCATGTAAGACTAGGATTGAGTCATAGAGCTCGAGGTGAGCTAACGAATGAGTCACAGAGAGAACCATGCGGCCATCTCTCCGTGAGAGAGCATGGAGGCGGCGAACGATGTCGCGTTCAGATCGCGGATCTAAGCCAGAAGTAACTTCGTCACAAAGTAAAAGGTGTGGATCTGTCACTAATTCCATAGCGAGTCCTAGTCGGCGTTTTTGTCCACCAGACAGAACTTTCACCTGACGGTCTGCGATCTCGCCAAGGCCGGTTTCCTCGAGAACTCTGTCGATACGAAGGTCAAGATCGTCTAGGTTACGCGTTTTGACTCTTAGGCGTGTGACTGCTTCGATCGATTCATCAACGGTAAGTTCATCATAAGCTATCGAAAATTGGGGGACATAGCCGAGTTCGGCTGGGTCTAGGTCACCATCTTCTTCGAGATTTCTGCCATTCCAGTAGATCGAACCTTCGGACATATGGTTTAGTCCAGCAATGGTATTGAGTAGTGTAGTTTTACCACAACCAGACGGCCCGACAATAGCCATAAAATGGCCTGAAGGGACTTTAAGGTTCACTCGGTCTACTAAATTGACGGGGTCACCGTCCTTCTCAATGGTGAAACAGAAATCTTTTAATTCTAGCACGATACAGAGGCTATAGGGTGGAAAACGATGATGGTTACACAATCTTAAATAATTCGTTCTGGCGAGAAGAAACCTTGAGCTGGCCTAGAGAATAGCTAGCTTCCTAATTATGTCACAAGGTAGGAAGCGACGTCATTCCGCAACAACTCGTCAGAAATCAGGCTCATTATTGAAATGGGTTTTTGGAGGCTGCATCATTCTCGTTGTTGGAGGAATACTCGCCTACAAGTCAGCTATTAATTTTTTACATAGTGTGCAATTTAGAGAAACGATTGCTGAAAAAGTTGGTGAGAAAATTGGTGCTCCAGCCAAATTAGGTGAAATGAAATGGAGTCTACTCCATATGGAAAATGAGGGCTTCTATGCAAGCAGTGAAGGTGCCATCGAGATTATTGAGGCTCAGGGGATTGAATTAAATGTAGCAAGTGACTTTCTAACGAGTGATGTGTGGACGCTATCTGATGTGATAGTACAGACCGCTGATCTGAAACTCGATCTGACGAAAAACTTTACCGCTATAGAACCTAAAGCGAAGGAGAAACAATGGATCGAAACTCTGCTTCCAGAGCAGGCTGAAATCACTGATCTGAGTATAATCCGCGCAAATGGATTAGTCACGAGCACTATGGGGAACCTAAGAGTGGTAGGTACTGCTCTAAATCTAGAGAAAAAGGATTATGGATATTCAGCAGAGCTTAGTGGTGGTCGCTTGGACTTGCCTTTGTTCGTAATAACTAGTGCTGAGTTAGACCAAGCGAAGCTGAGAATGCTTAATCAGCGGGTAGTGCTAGATTTAGCAGAGCTTACCGTCATGGATAGTGGTCGTCTTGAGCTAGACGGAGAAATTGACTTTTCTACAGATGCACTGGATTACTCTGTGAATGGCTCGCTTACCGGATTGAAATGTAGTAACTTGATTAATGAGGACTGGAAGCAACGGCTTAGTGGAGATGTCGAATCTAGTTTTTCTGCGCGACCTAGTGCTGACGGAGAGTTGAATTTGAATGGAGATGTAGTTATTCGCGATGGTCAGTTAACTGCGCTTCCGGTGCTAGATACCATTGCTGCATACACTGCGGTGAGAGACTTCAAGACACTTCGATTTTCGGAGTTTCGCTGTGATTTCATGAGACGCGGTTCAGCTTTTCGCTTAAGTAATATCTACCTTCATTGTGATGGTCTGATGCGGATAGAAGGCTATCTTAATTTTAATGGACAAGCAGTGGATGGAGTTTTTCAGGTCGGTCTAAATCCGGGTACATTAAGTCATATCCCGGGTGCTGAGGAAAAAGTTTTCCAACCAGGTAAGGAAGGGATGAGTTGGACGACTGTTAGGATAGGCGGCACCGTCGATAATGTTACTGAAGATCTGAGTGACCGAATGATGGTAGCGGCTGGTGAAAGACTCTTTGAAATGATAGGAGGGAAAACGATGCTTAAATTCGGTGGGACTGCAGTAGATAGTGTGGAAGTTTTAAGCAATCTTCCAAATGGCGATGTGCACCAGACTCTTAAAGATACCACAGGAATGGTGATTGAGACGAGTCAAGACCTCATAGATTCGGGTGAGATTTTATCAGATCCAGTGAAGTCCGGTACAGATATTATCCAAAGTGGTCTGGGTGGTCTCTTCGGAGTGGGAGGACGTGATAAGAAAAATGAAGATGAGTAGTTTATTTTCGAGATTTTTGAGTTAGATTAGATTAAGAAATCTTAAATTTTCACTATGATCCACGAAGAACTTCAAGACGCGCTCAATGCGCAAATAAACCAAGAGTTATCTGCCGCTTATAACTATCTCGCTATATCAGCCTACTTTGATGAGGAGAACTTAGACGGATTCGCTAAGTGGATGTTGCTACAGTACAATGAGGAACTAGATCATGCTCAACGCCTCAAGAATTACTTACTAGATCGCGGTGGGCATTTGTGCCTCGATGCTATTGCGAAGCCGCGTTCTCAATTTACAGGTCCCCTTGAGGCTTTTGAATTCTCAATGCTTCAAGAACAGCATAATACGAAGTCGATCAATAATCTCTATGAGATTGCTCTGCGCCTAAACGATCATGCGACTAAGAGTCAGCTCCAATGGTTTCTAGATGAGCAAGTAGAGGAAGAGAAGAGTGTCGAAGAAGTTATTAAGACATTGCAGCGTATCGGCGGCGATGTAGCAGGCTTGCTCTACTTAAATGATAAGTTAGGAGCTCGCCAGCCAGAGACTAGTATCTAGTCTTTTTTATTTTTCTCGAGATCTTCAAGCACGTGATTGGGGATCTCGACCTCTACAAAATCTTCACCTTCGAAGAGTCTTCGGACGATATTGAAACTAAAGAGTAGGCTGAGGCCGATCATGAAGAAACTAAGCTCCATAAAGACAGGTGAACTCATATAACCTGCTATTTTAGCTGCCAGCTCGCCAGGGTAGCCATCGAGTAAAAAGACGCTAGCTCCCACTACGCCGAGTACGAGGAAGAAGCCGCTCATGAAGACACAACCAATGACGAGCGTTTTTACCCATTTCTTTTCCCATTCTGGTGAGTTTTTAGCAATTTTTAGAAGAGAGATGAGCCACGCTACGAAGCCGCCACTGATCACTATTCCCCAGAATGTCATGCGCTGAGGAGTGAAGAGTATATCTGCTAAGTCTTTCGCTACATCACCTAGGCCACCAGGGCCGAGCACAGAGATTACTTTGATTGCCATGATGGCAATCACAAGAATGAGAAAAATGGCGTAACCACCGATGAAGCAGATGCGAAGCATAGATGACTGGTGCACTGGCTAGCTGTAAGATTCAAGTCCAATTCAATTCTAGTACTTCAGTGACTCATAGTTATGAGTTAATTTTGTGGGTAGTTTCTTATTATAGATTGCATTAAAAAATCTAACAGTTATCTGGGAGCATCAAGTTCTAGATTACTATGAAAAAAAACCTCATTCAATTAATAGCCATATGTATTATTGTGGCGTTCGCAGTGTTCGCATATTTAAAATGGTTCTCAGGACCAGATAAGGTAGTGGTCGATGCTGCTGAAGAGGCTACGGTGTTAGCTGAAAATGAAGGTTACAAAAAAATACACCACCTTGATCAAGGTGCGGTGCAATTGCCCTTATTCATATTGCTTTCAATGAAAAGTAAGGGATCTGATGACCTTCTGGTGAACGCCATGCAGGACTACGGATTTATCACACAAAACTCAGTAGAAAATCCGGATGCGATGCCTATCGGAATGTCTACGACTCATATCGGTGGGGTGAAATACACTACGATGAATTGCGCAGTGTGTCACACAGGCAAGATCAGAGTCGACGATAAAGCCTATATCATCGATGGAGCTGCAAATCATTTCCATACGATGGCTTGGGCAAAGCATGTGAAGGCATCGATTGAGTCGACTTTACAGAATAAAAGCGAGTTCATGGATTTCCTCATCAGAGCCATAAAGAAAAAGACGATAGTCATCAAAAGTGGTGTTACAGGTGAGCCATATGATGCTGCCAAAATGACACGAGTGAAGGAAAGCTTACTCAAAGATGCTGCAATAGAAGTCTCACTAAAGAGCGGGAAGGGGGAGGCTGCGCATAAGGTAGACATTGCTAATATGACAGTATCAGAGGCTGAAGAGTTAGTCGTCGCTAAAGCTCTCAATGTTGTTCTGGATCAGGCGAAAGGATCTAATATTTATGAACTCGATACTGAAAATATATTTGAAAAACAGAGTAATGAAGTAGAGCGATTTATGGATGAAGATAAAAAGCTATTTTCTGATCCAGAGGCTTTATTAGCTAGTGGAGAGAAGAAGCTATCTTCAGATAAAGTAGGGCCTCACGGCGCTTTGGCAGATATTGTAAGTTTAATGAAGCTGATGAAGTTTCAATTAGAATACGGAAATAACATTCTCGGCATAGTGGATGTACTAGGTGATTTTGGTCCAGGACGTGACGATGCTTGGTCTATTCTTACAAAGCTACTTTGTGATAATAAGACGCACAATGGAGTGATTATGTATGGCCAGTCACCGGAGGGTGCTCCAGCTGACGCTCTGTACTTGAATAAGCCTGCTCCAGTAAAAGTACCTAACTTGTTTTCTATCTCACATTATCGAAAGTCAGAGTCGTTCACACCGGGGGTGTACCATTTTCATTATGATGGGAACACCAATACGATGGTAGAACGGAATATCCTACAGGCTCTGGCTATAGGTTCGGTGCGCTATTATGATGAAACCGAAGGTGGTGAGGCAACTAAGGTGAAACTCCCTGAACTGATGGAGGCTGAAAACTACTTTTCGACACTTAAGATTCCTAACTTTTCGAAAAGCTTTCCACAGCACTTTGATGCGAAACTAGCGAAGAAGGGGGAAGAAGTTTTCCACCGCGAAGTTTCAATCAAATTTACAGATCATGATGGTAAGCAGCAGACGGTGAAAGAGTCCTGCTACTCTTGTCACCAGTCTAAACCTGAAGGTCGAGAAATTCCGCTCGAAATTATTCAGACAGATCCAAAGCGTTGGGCATTTTTTAATCAAGAGAAGTACCGTAGAAATCTGGTTAAATTGGGAGAGACAGCGCAGATTCTTACAAGCAATACTGCGAAAGCTCAGAATTTTGACATAGATAGCATCCCTGAAGAACCTAAGGATAGAAAATGGTATGACCATCAAATAGGTTACTTTGCACGTACGCTTGAAGGCGTATGGGCAAGCCCTCCATATCTACACAATGGCTCAGTCAGAACGATCAAAGATTTACTCAACCCTACAACTGAGCGCAAAAATTATCACTTAGGCACAAGAAACTATGATGTAGTAAATTTGGGATATCTGGATGATCCGGAAGTGGATCCAAATAATAATGGGCATAAAATTCAAGCCTACTTCCTACAGACTGAAGCATACACTGATGAAAAAGGAGTGGAGCATGCAGCTATCAATGGTGGGCATGAATATGGTGTAGATTTCTCCGAGGAGGATAAAGCTGCATTGATTGAATATCTGAAGACTCTTGGCGATTCCTAGACATTGTGTAGTTTACCAATCATGGAATTTACTGAGATTGATCGCGAGGATTTTCGTCGATTGTTGATTGAGATCGGTCAGGCGTGGATGCCATTTGGTAAATTTGGGCCGAAAGACTATCCGCCGCGAGGAGTGCCGATTATGGATCTACCTCCTGAGTATCTTTCGTGGTTCAAAGAAAGAGGGTTCCCAAAAGGGCGACTTGGTGAGTTGCTTGAGGCTGTTTGTGATCTTAAAGAGGTCGGTATGGATATAGTGTTCGAACCAATGCGTAAGGCTAATGGTGGCCGAGTAAGTATACGGAAGCACAAACCTCGAACTGACTTCTAAAGGTCTATTCATTTCGTGAATTTGTGTTAGATGTAGTGTGTATTTTTTATGAAAACTTATCCTAGAACACTTTCACACATTGGCCTTTCTGTGCCAGATCTCGATGCAGCCGTTCGCTTCTACCAAGAAGTTATGGGCTGGTATGTCATCATGCAGCCGACCGATGTTATTGAAGATCCTGATACAGCTATTGGCGTAATGTGTGAGGATGTCTTTGGTAAAGGGTGGGGAAGTTTTAGAATCGCTCATATGTCTACTGGTGACAAAATGGGGATTGAGCTCTTTGAATTTAAAAACAACGAGAAACCTAAGGATTTTGAGTATTATAAAACGGGGACATTCCATTTCTGTGTACAAGACCCGAATGTAGAAGAGCTCGTTGAAAAAATCGTGCAGCATGGCGGTAAACAGAGAATGCCTATCCGGTATTATTATCCAGGTGAGAAGCCTTACCGGATGGTTTACGTGGAAGATCCCTTCGGTGTGATCTTTGAAATTTACTCACATAGCTATGAATTGACCTACTCGGCTGGAGCCTACTAAAGGAGAAGAATGTAAAAATCCTTTTGCTATAGCTTGACCAAAACCTGTCCTCCTTTTACGCATAGGCATGGAACCACTCTACGAAGGTAAAGCGAAGCGTCTTTACACAACAGAAGACCCAAACGTACTTCGTATGGAGTACAAGGATGAAGCTACTGCATTCAATGCGGAGAAGAAGGCAGAGTTCGAGAATAAGGGGCGCCTCAATACAGCGATTACACTCGCCATCTACCGTATGCTTGAAGCAAAGGGAGTAGAGACACACATTATCGAGTCGATCGATGACACAAACATCCTTGTGAAAAGTGTGGATATTCTTTTGGTCGAAGTGATCGTCCGTAATGTCGCCGCAGGTTCGTTCTGTAAACGTGTTGGTGTTAAAGAGGGTACGCCTTTCAAGATGCCAATCGTAGAATTCTCATACAAGAGCGATGAACTGGGTGATCCGCTAATCAATGATGACTATGCCCGTGAAATGGGACTAGCTACTCCTGAAGAGTGTGCTGAACTCAAGGAAAAAGCTCTGATTATCAATGAGGTACTTATTGATTTCTTTAAGCGTGCAGGTCTCAAGCTAGTTGACTTTAAAATTGAATTTGGTCGCACCAAAGATGCTGATGCGGTGATCGTACTTGCTGATGAGATTTCTCCAGACACCTGCCGTCTTTGGGATCTAGAGACTGGTAAGAAGCTTGATAAAGACCGTTTCCGTCAAGACCTAGGTGGTGTGATGGAAGCTTACGAAGAGGTCCTCAAGCGTGTTGAGGAAATCACTCAGTAGTAGATCTTATAACTTTAAATAAAAAAGCCACAGGGATGTCCTCTGTGGCTTTTTTATTTAATTAGAAGGTTGTGAGCTATTCAGCTGACTTCTCTTTATTCTCGAGCCCTAATTTTTTGATTTTAGGCGCGATCACTGCTCGGCAGTAGCCATTCTTGTTACCATTAATGCAGTAATAGTCCTGATGGTAGATCTCAGCAGGGTAGAAGGTGCTAGCTTTAGCTACTTCAGTGACAATAGGTGTCTTAAAGTCTTTTTGCGCCTTTTTTAAGGATGCATCAACTAGAGACTTCTGTTCGTCTGAATAGTAGTAAATAGCTGAACGGTACTGAGTGCCAACATCATTTCCTTGGCGGTTGAGCGTAGTAGGATCATGTGCCTTCCAGAACCAATCGAGTATAGTCTCGGTGTTGATCTTTTCGGGATCATAAACGAGGTGAACCACTTCTGCATGTCCTGAGGTTCCCGTGCAAATGTCAGCGTAAGTAGGATTCTTGAGCGGCCCTCCAGTATAGCCAGATACAGCAGATTTAACTCCGTCGAGACGATTATAGACTGCTTCGACACACCAAAAACATCCACCTCCAAGGCTTATCTGTTCGTGACCTTCTGGGACATTCGGCATTTTTTCGGGTGATTTATCAGCTGACATGGCAGTTTGTTGATTGAATATAAAAAATGTGGTGGCGATACCAATAATGGCAAGGATAGAAATGGATTTACGATTCATAATAAGATGAGTTTTTCTAATATATGACAGGTGCTTTGATTCTCAAGTAGAGGTTTTCATTGAAACTAAAGCATAGATTAAACGCAGTGAATTAAGCGAGTCTGATTGAGCTGACGTAATGATAAGTGAAGTGCACTAGATAGCGTAACGAAAGCTCCTCGCAGCTCAGATGTTTATAGTTCACTAGGCACAGGTTCAGTTTTGATCGATGGAACTAGTGCTGATCTAATCAGCATCTGGACCGTCTTTCAACTGAAGCGGTGCACTTATTTAAATCCAAGCATTAAAATATAACATCGCAGAGCAGTGGAGTAGAGCGTGGTACTGACGAGGTCTACAGGAACCCGATAAGCACTAGCAAGGTAGTGGCGATAGCTCTCTAACTGTCCAGTATAGCGCTCTGTGAGTTCTTCAGCAGATTCCACTCGGTCGGTTTTGTAATCAAGGATCGCAATCTTCTGAACCACTCCATTTGCATCCCGCTGGATGTGAGCACGGTCAATGACGCCTGAGAACCAGACCCCGTTCGAGTCAACTGCTTCGATCGCTTGTTCGCGGAGAACCTCGGTGTTCGTATCAGGTTTAAACCAGAATGCACCCTCGGCGTCAGAAACAGCAGCTCGGATGTGTTCGGCATAACTATTGTTAGGGAGCATTGCTAGGTCATCTGCAGTCTCGATCAATTCAAAAAGTGCGTGGATTTGATTGCCAAACTCTTTCCCGCCTTGGCTAGATCTAGAGTAGCGGTTAACAAAGATCTCTGTTTTTTCAGAGGAAGCAGTCTTTCTGCCCGCTCTAGGAGTTGCTTTTGGTAGCCCGATTTCTTGAGCTGTTTCTTCGGAAACGCCTTCGGTCATTTTGGATGCTTCGTACCAATGTTGGTCACCAGAGTAGTAGAGGCGCTGGCCAATGACTTCATTGCCAAAATCGTGATCAACCGAATCGACATCGCCAACTGTACGATGCATCCAGCCAGCGTCGTTGAGCTTTTCTAGGACATTGGAGGATTTAGATGGTTGATCTAAGAAGAGGTAGAGGGCATGAGCTGCCCGTGTGAGAGCCACGTAGACATTGCAGGCGCGCTCGTAGCAGTTGGCTGCGATCCAGTCTTGGTACTGCGCATCTAACTGAGAATCATTTTGAATGATCTCTTTGTTAGGTTTCAGCATAAAATGCTCAGGTAGGTGATTTGCATTTTCCTTAGTCAGCATGCTCATGCGATTGACTGAATCGTAACTGTTCCCGTCGAGCTCAGGTAGAATGACGACATCGAATTCAAGACCTTTTGATTTGTGGACGGTCATTACCTGAATCGCTCCTTGGCCACTTTCTTCGCGATGAACCTGTGATTTGAGCATCCTAAGCCACTCTTCGAGAGTGCCTCCTTTGGTGTCGAAGCTACGTGCTGCATCGATGATTTGACGTAAGCGTAGGCGCTGGAACTCTCCCAGATCGATTTCAGCTGGGAACTTATCCATCAACGTAGCTAAATGTACGGCAACGCCTTTCGTAGAAATTTGGCTGCGAGCACTGGTGAGTTGCTCTGGAGCACTTTCCCCAAATTGCTCAATAGCTGAGGCGAGCGGCGATGCGCTGACATGGGCTCTGGCAAATTGATCTGCTGGATAGGCTAGGAACTTGAACCAATCGAGCAGGGCAAGTCCCATCGGTGTGTCTGAGGCTATGGTGACAGCTGCTTCAGCTTCCACAGGCCACGCACTATGTGCACGTAGGAGTGCTGTATATTCCTGCACCTGTTTGTTAGATCCTACTAGGATGGCGCAGCTAAGATTGCGTTCAGTGGGCTGGATACGTTCGAGTTCAGCGAGTATTGCTAATTGTTTTTCACTAAGCTCGTCACCTTCGGATTTAGAGCTAAGTTGGTAAACAGCGACCTCGCCTGGGAGTTCTTTCGCTGCTAAATGCTTTTCAAAATTCCAGCGTTGGCGTGTTTCTTCAGGGAAGAGGGACATTCCTTCACCCGCTGGATCACAGCAGAGATTGACGAAATCGAGTACCACTGCGCTTGAGCGCCATGACTGTGCCATCGTCCAAGGGTGGAGATTTCTCCAATCATCCAGTCTTTTTATTTCATCGAATAGGCGAGGTTCACCACCGCGCCAGCCGTAAATAGACTGCTTGGTGTCACCGACGACAAAGAGACTGTGATCGGCTTCGTGGTCCGTCATAGCATCGTGAATGACGGGTTGAATCACTGACCATTGGCGACGCGAAGTGTCTTGGAACTCATCTAACATCCAGTGCTTGAACTGCGAATCGAGTCGGTAACTGAGAGCGTTAAATCCCTTTTCGTGTTCTAACACCTTGTGCTTTTCTAATAGCAATGTCAGGTCGGAAAAACTGACACGTCCCTTGGAGCGGACTTGTTGGTTGTACTGATTTTCAAAGGCGAAGACGACTGCCCAGATACCTTTTGTGCGCTGTAAGTATGTACGGATTTCTGAAAAACGGATGAGCTCTTCTAAATCTAATAATGCACGTGTGGTTTTAAGTCCGAAGGTGATTTCTTTACGTGAATAGAGGAAAGAAATCGGTTCGTTGAGGCTCGCGCCCTTGGTCCATTTGAATAGATTATCGCTGAGCTGTTTGGGCAATGGAGTTCCGGGAGTATACTCGGTGATCGCCTTCGTGAAGTTTAGGAAGGTCTTATCGAAAGTTTTGTGTCCGAACGTTTCAGGGATTTCACTTTCGATTTCTTGCTGGAGAGCGCATAGCGCTGTAGGGGAGTAGCTCGGCCAAGTGTCGCTGTCCGGCCAGATTGCTTCAGCATTTCCCCATGCTAGGCCATCATTGTTTTGGAGAAGCTTCTCGTGATAGTCTTCAATGAATTTTAAAATGGAATCACGTACTCGAGCTTCCTCGTTTCCATAGTTTGCAACGGTGAATGCACTGAGGAAAAGGTCGCGTTGGCTCTCGGTGAGGGAGCCACCACTAAGCACGGCTTGGAGTGCGTCTTCACGTGCTAGAGCGAAGCCGTCTTCATCTAACATTTCAAACCCTGCGAGACCTAGCTCTGGGCTGAAAGAGCTCACAAGTCGGGTGAAAAAGCTGTCTAATGTGCTGAGCTTGAGCTGATCGAGCGCCGTGATGAGATCTGCGAGAAGCTGACGAAATCGCTCCATGCTGAGATCAGGTAGTTGTTTCACATGAACAATACCTGGCTGGCGCGAAGTTGTGTCACCGATCAGTGTGGGGGTGATTTCAGCAGCGAGCTTTGCAGCTTCTTCTTGTGAGCTAGCTCCGATGGCTAGGCGATTAAAAATACGCCGGCTAAATTCACCCGCGGCTTTGCGAGTGAAAGTGAGGGCAATGAGATCCGCTGGTTTTTCACCAAGCGCGAGCAGGGCGAGGAACCGGTTAGAGAGCTGGAAGGTTTTTCCGGAGCCAGCCGAAGCTTCGATTAGGAGACTAGAAAACATGGTGTTAGGAGGTGTGTTCGAGTTGAAATACGGTTTCGATACCTGTTGGGCTCAGATCGGCGAAGTTGTCCCAGCTACGGATAGCGGCAGGTAGTTCACGAATCGGGAACTTATTGTCGCGAACTGAGTCGATACAGTTTTGTACCCATTTCATGGCGCATTCGTGGACTTGCTCGTTGTATTCAGACCATAGTTGTAGCCCCGTATTTGCTACTGCAGCAGGGAAGGCTACGTAGGCGAGTGCCGGCAAGGACTCTAACTGGAAATGGTCTCTGACAAATTCAGCATAGAGTGGGAGCTGAAGGTTCTTCCAACGTTGTTCACTGCGCTTTCTTGGAGGAGGTGGCAGCAGGTCGCCATAAATATGATCTGGCTCATCTGTAGCGCGTACGTTTTCAAGGTGTTCCTCATTGGGCTTTTTCACCTTTGTAGAAGTCTTGTAGTCGATTACGCGCCATTCGCCGGTGCGTTCGTTAACGTCGATGCGGTCGACTCGCATTTTGATGGTCGTATCGTGATAGAGCCAATTGATTTCATCCTCTTTCGGTCCAACCGCGAGTTCGACATGCTTGATTCGCCAGCCGTCTTGGCGCATTTCTGACTGCTCTTCTGCAAATGCTTTGAGGCGGTTCAGTGCGCTTTCTCTTTGGATCGTGAGCGGTAAGTTATTGGTGTAACCATAGCGTTTGATAAAAAGTGAATCTAGCAACTCTGTGAATACTTGTTCAATCTCATCAGCCTCAGTGAGATCGCGCATTTCTGGATTTAGTCCGTACATCTCTAACACGTCGTGCACAAGATTACCGAACTGCATGGGATCCATTTCTTGCGAATCAAAATCTGCGCGACGGAAGCCTTCGACATAATGTAAGTAATAACGGAAAGGACAGCGGAGGTAGGTACTGAGGCTGCTCGGAGAAATGCTAAATGCTTTCTCGTCTGGCCATTTTAAACCATACTTTAATGCGAGTTTCCAGTCACCTTGCGAGTAGGCTGGAAGGCGTTTTTTATCATCAATATCCTCGCTGAAACAGAGCATCACACGGCTAGGGAGCTCGTATTGTGGACAACGAATGAGGAGGCGCGACGCTTGGCGTTCTTCGCCATTAGGAGCAGTCTGAGAAAGGTAGAACCGTGTGGAGCCGAGTTCACGGCGCGATTCGATGAGGCTGTGCAAGAGGTAGGAATCACGCGCAGTGAGTTGCTCACGACTGTAGAGCTGGAGCTTAGCACGCAGTGATTCTGGTAGGAAACCATCGTCGTGTGGTCGCTCGGGAACACAGGTTTCATGGAAACCCATAATGCGCAGGTGTGGTTGATTCGCATAGGGGATTTCTAACCAACCTAATTGGTCGATCACCGTCCCAGCGCGTTCAGCTTGTTGCTTCATTCCTTCACAACTCGCCATCAACAGCTCGAGAGCATGGTGGTAGTTGAAACGAAGTCCCTGGGACTCTAATAGTTTAATCGCTTCAATTCCGTTGAGGAAGGGATCGATAAGTTCTGTTGGGAAGTCTGGGGAGCGCTCGAGGCGGTCGAAGAGTTTCTCAAGGAAGCGCGATGCTTTGTCTGTACGGATGCTGAGCCATTCGTTGAGTTCCTCGAGCACTGGTGCTAGATCACCATCTGCGCGCTGGATCGCGTGATCGAAGTTCTGTGGTAAGAATCGCTGCGTAAGTACATCAATTTTCCCAGCAATCACAGCCGGCTGCTGAATACTTTTTAGCAAGTAGCGCGCCTCTGGAGCTTTGAGTAAGCTCTGGATCTGTTGGAATGTGTTGGAGTGTGCTAGACATTGACGAAACTGTTTAAGGAATGCCCATAAGCCAGATCTGGAAACTGGGCGTCCATCTGGGTCAAAGCATTGCCAACCTGCGTCATTAAATGCATCTCTTACCAGCGGAGCAAATGCTTGATCGGTTACAGCGAGGGTGATCTTGGATGAGCTAAATTTGGCAACATCGGTGATCAGAGCGTCGGCACTGTCATGACCAGAGCTGTGGAGATTAATTACCTCCTCTTGTTTCCCAGCAAGATCTATCGGGCACTGTACCCAATACTCGGTATGGGGGACGCCCCATTCACTAAAGTGATCGGTGAGATTTGAATCTGCATGAATGAGAACCTCAATGGGGAGTCCCGTGTCAGCTAGAGCTTTCTGGGCGAGCAAGGGTAGATCGGGGGTACAGGCGAGAACGATGCGTTTCACGCGACCGGGAGCTTGCCAGTGTTCGGCTGCGTAGCGCTTGGCTTCTGCTGGGCAGCGAAGATTGCGCTTAGATAGCAGTACTTTCACATCTCTATCAATAGTTGCTAACAGCTTCCAGCGGCCTTCTTCCTCTGAAAGCGTGGCAACTGAGCCAAAACTATGGTCAACGGCGGTGATTTCTTCTTTCAGCTTACAAAAACGTTGAGCGGCATTGAGCCCCCAGTTGAAATCGCGTGAGACACCATCTAAAACTGGAAAAAGATCTTCGAGCTGCTCATTTGAATACGAACGCAATATTTCACTCCACGCGCTCCACCATTGGATTTTATCGGCGGGGTTTGCGTCAGCTTGAGGAGCGTAAAGAACCTCAGCGGTAGTGACGGATGGCGCGAGGATGGCGCGCTGTGCCTGTAGTGGGAGCTGTTGCCTCAGCTGTCTACCAGATTGCGCTGTCGGGACAATTACTAGGGTGTCCTTGAGGGTATCTCCGAGTTCTAGCAGATAGTCTGCAACTAATGGGAGAAGGGGAGAGTATGGGTTGAGAAAGGTTGTTTGAGGAGGCATGCGGATTTAGGAAGTGGCAATTAGGAATTAGGAAGGCTTCTGCTACTTTATTTTGAGGGTTTTAAGAATACTCCCTGACATCTTTAAAAGCTAATCGCAATCGGTAAGTAGTGACTCAGCTTGTTGCTGTGTCAAATACTCTGAGTCACGGAGTAATCTCAACCAGTAGTGTGCTTCTCTAGCTTCTTTGTAGGCTATAGATAATTTAGAGAGAAAATCTTTATCGCTCTGGGCTCCAATTGATTCCTCTACATTAGCACCTATCGAAGAAGATATTGTTTGGAAAGAATATACTCTTTATACTCTTTCTGGAGGTGTTGTTAAAGTTTGATGGAGCGTAATGCGAACGCGTAGGATTTTTGCTGAAGAGGGTTTTCAGATTTCATGTTAATTCATAATTCATAACTGAAAACTCCCTTTGTTAGAATCACAAAGTATAGGGCCCGTCTTCATCTTCCCCGTTCCAGCCAAGCTTTCGGAAGGCTTCGATGCAGGCTTGGAAGACCTCATCCTCTCCCTCGGCTTCTTCAATGGTCGCATTGGTGGTGAGTCCGTTCATTGACTCGATAGAGATGACAGTTTGTTTGCCTTCAAAATTGATCCAATCTCCCCAGCTCTGTTTGTCGTGTTTCGCTGAGAGTTTCTGCTTTTTTAGGGCAGCGACAACTTCACGAATCATTGCGGGTGGCTCGCTGTCGGGTAAATGAACACGGGTTTCCATGATTTCAGTAGATTGCTAGATTGAGTTAAAACAGTTTAGGCATGGTATTCATCCCAAGCTGTTTTGATAGCACTGAGTTTTTCCCAGCGGTCGTAAAGAGAAACGACTTTAGCTTGAGATTCTTTAAGTTTGTTTTCGAAATCTTGGTAATCGCTAGTGTGATCAGCGTAAAAGTTCGGCTCACTAATCACAGCTTCTTGTGCGGCAACGTCTTCTTCTGCGGTAAGAATATTTTCTTCCATAGTTTCGAGCTCTCGCTCCTCATCCCACTTCAGCTTTCTTGGCTTACTGCCTTTTTCTTTTTTTACCTTCTCTTTAGAGGTCGTTAAATTTTCGTAGTTAGAGCGTTGAGAATCACGTTCAGCCTTTTTTTCTAAGTAGTAGTCATATGACCCTACATTGTGGTGGAGTGATCCATCATCTTCAAATGCAAGAATCCCAGTACATACTCGGTTGAGGAAGTAGCGATCATGTGAGACAACCAGTACAGACCCTTTAAAATGTGCGAGCGCTTCTTCTAACAAGCGCAAAGTGTTGAGATCTAAATCGTTTGTCGGCTCATCGAGAACCAATACGTTTCCGCCACGTTTGAGGATTTTTGCTAATAAAACACGCGAGCGTTCACCGCCGGATAGGAGTTCGATTTTAGTGTTTATGCGGTCATCGTCAAAGAGGAAGCGTTTAAGGTAAGCGCGGAGGCCTAAGTTCTCATCGCCAAGTTTGACAAATTCCTGACCTTCACCGACTTCTTCAAAAATGGAGTTTTGATCATTCAGGAGGAGGCGGTTCTGATCGACGTAGTTGATATCTGTTCTGGCTCCCACTTTCACTGTGCCTGATACTGGCTCCATCATGGCAAGCAGCGTCTTTATAAGGGTGGATTTACCCATGCCATTGCGACCAACAATGCCAATACGCTCTTTTGGCTCTAGTTTGAAATCTAGATTTCTAAAGAGTGTTCGGTCTCCAACTGTTTGAGTTAGCCCGTGGGCTTCGATGACTACGTTAGGGAGCTTTGTAGCAGGAGGTATAATGAGGTCGATATCGACTTCCTGATCCGGTGCTTCTTGGTCAGCGACTTCGAAGTATTTATCCATGCGGTCGCGCGACTTGGTACGTCGTCCGGATGGTCTGCGGCGAACCCACTCTAATTCCTTTTTAAGAAAACGCTGACGTTTGTGCTCGTTGACTGCATCTTGAGCCATGCGCTCAGCGCGTGAAATGAGGTAGTCAGTGTAGTTGCCATCGTAAGCGATACATTTACCGCGAGCGATTTCGACAATACGCGTAGCGATACGGTCGAGGAAGTAACGATCGTGTGTCACGAAAAGGCAGGTGCCATTGTAACGTGAAAGGAAGGTTTCTAACCATTCAATAGAGCCTGTGTCGAGGTGGTTGGTCGGCTCATCCAGAATGAGGAAATCTGGCTGTGCGAGAAGAGCTCGGGCGAGGGCTACTCGGCGCTTCTCACCTCCTGAGAGGGTATTGATAATTCGGTCCGCTTGAGGTGCGTGTAAGTTAGTCAGCAATGACTGGGCACGAGAATCGATAGTCCACCCATCGTGGTGATTAATTTTCTCTAAAATCTCAGCACCTTGTTTAGAGGTTGGGTCACAGTTGTCATAGCCGTCGAGCAAGTCGAGTATGTACTGGGCGCCTGAGAGTGTGGCCTCGAGCACAGTTAATTCCTCATCGATCTCAAAATTCTGTGGGAGATAGCCAGTGACTAGATTATTGCGAGTGGTCCATTCACCTGAGTCAGGTTGATCAGCACCAGCGCAGATTTTCATGAAAGTTGACTTACCCGAACCGTTGCGCCCGACGAGCCCAATTCGCTCACCTTGGTGGATCGCTAATGTGGCACCATCGAGTACCGAATGATGTGAATATTTGACGCAGAATTCTGATGCTGACGCGATAGCTGGCTCGGACATGGAGGTGGTGTAGCACTAGCGATACAATAGTCAATCTGCCACTGGTTTGAAGTGAGTGAGTACTCCCAGGCTCTGGTAGAAGGTGCTTTTTTGAGCCTCATAAAATAACCTGTGATAAACTAAAAAAGCCACGCTCAAGTGAATGAGTGTGGCTTCTTCTGTGAAGAAATGAATTAGAAGCGGAAGGTGATCCCAGCTTCGACACCTAAATAAACATCTTCGTATATGATTTCGATACCTGAATATTGTGTGCCATCTATGTCAGTGAAATTACTACCACCTTTGTAATCACCAATGTGCATCACCTTACCTGCGACATGAGCGATCCATTGTTCAGTGATATAATGTTCAAATCCAATATTTAAATCTGCGAAGAAGGAGTTGCCATCAACATTTTGGAATTTGTCGCCATTCTCATAGAAATCGTGTGAATTGTACGCTCCACCGAGGCTTGCGGAGAGGGTGAATGCTCCCTTTTCGCTTACTGGAAAGTAGTGACTGTAACCGATACTGTAGGTGATGAAATGGTCTTTAAGCTCGTAGTTGTAACTATTTCCATCGTATTCAAATTTTGCTGAATCATGTCCATAGGAGGTGAGAACCTGGAAGTAGAGATTGCCTGCTTGCCCAACTTCTGATCCTAGACGGATAGAGTAGTAGGGGCGATCAAACTCATCAAGGTAACCAACAGATCCTGTGACGAATAACTCGTCGGGATTGAAGATAGAAGAGCTTTCGGTTTCATCTGCGAGGCAAGTCCCCATGAGGCACGCAGTTGCGATGCTTGTGTAGATTGTTTTATACATATTTTTAAAGCAATGTTAGATCACTAACAATGGGGGGAACATGAAACGATTATCTTTTGGTTAGAGAGTGATCAAGGGTAAAAAAATGGATAAAATATAAATTTATTTTATACCGTGTTTTAGTAGTAAATAATTTGAGTGTTGAAGCTCTGCTGGAAACTTTTATCACGAGTGAGTGAATATTCTGCTAGTCGTTAGAGACCAAAATACAGCCGAGGGTATGAAGCGCTGGTGCACTCGTTTTGCCGGCGAGGCCGGAAAGCTGTCACTACTACAGGTGGAGGAAGGTCACTCGAAGGTTTCTGAACTTTGGTGTGAGAAGGATGTGAACGGCTGGTGGGGTGAAGGGAATGTTCCAGAGGGGAGTGAGTTTGGTCTGCTAGAACCAGTTAGGGTGGCGCGTGGTATTCTCGGTGTTGTCAAAGAGCGGAAGCCAGATTTACTAGTGCTGCAGGATAGAATATCGCATCCAGAAGTATACCGGAAAGCGATCCAGCATTTGGTAGAGGAGGTAACTTGTCCGGTGATGGTAATGCGACTAGGTGAAGGCGCTGGAGAGCGAGTTCTACTACCATGTGCCGGAGGGCCTCATTCGAGACGGGGTTTAAAAGTTGCCGCTGATGCCTTGGGCGAAGACCTTACAGCATTTTATGTGGAGCCTGACGTAGATGAAGTTTCACAGGATGTCGGAGTGATGCAGCTGGCGCGTTCCCTCAAGAAGTCTGGAGTTAAAGATGGGCAAGTTCAGACCAAAGTAGTCATGCACAACGATGTGTTTGAAGCGATACGCGAGGAAGTTAATTCTGAGAAATATGGGATGCTCCTTATTGGCGCTTCAGGAATAGGGTCAGTGAGGAAGAAGCTCTTTGGGACAGTACCTGATCGCCTGATGCGTGGTGAGGAAGGGATGAGCGTGGGAATTATTCGTGGTGAACGCTCAGCGCAACACAAGTTGCGTCATCGGATGGAGCGCATGATGATGCTCACTATTCCGCAGTTGAACCGAAATGAGCGTGTCACTCTTTTTGATGAAATCGAAGAGAAGGCGCGTTGGTCCTTTGACTTTGCGTCACTAATGGCTTTAGCCACAGCCATTGCGGCTCTTGGTCTACTTTCTGATAGTGGTGCGGTGGTGATCGGCGCTATGTTAGTAGCACCTTTAATGACTCCACTCTTAGGTGGTGGTCTTGCTGTGGTTCAGGGGAATTGGCCACTCTGGAGAAATTGCCAAAAGGCAGTGGGCTTAGGTTTCTTGTTAGCTTTGGCTGTTGGGGTTGTATTTGGTCTAATAGCTAGAGCGATGGGGCTAGGATTGACCGATGAGTTACTCGCTAGAGGGGCTCCAAGCATTTTAGATCTAGGTATAGCTTTCATTTCAGGCATAGCTGCGAGTTATTGCCTAGCACGGCCAAAACTGAGCGGAGCACTTGCAGGAGTTGCTATAGCGGCTGCCTTGGTTCCGCCTATCGCCACGGTTGGAGTCTGCCTGGCCTTACAAAAATTTGAAGTGTCACAGGGTGCAGCGATCTTGTTTGGAACTAACGTGGTAGCGATTGTGTTAGGTAGTGCGACCAATTTCTTTGTAGCGGGTATTCGTGGTCGCTCATCCTCATCTGCTGTGTGGGCTAAGCGAACTGCAATTGTCTTCACCTTGGTGATGGCTGGGCTCATGGTGCCGTTATCGTCTACCATAGTGAAGAAGATTGCAGGTGACTCAGATCTCACTAACCGCTTCGATGCCACTGCGTCTAAATATGGTGCAGAGGTAAGTCAGGTAAGAAAACTTGTGCCACAAGATGGGGTGCAATTTGTCGAAATCACACTCGACGCACCTGAGAAGGCGTCTGCTGAGTGTGTGTCCGCACTACAGCGAGAAGCGAATAGAAACGCGCAACGACCTATGAAATTGCGCGTTATCACAAGATTGGTGACTGAATTGGACTAACCCTTCGTCACTTTGATCACCTTGCCGTCTTGGACGTGGTAATTGAATCGATCCATACGAAAGTCCATGGTCACCGGGCATGGCTGGCCGTCTACTTCTACTATTCTGTAGTTGAGCTTATTTGTCTTCGCCATAGCTTCGGCTTCAGCAAGTGTCAGCCCGATGAAATCATCTGCGGTGATTTCTATTTTTGCTTGGTAGACTTTAGTGCTACCTGCGAGAATAGCATCGAGTTCTTCTTGAGTGACAGATTGGATCTCTTTGTTGGTATTCCACGCAGCATCTAACACGTAAGTTTCTCTCGGAATATCCGCGAGTTTGTTTGGGAGCTCGGCTTCAGCCTTTGTTTTGCTGACCTGTTGTGTGAAAACGCCCTCGGACTTCTCAGCACGTGTCACGACGAGTAGCTTACCATCCTTCTTGTGAACGCTCTCGATTCTAAGCTTCCATGCTGGGGATGGGACCTCCATCTCTACCATAATCTTCTGAATGGGAGGTGATTCAGCCAACAATGGAAGTGATAGAGCGAGTGAGAGAAGGAAAGTTTTCATTTTCTCACACTAATGGATACTCGTATTCTCGCAAACTATTTTAGAATAAGAGTCACAGGGCAGTGGTCTGAACCCATTACATCAGAGAGAATAGTGGCTGATTCTAGTCGGTCAACTAAGGTGTTAGAAACGCAGAAGTAGTCGAGTCTCCAACCCACATTCTTGCCACGTGCACCAGCGCGGTAGCTCCACCAAGAGTAAGCACCTTCAGTATCCGGTTCGAAGTGGCGGAAGGTATCGGTAAAGCCGGCTTCAACAATCTTATCGAAGCTTGCGCGTTCTTGGTCGGAGAATCCGGCGCTCTTGCGGTTGTTCTTTGGACGTGCCAGATCGATTTCGTTATGCGCCACATTGAGATCGCCACAGAAGATGACTGGCTTGGATTTTTCTAAGTCCTTGCAGTAGGCTAGGAAGTCGCGATCCCACTCCATCCGGTAATCGAGTCGCTTAAGTTCGTTTTGAGAGTTTGGAGTATAAACGGTGACTAAGAAAAAGTCTTCGTACTCAGCAGTGATGACACGCCCTTCATTGTCGTGTCCTTCTATCCCAATGCCGTTAGAAACGCTGAGAGGTTTTTCTTTAGTGAGGATGAGAGTTCCAGAATAGCCGGCCTTTTCTGCTTCATTCCAGTACTGGTGGTAGCCAGCGAACTCGAGAGGGAGTTCGACTTGCTCCGCACGGGCTTTCGTTTCTTGTAGGCAGAGGATGTCAGGTTGTGTTTCAGCGAACCACTGAGCAAAGTCTTTTTTGAGAGCTGCGCGAATGCCGTTAACGTTCCAAGAGATGAGATTCATAGATTATTTCTTTGTGAAAATGGGGAAGGAGCCACGGAGGTTGAGTCTCTCCGCGGGAGTGATGGTAAATGCGTCTCCACGCGGAGGAGTGATAGTGGAATCATACACAAGCGGCACACAGCTCAGTGAGATGAGCGGTTCATCGCCAGGTCGTGGAACTCTCACTGAGTGTAAGACTAATGGATAGTAGGGGTTTTTTCTGAGTTCCAACACATCTCCAAGCTGATAGGACTGTGTAGCGCTAGCTGGTGCGCCCGGAAGAATCCATTCAATAAGTACTAGGTAGGGAGTAGGTGGGTGGAAAGCATCTGGCTGCACGAGAGCTTGTGCCTGAATGGCGATGCCATTCTGAATAAAGTCATTCTCACCAAGAACACGGGTGTTCAGCACGCGGAACTGACCTTGGACATAGGTGTTATAGCTTGGGTCTTTGAGGTTGCCCACGTAGACGCGCTTTAGCTCTTTGTTAAGCAGCGCCATATCCTCTGGGTTGAGGTTGTAGTACTTTTTATAGAGTGAACGAGGATTGTAAGCCTTGCCACTTGGGGCTGTGAGGGAGTCGAATCCTGTCACCTCTTGGTGGCGACCCATCTTCTCTAGCAAGACATAGTTGCGTGCATGATGTGGGTTCCCAAAAATCTCTAGAAAGAACACCCAGCTGAGAATCGCGATGCAGAGCATTGTCGTATTCAGTAAAAACCACCAAAATAGGGGTGGCTTTTTCTGAAGGATTCGAGCGACAAGGCTGTCGTCTTCGCGATCGCGCGGCACTGAGTGGTCTTAGTGTTAGGGTTACTTACACTCGTTAGCTGGGTCGTAAGTGCCTTCTTCACCTTTGGCTTCGAAGGATGTGCCACAGCCGCAAGAACGCGCTGCGTTCGGGTTCTGGATTTTGAAACCAGAGTCAGAAAGTGAGTATTCGTAGATGAGGTGGCAGCCCTTGAGGTATTGTTCAGAGTCTGCCGAAACGTGTACGATTGCGTCATCATCTTCGACTGTAGTGTCGCCTTCGTGTGGTTGATCGACTTCCATCACGTATTGCATGCCAGCGCAGCCACCTTTTTCAACGGAGAGGCGGAGTCCAGAGCCCGCTTCTGCTTGTTTCTTTGCGAGGAGGTTCTTGACCTCTTTGATAGATGATTGAGTGAGTATGATCATAATGATGTGTCTTGGCTTGCTTGGCTGGAAGATAAGCGTGGATGCGCCTAGGTTCCAATCAAAGTTTTTGTAAATCCGAAGGTGGCTATTTTCACCGCGAAATAGGCAAAATTCTCGAAAAGGCTAGAATGATGTAACCTTTACCACGGATGACACGAATCTCACGAATGGGGGCTTTGCAAATAGGGAGGATTGGACCGCGAAATAGACGAAAGGTTCGAAATGGGCTGGGACGATGGAGCTTGTTTAGCTCGGATCTCACTAATATTACGAATGGGGGATTTCCTTGCAGGGTTTTGATCTTATCGAGAAATACGCGAAAGTATTCAAAGAAGAGTCTGAGAGAGGTGGATGGGTCAACAATGAGTAAAGTTGTCAGTCAAGCGAGCTAGACTGTTTCTGAATATTGGCTGATAGCGATGGAATGAGGGGGGACATTTTTAATCAATATAAACGATGTGTTTTCGGGTGTGTATTGATTAATATTCTATCAGTTAGGTAGATTAGCTCTCCGAAAGTGATTTTACTGCGAGGAGTAAAGTTCTTAGCAGCGACCAATGGAGTAGATAGTCTAGCGAGAGGTAAAGGTAGAGTGCTACTGTTAGTTTGTAGGTGAACTGGAAGTTCAACTTCGAGCATTTGTGCCTCAGTTTGCGTTGCGCCAGAAATGCCGCTGGCCATCCACCAATCAGACTCAAGAAATGCAAAGTTCCCTCTGAAACTCTCCATTCTTTAGCACGCGCTCTCTGCTTGTCATCTTTGTAAGCCTTGTAGGTGAAAAGGTTGATCGAGAGGAATATGGCTAACCCTATTAAAAAATAGGTAGTGGGCTCGTCAGAGCCCAAAGCTAGTCGATTGGCTACGAGTAGTGGGAGAACCAGAAGGCAGAAGAGTGTAAGTATAGCAGTAGGTGTGAGCTTTCCACCATCGTTCACATGCACTGCCTCAATGGCGCACGCGCGACCTCTTTTATCTGAACCGAGCTTGTAATGAACGCGGTCGCCTACATCGGGGCGCTTATGTTTCTCCGCGAAATCCTTGTGATGTAGGAATAACTTCTGTTTGTTGTGCTTTAGGAATCCAAAGCCCTTTTGGTGATCCCATTCAGCAATTTTCGCTGTTAGGATTTCTGAATCAACAGTGGGAGTATTATTAGGCACACGCATTCTTAGACGCGGTGCAAACTATAGAATAAGATACAAAGAGCAAGATCTAGTTCAGAGCATATGAATGCTGTGCTTTTCCTGTGAACTAGGGTCCTGTGTTATGGGCTTTGTCGGAAAGTGCCTAAAGAGTCAACTTTATGGTCATGGCTTTCACATGCCATCGCTGCTAATAAAAGGTTTATAAAATATAGGTAAGTATCTCTAGATGGCGAGTTAGGGCTACTTCGATGATGTTATTAAGGTGTCTATCGATTAACATTCTATCAGTTAGGTGGTGGTGGGTAGGTAGAGCTGTGTTGTGTTGTGATACGATGATCGTATCTGATCTGCATTACATGCTGTGCGGTTACCTCGCGCCTTCGATGTCGCGGCATTTGTCTTCGATACGGGCTGCGATGGCTTTTATTTCGTCGGGTCGGAGGCGCCTTCCTTTAGCGAGAGCGGGGAGGCGATCTGCAATCTTTGAGGCGCTTTGGACGCCGAGCTTGCTCCAGTTGTCTGAACGAATCCACCAGCCTGGGTAGACCACAATCGGTCGGACTTCGGCATCGGTGATGTTCGGCATCTTGAGCCAGCGGTGGAATTGCTCAGACTGTCTCAGTGCTTGCTTGATCGGCTTTTCATCAATCGAACCATCGGGGAAGCGCAGGGTCGCGGTCTCGCGTGATTTACCCTCCACAGCAATTTGCTCAGGCTTCAGCTCGTTTACTGGTGGTTTGAGTGATTTCCTCTTCGCCTTGGTTTCGATGATAAAAATTCCTTCAGGGCCAATGGCGATATGATCTATGTTGAAATTGCTCGTTTCGCCACCGGGCCGCATGTCGAAAAGAAAATCGTGGTACACATAGTAGCCGCGTGCCAGCAAGGGGTTGAGCTCAGCTCCCACGCATCGCTCACCATCGAAACCCAGTCGGTAGTTCATAACGCCTCTACGGATGCGGAGCAATTTCTTCCAGTACTTCCACGCGATCCCCCATCCTATTGCGCTGGCGAACAACATGGCGACAAGGAGTGATAGCAGCGGTAATTTGGCGACCAACAAAAAGAATAGACCTGGGGCAATCAAAGCGAATCCAAGGCTCGATACAGTTTCGTTGAGCTGATCTTCTAACTCAATGATCTTGATACGCAAAGACTCGCCCGGGGGGCGTAGGAGTTTATCTGAAAATGGTGAACGGCTATGTCGCTTTTCATTGGCGACGACACGCTTCAAGCTCCATAGCATCAAAAGAGTAGGAACTAGCATTAGGCATATTCCTAAGGTGTAGTTGAGGATGGTGGCTACTGGCATGGTGTGAGAGGGTGGGGGTGAGTATTGATTAGTTGGAATAAGGGTACGGTGATCTGGTTGGCGAACGACTAGGTGATTGTGTAACTATTCACGAATTTGACCAAGACACCATTGGGTGTGCTGGTGAAGCCTATGCAGGTGGCGTTCGGCAGGGAGTCAGCAGCAGTTAACATAATTATTTCGACCGCACCATCTTATCCTGTAGTTCCAATGCTTGCGGCACCTGACGGTCAGACATCGTTTTTAGAATCGTCGAAAACTGTTTCCGAACCACATGGTCCGACTGGATTTGGGCTGAGTTGTTTTCCCAGTCATATTCCAGCAGTTTCAAGAGTGCATGCTCAAGGTGGTAGAAGTCGCCCCAGTGCCATTCCTCGAATTGGCTCGATACCTCGGCGAGTTTCGCTACTCCGTCACGCACGTAGTCGACTGCTGATGGAAAGGTCAAGAATCGAGCGTAGGCAGCTGTCGTCTTGGGATGTGGGAAAAACTCGTCAGTCCACTTATCAAATTCAGGCTTCATCGTCGCCACGGAAGCTCGATACTTTTCGTCTTCGAAGTAGCCCTCACCAAAACTGCTAAAGCCCATGAGATGCCGGAACAACTCATCATCTGAACGATGGTTCCGCACCTCTGTTTGCCGCCAATTCTGTGCCGTCCAGGCAAAAGCGATCATTGCCTTCCAGTGGAGGAAGAAGTTCTTGACGCAGCCCTCAATCCTGAGCCCATGAATGAAGAAGGAAGAGATAAACGAATCAACCCAATGAACTCTTTCCAACCCAAACGACATTATGGGTTCCCAGAGTCGTTGGGCTGATGCTTTGTCACTAATTCGCGGAATAGTTGCTGCAATGAAGTCGAATATCCATGTGTCCCATTGTCCCGGCGTAGAAAAAAACGAATTGTCGTCATTGTCATCGAGTAGCGCCTCTTCAATGCCACCAAGCGGGTGCAGAATACCTCGAAGGAGGTTGTCAAGGCATTCAATGCGGGCGGGCAACTCGTCGGCGGCAGACTCGGCTTCAGTCAGCCAACTAAATGCTGCACGCAGTTGCATTGGCTCAAATCCGCGACCACGTCTGATCCGTTTTGCAATGGAGGCTTTAATCTCTTCCGACGTTGGTTCGTCGTACGAGATGTCGTGTTGCTTTTGCACCATCTCGACGATGGTATCGGTGGCGTTCTCGGCAACCTCACATAGATTGGGGAGTTTGGGTTCAAGTGTTGAATCAGCGAATTGCCCAATCAACTCATTGAACAGCGCTCCGATGTCATAGTCGATATCGGGGCAATCCCAGATACTGTTACCTCCGTGTGTGACCGTGTTGATGTTGCGAATTCCTGATGCTCGAACGATTAGATGCAGGAGGCGCAGGAAATCGTCTCCTAATGACTCGCGCTGCTCATAAGCGAACTTCATGAGATCTTCAGTAACGCTGTAGTTGTACGCTAGCGCAAAATTGGCATACATCGCTCTGATTCCATCATCAGTGGGATCCTTGGCGAGCATTTGCGGCAACAGCATTGCGGCAAAGTTGTCCCAATGATAATTGCTTACAGACTCGGGTACGTGGAACTGTGGATGTGCCGGAGGATTCTTAAGAACTTTTGAAAACTGTTCGGCGCACCATTTCTCGCGTTCGGGATCAGCTTCGAGCCAATCATTATGCAGAACCGATAGTGCTGCGATCCCTCCCACAATCGCGTCTTCGGGTCTGTCTCCGCGACTTCGAGCGTCATCGGCGTCGGCCTCAATTCCTTGCAGCCTTACCCAAAAATCTTTGATTTGATCCGGTTCAAGCGAGGCACGTTCATCGATCATCTTTCGGCATGTCATTGGGAACGTCAGAACTGCCATGTGTTTCTCATTGTTTTCCCTTACCGCTGCAAGTCTTTCAGTACGTTCACTTGGCTCTTCTAATTCCATGACGATACCATTCTCAACCCTACGCATTCGCAACTGGCTCTCGTCAAACTGTAATGCGATCCTCTCCATGAATCCGGTGTCCTCTGATTCGCTCATCTCCTCAATTTTTTTCGCCCATTGCTTTTGCACGGCGACTAACATGTTTCGTGATTCCTCATTGGTGAGGAATTGTTGAAATAGCACATTGCCGAGTGTCGTTTTTCGATGTTCGAGCATGTGCCACTTGTGAACGATGTTCCAAATCGACTCCCCGTATCGCGACCACTGCATCATGGTCATGCCGTGTAGAGAAGACTCCATTTGCTCAATTTGGTAATGCTCCTCCCAAACTTGTAACTGCCACACAGGCACCAAGGGGCTAAGCTCATTGTTGAAGAGCTTCGGCTCGCGTCTCCCAACTGCCGCAAGAACCCCGAGTAGCGCCGTGCTGTGCGAGGTATCAAGTATTTGCTGGACTATCAAAGAAATTGGTTCGTCTCGCTCCAAATGAAGGTAAAGCCATTGCTCTAAGGCCATAAGAGCGGGCACAACCGCGTCAGGTGATTGAACTGAATCTCGATACCAGTAGTACGCATCGCTGCTACCAAAGTATGCGCCTTCTTCCCTGCGGCTGCTTGTGACTATTACAGGCGTCGGGTTCTCACGGTTATCGGCCCACCGATCCGTCACGAAGTTGGTCAGTTCAACGATGGTTGCAACGCCGTGCTTTCGGTTGTTGCGTAGGAAAGACAGGAACGGGCCACGAAAGTACATCGGCGGCGACCAATCGTGTTGCACTTCAACGTGGAGAAAATCATCAATTCCGTGATCAGAGTAGTTCCGATTCTGTGGCAATGGCTCTCTTATTAAGAGCGCCAGCAATACTTCTTTCCCTGCCTCCGGCCGCGCAGTAAATAGATGTTCTAGGGGATTGTCACCGGCCAGAAATCCATCGTGTACTCTGTGATCTACTCGACGAAGAGGGCCTTGTGGCCACGGGTCGGATAGTGGACCTCGTGGGCCATAGATCTCCGCGATTCCGAAACCCTTCTCGGCTTCACCATCCTGCAGTTCTGACTCTACGGATTCTACTTCTTCGTCAGCGGCAAATGGTGACGCGTCACGACGTTCTGCAAGCGAAAGAGCAAGTTCGGCCACTTCATCGGGATAAACACATGCTGCGGTAAGCACGCGCGAGAATACACTTTTGCACAAGTCGCTATCTGCGCTCCAATCCTGCGACTTAATTTCCTCGATGATAAATTGGGCGGAGTCGATCAGTATCTGTCCGGTCTCATTCCGTAGAGGCCAATTCTGACCGGAACACTTAAGCCACAAATCCGCGATGTGAGTTACCTTCTCGGTCGCAATCGGTATAGCCTCGGGTCGTTTCTCTGCAAGCACTCTCAAGACGGGCAACCAAAGTGGCCAAAACGGAATTCGTTGGCTTGCGCCGAGGCTCGGATCACTCGCGAAGCGAGGATCGGGCAAGGTTGTACTATGCAGAAATCGACTGAGAAGGCGATTCAGAAGCTTGCCATCATCTGCGACAAGTTGCGCCCAGACTTCACGGAGCAGTGATTCAGTGTTCCCAGCAAAGACGATCGACTCTAAGACCAAGTCACTCTCGACTCTTTGCGTATCCTCAGGAGCGAGTCGGAAAACAAGTTGTTCCCATTGTTGAACGTCTGCCTCGCCTTCAAGTAGGCGTAAACCGAAAAGACGAATCGGGCGATGCCATCGAGGATTGAGCGAGTACTCGCGCGCGATTTCGGCAATATCCTGTTGCCTGCTTAACAAGAAGCGTGCCCGCGCCCAATCACCCAAGAGGTCATGCTCAAAGCCAAATCTTTCGTCTCGGTTCCAAATTACTTGCTCTGAGATTAAACCCTCAGCGAGCTGACATTCTGCGCTCTCGAAACGGTCAATCGGCATCGCAACCAAGAATTCGTTAGCTTCGATGCATGCCATCTTCTGCATAAAACGAGAGCGTGCCACTCCGTTTGCACCTCCTTGGATATGTTGGGCCCAGTACCACTCCAAGATATCGGTTTCTCCGACCCATGAGTTTGACTCAGTATCTTCTGCTGCATTCGTCAAAACTAAGTCAAGCATCTTGAGATTTGAGAACACGCTAGCTAGTTGTGGTCGCAATAGCATTTGCGAAATCTGAGGGAATGCTGCAACGATTTGCTCGCGATGAGATGCGAAGCGAAATTCAACAGTCTCCACCGCGACATTTAATGCCGTTCCGTAAGCACGCTTAATGGCCAAGTGCGTTCTCTCCCACGCATCGACAACACTAGTAAAGATAAAAGTCCATGCTGAATCCGAGTCAATCCGTGCGAGCTTTAGCAGGACAGCCAAGTTCGACAATCCTTCTTGGTTGAGTCGTTCGATACCATCAATGACGATGACACCAGAATTAGCGATCGACTGTTCGACGAGCTCTGGAAAAGAATGGCGAATCCTAAGGTCAGAAAATTGTATTGAAAGTGACCTGCCATTTAGGTCTGCCGGGGTGAGCCAGATCGCGTGCCCTGCAGATGCAACCCGTGACGCGACTTGCTTTGCCAACACCGTTTTGCCTGAACCGCTTGCGCCAACAAGAGCGGTGATTGGCTCGCTGTAACTCGGTAGCTGTTCCTCTTGCCGGGACAACTCAAGGCGTCCAGCGAGGCTATCTCTTATTCGATCGATGCGGATAGCGAAATCTGCTGAGATTTTCTCCCAATCGGAAACGTAATTGGGAAACTCACTGAGGCTGAACGTCGCACGCAAACCGTTTGCCAACGCCGCGCGGGTGAGGTCGCCTCCAGACGTAGCCAGTTCCCTGCTTATCTGCTTGAGTTGTCTCCACAACAAAATTGCTTTAGCCTGTCCTCCGTCGCGAAGCAGGTCGGCACACCGCGCGATGCAACAGTTCTCATCATCCGAAAGTTCGCTGTTAAAATCGAATTGAAAGTGGCGCAGACGCTTCAACAATGTAGTGGTGTCTGCGGGAGTCCTCGCCCCGTCAATCGCTGGCGGACAATGCAAGCTCCTGAACAATGCTCGCTCGACGTCGTTTGAATAGTTTGCCGTCGCAAGCCTACCAGGAAAGGCGGCGGGGTCAGCGTCGACAGCTTTGGTCAACAATCCGTCCCATCCCGTCTTTACCTTGGATTCAATGGGCGCGGTCGCGAGCGATAGAAAGTCTGTGTTTACGTCGAACTGTTGCGTTCCAACGTGAAGGCGATGTTCCCAGATGGCCTCATTAAAGTCCGAAGGGAATCCAGAATCGGTGATCTGAGTATTGCTCTTCACTGAGACCGCCAAGGCCCCCGAACTTGCATCGGGTTTACGCAACATTAGGACTACATCATCAAGAAACCAACCATCCACTCGTTTTTGAAAGTGAACGGATTCTATCTGCCCTTCATTCGCACTAAGGGGATAGTCGCCGCTCAACATTTTCAAAAGAAACGACGCTGATACCTGATCTTCAAACGTGTATCCACCACCTCCAACTTGCTTCGGAGTTGCTACTTGCTTTGCCATATCAAGCTCCTAGTGCAATATCGATGACTACAATAAGGACGGAATCCGAGCATCGTAGCTTAAAGCGTTTTATGGGGGTGTCACCGTCATTTCTCTCCCCGCGCCAGGCGTGGTAGGTCTTGGCTATAACTGCAATGTCCCTTGCGTTGAGTTTCTTCAGCGTGCGATTGATCATATACTCAATCATGTGGGCAGCGATGAAGAGGTGCATGTTTTTGTTCTTGGTGTTGGTGGACATGGGGCCAAGGGAGGAGTCAGGAAAAAGTCTTAGGCTCTAGGTAGGTCGCTTGTCGGGTGAGAGAAGGAAGCTGCATGGACGACGGGTGGAAAAACTAATGGGAACTAACAAAATTAAAATGGCTACTGCAAGTGGAAATGACTATTTGATTTTTGGATAAAATGGGTGAGGTGACTGATCGATTTGGAATGTGGCTGGTTAAATGTCCATGAAGGTCTGTGCTCTGCTGTACGGTTAGGGGTAATCGTGATTACTGACGGTGAAAAATGGTAAAATTCGCGGTAGATTATTTTGTGTGTCAGTCCTAGGGTTTGGGCATGATTTACCTCGATTCTAATGCGACGACGCAGGTGCACCCAGATGTGCTTGAGGCGATGTTGCCGTATTTGACGGACCAATGCTTTAATCCATCGAGCGGGTATCGGGCTGGGAAGGCTGTGAAGAAGGCTATCGAGAAGGCGCGCGAGCAAGTGGCGGCGTTGATCGGTGCGGAGGCGGAAGAGATTGTTTTTACGGGTTGTGGGACGGAGTCGAATAATGCGGCTCTGTATTCGCTGGCTAAAGCGGTTGGTAAGGGCAAGCGAATTATCACGAGCCAGATCGAGCATAGTTCTATTTTACGTACTTGTGAGCAGCTTGAGCGACGCGGGAATTCTGTGGAGCTCGTGGGTGTGGGTGCAGATGGTCGACTGGATCTTGAAGCGTGGAAAGAAGCTTGTGCGCAAGAGGATGCTGGCTTTGCGACTTTGATGTGGGCGAATAATGAAACTGGAGTCGTTCAGCCCATTGAAGAGGCAGCTTCGATCGCGCATGCAGCTGGTATTCCATTTCACTCAGATGCGATTCAGGCGGTGGGGAAATGCCCCGTGGATGTCACCACGGTTGAGGTCGATTTCCTATCGATCTCTGGCCACAAGTTTCATGCGCCGAAAGGGGTGGGTGCGCTGTACATTCGCAAGAATGTTTCGTTTGATCCCTTACTCTTTGGCGGTGGTCAAGAGGGCGGCCGACGTTCCGGAACTGAGAATGTGGCATCGATCATCGCCTTAGGGAAAGCGGCTGAGATGATGCGTGAGCGACTGGATGACGATGAGCATGCTGGCGTGGGCGCGATTCGTGATCACTTTGAGAATCGACTTTTAGATGAAGTCGAGGGCGTTCACGTGAATGGCTCTAAGGAATTCCGTACAAAGAATACGAGCCATCTTGCATTTGATGACTGTGAGGCAGCGGGCTTACTTATTTTACTGGATGAATACGGGGTGGCTTGTTCGGCAGGTTCAGCCTGTATGACGGGTAAGCAAAAGCCATCGCATGTGCAGACAGCGATGGGAATTCCCGCTAAGCAGGCCAAGAGCTCGCTGAGGATTTCGTTTTCCATTCTAATAACGATGGACGAAGCGGACACTGCCGTTGAAATGGTGAAGAAGGCGGTGAAGAAGCTGCGTGCTGTGCAGGGGATTGGTGGCGTGGGGCCGGTGACGGTTTATACTTAAAATGTTTACGCCTTTGGCGTTGTTTTAAGTATTACGTGTTATGTTTCAAGTGTCTGCGCAGTTGAGTACGTGTCTTGGTGGCTCGAACTGTCGAAGGTCTGAAGGTCACGGTTAGCATCGCGTGGTCGCGATGGGGGATTTTTGAACAAAAAAGAGCCCAGAGTTTGCACCCTGAGCTCTTTTGTTTGGAAGTGTTAGTCTAAGAAGTTAGACGATAGCTTTCATGTTCGCCATGGAGTCACGGAGGATCTCACCGATCTCTTCGACTTCGTGGTTACGGATGTTGTAGTTCACGTCTACAAGGAGCTTGTTGTCTACGGATGTGTCGTCGGAGGAGAGACCCTTGCCGATAACGTCGAGGCCGATTTCGTCAACGAAGTCTTTAAGAAGTGGCACAGCAGCGTGTGAGAAGAGGTAGCAACCGTACTCAGCTGTGTCGGAAATGATGCGGTTCATTTCGAAGAGTTTCTTACGAGCGATGGTGTTCGCGATGAGTGGAGTTTCGTGGAGTGACTCGTAGTAAGCGGACTCAGGCTGGATGCCAGAATCAACCATTGCTTCGAATGCGAGTTCAACACCAGCTTTAACCATAGCAATCATAACGATGCCTTTGTCGAAGTATTCCTGCTCGGAGATTTCACCAGCAGCAGTGGACTTTTCGAATGCAGTCTCACCAGTTTCCTTACGCCATGTGAGGAGGTTGATGTCGTCGTTTGCCCAGTCAGCCATCATTGTGGAGGAGAACTCACCAGAGATGATGTCGTCCATGTGCTTGTAGAAGAGGTCGCGCATGATGTCCTTAAGCTCTTCAGAGAGAGCATATGCAGTGATCTTTGCTGGGTTGGAGAGGCGGTCCATCATGTTAGTGATGCCACCTTGCTTGAGTGCTTCAGTGATTGTTTCCCAACCGTACTGGATGAGCTTAGATGCGTATCCTTCTTCGATGCCTTCTTTAACCATTTTGTCAAAGCAGAGGATAGAACCAGCCTGGAGGAGACCACAGAGGATAGTCTGCTCGCCCATGAGGTCGGACTTCACTTCAGCAACGAATGAGGAGTTAAGTACACCAGCGTGGTGACCGCCTTGAGCAACACAGAGTGCTTTAGCGAGTTCAATGCCTTCACCAGTTGGGTCATTTTCAACGTGGCAGGAGATGAGTGTTGGAACACCGAAGCCGCGCTTGTATTCTTCGCGTACTTCAGAACCTGGGGACTTAGGTGCCACCATGATTACTGTGAGGTCCTTACGGATCTGTGTGCCTTCTTCAACGATGTTGAAACCGTGTGCGTAAGAGAACGTAGCGCCTTCCTTCATGTGTGGGATCACTGTCTCAACAACAGATGTGTGCTGCTTATCAGGAGCTAGGTTCATTACGATGTCTGCTGTAGGAAGCATCTCTTCGTAGGTGCCAACTGCGAAACCGTTTTCGGAAGCGTTGAGGAATGACTGGCGCTTTTCAGCGATAGCTGCATCGCGAAGTGCGTAGGAAACGTCGAGACCTGAGTCACGCATGTTGAGGCCTTGGTTGAGGCCTTGTGCGCCACAACCTACGATGACGATCTTCTTGCCTTGTGCAGCTTCTGTGCCACGTGCAAATTCAGATCCGTCCATGAAGTGACAGTCGCCAAGCTCAGCAAGCTTGCGGCGGAGAGGAAGTGTGTTGAAGTAATTTTCAGCCATAATGTTTATTCTATAAATTGGGAGTGATAGTGAATCTCGCGTATTCAATCGTAAAACTCATGTTGCGTAAATTGAATTTATTAGGAGATTGTGTTGCGTGAAGTGGGATGTGGTTGTTTAGCGAAAGGAGTGTGGGTTGAGATGGGTAGCAGGATGAAGTTTTTTTTACCGCGAAATAGGCGAAAGGGGCGAAAGTGCCAGCATGATGGAGCTGGGTTGATGGAGCTGGGTTGATGGAACGGCTTTTACCACGAATGGCACGAATGGCACGAATGGCACGAATGGCACGAATGGCACGAATGGCACGAATGGCACGAATGGCACGA
>NZ_JBPOGE010000020.1:0-44620 GCF_051252225.1 Rubritalea sp.
GATTATAAATCGCCCCGCCGTCGTAGTCTGCCGAATTTCCTGAGAGAGAGCAGTTATTTAGTGTTGGTGAGGAGTAGTAGTAGTTATAAATCGCCCCTCCGTAGTCTGCCGAATTTCCCGAGAGAAAGCAGTTGTTAAGTGTGGGTGAGGAGGCTGAGTTATAAATCGCCCCGCCGTCGTAGTCTACCGAATTTCCCGAGAGAGAGCAGTTGTTGAGTGTTGGTGAGGAACTAGAGTTAAGAATCGCCCCACCTAAGCGTGCCGAATTATTACCCGAGAGAGAGCAGTTGTTGAGTGTTGGTGAGGAGTATAAGTTATAAATCGCCCCGCCGGAGTATGCCGAATTATCCGAGAGAGAGCAGTTGTTGAGCGTGGGTGAGGAGTAGTATTCGTTACTAATCGCCCCGCCGGAGCCGTCTGCCGAATTACCCGAGAGAGAGCAGTTGTTGAGTGTTGGTGAGGAAGAGTCGTTACTAATCGCCCCGCCGGAGCCGTCTGCCGAATTACCCGAGAGAGAACAGTTGTTGAGTGTTGGTGAGGAGCTAGAGTTAAAAATCGCCCCGCCTAAGCTTGCCGAATTATCCGAGAGAGAGCAGTTATTGAGTGTTGTTGATGAGGAGAAGTCGTTATAAATCGCCCCGCCGTCGTCGTCTGCCGAATTACCCGAGAGAGAGCAGTTGTTGAGTGTTGGTGAGGAGGAGTCGTTGTCGTTATAAATCGCCCCGCCGTAGTCTGCTGAATTACCCGAGAGAGAGCAGTTGTTGAGTGTGGGAGAGGAGGAGTCGTTATAAATCGCCCCGCCGTAGTCTGCTGAATTACCCGAGAGAGAGCAGTTGTTGAGTGTTGGTGAGGAAGAGTCGTTATAAATCGCCCCGCCGTCGTATGTCCAATTGTCCGAGAGAGAGCAGTCGTTGAGCGTGGGTGAGGAGGAGAGGTTATAAATCGCCCCGCCTAAGCTTGCCGAATTATCCGAGAGAGAGCAGTTGTTGAGTGTTGGTGAGGAAGAGTCGTTATAAATCGCCCCGCCTAAGCCTGTCGAATAATTTCCCGAGAGAGAGCAATTGTTGAGCGTGGGTGATCCTTCTTCATTGTAGAGTCCGGCACCGACAATATGAAGGAAACTGCCGTTTGCATTGCCCGCTGTGATGGTGAATCCATCTATCATCGCAGTGGCCGTGGTGCCTGATCCTGTGACGACGTGGTAGGCGTTTTCCGAATTATTTTCGAAGTATGTGCCATCATCTCCATCGAGATCTCCAGATAGTATGGTGGGGTGGGCGGCGGGATCACGTTCCGTGAGGTCGTTCTCTGTGCCTGTGAAACCGCCATAGAGTGCGACTTCATTTCTGAGTTGAAAGGTGGATGTGCGGTCGCCTGCCGTTTGCGCGGTCCCTTGATCTGGATAATAAGTGCCTTGGGCGACCCAGATTTGGCTGCCCGAGCTCGCGACGGCGAGGGCGTCTTGCAGGTCTGTATACGCATCTGTCCATGAGGCGCCGTCGCCGCTGCCATCGGCATCTACATCTACGTAGATGCGGATGGGTTCTGCAATAAAAGCGAAGCTGAAGGCATCTTCTTCCCCGGTGCCCTGTAGGTCGAGTCCGGTCAGGTCTCGGGACTGGATGACCCATTGATCATTCTCTGAGTCCCACTGGGAGGAGAGGATGTTATCGACATTAAAATCGTCTCCCCCCTCTGGGCTGAAGATGAGGGTGCCAGTGTTTGGGCTGTGGTCAGGGATGGCGAGTGTCCACGTGCCGCCGTCCTGTTCGATGGTGAAGTTTCCGACCGTATTGGCGGCACCTGTGCTCGCGGGGCCGTTAATACGCCCAAAGGCGATGATTTTGGAGGATGTGGTGTTGAATGGTAGATACACAAATGCGACGGAATCGCGTTCATAAACGGCGCCATTTACAAAGTTGTCATGGCTGTAAATGGTAAAGGAGCCGTCGTTGTTGGCTCGGGAGAGCGCGTAATTGTCTTCGTTTTCAGCTGAACAGACTAAGAGGATGCCTTCGGAGGATTGGGCCACAGTGTGATCGAGGGTGTAGCTGCCGTCGGCATGATCGATGAATTCGGTGCCGAGGTTAATGCCACTGCTGCCAGTGAAACTGTCGATCGCGCCACCATTGGAACTATTGTTGGCGACGCCACCGATCCAGTCAGAATAAGGGAACCATGCGAACGAAGCATTGATGTTAAATTCCTGACTTGCGGCATCCACGCTCTGATGGATTGGGATGAAATATTGTGTGCTGTCGTTGTTGATCGCGATGCCAGAAGTGGCGTATTTGATGCCGTCGCCAGGGTCGCGGCCATTTTCTGCGACTGAAGAGATGAGCACACCATCGGCTACATCATTGTTGGTGGTGGAGAAGTCTAGCTCGTAATCGCCACGGTTGCTGTTGGAGGTGTCAATGCTGACGCCAGAGCTGGAGCCTGTGCTGAGGCTGAGTGTGACCGACGTTGTCTCGTTGGCAGTATCATTCTCGATGACTTCGATGGTGCCGTGTTGAATGTCGTCGGCGCTTAGCGAGGTATGGAATCCTAAACTAAGAATGAGGAGAGATATGAAGTAGAATGATTTCATAGAGAAAGGGTGCGAGGTGCTTTTAACGTATGGAAAGTAAGGGGAACATACATAGTTACAGTAGTAATGGCAGGTTAAATTAGGAGTGCTAATTGATTTCATTTAAAAGCATTTAAAAGGACAGACAATATCCAAAGGTAAGCGCACATGCCCAGAGGCATGGTAGGCAGAGAAGAGGATTCGGAGAAAAGGAGTTAGAACATGAAGTCCAAAGAGATGGCCGACTCTCTACTGCTAACATTGCTCGATGTGAGTCTAGGTACTTTGTGGATGGAGCTGTGCTTGGGAGCCAAGCATGGGTAAATGGAGTGATCGATAATCTGAAAGGTTCCTATCTCAGCGAGCAGCGTAAAATGGGTGGGAGCAAACCCAGAGATAATCTGCGAACGAGCGGGCTCTGGTCGCTGCGTCAGCTGCAAGAGCGAGGGTAAAAGGCCCGCGACACAAGGATAGCCACTGTTTTAACTAACACAGGTCTGCCTAGTCATCGATCGATGCTTTCCCTCACTCTTCCACATGCAGCTTAGGCTCTATCCGCACAAACTTCTCAGCCCCCAGCCCCTTTTCCGCATAGAGCAAACACGGGAGCGTATCAGCGATCTCTACAGTACCAGAGGCCTCCGCTCGCAGAACTAGGCTCCCATCTGCACGCTTTTTGACCTCCTGCACGAAGGATGAGGTCAATTGCCCGTCCTCACTAAAGAGATACACCCCTTCGAGAGGTTTCACATTATCTCCAATTGGCAGGAGCACAATCTCGTACCAGTCCCCCTCTCTCACAGCGGAGACTTCCCACGAGCTCAGAGGAGCGACTTCCCACTCTTGTAATTGCGCAAAGTGTGCAGATCGCTTCGCTACCTCGCCAAGAGGCACCTCGAGATGAAATCGCTTATTCTGCGGAAAGCAATTGGTCGCACAGGCCATCCACGCTAGATCTACCTCAATCACAAAGGAATCACCCTCCACCTTTTCAGGAACCTGCAGCGAAAAGGAATGGACTACATCGCGCTTAAAGCCGTGCGCTGGATGCCCATTCATCGATACTCGCTCTGGTAAATCCCAGTCCACCTCTGGCGCAATTTCTAGCTTGGGCTGGAGAAATTTCATCTGCATGGGATAACCCACGATCCCCGGCTGTTTCCAATACGTGTGATAGCCCTCGCCATGCTTCACGAGAAAACCCACACGCACCAATTGCCCAGGCACCACGGCGGCATAATCACAGGCCAATTGAATACGGACACTCTCATTGGACAGCTCAGAAGCTGACGCACTCTCGCCACAACATGCCTCCCCAGCACACACAGCATCGCCGAGGCAGGTGAATGTAAGGATAAGCGTAATCAGTCGCGTAAAATGATGCATCATGTGGATACGGAACAGAAAACCCTCATCTATCTCTCTGTCAATAAGATGTAGTTTCTTCATGCGAGTCCAGAGCAGTAAACAAGTTGATCAGTGGCTGACCACCAATAAAAAAACCCGCACTCTGATTCCAGAGTAACGGGTCTTCCAAAAGATTGAGATCTTACTTAAGCTTTACCAATACCGAATGCATTGAAACCGATCTTCTCGAGCTCAGCGAGATCTAGGATGTTACGGCCATCAAAGATATGCGCTGGCTTCACCATGCTCTCGTAGAGCGCCGTGTAGTCGAGAGTCTTAAATTCATCCCACTCAGTGAGTACAAGCACAGCGTGCGCACCAGCAACTGCCTCAGCAGCTGACCCACAAACTTCCACTTTCTCACTTGTCAGACCTTTAATCTCCTCTGCGTCCACCTGTGGGTCGTAGACCGCGATGTCAGCACCTTCTTCGATAAAGTCGCGACAGATATAGATCGCAGCAGACTCGCGCGTATCGTTGGTATCCTTTTTAAAGGCAAAACCTAACACAGCAATACGCTTCCCTTTAAGCGTGTTATAGAGGCTGTGGATGATTTTCCGGGTGAAGCGTTTACGTTGGTATTCGTTGATCTTGATCACTTGGTGCCAGTACTCAGCCACGTCCGCGAGGCCAAAATGCTCACAAAGGTACACGAGATTGAGAATGTCTTTCTGGAAGCATGAACCACCAAAACCGACGGAAGATTTGAGAAACTTAGGGCCGATACGGCTATCCTTACCGATCGCATTCGCCACTTCATCCACATCTGCACCAGATGCTTCACAGACAGCTGAAATCGCATTGATCGAAGAAACGCGCTGAGCGAGGAAGGCATTGGCTACGAGCTTAGAAAGCTCTGAAGACCAAACATTGGTAGTAATGATGTTCTCGCGCGGAACCCAACGGTTATAAATATCCACCACAGTCTGCACCGCTTTTTTACCGGTCTCAGTAGAGTCTCCACCGATAAGAACACGGTCTGGATTATCGAGATCAGTAATGGCAGTACCTTCTGCGAGGAACTCAGGATTCGAAAGAATTTCAAAAAGGTGTCCCTTATCGTAGCCAGTGAAGACGCTCTTGATCACCTCAGCCGTACGCACAGGAACGGTGGACTTCTCGATCACGATCTTAGGACCTTCACAAACCTCTGCAATCATTCGTGCACAGCCTTCTACATAACCTAGTTCTGCAGCTTGACCTGCGCCAATTCCGTAGCTCTTAGTAGGTGTACCTACGGAAATGAAGATCACATCCGCGTCCTTGATATATTTCTTAACTTCAGAAGAAAAGAAGAGGTTTTTGCCGCGGCGTTCCTCAACAATCTCCTGTAGCCCTGGCTCATAGATCGGAAGACTTGGAGAATTCCATGCAGCTATACGTTCTTCGTTCAAATCAACGACAGCCACTTCGATATCGTGGCACTTATTGGCAATCATAGCCATAGTAGGCCCACCAACGTATCCAGCTCCAATACAACAAATTTTCATATTCTTCAGGTATCTAGGGAATTTAAGAGCCACCTTTATAGGCAGCAATGACTGTGGGGAATAACCCTTTATCCACAAGGTGTCGATACTTTCTATCTCCTTCTGCTAGACAACTGCTCAACAAATTGTCACAAATGCTACCACTATCATGACTCCGATTACCTTCACCCCCATCTACCAACAACGCGTATGGGGTGGCAGAAAGCTCGAAACCATCTATAATCGCCAGCTACCTGATACAGATACGCCTTACGGCGAGGCTTGGGAGATCTCTGATCGACCGGAGGCTCAATCGCTTGTCACCTCAAATAATTTTAAAGGCAAAAGCCTCCACGAGCTTTGGGAGAATCACCGGACTGAACTATTCGGCAATTACACCTCTGAACGCTTCCCCCTATTGGTGAAAATTCTCGATGCTCAAACCGACCTCTCCATTCAAGTTCACCCCCCTCAGCACCTTGCAGCAGTACTAAAAGGCAAACCAAAAACGGAAATGTGGTACATCGCCCACGCCGAACCGGGAGCTGCTATCTATTTTGGTTTTAAAAAAGGCACTACTAAAGAGGCATTCCAAACAGCCCTCAACAATGGAGACCCCGACAAGCTCATTCACACCATTTACCCAAAATCAGGTGACTCCATCCATATCCCCTCTGGCCGCCTGCACGCCATCGGGGCGGGAATCGTCATCTACGAGATTCAGCAAAACTCCGACACCACCTATCGCGTGTTCGACTGGAACCGTGTCGGTCTCGATGGAAATCCTCGCGACCTCCATATTGAGGAGTCAATGAAATGCATCGATTTCGACGACATTGAACCAGAAATGGACAAACCTGAGGGCTCCACACTAGCCGAATGCTCCTACTACAAAGTTGATTACTTTGAGCTGAATGCAGCCGAATCATTCTGCAACCCAGAACCCGACAAGTTTTCAATCATCACCGTGATCGAAGGCAGTCTAACGGATCACGAAAACACAATCTACTGCACTGGCGACTTCCTTATTCTCCCAGTCGGAGCTAAGCCACTCACAGTCAATTGCTCCACTAAAGTGCTGCAAACCACAGTGCCTAGCTAAAGGGGGACTCATTCAGTAATGCGAATCTAGACGCATCAGCTATCTGAATACAGCTAAGCCTTAAACAGCCCCCTTAGAACTACATTCCCAAAACAACAAAGGCCTCCAGAGTTACTGGAGGCCTTTTGATAAATGGTGCTCGAGGGGGGAATCGAACCCCCACGGCCTTAACGGCCACTAGATCCTTAGTCTAGCGCGTCTACCAATTCCGCCACCCGAGCAAGGTGTTATTTGGTGCGGCGCTTTTCTACGCCAAAAACTCTTCTTGGCAATGAAAAACTATAGTAAATTTTCGCACTCGATGCAGCCGCTCAAAAATCCACGTTGCAGTCCCCATGACTCAGCCTTATAATTGGTGGTTAGAATTATAATCAACAATTCAACCTAAACCTGATTTATTAGTAAGTAACAACCCACCCCAAATTATGACCGGAGAAAATCAAGACACCACAAAAGAAGAAAGCCACTTTCACTCATTTTCTGATGCTGTTCACCAAGCCAAAGATGATGCTAAAGAAAAAGCACGTGAAGCAGCGCCAAAGCTAAAAGAAGCCATCGCCAGCGCAGCTTTCGACACTGCATATAACGTCGCCTATGGCACAGTATTCGCAGGAGCTTTCGCTCACGAGCTACTTCCCCAGACACTCAAAAATGGTCTCCGTAAAGGAGCCAACGCGGGAAGAGCTGCTGCGCAGAAAGCCAAAGTAAAAGCGGAAGAAGCTTTCACTCACCCATCTGAGTCAGCAGCCATCACTCCGACGGTGATCGAGCTACCTCAAGCACCATCCCCCACATAACAGCCCATTGCTCGGCTCACCTAATAAACTTTATTAGCCAGAGGGAGCAACAATGCCGAAGGTATAAAACTCGTGTGTATCCCTTTAGGTACGAGGTAATGCTCTCTTGGAAACAAGAGGGCATTTTTCATGAGTCAGATCGCCCACTAGTTCTGTTCCGGAGCCAACAATGCCGAAACGGTAAGATCCACGAAACTGCTTAATACGCCATTGTACTGAATCTTCCCGTCACGATCGATGACGTAAGCCATAGGAGTTTCCGTTACTCGATAAACCTGAAAGAGCTTACCATAGGGATCGGCAAATGTGCTGCCGGTCACCTCACCCATTTTCTCCAAATCACGAACAGAGCTCAAAAGATCACCACTGACACCAATAATTTCTACCGGTTCACCAGCATAAGTAGTGGCTAGTTTTTTCATCACGCGTGCCACATCTTGATACTTTTCCCAACTTTTCCAAAATACTAAAACCGTAACTTTTCCTTTGCTATCACTGAGCTTCAGCGGCATCCCTTTAGTATCTGACCCAACCAAATTAGGAGCCATTGCACCTTTAGAAAGCTTGGTCATACGGTAAATTTCCTCTTTGGCTAAGTCAGCTAGCGTCACATCTCCTACTTTTGAATCAGCGGCATCAATAATCGCCTTACGTAACAGTTCAAAGCGTCGCTTATTCACTTCAGGGCTATCTCCTAACTGAGCGAGCATGCCTGATAGAGCAAACGCGGCCTGGCCCCGTGTCTCTGCCGTTTTGCCTCCACGTAAAACCTTATTAAGGAATTCTTCTTTTTTATTTTTTAAGCTGTGTGTAGCCGTTACTCCCATATGAGTCTGTTGGTCAGATGAACCTGCAGACACTAGGGTAATACAAAACTCACCTAGCTGCGGTGAAGTTGTGTGGTATTTTTCCACCACCTCAATTAACGTAATGACTGTCGCGCTATTCATAGGGCGATACCGAAGTTGCCACACCACATAGGGCATCACCCAAGGTTCCGCTAAACTAGACTCCAGCTCATTGAACATCTGGTTGGTGTATATTGCATTATTCGGACGCTTCGCGTATACTGCCTTTTTTTCAGAAATAGTTTGAGCCAGCAGTAGCTCCTGCTGCCACTCCAACTCCGCTAGGCGCTGTTCTTTGACAATCCGCTCCGCTCCCTGCGGAGATCCCGCCAAGCTGGCCACTACGCCTGCCATCATCACGCATAATCCTAGAGTAAATCGCTTCATGGCGGCGAAAATAACAGCCAATCTCTCAATGACAAGTTCTCGAATTTCTCAATCTATCCGATAAAAAAAGAGCATCCTAGTGAATGCCCTTTTTGAAATTAATAATTGAAGACCAATTGAAGCCAAGAATCGAGTTTAGATAATCTTCAGCGCCTTATCAGCGCGCGCTCGTTCGGAAGCGTAGCGATCTGCATCATTGGCAAGCACATCACCATAGGAGCTGACCATCTCTTTCACTGTTGAAGCTCCAGTTTTCATCTCATCGCCGAAACATCTTTCTAATACTTCTAGGATAATCGCGACAGAAGTAGAAGCCCCTGGAGAAGCGCCCAACAGCGCAGCTATAGACCCATCTTCTGCAGACACCACCTCAGTTCCGAACTGAAGCTTTCCACCCACTTCTGGGTCTTTCTTAATAATCTGTACCCGCTGACCCGCTGTCACGAGTTTCCAATCACCCTCTTCCGCATCTGGGAAGAACTCGCGCAGCACATCCACACGGTCGGTGTGTGTATTCACGACTTCTTGATAAAGATACTCAGTGAGGCTCATATTATCACGGCCTACCGCAAGCATGGGACCTAGGTTATCCGGCTTTACCGAAGCGATCAGGTCAAAGATAGAACCCCGCTTGAGGAACTTTGGTGAAAATCCTGCAAAAGGACCGAATAGTAAACTTTTCTTCCCGTCAATCACACGTGTGTCAAGGTGCGGTACGGACATTGGCGGAGCTCCTACAGCTGCTTTACCGTAGACTTTCGCAGCATGCTTCTCAATGATCTCTTCATCCTGACAAACAAGGAACTGACCGCTCACAGGAAAACCTCCAAAGCCCTTGCCCTCACGAATGCCAGATTTTTGGAGTAATTTCAGTGAACCACCACCTGCTCCAATGAAAACAAACTTCGCATGAATCTTTTCAGATCCCAGCTCGCCATCTCTACGCACACGCACTTTCCAGCCACCACTCGGCACACGATCTATGTCACGCACGGAAGTTTCTGTCGCCAAGCTAACGCCATCGAGCGATTTCAGATGAGTGATTAAAATTTGAGTGAGTGAGCCAAAATCGATGTCAGTACCACCCTCTACTCGAGTAGTCGCAATTTTTTCAGCAGCCTCGCGGCCTTGGGAGAGCAATGGAGCCCACTCGCCAATCTCATCGACATTCTCTGAATAGTCCATGTCAGCAAAGAAGTGATGCCCTTTCATCGCTTCAAAGCGACTACTGAGAAAATCAACACCATCTTCTCCACGGACAAAACTCATGTGCGGCACCTTACGAATAAAATCCTCTGGGGATTCGATCACTCCTTGCTCAACAAGATAGGCCCAGAACTGCTTCGACTGTTCGAAGTGTTCGTTGATTGCAACTGCTTTATCAATCGTTACAGAGCCATCTGCATGCTGTGGGGTGTAGTTCAGCTCGCAAAGGGCGGCATGCCCAGTACCAGCATTATTCCATGCATGGGAACTCTCGAGGGCAACACTAGGCAAGGACTCAATAATCTGAATCGTTAGCTCTGGCTTCAGCCGCTTGAGCATCACCCCCAATGTCGCGCTCATGATTCCGCCACCGATGAGTACTACATCGGGATTATTATTTAGCTCATTGCTGCTTACTTGATTCTTGCTCATAATACTCCGAAAGAGATAGAAATGGTTGCGCAAGCGACTATTCCACAAGCGGCTTGTTGTCAAACCCATCCAGTTTCGAAATCTCTATAGAACATTTCTTCCGCTCAGTGGTTGCATCAGTATTATTCATTCTATGACCATCCCCCCTTTACCCTCCATGCATTATCTACCAAGCATCAGCATTTGCGGAGTCGTCGATTTCAAAAAAATCGATCGTAGCCCGTTCACTCATATTATCTCAATCTGGCACCCAAACCCGAGCTTAACTGCATTCCAGAAACAAATGCATGTTGGATTCCCAGATGCCGACATTCATTTTGCCACCTTCGATGACACCGAAGTACAAGAAAACGGCAAAGCTCCAGTCCATGATGATGTTCTCAGCTGCCTCGAATTCGCTCGGAATATTCCAAAAGACTCTCAGCTTCTGATCCACTGTATGGCCGGGATTTCACGATCCACAGCCACGGCTATGTCAATCATCAGCGACTTCTATGGGGCAGGCAGTGAACTAGAAGCAGCCATGAACGTCCAAAGAATCCGGCCTATCGCGAATCCTAACCGACTAATTCTAGGGATCTCCGATGATATCCTCGAGCGCGATGGTGCACTGAGCTCAGCTGCGGATAAAATATTTGGCAAATCACTTGGTGAAATAAATAAAGGCTGGAGCACCTAACAAAACTGCTAAAAAGGGCGGCATTTCATCAAGAAACCTCTATCGCTTCACCAGCGATAACGAGAGCTGCAATAACACCTCTACGGCTCGATCAAAACATTCACGTCAAAGCGCTGAGTGGGCTTCATTCCTGTTTCCCATGGGCGAATGTACACAGCTTCCAACGTCATCTCGCCTACAGATTCGGCGATAAGAACATATTCTCTCTCTCCGCCAGCTCCCACCTGTGAAGCATCAGCTATATAGACATCTGATTTCACATGAAGCAGCTCCCCTGCATCTAACTCCCATTTATAGCCCGTACTCCTATTCTCAGGCAGGCTTACGCGGAACTCTTCCCCCAACTCTAATTGAATCTCCTTGCCGTCATCGTTGAGCGTCATTTCCTGTGGCTCACTCGTAGGCAACTCCTGGACATCGATACTTTCTGATGGCTTACAACAGAGCTGAACTACCGGAGACAATAACAATACGACTTTAAGTGAGAGTTTCACATCTCCACCTAAGACCACAACCCATAAGACGCATATTTAAAATGACTTACAAAATACAATAATCATCAATTAGCCACTTTTTCATTGTCTCTCATAGATCTCCCCTTATGCTGATCAATGGTCCCATTGTGAATTCTGTTAGATTTATGTGAGGACGAAATAACCCTTACTTTAAAGACTCCATGAATGAAATGTATTGGATCACTCCAGTCGCTGGAATTGTTGGCCTAGGCATCGCCGCGGCTATTTTAGCCTCGATCATCAAACGCCCAGGAGGCGAAGGAAAGGTCGCTGAAATTGCTGAGAAGATTCATAAAGGAGCCATGGCCTTCATGAAGCGGGAGTTCCTACTCATTGCAGTCTTCGCAGTCGTGATCGCGGCTCTCATATTCTTTTGCCAAAAACAAGAATACGCAAAGTACCAAGCCGCAGCATTCATCTTTGGCTGCCTCGCCTCTTCATTCTCAGGATTTATAGGGATGTACACGGCGACTAAAGCCAATGTTAGAACTACCATCGCAGCAAAAGAAGAAGGTGCGGCATCTGCTCTAGGAATAGCGTTTTTTGGAGGGTCTGTGATGGGACTCACTGTCGCCTCCATGGGCTTGTTAGGACTAGGAACACTCTTCTGGATGTTCATTTCTGGTGACCACAAACCACACGTCGCTGAGATTATGGAAGGCTTCGCCATGGGAGCCTCGCTCGTTGCTCTCTTCTATCGTGTCGGTGGTGGAATTTTCACCAAAGCCGCTGATGTAGGAGCAGACCTCGTAGGGAAATTAGAAGCAGGTATTCCCGAGGATGACCCACGTAACCCGGGAGTCATTGCAGACAATGTCGGCGACAATGTCGGTGATGTCGCAGGAATGGGCTCAGACATATTCGAGTCCTATTGTGGAGCTCAAATCGCCACTATAGCCATCGCAGGCGCAGCGGGAGCTCGTGCAGTTCAAACTGGCGGAGATGCTTTGTTAGATAAAATAGGAGTCCCTACAGCACATGCTGAATCCCTCATGTTCCTTCCACTAGCTCTAACCACCGTTGGCCTCTTATGCTCAGTTTTAGGGATATTGTTAGTGCGTTTAATGGCCGCAAAAGAACCCGCGGCAGCACTTCGAATTGGGACAATAGGATCAGCCGCGCTCTACATCATCGCCTCCTTTATAGTCTGTGCTATCTTTGGGTTTAATTCGAACCCAGCCTTTGCCGTGTTTGCAGGTGCTGTTGGAGGTATTGTCATCGGTCTCGTCACGGAACATTATACGGGCGGAAAGCCTGTGAGAGATCTAGCTCGCCAAGGAGAAACCGGTGTGGCCACTGTAATGATTTCCGGCCTAGCTCTTGGAATGCGCTCTGTAGCCATCCCTCTACTCACGCTCGCAGGAATCATCGCGGTCTCTTACCACTTTGTTGGACTCTACGGCGTAGGTCTCGCAGCGGTTGGAATGTTAGGAACCGTGGGAATCACCATGGCTATTGACGCCTACGGCCCAGTCGCCGATAATGCTGGCGGCATAGCTGAAATGGCTCAGATGGGACCTGAAACACGTAAAATCACCGATGGACTCGATGCCGTAGGCAATACTACAGCGGCTATTGGCAAAGGTTTTGCCATCGGTGCAGCTGGTCTAGCAGCCCTCGCGCTCATCACTGCTTTTATCGAAAAAGCAGACATCTCCAGTTTCGACCTCATCGACCAGTCGGTGCTCGCCACCTTCTTTGTGGGACTCTTTATAGGAGGCGTTGTCCCCTTTCTTAATGGTGCTATCACCATGACAGCAGTGGGCGAAGCGGCCTTTGAAATGATCACCGAGATACGTCGTCAGTTCAAAGAGATCCCTGGATTATTAGAAGGAACAGCTGAGCCTGAAACTGACAAATGCATAGACATCGCTACCCGAGCCGCAACTAGAAAAATGCTCCTCCCAGCACTTTTAGCCGTTGGAACACCGATCGTTGTTGGCTTCGGATTCAATGCCATCAATGGCTCAGGAGCTATCGCCCTCACCGGCACTCTGGTGGGAGCTCTACTTGGCTGCATCCTTATGGCTCTAATGATGTCCAATGCTGGTGGCGCGTGGGACAATGCAAAGAAATATGTAGAAGATGGAAACTTGGGAGGGAAAGGCTCTGATGTTCATAGTGCCTGTGTCGTAGGCGACACCGTAGGCGACCCATTTAAGGACACTTCAGGCCCATCCATGAATATTATCATTAACGTCATGGCTATCGTTTCTCTGGTGATTGCTGGTTTACTCTAAGAGACTAGATCTCACCTACAGTCTGGCCTTGTGACAGCAAGATTCACTTGATACATAAATGCCTATGTCCTGCAAATTCCTGTTCAGCATCATCGCCCTAGCTTGTATCTTCCCTCTCACTAGCTGTGTGACCAAACGCACCACACGCAAAGGAAGTGCAGTAGTCGATGAGAAATACATCATTCACAGACCCGTGAAAAAATTCATCGAGACTGCAGAGTTTGAATAAGCTCTCGTGCTCATGCATCGCTAAATACGCATAGCCGACGACCGGCTACACCAAGGAGTTCACCTCAATGAACTCCAATGTAATACTCAGGTTCTCGATATTATTTTACCGAAGACCAGCACTAGGCTTTGCCTAGCCAATCGGCCACACGATTTAGTTCAGCGACCTCGCTCTCGGTGAAATCATGCGGCTTAGTTTTGCCGATGCCTAATGTTCCTTTCAGAGTCTCGCCGTCTAAGATCGGCACAGCCACAGAACCAGCTACATCAGTCTTCTTAGCATCTGGTTTCGCCACCCCCGTGGTGTCTGTCTGCAAGTTACAGATCTGAACAGCTTCACGTTGCTTAGCTGCTGCTCCAGCAATGCCTTTCCCAACAGGAATCACAGAAACTTTACCCAACAAAAATGGAGGGATTCCCTGCTGAGCCACAAGCTCTAACATTTTACTTTCATCATTCAGAATATGGATCGTTCCGGTGCCACATCCAAAGGCATCTAGCACTGTTGTCAAAATTGTATTAGCACTAGCCTCTGAACTCAAATCTGCAGGCTTCGAAACCAAATTTGTTATTTTCTCAGTCATCTTGAGGCGCAACATACACCAAAATCGATTCCCTGTCCGTGCAAATCATGCCTAAAAATCTCTACTCCACATGGCTCACAGCCGAACCTAACAACTTTCAACTCCTCAAGCTCTGAGAGCTATGTTATAGATAAACTTGTGTGTATTTTTCGCCTAATATTCAGCATCCTTCTCAGCTCTCTTTGTGCAGCAGAGGAACGGTCTACCCCACCTCTACAATTATCCCACAGCTACGAAAATGATGACATCGACATCACTGAATACTGGGTGAGTGAAAAACTAGATGGAGTCCGTGGATATTGGGATGGGCAAAATCTGCTCACTCGTAGTGGTCGGAAAATAGTTTCTCCCGCATGGTTCACAGCTCGTTTCCCAAAAGAAATCACCATGGACGGTGAACTGTGGATTGAGCGTGGTGCATTTGACCAAGTCAGCGGGATTGCCCGAACTCAAAAGCCAAATGATACGCAATGGGAAAAAGTGCATTATTGTGTCTTTGACCTGCCAAACCATGGAGGGCCATTTAACCAACGTGTCCAAGCAATAAGAAAAATCGAGGCTCAATCCAACATCCCTTGGCTTCGTGCGGTAAAACAATTTCGCGTCAGCTCGATAGAGCAACTCCATCAACAACTACTAGCTACAGTCAATGCTGGCGGCGAAGGGCTCATGCTTCATAAAGGCTCAGCGACATACCAGGCTGAGCGCACTAGAGACCTGTTAAAGCTAAAACCTCACGAGGACGCCGAAGCCACCGTCATTGGTCACATAGAAGGAAAAGGAAAGTTTAGCGGTATGTTAGGAGCACTGGTTGTACAACTCCCCGGTGGGCGCCAACTCAAATTAGGATCTGGATTTTCCGACGCGCAACGCAAGCAACCACCTAAAATAGGGACTACTATCACCTATCAATTCACAGGACTCACCGCCACAGGTTTACCAAGGTTTGCTCGCTTCCTAAGAGAGCGCCCAGCTCAATAAAATGATAAACAGATCAACGCGTGTACTTCTTCGGCTTCCACTTCTTCTTTTTATGCTGAAGTGGCTTCGAGCGAGGACCGTGCTTCGGAGTTTTGTTCCGAGTCTGTTTCTCACGTATTGCTCGATCGTCATAGGCAAACCCCTCTGCTCGCTCACGTGGAATCTCTGTACCTAACAGCTCTTCGATCGCAGTTAGCGAAGCCGTATTATGCTGATTCTCAAAACTGTATAACACCCCGTCATCTATAGTTTTGATAAGCTCAAGTCGCTCTTGGTAATCAGCCAAAATCTCTGGGATATCCACTTGGATAATCGCCTTAATTCCCGCGATGTCTATATTTCTAGCAAAAGCATCAGTCACCACTAATACACGTATGGCACCAGCTTTAAGATCACTCAATGCGCGCTCGATCAGCTCGGGCTTTTTCTTACCATGCACTGAGTCCACCGTGACTCCTGAATTCGCTAGCTCACTTGCGAGAGCATGCACACCCTCACGAGTTCGCAGCACCACAAGTACTTGATCAAGTTCCTCTTGCTCATTTAATAAATGAAACAATAGCTCGTTTTTTTGGTGATCAAAAACTTCGTAAATTGCGTGTCTGGCCATAATAAGATGTGCTGAATATCCCTCAGATGTACGAGTCTACACAGAATGTCGAGCTTTAGAACGACAATATCGGCACCTATTCGTAGTTGCACTACCTGTCACTAGATCTTTAGTATGCGTCTAGCTATGGCATCCAGTACTGACAAAAAGCGCATTCTCGTAGTAGATATTGGCGGCACTAACATCAAACTCATCGCGACAGGTATTGAAAAACGTATCAAGATCCCTTCTGATCCAAACCTTTCAGCGAAACGCCTCGTCCGACAAGTGATCGATGCTGCAAAAGATTGGGACTACGAGGCCATCTCTCTCGGAGCTCCATGTGCGTGTAATCACAACCGCCCCATCAAAGAACCCCACAACTTAGGTTCAGGCTGGGTAGATTTCGATTTTGAAGCAGCCTTTGGCATGCCTACCAAAGTGATCAACGACGCCACCATGCAAGCCATCGGCAGCTACGAAGGCGGCACCATGCTTTTCCTTGGGTTTGGAACAGGACTCGGAACTACTCTTATCATAGATGGTAAAGCCGTTCCCTTAGAGGCTGGCCACCTGCCCTACCGCAATGAGAAAAGCTTTGAAGAGTATGTTGGCAAAGCTGGATTTGCACATCTCGGCCAAAAAAAATGGAACAAACATGCACTCAAAACTGTTGAGATCCTCAGTAATGCATTCAATGCTGACAACATCGTTCTCGGCGGTGGCAATGCGGAGCTGATTGAGAACCCACCAAAAAATAGCCGACAAGTCTGCAATAGAGCAGCCTTCGAGGGAGGTTTCCGCCTCTGGCAAGCCGAGTGGTAAAGCTCCCATTTTTTTATAACAACGCTCACATACGACAGCTCATGAAATCCCCAATCTTAACCTTACTCACCCTCGTGGCACTCAGCCACGTTAGTCTAGCTGGATTCACAGTTCCCAAATCGGTACTCACCATGAAGGAATTATCCGAAGCTAAAGAAAACGCAGTTCAAGAAGAGGAGCCACTCATCTTCGTGTACACCGACCCAGGCACCACGTGAGGACCTTGTATTGCGGCTAGTTTAGCTGCATTCAAAGATCTGAAATCCACAGGCACAGTCGTTTTCGCCAACTCTAACACAGACTGGAAAAGCCTACCCAAAGGGGCTCATACCGCTCGTGAAGACGCAGGGAAATACATCCCAATGGTCTTTGTTACCAGCGCAGACGGCGAAGAAGCAATCGATGCCATTTCCTACGAAGAACTTAAAAGTGATTCTAGAAAAGCTGCACGCGAGCTGAAAAAATTGCTTGCAGAACGGGAAGACGCAGCAGAAGAAGCACAACAAGAAGAGAAACGTAAACTCGATACCGCAGTTCTAGCCGAAGAGCAGGCGTGGACAAACAAAGAGGGTAAAACTATCACCGCAGCTATCAAATCTGCCGATCAAACATCCGTTATCTTCCTTATTAACAAAAAGAAAATCACTTACCCATTTTCTGAACTTTCTGCTGATAGCCAAAACGAAATTAAGAAGCTTCTCAAGTAAGCTGTAAAAACTAAGGCTCCTCCCACACCTCTCAGCAGTCATGACTCTGAACGACATCAATCAGAAATGGCTCAAACACTTCTCTATCCCCTGGTGGGCTAAGAACCCACACGTTCAGACGGTTTTACCCACTCTACTTAAAACGCCTAAACTCCCGTTCCGACGCGAGAGGCTTGAGCTAGAAGATGGCGATTTCATCGACCTCGATTGGTCTAATATCGACGGCGGCGAGCAGGTCCTGGTCATCCTCCACGGGCTAGAAGGCAGTTCAGATTCCGCCTATGCCAAACGCCTCATCCTTCATTGCCAGAATCTAGGAATTCCAGCAGTCGTTCATCATCACCGTAGTTGCTCAGGTGAGAACAACCGCCTCGCTCGGAGCTACCACAGTGGTGAAACAGATGACTTTCAGCATACTTTTACCCATATAAAACACCTCTACCCAAACAGTGAAATCCTTGCCGTTGGATACAGTTTAGGAGGGAATGCTTTAGCCAAATACTTAGGAGAACAGAGGGAGAAATCGTTAGTAGATCGCGCAGTGATCATCTCCGCCCCACTTCAGCTTTCATCCTGTGCAAAACGCCTAGAAGGAGGTTTCTCCACCATCTATCAGCGCCATCTCATCAAGCAACTCCAGCGGAAAACCGCGGAGAAGATAGCCAGCCCGCAACTCCGAGATTCCATGCCACTTGATCCATCTCAAGTGAGTAAACTTAAGACATTCTACGATTTCGACGATAAAGTAACCGCTCCCCTTCACGGCTTCGAAGACGTCCACGATTACTACGCGAAATGCAGCGGTCTACAATTTCTACAAGATGTCGAAATCCCGACACTCATAATCCATGCAGCAGATGACCCCTTTATGACTGACGCTGTCATCCCCGCTGCGGAACAGCTCTCAGAGAGCATCACCTACGAACTCTACCCACACGGCGGCCACGTAGGCTTCATCACTGGCGGTACACCTTGGAACCCAAAATACTTCCTAGAGCGCCGCATTGCCGACTTTCTAGATCTCTAAGATACTGGATACCAATAATCAGCGTTCTTACTACATTCGATACGAACTCACATCATCATCCGTGAACATTTTACGGTCTTCACCCGCGGAACGTACTTCCATCTTCGTGCTCGATTCAGCGTGGAAGAAATATGGACTCCCCCACTTATCAGTCAACTCTCCCTCCTCATTAATACGAACATTCTTCTCAGAAATAAATGCGATTTTCTTTTTATTTTTACCTAACAAAGCATTCGTAATTTCATAATTGAAACCCGTTGGGAAACACCCTGCATTCGCCACGCTCCGAAAACTTCCTAACAAAGCGAGCACATGATCAATTTCTATCTCTGGAGCGAGCTCGACACTACCGAGCTCGCTAGCCTCAGGCAGTAATTGTTCAGGGTCATTAGGGTCGTTTCTCAGAATAGCAGTAGACTGGTCAAAACCAAAAAGCGCGCTCGCCGAACTGCCTTTTTCTGTCGACTTCAGTGCTCTCGGCGTACGCGTCGACACTCTCTGAATACCACTCTGCGATACGGACGATGCTGCTACTCGTGACGACAATGCTCCTTGATTTTTTGCTTCGTCGCCAAGCTCATCACGTTGAATAAGCAGCAGGCAGCTGATGCAAATCAAGCCGCCTGCTGCTAATGCCAAAATCCACTTCATAGAATAGTTTTGTTACTCTCTTTAGTCCTATGATGACTAACCAAACATCCCTGCGATAGGTGTTTCCGTGGAACCAGAAGTCCAGAAGTTACGAATGTTTGGAACGACTATCTCCATCTCATTATCATTTTCGACCCCGTACCAATACGCTAAGGAAGCATTTAACTCATCGACAGAAGTCGTCGGCAGTTGCCTTCCTCTTCCTGTGTCAGTTAATGCTCCGAGCGCTAATGTTGGATAATCACCAAAGACTTGTCCGCCTGAAACTGGTCCCCCCATCACAATCTGGTTTCCTCCCCAACCATGGTCAGTTCCCCCACCATTGGTAGTGAGACTTCTACCAAAATCAGACGCCGTGTAAGTCACCACTTTGTCGTGGTAACCAATTTCTTTCAGAGCTTCATTGAAGGCAACCAGCGCATCGCTCACCGCCTGAAGTAAGTTGTTATGAGACTCAAGCCCTTCACCATGTAGGTCAAACCCTCCTTGAGAACAGAAGAACGTCTGCCTATTAGCATTGAGCCCATCCACTCCATGAGCCTTGATATAAATCGCCACTTGGCGCAGTTGCTGGCCAAGGTAGGTATTCGGGAAAGGTGTCGCGATATCTGTACTATCTGCGATCGTTTCCAAAATCTCAGTCTGTTCGATCGACCTTGCTCTCACGTGTTCGTGGTGATTTTGCAGCACCGTACTGTAGGCATTCTCTAGGTCTGAATCCACAGCATCTTTGATCGAACTGTTCGTCTTATAAAGATCTAAGCTGTTCACTCCCCCCTTAATAGAAAATGGAATGGAACTTCCACTATCTTGGAAAATGTTACTTCCACTAGGTGAGAGGTTGACCGCAGCGGTCGCATTATTGTTAGCCGCATCGTTGAGAATTTCTAACATCCGTCCACCCCACCCAGTTACTGAACCAGATCGAGTATCGCTGATAGAAGTCTGCCACTGCCTTTGCTGGTCATTGTGAGAATAGAGACCATAAGGAAGTTTCACGGAACTGTCCTGCATTTGGCTCAAGGTGGTAGGCTCAACTAAGGTTCCCACATTGGCGACAAAACTGAGGTCACCATCATCAAAGAGGTTCTTCACCCCCTCCATCCGACGGTGTACATGGTAATCTTGACCGGATACCGAGTCGACGATGCGGTGCATTTCAGCTTGTGGCAGCGCTAAATTCCCACGTGTCGCTACATAATTATCCCATGATGAGCCCAAGCCTGGAGCCAACATATTGAAGGAATCATTACCTCCATGGAAGAAGATGCAGACCAGCCCTTTGTAGTCGGTAATGGAGCCAGAAGGCCTCGCTGCAAATACTTGGTTTACCATCTTCAGTGAGATGATCGAGGAGAGGGCTCCAATCGAAGTCATTTTGCCACAATCCTGGAGAAACGATCTGCGGCTGACATTTTTGTTAAAGAAACTATTTTTCATAATGCTTAAGAAGCTAAAGTTGTTAGATGTGTGATGATTAAAATGAGAGACCGTAGTACGGTGAGCTATAGATCAGTGTCAGAGCCTGTGCGAATTGCTCCTGCTTGTCTGCAGTGGAGCTCTCCACAGAAGAGACCAGGACGTCTCGAGCCTCTTTACTCATTTGCCCATGACAGAGCTCTCGGTTCACATCGCGGACGAATTGTTCGAGTGGAATGTCCATCTCGATCATTCGCTGTAACCAGGTGAACTCCACGTAAGCAGTTTCCTGATTAGTTCTTAGGTAACTCGTAGCGCGAGCATCTTGCATAAGATCTAAACACTCTTCGAAACCGTGAATCACATGGTCCGAAAGGATCTGAGTCTCCGGCGACACAAATTCGATATCAAACACGTTTTTTGCTTCAGCAATCGGCCCACTTCCTGGTGAATGCTCGGTATCATAATAGTTAAACACAGACTGAGCTCTCATCGGAACTTGTCCGAAGTGAGGCGTCATATCGTTTGCTGCGGGCTTCGTCCTTGGAGGATAAAGTAACATGCCACTTGTTGCTGTGCTTGCTGGCTCTAGATAACGGTAAAGCTGGGTCCACTTTAAGATAGGCTCTTTGATACGACCCGAAAGTGTATCTGAGGAGGCGACGGTGACGTTGTCTGAACTAATATTCGCGCTATTGGCTATCCCATTAAACTCGATCACATCGCGCACTTCAGGGTCGAGTAGGATCGCCTTCAGCACATTTTTCATCTCGCCTACTGAGCCATCCCCACCGTATTGCCCTTCGCCTCTCCAGCTTTGGGCCACCCGCGCAACGTACGCGCTAGAAGGATTTGAAGATGTCAGCCTCTTGATGAGTTCGCGACTAATATATGGTGCGGTACTCGAATGGAAAGCAAGTGCATCGAGAGCACTTTTAATGTCTTCACCTCCACTTAAACCAGCTACCAACGCCTCTCCTGTTAGAAGCTCTTTCGCGCTAACATCATGGTAGTCTTCCACCATAACCATCTCATTCTCGTAAGAACCAGATTGCGTAACAGGAGGGGCTAGGAAGTTAGGCAAAGACCCATCTGCATTCGAGAGACTCAGTCCAGTAAAGACTTTAGCCATCTCACGGATGTCATCGTTATCGTAATTTTCGACTAGATCCCCATTACCATCGAATTGGTAATTACCATTTTGGTCTAATGAGTAGACCCCGCATGAGAAGAGCTGCATCACTTCACGGGCGTAGTTCTCATCCGGGAAAATATCTAGTTCCTCGTCGCCTTTACTATTGTGCGCATAGGTTAACCAAACGCCCATGAATGGGTCGTAAGTGATCGTCTGTAAAATATCCCGATGTGATTCAAAGGCATTGTTGAGCAATTTATCGTAATAACTCGTGTAGGACCTCCAAATATCTTTGCGTTCACTATTCCCCCAGTACACGGATGAAGTTACAAAAATTTGACTCAATGCAAATGTCGCACGGTGGCGCAGTTGCTCCTCAGATGAAGTGGCTTGATCCCACCATGCGTATTCAAAATTATGAATATTGATACTATCCACAGGATTGAGCTCGAAGAAGCTTTGGTGATAGAAAGCGCGATCTAAGATATTGGCTCCACGTGGCAGCGCAAATTGAGTATCGATCCATTCCTCACAGGCTTCCATGTGCCCAATCTCAGAAATACGCTTCGCTAAAGTATGTATCTCCTGACGCGAACCACCCATCGATGCTTGAGAAAGGAAATGAGACGCTTGGCACACTTCCAGATAACTTTGGGCTGGGGAAATTTCTAAATAATCCACTCGCCCAAATTCACCATTACTTCGGGTACCAGTAAGTTCGACCACTGATCCATTCTGTAGATAGATCCAGTCGCTCTTATGGCTAGTCAGTGCCTCAATTGTAGGGCCAGCACTGCCGAGATCTTTATTCGCGATCCAACTATCAACACTAACATCATCGACTAACAGTGCGTACTCAGACTCTCCGTCGCTCTCGTCAAAGTAATGCGTGTTAATGGAATAGTAGCCACTTGCCCCCGTGAAACTGAGTGTTGCCGATCCTTCTGTGCCTGTTCTGATCATTGAGCCACCACTCGCCAATGCGGCGGCGCTGACACTATACCCGTTGAGCTGGAGACTTTCCGCTTCTACTATTTCCGAAATAGTAATCGAGTCCACACGTCCATACTCCGCAGCATCTCTAGTAACGGTGAGACTAAGTGTGTCACCATTTTGCAAGGCCACCCTTGGAATCTGCGCAGTCACCACATTCCCCAATGTGACTCCCCCACCTTCTAACATCTGATCAGCCGACCAGGCAGCGATCTCCGTCCCATTCAGCGCAAGTGAATATTCACAAACACCGTCCGTCTCATCAAAATAAGTCACTCCAATATTTGCAAGAATATCTGCGCCACTATATACAGTCGACGCCGTCCCGCTAGCTCCCTGGATCTGAATGAACTGTTGAGCAGATGAGAATCCACTCGCTCTAACAGTATAGCTGCTGAGATTCATCGATTCAGCTTCAATGGTGGTTGGGCTCGCGTCAGCCACACTCAGAGTGGCCCCTATCGCTAGTAATTTTATGCAAGGAGCTGTAGTAAAATACCCCCCCTTATTTTGATGTCTTTTCATTGTATAACTTGGATTTTATTCAATTTCATGAATTTCATGAAAAATTAGAATCCGTCAGGAGAGATTACAGATTCACATAACTCATACATTATAAATACGATACGAGTCAATACACCCGCAGCGTCAACCGTCACCACAAAATGCGACACTTTGAAAGGAGCTACTAAAACCACGAGTAGTCCATATTTGAGCCATGAAAACAAAGCTGCTCTTCATCAAAAAAATCGATCAATACTTGTTGCTCGACGCATTCTGGTGAAGCCTTCACGTATGAAGCCATACGAGAACCTAGCTAAATCCACTTTGCCAGATGGCACGGTGTTCTCTCTCCACAAGCACGACGGGAATTTCTACCTCAAGTACAATGGCTACGAGCTGATGAGTACCTCGCAGACATTCTCAGAGCGCCATCTTGCAGACATTGGACTAGCTCATCTACTCGAAGGTAAATCTACTCGGCCGACCCGCCCACGCGTCATGATCGGAGGCCTAGGCCTAGGCTTCACTCTGAAGCGCACCCTCGAGCTCATTGGCAAGCCAGCTACAGTAGACGTAGCCGAGCTGATGCAGCCAATTATCGAGTGGAACCGGACCTTCCTCGTCGATTTCAATGGCCCTCTGTTAGAAGACCCACGTACTAAAGTCATTGAGGGCGACTTTTTCACGACCATCAGCAACATGCCCAAGAATAGCTACGATGCACTTCTAATCGACATCGATAATACCCCAGACGATCTCATTACTTCCGGCAATGACAAGATGTACTCACCAGATTTCCTCCAGAAGATTAAGCAAACCCTCAGCCCAGACGGCCGTGTCACTTACTGGCTATCTGAACCAGCTCCCAAGTTCAAAAAATTGCTAGGGAAAGCTGGCTTCAAAGTAGAAGAACATGCGTCCAAACCACGCGAACACGCGAAGCGCGCCAGGCATTGCATTCTCATCGGTCGCAAGCAGTGAACCATCGACACTTGATCTAAAAAAACTATCTAACTAAGCACAAATGAAAAAACTACTGATTCCAACTGTAGCCGTGATGGCGGCTTGTTTCTGTACACTTGTCAATGCAGCTACAGACTCAAAGGTCACATGGACTGGCGAAAGATTCTTAGACGTCACCTATAAGGAAGTTAACGGACGTCAGATCAAAATGGACATCTACATGCCTCCAGAGGGCACAGCTGAAAAGGCACCCTTACTCTACTATGTGCATGGTGGTGGTTGGACAACTGGCAGTAAGTCAAAAGGAGGCTTACCGCTGATGCAGCCAGTCTTCAAACAAGTAGCAGAAAAAGGCTTTGTCTGCGCATCCATCGACTACCGCCACTTTAAAGGCAAGAACGGCATACTAATCCGAGACTGTGTAACGGATGCGATCGACGGTTTACGCTTCTTGAAAAAAAATGCAGATAAATACGGCATCGACCCGAACAAAGTAGTTGTTTGGGGCGATTCCGCAGGTGGCCAACTCGCTATGATGTTAGCCTTAACAGACTCATCCACCTTCGATGGCGATCCATCCCTAAAAGGCTACGACATCAAGCCGCTTGCTGGCATGTCCTGGTACGGACCTACTGATTTCACGGACGTAGAACTCTTCAAAACTGATCTCTCAGACAAAGCCCCAGACCGCTTCGGTTTCAGAATCACAGGTAAAGAAGGTGGCTTTGCTAAATTCCCTAAGGAATACAAGGAAATGAGCCCTTACTATTGGATTTCAAAAAATAGCCCGCCGCTGCTCCTACTCCAAGGTGACACGGACGCGACCATCCCCTATGCACATGCGCCTCATCTTAAGAAGAAAGCTGACAGCGTAGGAGCTGATGTCGAAATGGTCATCGTCAAACATGCTGGCCACAACTGGCGTAAAGCTGGCGGACAGCCAGATCCTGGCATCCCAGAGATTCAGCGCATAACCGCTGAATATGCTATTCAGCAAGTCGAAGCCCTAAAGAAGTAGGCCTTCGACTGTAAACCAGAAAGCCTAGGACAATGTCCTAGGCTCTAGCAAAAAGTACTAAATGCGACCTTCCTCGATGTCATAGATATCGAACCAATAGTACACCACTCGTCCTTCTGGTAGATTTTCTGGGATATAGGATTCTAGGAAAACCTGTAGTTCAATTGGCATTTCGCTCACACGTTTACAACGTAGATCATTGTTCCATTGAACAATCTGCTCTGTAGTCAGTGAGCTTGTGAGCTCTTGGATCCAAGCAGCAATTGCGGCATCGTCAGCCCCACTCGCAGCCTTTTCCTTAAACGCTTCCGCGCTGATGCCAGCGAAATCGAAAAACACATTATCGAGCGGGCAATCGAAATGGTACTCACCAGCTGTACCGTTGAGGACTGCGCGGCATTTATCGAGTGTGCGACCAGCGATGACAAAGCCACCTAATGTTGTGCGTGGACTGCGTGGGAATTCTTTAGAGAGGTCGAGTGATTGAATAGACATAATGATGTAATTTGGAGTTATTTCTATGAGAGAGAAGACCAACACTTATTCCATCTTTCATCAGAAAACCTGCACACTTAGATTCAGTTTGTGAAGGTATCAAAAAGCCCCGCCAGTTTCCTGACGGGGCTTACATTTAAAATAAATGAACCGACTATTAGTTCAGCGTTTTGATGTAGGAGATCAGATCCACCATCATCTGGTCTTGCCACTGATCGAATTCAGACGGCATGAAGGACCTCCCATTAACTGGACCGTCAGACTTAATGTCAGCTTTCGGGATAAACGTCTTCTGATTACCACGTTGTGCGATAGTCATACCGAAGTCATTATCCTGATAGAGGTAGCCTTCAACTACAGTGCCATCCTTGCGGGTCACACGGTGTAGATTATAACCACCTTCCACAGCTACATCCGGCTTCACAACAGCGGTGATCAGAGCATGTAGCTCACGGCTTGCTGAACCATCGAGCGCCGGCGCGATATCGTAGCCTTGGTCACCGACTGCGTGACATGTCAGACATGAGCCAAACAATGCCTGGCCAACAGCTGGATTCCCCTTAAGCGTCTGCGCTGCTTTCATGAATTGATCCACTTTTGCGTCGAGCTGTGCCACACGTGCGGCTTCCACCTTCTTGGCTGCAGCGAATACCACCTTCGCGTTTTTGTCCTTCTTCATGTAGCCTTGCACGCGCTGAGCTGAATATAAGTCAAAATCAGTATTAGTAATCAACTTATTCGCGTACAGACTCATCAAGTTCTTAGAGCCAACTGCGGACTGCGAGAGTATTCTAACCACAGATGCCTTATCTACATTTGGCTCAGCCTTGAGTGTGTCTACGAGAATCTTATCCCCCTCTTTCGGGTTTACTCGAATCAATGCGTCAATTGCCTTGAGGCGTATTGGGAATGACAAGCCCGTCTTCAGAGCTAGCTCTGCGTAAAGCTTCGCATTTGCTTTAGCGTCGAGCGCGAGCACAGGCAACGCGGCATCAATGAGTGAACTATCTGAAGTCTTAGCTACGATACTTTTCACTTCTTTCGAAATCACCTTGGACTTCACCATCGCAGCTACATTCATTGTCAGCACTTGACCTTCTACGGACTGAGACTCGATCCCAGCCTTAAGAGCTGGAGTCAAAACTCCCGCTAGGTTCTTAGCATCGATCCGGCTCTGGTTATCAACGGTCAACTTTAGCAAATTCGCAAAATTTTTCGGATTGTTGAAATCAGGTGCTACTACCTTAAGAATATTCTTATCCTTCAGAAGAGCGACAACAGAAACGAAAGTCTCATCATCCATCTTTGTGTCTCCACGCATTTTCCAGAACTTAGCAAAGACATCACCTGAGCCCTGTGCTCCCATTGCCTGGGATGCCCATAATAGGCTGCCGACAGAATAGTCCATCGCCTTGTCGGAATTGAGAAAAGTTGAGAGTGTCTCTGGATATGTTTCGAGGGCCTTGCGAGCAAGATAACGCTCAAAGCTGCGCTCGTACGCACCTCCAAGTGCATTCCCTGGAATGTCTGCCTTAATGGTTGAAACAAGCAACTCGACGATAGCTAGTTCATCGATCTGCACTTCTTCAAGCGTTCTAAGCACCTGTGAACGAACCAAAGTATGATCATCTTCCACAAGAGGCTGAAGCAGGTTCACGACAGTTGAGGCTTCAAGATCAAAGCTGGCGAGAGCGCGAATAGCCTCTCTACGCACATTGTGATCTTCGTCCTGTAAGAGTTGAGCAACAAATGCTTCATCAAACTCAGCAAGTGACTCAAATGCCCAGATCGCGTGAATACGTGAACCGATTGTGTTGTTAGTGTCAGAAGCAATCTTCTTGATTTCAGGAAGCGCACTCTTGACCTGACGGTCTGCAATCTGATGCCATGCTGCACGCTTTTCCCAACGAGTTGGACCAAGGAGGTGCTGAGCTAAGTCTACATCCTCCGCCTCGATCAAGTTCGGCACATTAAGTGGTTTCTGACTTTCATGACGAATTCTCCAGATACGTCCATGTGTTTTATCACGAGTAGGGTCTGTTCGCGGAAGCTCATTGTGAGAGACAATCTTGTTGTACCAATCAGCAATGTAGAGGCAGCCATCTGGGCCAAACTCGATATTCACTGGGCGGAACCATTCGTCATCCGACTTAAGAAGATCTTCAAGGTGTGTCCCGACGATGTTACCTTCTGCATCACGATCCACACGTACAGTATTGATCGTATTGGTGATCGGGTTCGCTAGAAACGCTACATTCTGCCACTCTTCAGGGAAGGTGTTTGTGTCGTCATCGCTAAATGCGAGACCAGATATACCAGTTCCCCCCACACGGAATGGGTGCACCACTGGAACCATTGGTTGGTAGCTACGAAGCTTGTCATTACCGATTCCTAAGAACCCGGTACCAGGCTCCATTGGCACTACTGAGTGACTTTTATCATTTGCCTCTGTGCCGTACCACTGACCATCAGCACGGAGCTGAAAGCCCCAAATGTTATTCAACCCGCTGCTTACGAGCTCAAGGTTCTCACCATCTAGCGAGAAACGTGCAATTTTACTATAGTTGATCTGCTCCTTATTACCTGAAGCTGCTGCTGTCACTTCGCCCATGTTCATCGCTCCATGGGAAAAATGCACCCAGCCACCAGGGCCTCGTACTAGGGTATGCGACATAGTGTGAGTATCGATAAAGCTGAAGCCACTGAGAACAGTCTTCGGCTTGTCATAGATACCATCATTGTTGTCGTCCTCGATATAAAGCATCTCCGAACCGTGCGCCACAAACACACCGTTCTTATAAGGCAGAATACTCTGCGGCATGGTCAGACCTTCTGCCACAATCGGGATTTCACCTTCGACCTGTTTTGTCGGATCATCGATTAGTAAAATTCTATCCGTCCCCCTCTGCTCTAGCTTATAGAGAGCCTTCAATTTTAAGTATTCAGGTTGTTGCCAGAGCTTATCATCTGGTTTCCCCATCTTCGCGCGGATCGTACGGTTCGCTGTGTTTCCAAATGGATCCATCGGATACATCTCAGCAGTCTGGGTCCAGAGCCTCCCAGCATCGTCAAAAGTTAGGTCGATCGGATTGATCACACCATTTTCCTCAGATGCCACGAGCTCAATCACGAAACCTTCTGGTAAGGTGAATGATGCCAATTCCTTCTCTACAGAAAATGGGTCTTTACGTTCTGAGTGCGTAATTTTGATGTAATCTTTGTCTCGGGCGTATGCCATCAGATTCGTTGGCGCAGTCAAAGCAACGCCAGCTACGATGGTTGAGGTAATCTTAATAATATGCATGGTATCCTAGGTAATGGATGTCAGAAATTTAAATGTGTGCCGTTCGCTCTGTGAGAAAAGCCGAAGCGTATGCAGATTACGCACACATTCCAAAAAACTTTTCAAATTCTTAGCATTTAGATAAGCCTGCTTCAAAGAAATAGTTAAAACACTCAAAAACATTGATTTCATATAGAACAGACCTTGTTGAATTAAGCTCAACTTTAAGCTCTGTCAAATCGAAGAGCTAGACGAAACCCCACAACATAATATGCGAAAACCACATCACCCTTTATTGCTAGAGCACATTACTGAAACGGAATTCAGTCTTCGAACCTCTCCTAGCACTACCTGATTTCACTAAATGCTTCAAAACTCTTGGCAGCCTAAAGAACCCTCATCAGTTACTACAACCTTCACTATCAATCACGGCTTCGAACTCACCGATGCGATAGTACAAACCATCAAAGTAGGCTCTAGCTCCATGATAGTAGCCAGAATTAATCGCCTCCACGTCCACTGTACTGGAATCATAAGCTTTGCTAAAGTTAACCCAAGTCACGTCCTCTTTCTCTTCCACCAGACCCTTATCCGTGAATCTAGCAGCAATCGTATTAGTCACAGCACTTCCGGTCAATGTACCCATGTGATAGGTCGGCCCTCGAACAACGCTGATTTCAAAGTAGATCGTACCATTTTCATTCGTAAGAATACCTAGAGTCCCGCCATGACCATCACTGTAAAGGCCGTCCCACGTGCCCTCCTTAGGTTTCACGCTCGCTCGCACATTCAGATACTCGGATCTACTCGCTGTGAGATACTCTAGCATTTCCCAATAACCTGCCGTTCCTTTCTCTGCCTCCAAACGCTTCTCAGTATCCACCTTGTGCTTAAGCCACTCCTGTTGAGATTTCTTGATCTCCTCAAACACATATTCCGGCAAAACCTTTTTTGCCTTCTGGTAGTTGGCATTCAGTTCCTTATCAGCCTGCACATAAAGCGCTTTGGCCTCTCCAGCTTCATCTGCAACAAGCGATAAACTGGACCATATTAACACGAGAATAGCGAAGACACTGGATTTCATAATGAGTAGGTAATTGAGACATCCCTCTAACATCTAAAAAAATGCACATCAATCACTTATCTACAGAGCGACCTATTTCACTTTAAGCGCATAGCAAAGCTGTTTGACATGCAACCAGACAGCCCCATAAAGAACGCGCTGACAAGCACCCACTCACTTACTATGGCAAAACCTAAAGGATACACCTCCATCGAATTCGACGTCTACGCAGCTCTCGATTGGGACCGCGACAAAATCATTCTCGCTCTCGATGTCATCCGCAAAAAATTCTGCGAACCACAAGATCTCGCTCGCCACGGTTTGAGCGCCCATATCATGCCCCGTGAGCTTCCGCAGAAGCCAGCTGAACTCTACCCTGTGCTGGGCTTGGTTATCCCTAATACTAAATACTTCGGGCACTTCGACCCACATTCTATCATTACCTTCTTTGATGAATGGAGACGAAACCACGAAATCCCAGAATTACTGGAAGAAACCTCAGGCGTAGGCATTCCTAGCTGGGAGCAACTACTCAAGCAAGAGACCTTCCCGGTCGACCCCCGCACCCTCTATTAGTGAAGCTGATAGATTATTCTAGAGCACACAGGCTTGACAGCTGGAATCATTTCTTATTGATTCCCAGCCACATGCATTCCGCAGCTAAATCACTCGTCATGATCGCACTCCGCTGGCTCCTACCAGCGCGGGTCGTAAATGAGTGTGCTAAGTTCTGAATGCATTTCCTAACTAACTCTAACCGACCCGCCTTGGATTCACCGATGCGGGTCTTTTTTTGTGACTGAGTCATCGGGTATCTGGGTGGGCAAATGGAGATAATCCTATGTCTAGACCACCAAACATACCAACGTCGTTCGCCATACCATCATTGGTGATCCTCGGTTCCTTTTTATTCTGCTCAAAAGGAATCATAGTAAAGCTCATGTACGCTGAGGGCCTCGCTCCTAGTGGCGTGATGGCTTTGCGCATGCTTGCAGCAACACCTGTTTTTTTGGTGATGGTGGCTCTTCATTGGAAAAAACTCGCGACAATTCGTCGTAAAGACTGGGGATTGATGGGTCTCCTCGCCTTCATTGGCTACTATCTTTGCTCACTCGTAAACATGATTGGGCTACAGTATGTCAGCGTCGGCTTAGAGAGAGTCATCCTCTTTAGCTATCCGACCATTGTCATCGCGGGATCAATCTTGTTCCAGGGAGCACGGCCCAGCATTAGAACCTATATCGCCAGCGGCCTCACCTGGGGCGGACTAAGTTTAATCATTCATAATGAAATCAGCTTTGCGGGAAATGCCAACGATGTCCTTTACGGCAGTGCCATGGTCTTGCTCAGCGCGGTCATCTACGCAAGCTACATCATGATTGCTAAACCCGTTATCCAGCGCGTTGGAGTCCAGCTCTACACAGGTCTCACCATGACATTCTGTGCAGGAATCATCATAAGTCATTTCAGTATAGAAAATGGTGACTTCAGCAGCTTATTCGCTTCCCAAGAAATCATTTCTTATGGAGTGGCTATAGGCATCGTTGGCACCGTAATCCCATTGCTATTACTTTCCTACGCTTTGTCTAAGACAAGCTCGTCTTCCTACGCTGTCATGTCATCGATTGGACCAGTACTTACGATAGGACTTTCACTAGTCTATGTGGGTAAATTGCCAGACATTATGCAGTTCTGTGGACTCGCTCTCGCTGTAGCTGGAGGCATCTTCGCCTCCTTCCAAAAAAATAAGACCCCTAACAAAGAAACAAATACGCTGAAGCCATCGAGAGCATAAGTAATAAATTCACCTGCACGAAAATACGGAGAAAAATATTTCGCATCTTTTCTATTTCTAACGCACAATGGTTAGGAAAACCCTAAGTAATGCCGAAGAAAGAAAAAAAGAAAGACTACGCTGGAGTCCTCCCAAAAAAGGGCTGGGTCAAACGTAATATCCACTTTTTCGGTAAACGTATTTTCGTGCAGGTTTTTAAAAAACGTCTCGGCGAAGCCAAGCACGCTGTGCTCGACCCTCCCGCTGAGGGCATTGCCCGCATCACATGGATTGGCCATGCCTCCTTCCTTTTACAATTCGCCGACCACTCGGTACTTATCGACCCAAACTGGGCACACTGGCACGGATTCGTTAAACGCCAACGGAATCCTGGTCTCGGAATCAATTTCCTGCCCCACATCGATCTCGTACTCGTCAGCCATGCTCACTTCGACCACCTTCATAAAAAGTCGCTCAAAATCGTCGACTCACGCGAGGGAATCGTCGTCCCCAAAGGCAGCCGCAAACTCGTCGAAAAACTCGGATTTCATAAGGTCTTCGAAATGGCCCTCTGGGACAATCTTACATTCGATGACCTAACAATCACTCATACTCCAGCCCACCACTGGGGCGCTCGTTACCTTCACGACACTCACCGCGACTACGGTGGCTACATCGTAAAATCTGGAGATCTCACTGTCTTCCATTGTGGTGATAGTGCCTACTTCGAGGGCTTTAAAGAAATCGGGGAGCGCCATCACATCGATATAGCTCTCATGCCTATTGGAGCGTATAACGCACCCAGTGGACGCGATGTACATATGAATCCAGAGGAAGCGATCAAAGCCTTCCTCGAACTCGGTGCCGAGTACCTCATCCCTATGCACTATCGTACATTCCCTCTAGGTAATGAACCCTACGATGAACCAGAGCATCGCCTAGTCGCCGAAGCTAAGCGTCTTGGCATAGAAGACCGAGTCATCGTATTAGATGAAGGCGTCGGTATTGAGCTAGAAGGTAGCTATAGCTCTGCTGGGGAAAATATTTAACGCAAGTCGAGCTCACCTCACCTACACAAATTACTTGGTGCATCCTTCTATCGGGCAAACCTAATCAACCATTTCGTCGAGTAGGCCACCTTTATTTAGATATTGCCTCACTATTAGGAGACTCTAGAACAATTGAGTTTTGCTTGGTGACCAATATTTCTGTATCAGAAGCCCCTTCCTCCATTAATTTTTCAAATAAGGGTTTCTCAATACTAACGAATGAGTCGTTCTCTTCTAAAGGTTCACTCTCAGACGCTATAGGATTTTCGACCTCAACAGGATCTATGAGGATCGACTCTGAGAACTCTGATGTATATTCATCTGATTCAAGAAGGTGAAATGGATGTATCTCGTCAGAAAATTCAACTTCCTTGAAGACGTTATGCCTAGAGACAATGTCACCGATTGAAGGTTCATCGCTCATAGCATAGACGCCTATGCTAATCGATAATAGAAGGATAGCAGCCACTCCTATGTAACCTTTACCAATACTTGGGGCTTTGTTCACACCACCAGACACTTCTGGGGATAACACCATTTGACACACTGGTACTGTAGCGTCCGAAGGCAACATCGATGTAGAGAGCATACTCCGCATAGTACTCAGAGGAACTCCCATTAGAATCGCAATAGCCTGCTCCAAACAAATACAAGGTTTCATCATCGTTTCATAAGCCCAACAAATAACTAACCTATCCTCTCCTCCATCATCATCCTTATAAAGCATATAGCGATCTAGTGAATGTCTCGGATCTGGGACGCGTAAATTAAGTAAAATAGGTGTCACCTTATCATCAATAACACCATCTTGCAACTTGCGCCGCAGACGAATCCAGCCCTCTATCAGCCGCATCAACTCAGCTTTCGGTATTCCACTCATTTCCTTCACTGGTTTTGCCAGCTCCATCACATTAGTCTGCGTGGTCGAAAGCGCTTCATAACGTTTTACCCCACGCTTTAGCTTTACGATATTCGGAAACATCACCCCAAAGGACTCTGCTAGCACCGTTTGGACTGAACAGTCGTCGTAATCTAACAGCTTTATCGGAGATTTAAGACCGGGGGTCTGGACTAGAGACCACGCCTTCACGTCAATTATTAAACAATCGTTCACACACATAAGAGATTGAGGTTAGGAACCTTACTAAACGATTGAATAAATAACGTCAAAGCTATTCGACATCTACCCCCTTATGGGGGGGTGCCATTTCTAACTAGAACTACCACAACAATAATCCGAATAATCTACAGAGATTAAATAAAAAAACCGCACGAACCAAAAGGCTCGAGCGGCTGTACGTATAGGAGATTTAACTACTATGAAACTAGTTGCGCTTGAGCCAGATCTCGACGCGACGGTTCTGCGAGCGACCATCTTCTGAGCCGTTGTCAGCTACTGGCATAGCTTCACCGAAACCGGCTGAAATAATATTAGTCACGCCCTTGGCCTCGAGAAGTTCACGTACCGAATCAGCACGCTCCTTAGAAAGGCGAAGATTAGCAGACTGGCCGCCAACACTATCAGCAAAGCCGATTAGTACGACTGAAACACTCTCATTCCCTGAGTTTGCTAAAGAGCTAGAGAGGCGGTCGAGGTTGTTAATGGAGTTAATATCTGGCTCGTTAGAGCCTTGAACAAATCGGATATTGGCCTGTGTGTCCTTACGGTCTCCCACCACAATATGGTCCTTATATTCTTGAGGGACACTTGGATCAGCTAGCAGTTGCTTTTTGAGACTCTCAGCGTTGTTCTGGTCCTTCTTCGTGGAAAGCCCCTGACCTACGAGGCCAACTCGGTCCACTACTGCTTGCCCTTCGTTAGACATGACAAACTTCACGAAATCACGTGCCACTTGGCTCGAATCGATTGGAAGATAGAAGTAGAGAAGACGAGCGAGTGGATAATCCTGGGTCTTTACAGTAAGACGCGTCGGCTGAAATGGACGTGCTTCTTCACCAGATTGAACCGCGAGACCTTTGACTGAAGAATCTACGTAAGCGAGACCAGTAAAACCAATACCGCCTTTGTTAGATGCCACGCTGCGAACCAATAGTGACGAATCCTCGAAACGTTCCACATTTTTTTCAGTGAGGCTAAGCTTAAATGGCTTAAGAACGCGGGACTTAAAAGTATCCCAGGTACCAGATTGCTCATCACGCGCATAGACGTAGACCTCTTGGTCTGGACCGCCCAGCTGCTTCCAGTTAGTGATCTTTCCTGAGAATAGCTGAGCCACTTGCTCCACGGTCAGAGACTTAATTGGATTTGACCGATTGAGAACTACAGCCACGCCATCAAGTGCGATTGGGAACTCTGATGCTGCAGTACGCATATCACCAAAACCCGCTTCTGTTAGCTTCACCTGCTCTTTGTCTTTCATCGGACGTGACGCCATGCCGATGTCACAAAACTTACCATAGAGTCCCACTTTCTTGTTCGCATCAGTCTCATCGAATGCCGTAGAAGAACCGTGTGCTTTAATTTCAACAACTCCGAGCTCTTTCTTACCTGGGCGTCTGTAGGTGATTTGCGACTCGACACCCTCACGCTCAACAGCAATTTCGGAGTAGCCACGTTTCCCTAAGAAAGCCATCACTAGCTCAGGTGCTAGCGATGCACCAACGGTGTTAGAACCATGAATACGGAGAGTGGTCACAAGCTCAGGCTCTGACACATCCACTCCCATGCGCACAGCGAACTGCCTAGCAACTTCAGCTTTACTCTGATTCTGCATGGAAGCGATAATGGTGAACATACGATCGCGATCTTTGTTCTCTTCATCGATCATGCGCTTCGCTTCAGCTGGAGCATCAGACGTTGCTCGGAGCATACCTGAAGCAGTCTCCTTAGCATGCGATGTTGACTGAAGATAGCTAACGAGAGCCGTACGACTCTCCCTACTTTGTTGGAGGCTAGCGAATTCTTCCTTTTGTGCATCAGCGTGCACGAAAGAAACAACCATAGCCATCATTAACCCGACGATCCAGGTAATCTTGCGATGTGTTTTCATTGTGTGTTAGTCGTATTGAGAGATTTTCAGTTATTGGATCATATCACCTAACAGATCTACTCTATCTCTAGCCTGCGTATCCTCGAACATGTTTTCTAAGGAGACTGATTCATCTTTTTCCGAGGTGTTTGGAGACCCTTCAGCTGTGCTCTTAAGATCTACGTTTGGCGCTACACTTGGAGCATGAATGAGAGCAGCCTCTAGACTCGGGACTGGAGTAGTCCCTTCTTTATCTACCAGTACTTCGCTCACTATTTCCTCCACCCCGATAGGAGCCAGTTCTTCAGCCACCTGCTCTTGAAACACTAACGAATCGCTGGCCAAGTCCTTTTGTCCCAGCTCAACTTCATCATTGAACTCAGGCTCCCCAGAAATACCAATGGATTGCTGATTATTTAATGAAAGTGCTTTCGAAATACCATAAATGCCTAGGGAAAGCATCACCACGCTGATAGCAACAATGCCGAACATCACTCTGTAGTTTCCTGCACTACCAATGCTGTTGTTCACCTTATTCTCGTCTTCGTCAGCTACAGCAGAAACAACCATCTGTCCGACAGCCACTGTGGATGTTGTTGGAGACATCGATGTAGATAAAATACTTCGCATGTGACCCAGCGGGACATCCATCAAAATAGAAATTGCCCGTTCTAAAGAAACAGCGGGATTATCTTTAGTCTCGAAGCCCCAACGTATGATGAGTCGCTGTTCGTCGCCTTCTTTATACAACATATATCTATCCAAAGACTGACGCGGGTTTGGCACCCGAAAGTTCAAAAGAATAGAGCTCACCTCTTTAGGGATTTCACCCTCCTGCAACTTACGGCGGAGACGAATCCAACCTTCCATTAAACGCATCATCTCCGCTTTCGGAATGTCATTCATGTTTTTAACTGCTACAGCCTTCAACAGGACATCCTCCTGATGAACGTTCATTGCCGTATAGCGCTTCACCCCACTATTCACTTCAACAATGTTCGGAAACATCACACGAAAAGACTCAGAAAGTATATTCTGCACCTCTGGACTATCATAAGGCACTTGATGCCTAGGTGCCCTCAAACCAGGACTTTGCACTGGTCTCCACTGCTCTGTATCGATAATAGATAAATCCCTCTTACTCATAGCCCGTGACAACTAACAGGCGACAGTCGGGGAACTAGGGAATTAACGTGACAGATGCGCCACGAACCCTTATTTAATAAGGATTCGGAAACATTACAACCTCGTACAGTCAGACACTTACGAACACGTAATCGTGTTCTACTTTGGAGTATCGCGCCCCAGTTTTTTATCAACTGATTCAAGCAGTCTGTATGAACAACGCTTGCGCTGATACTTGCGAAAAAGGACATCGCGAAGTTGCTCCCAGAGCGCCTCACTTACTTCATCAATATCTTCCCAATCAGGGCGGTTAGTACGTGAACCTTTCAGAGCCGAAGCAAAACGCCATTCCTTAGCAAAGAATACCGCTTTATAGATGCGTGTACCTTCTTCGGTATCCTCTCTCCACTCGTGACGTTCTTTACTTGGCATATGCAGAGTGTCCCAAAATTTGCGACAATTTCAATCTCTATTGCTCTTCGTTAGAGTCGCGTACAAAGCAGAGCCTATTACCAGAGTTCCTCCAATAAATAAGCCCCACCCAGCCGACTCACCCTCAATAAAGTACAAAGACTGGAGAACTCCAGAAATAGGGACAATAAAACGGCAGCTCGCCAATAAATGCACCGGGTAGAGTGTCGAAATATGATTCCACAAGGCAAAAGCCGTCGCCGACACCAATGCTAACCAGGCAGTCATCAGCAGTACATAGCCATCAAACAAAAGCATCATCTTCTCAATCGCCGGCACCCCCATCAGACATAAGCAAACACCACCCAGAAATAGAGAAAACCCAGTTGCCGCACGCGCTCCCATCGTTGGTTTTATTTTTGAAAACACCACCACTCCCACAGCTCCAAAGAAGGTTGAAATAATGATACAGAGAGCTCCTAACAAAGGGCTCCCGGCTCCTGCCCCTGGAGCATAGACTGCAATACTCACTCCAATCGCGCCGACTAACAGCCCGTACCACTGCCGCCACCTTGGCCAGGCGGCGCCCAGCATCACTGGAGCTAAGAGCATCCACCAAAAACTCCCAGTAGAAACCATCAGCGCCGCCAAACTCCCACTCGCTAGCGAAAGCCCAAGATAAAAGAATATATACTGGAGCAGTGTTTGTCCCAACGACAGTAACACGATGTACTTTTTCGGTGTAGCAATCCACTCAGCGATCGGATTCCTAGCTAACAAAAGTAAAGCGCCACCAGCCACGACAAAGCGCACACCAGCAAAGAGCCATCGGTCATAGAGGTCTATCTCCACCCCTTGCTCAGCCCAGTGCTGATAAACTAGTTTGATGCATGGAAACGCACTACCCCACAACAATGCACAGAGAAGCACTGGTAGAAAAACAAAGTAGAGTGGTCGCGGCATGAGCCATCAAACTCCCACCTATACTCGTCAATAGCAAGTCAGCAAGAGTTACTCACCCTTGTCCACTGGGTTTCCTGAGTCCTCCCAAGCCATCATTCCCCCGTTCATATGATAGACCTTCTTAAAGCCCAGCTTTTCGAACACCTTTACAGCCTTTCGCCCTCGTGCTCCGCTAAGGCAGTGCACGATGTAGACCTTGGACTTATCCATCTTTCCTAACTTTTCTTTAAAATCTTTCGCCGTAACATCTATGACAATAGCTCCTTTGATATGTCCCTCAGCGTACTCCTCAGGCGTCCTAGCATCTATCACTATCGGTACCTCCTTTGAGTCCAGTAATTCTTCAACCTGCTGCGGAGTGACATCAATCACCTCTGTGTCTGCAAGCACTGATGTTGAGAGTGTGACACACAATACACTGAATAAACTTAGGTATTTCATAGCGCCGACTACTGTAACTATATTCCTCGTTTCTTCTCAAGCTCAGACTTCACATTCTGATATCTATCAGTACACTGATATCTGTGAAACGCATCATTCCAATCGCGCTACTCTGCCTTGCTCTACCAAACTGCAGCAAAAAAGAAACGACCAAACCTCTTGATGAGAGAACTGCTCGAGAACTGCCCGAAGGGCAATCTACAGGCGATTTCTCAACAGAAGAAGTCACCATACGTGAAGGAAATGATGCTATAACAAATGCCATAGAGCTCGAGAAGTCCCTCGAAACCAGTAATGCGGGGGATTACCTAGAGCGACTTAGCGGACTCTTCGAATCAGCTCAAAAAGAGAATGACCTCAGTGCTATCAAAGCAGTTGTTGGTACAAACACCCTGGACGAAGAACAACTGGAGCAACTCCAGAATTTGCTGAAAAATCACGTAATCGACCCCGCTGCACCTTTCGAACAAATTGGTGAAATCACTGCCAACAAACACGCACGCTGGGCAATCAACCTTAAGGACTCTGACCCCATTGTAGTCGATGTTAAACGCGACCCGACCGGCAATTGGAAAGTTGATAAAATCGTCCTTCCGAAAACTCAAGACCTTGCTGGGAAATTCAAGCCCGAGCTGGCAAACAAAGAAACAGACGCTCTCAACTACACGCACGCATTCCTAAAAGGCCTACTCGACTTAGATTTTAAAAAAGCCAAATCGATGGTCGACACCTCTAACATTTCAGATGCGAAACTTGCCGGGCTTTGTATCATTTTTGAAGAAGCTGAGTATAAACTCGACCCTAACAAACCACTCCGCGCCCTCTTCATGCGCGACACCGCGGCGGGATTCTATGTTAATGTTATTTCTAACAGCGGAGAGAAAGCTGCTCAGTTCTCAATCATAGCTCAACGTGAAAATGCAGACGGAGCGTGGAAAATTTATGAAATCAACCTCGACTCCCTACTCGGAGACTATGCGAACCGTGTCACTGATGGAAACGTCTACTTCACACCACTTCTTAAAAACCCTGAGGGCGGCGACACTCTCGTTATCTACTTTGAGTTTGATTCAGAAGGACTCACCGAGCGCACAGAGAAACAGCTTGGTATAGTCGCTAGCATTCTTTCTGTAGACCCTAACAGAACAATCACCATCTCTGGCCACACTGACTCTAAAGGTAGTGACCAATACAACAACTCCCTCTCTAACCAGCGAGCGAGCGCAGTAAAAAGCTATTTCCAAGCCAATGGTGTGGCCCCCTCACAAGTAATCACAGAGGCACATGGCGACCACCGACCACGCCTACCAAACACCAAGTCAGACGGCTCAGATAATCCAGATGGGCGTCGCGCAAACCGCCGCACAGAAATCTACCTCGACTTCTAACTCTCGCTCACCAGCCCGAGTATCCACCATCCAATCTCAACAAAACCTTACTTAGAATGCCACGCGTTCTCTCACGTTTAGTCCCAGCCCTCATCATGGGACTCTTTCTCTATGTAGGCTACTTCGTGCTCACTACGCACAGCGTACCAGACACTCCCGTGCAGGGATTTAGGAATTGGCAGGAAGCGGATGCCCCCTACGGCTATCCAGTGGGATCCAGTGACACTCCACAAAAGTTTCACCCGCTGATGCACCTTCACTCCCCCTTCGAATCTGCTCTCATCCCGACAGCTCCGCGCATGGACCACGCTATGGGATCAGAACACGGGGCACTCACATACAATGCACAGAAATTCATGGAAATGAATCAAACGCGCGGAGGCATGCACATGGGTGATGACGTCAATGGCATCGGCGGCCAAAACTCAGACTACGGAGACCCAGTCTATACCGTGGCCAATGGGCTAGTTGTCTACGCTGGAACACCCTCACCCGGCTGGGGAAAAACCGTCATCCTTGCCCATCGCATGCCAGACGGCCGCATTCTTCACAGTATGTACGCCCACCTCCACGAAATTTCCGCTGCGCTCAATGGCTACGTTGGTCGAGGCTCTCAGGTCGGCACTGTCGGCAGTGCAGGCGGACGCTACCTAGCACACCTCCACCTCGAAATGCGCCATACCGATGGCATATCGAACCAAGCTGGATACTCGATGCACCCATTCGACCGGCTTGATCCAGAAGACACCATTCTCGCCAATCGAAATGCAGCTCCAGAACAGCTCAACCCTTCCGTGTTAGAAATACTCCAGGACTCTAATAAAAAGCATTTCCCAGAAATGGATGCAGAGTCAGCCCTAAGACTCCAAGAGTTCTTTCAGAGGTCTAAATAGCATTGCCCAACCGTTATAATTGGCCGCATAAATGAGTGACTCTTTTAGGGCTCTTTTCCCATTTCTAAATGCCCCCTAGCAAGTCCTACAACGTAAACGTCATGAGACTAGAGTGAATTTTCAAAACGAGGCTAAAAGAAGCTCTCTAATAATTCAATTTCTCCAAAGACTTCGGTAGAAACACACCGTCCTTGCGGATGAGTTTCCCATCAAAGAAAATCTCACCACCACCCCTCTCCTTGCGCTGGATTGAAACCATATCCCAGTGGACTTGTGAGCGGTTCGTATTATCCGCCTCTTCGTAAGCCTGACCTGGAGTAAAATGGAAGGAACCCGCGATCTTTTCATCAAAGAGAATATCACGCATCGGCTCCATGATCTTAGGATTAAAGCCAAGAGCAAATTCACCGACATAGCGAGATCCCTCATCCGTATCTAAAATTTTATTCAGCTCCTTGGTCCTCGAACCAGCATCGGCTTTCACAATCTTACCCTCCTTAAATTCGAGTCTGATATTATCAAACGCGATCCCCTGATAGATTGTCGGAGCATTGTGAGAAATCACACCATTCACACTATTTTTCACAGGCGCTGTGAAAACCTCGCCATCAGGAATGTTATAGTGGCCACAGCATTCAAGCGCGGGAATATCTTTAATAGAAAATGTGAGGTCAGTCCCATCACTAACAATATGCACTTGGTCTGTCTTCTCCATTAGGCGTTTCAGCGCGCGCGCTGGCGAGAGAAGTGCCTTATAGTCTAGTAAGCACACATCGAAATAAAACTGCTCAAATGCTTCAGTACTCATCCCAGCTTGTTGCGCCATTGCTGGGTTAGGCCAGCGCAAGACACACCACCTCGTCTTTTTTACACGGTGATCCATCACAGGGCTCATCTGCTTCATAGCCGTCGCCATATTCTTCGCAGGGACATCGCTCAGCTCAGTGATATTATGAGAACCACGTAAAGCAATGTACGCATCCATGTCCTGCATCTCCTTTAGCTGGTGCTCTGCAATCGCTTCATATTGCGCTTCCGTAGCCCCCATCAGCATTTCCCTATTCAGCTTCGCGTGGTTTACTCTCAAAAATGGAATTGCCCCCTTCTTGCGAGCCTCGCGGATCAAAGCGATGCCGATTTCATCCGGCACTTCCGCTACATCTATCAAGACCTTTTCACCACGCTTCAGCTGCGTAGAATACTTTACTAACTGCTGGGCTAAACGGTCAATTCTTGGGTCTTGCATAAGCTTACTTTCCGCACTGATAGGCTCTTGTCAATCTCCCCACCACTAATCCTCTAAAATCATCTGCACATACCCCATCTCAAACCACACCACTTTGCCCTTGATATTGATTGGCCCGTTAGAGGCCGTGCCGCGGATGTAAACCCGCTCCCCTATCTTCACAACTGATGGGCTCGTAAGTATCCAATGATCCTGCGTGTTCTTCTGATTTTTGATTAACTCATGAGACATTTCCCCGCGTAGAATCACAGTAATTCTACGGCCACCAAACACCTTCTTATCCACCTCCACTGCTGGATCCTTGATAATCACTTGCGGAGTAGATTGAGCATGGAGAGCTCCCAAACACGCCGACAAACACAACATAGTACGAACAATCACCTTCATTTCTAAAAACCTAACAATTCCAGAATAGACTCAAAGCACAAAGATTTATTAAGGACAGAGGTAAAGCTCCACCTGATCCGCACCACTTTTCACTTCACACTGCCCACTTCCACCCGCATAGATCAGACATGCCAACTGAGCTTGAAGCCGCCGCACTAGAACTCATTGAAGAACTTTCTCCCCTCACCTTTTCTGAGCCAGTCACCCATACCTACAATCCACTAGAATATGCTTGGGCCTCTCATAGCGAATACCTCAGACGTTACGCGCAGGGAAATAAACGTGTGCTCTTTCTTGGCATGAACCCTGGGCCGTGGGGCATGTCTCAGACAGGTGTCCCCTTTGGCGAAATCCCAGCCGTGCGCGACTGGATGGGCATCGAAACCAAGGTCGAAAAGCCTATGAACGAACACCCGAAGCGCCAAGTCGAAGGCTTTGCCTGCCAGCGATCGGAAGTCAGCGGTCGCCGACTCTGGGGCCTCTTTTCCGATCACTACCCGAAAGCCGATGACTTCTTTGTCGACCATTTTGTCGCCAATTTCTGCCCCCTCGTATGGATGGGTGAAACTGGCCGCAATATTACGCCCGACAAACTCCCAAAAGCGGAGTCTGCTCCAGTCGATATTGCCTGCCGCAAGCACTTAGCTAAAATGATCACTCAGCTCGAACCCGAGTTCCTCATCGGTGTCGGCGCCTTCGCCGAGAAGCAGCTCAAAGCCACTGTCAAAGAACACTTACCGAACAACACCGCAACCATCGGAAAAATTCTTCACCCATCCCCAGCCTCACCACTCGCCAACAAAGGCTGGCCCCATGTGCCTACCCAACAACTCATCGACCTCGGTATATGGACTGACTAAGTCATGTATCATAATACTTAAAACTTAACACGTGCCCAAGGCACAATCATAATGGACCTCTCAGACTACCGCAAAGAATACCTCAAGAACGCACTCACACGCTCCAGTGCCGAAAGTAACCCTTTTGAACAATTCACCAAATGGTTCCAACAAGCTGTCGACGCTAGCTACCCTGAGCCGAACGCCATGTCGCTCGCTACCGCTAGCGCCTCCGCAGCCCCGTCCTTACGCACTGTTCTACTCAAATATTTTGATACATCAGGCTTCGTCTTTTTCACCAACTACCAAAGCCGCAAAGCTCAAGAGATCGCCGAAAACCCACAGGTCTCCTTACTTTTTCCATGGATCACCTTAGAACGCCAAGTCATCGTCCTCGGTCGTATCGAAAAAATCTCCGAGAAGGAATCACTTGAATACTTCCGCAGTCGCCCGCACGACAGCCAGCTCGGAGCCTGGGTTTCTAACCAAAGCTCAGTCATCCCTGGCCGAGAATGGCTTGCGACGCAGCTTGACGAACTCAACCAGAAATACGCGGAAGGCGAAGTCCCACTACCACAATTCTGGGGCGGCTACCGCGTCATCCCCCACCACATCGAGTTCTGGCAAGGCGGCCCAGCACGCCTCCACGATCGCATCCTCTACACCCGTGATTCAAACGATGCTGAATGGTCCATCGACCGGCTCTCACCTTAAAACGGATAAAGGCTCTTATACCAAACTGAGTTCCAAAAGAGGCAAATGTGATTTTAATGAAGCTTGGGGAATAGCGCGTTGCGAAAGAAGTGAAGGCTGGGCGCTATCCTGTTGAATCTACGTTATTCCTCAGTCACGGTGCTCGCACCGCTCCTTCTTCACGCCTTGATTGACCAGGAAACCACTCCAGAATTAGTCTCTTTTGAATCGGGTTCTGTCGGGCTTGTTGAGTGTGATATAAATACTTCATGCCAGCGAAGTTCGTCAATGTAGACCGTCGCAGT
>NZ_JBPOGE010000021.1:0-38768 GCF_051252225.1 Rubritalea sp.
TTCAAATTTAGCAGAACGTAAAGCACACCAACCGAGTACTCGACCAGAAAGCTTTGGGTTTAGATTTATGTGTGAATTGAATAAGGACAGGTGGGTTTGGAAAGGGTGAAGGATGGCGAAGGTGGCCGAAAAAGCCCGAAGTGTGGGCGATGGGGAGGATTCTAAGCCGAAAACGGTGGCTGAATCAAGTTTGGAAATAAATGCCCTAAAACAGGGTTTTGGACAGAGGTTTTGGAAACTTTAGGCAGTTTCTAGGTGATCTGCGAAGGCTTTGCGGATCTTCTGCACGCGATGTGCGTGGATGGTTTTTTGAGTGATCTGGTGGAAACGCTTTGAGGCGTGTGTGATGCTGGTGTGGTCACGGTTGAAGATTTTGCCGACGGCGATTACGCTCATGTCTAGCTCGGTGCGGATGAGGTGGGCTGCGATGAAGCGCGGGATGGCGATGTCTGCAGTTTGAGATCTGCCGATGAGGCTGCCGAGGCTGACGTTGTAGACGCTTGTGCACTCGGTAAGGATGAAGTTGATGGCGTGCTCCTGATTCATTCTGTGTGGTGTTGAGTTATGAGAGAGGCGGCGTGCTCGGCCTATCGGGTTTTAAGATCTCCTTTTCTGATGCGCTCTTTGAGGGTAATCCAGAGGTTGTGGAGCTGCTCGGTGGTGCAGTTGTCTAGGTTGGATTGTTTGTATTGGGTTTTGGCGATGGCGATGACATAGCCGAGAGTGTATTTAGTCTGCTGTGCGAGGGTTTGTTTGATGAGGTGGATCTTACGCTCTCGTTCTTCTTTCGTGTCGGTTTTGTCGGCGTTGTCGTTAGCTGGGAGAGATTTGAGGTGGTCGTTGAATGCTTTGTCGTCGAGTCCGAGGATGGAGTTGAAGTGAGCACGGAGTGGGAGGAAGTCTTGTTGCTTGCACTTGGTGAGTGAGGACTTGCCAACGGCTTCGGATTGTTGGGCGTGTCGCCAGTTTGTGAGCTGCTTTGCTTTGGTGTCACCTGGGGCGTCGACTAGGCCGTATTTGTATTCGTGATCGAAAGCCGTTTTAGCCAGTTGGGCTAGTACGGATTTTTGCTTTGGAGTTAGTGGGTGATATGCTGAGGACATTTTTTTGAGTGATTAGTGTTAAGGGAAAAGTGCGAAGTTGAGGGAGGAGAAAGCCCCGGCTGAGCGGGGCTGTTGCCGGTAGGTTTAAAGGGCTGAGAATTGGAGGGAGATGTCTTGCCATTTACCGTCCTTTGAGCGGCGATATAGGCGGCTGTAGAGAGCTGATCCTGTGACGTGCTGACATTCGTCGAGCTTATCGAACTCGTTGATTAGTTCTGTGTCTCCGAGATCGCGCACTTGGCGTCTCGCCTTAGCTAAAAGCTTAGGGTCGTATTCCATCTTGGAGTTCTTAACGAGCAGGCCATCGAGAATGGAGTACATGCCTTTGTTCCGTTCGCTGAATTTGGCCTTAAAGATGTCTCGAATTGCATTGATGTGGACAACGGCTTCGTCCGTGAACTCGAAGCGTTCTTGTCGGTCGATCACGATCTTAATCGTATCGTCTTGATTCTTTACGGTGAAACTCTTGGTCGGTTTAGGCTCTTTGTTGTCGAGAGCATACATTTGATTGTATAGCTCTTGTGCTGATGAACAGGTGGCTTCTTTTAACGCTTTGAGAAGCTTGTGAAGGTTGTCAAATTTTTCGGCGGTGTCTTCGCAAAAGGTCTCTTTAGCTTTACGATATAGTCTTCTCGCTTCCGCTTTTTTTGATTCTTTAGATTTACGTTTTTGATCAAGAGCGGCGGCGAGCTGTTCTTCGGTTAGGTGATCTAGATTGATGCTTTTCATGGTGTATGAGTGTTGAGTGTTGAGTGTTGAATTAGGCGGGGATTGGTTGCCATTCGGTGATGGTTAGTTGGGAGGGATTAGATTCCTTCTTCTAGATTGAGGAGGGCGCTGTGGGCGTTTAGGACGTGATCCCAGTCCATGATTTTTTTGACTTTTGCGGCCATTCGTGAGGCTCCTTCTAGGATGGAGATCCAGCGGCCGAGGCCGTCTTGTTCGATGATTTCGGTTTGGAGGTCGAGGGCTTCTTCTGTGGCTGGAGCTAGGCCGAAATGCTTAGCGAAGCAGTTGAGGTTTTGCTTGGTCGGGCGGCGTGGAAGTGTGGCCTTAATGAGTGAGCGAAGTTCGAGCTGGCGGAGGATTCCTTCGACCTCTGCGGCCTTCGATGCTTGGTTGTAAACTGGGGTGGCAGCGAGGATAAGTCCGCAGCTTGATGTGTCTGCGATTTCGCGGATGTATTCGAGCGTTCTGATGCCGGTCTTGGAGTCGAGCATTTGGTGTACTTCATCGACAATGAGAACCATGCGCTCGTCGAATGCATTGATTACTTTTTCCGAGAGTTTGGTGATGGTGCCGCCTGTAGGGAGGTGGAGAATGTGGGCGATACGGTTGACGAATGTGGTCTTGCTTCCACCGGCTGGGCAGCGGATGTAGACGGTGGCTCCGTGGTTGTTACGGCGAGCGTATTCCTTGAGAGCTTCGGTCTTTCCAATCTGAGATTCACCGATGATGAACATGACCTTGTTGAAGGTTCTGGCTGAGTCGCAGATGGAGAAGATCTTCTTGGTGAGGTTGGTCTCGATGAAGCCAGATTTAGTGACTGTGGCGCGTTCGCGTTCGATCTTCTGGAGCTCTTCTACAGCTAGGAGAAAGTTCTCCAGTGCGCCGGCATCACGGCGGCCTGTGAGTGCCTGGTAAACTGAGTCTGCGCTGTAGGGTTTGCCGTTGGCTGGCTGCTTGAGGCGTTCGCCTATTTCTTCGTGTCCGAGATCGTGTGAGGATGCGTAATCGTGGAGCCAGAATATGAGGCTGCGGTTGCGATCTGATTCGTTTTTTGTCCAACCGGCGATGACATCGCGGGTAATGCGGTAGCGGCGTTTTCCGCGTTTGGCGTGGGCGTTTCCTTGGGAGCTGTTTTGCATGGTGTTCGGGGTGGTTGGCATTAGAAGTAATTGTAGTTTTGTGAATCGTTTGAGTCGTCTTTTGGCTCTGTGTTTGTTGGTTGGTCTGCCCATGATTCGAGCGCTTGCTCGGAGTTACGCTGGCGTGCGTGCTTTGTGACTTTATTAGTGCGGCGGGTACTATTGGATTTGGCTGTTTGGGCGGCGCGTTTCTCTTCTTCTGTGACGGGCTCGCCAGCTTTGGCGCGGCGGAGGAGTTCGGTATTTTGTTGGCGCTCTTGCATGATGGTTGCGGCGCGGGCTCTAGGGGCTGCATCGAGGTCTGAGCGGAGGCGTGAGCGTTCGCCAAGCTGCTCAAGGGTGTTATTCGTATCGTGAAGCTGGCGCGGGATGACGCGGCGAAGAGTTCCGAGGTAGGCACCTTCGGTGGTGCAGACGACGAGGTTGTCGATATCGAAGGGATTGTAGTAGCAGAGGATGTCGGTGCCTGGCTTCATAGTGAGCATGCCGTGGCTGGTCTCTAGCTGTGTGATATAGTGGTGGGTGGTTTTCTTATGAAATGGATCTGCGAGCCTGATAGTTCGGTCGCTTTTTACAGTTTTTTCTACAGCCCATTCTTTAGGGATGAGGAGGGGGGTGAATTCGCGTGGGAGAGTCTTGATAGCAGGGTCTTTGCTACACTTTTGTAGAGCTTCTGCAGGGCTGAGTGTTTCGGTGCCGCGCAGGTTAGAATTCTTGGTGACTTTGTTGACTAGGTAGGTTTTTTCGTCTTGGTCTTCGATGCCGTCTAATTCATCTCGTGGGAGCCAGTTATTGGAGTTCTCTGATAGTCTCCAAATGGAGCGAATAAAGCCGCATTCTTCCCATGCTTCTAGGTTGTGGTCGGTGCGGGAGTTGATAGCGCGGTAGACTGCGGAGAGGATTTCTGCGAACTCGACGTAGGTGAGAATGCTGTGGTTCATTTTTGAGGCGACAGCGGGCGGCATGGTGGCGATGGCCTTGGCGAGCTGGCGCTCGTTGTGCTCGATGCCGTGGAGTTCTTCAGGTGCGAGTTCGTACTTGCGGCCGACTGAGCCAGGGAGATCCTGCATGTAGGTACGAACGAGGCGGAATGCGGATTCTATCCAGGTCTTGTATTTGAAGTTACCTGTGGAGGATGGACGAAAGAGCATGCCTGCAAACGCTGGTGTGTTGAACTTACCTGAGCGGCTAACGGTGACTTGTCCGTTGGTGATGGCGGCTAGAGCTTCTTCAAAGGAATGGTGGCCGCCGAATGTGGAAAGGGATTTGTTGTTATATGAGTTTGCTGTGCCGTGCTCGAATACTAGCTGTGTCTTGTGCTGGTCTGTGCGGTAGCCAACGGTCTGGAGGGTATGAAGCGCGAACCATGTGAACTCTTTACCCGTGAGGGATTTGTTGGTTTGCTCATCGGTGGTTTTGGTGACTACGCGGAGGTGGTAGCCGAGGTGGGCTGCGGTGTGGTGGTCTAAGCAGTTGAATCCGACTGGGCGGACTGCTTCAGAGAGACCTGCGACAGCGATCTTGTTGTCGTAGTCCTGGTCATCAAAGTAGATACGCTGGAGGTAGTGTGAGCCTTTCCGAGTAGTGAGTACGGGTGGAAGGAAGCTAGTGGCTGCTTTTTTTCCCTGTTTAGAGAGAGCTGATTCGTAGGCGTCTAGCTTGAGACGAGAAAAGGTTTTTTCAGACCAGCCGAGAGGGTGACCAAGCTTAGGATCATCTTCTGGGGGACTGGTGTATCCAGGTATAGAGTGCTTGTAGTCACCGGTGCGTCGCCATAGCTGGAGCTTAGTAATGAACTTGCGGCGGACTTCTGCTGCATCGTCTGTGCGTTGGTGGTTCTCGAACTCGGCTTTGATGGCGTCTTTACAGAGGCGCGGCATGAGCCCTGAGTCTTTTGCGAATCGGCGTTTGTCGATGAGTCCGCGCCAGCCTTTGCGTTCAAATTCATTCTTCTCATTATAAAGCGTGGATACGCTGACGTGACGCGATTCAGATAGAGCCTTTGAGATCTCACCCTTTTGCCCACGCTTGGCGTGAATGAGTTGGTGAACGCTATCGAGCTTTCTGAGGATGTCGCTTTGACATGTGATGGTCAGTTTGGCGAATCGAGACCAATCGTCAATGTACTGCAAGACGGTTGGAGTGCTTTGGGCTATAGCGTTCATTTGATAAGTGGAAAGTTAGAAGTGATAAGTAAATAGTTATGCTGGTAGTTGTGCTAACTCTGTGTCGATAGACTGCGAGCGGGATTGCTTAGCCTCGCGGACTTCTGCGAGCATGGTTTCGAGGTCACGCTCTAGAGTGGTGAGCGAGATGTCTTCTGGCGTGGCTCCTGCGACTGGGAGCGAGTGGAGGGCTGCTTGGTAGTTAGAGTTGGTGCGCAGCTGGGTAATCTGCTGGACTGGCTCTGCGAAGAGAACGAATGCGATTTGCTCCATAGTGGGCTCGGTCTTTTCGTCTTCATCATCGTCTTTGCCTCCGAGATTGCCGCCTTTGGCTGCGGAGCCTTGAGGAGCCTTTGCTATGCCGTAGTCGATGAGGAACTGTGACTGGGTCTGGCCGTCTGTGATCTTACGCACAGCCTTGTCGAGCAGCTCGAGCTGTTCGTCGCTGAACTCGGTGACTGGTTTGTCTAGCAATGGGAGATTGTTGTAGCAGGACTTGAGGCGGCGCTTTGCTCCTTCTGCCATGTTGATGTACTTGCGAGCTGTATCGTCAGTAATGCCGAGTTCGGCTTTGCAATGTTCGCTCCATGTCGAAAAAACCGATTCGGTCGGGTTTTTCTTTTTGCTGGATTTTCGTCCTTGTGTGTAGCCGAGTTCCTTTTTGAGTTCGGTAAGCTCGAAGCCGAGCATGACCTGACAGGCTACTGAGGCTCGGGCGAAGCGTTTGGCTGCGGTGGCGTATTGTTTGGCACGTGACCAGATGTCCGGGTGTTGGACTTCTGGGTTGTTGTCTACGACCATGGCGAGTTCGCCTTTGGTTTTCTTTAGCTTTGCAAGCTTGCTGCGGAGCGGCTGCAGGATGCCTTTACGGGCGTCTTTTTCTTTGGCGTCTTCACGCTTGATAGCTTCTTCGAGGACTTGGATGTCATCGCAGCTTTTGAGGTTGATTTTACCGTCGTCTACTGAGGTGTTGAGGATGCTGCGGACTGCTCGCTCTTTAGGGAGTACCTGAGCGGTTTCGTAGTCGGCGGTTGGATTGAAGAGTTTATTCATGGGAAAAAGTGATAAGGAAAAAGTGAGGAGTGAGGAGTTGGGCTAGATGCGGTTTTCTTGTTTCCAGGCGTTTTGCTGGGCTTCGGCTTGTTGGCGTTCGTTGGCGGTGCGGATGTGGAAGATGGCGCGGGAGCACCAGAGGGCGGAGAGGAGGAGTGTCCATGCGATGAGGAGGATGAGGTGGACTTTAAGCTGGTCGACAGTGGCGGAGCGGAAGGAACGCTCTAGGAGGTGGTCGCCTATGAAGTAGAGGTTGATGGTGAGGATGAGCTCGATGGAGATGCGGGTTTTCATGGGGAATGAGTGATAGGTGTGGAGTGCGAAGTGAGGAGTGGAGTTAGGGGCTTTGCCGTTTGGCTAGTTGGTGAGTTCGTCTTTTAGGTGTGGGAGGCGGTTGCGTAGTTTCGCTAGAGCGTTGGTCTGGCGCTCGTAGATGGCGCTTTCTGAGCAGCCGCAAAGCTCGGCCAGTTCAGCTAGAGTCCAGCCTCCAGGCTTCTGCAGCTTGCGTGCAGAGAGGATGCCGATGACGGTATCTATGCGTCGGCTGGTGGGTAGGTGGGCTAATGGGTGTGGCTGGGACATGGGACGAAATTAGGTGTGGATAGTGAGAGGAGGTGTTAGTTCTGGGCGTAGAGTTTTGAGAGTTTGAGTTGTGCTTGGTCTGCTTCTTCGAGGCATCTCGCTGTGAGTCTCATATCTAAGGATTTGTCGTCATCAGATGTGAGTTCGGCAGCAGCTCTGAGGGTTTCGATTTTGTCTTGTGTACTAGTGACCTGATTAAGGTTGGCTATTGCTAGACGGATGAGTTTGTCAGTGGGGCTCATTTGATATTTAGGAATGCTTTGATTTTTTTCTGGGTTGGAAGGTAGAGACCGCGATTGATAGCCAAGGAGACTGTGTTACGTGAAAGTCCAAGCTCCGCAGCTAGTTCAGAGATGTTCATATCGCTTTTAAGGAGTGCTACTTTCACACGGAGTGCGAAATCGGCTTGCCCTTGTGTGCATTTGGTGATTACATTTGCTCGTTGCATCTGCACACATTTACACACAGTGTGCAAATCCTCGCAAGTTAAAATTCACACAATGAGCGATTTTTCACACACACTGTACAAATTAAGGAAGAGCTTAAAGCTCACTCAGTCACAAATGGCTGAGAAGATGGGGCTGAGTCTTAGTTATATCCACCAGTTAGAAGCTGAAAAACGCACTCCGAGTGATGCCATACGTACTCTTGTGCAAATTATGCAGACGAAGGAGGATTTAGGAGGTTCAGCTTATAATGAGAGCGGCAATGAACAAGGTGGACTGGGGGATATACTAGAAGAGGAGATTTCTAAGTATAGATGCCGGATGATTCCGCTAGTGGGCTGGGCGCATGCTGGTGATCCGCTGGACTATGAGGGTGATCATGAGAGTCCGTTAGTGCCGACTGAGTGCCGAGATCCGCAGGCATTTGGAGTTCGCCTAGAGGGGGATTCGATGGAGCCGCGCTTCTATGAGGATGATGTTCTAATAGTGATGCCGAGCGAATTTGCACACAGTGGGAGTTTTGCGGTGGCGAAGTTTAAGGAGGGAGGAATTATCTTTAGGCAGATAGAGCGCCAAATAGGTGCGATGGAAACTAAAGCGACAGGCGATGAGTTTGTCAGGCTGGTGCCAGTGAATGCTCGGTGGACAGTGACGGAGCATAAGGAACAAGACTTTGAATGGATCTATCCCGTGTGGGGTAGATGGACACAGATTTGGAATAAATAAACCCTAAGAAATAAGAAGCATGAGTTGGGAATGTAAAAAATGTGATGCGTTTAATCCTGATACTCGAAATGAGTGCATGGTGTGCAAAGCTGATAAAGCTGGGAATGGCGGTATAGAGACGGCTAAGCCTAAGGTGAAAGCTGATGACAGAGTGTTTCATCTCCATAACAAGGCTCGTGGACAAGATAGTGGTGATCCATTTACGCTTGAGACAGCGATTCAATGGGTGGGCTATGGCTCTATTGGTGTGAGCGTCTTGCTGTTTGTGTTTACCATAGGTGATTCCTTTTCTTCGGCAATCTCGGTCCTAGTTCCTGGTGCTGTGTCAGGGATGCTGCTACTGGCTGTTTCTAAAGGGCTGGTACTGCTGGCTGAGATAGCGAAGAACACAGGTAGACGCTGATGTAGCGGTGCTGCTGATCTAGTGAAAAGTGAACAGAAGCTTTAAAAGAAAAGTGTCTGATAGTTATAAATCGCCTGAGGTGGATAGCGCGTTATTGCAAACTTTTGTGCAGTTGCGTTTTCCTGCTGTGAAGCATCTTTTTGATGTGGACGATGAAGAGTTAGGGAATATTAAGGAATGGCTGAGGGTAGAACCTAGTGATGCTGAGACAGAATTGTTAGCTTCTATGCGTGAGCAGTTGATGACGCGGCTAGATGGGAGGAGGCGTGTTTACAAAAACGGTAGCGAAGGAACTCTTCAGAGACGCGATCAGTTCGTTTGTGAAATGTCTGCCTTAGCAGATGAATTGGGATTGAGGCCTGAAAGTCATCATCGTAATACTCTAGATGACATTGGATATTATCCACGGCTTTCGTTGATATGGGAGACGATGTCAGATTTGGCACGAGGTGCCGCTAAGTGGGAGCAGTCATGCACTAGTAATCTTTTAAATGCAGCTCCAGCGCAGGAGTTGATTCTTTTTAGCCATAGGGAACACCCGAAAGATTGGGCGAAGGTCTGGAGGAATTCGGGTGGGAAATTTACCGAAGGTAGCCGTATGATTGCGCTGAAGACTGATTCAATATGGCAAGATATCTCACGTTTTGACTTACCGTATCCTGCATTTGATTTCGATAGTGGTGAGACGATTCGTAATGTGCGCCGACGTGAGGCTGAGAGTCTTGGGCTGGTGAAACAAGGTGAGCACATCAAGTTTATCCAGTAAGAAGAAAAAAGTGTGACTAGACTCTAACTTGACAGGTCTAACAGGAAATGTATCGTGTTAGATGTCCCTTGAGACACCGATAAAAACAAAACACAATAAGGGAGGGCGGCCGAGTGGTCGCCCTTCTGCTTTGGGTCGCGGCTGTGCCGTTCTAGTGGTGTCGCTGTCGCTCCAGTGGGAAGTGATAAGGAAAAAGTGTGAAGGGTTCTACGGGCAATTGAAGCCGATGTACTTTTTCATGATCTGACGAAGCTTTATGAAAAAAGAGTCTGAAGCCCCTGTAAAATAGAGCTCGAAATCCTGGTTCTCACTTTGTAGTTCGTTCCAAAGGTCTCCTAGTCTTCGGTGGTCTGGAAGAGCTTGTATGTTCTCATTCACGTTGCGCCATTTAAAAAATTGCTTTTGTCCTGCTTGTAGGTGGTTCTTAAGGTCTTCACCAAAGAGAAATTGTGAGCGATGCTGTATATCGGTGAAGAGTTTACGCGCTTTGTCGGATGGTACTGACAAGGTTTCTAGTTCATATTGAAGCTCATCGATGAGCTTTTGGACTTCAAAGCGTTTTTCGAAGAGGTCGAGACGGAGTTTGTCTGCGGCAATTTCCGTTTGGTACTCCATGATGCGCTGGTTGTCAGCTGCGTGCATATCACTACGGTAGCGGTTAATTTCGGCTTGTTGTTTCTGGAACCGAAGAGCAGCGATACCTACAAATAGTGTGATGGCAGCTGGTATTATTTTGAGAGTGACGTCTAGCCAAAGTGAGGCTGTTTCAACTGGGCTAACAGCAGATTGGGCAAGGGTTTGAAGTATCATAGAAGGATAGTTTCATAGTCTAAGAAATTTGCCTATTACGAAGCGGGGCTATGTTTGGAAGAGTGAGAAGGGCGGGAGGTGGAGTCGCTGTGCTCCAGTGGGAAGTGATAAGGAGCAAGTGGTGTCGCTGTCGCTCTAGTGGGGAGTGACAAGGGAAAAGTGTAAAGTGACGTGGTAAAAAGGATTTCACTCTTGGTGCGCTTTTCTGTTGTGGAATGTTAAGCGACTGTGAATGCTGTATGAAACCTTCCCGCAACCCCGAAGGTGTGAAGTTTTATATGAGAAGTGTCATTGTTCAAAGGTCTAAGAGAAAGGCTCACTATGAATTAAAAAGGAGGAGGAAAAGAAAGCACCTTCGAGCTTTTAAAAATCGAACATGGCGTCAAGGGGCTCATCTTGTAAGGCCTAAGACTCGCAAGAGTTACACTCTAAGCCTACCTAAAGTGTTATGTGTTCGAGAAAATTTATCTGAAATTCAGAATTTATTCAACGTGCTAGAAGTTGAAATTTTTGTTGGAAGAGCTGAAATTGTAATTATTGACCACCAGCATATTGAAAGAGCAACCCCTGAAGCAGTTTTATTACTGATCTCTCAATTGGTCACGATGAGGCATTTTGCCAAGAAAACTAGATTTTCCCCAAGTGGGAGAGCAAAGTCAGAAGAGGTAGAAGATCTGCTGGGTGGACTCGGATATAACGATTATTTTTCAAGGAGCCCTTCTTCAATTGCCAAAAGAAAAAGCTTGCTACACAATGATCGAATTTACATTCGACATCGATTTGGAGAGAGCGTAGATACTCAAATTGCGGCTGAATTTGTGGAAGAGTTTGCTGAGGCCTTAAACTTCGGTGTTCAGAGAAGTGATAGGCTTAAGTCGTCTTTGGGAGAGTGTATCATGAATGCCATTAATCATGCCTATCCTCTTGAGTCGCAAAGAAGGTGGATTGAGAAAAGGTGGTGGATTCTTGGGTATACAGAGAAAGAATCAGGAAAAGCGTATTTTGTCTTTCTTGATAGGGGCGTTGGAATGCCAGCTACTATTAAACCAAAACTGCATGAGTGGGGGATTCATTTATTCAAACCCTTGCCGACAGAATTAGTGATTAAAGCATTTGAAAAATCTCGTTCCCAAACGAAGTTAGATTATAGAGGGAGAGGACTTCCATTGTTAAAACACTATGCAGAGGAATCACATAATGGTAGACTGTTTGTACAGACTGATAGGGTACGTGTTATCTTCGAAAAGAAAAATCAACCTCAAGTTTTGCCTGAAAATGGCTGCCTAGATGGTACACTATTAGTGTGGGAAGTAGACTCAGTTCACGTTGGCCAGAAAGATAAAGAGAATGACTCAAGAAGTAAAAAAGCTAAAAATCTCGAACTTTTCTAAATACCCTGGAGGGCGTATCCCCTCTGAAGGTCCTTTTTCAGGAGAAGAATATAGAGAGAAATTTTTTGAACCAGCTCTGAACACATCAGATGTGGTAGAGGTTAATATGTGCGGATTAAGTATTTTATTACCTTCATTCGTCGATGAGGCTTTTGGGCCAGCTTGTGCAAGGCTTGGAGAGCAGAAATTTAGAGAGAGGGTTAAATTTAAATATCCTTATCAGAATTCCGAGGCAGAATTTTTTGTCGAACAAACTATCAGACAGCGCCTGGGTAAAAAATGAGCGACATAAATCCTTTTTTAGCTGCAGTTGATAGGCTTATTTGGCTAGGGGTTGGTGCCGGAGCTACTTATTTTATTAGAAATATTTCGCAGAATAAAACATCTGCTAAAGTCACTCTTGAATCAGCAATAGATAAACTACTTGAATCTTGTGAGAAGTGTCGAGCTGCAGTGATTAGACACCACGACTGTGATTACGGATCTGATGCGAAAACGGATTTAAAGGTTATACAAAGGTATAAGGACGCAGCATTTTCGAAATTTAAAGCTGTGCTATGCTGTCTTAAGAAATCTGAAGTAGATCGGTTTGAAGGAGAATATTACAAGTGGATGAATGGCGTTTCAAGTTATCCGCTGGCTACTAATAAAGGCCATAAAAAAGATCCTGAACTGTATCTGAACCAAGTGAACAATCCTCATGAAGCTTACTCTGAATTCCTTCATCTTTTTAAGATGAAGGTCTCACAGGGTAAGGTGAAAGTGAGGCGCTCTATATGAGGTATACGCATTTTTGAGCGGTAAGTCACTGCCCTCAAATAGGGGGATGAAATGTCAGGTAGTGAGGAAAATATGGGTTTCTGTAAAAAACAGCCGTAGGGATTTTGTGGGAGTTGTTATAGTGCGGTTGTGAGCCGCCAATTGATGCTTTGGGAGACAGAGGTTGGCCGACTGGGAATGGTCGGGCGCAGGTGGTGGCGAAGATACTTTTGATAGGATGAGGTCTATTTAATATAGGTCACCCAAAATCCTCCTCGTTACACTTTCTTCAACAATCTCATCGATTCTAATTTCTAGGGACTTGATGCGGTTGGGAATTGTTTCCAATCTTTTTAGACGTTCTGTGTAGATTTGTTTGATTTTTTTCAGCCTTTTTTGAGCACGCTCTAACCGGATCTTCGCCTCCTCTGGTGTATACACGTATTCCATAAGTGTACTGTTAACCATAATTTTAAGTTTAGGAATTTCAGCTGAGAGGCTATCAATTTCTGTTTTTTCTTTGTTTATGGTGGTCAAGTCGGCCTCACGTTGACGGATGTAGGAGGTGAGTGCAGTGTCTAATGTGGCAATTTCAGCCTGTGTTTCTTGAAAAATGGCGGACTTTTGTAGAGCTTTTCTAGATTCGCTGTGCTCTTTACGAGAGAGTTCCAGTTCTTTGGATTGGAGGCGGGTTGCGTAGATTGCAAAGGCGAGTGTTAGTGATGTCAGGAATGCATTCACTGAGCCAAACCAATCGCCAAACTGGGCGGCTTGCTCTGACATTCCAAAATACCAAAAGGCGATGCCGATAATGCTAAATATCCCCCAAATGATAGCCATCATATTTAGGAGCCATCCGAGAGATTTCACGTCTTTTTCTTTTTCTTTGTCTGGGGTATTAGAGTCGTTCATATGTTAGAATTTAATACTCTTTTTTCTAACAAGTGAACCTGAAATTCACTCAAATGAAAAAACTGCCGCAGTGTTTTGTGGGAGTTGTTATAGTGCGGTTGTGAGCCGCCAATTGATGCTTTGGGAGACAGAGGTTGTGCCGACTGGGAATGGTCGGGCGCAGGTGGTGGCGAAGAAGCCTCTGTTAGAGGGAAGTGTGGATGAGGCGCGGACGATAATGGGAGGTTGGGATCTTATCTAGGTAATATTACTAGCCTTACTAGTAGTTATCAAAAGTTGCTACCTATTAAGGAGACACTCTCACAAACCAATAATGTTGGACGCTTTGAATGAATCTTGCTGCATTATGCACTACGCGGCCACTATTCATTCTATTAACCATGCTTGGCCAAGGGTCTCGTACTATGAGAGTTTGAATCTGATTACCTTGAGGTGTTTGAATGAATGTAGCTCCTGTAAGTACGACAGCATGACCTCCATTCTGGTGTCGGTAAGCTATTAATATAGGCCGCTCCTGAGATAATTCATTCAAAATAAAATTATGGTTAGGTATTCCATGGCCAAATGACGCTCTAACAGTATATCGTCTACCCATGTTATCGACATTCCAATTATTAAGGTTTGCGGTCATGTTTTCGAAGCTTCCTCCCCAGTTTGGGAGTTGCCCGTTAGGATTTACTCCATAAGTTCGGTGAACTATTTGTTCCTGAGTGATAGCAACACCATAATAGTTCAATATCATCTGAATAGATGTAGCCCAACACCATTGGGTGCTTTTTTGAGACGAAGCATACCACTGCATCTGATTCCTAGGTATGCCAACGGATTGAATGGAAGGTGACTGAGGATGATTGTAATATTGTGCCGGGAGGTTTTCGTTAGACAGCACTGCAATGAATAGGGCTAAAAAAATGTATTTCATGGAGGTTTTTTTGTGAGATTCGATGTCAAATGTACTTCTATCTCCATGTTTCGTCATCTCCCTTAAATGGGGGGATTAAAGGTCAGGGGATTAGTAAATTACAGTTTATTGAATAAAACTGCCGAAGAGTTTTCTGGTAGTTTGGTATGGTGTGTTCCGTGAGCCGCCAATTGATGCTTTGGGAGACAGAGGTTGTGCCGACTGGGAATGGTCGGGCGCAGGTGGTGGCGAAGAAGCCTCTGTTAGAGGGAAGTGTGGATGAGGCCCGGCGAGTGTTAGGTGGTCTGGAGTGTGTGACGCGGCAGGATATTTATCGGCTGATCAAGCGTGGGTACATCACTGCGTGGAAGAAGATGCCAGGTGTGATGCGAGGGGATGGGCGTGCGAGTAATTGCAAGCTGGTGGTGGATATTGAGAGCGTGCTGAAGCACAGACAGCGGATGCAGGAAGATTGCATGGTGGCTACAGAACGGATGGAGAATTGTTCGCTCTTCTGAAGAAGAGCGGAGAAGTTAGAGGTTAGATCTTAGAAGTAAGAAGTTAGAAGGCTGGGACGATGAAACAAATTGGGAGTGATAAGTGTGAAGGAAAAAGTGTGAAGGCTGGGACGATGAAACGGCGAGATGGAACTACTTAGAATGATGGAGCAAGTTATGAAGAAGGAGAAGAAGGTGCTGCACCTGGTGCTGACTTATTACTGGTATGATCGGACGGCTAGGGGGATGAAGGATGTGGAGTACCGGAGGATGTGTGATCAGTGGCGTAGGCTAATCTGGGAGCGTAGAGAGGAGATTACGCATGTGCGTTTTCAGCGCGGTTACACGTCGGAGAATAGGACGTTCGAGGTGTGCAAGATCGATATCGGGGAGTGTCCTATTTATGGCTGGGACGAGGAGTATTATAGGGTGCATTTTGTGAATTAGGAGAGATGGGAGAGACCACGAATTTCACGAATAACACGAATTTATAAATCAATGCCAACTGATAGCTGATGACGTGATTGATCTCCATCGAGGTTTGATGTCGGCTCCTCAATAAAGCTGGCGAAATTAGGCCGTCATGATCTTATTTTGAGCGGTTTCCTGAAAATCATATTGCGGTGAGTAACTAGATTAGTAATGCTCTAAGGCATGGATTATAATTCCCTCATAAAGAAAATAGCATCTGCAGGAAATCATATATGTGAAACCAATCAGCGTATCAAAATGGTGGCTAATGTTTTAGGCAAATATTTGAGCGACAAATATGATTTTCCAGCAAACTCATTGTGTCTCCAACCTCTGGGTGCCGATATAAAAGACAATGAGAATTACACAGCTAATGATGCTGTTTCTATGGATTCTGTAGGACGTGACGGATTTCGTGTGAAGTTTATTTGTAAAGGAATGAATGAATCTTTGATGATGACGCTTGTCTCAGATTGGACATTTGTTCTGAAGAATGCTCAGTTTGAAGCAACTAATAGAGACTCCAAAGAGAGTTTTAAAATAAATCCAAACAATGTTTGTGATAATGGGTTTATTGATGCGATAGCGCATTCACTAATAGAAACTCTCAGTTCGCACGTTGAACGCTTTCATGATAACATAGGGGCGAGTAAAAAGGCTTCCATAGTGGCTATTTAAAGGAAAATATTTTTAGCTCCCAGCAATGGGAGCTTTTTTAGGTGAGGCGGTGTTTGGCGTTTTGGGCGAAGAACTCGCTCTTCTCGATGCCGATGAATTTGCGGTCTAGGTTTTTGCAGGCTTGGCCGGTGGAGCCGGAGCCTGTGAAGGGGTCGACTACGGTGTGGCCTTTGTCAGTGACCATGGTGATGAGGTCTTCTAGGAGGGCGATGGGCTTTTCGGTGGGGTGTTGCTTGTTCTTTGGTGTGACGCGCTTGTGGGGGAGGACGTTGCATTTCTTTTTGTCGTAGAAGGTGGCTTTGCCTTTGATGAAGTGAAGGATGACTTCGTGGCGTGGGCGGAAGCCGTTTCCAAGGCCGCCGTTGAGTTTGTCCCAAATGACCATGTTTCGGTACATGAGGCCGCTGGATTCTAGCGCTGGTGCGAGCATGGGGACCATGCGCCAGTCGCAGAAGACGAGGGCTGAGGTGTTCGGTTTGAGGATACGCTCGGCCTGGATCATCATTTCGCGCAGCATCCAGATGAGGCCAGCGGTGGTCATGTTGTCGTTCTGGAACCAGCCGAGGCGCTTGAGGGTGTCTGATGAGCTGGTGACGCCTTGTGATTTAGCTGCCATTTTGCCTGCTTCAGTGAAGCCGCCGGAGCAGTAGGGAGGGTCGGTGATGAGGGCGTCGATAGATTCGGATGGGATGTCTTTGAGGGCTGTTAGGCAGTCGTTGATGTGAATTTTAAAGTCCATGGGGACTATGTTTGTCTCTGATTTGAGGGGGAAACGAGGAAGCTTGTGATGTGTGTGTGACTGGTGTGACAGGTGTGGAGGGGGCGGCGAGCTATGTGTGGTTAGGTAGCTGCACATCAGAGATCCGCTGCTGTTTTACGTGTTAGGTGATTACGTTTTATGGCCGGAATGATGAAACCAAATTCGATCGAACCAATCTATATCATGAACACTAAAAAGTTTTGGCAAAGTAAGACCCTCTGGGTGCAGTTGATTTCCGTTGTAAGTTTGTTGTTTCCTGTGGTGCAGGAATGGCTGGCTGAGAATCCGGTGGAGGTGGTAACTGTGTTTGCGGCGATCAATACTCTGGTGCGGTTTGTGACGAGTGGGAAGATAGAGACTTTTGTAGGTGATAGTAGTGGTAAATCTCCGATGGTAATCATCGGGCTGTGCATGGCGGTAGGTTTCGGGGGTTTCCTGCCGTCATGCGCTTCACTGCCTGAGTTTGAGCTGCCGGAGGGGTCGAGGGTGGATGTGAGCTCGGCGATCCCTGGTGTGGATGGAGTGACCGCCGGCTTGGAGTGTGATGTGGATGGGTGCCGCATCACGGTGGAGGCGGTGAAGTAGAATGGGGAAAGGAAAAAGGATAAAGGCTGGGATGATGAAACCTAGATGGATGAAGCCTTTTGACCACGAATTACACGAATCTCACGAATGATTTTTTAATGGGGTGGAGCTGTGACGCGATTTCGAAACCAGTGTGGAAGCCCCGCGATTTTAACAGATAGGAATAATGAAACTTGATGAAATACTAATTGTTTTAGATCCAGGGCACGGAGGGAAAGATCCTGGTGCTGTTGGGAAGCTAGGATTACGAGAGAGCGATGTGGTGCTTTCGGTCTGCTTGATCCTTGCAGAGAATTTGCGGAGCTACGGAGTACCAGTGAAGCTGACACGTGAGGTTGACGAGTTTCTGTCATTAGCTGAGCGCTGTGATTTAGCGAATAGTGCTAAGGCTACGCTATTTTTATCAGTCCATTGTAATGCGTCGACAACTGGCGCGACAGGTATCGAGACTTTCCACATGCTGGGCTCAGTGAAAGGTGCTGAGTTTGCTGGGTGTCTCCAGGACTCTTTGCTGGATGAGTTCACCGAGTCAAATGATCGAGGTGTTAAGCAGGAGTCTTATTATGTCCTGCGTAAAACTAAAATGGCAGCGGCTCTTGCTGAGCTTGAATTTATCGATGTGGCGGAGAAGGAGGAACTGTTTTCTCAGTCGCATGTGTTAGCGGCTTACGCTGATGCTCTGCTGGATGGTATTTTAGCGATGTTAGGCATTGCTAAGCGTGTTCCGCTGATCGCCAAGGGACTGCCGACCCTACCTAGCGGAAGGGAGAAGCGATGTTCAGAACGGCGCAAGCTTGTGATTAAGGGACTGGTCGCTGTGGCTGGTAATCTAGAGGCAGAGGCGAAGGCTATGCGAAAGCTGACTGAGGAAGTTTTAACGTGGGAGGAAGAAGCGGGTGAGTGATAAGTTAGAAGTGGGGAGTGTGGAGTCTCGGGTTGATGGAACTATTAAGGGTAGCTTGGAGGAGTTTAGCTATTCTGGTGAAGGTTTGTTTTTGTTCGCTTGTTTGAGCATAGATTTGAGTGCGTGGGTGAAGGATCGGAGTGATGGTGCTCTGGCTGAGCTGGGCAGATATATCCAAGGCCATGCGGCGGATCATAATAAAGGGGTCGCTGGGCTAGTTCATGAATGCGCGGTGGTGGAGCTGGGGCTCCGAGCACTGGAGGAAGGCGCGGCTGTGAGTGATGATGAGGCTCTGGAGCGGGCTGAGGGGTTTGACTCGGCATTTGCGGAGAGTGGGAAGTGTGGAGTGCGAAGTGAGGAGTGCTTGCACGATGAAACGACTGAGAAGGAGGCGGGGGAGTGATTATGCAAAATGCTTCATATTTGGCGAATATCGCGTTTGCGGGAATTTCTGGCTTCATTGGTGGTGAATCTATCTCAAACGGTTTTGCAGAAAGAATGCAGGATGGATTCGGGGTGTTTTCGGCTGTGGTCGGGCCCTATGTGTTTGATTTCCCATTTTTGGGGGTGTTGGGGGGTGCTACGCCTCATCCTGAGGCATTGACTGACTGGCTGGGTGTTCTGGGTTTTCTGATCGGCATAGCGGTGGGAGCGAAGCATCTGCTTAGCAAGAAGCCATCACATGCGGAGCTGGCGACGAAGGAAGAGCTGGGGAGCTATGTGAGGCAGAGCCAGTTTAATGAATTTAAGACAGAGGTGCGTGGCGACATGGCAGAGATCAAGGCTCTGATAGGGGGAGCTGTTAGCAAAGTGGAGGATTTTGCGGAGAAGAGTTACCAGGCGCGGAAGAGCATCCATAGGGATGTGAACCGTGTGGATAAGCAGCTGACTGAGTGCAAGACGCGCCAGGAGGAGCAGGAGAAACAAATCAACAAGTTAGAGAACCGTGGGTAAACCAAGAATATCAGATGTGAAGGGGCGTGAGCATGTGCGCGAGGTGGTGAATATGGCGCCGGGCTATGGCTACACGGAGAAGTCTCTGCTGGAAAATATCAATGAGCTGGCTGCACCGGCTGAGGCTAACAGGTCGCAGCTGCGTGAGTGGATAGAGTGGAACCATGATCGTGCGTATATCCGCACTGAGTTTAACGAGGATGTGGATGCTGATCTCTGGTTCATCACGGAAGAGGGGATAGCGAAGGAGAACATCCGCTAGGGCGGATGAAGGATAAAGGAAAAAGGATAAAGTGAATGAGCGAGCGAGAAATCAGAGCGGATGCAAAGCTGCAGAATCTACCAGAGGAGGATTTATTAGAGCTGTGGAAGTGGCGCAATCCGACCGAGGAAGGCGATACGAAGATGACTTACGAGGAGATCATTCTCGAAGTGCCTTTGCGGTTTGGTTTCACCGTTTCGTCTACGTCTACTGTTTCGGGCTTTTACAAATGGCTCAAGCAATGGAAGCGGACGCGGGATGCTCGGCTCCGTGCGGAGCAGGCGAAGCACGAATTGCTCGCACAGAATCCAGATGCTTCTGTGGAGGAGTTAGAGCGACTGGGGCAGATGATCTTCATGTCCGAAACTGTGGAGGACGGAAACGTGAAGGGGTTCGTGTCGCTGATGAAGGCTATAGCAGCCAATCGCAAGCTGCAGCTGGAGGAGCGCAGGGTGAAGCTGTTGGAGGAGAAGGCGCGGAAGGCGGACGAGGCGGAAGGGATTATGGGCGACCAAAATTTAAGCGAAGAAGAGAAGTCTGCGAACATGCGGGCGCTCTTTGGGATGTAAATATCATGGCGAATAAAACACTCAGACAAAAAGAAGCTATTGAGCAGTTGCGCGTGCAAGTGGATGACGCGAAGAAGTCTGCAGATGACAATGTGCTTTGGCAGCTCGGCAATGATGAGTTAGAGAAGCTGACGAAGGATCACAAGCTGGGTGATAACTATAGTGGGTGGAAAAATCCATATCCTGAAGCTGATCCGCGTTCGTTACTCTTAGAATATCAATTCCGCTATTTCCATGACAAGAGTCGCTTTAAGATCGGTATGCAGAGCCGTCAGAGCGGTAAAGATTTTACTACCCAAGGTGAGGCAGCAGCGGACTGTGAAAGTCGGAAGACTGAATGGATGACAGCTGCGCCATCTGAGCGTCAGGCATTAGATTCTCTGGATCAAGGAAAGGTGTGGTCTGAAGCTTTCGGTTTAGTGGCTGAAGACTATGTGGAGCGACGTGAAGGTTCTACAGACCAGACCTTATTGAAGAGCGCTGAGATCACCTGGTCTAACGGTTCTAAGAATAGAGCAGTGCCTGGTAAGCCGAATACAGTGCGTGGGCGTTCATCTAACTTGATTTTAACTGAGTTTGATTTCTTCGAGCAACCAGATCTTACATGGCGTGCCATTTTGCCATCTATTACCAACCCGCTACGTGGTGGCCAGAAGTGTGTGCGCATCATGAGTACTCCTAATGGCCAAGGTAGTGCGATGCATAAGCTTTGGAATAAGAAGCAATCCGCTAAGAGTAAAGTGGCATGGAGCAAGCATAAGGTGACGATCCTGCATGCTGTCTTGATGGGGTTACCGGTCGATATCGATGAGCTTCGCGAGATGTTCGATGATACTGAAGGCTGGCTACAGGAATTCATGTGTGAGTTCCTGGACACAGCGAGTGTGTTATTGCCTTATGAGTTGATAGGCGCTTGTGAAAGCATTGAAGCGACTGAATCTTGGAATATTGCAGATGCAGGCAGCACGCATCCAGTATTCATGGGGGTAGATTTCGGACGGCAAAATGATCCATCTGTGGCGTGGACGTGTCAGTTGATAGGAGGGACGCTGATCACTCGGGAAGTGCTTGTGTTAGAGAAGATGTCCTCACCAGATCAGCAACAAATCCTGCGTGATAGGATTTCTCAGGCGAGCTTATGTTGCTTCGATTATACGGGTCCTGGACTCGGTCTTGGTGATTACCTGGTAGAGGATCATGGCGAGTGGGATGCTCAAAAGCAGCAGTATGGTAAGGTCGAGTTATGTACATTCACTGTGGCGCTGAAGCGTGAGATCTTCTCTAAGACAAGGCAGAAATTTGAAGAGGCCGGAATCAAAATACCTATAGGTACAGAGATTCGTGAGGATCTGCACCAGATGCAGCAAACCTATAACGGTGATAGTTATAACTACTGGTCACCAAGGACGCGTCTAGGTCACTCTGATAGGTGTACAGCTCTGGCTCTATGTATTCGGGCAGCTAAGTTGGCAGGCTCTTCAGCGCCATTTCATCATCAGTCTGTACCTATGGGCAGACAACACGGATCACATGGGATGATAGATCAACGGTCAATGGGTGGAATGATGGGTGCTGGCAATATGTTCGGCGTAGGTAATCCAGAGATCACGAAGGGAGGTAGATACTCATGAGTGGTGTGATAGTGGATAGATTTGGGCAGCCGCTTATTCCTAAGCGAGTGGATGCTAGACGGGGGAATCCTACTTTATTTTTGACGCCAAAGTTGCTGCAGCAGCAGTTGAGTCTATTTAGCCGTGGGCGGATAGCTCCGCTGGCTAGGACAATGGACTGGGTGGAGGAGCATGATGCGATGACATCGAGCGTGGCTGAGAAGTCTAAGGTTTCGGTGACTCGGCATGGCTTTGATCTGATCAAAAAGAAGAATGTGGAGAAGGAGCTGAATGATCTGGCCGAGCAACAGCAAAGCGTGCTGCAGAGCTTTTTCGATAATCTCCATGTGCATGATGCTGAGGATGAGGACGAGTGCGGTGGTGTGAGGCTGCTGCTGAAGCAGATGATGAAGGCTTTCGGTCAGCGCTATTCTGTACACCATCTTATCTGGGAGCCGAGTGCGGCGGGGCTGAGCCTGAAGACGAGTTTTGTGCCGTTGTGGTTCTTTGAGAACACACAGGGGCGGATGCGCTTTATTGGTGACAGTGGACTGAGCGCGGATGGCGTGTCGTTCGATGAACTGGGCGGTGATAGCGCGTGGATGGTGAGCAAGGGGCGCGGAGCTAGTCTGGCTGGGATGGCGTGCTATATGTTCGCTAATCTGCCTTTGCTGGACTGGGTGACATATTGTTCCCGGCACGGTATGCCAGGATTTCTAGGCAAGTCTAACGGTCAGCCGGATTCTAAGGAATGGCAGTCGATGGTGAGTGCTATTTATAGCATGTCTAGTGAGTTTTCTGCGGTGGTCAGTGGTCAGGACTCTGTTGAGGTTTTAGATCTGACAGCGAATGGACAAGCGCCTTACCCGCCGTTGATCGAGATGATGCACAGGCTGTTAGCCATTCTTTGGCGCGGAGCTGATCTGTCTACGATGAGCAAGGGCGCTGGCGTGGGTGCCAGTGTACAGGATGATGAGACGGCGGCGCTGGATGAAGATAATGCAGTGTGGCTGAGCGAAACGGTCAACCGGCACATTACGAAGCGCGTGATAGCGTGGCACTTTGGCGAGGACGCTCCAGTGTTAGTAGATTTCGAGGTGCGTACAGCGCAACGTGATGACCAGAAGCTGGCGCTTAGAGTGTTCGGCGAGCTGGCGGATCGTGGTGTTCAGATTCCAATCAGCCATGTGAATGAGCGCTTCCAGATTCCTGAGGCCGGTGAAGATGAAGAGTGTCTGGGGGTGAAGGAAAATGGGGAAAGGAAAAAGGAGAAAGGCCGGGACGATGAATCCGAGACTGATGCAGCCGAGACTGATGAAACTGCGGTGCTGAATAGTGCGAGTGATCGGGAGGCGCTTTTAGAAAATGCGCTGGCGGATCTAGTGGGGGTGACTCCTGAGACTTTAAGACCGGTCGCAGAGGTTCTGCAGGATCTCGAAAAGGCGGCTGCAGATGAGGATCTGGACTACGAAGGATTTCTCGATGCGGCGGATGAGCTGGTGCTGACGCTGCCGGAGTATTTTGAGCCAAGCAATACGGCGCTGCTAGTGGAGGCGCTGGAAGCTGCGATGGGTACGGCTGCGGTGCAGGGCGTGCGCGAATCTTTAACTAATGACGAATTATGAGCAAAGAGCTTTTAACACCAAGCGGCCTGATGGCTGCGCTGAATCAAGAACCTAACGACAAGGGTGAGCTGTGGTTCATCGTGAGTAAATACGGAGACTTTCCGAATACTGGGCTCGATATCAAAACAGGAAGATCGCTACCGATCACGCAGCGCTTTGGTAAAGCTGAAGCAGTCGAAATGGTGGATAATTTCAAGGGCGTGTTTAACCGCGTGTCTCACCTGTTCCGTGGTCTGCCGATTTATGAAGGCCATGCGGACCACCCGCAGAAGATGCGCGAGAATCCAGATGGTGCGCCGAAGGCTGTAGGGCGAGTGAAGGAACTAGAAGTGCGTGAAGATGGACTGTGGGCGCGTGCGGTGATGAATGAAATGGGTGTGCCACTGATTAAAGGCGATGCAGCTCCGTACAGCGGGACCTCGCCATTCTGGTGGACTCTGGACACGGGTAAAAAAGAGAAGGGTAGATCCGTTCAGAGACCTATCAGCCTGCAGAGCATAGCGCTCACCAATGACCCAAATATCGAGGGGAATTTTATCGGTATGAACCAATTTCAAGGGCTTGAGGCGCTGGAGGATTCTGGCGCGAAAGAGCAGGCCGAAAACAACAATCAACCAAAACAAAAAGATACCATGGATCCAAAAATGATACGTGAAAAGTTGGGGCTCCCTGAGGATGCCAGTGACGATGCTGTAGGTGGAAAAATTTCCAGCATCCTGAAGGAAATCGCGTCTCTGAAGAAGGAGAAAGGCGATGCAACTAGCAAGCTCACGGCTGCTAATAGCAAGGTGACGAGTCTTACTGATGAGCTGAAAGGCTTTAAGGAAGGTGAAGTGACTGCGCTGCTGAATCAAGCGCTCACAGATGGCAAGATCACCGAAGCTCAGAAGGAGCAGTGGCAAGGTATGCTGAACTCTAATCTGGAGTCCGGTAAAGCTATTCTCGATGGCATGAAGGGCGGCACTGCTGCGCTGAATACCGCTGACCAAATCAAGGGCAAAGTGGTGAAGGGCAATGACGCTGCAGGCACGGCGAGTCTGAACTCACGCATGCAGGAGTATGCGAAGAAGCACTCTCTCGATCTCGGTAAGGAGGCGCACTACGACCAAGCTTACGACGCTGTCAGTACGGCTGAAGCCAACGACTAAAAATATGGTGGCGGCGTGCTCGGCGAGCCCGCCCTACCAAGCAACCAAATCTAACAAACAAAATAGAAAGACACGACAAAGATGAAATTCATCCATTCAATCATGCTTATGCTCGCGGCTGCGTTTTATGCGCTGCGCTACAACAAGCCAGTACTCATGTCAGCGAATACGGCTGACACCTCCGGCTCCCACACAGGGCCGATCAGTTACATTGCGGGCGAAGACCTGGTAGTCAACCGACTCGTGCAGTTTGCAGATCCAGCTGATCCACATGATAGGACAGTGGAGTATGCGGACGGCACTGGGATAGTGATCGGCGTGACGCTGGGCAGCTCTGACACTGGTGAAGCGGTGGCTGTGCATGTATTCGGTGCTACTCCAGGCACGGTGAAGATAGAGACTACCGGTGACATTGATCGCCTAGACCAGATCTCACCTGCGGCTGATGGAATCGGTATCGTAGCTGGTGACGGCGCTGCGCTCTCTGCTGATGTGGTAGCGGTAGCGATGGAAGGTAACGATCTCAATGATGAGGTCGAGTGTGTGGGCAATGCGGCACCATTGTTCGCCTAAATGATAACGGCGTGCTCACCGAGCACGCCCTACAAAAATCAAAGGTTTAACGAATCAAGAAAAGGAAACAATTATTATGAGTAAAGGAATTATTCAACTCGCAGCGATCCCTGCTCTAGCAGGTGCATCACTAACACACGGCCAAATGTATGCCGTGAACAACTCTGACATGCAGTCCGCGCACCGCGTGGATCAGCTAGATCAGTATCTGTTCGGTCTCCCTGAGAGCGATGCTGAAAAGGCACTCAGTGAACTCTTCCCTGAGATAGAGGTCGGTCGTAGATTCGACTGGTACTCAGTATCGGGCTCAGCAATGACTGAGGTGGATGACAGCGATGTGCGTGCTCCGCAAGCGCTCTTCAAGCGTGTGACAACCGATCCGAAGACTGAAAACTCTACCAAGACAGTGGAGAAGGGTCTGGCGATGGTAATCGACCGTAGCATGGTGGGAGCTCACACTACACTGGAGCGTGAAAAGCGCCGTGCGGTGAAGCAACTGCGCAACCGCTTAGCTCGTATCGAGTACCGCCGTGGTCTCGAGCTGCTCAACGCGAGTGCCACAAACGCTGACAAGGACTGGACGGACGCAGACGCGGATCCAGATGTGGACGTGGAAACCAATGTGGATTCACTTGGTGAGCCGCAAGACACGGTGATTTACTCCCGCACCGCGTGGTCTAAGCGCCGTGCAGCGTATCGCACCAAGGACGCGGCGAATGCTGTGGTGTCTGATCATGCGCGTATGGGTATGAGCGAGATCGCTGATTTCCTCGGTGTGAAGGAAGTGACCAAAGATGATCTGCCTATCTCTAAGGGTAAGAAGGATGGCAAGGCGGTGACATATACCGATAAGGTGATTTCTTACTTCCGTGGTGAGCAAGGCGTGGTTTCCGCTGAGGAGATCGACCAGCTCAATCCTACATCTGTTGTGCGCTTCTACACTCCTGCTGACCAAGGCGCTGATGGCGTGAGTGGTAACAAGTGGGGTGTACTCGAGTACGAAACAGAGCGCATGACTGTGGTGGCGGTGTTCCACTATTCCAAGATGGTGGCGACGAATACGAAGAACATTAAGAAGATCACGCTGACGGCTTAGTGGGGCTTGCACTCCTTGCGGCGATGCCGACGCGTCGTCCGCAGGGTAGGGCTTGCATTCCTTGTGGTGATGCCGACGCGTCGTCTGCAGGGAGGTCCTCAACATTTTTCAAATGGCGGCATGCACAGGTGCTCGAACACCGCTGCCATTTTTGACCAATAAGGCCATTTTGTTCGGCCTCTGCTCATCCCGCTGGGGTGGGCAGCATCGAGCGAAACGCCGCAAGTGATAAGGATAAAGGAGACAAAATAATGGCTTGGGAAGAACTAACAATCAATGATCTGAAGGGTGCGCTTAATGCGACGGAGCTGGATGCGTACTCTACGGAGTTTGCTGATGAAGCGGTGCCTGAGCGTGCGCTAGAGATTCTGGAGCAGGTGGTGCAGCAGGTACGTGGCGACATAACCAGTCACTCACTGAATACGATGAGTGTGGATGATGCACTGATCCCTGAAGCCTACCATGCGCATGCGCTGGCGATAGTGCGCTACAAGCTGCTGGCGACTCTACCCTATGTGGAGATCACTAAGGCGAGGGAGAAGGAGTACGACCAGGCTAACAAGTTTTTTGAGTCGGTAGCGGTTGGGAAGCGCCGGCCAGAAGCTGCAGCTGATGCCCGTGATAATACAGCGGCGGATGAGAGACCTAGCTCAGGTGCGCAGGTGGTGACTAGCCGGCCCCGCATCACTGGGCGGGATAATATGGCGGGGCTTTAGAAGTTAGAAGTGAAAAATTAGAAGTGAAAAGTCCGGTGTGATGAAACCTGGACTATTGAAAAGATACAGAATTTAGAATGTCAGTTAGTTTAACAGATCCAAAGCCGATTAAGGATGCCGTTGATAATATATCAGCGCGTACTCCTATGGGTACGGCTCTGGGGTCGGCTGAGCTGGAGATGCTGCCGCGTGAGATACTGGGTCGTTCATTTTTCTCGGCTACTGTGGAGGAGGTGAAGCTGCTAGAGGCGATGCAGAGACAGCTGATGACACGGCTGAAACTGGAGCGCAGACGGCTTGCAGACGGTTCGCAGGGCTCTTTTCAGCGCAAGGATCAGTTCCTGCGTGAAATGCAGCTGCTGGCTGAGCGAATGGGTGCGCGTCCGAGTGGTGAGCGCCGTGGTACGCTGCGCGATATTGGTAGCTTCCGTAGGCTCGGGCTGATCTGGGACACGCAGATGGATATGGCAAGAGGCTATGCGAAGTGGAAGCGCGGGATGAATAAGAATCTTCTCAATGCCGCTCCGGCGCAAGAACTGATCCGTATAGGTAGACGGCGTGTACCGAGAGACTGGCAGAGCCGGTGGGTGGAGGCTGGTGGGGAGCTTTATCCAGGAGGAAGGATGATGGCGCTGAAAACGGATGTGATATGGGAGAGGATTTCACGCTTCGAGCAGCCGTATCCGCCGTTTGATTTCAACAGCGGGATGGGTGTGCGCAATGTGCGCCGCCGTGAAGCTGAAGAGCATGGGATAGTGCAGCGAGGCGAGGTGATCGAAGCGCCAGAGTTAGACAATTTTAATGCAGGTCTGAGTATCAATCTGAAAGGTTATGAGCGGTCTAAGCAGCCAATCAAGGACAGGCTGGGTGATATGGTGGACGTGTATGATGACCGGGTAGAGTGGCGTGGTGATAAGCTGGTCGCGCTGTATGAGCGGGCTGAGAAGCGCGTGAATGGTGAGAACTTTGAGAAGAAGCTGAAGGCTGTGAGTTTCGGTAAAGTGGATAAGGCTCTGGCGGAGCGCGTCCGACCAATCATGGAGATAGATGATTTCAAGTTTGTGATGGGTGAAGATGATGTCTTCCACATTCTTAATCGCCACGGAGCGGGGCGTGAGCAGCTGCCGGGTCAACGTCCGATCAACTATGATGATTTCATGTACCTGCTAGTGAGCTGGAGGAATCCGGTGCGGGTCATCCCCGGTGATAAGCCACGTAGTTTCGAGATGGTTTTCGAACATTTAGGAGAGTTGGTGAGTGTGCTGTGGAATCAGCATGCGAATCAAAAAGCAGTCTTACTTAACACCATGTGGGCAAATAGATGAGAGGACGCGTCATGTATATTTCACCTTCAGCTAACGTCTTATACGAATTCCTCTCAAGGAGAATAATGACTGGATCTCTAGTCTTAGTCAAGAAAGGAGGCTCGGCGTGATTCACATCGGTTACCAGGATAATGGTGCTGAGGAGCTGCTCTTCACGGTCGAGGGTGCGGTGGAGAATAGACGTGATCTGAATGAGCGTCTGGGTGATCGCCTAGAGGATGAACTGCGTGAGTATTTTCTGGCTCGAAATGAGGAACCTAACAAGCGTGGCTGGCGCAAGCTGGGCTGGTGGGCGGATGTGGCCAATGATGTGGCTCTGACCGATGTGAGCGATAGCGGTGCGACGGTGACGGTGGCTAATGGAGCCTTTGCGCTGCGTCAACGTGGGGATGTGATTCGTCCGGTTGAGGCAGGGAGTCTGACGATTCCCAATGTGGAAGAAGCGTATGGCAAGAGCGTGGCAGAGTACGAGCAGGAGACAGGGAGGAAGCTATTTCGTCCAGCTGGAGCTCGCTATCTGGCGTATGGCGATGGTGAGAGTGTGACGCTGGTCTATTTCCTGACGCAGCAAGTGACGATCACGGCCGACCCGCATGCGCTGCCACCAGTAGCAGATCTAACGGCGGCGCTGAATGAGGAAGTGGAAGTTTATTTAGAAGGAGTACTATCATGACAATAGTGGAAACAATACTGGCGGTGGAAGCCTACCTGAAGACATTACCCGAGCTGGATGGTATAGGTGTGGTGGCTGAGGTGGAGCAGGATTTCGAGAAAGCGATGCAAGACCATCTAGCGAAGAGTAAGGGCTACGCGGTGATTATAGGTGAGCTGCCGAACAAGAATAGCGACACTGACATGAAGGGGCCGCGTGTGAGCTTCGATTTCGGTGTGAGTGTCTATTCTCCGAAGCATGTGCGCGATGGCCAACCGAAGGGTTACGCGCTGAGAGATGCGATCATGCGTGGGCTGCACCAGGAGAAGCTCATGCAGCAAGCCCGCATTTACGATGAGGTGGTCTATAAGAATGGGCGGATTCTGATCGAGAAGAATCAACAAAACGTGTCGACGAGGATCCACGCAATGGTCTTCAAGACGGTGGCGCAGTATTAGGCGGGTTTGCCGCTAGTGAGAAGGACGGGAGGATGAACCAGGTTAGATGAAACAATTTAAGACGATAGAAAATCATTATGAGTGAAAATAAAGCGGCCGCGAAGACGGCAGAAATAAAGACAGCCTCTACGAAGGCAAGTGCGGAGCAGGCCGCTACTCCTGCGGAAAATAAGGAAGTGCTCTGGCTCTGTGAAGTGCTGAAGCAGCCTAGCGGGGAATTAGTGCAGATAGGTGCCATGAAGTGTGGACCAGGTGCGAAAGCTAGACTGCCAAAAGTCAAAGCGGACGCTCTAGCTGATGCTGGAATGGTGAAGGTGCTGGGCATCGTCTAGGCGGTAAATATCTAACAAATAGAAATACAAATTTATGTCTAAATTAGAGAAAATTATAGTTGGTTCTATCATCACCTTTGCGCCTGCAGGGGAAACGATAGATTTAGTGGAGGTGAGCGAAGCGGCATTTCCTGACGATGATCCGGCTGAAAATTGGCTGTCACTGGGTGAAGTGAGTGAGTCATCTCACGAAACGGAAAAGGAAAGCGACTTTGACTGGGTCTATAAGAATGGTCACTGGCGCAAGATCCCTGACGAGCGCGTGGTGTCTGATATCCAAAAGTTCAAGTCCCGCGATGCCTCAGAGATTTTCTGGCGCATGGCGCTGGGGCTAAAGGATGAGATCGTAGACGCTACAGCGCAGACGCCTAACGAGCAGACCCGCCGATGGATAGAGGGCTGGCTCAAGACTGAACTGCAGATGGAAGGGCAGCAGCGCGTGGTGCAGACGGTCTATGGCCGCCTGATGATAGATGAAGATCCTAAGTGGTCGAAGGACCCGACGAAGCCTGGATACAGCTTTGTGGATCTTTACTCAGCTATCGCGACGGTGACGCCGGATAATATAGTAGCCTAATGGGTGAGGTTTTAGGTGATCGGTCTTAAGGCGGCACGCTGAAACTAGTAGGATCAAGGGCTTCGCACCTTTTAGAGAATCACGATCAAGATACCGGCGAAGCGGTTTCTCTACCTAATAGGATAATTTTAATGAGCTATAGCGTACAACTAGACCTAGACTGTCACCGACAAGGAGATCCCTATTTGGGGCTCGGAGGTTTCGCACCTGTGACGATAGTTCCAGCTGGTGAGACTGAGGCGGTGACTCCGCCAGATCCGCTGACTAGGGTGAGTATAAAGTTTAAGAGGCGCAACAAGATTTACTCTCTAGATACTGATGCGAGCACGAATCCTGATCACTTGATTTACGTGACTGATGCGGATCTGTGGAGCGTGGAGGTGGGACGTATAGCCGATTTTTTACCTGTAGATGGCGCGTGGGCGTGGTCTGCGAAATTTTACAGCGACTACTTTGGTGGCGGCATGACGCTGTGCCACGGAGTCTTAACAGTTATTAGAAAAATATGAGTGCAGAAGCGGTACAGATTAATTTAACGGTCTTGACGGGACAAGTGGGAAAAAGTGCTTATCAGAGCTACTTGCAGCAGACGGAGGATGATCCAGTTTTGACGGAGGTGGAGTGGAGTGCACCTGCGGTGGGGAATAGCAAAAAATTACACGCATACCCTCCCAAAGTTACAGACTTAGGACAGGTGCTAGCAAACGATCTGGCAGTAGATCCTGGTATCGTAATTAGCTCGGTGCTGGACATGCAAAAACTTATCCCATTATGGCCGTATAAATACGCGGCTTATGGTAGTTGTGACCACGACCACTCTTATAGCGGCTTGAGGCTCTATGTTAGTGATTCACTGACGGGTGGGTGGTTGCCGTGGGTAGATACAGGTGTGCAATCTGCGTTTACCGGTGCTGGATTTAGTTTGCCTGCCTCTATAAACAGCGGGGCGATGCAGGTGACTGGATTTACGGGATCAACGGACAAGGGCGAGTTTCCGTCAGTCGTTTGGTTCAAGGGTAAATTTTACGCCTACCTACACAGCTCTGCTATGAGCTCCACTATGTTACAAACTATGTGGCTAGCGAATAGTGATGATGGTCTTAATTGGGTTTACAGTACTCCTATTGTGATTAACTCGCATGATGACGTTACTCCGACGTACCAACATAACGGATACGGTGCTGCGGTTGTGCGTGGTAATACAATTGAGATGCGTGCGCTGATGCATGACAGCGGTCCAGGCATCTATACGCTATATAAATCGAGAGACGGGGTGAATTTCGGCCATGATCCTACATATGACGACTACGGTTTCGGGGCGTGTGTTGATGGGGTGAGTGACCAAAAAATGGAGAATACAGGGGTAACTATCAATTTCCAAGGGCGTGATTGGGTTGTCCTATCTACTAAAGACCGTAATGGCGGCGGGTTGTCTACAGGCAACTCTGGTATAGGGTTGGGATTAGTTAATAAACGTGTACTAGATGGGATTCCGTACATAATTAAATCACCAGAAATCGGTACGTTTACCGAGGATGGAGCACCCTTTTCGCGTGCATTTTTGGAGGACTTGGAGAATAACAAAGTTTACGTTTTTTACACGGGTCGCTCCGCAGCAGATGTCAATAACATAGGTTTGTTAGAGATTGATTTGAGTGACGTGAGTTACGATCTAGAGCCTGTGTGGGAAACCGCAGCAGGGTATGAGGCGTTTAGCGCGTGGTACGCTGGAGGTGGCCGGAAATCGAGAGCGTACGGCAAACGTAGATTGGCATTATCTGAGTCATTTGAGGGGGCTATCGGCAGCGGAATAACACAGGTCACAAATTCCAACACGATCACCGCCTATGATCTGATAGACGGTGGAGGCGCAGAGTTAGTTGCCGGAACAGCGACGTGTGGACTTCACTGGCAGGCCGCTAACATGGACTTCTCAAAAATTGATGAGGCTCATATAACTATTAGAGGTTTACACGGATCAGCTATTGATGGAGCGTCGCACTTATGGGCAATGGGATTCATTAACGCCACGTCCGGAGCGACTAGAGATGCGATCTGGTTGCCTAGACACACAAACCCTCATGCGTCAGAAGGTTTAAGCTTTAAGAACGACTTAGCTGTGGACGTTCGGTCGGCGATAGAGAGCTTTCCTTGGATTGCCTCTAGCGAAGGTCGTTGGCGTATACCGAGTGATTTTACTGTTTCTGTGCAGCGGTTAAAAAACCCACAGGATAGTGCATACACATGGTATCTGTCACTCTGGCTCAATGGTGAGATCATCCATGTGACTACAATGGAGGGTTTTGACGCTCCAGAGATGTATCCATACATCAACTCTAACAACATTAACTCTATCGTTCAAGGGATGGAGTTGGAAGTGGTGGTTAGGCAGTAGGTCAGTGGGTTTAATAGGATAATTAGATGTCTGATATTTATATAACAAGTGAGTACCGTGTAACGTGGGATCCGGATGGTGAGGGTCTGGTGCTCTTAGACTATGATGAGCGGATGCTGGCTGAAATACAGCTACCGCAGTCTCACGCGGTGGTGAAGCATAAGCATTTCCGTGCTGATAATCTGAAGATCTGGGGACGTGGTGGTGTGAGCTTCTACTTCCGCTTCAGCGCGGTGAAGGAATACGACACTGCTGAGGATGCGAGAGATGAGATGTTTAGACAGTCAGTGATCCTCCAGGCTCTGCGTGATGGTGTGCTGCAGGTGGAGGTGCGTAATGGTGCGACTTTCCAGTACTCGGCAGCGGCTATCGAGGGTGCAGCGCCACAGATGGTGAGAAATAGTGTGCGATGGTCGCATGAGGTACCGTGCTCAGGGCTGAGTGAGGTGGGTGGGATTGAGTGAGAAGGATAAAGGAAAAAGGATAAAGGCCGGGATGATGAAGCGGCTGAGTGGGGTGAAATTTTAGAAGGAAAAGCAGATGTCAGAAAATAAAGTAAAGGTCACGATAGAAGATAAAAGAGTGGGCACCGGCTCGAAGGATGTCGCTGAGAGTTTAGTGAAACTCAAAGAGTCGGCAAAGGGTTCTGAGCAGGTGATTACTGGTCTGCGTGAGGCTCAGTCTAAGCTGGGCGAAGGGCAGGAAGATCTGCATAAACAGGTGGAGGAACAGATCACTCAAGCAGAGGGTCTGAAGGATCTGCAGGAAGCTAAAATCGAGGTGGTGGAGGCTGCTATTGAGGTGGATGAGCAGCACACGGAATCTAACGAGGATGTAGCTAAGTCTGCATATGCAGCGGCTGAGTCTACTGATGATTTAGGGGAAGCTCAGGGTGACCAAGCTAGAGAGAGTGCAAAAGCGGTAAGGAGTCTAGATCAGCTTAATGATGAGCTAGCTGAAGCGCGCACGGCTCTGCATAGTGCTGAGATAGGGACTGAACAATTTACAGCTGCACAACGCCGCGTCACCACGATCGAGCAGAAGCGTGCGGTCGCTATGAAAACTGGTGCGAAGAGTCAGCGAAATATGGGGCTGGCAACGCTGGAGGCTTCCCGGGCATTTGAGGATTTACAGTATGGTATAGGTGGGGTTCTTAATAACATACCAGGACTCATTCAGATGCTGGGTGGAACTGCTGGACTAGCGGGTATTATCTCCGTTGTAGCGGTGGGCGCTTCTCTCTTATTCAAGCATCTCGATGAAGGGAGGGATAAGGTGAAGGCGCTGGAGGTAAGCTTGGATAAATTGGTGGATGAGTCCTTCAAAGATTTCCAAGCAGCTATTAAGGATGAAGAGAGCCATAAGCGCTTTCAAGGGCTCCTCGAAAAAGATGAATTAGCTCTAGATGGTCTCATCAGTAAGTTGAGATTAGCCGCCACTGAACGGGAGGAATTACGCAAGCTAGAATTAGAGATTAGCGTGCAAGATATCGACAACGATATTGCGAGAATTGATGCAGGGGACGGTGGAGAGCTAGAGAAAGAACGCGCTAAGGCTCCGCTGCTTAAAGAGAAGGCAATATTACAGGGTGAAAGTGTCTTGGAGACTTACCGAGCAGAGCAAGCAGTTTTAGAACAAACGAGAGAACTCATAAAGAACGATATCACGCGAAATAAGGCTATCATTAGTACGATAGGAAGTGAGCGGGTGACTGAGGAGGATGTCAGAAAAGCAGAGAAAGAGCTGGATGATGTGAAGCGAGACAGGAAGTCTACAGAGGCTGATTTCAATGATCCAGATCTGCTGGATGAGAGCGCGGGCGCGTTCACTGGTTTAGACATTATAAAGAAGATTTTCAGTGATGAGGCTTTAGCAAAAGATGATGAAACAAGGTTGCGATCAGGTAAGACTAAAGACGAATTCCAGACGCTCCTAAAAAGCTTCGAGATAGCATTAGAAAAGGGCGGCGCAGATGACCAGATTTCTAGTCTAGTTGATTTAAGTAAACGTGGCCAAGAGGTGTCTAATCTTAGGGGTGATTCTTCAGTGCGGCTTTCTAACCTAGAGAAAAAGTTTATAGCTATAGGTGAAGTGGCGGGTCAGTTAGCTAATCTTATCGGTCAAGAGAACTATAAAAAAAACCAACTCAAAACCCTAGAAAACAAGCAATCAGAGCAAGAGTCTGAGCTAGAAAAAGCGGCTAAATCAATCTTAAAGGCAGAGGTTGATGCGAATGGTATAGATGGAAGATTAGACCATTTAGAAAAGAAGATACCAAAGGTAGAGCAGCTACAGTCAGCAAAGCAAAAAGGCCAAGGAATAACAGCTAATAAGAGCCTGCAATCAGCCTCTGCTACGACCATCAATAGCGAGCTGGATCAGATAGCAACTGGCATCCAAAATGAGGGTGAAAAAAGCGGACGGGATGAAGGGTCTGTGCAGTCGGCTCTGCGGCAGATCGCGGAGATTAAAAAGTTTCTTGCAGAGGCTCTGCAGAGTGGTGGCGGGCTGGATAATAAGGAACAAAGTCAGCTGGGTCTGATGCTGCAAAAAATGAAGCAAGACGAAGGTGCAAGGTCTGCGAAACAGGCAGAAAACTTTAAGCAAATGGAGGATGCAATCAGAGTGAATATGGAGGCTACGGTGCGCACTATGGGAGCTCTGGTCCAGACCTCTGGGACAAACAGCCAGCGGCTGAGAGATCTGGAAAAAGTGGTGTCTCAACTTGGTAAAAACAGGACGCCGCTGCAGTAGTAATATTTAACCATTTTCAAAGTACATTATGTGGACATTATCTGGGGAATCTTGGGCAGGTCAGAAGACTTTAGCAGAGCTGAATATTGATGAGGATTGGCAGCTGGATGACGGCTCTCTGAGGGAGGGTCAGCTAGTCTTTATGCAGACATTTAAGGATGCTGCGTCCGTGGTGGAAATGAACTATGTGGAGAAGGTGATTCTGTGGCGAAATGGCATCAAATTCTTCCAAGGATGGGTCACTAATATGGTGGAGGGTGACAGCGATGAGGGGTATCTAATCCAGCTCACTATTAGTGATGTGTGGTGGTGGTTAGCAAAGACTGCGTGCTCTGGTGAGGCGACTGGATCTGACGGTGGGAGCCTAATGGAAAGGATGATGTTGGGGTTCGGTAAGGGGGATCTGAGAGCACATATTATTGCTGTGATTGACCGGATGAAGACGCTCGGTGTGGAGGTGGATGTGGGAGGGATATCTAGCATGTTCGATGTACCGCAAATCACCCTCAAACAGAGTAGCGGAGCTGAGGCTTTAGTGTACCTGATGCGGCTTCTGCCAGACGCTGCAATGTGGATAAATCACGGTGGTGATGTGCCTACAATTAACATTAAGAGGCGGGAATATATGGAGGCTGTAGAGCTGGATGCTGCCGATAGTGATGATCCTGATAGAGCTCTGGATAGTTATAAAGTGAACCCCATGCTGGAGCTGGAGGTGACGCAGGTGAAGGTGCCTTATGTGACGCGGAATGTGAATGGTCTCACAGTGTTTCAGGAGCAGGTGGCTGGTGTGGCCGCTACTGGTACGCGGCAGGTTATTGTGGTGAGTGGTCCTGAGCTGGATAGCTATCTCCCGTACGATCTGGCTGAGTCTTATGCGGCGGAAACTGAGAGTACAAATGATCTAGAGGTGCGGGCGCTGGCGCTTTCAATGTTCGACGCGGCGAAGGCGAATGGGTTGACTTCTGAGCTTACTTTTGGGGCGAGATTTTGGACATATGCCACGACGTCAGCATTGGCAACTAGCGGTAGTAATCCGCAGCAATATAACGTGCCGGGTGCTACTTATACTACTGCCGAGGGAGCTACCGTAAGTATGGCTGGTAAGTACATTTTAAAAGGTGATACGCCGCCTGACTGGGCGCAGGCTGAACACGGCCTGCAGCAGGTTTATGTGAGGGTTAAATATTCCTATTTACACAACACACAAGACAGTAATACGCCTAATGTTTTCATCAACCCACCGACGTGGCACGATGACTTGCCAGGAGTGGGTGTGCTGCATAGCGGATACACTGCTGGCTGGTACTACACGCAGCTCTACGGCGGTGAAATAAGTTTCACTGTGTGGGTGATAGATACCGAGTATGCGACCGAAACGGCACTCTATAAGCCTTTTGATTATGAGTACTATACACCGCCGGCTGGCTTCGCAGATGCTATGCTAGCGACGCAGAATTTCACTGCTTATCAGGGAGTGATAAATTTCACTAATAAGGAGGTAGGACAGGTAGATTATCGCGGTCATGCATTTAATATAATCAACGCTAGGACTAAGCATTCGACGATGAAAGCGATGGTGCAGGGTCGCAGTCTATCCGGTGGCGACGGGCATGAAGTCTATGAGCTAGGCGTTCCTCAGCGCTACGACTACCGCAGTATCATGACGATGTTTCAGAGGACATCGAGCGATAATATTTACTTCATCTCAGGTGCTGGCAATAGCCTGGAGACTGACGGCTCAGGTGGGATACCGACGATAGGGTCAAGCGGGGGATCTACGAGTACTGACAATGGGACGGGTAATACCAATCTGATCGGGATCAGTGGCGATGATGGGGACTTAGTAGAGGACGTGGATGATAGTGTTATTAGTTTAGATGCTCCTTTAGTCACTGAAGATATTTACCTACACGGCAGTCAAATGAAACTTTTCGCGGTGATGAATGGAAGTGTTCAGATCACGGTTGATGGCTTAGACTCTTTAGGGGTGGGGGTTGATTGGGATCTGAGAGTAACGTTTGGGGTTTCTGGAGGAATAGTTGCCTCGGGAACGGGGCCGCATGCTGAACCGGTGATCCATAATTTTTCCGACAGCACGCCATATCAGAGATGGTTTTGGAATTACGCTTTCTCAAACGGAACACGCGATTATGAGGTTAAATTGACCTTACTAATACAATTAGAGATCGATGGGCTAGTCGTTGATAGCGTATCGATGCTGATTGTTAATCAGGAAGGTGCTGTCATAAAACAATCTGGGAACCCGAATAGCCGGACGTTATCTGGATCACCTCTAGTTAGCGCGGTAAGCCTCAATGGTGGCGGGTAGGCTGCAGGATGATTGCGGGCGTACTGCAGCTGCAAGGCCAGTTTTTCCAAAACCTCTGTCCAACTTTCTAAAATAGGATGGCGGCCTACAGAATGTAGAGAAAGGTAAGTCGCGCTCAACCGCGGTACGAGGTTGGGTGCAGCGTCTTGTTCTCCAAAGTTAATTCTGGGCCTTCGACTTCATCTGGATCTGTTGGATATACAGATAAATCTAGATCAATACGTAGTTCTCCAGCGAGAAGTAAGAGTTCGTGAGGAAATGAGAAATTACACCATCCAGGTGGGTAAATGTCAGCTCCAAAATCAATAGATATAAATTCAGCCCCGTGACTATCACGGAGTGAAGCTAGTTCTGTTTGGTGAGTTTGCAGAAAGCCTACAGTGTCTTCTATCTGTTGTTTGATGTTATCGAAGTCAGCATCGCTAACATCAATATTTAGCCCTGAGAATTTGTTCAGAGCCTTGATGCGTTTAGTGCGAGCTTCGCCTTTGCGAAATGATTTAATGACTTTGAGAGAAGTATCTTTAATGAATGAATCAACATCAAAGTTTGAGCCTACAGCTCTGAGGACGGTGGACATATTATTTTTAGGAGAACGTAAAGCACACCAACCGAGTACTCGACCAGAAAGCTTTGGATTAAGATTTAAGTTTGGATGTAGTGAAAAGTGAGTCGCGCTCAACCGCGGTACGAGGTTGGGTGCAGCGTCTTGTTAGTCAGGTCAATTTAGAGCGCTTTTGGATGATGAACTTGCCGATCGTCAGTAGGAAAATTAGCAACACAAAATATGAGATATTGATCAAAAATACGGCACGATCCTTGTACATCCCCTCGTCTTTAAAAACCACGAAACCAACATAAGCCATGGACCAAAGCTCAAACGCGAGCCGTTGTAGAAGTACAACGAATATAGCTAAAATTGGTAGTTTGAAACAAAGGTCGTAATTTTTGAGTGATGACTCAGATGGGGACTTAACGGCTTTAAAGAAAGCTATGATTCCCATGATTACGCATACAAATAACAGAAACGTACAAAAGGGGCTGTAATAGACCATTATGGGCGGATTAGGAATCTTCATATCGAGTACGTGAAATTTAGACTAACGTAAAGCACACCAATCACTGAACTCTCAGCGTGCTTTGTTTTTGGGTTGGGATTGAAATTTTTATAACGGATCGACTCTCGACGGTGAAGGGATTGGGTGCAGCGTCTTGTTAGCTAAGTTAATTTCTAGTGAGGCCAATTATGACGAGAATCACGTAAATGACAAAAATAGGAAGGCAGATAGGAAAATGCCGCGATCTATAACGGGAGACCGCGGAGCAATCTCTACAATAGGACTCATCTTTGAAAAAGACTGGTCTAACTACAAAAATGAGCCAACCAAGAAAGTAGTAGTAAAAAAAGCTTGGTCTAGATTTCAGGACACTATTCTTAGTCGTGTTGTAGCTGTTACAGTGGTGACATTGTGCACCTATTTTTTTATGAGCTTCGGAACTAGGTCGTAGATAGTCTGTGTCTTTCATTTTTAAGCTAACGTAAAGCACACCAACCGAAGACTCGGCCAGAAAGCTTTGTTTGTGAGTTTAGAGTTTGAGTGTAGTGAAGA
>NZ_JBPOGE010000022.1:0-38220 GCF_051252225.1 Rubritalea sp.
TGGTGGCCCATCTCGGATTCGAACCAAGGACACACGGATTTTCAATCCGTTGCTCTACCAACTGAGCTAATGGGCCATAATAACGGTATTCACAGGTGGTGGCCCATCTCGGATTCGAACCAAGGACACACGGATTTTCAATCCGTTGCTCTACCAACTGAGCTAATGGGCCAACTGTGTTCCGCGTTGCGGTGCGCGTTGTGTAAGTTGGATTGAGAAAGTTGACAATATAAAAGTGTGCGATAATTCGCATTTTTTATTTTAAACTCACAGGAGTCGTGCTGGCTAAAGCTGTTAGCTTAGGGGGATAGTTGATCAGCTAAAATCTCGAAAGTTACCAGAATACTCATTCCGAGACTGTTTTTTGAAATGATATCGAGCTTGTCGCTGGATGTGTGCCACCATTTACTGGAGGAAAAGTCTCCAATTAGATCGATTGTTGGGATCCGAGCGATCTCGTTCATGGGTACATGGTCGTCAAGGAAGGCTCCATTTGAGTGTGAAAAATGCTTTTCAAGCTGGAGTTTCTTTCGCGCAGTGTCGTAGCTTTTTTTGAGCGGCTTGGGAGTGTCAGAAGGGATCTTAATATCCAAGTTTTTGTGTCCGATCATATCGAGGACGATTCCGAACTTAGGCTTTTTCTTATAAGGAACGCTTTTCTGCGCCACTGATTTTTGAACGGTACGGGAGTAATACATGCTACCGTAGAGGCCATCTTTACCGTAAACCATGTTCTGACCAACAGCTTCCTCACCATCGAAAAAGACGAGCTCGATCTCACGCGCTACATTGGGATGATGTTTATGGAAATGCTCAGCTAGTGCGATATTTGCTGCGACACAGGAGGCTGCGTCATCGGCTCCAAGAAAGTTGGGCAAGATTTTACTGTCTATATGTGCTCCAATGACTGCTTTGGGTGAGCGGCTCCATGCTGCATTCGTGCCATTTGGCGAGTAGCGTGCGATGATGTTGGAGAACTGGATGTGGCCTTTTGGCGTTTTTGCCGTAAAACTCTGCTCGATAGTGATCCATCCAGATTGCTTGAGCTGCTCCATGACATAGCGCTTGCTGCGTTTGAGTCCTATAGATTCGGGCTGGCGATGGCCAAAGCTGAGGATTCTAGTGGTGTGCTTATAGGCGCTTTCAGCTGCTGCATTAGCGTCAGCGTGTGAACCTAGGTTAAACTCAGTCTTTGGTACACTGGTTTGAGCTTGGCCGCTCTGGTTACATGAGCTGAGCCCAATGGGTAGAAGCAAGGCGCAGAGCAATGAGGTGGATTTCATTAGAAATGCTCTCAATTAAATGTCAGAAATGGAAACTCCGAGAAGTTCTAGGATGCGATTGAGGTCGGCATTACCTGCATATTCGATTTCAATACGACCCTTTTTACCGGTGTGGTGGAGATTCACTTTCGTGCCAAAATCTTTGGCAAGTTGACCTTCCACTTTATAGATGATCTTACGATCCGCTTCTGAAACTGTTGGTTTCGCTGGCTGGGTAGCTTCTTTTGGGTTGTTAAAGTCCTGGGCGAGCTTTTCCGCTGCTCGGACAGTGAGCTTCTTTGCAATTATGAGATCTGCGATTTCAAGCTGAGCTTGAGGGTCTTTGATCGCCAAAATAGCTTTCGCGTGACCGACAGAAATAAGAGTGTCCGCTAGATATTTTTGGATCACATCTGAAAGGTCCAATAAGCGCATAGCGTTAGCAACACTGGCTCGAGACTTACCTACTCGCTGTGCTATTTTGTCCTGTTTAAGCCCAAATTCCTTAGAGAGGCGTACGTAACCAGCTGCTTCTTCGATCGGGTTGAGATCCTCACGTTGGAGGTTCTCAATCAGAGCCATTTCTAGAACATCGCGGTCGATGACTTCACGAATAATGACAGGCACTTCTTTGAGCTTAAGGCGTTTCGAGGCACGCCAACGGCGTTCACCCGCGATCAGTTCAAGCTTCTTACCTACTTTTCGTACGATGAGTGGCTGGATGATGCCATGTTGCTTGATGGAGTCCATCAAGTCATCGAGCATGCTGTCAGTAAATTGTTTACGTGGCTGGAGAGGGGACGGTACCACAGACTCGACATCAACCATGCGGACATCTCCTTCGTGTGTGCCTGGTTCCGAATCTTTCTTTATAGGGATGGATTTTTGAGCAATCGGGGATGGCGATTCCTGCTTATTGATGAGCGCTCCGAGTCCTTTACCTAGTGCCTTTTTTGCCATGGGTGGGCAGCATAGATATACTGTAGTCGTCATTGCAAAGCTGTTTTTAAAAAATCGCTCAATAAGCAGTCTGGCTGAAAACTCTGAGAAATCCTCTACTATGCTTGACGAATGGGGTGGAAGATTGGATCACTACTAGCGAAACCTATGATAAAGCGCACATTGTTCCTACTGACTTGTTTGAGTTCTTCTCTCGTTGCCCAAGAGGTCACCGGAGGTGAAGTTGTTATGGAGGCTCAATCAAAGCAGTCTGTGAAATCTGCTGTCCAGCTACTAGGTAATGAGGTTCTCATGTCAAACTACGCATATGCTGTAGATCATATGTACCCACGCTGGCGTGAACGCCAAGCTAAGCGAATGGGAAGTCAACAAAAGATGTTAGAGGCTTTCAATAGCGTGGGTCAGCAAATGCAGGAAATGGGAATCACGATCGATTCATTCACTGCGCTTGAGCCGCAAAAGGCGTACCATGTGCACCCTAAGATGCGAGATGGAGTGAGTCAGATCAATTCTTCAGATGATCTTCGCTATGAAGTTTTAGTGCTGGTGCCAACTCGCATGAAGATGAGTTTTATGCTAGATGGTCAACCAAAGCGTAGTTTTATGCGTGAAAGCTTTCAAATTGCGATTGCCAAGGAGGGCAGTGACGCGTGGACATTTATCGATGGGGCGACTATCAGAGTCGTTGATTTGAGGAGTATGTTTCCATTGTTACCCAACAACATCGAACTTCCAGAGAAGCGCGACGTCGAAATTAAATAAATTAAGATCAGATGGCTAAAGGAAAGAAACAAAGCAAGCGTTACGATCATCTCACTGAGATGGCTCGTCTCACACGGTTGATGAAGGAAATGTACGAGCGAGGTCAGAGCGATCTTTGTGACGTGCGTAATTCTGAGATTCATGGACGTGGGGTCTATGCCGCCGCAGACATAGATAATGAAACTCAAATTATTGAGTACCTTGGTGAGTACGTTGACAAGGATGAGAGTGAGAAACGCGCATGGGATCAAGCCGCAGTTGCTGAGGAGACTGGTGATGCCGCGGTGTATATTTTTACTCTGGACAAGAAATGGGATATCGACGGGGATGTGGCGTGGAATGATGCGCGTTTGATCAATCATTCATGTGAGCCAAACTGTGAAGCATGGATTGAAGAGGATCAGATTTTCATTTATGCACTACGTGATATCAAAGCGGGGGAGGAGCTCACATTCGATTACGGTTTTGATATCGAGTGCTACGAGGACCATCCATGCTGCTGCGGAAGTAAAAACTGTGTGGGCTATATTGTGAGCCAAGAGCAATGGCCGCAGCTGGAGAAGATTCTCGCTGAAAAGAAAGCCACCGCATAGGATTTATCTTCATTTAAAGAGCAAGCTTAGTCTTGCTTGTTGTCTGCTCAGAGCTAGATTCGCGCCATGAGCATTCAGCAATTTGCTAACCAATTTGTCTGTGACCTTGTTGCTTACGAGCCAGGGAAACCTATCAGTGAGACTGCCAGAGAGCTGGGTCTTGATCCTGAGAGTATTGTAAAAGTAGCCTCTAATGAGAATCCACTTGGGCCAGCGCCGATGGCGCTCGATGCCATTCGTGGAGCTGCTGAAGACATGCATATATACCCGGATGGTGGTGGCTATAAGTTGCGTTCAGCGCTTGCAGAGAAGTACGACTTAGGTCTTGAGAATGTGGTTCTTGGAAATGGCTCGAATGAGATCATCGAGTTACTCTGCCACTGTTTCTTAAACCCCGATGCGGAACTCATCGCAGCGGAGCACGCATTTGTAGTCTACAAGCTGATGGCGACACTTTTCGGTGCTGGTTATGTAGAAGTGACCGATCCAAATTTTGTGCACGACCTCGACGGTATGGCTGATGCGATTACCGACAAGACTCGCTTGGTATTCATTGCTAACCCTAACAACCCGACTGGGACTATTGTTGGAGACGCTGAAATTGAGCGTTTCATGGCACGTGTGCCCGATCACGTGGTGGTTGTGTTTGATGAAGCATATTTCGAATTTCTTACAGATGCACCGGACACGCTGAAATATGTACGTGAAGGTCGTAATGTAATAGTACTACGTACTTTTTCTAAAGCGTATGGCCTTGCTGGCTTACGTATTGGTTACGGACTAGCAGCCCCACAGGTGGCAGCAATTTTACAGAAAGCGCGTCAGCCATTTAATACGAACGAGGTGGCACAGCGTGCTGCTCTCGCCTCTCTAGCAGACACAGCACATGTCGAAAATACAGTTTCTAACAACAATGCAGGTCTTGCGTTTTACGAAGCAGCTTTTCAGGAGCGTGGCATGAACTATGTTCCGTCTGTGGCTAACTTCATTCTTGTTGAAGTGGGCGATGGTGACAAAGTTTTCGCGGGCATGCTTAAAAATGGCGTGATCGTTCGCGCAATGCGTGGATATAAACTTCCGGGCTGGCTGCGTATCTCTATCGGCACAGCTGAAGAGAATGTGCGCTGTCTCGAAGTTCTCGACCAAGTACTAGCTCAATAGATGAATATCGGCGACACAGTAGCAGCGATAGCAACAGCTCCGGGAGTTGGGGCTGTTTCACTCATTCGTGTGAGTGGGCCAGAGGCAATTCAGATTTCTGCGAAGGCACTGCGCTGTAAAGGTGGCTTAGAAAGTCAGCCTGAGCGTTACGCTGTCCTAGCGAAGGTGATCAATGCGGACGGGAATGTAGTTGATGAAGTACTAGGGACTCTCTTTAAAGGTCCTCGGAGTTTTACTGGTGAGGATGTCGTAGAACTAGCTTGTCACGGCGGTGTGCTAGTCACACGCCGTGTGTTAGAGCGATTATTAGAATGTGGTGCTCGCTCAGCAGATCCTGGTGAGTTTAGCCAACGTGCATTTGAAAATGGGAAGCTCGACCTCACGCAGGCCGAGGCTATTATGGACCTCATTTCGGCGCAGACCGACATGGCACTGCGTGCAGCGCACGAACAGCTTCAAGGACGCTTAGGGGACCAATCCGAAGCGCTACGCGAGAAGCTGTTAGGTGTGGTAGCTCACGTGGAAGCTTATATTGATTTCCCAGAAGAAGATATCGACCCCGACACCGGAGCAGCCATGCTCAAGCGGGTGGATGAAGTCCAAGACGGCATCAAGAAGATGCTTTCTACTGCTGAGCAGGGGCGGATTCTCCGTGAGGGAGTGCGTACTGTGATTTGCGGTGAGCCAAACGTAGGGAAGTCTTCGCTACTCAACTCACTGTTAGGCTACGAGCGTGCGATTGTTTCCGATATAGAAGGAACCACTCGTGACACGGTAGAAGAAGTTCTCAATGTTAAGGGGATTCCGGTCCGCTTGATCGATACCGCGGGTGTCCGTGAATCATCGGATAAAATAGAGCAACAAGGTATCGTGAGGTCTGAGAAGCAGATCGAATTGGCTGACTTGATCCTTGAAGTTGTCGATGGAAGTAAGGCGGGTCAAAGGCTGCTGACGGAAGATCAGATTCAAGGTCGCCATCACATTCTGATTATTAACAAGAGTGATCTTGGCCAAGACGATATCTGGCAGGGCTCTGGTGGAGTGAGGGTTTCTTGTAGGGACGAGGGAGGAATCGATTCTCTCGCGGATGCCATTTCAGATGAACTCTTACTCAGTGAATCAGCTTGGGGCGGACACGCTATGGCGATCAATGCACGTCACCAAGATTGCCTTAAAAAAGCCACTGAGTCATTGGTGAACGCTCGTGAAGCATTGGAACTGCAAACTGGGGTGGAGTTCGCGTCGATAGATCTACGCGAGGCCCTTGACTCCATTGGTGAAATCGCAGGCCGCGTAGATACCGAAGAAATCCTCGGTGAGATCTTCGGTAATTTCTGTATTGGGAAGTAGGGGCTTAGCCCTCGTTAATCAGCCCTTCTTCGTAGGCATCGATAAGTTCTTCTAGTGCGACGATTTGTTGGCGGATAGCTTTTCCTTGCTCAGTATCTTTCACTAGGCGGACTGTGTCATAGCTACGAATTTGTCGCATGGTTGGGATGATGTCTTCGCCGGTTCTAACGGCAGTCACAGGATCGTTGAAGCCATGGTGTTCAGCTAGATACTCACCATCATCTGAGAGGATTAAGGTGTAGCCTCTGTCGCCATAGGCTTCAGAGAATGCACCATCAATCGTGACTGCATTTCCACCGCCTTTTACAGGGTCCTCACCACTGTCTACCTTGACTGGGACGTGGCCATTTACGATGAGGCCATTCTCGGGGACTCCCATGTCGCTACACACTCTATTACAGAATTCGGCATCATTGACATAGCTGTACCATGAGTTTTTAGTTTCCTTATGCGAAGCTTTGTCGGCGATGAAGTAGGTTTCAAAAGTCGCCATTTTATCTTTACCGAAGAGTGGGGAATTCGGCCCAGCCCAGAGATAGTAGAACCAGTCTTGATCTGATTGCTCAGCTTTTGAGCCTTTGCGGAAGGCGCGTCTGATGACGCGGTTAAATGCTGGGAATTGCTCAGGTCCTTTACATTGCTTACCATCGATTTCTAGTGGCAGGTACTCAGAGTCGGAATCGAGAGCTAAACTAGCGTGGAAGATGACCGCAGTGTCGCGCACCTCAGCCATGGAACCGCGCTCGACCACCCATTTCATGTGTTGCCAGAGTTTCGAGGATGACACAAAGGATTCTGCTAGACGGTCCATGCAATGCTCTTCTTCAGTAGACAACTTGTTAGGGGCGCTTGGGTCGATGGTCGGGAAATAATTATCTCTGAGTGTGTAAGTAGTTCCTTCAATATCAACGGTACCATCGTCATAGTTGATGCGTTTGAGGATATTTCTGTCATCCATATTCCACTCAGGGTGGCGCTCGATCATTTGTCCTTCGAGCTTGAACTGGATAATAGAGATCGCTTTTTGCATGCGGGAGATATCTTCCACATCGCGTTCTCCATCACGTTTCGGGCGGAAAAATTCAGCAGGATCGTCTTTGTAAATATTTTGGGCCAGCAGTTGTAGAGGGTTGGTGAGAATACCGTAGCCTTCTTCTAACTGGTACATCCTGCGGTAGCGCAGAGAAACTCTCAGAACAATGGCGATAAGGGCTTGGTGTCCTAAGCAGGCTCCCATCCAGATCACATCATGGTTGCCCCACACGATACTCACTTTTGACTGACGCATGAGATAGTCGATTACTTTGTCAATGCGGGCACCACGGTCGCCAAGATCACCAGCAACGACCAACTCGTCGACGGCAATGTTACGAATGAAGCGTGAGGCCGACTGGAGTAGGTTGAAATCCATTTTGCGGTTCACTAACTCTCGAATAGATGCGGTGAGGAAATACTCGTTGTGACCACCCGCTGGAAAGTTCAGTAGCAGTTCGTAGATCTCCCGGAATTGCTTAGGAGTGTAATGCTTAATATCCTTTCGGCGTTTCGAGTGGATTTCTATGCGGATAATTGAGAACTGGCGCTGAACGGTTTTAAGCACCCATGCGTAGCGCGCATCGTCGTCATCATCGAATTGCTTCTCTTTCTTTTGAAGTAACTCAGTAGGGTAGTAAAGGAGGTGGAGGAATTCTTGAAATTCCGTCGACTCTGTATCTCCTTCGAAGAGTTCTGCGACTACTGGTCGTAGGTAACCAGAGGCATTGTTGATGACATGGCGAAGCTTTCTATTTTCTCCGTGAACATCAGAGATAATATGGATCGCAGGCTTGGGGAGCTCAAGTTGAGCCTTGAGCGCAGCAATTTCATAGGCAGCCGCTTCGGTAGATGGGAAAATTTGAGCGAGGATTTGTTGAACGAGTCTCTCCATAGGCCAGTCTTACCTCTTTTTGCTGCTATAGGTAAGTGGAATCTATGTACTATTTTGTCATCTTCCCGTTGAGTAGAGTGCCTATGGGGGTGTAGCGAACACAGTAATGGTAGCTAACTAATAGAACGACAAAGCTTACTATATTGACGAATGTGAATTTGATCCAGCAGTTCAGTGAGAAATCGAGGATAAGCAGTTGTAAAAGGAATACCAATGGCAGGTGCGCGAGGTAGAGCCAATAGGATGCGTCTGATAAATAGCGCATGACTGGAGATGGATGATGAAATTTTGCACGGAAAAAGCCCATGCAGCCAAATACCATGAGCCAAGTGAATGTGACCTGGATGAGGTCTGAAAGTAGCTTCAGATGGCTGTAGTGAGAGAAGGTGAGTCTTTCGATAATGACACTAGCTGGCAGAAATAGAAGTAAGCCGAGAGCGAGTTGTAATTTCCACCCTCTAGTGACTAAGGCATCACCAGTTTGGAATAATGCCACGCCTACTGCGTAAAAAATAGCATAGTAAGCCAGTACTTCCGGGATTGGAATGAAGCCTGCCGAGGTCTCAGGGCCAATTAGTGGATAGGCTGTTGTAAAAAAGCTCTGAGGAATAAGAGTGAGTGGTAAAATCCATAAAAAGCAACTTGGGGATTCGAGCCATTGGCTCTTTAAGTGCAGTCTAGGTAGCTTCGAAATCATTGCGAAGAACAAGACGTAGATACAGAGGAACCAAAGGAACCATAGATGGTGAAAGCTGAAATGCTGCCATTTTTGATCAAAGATTCCTTGCCTGCTTTCATTCATTTCTAGTACCCACTCGGTCAGCCCTGCGAAAATTGGAGTAAACAGGAGGAGAGGAATGAGGATGCGCTTAAGGCGTTGCTGTAGTAGTGGAGTTAGCCCCCGTTTTTCATAGAGCATTGCAGTGAAAAAACCGCTGATTAGAAAAAAGAGCTGCATACGGAAGCCGTGCGTAGCGTGGAAAAACCAAACAAATATTTTAGAACCAGAAGCATCTGATACTGCCCAGTTTAAGCCATTATAGGCAATGGATGCGTGGAGAGCTATGCCTAACAACATGGCGCATGCTCGTAGCGCGTCTAGGTCATGGCGTCTGCTGTTAGGGCTCTGGTTCATCGGAAGCTAAGAGAGAGCTGAGGAGGTGGTAGCAGACTAGACGCGCTTCTGATCTAACAAAGAAGCTTTGATTGGATCAGATGCGGAGAGATGGGCAATGGCGATAGCGATAGCGTCTGCAGCATCGTGAGGCGGGGTTTCGCTCAAGCCTAACAATGCTCTGACCATAAAGGCGACTTGGTCTTTTCCGGCGTTACCATTGCCTACGACAGCTTTCTTAATTTTCTTAGGTGCGTATTCGTAGACCTCGAGTCCTGAGTCGGCAGCGGCTATGAGAGCTGCCGCCCGTGCCGCACCCATGCTGATAGCGGTACGAATACTTTGTACGTAGATGATGGCTTCGACAGCGACCACATCTGGTTCGTATTGGGTAATGAGGTTTTGCAGGCCTGTGCGTACTGCAGAGAGTGCTCCCGATTGTGGGATCTTTGCAGGGATGCTGATCACGCCATAATCGATGGCGCGCTGCTTCTGATGGTCCCCTTCAACTACAGCGTAGCCTGTATTCCGAACAGCGGGGTCGATTGCGAGTACGCGCATGGGTGAGTGTTAGGTTTTAAGTATTAGGTGTTAGGCCATGTCGTAGAGGCCTCAATATCATCGTAGTGCTCAAGAGGGAGTGTTCCCTGGATTGATTTCGATGTCTCCTCGTTAGAATACGAGTAAGGTTCTTTGCTGTGAGGTAGAGTAGGGAGAGTGGAGATGTATTGAGGTGTGAGTTCTGACAAGTTTTCAGGGTATGTGCCATTTTCTCTTTTGTATAAAACACAGGCGGCTTCTAGATGGGAAATGGTTAATGCCATTTGAGCCTTAATAGCAGAGCTATGGTAGTACTCAGAACCAATCATGAAAGTATCGAGAAAATGGGTGGTGAAAAACGAATACCCTTTATTGTGGATGTTTTGTTCAAATTCTTCGGGAGATTGTTTGAGGTTTCCTAGATTGGTAACAAAGTCTTTTTCGAAGTAGTTATTCAGTTGAAAGTCTGCCATTTCTGCACGGATGCGTGCTTTGATAGCCAAAGGTAAGTAGGTTATCACATCGGGATCTTCTACAAATGGATGCGGTCTGTTTTCGATTAGTGCATTGAAATATTCGATTTGAATTAACAATTCAGTTCGCATCGCATTTTGAACATTTTCTGAGGCTGAAAATGGACGGTAGAAGGCCATCAGTGACTTCGCTCTATCCAGAGGGATGGAATCGTCTTTAATTAAGGCTAAACGAGCACTTTCGAAGGATAGGTCGATGGCGATAGCGACAGATTCTGATAGAAGTGATTTACCATACTTGTAGAGAATCTCCCGCTGCTGGTCTATGGTTTCAAGGTCTGAGCGTTCATAGTTGCCGAGTTTCCAGTGACAATAGGCTCTGAGTTGGAGGAGTTGGTGTGCTGATCTGAAAGCCGCGACTTGGAAGATAAAGCTATTTTCTTTAAAGACAGTTTTCGATAAGCCTTTTGAATTCGTTATGGCGTTAGTCCAAGCGAGGAGGTCATCTTCAGTTTCAACGAGGGTCTCTAAAATGGCGCGGTAGATGTCGTGAGGATTATCGCTTTCAGGTGGTGTGATGAGTGCACTTTTAAGGTCCTCAGTAATTTCAGAAGAGGACTTCGAACCATCGATGCTTGGTATAGAATGAAGCTTGGGAATGGTGAACGGATCGTACGACATATTATGCTCAACTAGCAGCAGATTGATGGCCTCGAAGTCGTCTAAGAAGCGAGGTGACTCTCCAGTAGATTCGTCCAAGAAGGTATCAAGATCAGTATATACACCTGCTTGATCTGCGCGTTGTTGTACATTTTCCCACTTTGTTTGAGCTTCGGTGAGTTGATGGTTGAGCCATGACCAGGTGGCTACTCCGCCAAGTAAGAGGAGGGTGAAGATGGTCAAGAGGATTTTTTGCCACTTTTTGCGTAACATAAAAAATACCCTATTGGTGCTGAGTCCAATAGGGTAGTACAAAATTGAGTTCTGTTAGTAATGCTGGCTCTATGGCCTAGCGGCGACGGCGGCGTGGTGCTGGTGGACGCTTTTTGCGTACTGGCTTGGACGGCTTGTCGTCGAGTAGAGCAGTGTAGGTGTAGTTGAAGCCTTCTAGCTTCTTGCGCTCAATTTTCTTACCGATGAAGTTTTCAACGGAGTCAGCGAATTCGATTTCGTCGGCAGTGAGAATAGTGAATGCATCACCTTCGGATTCTGCACGACCGGTACGGCCGATGCGGTGAACATAGTCTTCGGCGTTTTCCGGTACACGGTAGTTGATAACGTGAGAAACGGAGGAGATGTCGATACCGCGAGCAGCAACGTCTGTGGCCACAAGGATGTCATAGGTGCCATCTTTAAAGCCAGCGAGGGCTTTCATGCGGTCTTTCTGACCAATGTCAGAGTGCATCGCGACAACCTTAGCTTCGGTCTTATCATTGAGCATGCTACAGACTGAGTCCGCTTCTTTACGTGTGCGGGTAAAGACCATGACTGACTGAGTGGCTGTCTGGTTGATGAGCTCAACGAGTAGATGATCGCGCTGATCCATGGAGACTGGATAGAAAGCGTGCTTGATGGTAGAAGCAACTTCGCGACGTGCGATTTGAATTTCCGCAGGGTTGTCTAGACAGAAGTCAGCAAATCCCTTGATCGCTGGTGGCATAGTAGCCGAGAAGAAGAGTGTCTGGCGGTTAGGTAGAACCTTCAGCTTGTAGTTTTCTTCACGTTCTTCACGAGGGAGGTTGCATTCAGCTTTCCATGGGCAGAGGTTGACGATTTTTCTAACAATTGGCAAGAAGCCCATATCGAGCATACGATCAACTTCATCAAGGATGAGGATCTGTACGTCTGCGAAGCGCATGGTTCCGCGGTAGAAATGGTCAACGAGACGGCCAGGAGTGGCGACGATGACGTCAGCTTTCTTGAGTTTCTCTGTTTGTTCGCCATAGCCGACACCACCGTAGAGGAGGGCGACATGACAGCCAGTGTGCTTGCCGTAGGCTTCGAATTGTTCTGCGACTTGGTGTGCAAGTTCGCGAGTTGGCTCGAGTACTAGAATCTGAGGTCTGCCGAGTGGCTTAATCTTAGAAAGTGATGGGAGAGCGAAGGCTGCAGTCTTTCCCGTACCGGTTTGCGAAGCACCCACAACATCGCGGCCTTCTAGCACGAGGGGAATGGCCTGCGCTTGGATAGGGGTTGGGTTTTCATAGCCAGCTTCGCTAACGGCTTGAACGATAGACTCTGAGAGTCCGAGATCTTTGAAAGACATATGGGCGTGAGTAGTCGGAATTTTACCTTTGTAAAAGGAAAAACGAGGACTTGAGTGGTTTTAGTGGGAGATCTAGTAAGGAGCTCTTTCGCTTTAATCGTGACTGTGTTTTACGCCTTCGGCGCATTTAGCACAGTGTGGCCAAGCGGTAGAACCATCTTCGTAGTGTTCTTTCTTCCAGATTGGGACACGTGATTTGGCTTGATCGATGATGAAGCGGGCGGCCTCGAATGCGGCATCGCGGTGAGCTGCGGAGACTGTAACACACACTGCCATATCGCCAATGGCTAAGTGACCGATGCGATGCTCGCAATTGGCTGAGACGATGGCGAACTTTTCCATGGCTTCCGAGATGACTCGATTGCCTTCTTTTTCAGCGAGGCTGAGGTAGGCGGAATACTCTAGAGATTTGACGGCTTTTCCGTCGTGATGATTGCGAACCCAGCCTTCGAAGCTGACAAAGCCTCCAGCGGTGGGATCTAGTGTGCGTTCGCGCAGAGCTGCGTGGTCGATGGTGGTTTCAGTGATTTTGAACATGCTGATGAGATTACCATGGGTAGAACTTGCAGCGAGTACCAGCGGCAAGTGGGTGGTCTGCAGGGTGCATTTCCACTACTCCCTGACAAGCGAGAAGCGCGGTGTAATCACCAGAATTATTTGGCGCGGCTGGACTGAGTTGACCATTTTCAATCGTCGCGGCGAGTAGATGAGTGAGGTGTGGGAAGGTTTTGCCTTCAGTTGCAAGTGGCAGTTCGGTGATATTGCTCGGGGCTCTGAGCATTTGTCGAAGTGCGGGGACTACATAGCGCGCCATGCAGGACATTACAGAAAGAGGGTTTCCAGGGAGGGCGAAAATGGGGATATCCTGGAAAAAGTAACCGAGCGGTTTTCCCGGGCGCTGACTGACTCCGTGGAATAGTGGGGTGCCAGCTAGTTCGCGGAGGACGGGGGCGATGTAGTCCAATTTGCCTTTCGAGACGCCTCCTGTGAGGATGATGAGGTCTGAGCGAGTAAGGGCGCCACTGATGGTGTCGCGGGTGGCTTGCTCGTCATCCGAAATATGAAGATGCTCAACGGTGCCTAGCTGGTTAGAGTGGATGATTGAGCGAATCGCAGTGGGATGGCTGGCTCGGATTTGGTAGTTGAGTGGAGATTGGCTTGGAGAAATGACTTCATCGCCAGAGGTGATGAGGGTGATGCGTGGAAGTTTGGAAACAAGGAGGCGCGTGATGCCACAGCTCGCAGCAATGGAGAGTTCCGGTGCGTGGAGGATAGTTCCGGGTTCGACTAGTACCTGACCTTGTGCGTGGTCAGAAGCTGTAAAATGAATGAAATCGCCTTTTTTGAAACTCGAGCGTTCTCTGAGAGAGGCTTGCTCTTGATGGATTTCGATTTCTTCAATGGGAATCACACAATCACAACCAACCGGGAGCATGGCGCCAGTCATTATCTCGAAGCATTGATCAGAGGACGTTAGCCGAGCTGCTGGCTCACCAGCGGCTTGGATGCCGGCGATTTGCCATTGCTTGAGGCTGTTTGAGGAGTCGATGGCGATTCCATCCATCATCGCACGGTCGAATGGAGGCACCGGACGATCTGCGCAGAGTGGCTCTCTGAGAATGCGGCCGAATGCATTATCGAGGTCGATCGTTTCGCTGGACATCAGCGGAAGGCTTGCAGAAACCTTGTTAAAAGCGGATAATGGATGATCGAGAGGTTGCATTTCTCTGATACAGAAAACTGCATCTCGATCACCGACAACTGGAAAATACGCTTTTTTCAATTGTCAGTTGAAGAAGCATCGCTAGCTTGCCGACCATGAATCTCACAGACAGCTTACAAAGACCACTTCGCGATCTACGGATCTCGGTGACGGATCGTTGTAACTTCAGGTGCCGCTATTGCATGCCGGCTGAGATTTTTGGGGCAGATTACCAATTTTTACCGCGTGAAGAAATTCTCCGTTTTGGGGAAATCGAAGCGCTCACTCGTATTTTTGTCGAAATGGGAGTGCGTAAAGTACGTCTTACTGGTGGTGAGCCACTGCTTCGTCGAGACCTTGATGTATTAGTCCAAAAATTAGCCTCGATCGATGGCGTGGAAGACATAGCTATGACGACTAATGCCTCCTTGCTTGCGCGAAAAGCTGAAAAACTGAAAGCTGCTGGATTACACCGGGTGACTGTTTCTCTGGATGCGCTGGATGATGCTGTTTTCGGTAAAATGAATGGTGTCGGAGCGAAAGCTCAGAAAGTGGTGGATGGAATCGATGCCGCATTGACCGCCGGTCTCGGCGTAAAAGTGAATGCGGTGGTGCAGAAAGGCGTGAATGAAGCGGATCTGCTACCTCTCGCGCGGTTCGCTGCTGAGCGCGGGATCCCGATTCGTTACATTGAGTACATGGATACTGGTAACAGTAATGGCTGGAAGCACGATCAGGTGATTCCATCTCATAAAGTTTTAGAGATGCTGCGCGAGGAATTCGATCTCGTTTCTGTGGATGATGCTAAATTCGGTGAAACGGCTAAGCGCTATCACGTGAAAGGTATCGAAGGTTTTGAGGTCGGTTTTATCAGTTCTGTGAGTAAGCCATTTTGTAGCGAATGTAATCGGATTCGCTTATCTGCTCAAGGGCACCTGTACACCTGTCTTTTCGCCTCCGATGGCTATGACATCAAAACTCCAATGCGCGAGGGTCTTTCTGTGGATGAATTGAGAGAGCGTCTGGTCCAGCTCTGGGGGAAGCGTGATGATCGCTATTCAGAACTTCGTAGTGAGGGGATGGCTCCGATTGCGAAGAAAGAAATGTCTTATCTTGGTGGTTAGCAGAACCTCTGGTAGATTGAAGAGTTATGAACCCTCTGATAAAGCTCGTAGTACGAGCGCGTTTTACTCTGACGACACGTAAAGTGGCGGTAAAGCAAATGCGCCGATCGCTGGAAGTCTATCAAGCTTTAGCGGAAAGGATAGATAAGGTAGAAGGGGGGAGGTCCGTTTTAGTCCCTCGCATGGCTGGGGTGGATGAGGATATGAGAGGGTGGTCATTCTATCAACTGTTAGAGCATGTTGTTATTGTGAATAGAACGATTTCGGCTCGCATTGATTCATTGATGACGGGTGTCGAGAATTCAGCGTTGAATGGATTTGATGTGAAACGAGATGTAATGCCTCCAGAGGATTCTGATGTGTTTCAAGTCGCTGCACTCCAGGAGTCAGTGATGAAGCATTTAAGGGTTCTGAAAACGCATACTAGATTGCGCTCTAGTCCTGTGACGGATCATCCTTTATTTGGTTCATTTAGTGCGCATATGTGGAACTGCATGTTTGCCTTTCACATGCAACTTCACATCAAGCAGGCTCAGGCGATTATAGTAGAGTTAGAGCGAGCACGGTGATTATTGTGCTTGGGATGAAAGTGACATTATAGTTGCAAATAGAGGCGCTCTGGATAGAAGCGACCAGCGGCTAAGCATTGACTTAGCTACAATTCATGGAAGCCCGTAGCACGGGCAAGAAATAGATGGGGAATTCGGTGATGCTCTAGCAGCTATTCCGAAGCGGTACCGCCACTGTAATGCTAACAACTGTTAGTTAAGCCAGGTTACCAGCCATGAATATCAACTTCGCACCCTTGCGGATTACAAGGTGAGAATTATGAAACCATTATACACACGAAGCTCTATTGTGAGCACGAAGGTAGTGGCTGGCCTATTTGTGGCTAGTCAAATTTCAGCGTTTGCTGAGGAGGTAAAGAATCCGGATCTGACATTTGATAGCGTCGACGAGCTTGAGCCGACCACAGTGATCGCGTCTAAATTTAAAAAAGAACTCAAGGATGTACCTGCGTCTGTCGCAGTGCTGGATCCAGCTGAATTGATCAACGAAGGAAATAGCTCAGTAGTTGACGCCATTGGCTACCGTACGCCTGGTGTCATCGCTACTTCTACTGCAGGTCAATCAGGTTACCCAGGGTCTTTATTCATCCGCGGTACGAAGACAAACAGATCTCAAATGCGCTTGGATGGTGTGCGTATTTATGACCCGAGTGGTAGTGGAGGGATTAATAACTTCCTCGGAAGCGCGTCGCTCTATGGTTTCTCGAGTATCGAAATCCTTAAAGGTGCCTCAAGTTCTCTTTATGGTGCTGGTTCTATCGGTGGTGTACTCGCATTCAATACAGCAAAAGGCGAAGGGGACCCTACGTACACTGCGAAGGCTGAGTATGGTTCTTACGAAAGTTGGTTAGGTGTTCTTAGTTCGCAAGGTCAAGTTGGAGACTTTTCCTACAACGTGGGGGTTGTTGGTCAGTCAACTCAGAATGATTCGGATTCCGTCATCGATGGCAGTGATTCGGATCAATTCTCGTATTATGGACGTTTTGATTATGCGATCGATAACCACTCGTCAGTTGGTCTTACCCTACGAGGAGGCGATTCTGATTACGAAACTCCTGAATACGGTGATGTTCCAACGAACAAGCCCCAACAGAATAGTTACGACTACCTTTTCGGTAGCGTCTTTTACGAAAACCAAATCAACGAGGCTTGGAAGACTCGTGTCACATTCGGTTTCAGTAAGGAAGATTACGACGATACCGTGGCACATGAAGTAATCGGTTATCCACCTCCATTCTATGCGCCAACACCCACGGGTGAGTTTGCCGATAGTACTGGCAGCACCAACAGTGATAGAATTTCCACTTACTGGGATAACGAATATCAGTGGTCTGAGAAGCAGCAAACTGTCTTTGGAGCCTACTATGAGAATGTGCAGTATAAATCCCACTACCAAGGGCCTGGTTATGTTTCTTCGACCAAGGACAATGCAGATACCTATGGGGTTTACCTCAATCATTCATGGCAGGTGATGGATTCCGTTATACTTAATGGTGGCTTGGGTTGGGATGATCACGATGACTTCGGCAACGAATGGGTCTGGAGTGCAGGTCTACTGTACCAAGCGACCTCAACCACGACTCTGCGCTCTAATATAGGGAAAGGCTACCGTGCTCCTAGTTTTGCTGAGCTCACACCAAATCCAGGTTACCCCGCCTACGGAATTCCTGCGACGGTAGTGGATTCATCACTCGGTGCAGAACAGTCATTGAACTGGGACATTGGTATCGAACAGGAAATTTATAATACTACTGTAACGCTCACTTGGTTTGAAAATGATATAGAGAATAGCATTGATACTGACACTTCAGGGGATCCTTATGTACGTCAGAATGTGTCAGGTAAGACAAAGGCTAATGGTCTCGAGTTTTCATCGAACACTACGATCGATCAAATTAATTCGACACTCTTTACCAGCTATACCTACTACCAGCATAGCGAAGTTACTGAGATTCCTCAGCAATCCGCATCTGCTGGTCTCGATTCAGCGATCACGGATTCGATCAATGCTGGTTTGGTATGCACATGGGTGGATGAGCGTGAGTCGGCGGGGTCAGAGCTCGAGAGCTACTTTCTCCTTAACCTCTATGCTAACTACCAACTCAATGAGAATGTGAAGTTACACGCTCGCATTGATAATTTGTTAGATGACGATTACCTTCTAGGTGATTATACTTTCTACGGTGATCCAAACGCTATCAAAGGCCGTGGCCGTGGAGTTTACGGTGGTGTGACTCTCACTTTCTAGTGAGGTACTTTGATTATTCATAGCTTGCTGCACGATTTCGGTCGTGCAGCTTTATTGTTCCTATGGCATTAGATTAGCGAGATATGCGCAGCATCCACAACGAGTACCTTGAGCATAAGTTTGAGCTCCCCGAAAAACCTCAGCGAATTGTATCCTTAGTTTCTTCTGCCACTGAGGCGATTGACTGCATGGGCTTTCATGAACGCTTGTGCGGAGTTTCTGAATACTGTCATCGCTATATTGATACTACTGAACTGCCTGTGGTGGGGCAGTATATGACGGCAGATTTGGATGCGATCAAAGAGCTTAAACCCGATTTGGTTTTGCTCACTACAGGAATTCAGCGTAGGCTGAGTAAGCGCTTAGCGGAACAGGGTTTACCAATTTATAATTTTTCTCTACCAAGCAGCTTTGAGGGGATTTTAGAAAATATCCATGTCTTAGGCGGCTTGATGAACGAGCTAGCGGCAGCACGTAAGCTGACTCAGAAACTGCGAAAGCAAGCTGAGTTTCTAAGGTCGTTACATCATTTTGAAAAACCTCCGCGGGTTTATGTGGAACTATGGTTAGGCCGTCACCGTAGAGCTGTGGGTGGACTCAGTTACATTCGAGATATAGTAGAGATGGCTGGTGGAACTTTGGTTTATGCTGAGCATCCGGAAGGCTATTTTGAGAATGATTGTAGCTTGCTAGGTCACGACGATGCAGATGCCTATGTGTTTTTCCACGAGCCTGAGTTCTTAGTAGATGGAAAGAAGCTAGTGAATGAGCGAGGCTGGAACGAAGACCTACCTGTGCTGATGTCTACTGTGGAGGTGGGTGATAATATGATCCAAGACGGTCCGAGTATGTTAGAAACTGTGAAGTGGCTACATTCTGAACTTATCCAGTCTTTTAGATGAACATGAAGAAGTCAGTCGGTGTAATAGCCATTGCATTACTTGCTTTTTTGGGGAGCTATTTCCTCAAGTACAAGGTGAGTGAGAGGGACGTGCTTGATACGGGTGCTGGGCTAAATGAGCGGATCATCAGCATGGCTCCGAGTTCTGGCGAAGTAATATTTACTCTGGGTCTAGATTCGCAGTTAGTAGGGGTTTCACGCTATATGCGCTATCCAGAATCCGCTGAGAAGATCCCTAAAATTGGGGGGTATCTAGATGTTGATATGGAGGGGCTGCTGAGACTTCAGCCAACATCGGTTGTTTTATTAAAGGAGCAGGTGGCTCTCGCTGATCAGCTAAAAAATCTAGGTGTGGCTACTGTCACCGTAGACCATATGTCGCTGGATGGTATTCAGGATTCAATTCGTATTCTAGGTGAAGCCTATGGAAGGGAAGATGAGGCCGAGCATGTTTGTGTGGGAATTCAAAAGGCGATAGCAGAGGCTCAGAATAATGGCTCAGAAAAAGCTGAGCTACAGGTCTTAATATCTATTGGTCGAGAAGCGGGGAATGGGGGGATAGGCACGATTACTGCTGCTGGAGCCAAAGGCTATCACCAAGAGCTACTACAGGTGATCGGTGTGAAAAATGCGTATCAAGGGAATGAGGCGTTTCCTCAGTTAAGCCGTGAGCACCTCCTAAGAATGAATCCCGACATTATCATCGATCTTTTCAATTCCAGTGATTTTGAGAGTATTGGAAGTGAGGCCATTTTAAATGACTGGGCGCAACTAGAAGAGCTCAATGCAGTTAAAAATGGGCAAGTGTATGTATTGGGCGATGATGTCCATTTTATTCCTGGGCCTCGTTTTGTTGAAACTCTGAGGTCAATATTAACTATTGTTAGAGAATATGAGCTCGACTGATTTTAATGAAGTATTGCTAGAGTGCTCAGATGTGAGCTTCTCGGTGGGTAAGATCAACTTGCTAGATAGGGCGAGCTTCACTCTGAAGCGAGGCGAGCATTGTGCCGTCATCGGTCCCAATGGAGCGGGCAAGACGACTTTATTAAATTTATTGATGGGCTTATCCCCGACTAGTTCTGGTGTGGTGTCTTACGGTGGTGAATCGATCCATGGAAAAGCACAGCGGGAGCTAGCCAAACTAGTGGCGTATGTACCGCAACTCCTAGCGACTGAAATTCCCTACACGGTGTTAGAGTTTGTCGCTATGGGAAGATACGCACATGGTGGCGGAGAGATGGATGATGCCGTGTCGGAGGCAATGCGCTTGGTGGATGTTGAGAAATTTAGACATCGTGCTGTGTCTACATTGAGTGGTGGGGAACGGCAGCGTGTTTGTATTGCGGCTGCTCTTGCTCAAGAAGCGCCACTTTTAGTGTTAGATGAACCCCTTTCGCATCTAGATCCTGGGCAGCGACTTGAAATCCGTAGAGTGATTCAGCAATTACCAGATTCGATCACCGTACTCGCGGTTACGCACGATATAGACTGGCTGTTAGCTGATTTTAAGCGAGTACTGTGTATCAGTGATGGCAGGCTTACACACGATGTTAGCGTTGAGACATTTGTTGAAGAAGACTTAGCTGAAGGCCTTTTCGGTCACGGATTAGCGAGAGTAGTGAGTGAACGTTATAAGAAGAGTCATGAAGCAAATTAGTGCCATAGTTCTCGCGATCCTGACATTGATTATAGCTCCTATGGTCGGGGAGTCATGGATTAATCCCTTTGTTGAGGATAGTACGTTACGATTGATTTTCTGGGAGGTGCGTTTCCCTCGTGTTCTCTTAGCTTTTATTTGCGGAGCGGCTTTATCTCTTGGCGGCTTAGTTTTCCAGGCAATGTTTCGCAATGCCTTGGCGACGCCTTATACCTTGGGAGTGGCCAGTGGCTCAGCATTTACCGTGGCTCTGGTGAGCCTACTGGGTGTGCATTTTAGCTTGTTAGGGGTGTCCGGAATATCGCTTGCGGCTATGGCCGGGGCTATGCTTTCGATTGGTATTGTCTATGGTTTATCAAGGTTTGTCGGAGGATTTGCCTCGACTGGGTTATTGCTTGGAGGTGTGATTTTAGGTTTCTTCTTTTCTAGTCTAACGATGCTCGTACAGCACTTTAGTGATGCGACCAGTATATACCGTTTGGTTCGCTGGGGGATGGGGAGTCTAGGGCATGCTAGCTATGATAGTGTATTGACGGTCTTGCCCTTTTTCCTCACTGGAGCTGCTGTGATTGCTTGCTATAAAAAGGAGCTTGATCATCTAGTGCTGGGTGATGTCTTAGCGAAGAGTCGAGGAGTGGCTGTGCATGTAGTGCGGCGCTCATTATTCTTTGCTGTTTCCCTTATGGTAGCAGGCGTCGTGTCCGTCTGTGGGCCGATTGGATTTGTGGGGATCATCGTGCCACACCTCTGCCGCACATTATTTGGCGTGAAGCATCAGAACCTTTATTCACTATCTATGCTTCTCGGCGGGGTGTTCTTAGTTCTATGCGATACTCTTGCGCGTTGCATAACAAAAGGGTCAGATTTACCCGTGGGTATCATCACTGCTTTAGTCGGTGGACCCTTTTTCATCACTGTTCTAATTCGGAAACAGCGTGGTCAATAAATTGGTTGGCAGGAAGCTTGAATGTTCTTGTCATCATCTAACGGATAATTAATGTGTTAGGTGATTCCATCAGGTCCTATGGTGGGAGTTCTTAATAACCAATTACTATCCACAATGAAATTTCAGATAAAAAGTATCGCCGCAGCAATTGCCTTCGCTGCGTGTAGCATGGTGCATGCTGAGGAGCTGCCTAGTGTAGAAGTGTTAGAGAAAGTAGCAAAGGAAGCCTATGCAAAATATAAGGATGACCAAGGTGGGAAGAATGCAGATTATATACCAGCCTTAGCGAAGGTTCCTAGCGAGTTATTCGGAGTTGTGATAGTGACTAAGAATGGCGACGTCATCAAGGTGGGGGATGTGGATACGCCCTTTTCCATTCAGTCTTGTTCTAAGGTTTTCACGATGGCGCTCGTGATGCAGGAATCTGGAGATGAAGTAATTTATGATAAAGTGAATGTGGAGCCGACCGGTGAAGCATTTAACTCGATTCAAGCGATTGAAGAAGGGGACGGAAGAGCAGATAATCCTTTTGTTAATGCAGGGGCGATCGCCACTGTGAGTTTGATTAAGGCTGATACAGCAGAGCAACGTTGGGATAAAATCATTAAAATTTATGAGAAGTTTGCTGGTAGCCAGCTGGAGGTGTTGGAAGATATTTATACGTCTGAGGCTGAAACGAATTTCCGTAACCGTGGGATTGCGGCTGTGCTGTATAACTCTAACAATCTGTTTGCTGAGCCTTTAATGACGACGGATGTGTACACCAAGCAATGTTCGGTGGGAGTGAATGCCGAGCAGCTTGCTGTCATGGGAGGAACCTTAGCAAATGATGGGGTAAACCCGGTGACGAAGGAAAAAGTAATCGATGCCGAGCATGTGCCAAAGGTGTTATCGGTGATGATGATGAATGGCTTTTATGATGGATCCGGACGCTGGGCGTGGAATGCTGGTGTTCCAGCCAAGACAGGAGTCGGTGGCGGTATTATCGCTGTGGTTCCTAACCAAATGGCTATTGTTGGGTTTTCCCCACCTTTGGATGAGCAGGGCAACAGTGTGCGTGCTCAGAAGGCTATCGAATACATTGTTAATGCGCTTGGCTTGAGTGTGTTTGGATCAGGTAAATAACTTAATAGCTCTATGATTCATTCATCTTCAAGTCTGCGGTGGGCGCTCCTAGCTAGTGCTTTGTGCATTCCTACCGTAGTGCAGGCTGACGATGCTCAGGAAATTGCTGAGCTCAGGAAGTCTGCGACAAAAATGCAAAAAATGATGGAGCAGATGCAGCAGCGGATTGCTCAGTTAGAATCTAAGCAAAAGCAGCAAACCGCTGAGTTAGCCCAAGCTAAAAAATCTGCACCAGTGGTGGCGAGCTTGCCTCCTCAGCCTGTACTTAAATCTGAGTCACCAACTTTAGAAAAAGAGCCAACGCTTCCGCCGCAGCTGTTAGGAAAGAAAGCTCCGGTTACCTATCGTCGCACTTTCAATGACCATCAAGTTCCGATGTCTCGGCCACTAGATTACACCTTGGACCCTGATTATAATGGGTATTTTTCAGTTCCTAATACGCCCATTGTGATGAAACTTAATGCGAAGCCGCGCGTCGATGCGACGTATGACAACCGCAATACAGGAGCGCCTTCTCGTTTTATTCCTGCCAAGTTTCCTCTCCGGGGTGACTCCGATTTTGGTGGTGGTGGCCAGTTTAACATGAATGCTAATGGAACTCAGTTGATCGCGGACGTTCGCGCTCCTTCAGAAGCTGGGAATTTCCGTTTTTACTACCAGAACGATTTCTTCGGTAGTGACACTGGAGATATGAGTTATCGCCTTCAGCACATTTACGGCCAGTACTACGGGCTGAAAGTAGGGTATACAACTAGTGCCTGGGAGAATGGCGACGTCTGGCCAGATACTGTTGATTACGAGGGGCCGAACGCTGTGATTTTTGCACGTCGAGCAGTGGCGCAGTTCACTCATGCGTTGAATGATTCCTGGAATGCCACTGTGGGGGTTGAGAAACCGGATTTCTATGTAGATGCAGATCAGAAACTAGCGAGTCTTCCCGACTTTGCATTTAATACGCGGTGGGAGGATGAGAAGTGGGGCCACATCCAGATAAGTTCTATTCTCAGAGATATTGGTGCACGTGATGCCTCCGGTGAAGACTTTCATGACTTCGGGTGGGGGCTCAATGCCGGGTTTAACCTAAACCTAGGGGAGAGTGACTCTGTTCAGTTCTTGGGAGTCTATGGCGAGGGTGTCGGCGGTATGGGGAATGACACAAGCTTCTTAAATAGTGACGGAGGATTTAGTTCTAATGGGAATTTCGAAGCTCTACCTTATTGGAGTTTAATGGGCGCATGGACACACCATTGGAATGATCGCTTCCGTTCAAGTTTAGTCTACGGTCATGTGAATCTTGATCCAGCATCAGGTATGGGTCCCGATTTCTACGCCACCAGTAATTACGGTGCAGCAAATGTGATTTGGCAACTCGGTGATCGCTGGTCTCTCGGACTCGAAGGTCTCTATGGCTTTAAAGAAGCTGTAAGCGGCCGAAACAGTGATAATATCTTCCGTTTCCAAATGGGGATGGTGTATTCGTTATTCGACTAACAGGTGTTATTCTTAAGTCCTTTAGAGCCTCTAGCAGTTGTTCGCTAGGGGCTTTTTCATATCTCGGGGGTTGAATGAGGAGGCTGGCTAGTCTTCAATCTCATATAGATGAGCGAGAGAACCATTGGAATCATTGCCGGGAACGGAATTTACCCTGAGACATTCGTCGCAGCGGCGAGAAAAAAAGTAGACGGCGTGAAACTAGTCGCAGGCGGATTTCATGGTGAAACCAAGGAGGAATTGGCTAATCTTGTCGATGCTATGGATTGGTTCCGCGTGGGCCAACTCGGGAAGCTGATTAAATTTTTCAAGAAACAGGGAGTCACTGAAGCTATCATGGTCGGTCAGATAGCGCCTCGAAATCTGTTTGATCTTCGTCCAGACATGCGCACTTTGATGCTTTTAGCCCGAGTTAAAGAGCGCAATGCCGAAACGCTTTTTGGTGCTATTGCCGAGGAGTTAGAAAAGGATGGGATCAAGCTAATCGACGCGACAAGCCATCTTGAGGAACTACTTCCAGAGCCCGGCCACGTGTGCGGGCCCAAGCTGAAGCAAAGAGCAATTGACGATGCTGAGTACGGTTTCCGTATTGCGAAAGAAACCAGCCGTCTGGATATTGGTCAAAGTGTGGTAGTGCGTCATGGGACGGTGCTCGCAGTAGAGGCGTTCGAAGGGACTAACGACTGTATCAAGCGTGGCGGTGAACTAGGGAGAGGTAAGAGCTGTACATTGGCAAAAGTATCGAAGCCGAACCAAGATTTCCGATTTGATGTGCCCTGTCTGGGTGCACTAACTATCGAAGCCTGTCATCAGGCGGGAGTGAATGTGATCGCCTGCGAAGCGCATAAGACATTGATTCTAGGAATGGAGGAAGTGATAGAGCTCTGTAATAGCTATGAAATCACGATTCTCGCTCTAGATGGTGAGAGTGTTTAAGGGCAGTCTTTAGGATTAGGATGGCTAAGGTCTTGCTTGCTGATGCGAGATTCCTTAAAAGCTGGGCCATGAAAATTAAGGCGGGTGTAGCTGGTACAGGTTCTATGGGGCGCAATCATGCGCGTTGTTATTCTTTGTTAGAGAATGCGGAACTGACTGCTATCTATGACCAAAATATTGAGCGTGCCGAAGCAGTTGCTGCTGAATTTGGCGGCAAAGCAGTTTCCTCACTAGAAGAGTTAGCTGAGCTTTGCCAGGCTGTGAGCGTGGCGGTGCCTACAGTAGTGCACCGTGAAGTGGGGTGCAAACTCATGGAACTTGGCTGTGATGTGCTGATGGAGAAGCCTATCGCCAACAGCCTTGATGACGCACGCGCCTTGATCGAGACTTCTCACCAGAAGGATCGCATTCTCCAGGTGGGTCATATCGAACGTTTTAACCCAGTGATGCGCTCGCTGGAAGAAAAGCTCACTGAGCCAAAATTTATTGAAGCCCATCGCCTCTCGCCATTTCCTAATAGAAGCATGGATATTGGTGTGGTGTTAGATGTGATGATTCACGATCTCGAGATCATCCTCCACTTAGTAAAGAGCCCGATTCAGAGTATCGATGCCGTCGGTGTGAATGTGCTGACTAACCGTGAAGACATAGCCAATGCTCGGATTCGTTTTGAAAATGGTTGTGTTGCCAATGTGACCGCCAGCCGTATATCTCCTGAAAAAATGCGTAAATTACGCGTGTTTCAAGGTGACTGTTACCTTTCGCTCGATTACCAAGAGCAGAGTGGTGAAATGTATTGGAAAGAGGGAATGACGATTCAGAAGAGCGAGGTGGAAGTCGAAAAAGATGAGCCACTCAAACTTGAGCTTGCAGCATTCATTAATTGCTCTGCAAAAGGTGAAACACCAGCTGTCACAGGACAACACGGTGCTGCAGCGCTCGATGTAGCTCTGGAAATAACCAATCTAATCACAGACTCTCTGTAATGGCATAATATCTGCTTCATGAATGGAGTTAATGGATTGAGGTGATCTCAATCATATCATAGAAAGTAGTGTTGTGGATAAAGTAGAGATTCCTAGAAAAGCGATTTATCGCATATCGATTTATAGTCGATGCTTACGCCGTCTGAGCGAGAAAGGAATCGAGACAGTGAGTTCGTCCGCTCTGGCTTCAGCGGCAGGTGTGAAGCCCGCTCAGCTGCGTAAAGATCTTGGTTACTTTGGCCAATTTGGAACCCGTGGATTAGGCTACCCTGTTGAGGTGTTGCTTAAAACATTCCGTGAGGTGCTCGGTCGAGCGACTCTCCAGCCTGTGATCCTAGTGGGTGCAGGTAACTTAGGTCGTGCGCTTCTACGCTACGAAGGTTTCTTAAAAGAAGGTTTTGAGGTCCTTGGCGCCTTCGATAAAAATGCTGAATTGATCGATACGAAGCGAGTTCCGGTTCCTGTTTATCCAGACTCCGTAATGGTGGAGTTCATCGAGAAGCATCATGTTCGCATGGCCATTATCTGTGTCCCAGCGGAGTTCGGTCAAGGAGTCGCTAACACGCTCGTCGAGGCCGGAGTGCAAGGGATTTTAAATTTTTCCCCTACGATTCTTCACGTTCCAGAGAACGTGGTCGTGACCCGTGTGGACCTAGCGATGGAGCTAGAGAATCTAAGCTTCTTTATCGATCAGTAAGGGGCGGCCAGCTGTTGAATGTTTCCGCCTTTGCTGGAGCTGCGGTGGATGATGCATGTTGTTGTGGTTAGTGAGTGGGCTCTGGATGTGTGACAGAATTTCTATCGATTCGGGCTTGTGATGGAGTGGGGACTTGGCATGGTGCTGGCATGGAAACAGTAAAGACGACATCCCAAGATTACGCAGATATTGAAGAGTTACTCGGTGAGAATCCGGATGTGACTGAGCTCGAAATGCTTGCTGGGATCGACTGTGATGAAGGGGATATCGAGACTCAACGCGAGAATGGCGATGAAGACCCGATGGCTACAATCGAGCTGATTGCTCAATGGAATGCCGAGACCAAAGAAGGTATTCTCGACTGGTACTTTGCGCGTGCATCTACCATTAACCTTGAAGAGCCAGTAATTGAGCACGGTGGTCCGTTGTTTGGATTTCGTTTCACTTCTGAGGAGCCAGATTTTGAATCGATTCTCGAGCACGCAGTACCAGCGCTGAACGAGTCTGTAGATTGGGCTGAGTTTGCTCTCAATGACGAAGAAGAGGTCGAAGAAGCGTAAAGCTGAGGGCTTCGTGCGAGATGAACTGAGCTCAGTATTTTTTATGAGCCTCAAGGAGGCTTAAATTTCATCCCCACATGGCGAAGGCTCTGTGGGGATTATTGTGTATTCTAGTGGAGCGTTGTAGTCTATCAGGCAGGGGGGAGTTGATTTTCCTCCCTATGCCTCAACGCCATCAGCGTTGCCTATGTATTTTGTTCTAGTACCCAAGGTGCCGTCTACGACTTTACCTTGGGCTGGGGGAGAGGATCCCTTCAGGATCATTATTCATGTGGACTAGCAGACCCAGCGCAGTAAGAGCTTATATATCCAGAGGATTTATAAAGTTTTTAGAGATCAGGCATGGTGGTGGACCTAGCATTGGGAGCTTTCTCTCCATGAGCTTGTTCCAGGTTCTATGGTGAGAGTGAGCAGTCGTGGATGGGATTAGCTTTTAGGAGGGGGAGAAAATGTGTTTTTCGAAATAATCCATATTGCTCTCTGAGTAAAATTATGCAAACTGCGGTCTAATTATGGCAAACGCAACAAATGTTCTGGCTAGCGGGATCGAAATCACTGGTTCTATCAAGTTTTCTAATGACATGATCATCGACGGTAAGATCGACGGTGAAATCACTTCTGAGAAGGGCAAAGTGACTATCGGTGAGAATGCGCAGATTAAAGGCGACATTAAAGCTGGTGAAGTAAAGCTTTACGGCAATGTTGAAGGTACGATTCAGTCCGAACGTTGTGAGCTTAAATCTAGCTCCAAGATCATTGGTGATATCAAAACTAAAATGTTCAGTGTCGAAGAAGGTGCATCACTCAAGGGTAGCACTGAGATCGGTGGATAACCCGCGCCCCCATATATTTTTTCGAGACGTAGTTGGTCAGCCACTACGTCTCTTTTTCTTTTCAGTGGATCATTTTATCCATACCGGGCGTAGTATCGGTGCTCCTAAATGAAGCGTAAGCATAAATTATCCATCGTCGTCCCTGTTTTTGGCGAGATCCCGCTTCATCCAACGATTGCTTTTGAGGAGTTGAAGTTAAGAGAAGGCCCTTTGTGGGCGCAGTTTTTTAAGTACGGCCTGTGTGGAGTGCTTTCGACTACAGTCATGGTCATGGTGCTCCTGTTGTTTCAGTTCTACATGCCTGAGTTCATGTCGGATGATCTACCAATTGAACAGCGGCAGTGGAATCTTAGGATTGCGCTTTTTTCCGCTTTCGTGCCAGCGAACCTGTTTGCGTATTTTACGAATCGTTGGTTGGTATTTACTTCTGGGAAATACGGATTCTGGAGTGAGATCGGGATCTTTACTTTGATCTCGATCATTAGCTTCTCCGGTGGGGAGATAGGTAAGGTCTGGATGGTGAACGCTGGTTTTGCAAACTGGGCGGCTGCAGGAGCCTTCGCTGTGAGTTCGGCATTGGTCAACTTTGTAGCGAGAAAGTTCTTGGTCTTCGCACGTTAATTTGCCTAATAAGCCTTAGATATGTCCACTTGCTCGATAGAAAAACCACTGACAGTAGTGATCCCCGCTTATAATGAGGAGAAAACTGTCGCTCAGATCATCGACGCTGTACTCGCCGTGTCCATAGTCGGAGAGGTAATTGTCGTGGATGATTGTTCCGCTGACAGAACGTCAAACATCGTGCAAGCAATTGCGGATAGTGAGCCAATGGTGCGTTTGCTACGGCATGAGACGAACCAAGGAAAAGGTGCGGCTTTACGCACTGGATTCCAAGGGGCTACTTTACCCTTTGTCATCGTCCAAGATGCGGATCAGGAGTACGACCCTAATGAATTTCCTCTCGTAGTGAATCCTCTTATCAATGGTGACTGCGATGTCTGTTATGGTTCGCGTTACTTGCGTGATAACCCACGCCGAGTGTTGCGCTTTTGGCACACAATGGGGAACCGCTTCCTCACGACACTCTCTAACATGGTCACTGACCTCTACGTGACTGACATGGAAACCTGCTACAAGGCGTTTCGCCGCGAGGTGATCCAGAATATCAAGATCGAGGAAAACCGATTTGGGTTCGAACCCGAAGTGACCGCTAAAATAGCGCGCCGTAGACTGCGCGTGATGGAAGTAGCTGTTTCTTATTACCCACGATCTTTCGATGAAGGGAAGCACATCGGCTGGAAAGATGGTGTGCGTGCGGTGTATTGCATTTTCAAATACGGCATTTGGCGCAGGAACCAGAGTGTGATGGTCATTGAGAACGCTGAGTCGTCCTCAGAACATCAAGCATAGTTGCTTTGTTAGGTTTTTCGAAAGCTGAGAAGTCTGTTTTCTGGGGCAGTTTGTTCCTCGGTCTGTTATGGATTCTCTGTCGCCTCTTTTTTAACGAGAGTTGGATCTTAGATGACGAGGCGACGCATTATATTTTTTCAAAGAGTGTTTGGGTCAATGATGATCAGCTTTTCAATCATTGGACGCGACCTGGGCGGAACTTTGTTCACTGTTTAGTCGCTCCACTAGGTTTCACGGCTACGCGACTGTACACGCTGGCGTTGGCATTCGTGGCAGTGTGGTTGACAGTACTCGTGGGTCGGCAGCTAAAAGTGCGTGCGCTGTGGGTAGTGCCATTGATGCTGATTTTTCAATCGTGGTTTCCTGAGCTTTCCTACCCAGTACTGACTCAGACACCGTTCATGCTGTTTTGGATTTTGGGTATTTGGTTAGCGCTGAAGCAAAGGTACCATCTTGCGGCTCTGAGCTTTGGTTACCTCTCGCTGATTCGCCACGAGGGAATCATACTTACAGCTCTATGGGGAGTGTGGTTGAGCTGTCAGTCTGGTGGATTTCTGCGCAATTGCTGGGAAACTATCAGGAGTAAGAAATTGGCACCGGGCCTTTGGAAGAGCTTGGGGCGCGATAGCCTTTATGGGCTGAGTACCATTGCTCCTATCGTGATCTACAATGTATTAGCTCTGACCTTGTATGGGAGCTTTCCCTTTGGCGTGTATTTCGAATCTGAGCCAACCACTATGTATGGCAGTGGTACACTCTACCACTACGTGCCGCTGATGTTAGCTGGAGTGGGTTATGTGACATCTATTTTGGCTCTTGTGGGGTTCTGGGTGATTCGTAAAAAGGCTACACCTTGGAGCCTGCTGTTAGTGACTTATGTGAGTTACTTTGCGCTGCACTCTATCGTGTTCTGGCGGGGGGCATTTGCTTCTGGGGGCTACTACCATTTCCTGATGCCTATGGCTCCCTTTGTGGCGCTGTTGGCCGCCGAGGGCTTCGCTAGAGCGAGTGAGTACTTTAACACGAAAAAGCGTCTATTTATGATGGTTACAATGGCTTTGGTTGTCTTCCAAGGCCTTCACATGAACCATCACCAGAATGTCTATCAAGACTGGCAAGGGATTCACCGCGGTGAGGCAAAGTTCGGTTATTCAGTCTGTGCGCCTCCTATTCAGCAGGGGGAGATCCATGCACACATGGACGCGGCACTCGACTGGATTCATGCTGAATACACTAACGATCGGCCAATCGTAGCAAAGCACATTGCGGTAAAAATAGCACTCGATCAGGCCGCGAGTAAGGAGCAGCAAGCGCTGGAGTTTTCTCCACTGTACAAGATGCCAGTGGGTACCCTCTATATCTGGGACCCTGCTTATTGTGAGCAGGAGAATCGAATCAAATACGCTTCCTTTACTAGGAGCGAAGACTGGCAAGTGGTGAAGGTTTTTGAGAAGAAATATCCCTCTAAAGAGGATACTTCAGCATACGCGCCGTTTAGTGTGATCGTGTTTGAAAAGGTGTCTGCAAAGGACACTGCAGATAAGGTCTACGAGGAACTAGGCGAGGCGGATAAGTACAATAGTATTTATAAATAAGTCTGAAGTCGTGAAGAAACGGTCTCAAAATGTTATGGTTTTCAGTGGAGTGAGAATATGAATCCTTTTCCATATGGGTCTGAACCACGAAAGGCATTGTTTTTTGTTAGCTTGTAATCTGATTACACTGTGTTCCTGACCTGAGTTAAGAAGGAATGAATTAATACTATCTACTTGTTTACCATTGAGTTCTCTCTGCCCTAGATACTTACCTTTTTTAATATGTATTACACTGACTATTACTGCTGCAGCACCTGGCCATTTGAACCTACTTAGAACAGAATAAATGTCAGCCCCAGATGAATTTAATTCTTTTAGTCCAGCTGATCTGGTGTCTCCTTGTGAAATTGTTTTACTCGCAGTTAAGCCTAATGTTCTCGTCTCGGCGGTGACGGGATTGGGTGCAGCGTCTTGTTCTGCAAATTTAGTTTTTGGGGACCGCCTTATCTCTATCAAGAAGCTCACTAACAGTGATCAAATCTTGCTCATAAGCTATCTTTCTTATTAGACGCTTCTCATACTTGAGCTCAAGAGCTGTGCGTATGTCTTTTTCATCTAGGTTACACCAATCCCATAACATCATGTCATAGTTAAGCCAGCCTGCTGACCTCCACGCTAGACGCCGCATATCATCAATCTCTTTCGCACTAAACCTTCGACGAATAAGCTCTGAGTACACTGCATCATACACTTCAGGATTATGGTCAGTGTCGATAACTTCCTCACAAATCAAACTCCAGCACGAAGACTTTGTCATATCCCAAGCCTTGGCATTTGAGGTTCCAGCCTCAAAGCGTCGCCGGGCCTCCGTCAATCTACCATTACGGATGATTCTCCAAATGAAAAAGCGTGTTACGGTAGGCATCATGTTTTTAGGAGAGATTATATGGCTGATGATTAGCAGCAAGCATCAGCATAACTTGTTAGATGAACTAGGGTTTTCGCGGGCTATCTCAACGGCACAAGGCCAGTGAGACTTATCTAGTAAATGATAAGGGTCTTGCCTAGATCAGAGTGGATTTTCTCTTAAATTCTTAAGTAATAGAAGGTAAATATTCTCCTTTTTGTGGTTAAATCTCCAGGCACTTTCTAGGAGGTGTGTGACGAACTTTTCTCGCTGCACTCCTCGTAGTTTTGTCATCCTAAATTTGACATAGCTCCAAAAGCTTTCAATGCCGTTAACGTGATTCTTACCTCTAGCGAACTCATTCTGGTGATGGTGGACTCTGTGGTGCTTATAGCCCTCTCGAACTAGACTATCATACGCTCTCCAACCATCGGTATAGACAGTGCTATCTTCCATTACTAGTCCCTTAATGACAGGCATCAATTCCTTACGGCTACAGTTTTTGACGACTTCGACAAAAACTTTTCCATTTCGTTTCAATAATCCAACGACTGGAGTCTTCCCTGAAGCTCCCCGACCGCGTTTTCCTCTTACTCGTCTCGCACCGAAGTAGCTTTCATCTACTTCAACCTCTCCAACAAAAGGCATATTCTCTTCTGTCGCCAGAGTGATAATTCTTTTACGAAGAAGTGTATAAATGCGCTGAGCTGTGTTGCGATTTACCCGACTGAGACGAGCGGCTTGAGTGGCCGTAATATCCTCAGAAAAGCAATCCACGAGGACTCTGAATTTAGCTTCAGAAATTTTCGCAACTTTTAGATACTTGTTTTTCATTGTCTCACCTTAGTTCTAGAGCTTTTTAAACTCCTGATCTAGGCAAGACCCATGATAAATACCTAAACACGTCATGACTAAAACATACTACATCGGACTAGACGTCCACAAGTACACAATCGCCATCGCTCACACATTCTCAGGCTCACGCAAAGAAGCGTAGTATCATGGAGAATGTGGAGGTAGCAACGCAGCCGTCGAACGCGTTCTCAGAAAACTCGCCAAACAACGCCTCGGCTCATTCCTCCTTCGCATCGGCTACCGCTACACCGGAAAGACCAACTCAAACAACTCCTAACAAACTAGCAATGGCAACCCGTCGTGCGCGCCCTCATGGCCTGCAAAGGCTTCCAGGAAACCGCACACCACGCCCGTAATCTCCCTGGCTCCACTCCGCTGCCACCCCCAAAAGAACTCTACCAACAACATGGTAGAAAAAATCCCGAACACCCTCTTGACAAATCATCAGCCATATCAGCCGCCCCTGACGGGAGTGCGATGGTAGTGACTGATTTGTGGTTATAGTGATCATTAAACTTGGCTAAACAAGCGCCGTCTGGGGTTGGCTACTTCGATTTGTTCTGCATTTTATTGGCTTTTAGATTTAGGGAAATCCTTCTTCTTGATCTTTACCATTCTTCCGTCTGGATGATGCCAAACAATACCTTCAATGTTCTTATCTGACAGGTATTCTATCAGTCCATCATAATCACGGGGGGCGTCCTGAATAATCTCCTTCCCGTGGGGAACAAGAGTATGAGTGTCAAAGTCGTCTGGGTTGCACTGTATCTTAGGTCCGACTAGCTCATAAGTTCCATCAGGCAAACTGGTATTAAAGGCTTCTCTATGCCAGCAGTCTTCAGCACCCTCTCCCACAGGAACCCAACCTTGTTGTTTTCCTGTGTTTTTATCTATGTCATTTGCTGGCTTAAAATTAGGAGGAGGTGTTTTACCCTTCTTAACTTCATAACGCTTGAAATACTCTCCATTGCTAATCAAACAGCATGTGCCGTCCCACTTGCGCGTAGCCACACCTTGACCATTGGCGACCCATTCAGAGCCAGGAACTACTTCATTTCTTACACTACGATCTCCGTCGTAACTACGTTGGAATAGACTTACTATTTTTTTCATGATGGTGTTATTTTTAGCAGAACGTAAAGCACACCAATCACTGAACTCTCAGCGCGCTTTGTTTTTGGGTTAATGTTTGAATTGTGAAAATGGCTCGACTCTCGACGGTGAGGGGATTTGGTGCAGCATCTGTTAGTCCTTGGTTGTATTTGTGTCGATCTTACCCACCGTGCAGTCAGATGGTCTGGTATCATTCCAAATTCGCGTAAGGAGTTGCTGCTCCTTCTGATGCCATGCCTTGATGTTACGGAACCACTTCTTCAGTGCATTACCGTTCACTGGAGAGCAGTCGTCGATCCTGAAGTTGTTTGTATCGCCACCGTAGGAAACGCGAAAGTGAGGAGGTGGATGCTCGTTTGAGAAAATCTCGATCTTCAAGCCCTGCAGCATAGCGACGGAATGCTCTTCAAGAAGCCGCCTTCCCTGATCGTCAACGATCGGGCCATTCATGAAGCTGGCTCGTAGCTTCTCAACGGAATCCTCTGGCAACTCACACATCTCCAAAATCTTTGTGTATCGGTCATCTCCAATCGTATCCCGCAACCAGTCTTTGGTCACGAATCGGAATGTGTCGGAATCCGGAAGCTTATAAGCCACCAAGTGCTGCAGTTCCTCTCGTCCGATAATTGTCCTAAAATCGACCCCATCATCAGTGATGATCGGTTCACTGAACCGACTCGATTCGGCAGAGTTGCGGAGCGCTTGCAGGTATTGTTCCATCATATTTTTTGGACTAACGTTTAGGTTATCTTTAATTGGCTTTCATTAGCTTTTCAAGATCACGGTCATACAGAATTGAACCTGGTAGATTTTTTGCCAAATAAAACTTATCTCTTAAAGCTTGGCTCACAGTAATTGAGCTTCCAGCCTCTATTTGGAGAAATTCTGAACCTCTTTGGTAGAAAAATACGGCTCCTCTTGTCTTCCCCGTATCAACGATAAGTAATGATTGATCACCATCGTGATAAGCTGCGTTAAATGTATATTTATATTCACTGGATTTATAGATCTCGCAGAATTGATCTTTTCCGACTCGACTTCGAAATTCTTCATGAACTTTGATGAATTGAGAAGGGTTTGTTGTAAGGTGTGCAGCAAACTTAATGTTGCCTTCTGATAGACGTTTTTGAATAGCAAGATAAGTGCGGACAGGCTCTTTGGAGCTAAACTCGTTCAGCGTTGCTGAAGCTTCACCACTTGTCTGGTAAATGCCTTCCTTAACTAAATCATTGGAGGCTTCGTTAGAATCGCGGCAGGAGTATAGAACAACCAAAAATATGGATGTGAAAAATTTACCTGTGAATAAATGTATTTTCATAAAGATAACGAAAAGATCACTCATCCACTATCTGAGAGCGAGCTTTGTTATCGGGTTAGATGTTATAATTATCATAAAATTTAGATTCTAGGCGGATAGTGGCTTGATGTGCATCTAATCTTGTTAGCTGCTGTCTACGGCACATTGTTATAAAGCGTTTCAATTGGCTCAGTACCATTGTAAAGCAATACAGGATCTGGAGACAGAGTAAGTACTGTATTTCTTATTTGTATATTGCTCTTACCTTGGTTATCACCAATAGTGTACACAAGAATACTCCCATCAACTTTCCATGTTCCAGTTCCCTTCATTTCCATACCTTCGAGTTTTCCTGCCATTTTAGCAGAATAACTCCAAGTACCATCCTTGTTGAAAATAGCCGTGTATTTTCCAAGAGATATTACACTTGGGGGCCCCATATTTGTTTTGAATATTTCCCAAGTACCAGTAGATAGTAAGCTTGGAATCCTTTCTCCTGAGAAGGCATTACAGCTTAAGAACAGTAAAGTGATCGCTAATATTCGCATGATTTTCTTATGCAGCTAACGTCCAAGCATAGCTAACCCAATCGGGAGAGCTAACGTTGACGAAGGTGTTGTGGTTATAGTTGAGTGAAAAGCTTACGATGCTGGCGCCGATAGGGGGTAGCTACGGCATCTTGTTCGCTACTTTTTTTGTATGAGTTTCATATATTTCTCTCGCTCTTCTTCAAGAGAAGCGTCTGTCGCGACGACTTTATAAAATGCGAGGACAATAGATCCTTTTGCTTGATTATGAGTGACTTTCCACTCTTTATATTTAATCTGATCAACTGGGATCCAGAGCTTAAGTGAAAAACCCTCTTCGAGATACTTGAGGTCGTTAAGATTAAAATTTTTCATGTCCACATTGTTAAGATATTCAAACATCAGACTCACGGAATCTTTGTTTTTCTCGTCCAAAAGTGTAAGCTTAATCTTGGATACATCTGCTTTCGCATCTTTGCATTTCAAATACACGGGAGCATAAACTACTTTATCTACGGTTTTGTGACCATCAGTTAGTTCAAGGAGAGGACTCATCTTAATGTAAGGGATACTAACTTGTGCAGACAAAGAGCCAATTAAGATTACTTTCAGTAATACGAATAGAGGTTTGAGGTATTTATGATGTATCATTTTTTAGCAGAACTTAAAGCACACCAATCACTGAACTCTCAGCGTGCTTTGTGTTTGGCTTGATGTTGGGATTTGGAAAGAGGCTCGACTCTCGACGGTGAAGGGATTGGGTACAGCGTCTTATTCGACAGAGGAAGTTTAGCGACTGTGATTTCGGTATGCTACTCTGCTGTTGTCTACATCAATGCCAATGATTTTTGAGTCATCTGCATACCATGTGAAAGAGCTAGGTTCTGTGAGTGTATTAGGGACTGATGACATCCAGCTAGTATCAATGTCTGGCGTAGAAGTGAGGTCAATGTGCCATGCTGATAGAGAGTGTTCCGGGACTGTTGCTATGATGCGAATATCCCAATCGCTTGGACCAGGAACTAAACCTGTACTGTTATCTAGGTAATCAATGTTAAATTCCAGTTTAGTGTATTCTCTGCGGAAGGTCACGTAACGTTGAATGAAATCCACCTTAGCTTCATTTGTGCTGAATGTCGCACTGGTTGTTTGTGTGGACTTGGATTCGTGTTTGTTGCAGCCAGTAAGCAGTAACGCAAATATTAAGAATAATGTGATACTGATGAAAGGGAGCATATTTAGTCGAACAGTGTTCATTAGTTCACGCACAAGTGATATTCATTTTTACGTGGGCGAGTCTATTTTTGAAGGGACAATTGGGTTTCAAGCCTTGCATATGTGGAGATTGTGATCCGCACTGTCGATGTTCAAAACTCTACTATTTTCAATTCAGATATGATTACTTTTAAAGTAACCGAAGGTTTTCGCGTATGGGTGACATGCTCACAAGTTAGTTTGAGTTAATGATGCGGTTCAATCTAAAGAATTAATATATCATAACTTCAACTTAAAAATTAAATTAGAAGTTATATTGAGCGCCGATATTTATTAAAATGTCATTATTTAGAGAATCCGCAACATTTACTTCGGATCCAAAATCAAAATCAAAATCGTCCATATAAATATAGCGCAAACCTATAGACGTCTCCCATGAGGGACTAATGTTATAAATAATTCCAGTAAAGACATGCCCGTAGAATAAAGTATCGTCAAAAGAAACATTCGTGCTGGATGATGATAATTCAGCCTTTACCAAGGCTACTCCAGCGCCCGCTGCAATATACCAATCAAAACGACCACTCAAGGTTGTTTCATATTTATAATTAAGAGTGATAGGCTTGATGTCATAATCTAATTCATAGCGCGTCACAGTAGTAGTGGTTTCTTCTGTAATGATTTCAATATCATCAATATCAACAACTATACTTTCAACTCTCTCTGTACTGTTAATTGAAAACATTTCACTTTTATCTGTTTGACCCACATCCAGGAAAAACGCATGTGCAACAGGAGAGCCTTGGCTTTCTCTTTCTACCCCAAGATGCAGTGTATACATCGCTTCTTCCCATTGAGTCAGATAGCCCACAGAACCACCTGCAAACCATGAACAATCACATGTAGTTGTTGGTTCCGAGTATATTATTGGCCGAATAATAGGCACATTACTTGATTTAGAGGAATAAGTCTCTCCTGCGTGAGCAACTGCTGTGAAAGCAGCTAACCCCATTATTGTTATTGCGTATGTTGTTTTCATAAAAAATATAAAGGTGATTCTGGACCAGAAATTAAAATTTCATTGAGAAGCCTACTTGGCCTATAATTTCGCTATCACTGTTCGTATCGTAGCCGCCCTCGATACCGCCAAATATCTCTGACGATGGTGTGAGGCC
>NZ_JBPOGE010000023.1:0-27517 GCF_051252225.1 Rubritalea sp.
ACTGAATGGGATCTCATCTGCCTTGCAAGTAACTGCGCCCAGATACTAAGAAAACAAGGTGTGTAGAGACTAATCGGTGGGCTAAACGCCCAAAAAACTATCAAAAATGGCTTTTAAAAGCTTTTGCGATCTCACCAATAAGCAGGTAAGTGAAAAGTCATTCTCAAAGCCCTATGAAAACAAAAATTAGCTTTCAGCAGACTGAAGCCCGACAGAACCTCTGGGAGAATGGTATAAGCGAACAAACTGTCTTTCACTGTATTTACTCAATGCTTCAGACGGCATTGTTGATACGCTTGTGAAATTTTTCACAATCTTCCTTGATAGAGCGTCTATTTTTCTCCTTTGTAGTGTTTGGCGATACCCAGTTAACATGACTCCATCAAAAACCACTTACGAAGCTCCAGACAACGCAACTAAAACAGCAACCGCAGTCGCCGACTACCATGCTGAAGCGGATGATGTGATGGGCGAGAAAATGGTACTCAATATGGGGCCATCTCACCCGGCCACACACGGTGTGCTTCGCCTCATTCTAGAGTTAGATGGTGAAGTCATCAGCAAGGCCACGCCTGATGTAGGCTTCCTGCATCGCGGTGACGAAAAAATTGCTGAAAACATGCAATACAATCAGTTTATCCCCTACACGGATCGGCTCGATTACCTAGCCCCTCTCGCGAACAATGTCGCATATGCCTGCGCTGTAGAAAAGCTCATGGGCTGGGAACTACCTCCACGCGGCCAAGCAGTGCGCGTACTAGCCTGTGAACTGGCTCGAATTTCTGCTCACATGCTCGGTGTCGGTGTTTGCGCTATGGATGTAGGTGCCATGACTGTTTTCCTCTACACATTTACCGAACGTGAAAAAATCTACAACCTCTGTGAGCAACTCACTGGAGCACGTTTCACTACTTCTTACACACGTATCGGTGGCCAAATCCGAGACCTCCCTGAAGGTTTTGAAGACAGAGTCCTCACATTTCTCGACGAATGCGAAGAGCAGATCAATGAGATCGCGACATTATTAGATAAGAACAAAATCTTCATGAAGCGCATGTGTGACGTAGGAACAATCTCCAAAGAAGACGCTATCGCTTACGGACTGACTGGACCTAACCTACGTGCTTCAGGTGTTCCACGCGACCTTCGTAAAGACAACCCTTACCTCGGCTATGAAAAGTACGACTTCGATGTGCCTATCGCGGAGGAAGGTGACTGCTATGCCCGATACCAGATTCGTATGGAAGAAATGCGCCAGTCGATTCGCATCATTCGACAAGTCCTTGATACACTTCCCGAAGGACCGGTCAACATCGTCGATCCTAAGAGCACACTTCCAGATAAAGAGCGCGTGCTCATGTCTATGGAAGAACTCATTCACCACTTTATCGTCACGACACAGGGAATCGATGCCCCAGAAGGCGAAGTTTATTTTGGTCACGAAAACCCGAAGGGCGAGCTCGGTTTTTATATTCACTCTAAAGGAGGTGGCGTGCCGCACCGTCTCAAAATCCGCTCCCCTTCATTCATCAACCTCTCAATCTGCTCTGAACTACTCAAGGGCACAATGGTTTCCGATGTTCCAGCGATCCTTGGCTCACTCGATTTTGTAATGGGCGAATGCGACCGCTAATCCTCACACCTTTCTAATTCTAATTTTTTAATTCCGTTCTTATGTCCCAAGACATTCTAGAAAAATCTGTAGCATCCGAGCCATCACCCGGTGAAAAGTACTTTCCTCCATTTGAGGCCAATACTGATATTGAGGCCCTCGCCGATGAGCGTATTACCCACTACCCAGTGAGTAAGCTCTCAGCAGTGCTCCCCTTACTACACATCGTGCAGCATCACTTCGGATTTATCTCCAAAGAAGCAATAAGCTGGGTGTCTAACAAATTAGAAGTCGAGCCTATCAAGGTGCTCTCAGTCGTCACCTTCTACCCAGGCTTTCGCCAGAGCGCTCCAGGGAAATTTCACTATCGAGTCTGCCGCACACTATCATGTGCGATGGCTGGCTCACACGATCTGATGGATAAGATCTGTGAAATCACTAACATTGATCGCTCAAAGCTTTCACACCACCACCCTATCGTGGTCTCACCTTGCGGGAATTATTCCGTAGAGTTTGCTGAATGCCTCGCCTCCTGTGGCAGTGGCCCAGTCTGCCTCGTCAACGATGACTTCCACGACAATATCTCTCCGGACAAAGCACAAACGTTGATCGACCAATATTCCGTCTAATGGACGAGCAACTCCCACTGACTCACTTTTCTCTGAACAATACTATGTCAGACATCAAATACCTTCCAGGCAAAGAGCCACATCCATCTGAGCACCGCCTCATCTTCAAGAACATTGATCGCGAAGGTTGGGACACCTCTATCGACACCTACATGGCGGATGGAGGTTACGACCAGCTTAAAAAAGCGGTCAAAATGGAACCTTCAGCCATCACTGACGAGGTCAAAAAGTCAGGCCTTCGTGGCCGTGGTGGCGCAGGTTTCCCAACAGGTGTAAAGTGGGGCTTCATCCCACCGAACAACACGAAGCCAGTCTACCTGATTTGTAACTGTGATGAATCTGAGCCGGGCACATTTAAGGACCGCTATATCGTTCATCAAGATCCACACCAACTGATCGAAGGCATGGTCATTTCCGCCTTTGCTGTTGGAGCTCACACAGCCTACCTCTACATGCGCGAAGAGTTCCCTGAAGCCGCTCTAACAATGGAAAAGGCAATCGAAGAGGCTCGTGCAAAAGGTTTTGTTGGAAAGAACATTCTCGGTACTGGCTTTGATTTGGAAATTTGGGTGCATCGCGGTGCAGCCGCTTACATTTGCGGTGAAGAAACAGGCCTTATCGAGTCGCTCGAAGGCAAGCGTCCTTATCCTCGCATTAAACCACCTTACTTCCCTGCTGCTCTCGGCCTCTATATGGCGCCAACCATCGTTAACAACGTTGAGTCACTCTGCCACGTAAAGCACATCCTAGAAATGGGTGGTGAAGAATACGCTAAACTCGGTGTCGAGCGCAACACTGGCACGCGAATCCTCTGTGTCTCTGGTGACGTAAAAAATCCTGGCTACTACGAAGTACAAGTGGGCAAACTCACCATGGGTGAGCTTATCAATGACATATGTGGTGGCCCTAAAGACGGGAGAAGCTTCAAGGCAGTCATCCCAGGTGGCTCTTCTTCCAAGATACTCCGCTGCGATGAAACCTTCAAAATCGGACGCGGTGATGACGCCAAGGAAATCACCTTCTGGGACATCCAGATGGATTTCGATACTCTAGCAGCCTGCGGCTCAATGGCCGGTTCCGGCGGTGTTATAGTGTTAGATGATTCTCGTAAAATGTCGTGGGTGCTAAATAACATCAACCACTTCTACGCGCACGAATCTTGTGGTCAGTGCACTCCATGTCGCGAGGGCAATGGCTGGATGAAGAAAATTTCAGACCGAATCGTCAGTGGTCATGCTGCACCAGAAGACATCCAAACACTCGAAGACGTAGCCTACCAAATCGATGGTAAAACCGTATGCGCCTTTGGCGAAGCCTCATCATGGCCGGTCGAAGCCATCATTTCTAAGTTCCGAGACGAACTCACAGCCGAAACCTCTGAGACAAACCAACGCCTCAGTAAAGAACAGCTACAGCGTGAGATGTATTTAAGTAAGTAGCAGGTAGCCAGTGGCTAGTAGCAAGTAATATGAACCCAGCAAAAACATATAAGGATCTCCTCGTTTGGCAAAGCGCTCATAGCTTTGTCATGGAAGTCTATGCTGTCACTAAATCCTTTCCAAAGGAGGAGCTATTTGGTCTAACATCACAAGTTAGAAGAGCTGCTGTGTCTGTACCATCGAATATTGTCGAAGGCTTTGGCCGTTGGAACAACGCTGATAAATTACGTTTTTATAACATTGCTGAAGCATCCTTACACGAAGCTGACTATCAGCTCTTCCTTGCTGGTGAACTTCAATTTGCTGACACGAGCAAAGCCCAAGAAATTGCGATTAACACTAAACGCCTTCTCGCCTCCTTTATTAAATCCATCCGTCCGCAGGACGCATAATTACTACTAGCCACCAGCTACAAGCTACTAGCCACTTTCCTATAATGTCAGAGACAGATACAAAAACTCCTACTCTTCCTAAAGACCTCGCCGCAGAAAAAAGCATGGTGAATGTCCAGATTGATGGACACTGGATTCAAGTGCCGCGCGGGACTCGCATGATCGAAGCCTGTAAAATGGCTGAAGCACAAGTTCCACATTATTGCTACCACCCGAAGCTTAGCTCACCGGGTAACTGCCGTATGTGTCTCGTGCAGATGGGTATGCCACCTCGTCTAGCTCCGGGTGCAGAACCTGTGTACAACAACGAAGGCTTCCAAGATATTGGATGGATACCCCGTCCGGTCATCGCATGTGCGAACACCGTCGCTGAGAACATGGGAATTCGCACCCAAGGCGAACTCGTCGAAAAGACGCGTGAAGGCGTGATGGAGTTCTTACTCATCAACCATCCTCTTGACTGTCCCATCTGTGACCAAGCAGGTGAATGCACACTCCAAGAATTTTCCGTAGAACACGGACGAGGCCAATCGCGTTTCGTAGAAGACAAAGTCAAGAAGCCTAAAAATGTCGAGATTGGTCCACGTGTGAACCTCGATGACGAACGTTGCATCATGTGCTCTCGTTGCATTCGCTTCATGGATGAAGTAGTTGATGATCCTGTGTTAGGGTTCACTGAGCGCGGTACTCATACCACACTCACTTGCCATCCAGACAGTAAGTTAGATTCTAACTACGGCATGAACACCATTGACCTCTGCCCGGTTGGAGCTCTCACCTCAAAAGATTTCCGCTTCCAAATGCGTGTCTGGTTCCTCAAGGAAACTAAATCCATCGATATCAACTGTGCGACAGGGTGTAACACGACTATTTGGACAAGAGGTAATGAGATCTACCGTGTCACTCCTCGTCTCAACAACGACGTAAACTCCGAATGGATGCCTGACTCTCACCGACTCGCATTCCATGAAGTTCAAGGTGATGATCGCCTCACCGACCCAATGATCAAAGTAGAGGGCACTCACGAAGTCACCACTTGGTCTACTGCCATCGAAGCGACAGCTGATGCTCTTAAACAGTTTGAACCGTCAGAGATCGCAATCATCGCTTCAGGTCGCATGACAAATGAGGAACTATTCCTTTCTAAGACATTTGCGGATGTTTTAGGAACAGAACAAATCACGATTGTTGCTCGCGAAGGTGAAACGGATGGCAAACTCATTTCAGCGGATAGAAATTCGAATACCAACGGTGCGAAAATCATTTTTGAACAAGACACTCCGTCAGCCAAACTCTCAGATATCAAACAGGGCCTCAGCAATGGTAAAATCAAGGCTCTTGTCGTTTTCCAAGAAGACTTACTCTCAGATGCAGGTTTCACACACGACGAACTCGCGGCAGCAGAACTGCTCGTTAGCTCTAACATAAAGGCGAATCCAACAGCCTTCGCCAGCGACATTGTACTGCCCTCTTCATCATTTGCTGAAAAGCGAGGAACGATGATCAACATTACCGGTCGCCTCCAACGTCTAAACCAAGCACTTCAAGCTCCTGGTAATGCAATGGATGACTGGGAGATCATTCGGGATCTTATCCTTAACTATACTGGCGAGAAAAATGACATGTACACACTGGAAGATATTGTCAAAGTCATGAGCCAGGCAGTCCCGACACTTGAGGGAGTGACACTCTCTAAAGTAGGTGAGCTAGGCATCCCTCTGGTGGAAACTGGAGAAACGATACCTTTGTTAGAAAAAGAAAAACAACGCATCGCAAATAACGAGATCGTTGGCTAACGCATCTAACCATTCATAACATGGAATTTCTCACACTCACACTCATCACCCTAGTCAAGATTATTGGGTTCACCTTCGTGCTGACCTTACCGATCATTGCTTACTCGGTGTATGCTGAACGTCGTTTCGCGGCTATCATTCAAGACCGCGTTGGACCGAACCGTACAGGCATCCCTCTGACACTCTTCGGTTGCAAAAAGGACATCCCACTTCATGGCTTACTCCAACCACTGGCTGATGGCCTCAAGTTCATCTTGAAAGAAGATTTCACACCATCACATGTGAATAAATTCTTCTTCTGGATAGCTCCAGCGCTCACCATGGTTCCAGCGCTACTCACTCTAGGCGTCATCCCTTTCGGCTCCGAGCTGTTTGGTGAAAAGCTAGTAATTGCTGATGTATCAGTAGGTCCACTGTTCATCTTTGCTATCGCATCGCTCTCAGTCTACGGGATCACCTTCGCAGGCTGGGCTTCCAACAATAAGTATTCATTCTTCGGTGGTGTTCGATCCTGTGCGCAAATGATTTCTTACGAAATTGCTCTCGGGCTTTCCATAATTCCAGTGCTGATGATCTTCGGAGAACTCAATCTCACAAAAATCGTTGAGTGGCAGGCTCAAAATGGCTGGTTGCTATGCCCGATCACTTTTGGTGGTGAAAACGTTGTGAACTTTGGACTCTACGAATTCGGTGGTCCACTTGGGGCTCTTCTTTTGTTACCACTCTATCTCTCCTTCTTCATCTTCACTGTTTCCATTTTTGCTGAAACCAACCGTATGCCATTCGATCTTCCTGAGTGTGAAACAGAGCTCGTGGGCGGTTACCACACAGAGTACTCTTCCATGAAATTCGCTCTCTTCTTCCTCGGGGAATATGCAGCGATGATCGTAGGATCAGCCCTTATTGTGACATTGTTCTTTGGTGGATGGTCACTCGGTTTTGGTCTCGATGCATGGGCATTCGACACATTTGGTGATTGGGTCGGACTCATCCACCTCGGAGCCTTCCTCACAAAGGTTGTGGTGTTCATTCTCTTCTTCATTCTAGTGCGCTGGACCGTTCCACGTTTCCGCTACGACCAACTCATGAAACTCGGCTGGGTAGTTTTCTTCGAACTAGCTCTTATTAATATCCTTATCGCTTCTGTCATTATGGCAGCACCAGCTATGGCTGAGCGCGGAGAATATATAGGCATAGCTGCTCTATCCGTAGGAGTCATCATTTTCTCAGTTCTTATGTTTGTTATCGCTAAGTCGCTCGACAAAAAGCAACCAGCATAACGCACGCTCTCTTTTTAATTTTACTTGCTAACAAATGGCTGAAGTCAAAAAACTCAAACGCCCTGAACTAAACACGGGGGAAAAGCTCTATCTCATCGCTCTTGCGAAGGGAGCTATGGTGACGCTTAAACACGCGCTAAAGTCGATCACTGGCAAATCACGCGGTAGCGCATCTCTTAATTCTTCAGGGCTCGGTTTGACCATGCAGTACCCAGAGCAAAAGTGGGACGAGTATTTACCTGAGTATTATCGAGGCGCGCCAGCGTTGGTCACCGATGAACAAGACCGTGAACGATGTGTTTCCTGTCAACTCTGTGAGTTCATTTGCCCACCTAAAGCGATCAAAATTATCCCAGGAGAAATACCAGGAGATGATCCATGGGCGAAGGTTGAAAAACGACCAAAAGAGTTCGATATCGATATGACCCGCTGTATCTACTGCGGCATGTGTGAAGAGGTTTGCCCCGAGCAAGCCATTTACCTACGTAAAGATTATGCTATCACGGGTACTTCTCGTGAAGAAATGGTACATAATAAAAAGAAACTCTACGAGATCGGTGGCAAGCGTGTCGGTCTTGTGAACAAGTGGAATGAGATCAAGTAACTAACAATATGCCTTCTCTACTATTTTACATATTTGCTGCGATCATGATCGCTGGTGGCATTGGAGTGGTCGCACTGAAGAACCCTGTCTCTTCAGCTCTGTCCATGATTGTGTCTTTTATCGGGCTAGCAGCTTTATTTGTCGGCCTTAACGCCTACTTTGTCGGCATCCTTCAAATCCTAGTCTACGCTGGCGCTGTGATGGTGCTCTTCCTATTCATCATCATGCTCTTGGATCTAAAACAAGAAGAGGACAAAGAATTCAAAACTCCAGCACTTGCTGCAGGAATCATTATTCCGACTTTATTAGTTCTTCAGCTCGTCGCTGTATTTCAAACAAGTGATCTTGGTGATTTCACACCGATCACTCCTGAAACTCTACAGCAGAGTGAACTAGCACTTTCACTAGAACAGGTTCCTGCTGACAGCGGGATCAGAGAAAGCTTAAAGGAGGGATCACTGCCCGACGTCAACTTGATCGGCCATAAGCTATTCACCGAATATAACTTCCCACTCCAGATTATTGGCTTCCTCTTGTTAGTCGCCACCATCGGTTGTGTATCATTATCTAAAAAGCTCAAAGCAAAGTCCTAAGACCTTGTTTTAGTATAAACTCTCTTTTAACGGTCAATTTCATCATGCCTACAGCTTCTCTCACTGAATACCTCTTTGCCTCTGGCCTATTGTTCTCAATAGGTCTTGCAGGAGTGATTATTCGTCGCAACATCATCGTCATATTCATGTGTCTAGAAATGATGCTCGCAGCTGCATCACTCACACTTGTTGCCTTTTCGCGCGCACATCTTCAAGACGGACTGCCTGACTACGACGGACAAATGTTAGTATTTTTTGTCATTACCGTGGCTGCTGCTGAGGTTGCTGTCGGTCTCGCAATCATTGTAGCCCTCTATCGAGCACGACAAACGGTAGACACTGGAGACCTCAAAACTTTAAAGAACTAACATTTAGATGAACTCGTCTCTTCTATTACTTCTCATCCCTCTACTTTCGGCAGTACTTATCCAGTTCGGCCTTAAGCAAAGGTTTGCTACCGTGGCTGCTCTCATTGGCACTCTAGCCACAGCTGCAACACTCGCGATTTCGGTCCTAATGCTGAACTCTGGCAATAGCTCAATATCCTTCAATTGGATCAACGCTGGCAGCTTCAATATCGATATCGGCTTCCAGCTCGATCAACTCTCCAAAGGTATGATGATCGTGGTGACTGGTATTGGCTTCCTCGTTCACCTTTTCTCACTGGGTTATATGAAGGATGACGAATCCAAGGCGCGCTACTTTGGAAACTTATCACTCTTCATGTTCTCAATGACCGGCATCGTACTCGCGAATAACTTCGTAATGATGTTCATTTTCTGGGAACTTGTAGGTTTATCCTCATACTTACTCATCGGCCATTGGTTCCAAAAAGACTCTGCCGCAGATGCTGCGAAAAAAGCGTTTCTCTCAAACCGAGTTGGTGACTTTGGTTTCCTCATCGGCATCCTTATGATCTGGGGAATTGTTGGTACATTTACCTTCGATGACATGCAGTTGAATCCAGTCACTGCAAGCACTCCCTTTTTAGCAGCCGCTGTGTTACTCGTCTTCTGTGGTGCGGTTGGTAAATCAGCTCAGCTTCCACTTCACGTGTGGCTTCCCGACGCGATGGAAGGCCCGACTCCAGTCTCCGCTCTGATCCACGCCGCGACAATGGTTGCCGCCGGTGTGTACATGATGGCACGCTTTTTCTTCTCAATCGGCTTCGAAGTAGTTCCTGAATGCTCTGCCATGATAATCGCATGGATCGGTGGCATCACCGCCTTACTTGCTGCGCTCATGGCAACTCAGCAAGATGACATTAAAAAGATCCTCGCCTACTCCACACTCTCTCAGCTCGGCTACATGGTGATGGCAGTTGGTCTAGTTGACCCAAATGCAGGCATGTTCCACCTTTACACACACGCTTGGTTTAAGGCCTTGCTCTTCCTCGGTTCCGGCGCAGTCATCTATGCCTGCCACCACGAACAAAATATTTGGAAAATGGGCGGACTCTTCAAGAGAATGCCTATCACAGGAATCACCTTCGTCATCGGTACTCTCTGCTTAACAGCACTTCCTGGTACTTCCGGCTTTTTCTCAAAAGAGGGTATCCTTCACGCAGCACATGAGAAAAGCATGCTACTCTTCTGTATTGCAGTATTCGTCGCAGCCCTCACCACCTTTTACATGTTCCGACTTCTTTTCATCGCTTTCTTCGGTAAGGCAAAAGACAGCCACGCCGAACATGCGAAAGAAGTACCGCTTGTCATGGCAGTCCCCCTTCTCACCTTGGCACTCATGGCACTCGCTTCACCATGGTTAGGTAACCTTATCCCAGCTCTCGATGATTTCCACCCGCACATTGGCATAGAAATGAATGGGGTTACCATCGCATCAATCTCAGCCTTTGTCATCGGCCTACTCGGAGCTGTCCTCCTCTACAAAGGGAAATCAGAAGACCCACTCGCATCTAATCCCGTAATGACTATTTTCCGCAATAAATTCTACGTCGATGAATTCTACGCAAAACTGATCAAAGCATTCCAAGACATCGTCGCTGCGGTTGTTCACTTCCTCGATGAGTTTTTCATCAATGGAATGATAGTTGGCGGTCTCACACGCCTCGCTCAAGGAACTGGCGACTTTTTCCGCTACCGTATGCAAACCGGCAACCTACAGAATTACGCCCTACTCTTCGGAGCTGGCATTATAGTTGTCATTTACCTCACCGTTTTCCTCTAACTCTTTTACTCATTGATCTTATGCTATTAGCATTACTCATACTCATCCCACTAGCGGCGACGATCGCTATTTTAGTTGGCTCTCCAGCCAGACTAACCACGATCGCAGCCACAGCTCTAAACCTCATACTTGGAGTCTACGCAGCTTTATGCCCAGACTGTGCAGGCACGCTCAGCTTCCTAGTATTGGCCAAACCTGAAATACATTTCAGTCTCGGTCTGATTGACGGCATGAGCTCAGTCATGCTCATTCTTTCAGTCATCGTTGCCTTCGCTGCATCGCTCAGCGGAACATGTCCACAAGGGAAAGAGAAACTCTGGTTTTCCAGCATCTTGCTCATCACTACTGGTGCTATAGGAGCATTCATCTCCACTGACCTGTTCTTTTTCTACGCTTTCCACGAACTCGCTCTGATCCCAACATTTCTAATGATTGGTATTCTAGGTAAAGGCGGCTGCGAGCGTAAAGAAATCGCATGGAAGACCACCATCTATCTAGCGTTTGGTTCCATTGTACTTCTCGCAGGACTTCTCTTAGCAGCCACTCAAAGTGGAACATTTGATCTTACTAAGCTCGGCGCCGCTCAAGAACACCAAAACGCCATCGCGCTACTGCTCATCATCGGATTCGGCACATTGGTTTCACTCTTTCCGTTTCACTCATGGGCAGCTCCTGCCTACGCTTCAGCACCAGCGCCTATCGCCATGCTTCATGCTGGCGTGCTGAAAAAGTTTGGCCTCTACGGGCTCATTCGCGTCGGACTTCTTGTCGCACCAGACGGAATGAAGCATTGGTTGAACCTCTTGCTCGTTCTTCTCCTATGCAACATCATCTGGGTTGGATTCGTTACGATTAACCAAAAGCGTTTGGACACCATGTTAGGTAATTCCTCAGTGATGCATATGGGTTATATCTTCCTCGCTATTGCAGCAGCCATTGGCAGTGATCCAAACATTTACACACCAGCCGGCACTATGACTCTCGCAGTACGCGCCGCAGTTCTACTCATGTTTGCACACGGTATTTCTATTGCTCTCTCTTTCTCCCTGGCTGATCGAATCGAAGCAAAAACCGGGACATTAGAAATGAATAAACTCGGTGGACTTGGAAAAACAGCTCCTAAACTTTGTTTCCTCTTCGGGCTCGCTGTAATGGCATCCATAGGCCTCCCTGGTCTCGCTAACTTCGCAGGTGAAATCATGGTATTCTTCTCAGGCTTTGCTGGATGGGATAGCAGCCAAGCTCTTGGGCCAGTACAGATTGCCACTATCATAGCCCTCTGGGGTGTCGTGATGAGCGCTGTATACATGCTCCGCGCCTTCCGTAACACTTTCCAAGGTCCAACCGAATCGAAGTGTGAAACAGCCTCCGACATCACTCTTCTCGAAAAAGCCCCCGCCGCACTACTAGCCGTCGTGCTCTTAGTCGTAGGTATCTACCCTAACATTCTTCTTCACCTTCTCAGTTAACTTTTCAGTGAGATCTGCTCACTAACATCTAACTTATATGCAATACTATTTGGAATTCATCGTCGCTGGCTTTGGTTTGCTCCTACTCATGTGGGAAGCCTTTGCCGCACCTAAGAATAAAGCCACTCTTGGGCTAGTTGGGGCAGTTGGGCTCACTCTTGTCTTTGCGATGCTCGTGCTCAGTTCTTGCTGTAGCTGTGTGAGCGAAGCTCCAGCTTGGATGGAGCGCTTCTATTCAAATGAAGGTCATGCCATTTTCTTCAAAGGCTTTGCTCTACTCAGTACCATTCTGGTTCTACTGATGAGCTATGATTTTCAAAAAGTGCTCAATAAATTCACAAGTCCTGATGGATCTGACACCAATGCAGGTGAATTCTACTGTCTTCCTATTTTTGCCTGTGCTGGGCTCATGTGGATGGCTTCAGCTACTGATCTTGTATCCATTTTCGTAGCTCTCGAACTCGTCACCATCGCCTTTTACGTGATGGTTGCCTTCATGCGCCGCAACGTTGGTTCGCTCGAAGCTGGAGTGAAATACCTTATCCTAGGAGCACTCTCAACAGGCTTTCTTGTTTATGGAATCGCTTGGATATACGGAGCTCTTGGGACGACTCAGATTGACCAATTCACAAACATCAGCTCTTCTACATCATTACTCTTCGGTCTTGCTCTAGTGATTATAGCTCTCGCATTCAAAGTAGGTGCAGCACCGATGCAACTATGGATTCCCGATGTCTATCAAGGAGCTCCAACTCCAATCACAGCATTTCTATCCGTAGCGTCTAAAGCTGCTGGATTTGGTGTCGCGATCACGATTCTTCGTCCATTCCTCGAAGCCGATGCTACCCGCGAATCCGTTTCTACTATTCTAGTTGTTCTTGCTGCAGCGACACTACTCTATGGTAACCTTGCAGCTCTAGCTCAGACAAACTTCAAACGTCTACTGGCCTATTCATCGATCGCTCACGCTGGATTCCTACTCATCGGAATGGCCACGTCCGCATTTGACTACGTGCTCTTCTACCTTGCGACCTACCTCATTATGACATTCGCAGCCTTCTTCGTATTAGGCATTATCCGTAGCTCTGAAGATTCAGACGAGATTTCAGCACTCGACGGTCTAGGTAAAAGGAATCCTCTCCTAGCCATCGCTCTTACTGTCATTATGGCAGCAATGGCAGGTGTTCCGCTCACTGCTGGATTTGTAGGTAAATTCCTTATGTTTGAAACTGCCGTCGCTAATATCTCTAGTGTGCATTGGATAACTGTAGTCATCGCCTTTATCGGTGCAGCTTGCGGATTCTACTACTATTTCAAAATCATACGCGCAATGTATTGGAACAGTTCAGAGAAGCAGGAAGCTATCAGCCTCCCGTTTATCTCTAAGTGTGCAATCATCATTCTAACGGCAGCACTTATAGTCTTCGGTGTTTATCCAGCTCCTCTTCTTTGCTGGACTTCTTAGCAAAAAGGAAAGGAGTCACTAGCTAAACAACGCTTAAAGATCTTTAAGGCTTTTGATACCTATTGGCTCTGAAGACAAGGCTCGGAGGGTAGTTGGAGCTTTTTGAACTCGAGTCTCTTTTACTGCCTTTTCAACAGCTGGTTCTACTATAACTGGTACTGTGGGTTTTTGAATTCTTGGAACTGCTACCTCTTGTATAGCAACCTTTAGTTGTGGCTGTTCGACTGAATTGAACACCATTTGTTTATATGTGTCAGTCTGAATATGGGCACCATAGCCCATCATGCATAAGCCAATGCCACCGGCAAAAACCATCAAGGTACAGAGTGTCGAACGAGTACTTGGCCGGCTAATTGCATAGAGGGCGTCAGACAAGAAAGGTACGAGCAAGCCAAAGCTTAGCCATTTCATACTAGATCTCATTTGGTAAAGCCTCCCACCAACGAACCCTACAAAAAACAATACGAACATGTAGGCCGCCAAAGCATAATGCCAAATTTCTGGATAGATAAGCCCGAATACCAAAGCAATAATACCAGCTAGAAAAACGATGAGAACTTCTGAGCCAAACCAAGCATAGCTAGCGCGCTTCAGCTCTTGAACCTCTTCCAGAATTCTTTCTTCCCTCAAAACTGCTTCCGCTTCGAGCCTAGCTTGAGCCTCTCTGGCAAGTCGCCTCTTCTCTTGAAAGCCTACTTTCGTTTCCACACAATTCGATGCGGTCACCCAATCTCCTAATAAAGCGTGCCATATAAGTGTCTCTTCAATGACTTTACCATCTACACAGAGCTTAGTTAGTTGCGCTAAACTTACTGGGCCCTTCACCTTATCTACTATTGTGAAATACCATTCAGCATCCTTCGGAAGCTCAAGTGCTTCAGCCAATTCACCTATATTGGCGGCGATCTTTCTGTCTTGTTCCGGATAACTCGGCTTCACTCCTACGGGCGCAGAGTAACTAAAGTTATTACTCAAAAAAATCGTCGTATTCCCACCAGAAGACTTCTCTGAAGTCTGTGTGAGTGATTCCACAGATATTGATCGCACGACCCTACTATTATTCTGCTCAAGTTTTAAACTCGTTGATAAAGTGAATTCCGGATCTTTGTTAGAAAGCTCAATATCGCGCAATTCCAAGAGCACAGCTTTACTGCTCGTAGAACGCTGTTTTTTGTTAGGCTTTAAAAGCGAACTCAGCCATTGGCTAAGCTCCTCTGGAAGGTCTTGGCGCACCTCATGCAAGAGCATGTATTCCCCTTTGATATGAGACGCCATAATTTGAACCGCGTTATCACCCTGAAATGGGTACGCTCCGGTCAATAGAAAGTAGAGGACACAACCCAGAGCATAGAGATCACTCTGTTCAGAAGGCTGCTCGCCGCTAAATAATTCAGGCGCCATCACATAGATAGAACCCATCAGCTTCCCTTTCCCAACAGATTCTTGCTCCTCCACAGGAAGCGACATACCGAAGTCATACACTTTTGCTTCGTAATGATCATCAGATGACATGCAGAGCATGATGTTCTCAGGTTTTACATCGCAGTGAAGAACTCCTGCATTATGTGATGCTGATAGCGCCTGCAGGATTTGGCACGCAACATTTTTAAAGTCGCTAGGCTGGAGCAAATGACGAGAGACCAAAGCATCCAGACTAACTCCTTGAAGTAACTCCATAACGATCTCGTCATACTCGTCATGACTAGTAATATCGTAGATCGAAACAATATTAGGATGCTGCATCGAAGCCAATACTCGAGCTTCTCGTAATAGCTGCTCTCTTAATGCATCTCCCTCGGTCCCCTTATCGAGTCGTTTTAACGCAACATCTCGATGAAGCATTGTGTCCTTAGCCTTATAGACGGACCCAAAGCCACCTGAACCGAGTGGGCTTAAAATAGTATATCGTTCCCGTGTCATATATTACGTTCGTGATGGGGGGGAACAACTAAACATAGAGGTAAAACCTATGTAATATCAAGGCTCAAGCCAACTTTAACAAGACACTCGTTTAAAATAATATCAAAAAAAGCTGTTAGTTATTCACCAACAGCTTTTCACATTGATTCTTAAAATCTTCATTAATCATTCTTCATGCGGTCCTCTGGAGCATCTTTCCACATTAAGAGAGCTTTAAATACATCTGAAATACCTTTCACGCGATGAGCATCACGTTCCACATCTAGCGCAGCCTGCACTTCATCCCACTCAAGGGAAGAGTGCATAGCATCTAATTTTGCAGGTAGATCTTTATCGCCATACAACAAACGCATTTTCGCTAGTTGAGCATACCTTCTCAATTCATCGACTTTTTCAATAAGCTCAGTCCAGTCATCCGCATGTTCTTTGCCGAGTTTTTTTTCTAATTTTGCGATCTGCTCAGCAATACTTTCATCCAGATCGATCAGTTGTTGCGCACGTAAATCAGGGGAACGTTCCAGATCTTCACGCAACTCTTGAGCGATAGATTTAATTTGGGTTTTCATAGTTGATTAACCTAACACAAGGACTCTCAAATTTCACGGTAAAATCTGTAGGAAAGAACCTCTACGCGACCACTTTGAGTGATATTCCAAAAAATCATGAGCCCAACTCATCGCAAGTGGAGTTTTTTTCGTAAGCTCGTCTTGAATAATTCCAGATTTATCCCTATCACGCGCGTAGTTCTCTCACACAGACACTAATACAATGAGCGCAACATCCTGTTCACTATGCCGTTTTTGGAGCTCCTCCATCGGTAAAAAATTCGTAGTGGCCATCACTGGCCTAGTCCTCGTCGGCTTCCTCGCTGGCCACCTCAGCGGTAACCTTCTTATGTACGTAGGAGCGGAGGCCTTCAACGAGTACGCGGAGTTTCTCCACCACATGCTCCACGGAGCGGGTGTCTGGATTGCACGCATCGTGCTCCTGACCTCACTCGTGCTTCATGTTGTTGCTACGGTTCAGCTTACAATAGCCAATCGCACAGCTAAAGCCTCACGCTATGAGTGCGACACAACAGTTCAGGCATCTAAAGCTTCTCGCATGATGATTTGGTCTGGTCTCACAATTCTAGCGTTCATCATTTTCCATATTTTACATTACACTGTACGTACTGACAGCGATCTCGCTACGCTTGCCGATGCGGGCAACCAGTACCAGATGGTTATCGTTGGTTTTAAGAGTATCCCAGTAAGTGCTTTTTATATCATCGCTATTTCACTCCTTTGTAACCACCTCAGCCACGGTTTCTCTTCAATCTTCCAAACACTTGGACTTCGTACGAAGAAAAATGAAGGCCTCATCGATGGTATCGCTAAGATCTACACCGCAGTTATCTGGGTAGGTTTTGTTTCTATTCCTGTCTCAGTTCTCTGTGGATTTATTAAATAATTTCTCAACGTACTTAACTTCTAACTAATTTCTTATTATGTCAATTGACGCAAAAATTCCAGAAGGTCCGCTTGAGCAAAAGTGGTCGAAGCACAAGATGGACTCCAAGCTCATCAACCCAGCTAACAAGCGTAAATTCACCGTAATCATGGTGGGTTCAGGCCTAGCTGGTGGCTCAGCTGCAGCAACTCTTGCTGAGCTAGGTTACAAAGTGAAATGCTTCTGTTACCAAGATTCACCTCGCCGTGCACACTCCATTGCCGCTCAAGGTGGTATTAATGCTGCGAAGAACTACCAGAACGATGGCGACTCAGTATACCGCCTTTTCTACGACACACTCAAAGGTGGTGACTTCCGCGCTCGCGAAGCGAACGTTTACCGTCTTGCTGAAGTTTCCTCTAACATCATCGATCAGGCAACAGCACAAGGTGTTCCGTTCACACGCGAATACGGCGGACTCCTCGACAACCGCTCATTCGGTGGTGCTCAGGTTTCCCGTACATTCTATACACGTGGCCAAACTGGTCAGCAGCTTCTCATCGGTTGCTATCAGGCACTCCAGAAAGAAGTTTCTAAAGGCGGTGTAGAAATGTTCCCACGTACCGAAATGATGGAACTCGTGATGGTTGACGGCCACGCTAAGGGCATCGTTGTACGTGACATGGTTACAGGTGAAGTTACCACACATGCAGCAGACGCAGTCTGTCTTGCTACTGGTGGTTACGGGAACGTGTTCTTCCTGTCTACCAACGCAATGGGCTGTAATGTTATGGCGTCATTCAAGGCACATAAGAAAGGCGCATACTTCTCAAACCCTTGTTACACCCAGATTCACCCAACATGTATTCCAGTAAGTGGCGACTACCAGTCTAAGCTCACTCTCATGTCTGAGTCCCTTCGTAACGATGGCCGCATCTGGGTTCCTAAAACACAGGAAGATGCAAAAGCTATCCGTGAGGGTAAAAAGAAAGCGAGCGACATCGCTGAAGATGATCGCGACTATTTCCTCGAGCGTAAATACCCATCCTTTGGTAACCTCTGTCCTCGTGACATCGCATCCCGTGCAGCGAAAGAAGCATGTGATGATGATCGCGGCGTAGCTCCTACAGGTTTGGGAGTATTCCTTGACTTTAAAGATGCTATCGCGCGTCTCGGCGAAGATCTCGTGCGTGCTCGTTACGGTAACCTCTTCCAGATGTACGAAAAGATTTCTGGCCAGAACCCATATGAGCAACCGATGCAGATTTTCCCAGCTGTTCACTACACTATGGGTGGCCTCTGGGTTGACTATAACCTCATGTCGAACCTTCCTGGTCTCCATGTGCTAGGTGAAGCAAACTTCTCTGACCACGGAGCGAACCGTCTTGGAGCCTCCGCACTCATGCAAGGTCTTGCTGATGGTTACTTCGTGATCCCAACGACTATTGCAAACTACCTAGCTACTCAAAAGCCAGGTTCTGTCACCACTGACCGCCCTGAATTCGTAGAAGCGAAGAAGGAAGTCGAAGATCGCATTGCAGACCTCATGAACATCAAAGGTGAGCGTTCAGTTGATTCGTTCCACCGTGAGCTAGGCAATATCATGTGGGACTACTGTGGTATGGAACGTACCAAAGAAGGTCTCGAATTCGCTCTCAAGCGCATCCCTGAGATCCGCGACGAGTTCTACAAGAATGTCCGTATTCCAGGTGATTCTAACGAAATGAACCAAGAGCTAGAAAAGGCAGCACGTCTTGCTGACTACTTCGAATTTGCTGAACTCACCTGCTGTGATGCACTCAACCGTGAAGAGTCCTGTGGTGGTCACTTCCGTGGTGAACACCAGTTCACTAGTGAGTCACCTGAAGTCATCAGTGGCGTGACTCAGGCCGGTGAAGCCCTTCGTCATGATGACGAGTTTTCCTACGTATCTGCATGGGAATACAAAGGCTTCGGCAACCTTCCCGAGCTTCACAAGGAAGAGCTCAACTTTGAGTTCGTGAAGCCTTCCGTTCGTTCTTACCAGTAGAACTTATAGACCTCCTCTTTTACCAATCCTGCTCCGATCACTCGGTGCGGGATTTTTTTATTCTCAAAGAACTATGGAAACTCAAAACAATGACACAGTACCTCCGTCCTGACTTTTGATAGGAGAAACTAATGAAATTATAAATAGAAAAGCCTCAGAGTTATTCACTCTGAGGCTTTGAAATATTCTAACTAAAATCTAACGTAGTTATGCTTTCGCAGCTTCGTCAGATTGTGGCTTAGCTTTGATTGGCTTGAAAACGAGCTCTTCGGCTCCGCGCTTACATGTCACTCTGACTGTATCCCCTTCTTTTACATCACCACGAAGTAATGCTTCAGCGAGAGGATCTTCAAGATAACGCTCTACAGCACGACGCATTGGGCGAGCTCCGTAGTTTGGATCATAACCTTTTTCAGTAAGCAGGGTACGTGCAGTCTTCTCTAGCTTAATTTTGATCTTACGATCCGCTAGGCGGTCGAATAACTTTGTGCACTCGAGATCGACAATAACGTCGAGATCCTTCTTTTCTAGCATATGGAATACGACTAGTTCGTCTAGACGATTGAGAAACTCAGGACGGAAAAACTGCTTAGAGGCTTCCATTATCTTCTCTTTCATACCTTCAAAGTCTGCTTCATCTGCACTCATGGCGCCAAAGCCAAGAGATGTCTGCTTCTTCACAGTAGATGCACCAGCATTGGAAGTAAGAATGATGATAGTATTACGGAAATCAATTTTACGACCGAGGCTGTCTGTCACAGTGCCTTCTTCTAGGATTTGAAGTAATAGATTCATCACATCTGGATGAGCCTTTTCAACTTCGTCAAAGAGAATCACAGAATATGGACGACGACGAACAGCTTCAGTGAGTTGCCCACCCTCTTCGTGACCAACATAACCAGGAGGAGAACCAATCAGGCGACTCATCGCGAATTTCTCCATGTACTCGGACATATCGATCTGAATAAGTGAATCTGGGTCACCAAACATGAACTCAGCAAGGTTGCGCGCAAGATATGTCTTCCCCACACCGGTGGGACCTAGGAAAAGGAAAGAACCAATCGGACGGCGTGGGTCTTTAAGATCTGCACGAGAACGTCGGAGAGCCTTGGAAATCGATTTAACAGCAGACTTCTGGCCGATCACACGACCGGAAAGTTGATCTTCCATGTTAAGTAGACGATCTGCTTCTTTTTGCTCCATTCTCTGCAGCGGCACACCAGTCCACTTGGAAAGAACTTCCATGATCTCCTCATCCCCTACAGGCACGATGTTTTCTTCACTTTCAGACTTCCACTCAGATAGCGTGCTTTCTAAGTTTTCCTTGGCTTGCTTCTCTTCATCACGAAGTGCTGCGGCCTTTTCAAAATCTTGATCATTTATAGCTTCGACTTTGTCTTTATTGATTTCGACAATTTTCTGTTCGAGCTCTTTGACTTCCGGAGGGCGAGTCATCTGACCGATACGTGCGCGAGAACCAGCTTCGTCCAATACATCGATCGCCTTATCAGGAAGAAAGCGACCAGTAAGATAACGAGAAGAAAGTTTCACCGCTGATACTAGAGCATCATCAGAGTATTTCGCTTTGTGATGTGCTTCATATTTCGTGCGAAGCCCTTTAAGAATTTCAATGGCGTCATCTACAGAGGGTTCATCCACCTTCACCTGCTGGAAGCGACGCTCTAGCGCACTGTCTTTCTCAATGAACTTTCGGTATTCGTTGAGGGTGGTTGCACCTACGACCTGAAGCTCGGAACGACTGAGTGCTGGCTTTATGATGTTAGATGCATCCATGGCTCCTTCAGCAGAACCTGCACCCACAATAGTGTGAAGCTCATCGATGAAGAGGATGACGTTTTTCACCTTCTTAATCTCGTCCATCACCGCTTTGATGCGCTCTTCAAACTGACCACGGTACTTAGTACCTGCGACCATAAGTGCTAGATCGAGTGTTATCACGCGCTTATCGCGAAGAAGCTCAGGAACATTACCTGAAATGATTTCCTGCGCGAGACCTTCTACAATAGCAGTTTTACCTACACCTGCTTCACCCACTAATACTGGGTTATTTTTGGTACGACGGCAGAGAATTTGAATCACGCGCTCAATTTCTTCCTCTCGCCCAATCACTGGGTCGAGATCTCCATCTTCAGCTTTCTTGGTAAGGTCTTGGCCAAATGCCTTGAGAGCTGGAGTTTTAGTCTTTCCTCCTTCTGGGTTGCCTTCATTTGGTTCCTCTTCACCCTCCTCGAAAACTTCGAAAATTTCTTCGTCGTCATCGTCCGGGTTGAAGTTTGGATCAATTTCGGCAAGCACTTCTTGGCGAGTGCGCTGGATGTCAACATCCAGGCTCTGAAGAACACGTGCAGCCACACCTTCACCTTCACGTAGAAGACCTAAAAGTAAATGCTCAGTCCCCACATAAGAATGACTAAGTTGCTTCGCTTCTTTATTCGCTAGATTAAGAACCTTTTTCACGCGGGGTGTGTAAGGAATCTGGCTAGAAACGTTCTGCTCAGGACCTGAGCCGACTTGCTTTTCTACCTCTTGACGAACTGTGTCTAATTCAAGACCCATTCGCTCCAGCACGTTTACTGCCACACCTTGACCGAGCTTTATAAGCCCGAGCAATACGTGCTCAGTGCCGACGTAATTGTGGTTAAACCTATCTGCTTCCTTGCGCGCGAGGGCAAGAACTTGTTGTGCTCTTGGAGTAAAATTATTCATTCTCGAAATTTAAATCGCCAGTAGAGTTCTCTCCACTAACTAAGTGATCATTACTAATAGATGTAGCAGGGGCGTCTAGTGATTGCAACCTGCTGCGTAAGATTTCTGCTCGTATCAGGTCCCGTTGATTTGGATCTAACTCAGCACCAGCGTGTAACTGTAGATGTGCAGGTTGAATATCCATCATCATGGAATCGCATACTTGCATAATGCCATCAGAAAAATAACCCATAGCGGCCCCCATACGCAGCAATGAGATATGTGCGAACGCCTCTTTAGAGTCGAACATGGTAGCGTATCTTAGTATTCCATACGCTCGACCTATCTTATCAGACAGCTGATTGGGTTCGTCTTCGAGCATCTTCAGCCGCGCATTTGTTTCATGGGTCTGAATTTGTGAGACCACACGCTCAAGCCGGGAAATAATTACTTCTTCGCTCTCGCCTAGAGTCGACTGATTAGAGATTTGAAAAAGGTGTCCCAATGACTCTGTTCCTTCACCAAAAATACCACGGACTGCCAAGCCGATTTTATTCACAGCTTGAAGCACTTGACCGATTTGCTCAGTCAGCACCAAAGCTGGTAAATGGAGCATAGCGGAGGCTCTCATACCTGTGCCGAGATTGGTTGGGCAGGCTGTGAGGTAGCCCAGTTCAGAGTCAAAGGCGAATTCAAGTTCTTGCTCGAGTGCATCATCCACTTTACCTAGAAGTTTGTGTGCACCACGGAGGTCTAAACCAGCACGGATTGACTGCATACGCAGGTGATCTTCTTCATTGATCATTAGAGACAGACGCTGGCCGCGGTCCACCACGGCGGCACTACCTTGACCTCTTGCGGCCTGCTCACGGCTGATCAAATGGCGCTCAACAAGCACCTGTTTTTGAATCGCTTCTAGTTCTGAAAGCTCGTGTGAAAAGCCGTTTTTCATGACTTTCAGAGCTTCCACTTTAGGCCGGACTAGCTCGAGTGACTCAATACGCTGCGCCTTCGTTGCCCAGCCTGGAAAAGACAAGTTATTAAGATTTCGCGCTAGACGAATGCGGCTTGTGATCACCACTTCGTTGTTCGCATGTTTACCTATCATCCAGTCTGCTGGATGTTTCATCAATGTTGCAAATCGCATCATGGCTTTATTCAGCTTCTAATTCTTTAATGCTATCACGGATCTTTGCGGCTTCTTCAAATTTTTCATTAGAAATAGCCTGCTCGAGTGTCTGCTTCAGATTCTCTAGCTTTTGGCGGAACTCAAGAGATTCAGCCATACCAGATGGCACCTTACCTTGATGTTTAGCTCCTTGGTGCATTTTTGCCAAAACTGGTAAAATCTCGCCGCGAAATGCTGTATAGCATTGGCTGCAACCTAGGCGTCCTACTTTTCTGTAATCTTCCAAGGTAAATTCACAGTGCGGGCACTGTTCAGCTACTTCTACTACAGCTGATTGCTGTGCTTGTTGTGGAGTCTCGTCCATAAGAATATCGACCATTGAAAATGCGCCTGGGTCGGTCAAACCTCGTTCTTCGGCACAGCTCTCACAGAGGCAGATCTTCTTCTGGCCTCCCTGAACTGCTTGTGTGTAAAACACACTCGCCTCATTATTGCAAAGCTCGCACTTCATCTCCCATCCAGACTAGGACTAGTTCGTAAAAGTCCCAGTTCTAAATACTTTTTTTCTGTCTTACTCAGCTGGTATCGCACGCCCGGGTTGCACTGGTACTGCCTGGCGAATCTCGTCTTCAATCACAGCTCGACGGTTCTCCTCTTGAATCAATGCTCGAGCAGGTTCTTCTTCTACCTTCTCAGCAATCGGAATAATAGGAGGTCCTTGAGGTTTCACCAAGATAGGTTTAGGTGCTTCATTTATTTTCGCCGGCTCAGGCGGTATGAATTTCTCAGACTGACCTTCTAAAAACATCTCAGAACTTGCTGCAGGATCACCTTTACGCATCTTTATCACAACCCGACGATTCATCGCCTGAGTATCTTTATCACCGGTGTTCACGAGTGGTTGACGCTTTCCATAACCTATCACAATCAAACGCTTAGGATCGATCCGCATAGACTCCACTAGCCAGGTTTTCACCGCTTTTGCACGTTCTAGGGAAAGCTCACCATTCGGAATGTCACCACCTATCGTGTCGGTATGCCCTTCGATCCAACAATTTAAATTCGGATTCTTATCAATCAGTAATGCAACTTTAAGTAAGCTATTTCTGGCACTCTCCCGAAGCTCAGTTTTGTTAAATTCGAAAAGTAAATCAGAACCAATCATCCCCTTCGTATTTTCCAATGCATTTCCAGACATTCTCGTCATCGTGGAAAGAGCTGTAAAACTATCTAGAGCTCCTTTGTCTGCCAATCCATTAGCCCCTTTTCTCTCTAATTCCTCATTAAATTTATCGGGATCAAAGGTATCAACTTGCTGCTCACCTGGATCGATCACGACCTGGCCTGCCGCAGCTGGAGTGATGATTGTATCGGTACGCCCAATATCTGGCACATCATCAATAAAACTTGGTTCAGCTATAGGCTCTAAGCTTTCAGCCAATGCGTCCCCTTTCATCGCGGGAACTTCCATCTCGATGTCGAACGCAATGTCTTTCACATCAGGAGACATATCAATTTCGATATCCTCAGGCAGTTCTTCCAGAATCTCAATTTCGTCTAAAAGGTCACCCGCAACTTCAGGTGGTTCTGCAAGCTCTTCAGGCTTCATATCTGGAAGCGATTCTCTAAACTCGACATCGCGAACAACAATCGGTTCGGTTTCAATTTCTAAAACATTTGCGATAGTCGCGAAGCTTATAGACATGTTTTTGAGACCAAAAATCACTACGACATGAGCGAGCAAAGCCAAAATGACGGCAACTGTCACCAAGCGCCCCATGTGCTCGGTCTTTGGCAGACTAAAGGTTGACCCCTGTCTGACATTCTTCCAACTGTACCCTCGATTCGCCATATTTATCTTGAAGCAACCTAAAGCATCTCTGCTTTTGTTCAACACCTCAAATACGGCGATAGATACTAATATCTATCGGCCAATACCAGCATGACTCAGTCTACTTCTTAACGAAGTCACAAATTCTGTCGAAGACATCTTCAGCTTTCTCAATAGTAGCGTATTCACCACGTGCAGCAAAAATGGGTTGTTCATCCACACACACATTATCCCGCCCGTGCGAGCCCTTGACTAAAGTCGCATCGAGAGGAATGACGTCCAATAAGCCACGGAATCCAAGTTTCTTTTTGAGCAAGAACTTCGCGATCCTTAACTTAGGGCTACTAATTTCAGGATCTAAGAAAAGCTCCACTGGATCATAACCAGGCTTACGGTGAATATCCACACAGCGTGCAAAATCAGGAGCAACGGCATCATCCAACCAATAGTAATAGGTGAACCAAGCGTTTTCTTCACTAATAGCGATGAAATCACCCGATCGCTCGAGACCCTTGTCAGACATTTCAGAACTGAAACTTTCCTCCCCAAGCCGGACTTCTTCCACTCCGTCAACTTGTTTCAGAACTTCGAGCAACTCATTACGTAGACTCTTGTCATTCAAATAGATATGAGCGACTTGGTGGTCAGCAACGGCAAATACTTTAGAAGCTCCACAATCTAGAATTTCAGTACCAAGTTCATCTTTGATCGTGATCCAACCTTTTTCTCTAAAAATTCGATTCAGATGAACCGGCTTATCGACCTTTGATATCCCATATTCGGATAATAGAATTACTTCTACTTTTTGGGCTTCAAAAAATGTAATCAAGTCACCTACAATTGTATCAATTTTCAGAATCTCGTCTGCCATTTCAGGAGCGTATGGCCCATACTTTTGCAATCCGTAATCAAGATGCGGTAGGTACACCAAACTTAATGTTGGCTTGTGCTTTTCTTCCACCCACTTAGTCGACTCAGCAATCCATTCTGATGAAGGAATCCCCGCGTTTGGTCCCCAAAAAGAAGGAAATGGGAAATTGCCAAGATCCGCTTTTATTTCTTCACGCATCGCCATGGGCTGCGTGTACACATCAAATACCTTACGCCCATCTGCTGGATACATTGGCCGAGGAGTAATAGTCCAATCAGCACTGGAATACATATTGTACCACCAGAATAATTTTGCACAGGTGAAGCCTGGCTCATCACGGCGCAGCTTGTCCCACACCTTTTCACCTTGAACAATATGGTTACTTTGTTTCCAAAATTTCACTTCAGCAGCTTCACGGTCATACCAACCGTTCGCTACAATTCCATGATCCCCTTCACTCGTTCCAGTCACATAACTAGACTGCGCTGTACAGGTCACCGCGGGAAAGGCTGGCTTAAAAGAGTTAAGCTTCGCCTCAGATAAAAAAGCATTCATCTTCGGAGTATTCTCTCCCAGTACCGACTTAGTCAGACCTACAATATTGAGAACTACAACGCGCTTCATACTCTTATTTCTAATAACTCGATGTATCACATCAACTGGATAAATGAATACCCAACACGGTTAAGCATCTAACCAAAAACTCTTTCACGTTCATCTGCAGTAGTCGCAGCACTGTATTTTTTTAGCATCTGCATACAGTATTCAAGTAAAGCTTCATCCATATGGTGTACATCTTCACCTTGACCAACGTCGCGCAGAAGAAGAACTGTTAACTCCCCCCCCAGGTGCTCACGGAACTCTTCAAGCCCATCGAAAATAACTCTGCGACCATTCACGTTCTTTGACTCGAAGCATTCGTGATAAAGAGGTAATTTTAAGCCATCTAACAATGCTAACACTCTTTTAGCATCATTCTCAGAAAGTCTGCCAGTCCTCCACGAATAGAGCGTATCTAGACCCACACCTATACTCACAGCTTGAGCATGAGTGAGAGCAAAATCAGTAAGTTGCTCAAGCTTGTGTGCCGACCAATGACCGTAATCTAACGGACGACTAGAACCCAGCTCAAATGGATCTCCACCTTGAGCAATGTGCTCAGCATGTAAGATAGCAGACCGTTCTACAGCTTCTTCCAAAGCATGAGGCTTCAGCATAGCAAGCAATTGGACATTATCTTCTAACCAATCAAAAAATGCACCATCGCGCACCAGAGCGACTTTCACGGCTTCTACTAATCCATCGCGACGGACGTTTTCTGGCTGTGTATGGAGAAATGCAAAATCATTTACTACTGCATAAGGTACAGCAAAAGAACCTAACCAGTTCTTCTTACCAAAAGCATTGATACCATTTTTAACGCCTACACCTGAGTCATCCTGAGAAAGAGTCGTTGTCGGAAAACGCACTAGCCGCACACCTCTGTGCGAAGTCGCAGCTCCAAAGCCAATCACATCTAAAAACGCCCCACCACCAATAGCAAAAATATATGAGTGGCGATCAATTTTCTCCTCATTTACTGCATCCCAAACGGAATGTAATACTTTTTCATCTCGCTTACAAATCTCAGCCCCTGGAGCGACTATAATACGTTTCAGCTCAAGCCCTGGTGTGCTTGAAAAATACTCCTGCATCTCGCCTTCAAGCTTTGGAAATGCTTCAGCCACGGAATCCTCTAAAAAGATGAGCACCTTCGCACGACCATTTGTCTGTAACAACCGCGCAAGCATCCGATTACCTTCATCGAAGGCATTCCGAGTGAAACGAATGCGATGCTGATAGTTCAGCGATATAGTATAATCGTGCTCAGTCATAAATGTATTAATTAGTTAATACAGTAAACGCACTTACGCTACAAAATCTTAGCACTTTCCTTCATTTATGACACTTATAACACTTCAGTGGTGATACCGCTGTACCCTCGCGAGCTACTTCATCTCTTTGAGACGTACCTTCAAAGGACTCTACATAAAGCAAAAAGATCTTGTAGGGATCTACGAACCTAGCCCAATGGTTGAGCCGAAGGCGATGCCTTGGGATCAGATTCTGTAGTACTCAACAACGCTGTAAGCAT
>NZ_JBPOGE010000024.1:0-26636 GCF_051252225.1 Rubritalea sp.
GAGGTTGTGGCTGAAGAGGTTGTGGCTGAAGAGGTTGTGGCTGAAGAGGTTGTGGCTGAAGAGGTTGTGGCTGAAGAGGTTGTGGCTGAAGAAGTTGTAGCTGAAGAAGCTGAAGCAGCGCTTGAGGATGCAGTAATTGAAGAAATTGCTATTGATGAGCTTGAAACTGAGTCTAAGCAGTAATTTAATAATTTTTTCTCCGTGTCTACGGAACAACAAGCACCAGTATGGGCGCGACCGGAAGCATTTCTGGGGAAGCCTATCTCTGGTGCTTTTGGTTTTCAGGATACTAAGGGAAGACGCCATAAAGCGGATTCACTTGGTGCTCTGATAAAACTGATTGAGAAGTCTAAGCTTGGGGTTGACTTAGTTTGGTGTCCGGAGTTCGAGCATTTTATTGCTCCTGAGGAGTTAGTCGGTTTAAGAAAGACTTTAGTGAAACGACGAGCCTACTGGGCACGTAATGATATTTCTGACGGTAAGCGGCTGAGTATTTTAATGGGAGTCGCTTTTCTCTGGGCTAGCTATGCAGCTTATACGAACAGCCAAGGAAACTGGAAATATGTAGTCGAGTCTCCTACGGTGGCGATCACTTCAATTATGCTGCTTATCTTTGGTTTGGTGCCTTGGTACGAGGGCTGGAAGGAGTTGCGTAAGCAAAGTAGCCGTGATGCCGCATATTGGAGGAAAGAGGTCGCAGATGCGCGTTTTGATAGTTGGCTCAATGGTCAAACAGCACCGTTTACCTTAGTCTTGTTGGGACTCATGCTGGTAACAGGAGTGAGCCAATGGATAGGTGCCGGATCTATGGATTGGGCGAGTATTGCCGTGGATAAACTAGGGCTTCAAAAACAGACTAGTCCTGCTGGAGCTGATCCTTGGTGGCGGTATTTCACGGCTGCCTTGGTACACGGAAATTTAGTGCATTGGCTGATGAATTTTGCGGCGCTTCGCTATCTAGCTAGACGTGCTGAAGTCCTGGCTCGCTGGCCACAGATGCTCATCGTTTTTGTTGTTTCAGCGTTTGCCGGAGGAATTGCAACCGCTTATTTCTTGTCAGAGACGCCAAGTGTAGGAGCATCAGGTGGAATACTTGGACTCCTTGGCTTCTTGTTAGTTTTCGAGACTCTGCACCGTGAACTTGTGCCAAACTCTGCGCGTAAAAGGCTTATGGCTGGTTTAATACTAGTGGGGGTAATGGGGGTAGTTGGCTTCAGCTTTATTGATAACGCAGCCCACCTAGGCGGGCTAATAGCTGGAATGGTATATGCCGCAATCGTATTTCCTTCGAGCTCTTCGGTTACCAGACCTGAAATTTTGAAACAGGATCGATTGGTGGCTAGTGTGGCTTTGATTATTCTAATGGCTACCGCAGCTTATTGTGCCTTCGCTTTACTGGTTTAGAGCGTTTAGGTCTAACCAAGCTCCAATGACTTGGAAGAGTTCCTCACGACTTGCTTCGGTAAATGTTTCATGCCGCATATCAGGAAAGAGGTGGAATTGTTTGTTTGGGAAATTGAGCTCTTCATAGAAGTTCTCAGCCTCATTAGATGGGCAGACAGCGTCCGCTCCACCTTGGGTGAATAGAAACGGATTCGGGAAGCTTTTTTGTTTGAGGGTCTTGTGGGTAAATTGCTCGATCCTGAGAAGATTGCTCCCCCAGCCAATAGAGACGCGCTGATGTCCAAGTGACATTGGATCTTTTGGCAGTCTTGCTCCATCCTCTAGACGACACATTTCAGGGGTGACTCCTGTGTGAATAGTCGTGCTCGGTGCTATACTTGCTAGTAAGGTTACCATGCGAACATACCAATCAGGGCGGTTTCCACGTGGATGTAATAGAGGTGCATTAACCCAGCAAAACTCAGGAAGAGGAAGGGAGTTATTTACGCTGAGAGCTAAATGACGAAGGGTTAGAAGTCCACCCATTGAGTGACCCGCAATTCCTGTAGGAAGTCCGCTCGTAGCCTTGAGATTACTTTCAATTACAGAATCGATGAAGTGACTAGAGGCAATATGACCACGTTTCCCAGAGCTACGACCATGTCCCTGTAGGTCTGTGACTATACAGCGAATACCTCGGTCTGTGAATGGATGGAGGACACTTTTGTAGCGTTCAGCGTAGTCACCTTGGCCATGCGTGAAAATGCATGCGGAATGCGCTTCTACATCCTTATCTGGGTGCATCACAATTCGATGCAGAGTTTCCTTTCCGATTTGAATGTGGCTAGATTCCGTGATCATATTGAACGGTGCATACGCTCAAAGATCATACGGAATATTTTGGCGTCATCTTCCCGCTTCAGTTTGTTAAAGCTGTGTTCGAGGTTGCGCAAAATACGCATAAGGATGTGGCCGAGTGGAGCTGTCGTAAGAATGGCTTGCTTGGCGTAGTCGGAAATACTTTTGTTGTCCTGTATAATCTCGTCTACGGAGATAAGTCGTCCTTTGTGAAAGCAATCAACTAGCACAGGCTTACCGTCGAGCTGAATACGTGCGAGAAAATGGCCAGGATAGTTACAGCCGGTGATTTCCATGTTAAGTCTACGGCCAATTAGCATGTATAGTAGGGCTAAGCTAATTGGATTACCTAATCCAGTCTCGGAGCACCATGAGAGATCACTGTTATGAGGTGTGTAGTAATCATCTTTATTTCCCATGAAATTTTCAGAGTCAAACATCCAAAGTCGTAGGCTGTCTTCGCTGATATGAGCTTTTTCTTCTACGGCTTCTTCGGCCAACATGTCTAAGAGGTCAGGTAAGGCGGGACGGAGGGTTACACCATCATGCAAAAAGTCAGCAATGAGGCGCAGCATATTCTCGAAGGTTTCCCAATCATCATCTAGAGCAGCTGCACCGCCCTGTGGGATTTGCCATTCATGGAGTAGTGTTTCTCTACGACCAGGTTGGAGCATTTGAGAAAGACGTTTCTGATCGGTAGTAGTCAGGTCAATCGCTAAGGCTGCAATTTCATTGCTGAGGTCTCCGCAAGTTCCAGAGAACTCTTGGCGTAATGCGTCTTGAATTGCTGGTTCTTCATCGTCCAGTAATTGAAGCATATAGGGTAGTTGTTCCTCATTCACCATAGGTAGCGTTATGGTACTGCTAGATATGCTCTTGGTCAATCTACTAGCGTTAAACATACGTAGGAACTTTTTTGTGACTAAATACGCAAATTCAGGGTACGTAATTTAAGCTGTTGAGATATAGCCTTGCAAACCAATCTGAAACGGTTAATAGCTGTTCTAACTTATTTAAAACGTTCCCTCCGGCAAGCAAGACACGAACTATGCACTTCGCCGAGATCTCACTAATTACTTTCCTTACCACCAGTGCTGCATTTGCTGTGCCGTTCGCAGAACTCACTGGTGACTCTGAACCTGCCTTACTTGATCAATATTTATTGCTCAATATCTCTGGTAATATCGGAGAAAACGCTGAAGCCAATAATCTGGGCAACGGCTATTGGACCAGCGCTTCAGCTACGGATCGGACATCGTCGATAGCAACCGTTTATACTTCTATCACCTTCACCGCCACAGGTTTGGGCGCGTCCGATTCGATAGATCTAAGTAGAGTAGATTTTGATTACACTCAGTCTAATCTTAATGGTTCAAGCCCAGTGATGAACGTTTATCTCGATACGGGCGATGGGTACGGAGCGTCAGTTCTTTTAGTAGATGACCAGCCCGCTAATAATAAGGTGACTGGAGCTCACACGATTACTCTTAACCATTCGCTTAAAAATGGTGAATCGATAACCTTTGGTTTTTCTTATGCCGATAGCCATGGCTCGCCAGCACGGACACATGTTATCGATAATTTCAAACTCGAGGGAACCTATGACTTTGACTCCGGGCAAGCTGGTATCGATCTCAACAACAACGGTGTGAGTGACATCTGGGAATACCGTTTCGGAGCCACTGATTTAGTTGAAGACGAAGCTTCCAAAAGCCAAGACTATGACGGCGATGGCTTTAGCAATGTTCAAGAAGCCCTACTCGGAACTAACCCTTTCCAGGCAAGATCACGATTCGAGCTGATCGCCAAGCCTGAAGGAGCATCCGATGTTCAATTAACACTCGCGACTATTTTAGGCAAAGAGTATCAGCTCTATGGTAGTGAGACTCTCATTGATGGAAGCTGGTCGCCGACCGAACTACCCTTTGCAGGGACAGGAGGTCAGGTGGGTTTTCTAGTAGAATCTGATGGCCCTCAGCAGTATTTTTATCAAGCTAGTGTCGAGGATGTTGATGCTGACGGTGACCGTCTCACGCGGTGGGAAGAACTTAGCGTCCAAGGCTTTTCCGATGACGACGGTGAGTCTGCTGCTACTGATGCCGATGACGACTACCTGCAGATGAAGGGGATTGTCCAATCTGCTCTCGAAAGCTCAGTAGGCATCAGTGTCCCACAGACGACTCTCTACGAAGATGAAGTGTCTGGGATTGCTATCACTTTCAGTCGAGAGAGCACGGTGGGTGATGACTTTCTTCAGTTAGAAAGTTCCCAGAGTTATCAAATGATCGATACCACGGAAGTGGCCTCCAATGCCGCGAGCTCTGCTGATTATTGTCTCGTCGATTCCAATGGTGATCCATTAAACGATGGAGTGATTACTTTGGGTGTTGGAGAAACGAGCAAGACAGTTTACGTGCAGCCGATTGAGGATGATTCACTAGAAATTGACGAGCAATTGACTCTGTCTGTCGTTGGTCAGAGCGAGATCAATCTATGGATTTCTGATACTCGTGAGATTTCCTCTGTGGATTATATCGCGCTTTCCAAGGCTGGCCATTTTCTTTCGCAGGCTACCATGGGCGGAACGCCTGTTGAGATTATTGACCTAGCAAAGGAGATTCAAAGTCTAGGCTATCTTGCTGCTTGTGAGGCATGGATTGATGAACAAATGACGTTGCCGCGCGAGAGCACAGTTACTGATGACTGTATGGAGCACCAGGCTATCTATCTACTTGGCGATGAGGATCCGTCGATCAATATCCAGAACTTTGAATTGGTTTGGTGGGGGAAGGTGACTCAAAGCAAAGAACAGCTTCGTCATCGTCTGGCATTCACTCTCAGCCAAATTTTTGTGACATCCTCTTCCTATTGGGCGAATTCTGAACGTAAAAACGTCTGGCAATCGTACACACGTTATTACGATAAGTTGATGGATCACGCTTTCTCCAATCACCGCGAGTTGTTAACCACGATCAGTTACGATCCATTCATGGGAGTTTACTTGTCCTCGGCTCAAAACCGGAAAGCCAACGAAGAGTTGGGCACGTTCCCAGATGAAAACTACGCCCGCGAGGTGATGCAGCTCTTCTCTTGTGGTGTCTACGCCCAAGATCAAAGTGGTAATTACATTCTAGACGATGATGGTAATCGTGTTGAAAACTATGACAATAGTGACATTCCTGAGATGGCTGAGGTTTTTACTGGTCTTAGCTTAACCACCGAGGCTGGAGAGGCAGTTAATTATAATTCGCCTAAATCTAACTATGGAACGCGTTACGAGAATCCTATGATCATGGTAGAAACCTATCACGATACTTCGGAAAAAATTCTGATAGACGGCACCGTGTTGCCAGCCAATTCACCTGGAGATGTGGATATCGCTGCGGCACTTGATAGCTTGGGCTACCACTCTAGTACTGCTCCTCACATTTCCCGTCTTCTTATTAAGCGTCTAACTAGCTCAAATCCTTCGGCTGAATATCTCGCGCGCGTGACTGAAGCTTGGCGTGGAGATGGGCTTTATGGAACCGGCCAAGTGGGAGACTTTGTTGCCGTCTTTAAGGCGATTCTACTCGATGCTGAGGCGCGTGACGCTATCGACTATCAGGTCGACAGTGAAACGGATCTTGTCACTGTCGAGCCTAACCGAGCCATTTCTGGACGCATCAAGGAACCAATTCTCAAGTGGACTCAGTTCTACCGCTTTTCTCAAGCTCTCTCTGGAGAAGAAGACGGACTTATCCGTGCTAAACCGAAAACGAAGAAAGCAGCCAATGATCAGACTGCTGACTTCGGCCAAATCCCGATGCGTGCACAGTCGGTATTCAATTACTACGACTCTGATTATTCGCCTTCAGTTGGCGCACTGGCTGAAGCTGAAATCACCTATAATACTCATCTCACTTCTCCCGAGTCTGAAATTTTATCACCCTACGTGATCAAGCAATTCGAGAGTTTTCATGAGATTGTAGATAAAGACGCTCCCTCGAGCACCTTCAGCTATGGCTCTTCCATTGGCACTGTCGACTTCAGTATTAACTATAGTTATCTCACATACCTATATCAGAAAAACACCACGGTCACTGGCTTCATTGACGACATCAACTTGTGGTTATGTAATGGACAGATCTCCGACACATTGAAGGGAGAGCTCGCTACAATTGCTGATGATAATGGTGGTGCTACTCGCGAAAATTTCTCTAAGGTTCTCTCCATTCTTTTCAACTCTTCAGATTTTAGCGTCTCTTACTAGACCATTACTCATTCTGCTTTTTTGCTATGAAAACTCACACCCATAATACGATGAGCCGTCGTCGCTTCCTTGCTGGTTGCGGAAAGATGACCGGAATCGGAGCCATGTCTTCGATCCTGTCGCTGAAAATGACCAACAAGCTTTTCGCAGCGCGCACTGCTGGCTCGATTACAGATTACAAAGGACTGGTCTGTCTCTTCATGTATGGTGGCAATGATTCCTTCAGCATGCTCGCGCCAGGAGCGGAGGACTACAGCAACTATCTCGATACCCGTGGAATCCTCGGAATTCCACAGGCTGACATGCATCAGATTTTCGATGGGGGACAGGACTATCACCTCAGCAGTAGCCTCGAGGGAGTGAAGGACCTTTTCGATGCGGGCGACCTTAGTCTGGTAGCCAACATCGGTACCTTGATTCAGCCAACCACCTTGGCTGAATATAACTCAGGTTCTGTCAGTCTTCCTTATGGTAGATTTTCTCACAATGATCAGATCGAGCAGTGGCAGACATCTATCTCACTCAGTAAAACTACGCCCTTTGCTGGGACTGGCTGGGCTGGGCGCATGATCGATATTCTTAATGATGCAGCCAACAACAACGCTACTACCAGCGTGAGCCTTTCTCCTTACGGGGCGAATACCAGCCAAATTGGCAAAATCACTTCACCGTTTAATACCTATAAAGGAGTCGATTCACTCGACCTTTACGACACCGATAGTCTCGTGAAGGGGGGAATGGATGCGACCTTGGAAATGCAGTATGCTTCCGTGCTTCACGCCCATCACAACTACATCCGCGAAGACGCTCTCGAGCAAAGTGCTCTCCTAGAATATATCGAAGAGAATACTACGATTGATGCCATTTTTCCTGATAGCAACTTGGGTGATCAGCTGCTCCAAGTAGCCAAGTATATCAAGTCGCAAGGGCCAGAAGCTCTCAATGCCAATCGCCAAACGTTCTTTGTCGGTCAAGGTGGGTTCGATACCCATGGCGGAGGTATAGAAACGCATAACGCCCTCATGGCCACGGTAAATGCAGCCTTGAGTGCGTTCAATGCAGCGATGAAGGAAATCGGCTACCACGACCGAGTCGTTACTTACACAGCCTCTGACTTTGGGCGTACTCTTGTGCCAAATAGTGTGGGTAGTGATCACGGCTGGGGAGGAAATCAGATGGTGATGGGTGGTCCTGTCAATGGTGGTAAAGTATTCGGTAGTTATCCTACAATTCTTACGGACACATCGACGGATGTAGGCCGTGGTAGACAACTTCCAACTACTTCAGTCGACGAGTTTTACGGTTCATTAGCCTATTGGTTCGGGGTGGAGAATAATAGTGAAATGGAATCCGTCGTTCCCAATATTCGTAACTTCTGGACATCGGGTTCAACCGACATTCCTATTACTGGGTTATTCGGTTAGACTCTGATGAAAAAGAAGCTCTGCGTAATTCTGTTGGCACTCGTTTTCGGAGGAGCTGCAACGGTCTGGTATCAATCTCGCCCGACAGAGGAGATGGAACCTGAGACTGCTATTGTAGATACTCCCATTACTTCCATAGCTCCCGATCAACGGAGTGATCGGCAAAAGCTCGCTCGTGCGGAGCAACTTAATGCCGAAGCCAGTCGCACTCTGAGATTTGACCAAGACCCGAGCAAACTGCAAAACAACCCGCTCGATCGCTCCGAGCTTTCTGAAATGGCGCTCCTGCTCGACGATCCTAGTATCGGCGACGGGCAAGCCATGGATGCTGTTTATTCTTTGCTGAGTTCACTACGCAGTACCGCTTACCAAGGCTCTTATCCCATTGGCCTTAATGTGGAAGTGACCAACGCGTTACTCGGTGATAACCCGATTAAAGTAGGTGTGCTGCCGATTGATTCTCCTCGCATCAACGAGAATGGAGAACTGGTCGACAGCCGTGGCACACCTTTTTGGTTTCACAGTCAAAGCTCCGTCGAGCTGACTATCACCTCCGCTGGTCCCGACCGTCTGCTCCACACCGAAGACGATGTGATTTATCCCCCTAATGAGAATTAATCTGGAGCTTAGTAAACTCGGCGGTCGCGAGTAGATTTCTCATCGGAGCGCTGGGGTTTTGAACTGCGGCTTGGGGATTGTTGGGGCTGTTGCCTTTGTTGCGGAGGAGCTGTGACGCGCGATGGCGTGTGAGAGCTTTGTTTTTGTGGTTGTTTCCTCATCTGCTGTGGCGCTTGGGAGGAGCGGGCTTTTTGTTGAGGCTGCTTTTTTAGCTGTTGCTGAATTTGCGACGGCTGTTTTCTTTGGCCAGAGGTTGAGTGCGTTTTGGGCTGTTTAGAGCTGTGGCTGGAACTTGCTTTTTGCTGATGTGAGCTGCGCTGGCTGGAAGGGCGTGTTTGAGTGCGGTTTTGTGGGTTTTTCTTTTGCTGATTCAGTCCATTTTCGCGAGAACGATTGCTAGATTGGGTAGACGATTGTGATGATCGTTGATTTATAGAAACAGGAGTTTGGCGACTGTATTGGGGAAGGTGGGAATGGAGCTGTACTGGACGGCCGCTGCGGTAACCGGATGGATAATGCGGTGAAGAATAGCGGTGGGGCTTCGAGCTGTAGTAGCGTCTGCTGCCGACATTGTAATACTTCCGGAGGGTGTAGTCATAGTAGCTGCGGCAGTAAGGATCGTAACCCCAGCGCGGGTGTGAAGTAGCGATGATGCCTACGCTGGTGGTATAGCTGCCGCCAGAGTTGTAGCTTGCAGCTCCGTAGTAGCCGCCTGGAGCGACACAGGAGGGGAGAAGAGGGCAAGCTGTGAGGGCTGCAAGTAGAAGATAGGTTTTCATGTTAATAATGAGACGGTACGTTATTGCTAAGTATTCACTTATTTTTAATAAATTTAGTGAGGGTCAGGTAGTATAGAGGGTGTGGCTATTTCATGGGAGGAAATAACTCTCAGCAAGGGAGACTGCTAGCGTGCGGATAGTGAAAAAATTGAAGGTCGATTTTGTGAGATAATGTGACTTGAATACAATCTCTCAAAATTAGGATCATGATGCAGTCACCAGTGGAGTCGAAAACGCTCGTTCAGTTAGTTAGTTTAGTAGGAAAAGGTGCGCGTGTGAGTATGGTGCCTTTGCTCGTGCTGATCTGTGTTAGCGCAACTGTGACACTTGCCGCCTGTGCCTATTGTTACTGGGGAATGGAGTGGTCATTTTGGTGGTCACTGAGCCCAGTGTACTTGATGTTCGCTCCTTTTTCTGGTTTGCTTTTCTATTGGTTCTCACTCGATGGGATGAGTCGACTCCCTGAAACATTGTTAGAGTCGAAAGAGATTTTGGCGGTGCTTAAGGAGCGCTATGCGCAACGTAAATTAGGCAAGGAGATTCGTGGTATAGGACCAATTGCGACGACTCGGCGGATGTTGCTGTTAGGTGGCTTGCTCTGGGACTCGCGCGATGTGATAGATGCTGCGTCGAACCTTTACGGGTTGATCGATTTATTTAACCCATTCTTCTGGATTGTGATGCTAACGAGCTGTGTGCTGAGCGTTTTGTTTAGCGTTGGCTACTGTGCGACTGGCCTGGTGCACTTTTTCTTTTTTTAGAAAGTCCCGTTCAGCTTTCTAAGGGTCCAAAAGAGGCCGAGTAAAGTGAGTAGTACAATCATGGTACTTATTTGTGCCCAGAGGGGCAGAGAGTCTTCTAGAGGTTTACGCTTAGGAAGGGCATCTATGACGGCGCTTATTTTAGAGATCTCTTGCGGGTGAATGACAGCCCCTTTCGCAACTCTCGCCATTTCTTCTAATACTTCAGGGCGTGCAGGTTGCCCGACTTTTTCTAGTGAATCACCTTGGGCTGTAATTGTAGTTTCGATAGCGGGAGCATTGGAGTCTCCTGCTATACTTGCCTGTATCTTCCATTCTCCAGCTTGGGTGATACGCATTCTTCCGGTGTAGGACCCCCAAGCCTCTTCTGCTGGGGTTAGCTGGATACGAGAACTATTTCCATCCGGTGCAGTAATATCTATGTTGATCTCACCTTCTTGGAGAGGGGCGCCATTTGGGGCAAATGCGTTCGCATTGAGGGTGACAAAATCACCAGGTTTTGGGCGATCTGGAGCATAATAGAGCCGGAGGCGTTCACCTGCTGCCATGTTACGTTGGTAAGACATCCATCTGGCGACTTGTCCCCAAAATCGATAGTGGTAGAGGTCCTCGACACCACGGCGCCATCGCCAAGCAGAGTCATGGCCTAGATAGAGTACTTTGCCGTTGCCGGCAGTTTGAGTGACCAAGAGTGGTATGCGTCCGTAGCGGTTTCGGCGGTTTGCGTGCGTCGCTAGGACATCGGTTCCGCCCTTCGCTTTTTCGATGGCAGCTGACCAGTAAAAGCCTGGAAGGTTTTCCCAGATCTCTTCGTTTTCCGATGCGTTGTTTCCAAGCATGGTAAGTAAAGAATTACGACCTTGGCTGGTGAGAGAGAGTGGCGAAGCTGTCGATTCACTCACCCCATTAGGTTTATTTTTGTCTAAGAGTACAGGGATGAGGTCACCCAGGGGAGTTCCTTCGAGAGTGCGTTGGTTTCCTTGGGGGCCAGGAATGAAGACGATGCCACTGGCTTGGTTTTCGACCAAGCCTTTGAGTAATTGAGTTTGGTCTAGTGTGAGCTGACCTTTGCCGATGCCTATATCTCCAAGAAAAATGACATCATATTTTTGGATGTCTTCCGGTTTATTTGGAAACTCTTGGATGTAATCTGGTCCGTCACCAGCACCGAGGTCTGGATGCAGCAATAAACAATCGAGATCGACCCCTGGGTCACGGGATAGAGCATTGCGGATGAAGCGGTATTCCCAACGTGGAAGTGAGTCGATGACGAGTACTTTGAGATTCTCTTCTCTTCCTTGAATGGTAAACTCTTGCTGGTTATTTACTTTTACCCGTTCCCCTTCGGCCAGCGGGAAGCTGACGACGAGTTTATTAGCTCCCTGCTTATCGAGTTTCCAGAGTAGGGTGTCGAAGAAATCCTTTTCAGCTGGGATACGGATTTTTTTTGTGACCTCTTTATTTGAGCTCAGGTCACGGATTTTAATAGTCGTAGTGACATCGTGTTTGAGGGAGGAACGGATGGTGTACGGAATTTGGATGTGTTCACCAATGATGCCGTATGTGGGTGCTGTGATGTCGATGAGATCGAGGTCTGGAAGGCGTGATTTACTACCAACAGGAATGACAAAGAGCGGGACTTTCTGAAGCAGCATTTGTTGCGCTGCGCTCACAGGCGGTGAACCGAGGTTCCAGTCACCATCGCTTAGTAAAATGATCGAACGTAAATTATCATGTTGAGACAATAGCTGTTCAATGGGGGTGTTTATGTCGGTGCCGACGAGGGATTCTGATGAGGTGTCATCAGTGGGCTGTGAAAAAGATTGGCTAAATACCCGTGTTTTACCGCCGTTTTCTAGTTCCTTCCAGACTTCAAGTTTCAGTGCTTGGTCAATAAATGTGCGGCGACTCACTATTTCATTGGTCTCATCTAAGAGGGCGTCAGCAGTTGCTCCTGATCCAGAAGCATCCCATAGGATAGCTATTTCTGGTTCATCTTCAGGAATAATGAGAGTTCTCCATTCAGGCTGCCAAAGAAGGGCGACGACAAAGCAGGTAATGAGAAAGCGCAGAAGCTCAATACTTCCTGTACGCTTCGGTCTGACAGAGCGACGAATGGCAATCACACAGAGAATGGCCACCATACACAGAGCCAAAATACCAATGACGAACAAAGGCATGGTGGGTGAAAAATAGAGCTTATGGAGGTGGAAGTTCACGTATTCTGAGTCGTATTTTGTCGTCTAGGAGCTAAGCAAAGGAGTGCCTCAGCAATGATGAAAATGAGCATGAAGACGAGGAAGGCTCGCCATAGTTGCTGGGTGAATCCACTGGCGTTCTTACTTGTTTCTTCAAATAGACTATAATTTGAGTCTTCGAGTATGATGGATAGTTGCTCAGATGACAGTGTGATATCGATGTCTTCTGCCGGTGGGCGGTTCACCGCGATGACGCACTCATTGAACTGATAGACTCCCGCTTCGTAGTCTGAGTTTAGAGGGATAGCGACTGTGGCATTGTCGAGGCGTTTCATGTCAGCGCTATCTAGACTCAACTCAGCTGGGAGGGATCCTAAGATGGCTGCATGGTCTGAGCCGAAGCGCTGATTTCCTAACTGAACGAGGCGCTGCAGGAGCGGGAGAATGACATCTGCATCTCCTAAGTTTGACCAGGTGTAGTCTGGGAGAGTGCTGATGAAATACATAGAGCCTCTTCCATAGAGTTGCCTTGTGAGGAAAGGGGTGTTGTTAGACCAAGTTGCTAGAACTGTGTCTTTTGTGTTTATTTCTTTCTTTTTAATGGCGCGCAGTTTGTCTGCAGAGACTGGTGTGCCATCTTCTCCATTGCGCAGTGGGCCGTCATTGCGGTCCCAGCTATCGATGATGAAGTATTTTTGTTTGTTGGCATTACTGACAAGGCCCCAGCTAGAGCCAAGGAAACTTTGATCAGATGGAGTGCTGGGAGGGAAGAAGGCGATGACGCCGCCTTTTGTAATGAAATCGATTAGGGGTTTTTGAAGGTCTTTTTCAGGCAGCGGTGCTTGCCAGATGACCAGAGAGAGCGAAGCCCAGGGAATGTTTTCAGAGGGGAGGTAGGTTTGAGTTTCTTGGTTTGCATATCCCGGTGGGGCAGATGCTAGAGCTAGGTAGTCACGTGCTTCGCCTGGAGGAGCCACAACAGCGGATCTAATCTGGCGCTGAGATCCATAAGAAAAGAATGTGGTGTTGTCACGTTGGTTGGTATCGGCTGGTAATTGGAGGTAGCCGAAACCTGATTTACCGGTGAGAGAAATGCGTTTGCTGATCTTGGTGTTAGGACTGGATACAGTAATGTTCTCAGTACTCGTTGTTCCATTAAGCGAGAGCGTGAGTGGGAAGTCTTTCGTGGATGAGGTGCCGTGCTGGAGTATTTCAATATCTAGCACGAGGTCACTGTCGATGCGTTGAGCGTTGAGGATTTGAATGCTTAGGTTGTCAGTACTGTCACTATTTTGAGCGAGGACTCTTAGCGAGACTTGGTCAGCTAGGTTATCGAGACCTACTTTTACGTTGTCCCACTTACCACTGTTCGGAAACCAATTATCTTCCTGCATATCTGAGGCTACCCAGATTTCAGTGCGCCCAGTGTCTTTATCTAGGATGTATTGAATTGCTGTATCTAACAGTGTTGGAATATGTGCTGACGTGTCAGATGGAGATGTTTGTGCGATTTTACTTAATGCATTGGGGGCTGCTATAGTGACCGGTATGCCAGTAGCGCTATCGAGGAGGATGAGTTTTGTCCCACCAAGTGCAGCTATCGATTCACTGACCTGCTCAATCACTCGCTGGCGTTTGCTTAAAGTATCTCCTTCAGGATAGAGCTCCATCGATGCGGAGCGATCGAGAATCAGGATGACAGTGTCTAGTTTTCCCGCACCCCAACGCAGTAAGCCATTCGATGAAATAGGGCGAGCAACTGCTAAAATAAGAGCAGCTATCGCGAGGGCTCGGCAGATGAGAATGAGAATATGTTTAAGCTTCTTCTTTCCCCTAGACTCCCGAGTTGCCTGTAAAAGGAAGTCCATGGCCGCCCATTTGATGACTCGATGTCGGCGACGGTTGAGGAGGTGTATGAGCACAGGAATTCCTATGGCTAACAGCCACCAAAAAAAGGCGTTGGAAGTTAGATATGGGAAATTCAAATTTTAATGCTGGCTTAGCGTGCCCCTTTCTTAGGGAGTCGATCTAATAAAAAGGAAGAAAGGACGCTCTCGTAGTTTTCAGTCGTTCTCACAAGGTGGTAGTCAGCATTGGCATCGTGGCAGCGGCGCTTGATGTCAGTGAGAAAGCTTTGAACAATGGCACGATATTCGTCCGCGATAAGAGTTGGTTCGGCCACTATGGTGGAATCATCTTCTAAGTCGACAAAGCGATGAGGTCGCTCGAACTCGAAATCAATTTCCTGTGGGTCCATTAAATGAAACACGACGACATCATGTTTACGGTAGCGTAAGTGCTGCAGGACATCAGAAAATTTCTCAGCATCACAAAATAGGTCAGAAATAATGATGATAAGACCTCGGCGGGGAACTTTTTCAGCGATGGAGTGGAGGCCCTCGATAAGGCCCGTTTCGCCTTTTGGTTGCGTCTCAGAGAGAGTTTTAAAAATGCTCTGAAGGTGTGAGGCTCTACGCCGTGGGGGGATTTCTAAATTAAGTTTGTTAGAGATACAGCTCAAGCCTGCGGCGTCTCCTTGGTTGACCGCGAGATAGGCTATAGAAGCCGCGATTTTTTTCGCATAGTCGATTTTTTTTTCACCCTTACTTTCGAAGCTCATCGACCCGCTGGTGTCGATAATCATGTGAGCTAGTAGGTTGGTGTCGGCTTCAAACTCTTTAATATAGTAGCGATCGGAGCGAGCATATGCTTTCCAGTCGAGCCGTCGAGTGTCGTCACCCTGCACATACTTACGGTACTCGGCAAACTCGACCGAAGACCCTCTGTTAGGTGAGCGGTGCCGTCCAGCCACATTCCCTAACATCGGTTGACGACTTTCCAGAGGAATCGCGCCGAGGCGTCCTAATATTGCTGGATCGAGGAAGGGATATTCCACAGTAGTTATAAGGCGTTATGCTTCGTGCATTTCTTCGACAAGGCGTTCGACGACTTTGTTGGAAGTCATACCTTGGGCTTCAGCTGCAAAATTGGTAAGTACTCGGTGGCCAAGAACGGGTAAAGTGACTGCCTCGATGTCTTCTAAGCGAGCCATGTACGATCCGTGAATAGCTGCGCGAGCTTTAGCTCCTAGTATGAGGTATTGGACTGCACGAGGACCAGCTCCCCAACCGACGTATTCTTTGATCCATTCAGGGCTGGTGTCTAGTGTCGGGCGTGTCTTGCGGACGATGTCTACAGCGTAGTCATAGATGTGATCAGGCACTGGCATGCGGCGCACCAGTTCTTGGTAGGCTATCACCTGTTCACCAGTGAGGACTGTTTTTAGTTTGTCTTTGGCTGCGCCAGTAGTTTCACGGGCAATCCGACGTTCTTCCTCAGCGGAGGGGTAGTCGACATCTATTAAGAACATGAAACGGTCTAGCTGAGCTTCAGGTAAAGGGTAAGTGCCTTCTTGTTCGACTGGGTTCTGTGTAGCTAACACGAAGAAAGGAGGCTCTAGTACATAGGAGTGACCAAGCGCGGTGACTCTGCGTTCCTGCATAGCTTCAAGCATGGCTGCCTGGGTTTTTGCAGGGGCTCGGTTAATCTCATCAGCCAACAATAGGTTGGCGAAAACTGGTCCCTTGATGAATTGGAATTCGCGTTTGCCGCTATCCGTTTCTTGAATGATGTCTGTACCAGTGATGTCAGCTGGCATGAGGTCGGGAGTGAACTGGATGCGGCTGAATGTGAGGTCTAGGGCCTCGGCGACAGAGGAGACTAACAATGTTTTAGCTAGACCCGGAACTCCCATAAGGAGTGCGTGTCCGCGGGCAAAAAGAGCAATAGCGAGCTGTTCGATGACAGTTTCCTGACCAATGATGACTTTTGCTATTTCCTCTTTAAAGCTACGATAGCTTTCTCCGAGTTGGTCAATAGCTGCTACGTCGTCTGGCGGAAGTTGGTAAGTGTCTGGAGATTGGCTAGCTGGCTCGGAGATTTGGGTTTCCATGCGAATTGTTAGGTTTTAGAAAAGTAAAATGCGATGGTCTTAGGGTTTGTACCATCGCATAATTACGAGATCGCGCAATGATCTCTTACTAGATTTTGTCTAGCGTTTCGTTAGAGACCCCACGGAGCTCGAAGATTCGTTTGATAGTGGACTCAATAAGGTTACTAGGGCAGGAGGCTCCAGCAGTAATCCCAACAATGATGTCTTTGTCTAAATCTAGCAGGTTAGTATGCTGGGTGGTGACTTCATGTTTTTGTTCGAGGTCGAAGTGAACGATTTGCTCGAGCGAGTTTAAGCGGTCGGAGTTTTGGATGAAGAAGGTTGGGAGTTCTTCCTGGCCAATCTCAACGAGATGAGTTGTGTTAGAGCTATTATAACCACCTACAACAAGGAGAACATCCATGTGGCCTTTTAGCATTTCAAAGAGGGCGTCTTGGCGCTCCTGAGTCGCCCCACAAATCGTATCAAAAAATTGGAAGTTTTCAGTTTTTCCATCGCGCTCGCTGATCGCTTTGCAGACACGTTTTTGAATTTCTTCAGTTTCACTCTTGAGCATGGTCGTCTGGTTGGCGACACCAACTTTCTGCAGGTGAATTTCAGGGTTGAAACCTGGTGAAACTGCATCACCAAAGCGCTCCATGAGAGCTGCTGAGGAAACTTTCCCATTGAGGTAGTCACAGAGGAAATCGGTGTCTTTTAGAGTAAGAATCACGATGTAATGGCCATCTTTATTATCGCCGAGGGCTCGAGACGCTGTGGCGCGAGTTTCCTCATGGCCAGATTTGCCGTGAATAATAGAAGTGAAACCTTGTTTAGCGTAGCCGCGGACGCGTCGCCAGACCTTCATTACATCGCCACATGTGGTGTCGACGATGGCCGCTCCACGCTCCTCGATCTTGTCAATATAGGATGTGGGCGCACCAAAAGCTGGAACGATAACGACATCGTCTTCGGTGAGTTGGTCGTATTGTTCATTCATTTCCTTCCACGGGAGGGAAACGATGTTCATTTCGTCGAGCTGACGGTTGACTTCTTGGTTATGAATGATTTCTCCGATGAGATAGATATCATTATTCTCAAATACTTTGCGGGCTGCGTAAGCGAGGTCGATAGCGCGCTCAACTCCATAGCAGAAACCAAATTGACGGGCGAGTTTGACGGTTGTGTTCCCTACGGTGAGGGAACCATCATTGGCTCGGATTTTTTCAACGATAGAAGACTCGTAGTGACGCTGAATTTCAGCTTGTACTTTTTCCATGACGTCAGGTCGTCTGACGTTGATGCGCTTGCGTTTCTTAGGCTTTGGATCGCTCATAGTGAATGTTGGGAGACTTTGCGTGATTTTAGATTAGATGCACGCGTTATTTGCGTGATTTTGTGGAAAAAGGGAGATTGAGGAGAGTGAATAGAAGTAAACAGAGGAGCTCAAGTACGAGTATATACCAAGGCCATTCTGGAAATAGGTCGAGCAAGGTTGCTTGTTCAGGCTTGTGATGGAGGTAACCGTAATTAGTCGATTTAAGTAGGAAGTTACAGCTCATAGCGAGGACCATGTAGATCTGGGTGATTCCAAAAACGCGCCACATAGCGTTTTTCTCTGGTTTCCAACCCAAGGCAAGAGGGATGAAAAGGGCGGAAATTACAACGAACCCGTGATTCCAGAAAAAACTGATGAAGCTAGTGCTAGGGAAAGTGGACTGGATATTAGGTGTAAGAAGCCCTTGTAGAGTTCCTGCCAATCCCCAGAAATAGGCAAGCTCACAGAGTCTACTTTTTTGAGTAATGAGAGCAGCTCCGCAGATGAGTGTAGCGAGGTCACACAGGTGAATAGGGATCTTATTTTCTAGCGATAGGGAGCCTCCTGAGAATTTTGTGAGGACGAGATGAAGCGGGAAGCTGATGAGGCAACAAAAAGCTAATGAGATACGTATCGTTCTCTTCGTGTTTTCACATGACCTTCTGTATGAGGTGATAAGCGTGAAAGATAAAGTGATAATGACGCAAAGCGTTGCGATATGAGTGGGGCTAAAGAGCGTGAACATAGATAGAAACGTGCAATGGGGAGTTCTTATGTATCCTGATGGGATTAGAGAAAATAGCTTTACGAGCGCTAGTTAAATTTTCTAATCTAATCCTATCTTCCATAAACCTAAGAACGTGTAAAATACCAAAACTATGTCAAATGATCTATCAGATTCAACAAAAGCACTCATGAGCACAGTGACCGCCGAGCCAAATAACTGGCAGGCGCGTAAGGCTGCAGCTGTGCAATTGTATGAAGAGGGTCATTACCTGGAGGCTGCAGATACTCTCTGGAATGCTCCAGAAATGCCTTCAGTGGATATTGACGTCGCTTTTGCTGTAAAAATAGTCTCACGCGCTCGACCGAATCGCTCGATTCGCTTGCTTTATGAAGTTTTACGTAGAAATGCAGGGAAACCAGAGCAGAATATGGCAATGGCACGTGCCTTTAATATTGTGGGCTTGCCGATGCTAGCTTCACGTTTTTATGGTGCGGCTCTAGCGGTGCGAAATGACTTATTTGATATTGGATTTGAGCAACAAACACTTTGGTTTGATGACTCTGGCAAGCTAATGGAAGCTTGGGGAAATAGTTCTCAAGATATTAAGCCTCCATTCGTTCACGATATTAAATCAATCGCTGGTGAGGATATTAAACTATCTGAGCTGGAACAGCTAGCACCTACTCTCGGCTCCAATACTGCGACCGTAGGGAAAAGTGTTGAAAAGCCAGCAGCTCTTGGGGGGACACCTGTGTTGCGTGCTGCAACTTCTGTAGTGCCTACCAAGCCTTCAATTAAGCCTGCGCAACCACTTTCGAGGCGCCCGACGACTCCGACTCCTATTCGTCCTGCGCAACCGGTGAAACGTCCAGCATCCGCTCCAGTTCCACTGCGTCCTGCTGTCGCTAGTAAGCCACCCACTACGGTCTCAAAGTCTGCAATTCCATCTATGGGAGATAAAGGACCTAAGCCGATGCAGCCAGATGCTGATAGCTAGAAAAACCTAGATCACCTGACACCCGTTTAGAGACAGATAGCACTGTATGTCTACGGGTAGCTAGTATCGTATAAGACTTGTGCTATGTTGATAGATTCTATCTGATAGGTCATCGATGAGTGAGATGCTAAGAGATCCTAATTTTTGCTGGATAGATGGTGAGTTTACACCTTCTAGTTCTACTCTCATCACGAGTATGGATCCAGGTCTCAGTGTTGGCCTCGGAGTGTTTGATAGCCTGGGAGGATACGCTGGGAAACCATTTGAGCTGGAAAAGCACCACAAGCGCTTGAGTCACGATGCCGCTAAGTGCGGACTAGCAGCGCCAGAGTACACTGAGTTACAAGAAGTACTTGTAGAGCTGATGCGACTGAATGGATTCTCTGATGATCGCTGCCGTCTCAGGGTGAGCATATACGCTCTCGCTGATGGGGTGCAGACTGTCGTGGTAAATGCAACTATGGTGCCTACGAGGAGTGTGCTTTCAAGGGTAGTGATTTCTCCATACAAGGTGAATGAATTTAGCCCGCTTGCGGGGGTGAAGTCGACTTCGTATGCTGGGAATAGTTTGGCATTGAGGGAGGCTACGAAAGAGGGGGCAGACGAAGCTATTATGTTAAATACTCGTGACCATCTCTGTGAGGGGACCACCTCGAACCTGTTTTTATTAAAAAATGGTGAACTCTACACACCTCCATTAAGCTCAGGCTGCTTGCCAGGTGTCACTCGAGGAACAGTGCTAGAAATAGCGAATGAGCTGGGAGTGATTTATCACACTGGTGATTTGACGCTTGATGACATTTACCAATGTGAAGAAGCGTTTTTAACTAGTTCACTGCGAGAAATACAATCTATCGAGCAGTTGAATGGTAACGTATTGCCGGTAGTGGATGGCGAGATAGTACAGAGTTTAAGAGAGGTCTACCAGGGAAGAGCATGGCAGTAAATAGTTACACAGCAGGTATCAAGGAGAGTGATGTGCAAAAGCTTCGAAGTATCCTTGAGGAGCGAGGCTTTGAATTTAAAGAGAAGCAGTATGCTCATTTTGGTGCGAAGAAGGGAAAGCTGAATGTCACAGTCTATGAAAAAGGACCAAAGGTTTTGGTTCAAGGGAAGGAGACAGAAGATTTCGTCCAGTTCATTTTAGAGCCAGAGATTTTAGGTGAAGCCCGTCTAGGGAATGAAGAGGTTCTTATGCCTGAAATGTTTGAACCGCATTTTGGAATCGATGAAAGCGGTAAGGGTGACTTTTTTGGCCCGTTAGTGATAGCAGGAGCCTACGTGAATAAGGATATCGCACGTAGCTTGATTGATAATGGGGTGATGGACTCGAAGCGGATTTCTAGCGATAAGAAGATTGCGAAATTAGCTGAGTTAATTCGGAAAACCCCGAATATAGCGTGGGAGGTCATTGTACTGCGCCCAGAGAAATATAACGAACTCTATACGAAATTTGGAAATCTGAATCGGCTTCTAGCGTGGGGACACGCTGCTGTGATTCGCAGTCTCGCAGAGAAAGTCCCTAGTTGTCCTAGAGCATTGAGCGATCAGTTCGCTAGGGAGGAACTGCTGCAGCGCGCGCTCAAGCAGCAAGGTGAAAGCGTGGGACATGTGGAATTAGAGCAACGCACCAAAGGGGAAAGTGATGTGGCGGTGGCAGCAGCTTCGATTCTTGCGCGTGAAGCGTTTGTCGATTGGGTAAACCGAGCGAGTGAAAAGGGCGGTGTAAAAATGCCTTTGGGAGCTGGGCCTCATGTTCTTGAAAGTGCTCGAGAGATTGTTAAAAGGTACGATCGCGAAATTTTAGAGAAAGTTACGAAGGTTCATTTTAAAACGACTCAGCAGATCTAGCGCGTTCATTGGATAATTTCGGCTATAAATTGTTCGAAATGCCAGCAATCCCTTCTGGAGGAAAAAAAGTTCCAGTTTATTGCATTTTTTACGCGACAAAAGTGTCATCTTGTGGTCTCCATCTGCCCGCAGCAATTGAGTTGCGAATTTTCATATAATACACATCTAAAAATGGTTACAATTACTAAGCGCGATCTTGTCATTAAGCTGAGCAATGAAACTGGCCTCACTCAGCAGGACGTTTTCAACGTTGTTCAAGGTACTCTGGACTCCATCACCGAAGAGCTTGCAAAAGGCAATTCAGTGGTAATGCGTAACTTCGGTGCCTTTCAGGTACGTGAAGTAAAAGGTAAGATCGGACGCAATCCTAAAGACCCATCCAAGGATGTGCCAATCCCACCACGCGCAGTGGTTAAGTTTAAGCCTGGTAAGGAAATGAAAGAGAAGGTTGCTCGCATCCTTCCTTCCCTCCAGCAAGAAGACGTCTCCTAGACTCTTTTAATATCCCCCTTTAAAAAACGCAGCTTCTTCTCCGAGGCTGCGTTTTTTTATTTCAAGCAATGCCGTGCTAAGGCCGGTGTAAAAGCTTTGAACTCTTGAAACCTATGGATTGTATTCTTTAGTGTGGGTTTTGTGGCGAGGACTGATTACTTTAACAGTGCCCGTGTGAACAAATAAGAGTGTTCAAAGTCGTGCGCATGCGCTAGGCAAAGGCTGTGAGCGAAATGGAAACAGAAATTCTTTATGCAGACCCAGAGGGCTTCGATGAAGCCGTGGGAGTAGCAGTTCAGAAACTTAATGAGGGTGAAGTTGTGGCTTTACCTACAGAGACAGTTTATGGACTTGGTGCCAACGCGTTAGACGAAAATGCGGTAGCAAAAGTTTTTGAGGTGAAGGAACGTCCGTCGTTTGATCCTTTAATTATTCACATCGCAACTCGTGAGCAGATTTATGAAGTCTGTGATATTTCACCTGAACTGGATGTTGTAGTGCAGCAGTTGATGGAGGCGTTTTGGCCAGGGCCCTTCACGATGGTTTTACCTAAGAAGGATATTATCCCTGACATAGTGACGAGTGGTCAGGCTACCGTTGCTGTACGCATGAGTGAGCACCCTGTAATGCGCGCTATTTGTAAGGAACTAGGTAAGCCAATTGCGGCGCCTAGTGCGAATCGTTTTGGCCGTATTTCTCCGACTTCAGCTCATGCTGTGGAGAAAGAGTTAGGTGGTCGCATTCCTTTGATTATCGATGGTGGCGCGTGTAATGCAGGACTAGAGAGTACGATTGTTCGTGTTGAACTGGGTGAGAAGCGACCTGAGCTCCACCTTCTTCGTTCAGGTCCAGTGGTGAAGGAAGAGATGCAGAAGATAGGTAAAGTAATTCGTCCGAAGAAGCCTCGCAATGTTGAGGAAGCTCCAGGGCAGTTAGATAGCCATTATGCTCCTGCTACACCGCTTTATATTTTTGAAAAACCTGAGGACTTTGTGCCAGATCCAGCATTAAGCTATGGCTTACTTTCCTACAGGGGGGCTGAAAAAGATGGTTACATCGAGCTTCATGATTGGGCTGTAATAGAAGAGTTATCTCCAGGAAAAGGTAAATTGCCAGAAGCTGCAGTACGCTTGTTCTTCGCTCTTCGTCAGCTCGATGAAAGTGGCGTGGATGTAATCGTGGCAGAGACGGTGGCTGAAACTGCGATCGGAGTAGCGATCAATGACCGCCTTCGCCGTGCTAGCACCAAGATTCCTAGTGTGTAAGGATTCATTTCTAACTACATAGCGATGTTAAAATCCCTCATGACTGTTAGCGGCTTCACTTTGTTGAGCCGTATTACAGGATTTGCGCGCGATATGCTGACCAGCTACTATTTTGGAGCTGGAGCATTAGGGGATGTGTGGGTTGCTGCATTTCGTTTCCCGAACCTTTTTCGAAGAGTTCTTGGTGAAGGCGCATTTAACTCTGCTTTTGTACCACTCTATAGTGGTAAGTTAGCGGAGGAGGGAAATGAAGCAGCCTATAGTTTTTCGAGTAGGGTTCTCATTTTACTGAGTATCCTACTCTCGGTGATTTGTGTGGTGAGCTACATTTTTATGGAGCCCATTACCCGTGCGCTCACTACAGGATTTGATCCTGAGAAATTGGAGATTGCTGTGAATCTATCTAAGATCACGGTCAGCTACCTGTTCTTTATTTGTTTGGTAGCGGCCTTGAGTGGAGTGTTAAATAGTCATAAGAAATTTGCGGCACCCGCATTTTCGTATGTTTCACTGAATCTCGTTTTTCTGGTTGGTTTAGTGGGAGTGATTCCTTTCGTCGATAACCCTGTTGAGGTGTTAGCGTGGTGTCTCCCTATTGGAGGTTTGGTGCAGTTAATCATTGTGATCATTTCTGCTTGGCGCACAGGGATTCGCTTTAAGATGCAAATGCCGCGGTTCGACTCCGATACGGTAAAGCTCGGTTTGCTTATGGGGCCGGGATTAGTCAGCGCTGGGATTCAGCAGCTGAATTTACTTGTAGGACAATGGGTAGCTTCGTTCCAAGACGGTGGAATGAGTGCGATATTTTATTCTGATAGGATTAACCAACTCCCACTTGGTTTGATTGGGATCGCATTTGGGGTGGTGCTCTTACCTGAAATTACCCAGAAATTACGTAATAAGGAGACAGCTGCTGCTCAGCGAAGTCTTCAAACAGGGATGACTATGGCTATGCTTATAGCACTTCCAGCTATGGTTGGGATGATGGTGCTATCTGAGCAGATTATTTTCGGTATTTTTAAGGGAGGTGAGTTTACAGCAGCACAAGCTAAGGTGGCTGGATATGCTCTACTTGCCTTTGCTATTGGATCTCCAGCCTACGTGATGAGTAAGGTGCTTCAACCTGCTTATTTTGCTAGAGAGGATACAAAAACGCCCATGAAGTTCACGCTGATATCAGCTGTAGTGAATAGTATACTTTGTGGAGTCGCATTCTGGGTTATTGGAATTGAGGGTAATCTGGCTCTAGGTTGTGCTCTCGCAACTTCCGTCGCGGGATGGGTCAACGTAGGACTCCTATTGGCTGGTTTACGTAAATCTGGATTCTTGACCCTAAATACTGAATTTTGGAAACGCTTGGCTATGATGCTCGTTGCTTCAATCGTGATGGGTGGAATCGTATGGGTCGGAGCCTATTTTCTCGATGACATTCTCTTTAGCGACAGTCGTTTATTGCGCTTGCCAGTGCTGTTAGCAATAGGCGGGGTTGGGGTCATAGCTTATTTCATTTTAGCGCACCTTACCAAGGCGATGACTTTTGGTGAGTTGAAGGCAGGATTTAAAAGGTCCTAGTACTTCGACGCTGAAACAACTCATAAAAAAGCCCGCTAGGAATTCCTAACGGGCTTTTCTGTTTTTAAATGATGGAGAACATTACACGTCGATCGTCTTAGGAAGAGTCTTTGCTCTAGAGCGAAGTTTGAGTGATAGAATGATTAATACCGAGCCCGCGATTAGGGAGAATGCTGCCACAAGTTGAACGATGATTTTCGCAACTGCGATTGGGTCCTTTAAGCACCAGGCTCCGAAAAGGAGAGAGAGAACACCACCTGCAATAAAGAGGAAGCTTTTGGCTGAGAGGCCACCAATGAGTTCAACGACACCTTTAAAGATGCAGAGCCATCCGAGGAAGATGATGAAGAACTCAGTCACGTAGCCAGGGTTGGCGATACAGATAGCACCGGCGGCGATACTGACGACACCAGAAAGGATGAGCCACCAGCGGGGAGCTGAGGCACCTCCCTTGAAGGAGGCAATAAGTGAGAAAATGCCATCGAGTAGGACATAGACAGCCCAATAAATAACGAGGAGGGCAATGGTCATTCCTGGCATTGTGAAAGCGATGAGAGCAAAAATAACAGCTGCGAGACCGCGAAGAAAAAGCAGCCACCACGCTTTAGAGATGAGATCAAGTATTGGAGAATTCATAGTTTTAATATGTTGTTAGAGCTTAAGCATGGGGGCGGGGTGGGTGTTTGGCAAGGGACATGCATGATATCCTTGGGTATAATTTGAGCTATTGCTTGCTTAATGTCCGATTGAGAACTAGCTAGCGACTATGACTCAGGAACAAATGGGGATCGTTATTGGAGGACTGTTACCAGCCCTCTTTTTTGGCGTGGCAGGTGTTTGCCAAAAATGGAGTAATCAACACGGAATTTCAACGGGAGCTTACCTTGTGAGTATCGGGGTCGGAGTTGTGCTCGTGGGCGCTGTTCTATGGGCTATAAATACCGATCAGAAATTTAGTTCTGCCGCTATTGTTCCAGCTGTCGGTATGGGGATTGCCTGGGGGATCGGGGTGGTACTTGTCGCTATTGGAATTAGCAAATATGGGGCACCCATTTCCCAGCTGGCGCCACTGTATAACATGAATACTTTGGTGACCGTCGTGATTGCTCTCGTTGTTTTTTCCGAATGGAAGGATGTGAACCTCGTCAAACTGACTATAGGTGCGCTATTCATCATTCTTGGTGGGGTATTAGTCTCATCTTAGTTTTACGGATTGAGCTGCTAGTTGAAATTGGCTACAGCCTATGAATGCGAAGCATTCTCATTCCTATTTTATTAGCACCTCTATTAACAGCTGCTGAAAAGCCCCAGACACCTAAGCAGCCATGGAGTGAATACCGTGTGCACGATGTCTCACGGCCGCATCCAGAAAAAGTGACAGGAGGCGCATGTGTGACCACCCCAGCTCCGAGTGATGCGGTAGTTCTATTCGACGGTTCCGGAACTGATGCGCTGACTGTTGATTGGCCAATACAGGATGGTTCACTTGTGGCGAATGGGAAGGATACACGTAGCAAGGAAGAGTTCGCGAGTTGTCAGGTTCATCTCGAATGGCGTATTCCTGCTGGTCGTAAAGTAAAAGATCAAGTGGGTGGAAATAGCGGTGTATTCTTGATGGATCGCTATGAAGTCCAGGTGCAAGAGAGCCACACCAATGTGACCTATGCTGATGGACAAGCGGCTGCACTCTATGGACAAACCCCGCCTCTATTGAATGCCTCATTGCCTCAAGGAGAATGGCAGAGCTACGACATCATTTTTACAGCTCCTGTCTATGGAGATAAGGGGATGGAGGAGCCTGCACGGGTTACGGTGATCCACAATGGTGTGGTAGTGCAGGATAATACTGAAATTTACGGGGGCACGGTATTTCGCCGCATAGCGAAGTATTCGGCGAAACATCCAGAGAAAGCACCGCTTCGCCTACAATGGCACAAAGACCCAATTGAATATAGAAACATCTGGGTGCGTCCATTGGACTAAGTGTTGATTTTCAGAAGGCTGTGGAGCCTGAGAATAGCGACGAAATTTAGCGCCAAAGAAAAGGTGTTATTTCGATAAAAAAGAGCTTGCGCCAAATGGCAAAATAAACATACTCCGCCCGCAGCCGAAAGGCAGCACGAAAATAGAGAGGCCGCTTTAGCTCAGTTGGTAGAGCAGTTGATTTGTAATCATCAGGTCGTCAGTTCGAGTCTGACAAGCGGCTCCAT
>NZ_JBPOGE010000025.1:0-21858 GCF_051252225.1 Rubritalea sp.
AACAACAATCGCGACAACAACAACAATCGCGACAACAACAACAATCGCGACAACAACAACAATCGCGACAACAACAATCGCGACAACAACAATCGCGACAACAACAATCGCGACAACAACAATCGCAATAAGGGCAACAGTCGCAATAAGGGCAACAGTCGCAACAAGGACAACAGTCGCAACAAGGACAACAGTCGCAACAAGGACAACAATCGCAATCGAGACAACAATGCTCGCCGTAATAATAACCGCCGTGGCGGAAACAAAGAGCACCAAGATCCTAAGCCAGTGGAACTCACAGGCCCACCGGAAGCAGTCAGCGGTATTCTAGAACTCAGCCCAAAAGGCTTTGGTTTTCTACGCGAACTCTCTGCTGACCTCGAACAATCAAATAACGATGTCTTTATCTCTCCTGACATCGTCAGAGTATACGGCCTCCGAGTAGGCGTATGGATTGAAGGTATTGCCATGCACGGACCTCGCGGCCTTCAGCTCTCTGAGCTCAAAACCGTAAATGGCAAACCAGCCGACCAAGCTCGAAAGCTCCCGCACTTCGATGAACTTAAAGCGGTCAATCCAGACAAGCGCATCCCCTTTGAAACCGTACCTGAGCGTTTCACGACGCGCGTGTTAGACATCATGTCACCAATCGGACGCGGTCAGCGTGGCCTTATTGTATCTCCTCCTCGTTCAGGAAAAACTACAATTATGCTCCACATGGCTGAAGCTATTCGTGAAAAGTACAATGAAGACATGCACCTCATGGTACTTCTCGTCGATGAACGCCCCGAGGAAGTCACAGAATTTAAAATGAGCCTTCCCGGCACAGAAGTTTATGCGAGTTCCAATGACTCTGGGGCGAAGAACCACTGCCGAGTTGCCGAACTTTGTATCGAACGCGCCAAACGCCTCGTTGAGGCCGGAGAACACGTCTTCCTTCTCATGGACTCTATTACCCGACTAGCTCGCGCTTACAACAGTGTCCTAGGCGGAAGCAAACAAGGTAAAGGCCGTGGTATACAATCCGGTGGCATCGTCGCCGGCGCACTAGAAATGCCTCGCAGACTCTTTGCTGCCGCACGAAACACACGCTCAGCTGGATCACTTACCATTGTAGCCACTGCTCTAGTTCACACGAACTCCCGCGCAGACGAAGCCATCTTCCAAGAATTTAAAGGCACCGGTAATATGGAACTCGTCCTCGATCGACGCATCGCGGAGCAATACATCTACCCTGCTGTCGATATTTTCAAATCCGGTACACGCCGAGAAGAGCTCTTACTCCCTGAGCACATGCTCCATAAGATCCACCTCATCCGACGTGGTCTCTCTGGAGCACGACCTCACGAAGCAATGGAGCGGCTTATCTTCTTCCTCAAACGCTTCCACAACAACGCTCAAATGTTGTTAGAAATTAAAGGGTAAGGAAAAAATATGGTCAGCAGCAGCGAGCAATGCACTACGCGCTTTGCGCCTTCTCCTACTGCCCAACTCCATCTTGGACACCTCTACGCCGCTTTGTTTGCTCGCGATCTCGCAGTAAAACATGGCGGCCGTTTTTTATTACGTTTCGAAGACATAGACATAACACGCGTCCGAGAGCACTTCTACTCAGCATGCGAAAAAGATCTTCACGATACAGAAATCCAATGGCTAGAGCCTCCGTTGCGGCAAACTACTCGCTTTGACGCCTACGCCACTGCACTAAAGAAACTCAAAAGCCTCAAAGTCGTCTACCCCTGCTTTTGTACACGTAAAGATATCGAGCGCGAGCTATGCAACCTAACGCGCGCGCCACACGGCCCAGATGGACCACTCTACCCAGGCACCTGTAAAAAGCTTTCCAAAGCGGAGATAGAAACGAACCTAAGTGCGGGTAAAACTCCAGCATGGCGATTTGACGCTAACAAAGCTAAAAAGCTCACTGGTGAACTCACCTTTCACGATAGCTTCCGTGGCAGTATAGAAGTCAACCACCATTTACTTGGCGATCTCGTCCTAGCTCGTAAGGACATTGGCACCTCATACCACATCGCGGTAGTCGTTGATGATGCTTTCCAAAATATTACCGACGTCACCCGTGGCAAAGATTTATTAGAATCAACTCACCTACACCGCTCCCTCCAAGCTCTTCTAGAAATCCCAGAACCGCGTTACCATCATCACGACCTAGTATGCGATGCACATGGTGAACGACTAGCCAAACGCAACGACGCACGCTCCATCAGAAGTCTAATAGAAAAAGGCCTAACAGCCGATGAGCTTATAGACCTCTGCAAAAGTAATGTGATTTAATCTAGCTCGCACAGACTATTAAAATTCAATAACCAGTGCGCCGAATGGATTGATGGTTAGATCTGACCACATTCAAAACGCTGATTCATATCAATCGCAGGATTGTTAGCCTTACCTCGTACTCTTGCAGGCACACCCGCCACTGTCACATGGGCTGGCACATCGTTTAGCACCACACTACCTGCTCCCACTTTAGCACAGCAGCCGATTTCGACTCGTCCAAGAATCTTAGAGCCGGCGCCAACCATGACACCAGTCCTAACAATAGGATGCCTATTTCCAGAGGTCTTACCAGTCCCGCCCAGTGTCACTTCGTGCATTAAGGAAACATTATCTTCTACGATTGCCGTCTCCCCGATAACCACACTAGTTCCATGGTCTAACATGATACCACAGCCTATTTGTGCCGCTGGGTGGATATCTACCGAGAACACCTCACTACAGATACTTTGAAAATAAAGCGCTAAACTTTTCCTATTAACTTTCCAGAAATGGTGCGCAACACGATAAGTGACCATTGCCATAAAACCCTTAAAAAAGAGAAAAGGTTCAAGCGGAGAATCGCAGGCTGCATCTCGATCAAATATAGCCATCATGTCACTTGCTGCGCTATTAACAATTTTTTCTTGAGAGTCGAACACCTCACCTAAAAGAGGCTCAAGCTCCTCTCGGGACATATCCTCTCTAGAAAGTTTACGCGACATACGCGCTGCTAATGCCTCTCCAAGATTGTCCCTATTTAAAACCGTATCAAACACAAGTGAGCATAACTGAGGCTCCCTATCTGCAACCATCTGAGCTCGCTCCCTCAACAAATCCCACACTTCATCTATGGAAACATGAGCACTCTTACAAAGATTATTAGGATTAGAGCTAGAATTTTCGGACATGATGTGGTCTTGATTGGTGCGTGAGAGTTTCCCAGAAGTTAGAATACGCGTGCCGCGCAATGACGCAACTCGCAAAGCATGCTGACGGCAAGACAATTACTCGTCTCGATGAGATTGCAAAGCGCGAAGCCATTTCCGCCAACTTTCTTGTGCAAATTCTCAACGACCTTCGGAGGTCAGGGCTCGTTACCAGCAAGCGCGGTAAATTTGGAGGATATTTGCTATCTGGCAAGGCTGAAGATATATCTCTTTATGACATCGTCCTATCGGTGGAACCCAACTTACTGGAGGATACCACAACAAGCGAAGGCGAATCTGGTGACGCCGTGAGGAAAACATGGAGTCAGATCAGCAAATCTCTCACCAAATCTCTCGCAGAAACCAAGCTTAGCTCTCTCGTAGTGACCGACGACGGACCTATGTTCTATATCTAATCAATGGGTACTCCACCGTACTCGACCATCGTCTGACGAAAGGTGAAACTCTTCGATTTATTACTATTCGGTAAAAGAGCAAAATTCACCCACTCAGAAACGAATCCCGTATCAGTTTCGACACTGATCTTAGCTGCGACCACGACCTTACCATCCACCTTCGGATAGAGTTGTAGCGTGGTTGGAATCTGCACCTCAGCCATCCAACGTGGCTGCACCTCGTCTTCGACCTCCTCTTTCTTTAAGCTAAATCGACGTTTTTTCTTAATCTCCTCATAAGCAAACGCGCGCCCCCCCCCTAGCATAAGTTGCGGCACGTTCACCTTCCTACGCGTTTTCTCGGTAGTAACCTGGACTGCGTCTATTCTTAAATTCTTATGAACTGCTGGATCCCCTTCCGCTACAAACTTCCAGTTCATAGGCCCATCAAAATTTGCAGTACCAGAACGGTAGATCAGCTTTTCTTTAGAAACAGCTCCGACTCCATAGAGCGGCTCCACCTCAGAGTAAACCTCTGCTCCATTCACCCAAGCTGGTGGTGACTTCCTCCACGCTGAAACAGGAGCGACAGGCTTGGCATCCTCTTGTTCAGTTCCTTTATCAGCTGCACAGCTAGCTAAAAGTGCACTCGCTAAAATCCCTATCCATTTCATACGCATGCAACCTAACAAATCTCACGAAACTGCCAATAGCTGAATTGAGACTTGAAAGCTGCGCTCCATAGCTTCTATTCGCCCCATGACTAACGCCCTTGGGATCATCATCATCATCTCACTCTTTGCCTTGTGGAACCTTGACCTGATTGCCACATTACTGAACCTAAAAGCTCTAGACCCAAAACTCCCAAAAGAATTCAAGGGGATCTTCACCGAAGAAAAATATGCAGAATCACAGTCGTACACACGCGTTACTTCTAAATTTGGCATTTTCCAATCCACTTTCAACCTTGCACTCACTCTCACCTTCTGGCTCATCGGAGGGTTTGGCTGGTTAGATACACTTACTAGAGGCTTTGGCTATGGTGAGATCATCACAGGCATCTGCTTTATGGGAATTCTACTACTCGGCCAGACTATCATTGGCATCCCATTTCAGCTCTATTCTACGTTCGTGATTGAAGAAAAATTCGGCTTCAATAAAACAACTCCTAAAACCTTCGTTGTTGATCAAATTAAAGGTCTCCTCTTAATGGCAGTGATCGGAGTTCCAATTCTCGCTCTCATTCTTTGGATATTCAACTCGATTGAAAACGCATGGCTCTGGGCTTGGTTGGCATTCACGGTAATCCAACTCCTACTCACCTATCTCGCACCTACTTATCTCCTACCGCTATTCAATAAGTTCGAGCCAATGGAAGACGGCGAGCTTAAAGATGAGATTAATGCTGTCGCTAAAAAATGTGAGTTCCCTCTCACTGAAATCCACATCATGGACGGATCGAAGCGCTCTACTAAGTCTAACGCGTTCTTTACTGGCTTTGGTAAGAATAAGAAAATTGCACTCTTCGACACACTCATTGAGAAACATTCAGTCAAAGGTCTAGTCGGAGTACTTGCTCACGAAATTGGCCACTTTAAGTGTAAACACATCGTCCAGCGCATGGTTGTCGGCATCATCCAAAGCGCAGTCCTGTTCTACCTTATTGGGGTAGTCACCAACCCCGCGAACCCTGTCGCACAAACACTATTCGAAGCATTTTCAGTAGAAAACGTCTCCGTCTATGCTGGCCTTATTTTCTTCTTCATTCTCTTCGCCCCTGTGAACAGAGTTCTCGGTTTACTCTCAAATAGCACTAGCCGAAAGCACGAGTTCGAAGCCGACGCCTATGCCGCTAATGCACAAGGCACTCCCAACCACCTAATAGACTCCCTTAAGCAACTTTCAGCTGACAACCTAGTCAACCTCACTCCTCACCCTCTCCCCGTCTTTTTAGACTACTCTCACCCACCAATGCTCAAACGTATTGAAGCATTAAGAAAGTTAAAGCTCTAGCTACTCACCTAAAAAACGCTTCCTATATCTCGGGGGCATTTTCTTAAGATCCACTCTGAGTAGACAATAGATCGCATTGTTAAATGTTGGCTCCACATTAAATGCGAGAAACTTGGCTCCTAGAGCGACATAGTACCTGATCAATGGTGGAATAGACTTCTCTCCATTTTCAAAATGCTCAATCACAGCGTTGAGCCGATTGACCCCATCCTCAGCCCATGCGTCAGCTATTAACCCATGGTATGTAGTGGTAGCTTCAAACGGTACCTTTGCTTTAACCAACTTAAACAATTCAGCTTCATCGGAGTAGTATTTCAGTAAGGTTTCAACAAGTACTGACTTGCTCAATGGACTAAAACTAGCAGAGATCGTTACTGATCCGAACATCGTGTAACTTTGCTTCAAATTCGCTGCTTGGCCTAAACCTTTCCACAGTAGGTCTAAAATTTTCGGATTTTTCTGATACTGGGGGACAATAAAGGAACGACTCAACTCCATCGCATTTCCCAGCTTCTGATAAAACTCTGGATCGAAATTAAAGACGTGGTTGAGATACACTCCATTTTCTCCACGCTCACGGATCACCTCCTGAATAAAGCCAATGCGATACGCTCCTACGAGCTCACCTGATACTTTACTCCATAGTAGCAAATGGTGATAATATGTATCCTCTGGAGTAAGATCCACGTCATTACCGGATCCAGTTCCAATTTGTTGGAAAGTAAGTTCACGAGCTCTTCCTATTTGTTCCAGTACCTGCTGAGCTTGTCTCCCTTGAAATAAACACAGCCCAAAATCTTCGCTAGCATCTAACAAACAAGACTCTGGAAGGCCTGCTACTAAATCTGCTACTGGTAAATCCACTACGTGGCTCACACTTTGTAAACTCTGATCTGATCTATCAGCTGCTGCAACCGTTCGATCAGCAGCACTATGACAATCCGCCAGTAATTTTGCTGCACCACCACGCTTCAACAGACTTAAATCAGAGGGTTGATAGACTTTACTTAGTGACACATTAAGCTCTCTATCTCTCTGCATTGGCACTTCTTTCGCCAAGGCTAATGACCGGCGAAGTAAACTCTCAGTGGGCACACAGAGGAAGCGATCACTATTTCGACCATCCATATGAATTACCACCAGTGTCGCCTTAGTCATATCACAGATCTTCGCTACATGTTCAGTCCATGGCATATCCACCATTGCCCCTAACTTTCCAGACCACGTGGAAACACGTCGAGCCGGAAACATCCCTAGCACCCCATCACTTGCCAGATGCTCACATGCCGTGCGCATCGCTTTGAGATTTTTCTTTCTCCCCTCCTTTTTGGCAAATGGATCCACATCCACAATTACAGCCTGAAGCTCAGGAATAGAGCGTAACAGTTGATTAGCAAAAATCTTCCAATGACCTGGACGACAACGCTCTAGACATAACATCAAAGCCATCCCGTCGATACAGCCATATGGGTGATTCGATGCCAGCACGACAGGCCCCTTAATATCATCTAAAACTGCAATGAGTTCATCACTCATCTGCATATTCACATTAAGGTGACTTAGAATATTCTGAGCAAACTCAACAGGACTATCACCTCCCTTAGTTTGGGCTGCTTCATAAATTTTCGCTAACTCATCAAATCCCAGCCACTGCTCTACTGCTGGTTGCACCCATTTATACATACTTCGTAAAACTCCTACAGGAATCATCTCAGAAGTATCCACGGGTCTCCAATTAACCTGACTCTGCATCATTATTTTCTACTCAGTGAAATATTTGTTTCGCCTAAAAACACTCCTGATTGATCACGCGGAGTGTAACCCATCAGTACCATGTTTCTTGAGACAAGGACCGAAGTGAGGCTCACGGTTTGAGTCAATTCACGAGACATACATACCGAGGATTCAGTCTCCCCCGGCATTTCATGTGTATGGAAACTCTCAAGACTGCGACCGCCCTCAATTATCCATTCATTGAACAATGCTATCCGACCAGCTTCAACTCGTTCACTTTGCCACGAAGATGAAGTAAAGGGAGCTTGAACATTTTTCCGATAATTTAATTTGAAAGTATTCCAATGCCATTGGTGCATGATTTTTCCGTCCCAAAACAATAATGTGAAAGGCGGATAGAAAAGGTCGCCCTTAGATTCAAAATACCGCCAAACGTCGTCACTATCGTAAAATTGAGCGAGCTCTCTCACCAGCATTCCACGGCTCTCCCATTTTCTTTCAAAATCAAAACTCACACTATAGTCGTTCAATAAGCATACCATGCAGCCATGCTCATTAGCTGTTATCCATGTACCTCCACGTTCAAGATCTATGGGACTAAGATAATGAGTCCCTCCTTGTCGAAACAACTCAGGCTTAGAACCTGGAGCACGCTGCCTCATCTCATCGCGGCTAAAATATAAAAGCAGTTCAGCCTCTTCGAGATTCTCTGCCGTTTGCCAAGAAACCGTGCACATAGTCTAAATTTTTGCTAATTTTTTATTATGCTCGACTGTGGATGGAGCAATACCAAACCCTTCAGGCATTGGGATATCAGCCAGTTTGCATATCACACCGATCAGCGCAAAATGATGCACACCGTGAATCACTACATACATAGATTCACGCCCGATAGTCGAACTCACCTCAACCGACGTGTCATTTTTATAGGAAACCTTCCCTATGACATCGATTACATCATCCATTTGTCGTTCATCAAGTGAGTTCCAAAGTTCGAGTATCTCCAACGTTTTGGCTCGCGCAATTAATCGATTTCCTTCTACCCCTTCGTCACGAGCTCTCCTGTCATAATTCACTCGCTTGCAGGAAATACCTCCAATTAAAACTGCGAAGTGGTCAATAACGTGCCGATAATGGGCCCCTATCGAAGCATCGTACACATCAGGGTGCTTACGGACGTATTCTTCGTCATCCAAACGATCCAAAAAGCGGATACCCTGTTCTAGCATTTCATTTATAGAGGAACTCAACATAGGAAATAATTTTCAACTCACACGTTATGTATTGTGAATAAAATTTAGAGTTAAAGACGATAGATTTATTCCGAAATCATTACATCTAGAAAAGTAAAGTTCCTCCAGCTTCACTATAAATATTTTTTCTTAAAAATAAAATTTCAAATCTCTCGCACTACCCCTATCGTCCCGCGCGTGGACAAATTGACAGAAATCATGAACTACAAGCGGCTGGAAGTGGAAGCCGTGATCCCGCGCATGCAGAAACTCAAAGCGGCAGCCCTTGAACGTAACGAGTTTAGAGGTTTCCGCAGCGCTCTCGATCGCGGACCAGACAAGCTCAGTGTGATTGCCGAAGTCAAAAAAGCCTCCCCTTCCGCAGGAATTATTGACCCAAATTTTGATCCAGTGCGCCAAGCTCGCATGTACATCGATGGCGGAGCCTCTTGTATGTCTATCCTTACTGACGAAAAATACTTTAAGGGCCATCTTTCTTACCTCGCACGAATCGCTCAAGAATCACCTATCCCATGTCTCCGTAAAGACTTCATGGTGCATGAAGTGCAAATCTATGAAGCCGTGGTCTCAGGAGCTGACGCCATTCTGCTTATCGTCGCAGGCCTAAACGATGAGGAACTCAAAAAGCTCTATGATATAGCGCGCACCTTCCAGCTCGACGTTCTCGTAGAAGTGCACGACTTCAAAGAAATGGAACGCGCGCTCGACCTTGGCGCTGATCTCATAGGAGTAAACAATCGCAATCTAAAAACCTTCACGACCGACCTCTCTAACACTGAGCAACTCGTCGACGAAGTACCTGAAAATGTCATACTCATCTCTGAGTCTGGTATCAAAACCCCTGCAGACGGCCAACGCGTTCTTAATGCTGGTGCTAATGGTATTCTCGTCGGAGAATCACTCATGCGCGCCAACAATCCGGCTGAAGGCATTCAGGCCTACCTCAATCTTGTTGCTTCCAGCGATAATGACGTTATTGAAGCATAACACTATTAGGCTATAATGCCTCCCACCTCTGACCGCTAGCACTTTGTCCTTCGTCGACACATTCAACAAACTTTCTGAAACCAAATCTCCGCTATTAAGGAAATTTGAACAACTCATTGCTCCCACATCAAACGAGCAACTTGAGGCAATGGCTGCTGAGGCCCAAAAGCTCACTCGCCGCCACTTCGGAAAAACCATGCGACTTTTCGCGCCACTTTATGTTTCGAACGAGTGCGTAAATAACTGTTCCTACTGTGGTTTCTCAAGAGACAACGCCATTCTAAGAACTACTCTTACGGTCGAGCAGGTTGTCACTGAAGCGCGTCATCTTCATTCCCTAGGTTTCCGTAATATCCTATTAGTAGCCGGTGAACACCCAAAGTTCGTCTCAGATGGTTACCTTCAAAAATGCATCGACGCCATCAAGTCATTCATCCCTACCGTCGCGATCGAAGTGGGGCCAATGGAAGATCATCAGTACGCTGAAATCGTCAACCACGGCGGTGAAGGACTCATCGTTTATCAGGAAAGCTACGTCCGAGACGTTTATTCGAAACTCCATACCGCTGGACCTAAGAAAAATTTTGACTGGCGACTCGAATGTCCTGAACGCGCGTATGCTGGTGGATTTCGTCGAATCGGCATTGGAGCCCTCTTCGGTCTCGCGCCATGGCGTCAAGAAGCTCTCTCTCTAGCAGCTCACCTCGAGTACCTCTATAAGCATTGCTGGAAAGCGAGCTTTAGCGTGGCCTTCCCGCGCATGCGCCCATACGCAGGAAATTATCAATATTCGCCAAATCCAGACCTCTTTCTCGACGATCGCGCATTCGTGCAGCTCACCGCAGCATTCCGCATCTGCTTTCCACAGGTAAACATCGTGCTCTCCACCCGCGAACCAGCTAATCTCCGCGATGCTATGGTTCCGCTCGGAGTCACTCATATGTCTGCCGGTTCACAGACTGAACCCGGTGGATACACTGGAGCTGGTCACGATGATCTCCACCTCACAGTGAAAGGACGCCGCGTGGAAATTAAAGAACCCAAACCTTGTCAAAAAGCCACTGAGCAATTCACCATTGATGACAAGCGCAGTGCAGCACAAGTTTCTGACATGCTAAAAGCTAAAGGCTACGAAGCTGTCTGGAAAGACTGGGACGAAGCCATTCTTACGAAATAATTGATTTTATGTCTCTCAAAGTAAATGGCAACGAACAGCCAATCCCTACTAACTCTACAGTCCTAGGCCTCCTTCAGGAACTTGGATTTGGTGAAAAGCCTGTAGTCGTTGAGTACAATAAAATCGCGCTTTTTCCTCGCGATTATGCAGAAACACAACTTTCTAATGGTGACTCTATCGAGATCATCACCATCGCAGCCGGAGGATAACTCCACCTCTCCTAATTCCTAATTTATATATAGTGATCACTAACGTACGCCGCATCGCAGCCGAAGCCCTCGAAGAATGGGAAGAAGGCCACATCTACGCCGAGAGTCTCGTCGATAATGCAGCCAGAGCTTTCAGCCTCTCCCAAGAGGATCGTAATTTGCTTAACGCCTTAATTATTGGCTGCATTCGCAACCAGCGATTGTTAGACTTCTGGATAGGTAAATTACGCGAAGGCGATATTGACCTACAAGTTCGTTGCCATCTACGCGTAGGACTCTTCCAACTACTCATCATGGGCCTACCCGACCATGCTTCTGTCAATGAAACAGTGAACTCAGCACGCAAAGGAATCCGCGGCCTGATCAATGCCCTATTGCGTCGCACCATTCGTGAGCGCGATGAACTACTCGCAATGGTAGATCAACTTCCTATCGAAGTACGCTATTCCCACCCAGACTGGCTAGTCAATCGCTGGACAGAACAATACGGAGAAGAATCCACACTCAATTTACTCATGTGGAATCAACAACCTTCGCAGACAACGTTCCGTACTAACCCACTCAAAGAACAAGCTGCAGAACTAGTAGCCAACTCAAACAAAGCAACACCTCTTGAAGGTCACTCAGGCTTCTACGTTTCTAAAGGTCTTCCAACGCGTGAATGGATAGATGAGGGCCTCATCTACATCCAAGACCCAGCCACCACACATGCAGTCAACCTCCTTGCTCCTAAATCTGGAGAAACTGTGTTAGATGCTTGTGCTGCACCTGGTGGAAAGGCCACTCAAATTGCAGCCTTAATGGAAAACACGGGCACACTACTCTGTACCGATTCGAATGCAAAACGCCTCCCGCGTCTCCTGCGAAACCTCGAGCGACTCGATATCAAGATTGCAGAAACCGAAGCTTTCGACTGGAGCAAGCCTGCTCCAGATAAATGGAATAACACCTTCGACGCCATACTCCTGGATGTCCCCTGCTCTAACACAGGCGTCCTAAGAAAGCGCGTGGACGCCCGTTGGCGCATGACACCCGAAAGCATCTCTGAAGTGGTTCATCTGCAAAAGTCCCTGCTAAACAATGCAGTAAAATGCATCAAACCAGGCGGCAGAATTGTTTATTCCACATGCTCAATCGATAAAGAAGAGAACTCAGAACTGATCATGGACTTCCTAAAGTCGCATCCAGAATTTGAGCTCATCTCCGAAGAGATCGTTCACCCAGCATCTCACCAGACTGATGGTGCCTATGCCGCCCTTCTAGTAAAAAAGGCATAAACTCTCACTACTCTCACTAAAAACCTCATTTCGCAGTTGAAGCTTGCGAGATGAGACCATACAACCCTTTGCGGCTGACTGTGCACACAGAAACACAGCGCAATCTAACTGATATAACGCCACAGATCATGATCGAAAACATGCGTAAATACACCGGCCTTATGGTCGTAGTCCTCATCCTGCTCGCAGCAGGCCTCGTCATCACCATGAAACCAGGTGGTTCTGGAGGAGGTCTTGGTCATGAATTTATGACTGTGGAAGGTGTCGCGCTTGATCGCAACGACTTTTCCAAGCAAGGTCAGAATACCATAGCTGCTGTTCAGCGTCTCGTGCAGATGCAGAATTTTAATGACTTCATTAAGCTCCGCGAATTTGTAGGCAGCCTCATGGGTACAAAAGGTGGAGAAACTCAACGCAACCTAGACTTCGTTACTAACCGAATCCTTCTTAAGAAAAAAGCGCATAGCTTGGGACTCTACAGCTCAAATGAGGTCGCAGCAACATACATCAAAGACAACATGTTCCAAGGTCGCGACGGCACATTTGATGTCGAAATGTACACGACCTATGTAGATTCTCTAGCCAACCTAGGATTCAAAGAAATCGATTTCCAAGAGCTCATTGGTGAATACATCGTTTTCACCAAAACACGCGACCTCATCGGTGGCGGTATCACTCCATCTGTAGAGCAGACCCTTGCTCAAATGAAATCAGATGCACAAACAGTTGGAGTCAGCACAGTGAACTTCCAACTCGAAGACTTTAGTAAAGAAATTAATCCTACTGAAGAAGAGGTTAAGTCCTACTGGGAAACACATAAGGACAAGTACAAAACCGACGTCCAACTCAAAGCAACCTACGTGCTCACACTTCTGGATGACTCAGACCAGCCTACTCGCCCCACTCCTGCACCAGATGCTGATCCTACTGCAGTGACTCAGCAAAACCTCGCCTACCAAGAAGCTCTTGCTGACTGGACCGAGCAGCGTAAGAACCACACCAAAATTCTTACCAAGCTTTTCTCTGAATTCGTTGATACTTCAGCAGACTCCGATGGCATTAAATTCGACGAGGCAGCTGCAGTTGCAAAAGACAAAGCTGGCGAAGACTTCACTATCGTCACCACTGAGGCTTTCAACATCGAAAACACTCCTGCTGAGATCAAGGCTCTCACTCTGAAACACTACCAACCAGGTACCCAAATCGCCTCCATTCTCTTCGACCCTAAGAGTTACAATGCAGAAGACATTAACTACAACATCCACACGTTTTCAGTAGGTCTCGACGGCAATCTCGCAATTCGTATCGATGAACGCATCGAACCAGCAGTCAAGGAATTCGAAGTTGCTAAGGAACTTGCGACAGCTGACCTCATTCAAGAGCTTGCAAGCAAAGCGATGCACGATGCCGCAATCACAGCACAAACTGAGATTACAGAACTCATCAACGCTGGAAAAAGCTTCAACGAAGCGGCACAGGAAAAAGGATTCAACTCATCTACTCTCGCTCCTTTCACTGCTGCTAGCACACCAGCTGACATAAACAATGCAGACGATCTCTTCCGAATCGCTGTAATCACTGATCCAGCATCCATTGCAAAAGAACTCTCCGAGACTGGCGAAATCACATCTATCGTGTATGTTGATTCCCGTACTTATGAGACCAGCGCTGATGATACGATCAAGGAACAACAACTTATCGACAACACAGCCACACAACTTCAATACGTTGCATTTAACGCTTGGGTTAACAGCCTTAAAGACGATGCAGATCTGAAGCTTCCACTCGTCGAGTAAGCTAACTATTACTAACAGCATCTAACTTCACTCAGCCCGCCACTCCAGCGGGCTGAGTTGCGAACACCTCTCATGTCAGAATCAATCCAAGATATTTTCGATGATGCCAATGGCGAACTAGCTATTGGTGACTTTGAAACAGCCATCATCGGCTACCGCAAATGCGTCGAACTCGACTCAAATTTTTTCGATGGCTGGCAAGCTCTTGGAATGGCCTTGATGAGGGTCGACCAGATCAAAGAAGCCATAGGTTGCGGCATTCAAGCGACCATGCTTCAACCCAATGACCTTTTAGCATGGACCGCGCTTTCACAGATGTATGTCCAAGACGGTCAGATCGCAGAAGCTGAGTACGCTAAACAAAATGCCACCATCCTTGGCATCGGCGGCAAAGTCGACAAAACGCGTGACTAAGCGTATCACAAATTTCAAATCACCAATCTCAAATGTATTATATCACCACCGCCATCGACTACACGAATGGCTCGCCACACATCGGTCACGCCTACGAAAAAGTCTTAGCTGACGTACTCAATCGCTACCGCAAACAAAAAGGCGAAGAGTCCTACCTCCTCACAGGTGTCGACCAGTATGGTCAAAAAGTGCAGCAAACTGCTGAAAAGGAAGGCGTCGATCCAAATACATACGTCACGCGCACCACAGAGAACTTTACAAACGCGTGGGGAAAACTGGGCCTCGCATACGATGGCTGGGCTGAAACCACAAACCCACTCCACAAAGAGTGCGTCCAACAAATCCTTCAGAAACTTTACGACAACGGGCAAATTTATAAAAAGCACTACAAAGGCTTTTATTCGATTCGTCAGGAACAGTTCCTCACTGACAAAGAGCGTAACGAAGACGGTGAATTCGGCCCAGAATGGGGACAAGTCGAAGAACGTGATGAAGAAAACTACTACTTCAAACTCAGCGACCACGTTGAGTGGCTGCGCGAATTCGTCGAATCTAACGAAGACTTCGTCATTCCTTCCTTTCGCAGAGCTGATGTACTAAACGCCATTGAACGCGCTGAAGATACCGACCTCTGTATTTCACGTCCAAAAGAACGCCTCCGCTGGGGAATCGAGCTCCCATTCGACACCGAATTCGTCACCTACGTTTGGTTCGACGCACTCATCAACTATATCTCTTTTGCCGGCTATAACAAAGCTGAAGGCTCTGACCTGCCGAACTTCGAAGACCTATGGCCTGCGAACCTTCACATCATAGGCAAAGACATCCTCGTTCCGTCACATTCCATTTACTGGCCATGCATGCTTAAGGCTATGGGCTTCAGTAATGAACAAATGCCTACACTCCTAGTACACGGCTGGTGGAACATCAAATCTAGCGACGGCTCAGAAAAGATGTCTAAATCTCTCGGAAACGTGATCGACCCGGTCAACCTCGTTGAACAGTTCGGCCAAGATGCTGTCCGCTATTACCTCGTACGTGACATCCACACCGGACGCGATTCTGATTACGATCACGAACGCCTCGTCATGCTCTTCAATACAGAACTCGCCAACAACCTAGGCAACCTGTGTAACCGTGCGCTCAACATGACAAAACGCTATTGCGGCGGCATCACCAAAGAGTTCACCTACGAGCACGAATCGCTCAAAGCTCTCAGAGATTCTCTACCAGGAACAGTTGAGAGCTACATACAGCACATGGATAAACATAATGTGTCCTTCGCACTTGAAGGCATTATTAAATTTATCAGCAGCGCAAATGCCCTCATCGATCTCCACGAGCCATTCAGGCTCGCTAAAGATCCAGCGAACGAAGATCAAGTAAATGCGATTCTTTCTCACATCGTTGAGGTGGTTGCTATAGCCTCAGTACTGCTGAAACCAGTGATTCCTGAAGCATGTGATCGTATCCAGGCACAACTCATGACCGATAAGCTATCTGGCATCACACTTGCTGATATCAAGTGGGGTCTAATCCCCGTTGGTCATGAAGTGGCAAAGCCAAAGCCTGTCTTCCCACGTATTCAGCTAGATAAAGCTGAGTAGAATTCACAGCCTAAACCCAGCAACTTCAGTGATGACATTCCTTGAAACAGCAGTAACCGCAGCAAAATCATCTGGCGAGCTCCTGATGGAGCATTTTGGCAAGGAGCTCAGCGTTGATAAAGCTCTGCACCATGACATTAAGCTAGCTCTCGATCGCGAATCTCAAGACCTCATTGTTGGCGTCTTATTAGAGCAGTTTCCTGACCATGCTATCTATGGTGAAGAAGGACTAGCTGGCAACCAAGACTCTGACTACCAGTGGATCGTTGACCCTATAGATGGTACGGTAAACTACTTCTACGGAATCCCTCATTTCTGTATTTCTATCGCACTCCGTCACAAGGATGAACTAATCGTAGGTGTCATCCTCGACCCTGCTATGAATGAACTCTGGACAGTAGAAAAAGGCGGCCCTGCACTCCTGAATGGCAAAGAAATCTCAGCATCTCCACGCACCAAAATCGAAGAATCAATTCTCTTCTTTGGCTGCGGAAAAACAGAAGAAGCATTAGAAAAAGGTCTAGAGCGCTTCAAGCGAGCTTCACTACGTGCTCGTAAAATGCGCATGATGGGCTCAGCAGCTCTAGGCATGGCATACATAGCTACAGGACGTCTTGATGCCTATGTCGAGTCTCGCATCTCCCTGTGGGACATCGCCGCTGGCCAACTCCTACTAGAAGCTGCAGGCGGCAAGACCGAACTTACTCAAGTCGAAGGCGAGCCAGACGTTTGGAGCATCGTCGCGACCAACGCCAAGATCCCAATCGAGGAAATTCTCTAACAAATTACTATGCAATTCTTCAATCACTCAATCGGCAGATTCAGGCTGATCAGCTATCTTGAGGCCTTTTCTTTCATCTATCTTCTTTTTTGCTCCATCTATTTGAAGCGCATTTTAGGAGACGATGAAGCCATACGGACACCTGGAATGATCCACGGTATCCTCTTTTGTATTTACTGCGTCTTTCTTTACCAAGCAATGGAGTCAGCGAAGTGGTCATTCAAGCAAGCGGGCCTCATTTTTCTCACTTCACTCCTTCCTATTGTCCCCTTCTTCATTGAAGGTTGGCTAAAACGCGAACAAATCCGTGTTCAAGGCTCCCGAACAGCATAATTAGAAGTAGCAAGTTCCTCTAATTCCTATACAATTTTCACTTACTGGAAATCAATCTAGACAGGATCTAACAAATTTGGCTGAGCCAAACTTCGTTAATCGTACTGCCTATTTGAAACATCCAACTCTACCCATGGCTAACACACCTAATATTGATGTTCGTTTTTACGACTTCGTCCTGCTCCAAGCCCAAAACGCTGGTCTTTTTCTCGGACAAATTCCAAATCCATCGACCGGAGAAAAAAGCATCAACTTGAAAGCTGCTAAATCGGTCTTAGACTCACTCGAAATGCTCACTGCAAAATCGAAAGGAAATCTTTCTGGTGAAGAAGTGGAGCTCCTTAATAAAGCTCTTACTAACATCCAGGCGCTCTACAAAGATGCCGAAGACCTAGGCTAATATCACGATAGTACATTTTAACTTTCTTATTCTAATTCAATGAATCAACCATTTTACATCCTCGGACCTTGCGGACTCGAAAGCGAAGAATTCGCTTGGGACATGGCTCGCTCCATCAAAGAAATCGCCGACCGCCTAGGTATCAAGTGGTACTTCAAAGCCTCCTACGATAAAGCAAACCGCACTTCTGGTGACGCGTTCCGTGGGCCTGGAGTTCAAGAAGGCACACGCATTCTCGGAGAGATCTCTAAAGAACTCGGTATTCCGGTGACTACGGACATCCACACACCTGAAGATGCGGCCATTGCTGCTGAAAGCATCGACCTGCTCCAAATCCCAGCCTTTCTCTGTCGCCAAACTGACCTTCTCGAAGCGTGTGCAAAAACTGGCCGAACTGTGAATATCAAGAAAGGCCAATTCCTAGCACCATGGGATACAGTGAATATCGCAAAGAAAATGCAAGGATTCGGCTGTGATGATTTCTACCTAACCGAACGAGGCGTATCCTTCGGCTATAACAATCTTGTCGCAGACATGCGCTCCCTCTACTGGATGAAAGAAGAAGGTATTCGTGTGATCTTTGATGCTACTCACTCAGTACAACGCCCAGGTGGCCTAGGTGGCTCCACTGGTGGTGACAGCGTACTAGCTCCAGTATTAGCCCGTGCTGCCGTAGCGACTGGCGTGGATGGAGTCTTCATGGAAGTGCACTCTAACCCAGCTGAAGCTCTATCAGATGGCCCTAACCAAATCCCCCTCTCGGACATTGAATCCGTACTCAAGCGCCTTATTGCCGTGCACGAAGCTGCACATGGCTAATCCGCACGATTATGCGCTGTCTTCTAACACTCGCATCTTTGGCATGGGGACTAACTCCATTAGTTCTACATGCCCAAATGGGAACCTCTTCACATAGACTACGTGAAGTCCTCCCAGTTGGAAGCAGCTTACAAAATATACAGATCCCTCGTTATGACAAAAATTATCGTCTAACCTCTCACATGACGGCTAAGCGTATCCAGTTTTTAGCCGACGATAAATTAAAGGGGAATGACGTAAACTTGGAGATCTATAACGAGGGGATCAAACAGGCTGAGACACACTTAAACTCCGCATTCTACTTCGAAAAGCAAGGAGTCATACACTCCACGCATAATCTTACAATTTTTGGTAAGCAATTTGATATTGCAGCTCAAGGCCTTATCTCTAACTGGGATAATCGTGTAGGCTTTTTACTAGGAAAAACACAAACTCTGTTCTATCTTGAAGAGAATAAAGAGAAGACTTCGTCAGAGGGTAAATCCACTTCAGCTCTTGCTAATAAGCCTGTGAAAAAAACGACACCAATTAAGAAAGCTGCTCAAAAAGTAGTAATCATAGGCTCCTCTATTCCAGCTTTACTCACTGCGCAAGAAATCCAGGAAATCGACAGCCTTGCTAAGCCAAGTGACGCGATCATTTCTAAAGTCGACCAATCCACGATTGAGGCTGAAAAGCAGCTTAATCAAGATATTGAAAAGCTCAATGAGCAGCGCTCTGCCTTGAACACAGAGCTGACCACCATCGTTTCCAATGACACTAAAGTCAAAGAAACAGCTGAGCCCTTAACCCCAAGAAAAGATGCCACCCCTGTCTCTGTAGAAGCTGCTGATGGCATGTATTTTGACTCCATCACTGGCACCGCCATCTACCAAAAAAATGTCGTTGTCATCCACCCTCAGGCACATTTGACCTGTTCAGACGAGCTAAAGGTATTTCTTAAAAAGCTACCGCAAGACCCAGCGGCACCAGATGAACCGGGCAGCACCCCTAAATTCGACGGAATTGACAAAGCTATCGCCATCGGGAATGTAATTATTCGAGCGAAAGATAGCGAAGGAAAACCTATCATTACTCATTCCGAGATAGCCACCTACGATGGGGACACGGGGATCATCATCCTCAAAGGTGGCCGTCCAACAGTGCAACAAGGTAACACTATTGCTCGCATTCTTTCAGATTCTGGTTATATTAAAATACTGCCTAACATGAGTGTCCGAATAGAGGGTAAACATGAAATAGAGGCAGACCTAAATGAACTACAGCAGTAGTAGCATTCGCTAAATTAAAATGCCAAGCGCAACACTAAAAGCTCCTAGCAACACATCATCAGGATGTGACAAAGTAAGTCAGAGAACTGGTAAGCAACTCTTACTTTGTGCTGAAGACCTCAAAAAAGTATATGGAGGTCGCGCTGTCGTTGACGGCGTGAGTATGACAGTCGCCGATGGCGAAATTGTCGGACTACTTGGACCTAACGGAGCTGGCAAGACTACCACATTTTACATGATCGCGGGACTCGTCCCACCGAATGCGGGAGTTGTCACATTTAGCGGGAAAAACATTACCACTCTCCCCATGCACAAACGTGCACGTATTGGAATGGGATACCTCCCCCAAGAAGAATCCATTTTTCGCAAACTTAGCGTAGAAGACAACCTCTTAGCTGTCCTCGAAACCTGTAAAGGTTTGAACAGCAAACAACGCAAGGAAAAAGCTGAACAGCTTATGGAGCGTTTCCGTATCACCAAGCTTCGCAAATCCCTTGCCCTCACACTTTCCGGTGGAGAGAAGCGCCGTCTCACCATAGCGCGCTGCCTCTGCACTAACCCGAAACTTCTTATGCTAGATGAGCCATTCGCTGGCGTTGACCCTAAAGCAGTAGAAGCTATTCACACGATCGTGCGTGAACTCCGTGACAAAGATGGACTCTCCATTCTTATCACTGATCATCATGTGCGCGAAACACTCAAAATCGTTGATCACGCCTATGTGATGGACGACGGCAAGGCCATCATTGAAGGCACTGCCAACCAAATTGCGAACGACCCGCTCGCTCGTAAACACTACCTTGGTGAAGATTTCTCACTCTAATAGAGCGAGAGTTCCTCACTAAACCTTTCAATTTAATTTTCAACCCAAACCCAAACGAAAGGACAAAAATAAAGATGCAAACAGCAAACGTTGACCCACCGATCAATATCGTAGTACGTCACGAAACAATTACGGATGCCATCAGAGACTTCGTAGAGAAGAAGATTGGCACCCTGCATCTCGATTATCCGCGCATTATAGAAGCTCGCGCGGTACTCGATGTTAAAAAGAATCGCCATGTAGCAGAGATCATCCTGTTCTGCGCGAATCACATCACGATAGACGCGTCAACGGAAGGACCTGATATGTATGCGGCTATCGACGAAACAATCTCTAAGATTGCGCGACGTATGCGTAAGCACAAAACACGCTTACTCAAAAAATACAGAGGTTCACCTGAGGAAACTATCAGGCACTTAGATGAGCGAGTTTACGCACACGATGTGTTAGACACGCACCCAGAGGAATCTCAGGCTGATCCAGAGCCTATGATTATTCACAGAGAAACTCAAAAACTCAAAAGGCTCTTCAAAGAAGAAGCTATCATGGAACTTGAGCTCTCTGATAAACCATTCGTTGTGTATACTAATGCGCGACGCGATATCCTACAGATAGTCTACCGCCGTAGTGATGGCGACTATGCCATCATTGAGCCTTAGTTCCTATCGGGTCTAAATCTTCAATATGTAAGCCCAGTTCACTTTTGTGATCTGGGCTTTTTTTTCACACAAACACACTAATTATCAAGGACTAGCAAGCAACTGAGCTCTATCTAATTAAACGAATCTATGGCACATCGTTCACAAATAATTAGTTGCAAATAAAACTATTGGCACTTTGCTTGCTTCATCTGGTATAACTCTCAAGAGTATCAGCAACAACCAATCACCCTCTATGGCTAAGAAAACTGCAAAAAAAGCTACCGCTAAGAAAACTGCTACTAAGGTAGCAAAAAAGACTGCGAAGAAAGCTACTAAAAAAGTGGCGGCGAAGAAGACAACAAAGAAAACTGCGAAAAAAGCTACTAAGAAGGCCAAAGCAGTAGATCAAGAGCTCGATCTTGTAGTAGCTAAGGTTACTCCTACATACGATGACCTCCAACAAGCAGCCTACTTCAACTACATGGAGCGCCTAAAAAGCGGTCACCCTGGCACACCTGAACTTGACTGGACGAAGGCGGAACAGGACCTAATCTAGGTTTCACGCCACTCCTCTCTAACTCACGTTTTCTTAAAGAGCCCTTAGGGGCTCTTTTTTCATTCAACCCCCAGCTAGAGTTCGCTATCTCATAATACCACTCTGCGATTGGTTCTGTCGGGCTTGTTGAGTGTGATATAAATACTTCATGCCAGCGAAGTTCGTCAAT
>NZ_JBPOGE010000026.1:0-17316 GCF_051252225.1 Rubritalea sp.
TACATATTCCAGAGCTCCACGCAAGTCCTTTCGACACTTTTCTGTCACTTTCTTTTCACCACTTCTCGCAAGGCACTGAAAACACAATAAATAGCCCGTAAAATCTTTTCTACTCACCGCATCAAACTGTAGCGTTTCTGGTGAAACTCACCTAGAATTCAATGCCGATAGAGCCGATTTAAGGTCAGAATACCGCCATTTATAGCCAGAATCGCTCAATTTTTGTGATTTTACACGCTGACTTGCCAATAATGCACTTCTTATTACCGGAGCAGCTAGTCACTCAGCCATTTAAATAGAGCCTATACATCGATCCGCCCAAAAACTCTATGTGCATTCACAGCAAACACGGGTTCTACAAGCATGGCGACAACTACACAGATTACCTATGTGTGCAGCTATTAGAAAAAAGCCTCCAAGAGTCGTGATGACAGCCGCGGTCGGAATATTTAGAGACATTGCCCCATCCTCACTCATCTGAATACTCGGACAACATTCATCTATACACTCGGTTGATTCCTCTTCATCTGCTAACATTATCTCTGTAGCACAACTCTCACAATCAACATCGCTACATGCGCTAACACCTAAATTCACATCCGGCGCAGAAATCATAGAAGCTTCCCCATGAGGTCCACCGGCACTAAAAGCCGGCAACATCGCGCCACCTACTACAAATAGAACCCCTATTGAGGCCACTGACATAACCCATCGTTTACGATGTGTTCGATAGCCTTTGTAAATGGAGAAGGCTGCTAGAGGAACGATAAATAGCGCGACAATAGCATGCGATGCGGGGTGTGCCCATATCCGACCAAAAGTAGGCATCATTATTAGCAGCACTGGGGCTAGCCCACAATGGATGGCACAAAGGATAGAGGCCGCGACTCCAACGCGATCAGCGTCAGCCAGCTCAAACTTAGAAGAATAGTCTATTGGTTGATTCATTTTTTAGGAAAGTGACAATCTGGATGAAGGTGTTCGTGCGTGATCTGCAGAAGAACATCAGGTTGTAGATCAGGACCAATAAATAGACCCGAACAAGGAACTCTAGAAACTGAACGAACAAGATACGGCTTGGGCGACACCACCATTCCGACTCTCTCGTATAAATAACGCACATCAGGGTCACCCATTATTATAACCAAGGCTTTGACTCGAATCACTGATTCTGGAAGCAAAGCCATCCACGCCATGACTCGCTCATGTTCGACAGCTTCAGTAATAATAATAGAGCACCCTGTAAATTCATGCGCCAGATGATGTCGATCATGTAAATCTGGAGATATCGCCTTCTCAACGCTAAACTCCCCCTTACCTACACGTTGTGCAACAGCCCTTCCAGCTAGAATATATTGGCGACTTTGACGAATAGCCTCACTCAATGAATGCGCCAGCAGGAAGCCACTCGCTCGAGTAGCATGCGGATTCACTCTATTCACCCATCTCTCTAGGTCAGCCTCGTTTTGAGCATTCAGACATGCTGTATGTGACAAGTAATAATGGGTTGCTGTCTCTAACTGAAGTTTCTCTAATTCACGGAAACGCTTACGATGTCCAAAATAACGAGCATCAATCACACAAACCTGCCAGCGCGGGTGAAGCAGGAATTTCGATTCCAACAGCGTGAAACTCTCTAACAAAGGTAGCGGATCAGCCGTTCCGTTTAACTCAACAAGCAAGAGCTTATGTTCGCTTTCAGACGCCTTTAGCACCATATCATAAAGCTCATCCATCCCCTCACAGCAAACACAAGAACCAGTTAAAGCTGACACAGATGCTGCGTGATCGTTCAAAGCCTCCTTATCAATCCCCGCATTCTCTCTGTCATTCAAAATAACATCAGCCAAGTACCCCCGACTCGCTAGATCATCCAGAACCATTCTAAGTAAGGTCGTCTTTCCTGCTCCTAGAAAACCAGTAAGCATAAGCATCGGACGCGTCGCAACTACCGCCGGCATAGAGTCACCACCAGATTTCGATACACTATACACAGTATTCATTAGTAAAAAATTTAGGTCTTTTCAACTGACTAGGATTTTCGCGAAAGCACCGAAACCAAGACAGTGCTGCATCAGGTTCGATCCAGGCCTTTGCTTTCGGCACCTTTTGATAACTCCTATAGTTCTCCATTCTATACCCATCACCAAAACGCTTATTCACAGCCTCTTCGTGAGATATAAGCCAATCTAATAAGGGCTGTGACGCAGTGTAGAGCTCCTCTCTATTAGTAGGCTTATGAATCAATTCAGTCTGCCAACTCCCCGGTACGGGAGTCTCTACGCTTGATGACCAAACCACACAGCGTCGTTGTGGACGTAGAAATACAAAACCGCTCCCACCACCGTACCAACCTGCACACGAGCCATACAACTCGATATGACCGCCTTGCCACTCCAATCGATAACAGCTCGTACCCTTAAGACCCTTTGACTGACCACGCTCAAACCCTTGCTCCACTAGCAAGTTACCTTCTGGATGCAAAACATCCTGCCCCCAGAAATACATCTGCTGTTGAATCCCCTCCGCTAAATCCCTGAAAAAATAAGGTGCTAAAATTAATGCTCTCTCAGCCATAAAACGCAACATAGTTGCAAAATCAACTAACGCAACTAATTTGTGTTAACTGCGAGAGGTGATCAGTGTTATAACGGTGGTAAATAGCCTCAATTGAAAAAGGAAAGAGCAGTGGCTAGCTTTAGCGAAAACTCACTCGATCAAACACAACTGAACGCATTACAAAAAAGTCCTCTAACGCACGACGACAGATTAAAAAGGTAGGGGCGGTGGGACTTGAACCCACGACCAAGGGATTATGAGTCCCCTGCTCTAACCACTGAGCTACACCCCCAGAAAAATGATAAACCAAGAACAAGCAGCTCTTGAAATTCGGCGCCACTATACGGATCGGCTTTGACTTGGCAACCCTTCAATTTCGCAATTTTCACAACCCTTCTTAGAGCTCCCTTACTAACTCCGTAAATTCAAGATGGTTTTCATGTCAACCACAACGCAACACAACACAACATACCCCATAAATATCAACTTTCACCACCCACTTAACTATAAATCACAAAACTTAGGCGTTTTTTACTCATTTTTAATTTTACTATTATAAAATAAGTGTCACTTTCCACGAAACAACACCATTTTCACTATGGCTAAGCAACAACTAGACGGAGCTCAGGCTCTCATTAAAACACTCGACGACCTCGGGATTGAATACATCTTCGGGTATTCCGGCGGTGCCGCTATTCCAATTTTTGATGCTCTAGAGACCGTCAAATCTGATATTCAATTCGTTCTCGCACGTCATGAACAAGGCGCATGCCACATGGCTGACGGCTATGCTCGTGCTACTGGCAAGCCTGCTGTAGTTCTCGTAACTTCAGGTCCTGGCGCAGGAAATACTATCACAGGCCTGATGACTGCTCAGATGGACTCAGTGCCTATGATTATCATTTGTGGCCAGCAAGTCACATGGATGCTAGGTAAAGACGCTTTCCAAGAAGCTGACATTTTCGGCATTACTATTCCCGTAGTAAAACACAACTACTTGGTAAAAGAGACCAATGCACTCCCACGCATCGCACGGGAAGCATATCACATCGCCACGACAGGTCGCCCTGGAGCTGTTCTTATTGATATTCCAAAGGACATTAGCTCAGCACCATTCACAGGTAAGCTAAAGGATAAGAAAGCTGAAGAGTTCGACCTTCCAGGATACAACCCAGAAGTCGCGTTCGACATCTCGTCTGAAGCTATCAAAAAAGCTGCGAAGCTTATTAAGAAAGCCAAACGCCCACTTATCCTAGCAGGTCAAGGCTCTATGATCGCGCGCGCTCAAGATGAGCTTCTCAAGCTCGTTGAAACACTAGACTGTCCATTCACAACAACTCTCTTAGGTAAAGGAACACTTCCTGAGCGTCATCCGCTCGCACTCGGCATGCTGGGCATGCACGGCACGGCATATGCTAACAAGGCAGTTGTAGAATGTGACCTCCTCCTCAACATCGGATCGCGTTTTGATGATCGTATCATCGGCCAACCAGATAAATTCTGCGCAGACGCCAAGATCATCCACATCGACATCGATCCAGCTGAGATGAATAAGATGATCAGCCCAGATGTTGAAATCGTGGGCGACGCGAAAGCTGCACTCGTTGAACTACTCAAAGAAATCGAGCCTACTAAACACGAAGAGTGGAATACTCACCTCGATGGCTATAAGAAAAAGTACCCACTTGCTTACCGTAAGCAAGGCGGTCTCCGCATGCAGCAGGTGATCGATGAATTTGATAAGCAGACCAAGGGTGAAGCAATTGTTACCACGGACGTTGGCCAACACCAGATGTGGGCAGCTCAGTTCTATCGCAATGCCAAGACACACTCATGGCTCAGCTCTGGCGGAGCTGGCACTATGGGCTTTGGTTTCCCAGCAGCGATTGGAGCGGCATTCGCTTGTCCTGATCGCCAAGTGATCACCTTCTGTGGTGATGGCGGTTTCCAGATGACCCTCTTCGAACTCGCTACTGCAGCGATCCACAAGCTTCCGATCAAGATCGTAGTTCTCAACAACCACTACCTCGGTATGGTTCGCCAGTGGCAGGAGCTCTTCTTTGAAGACCGCCTCTCTGGCGTTGATCTCGAAGGTAACCCAGACTTCGTGAAACTCGCACAAGCTTACGGAATCAAGGCGGTTAACATCAAACGACCAGCCGATGTTGAACGTATAGTACAACAGGCTCTCGAGTACAACGACGGCCCGATCCTCATCAATGCGGAATGCGTCAAGACTGACAACGTTTTCCCTATGATCCCAGCAGGTGCAGCACTAGAAGATATGCTCACTGAGCCACCGAAGCACAAAATGGCCAAGCCAACTGGCTCCACCTAAGCCTCACCATCACTTTCAATCTTAACTATTTTAGAACATGTCTAAAACTATTGTTACTTCTGACACCCCTACAGAACCAAGCTCAGACCAAAGCAGTCACACACTTTCTGTGTTCGTGAATAACACCCCTGGTGTGCTTATGCGTATTACGCAGGTTTTCGCGCGCCGCGGCTTCAATATCGACTCACTCGTTGTCTCCGAAGGCCGTGACGATCGATTCTCTCGTATGACAATTGGTATCACAGGCCACTCCAATGGCCTTGAGCAAATCATCAAACAGGTCTCCAAGCTCATCGATGTCATCCACTGTATCAAACACGGTGCTGATGATTCAGTAGTCAAAGAGCTCATGCTTGTGAAAATGCTCGTCCGAGACACCGAGACTCGCACTGCAGCTCTTCAGGTGATTGACCATTTCAATGGCAAGACCGTTGATCTCACGCCTGAATCCATGATCGCTATGATCTCAGGAGATAGCTCCAAGCTTGATGCTGCTATCAAGATGTTCTCTGACTTCGAAATCATCGAGACCGTCCGCACAGGTAAAGTAGTGATGGCACGAGGTTCCTCCACAACCTAGCAACTGAAGCTCACAACAATTTTAAAGCCGCACTTCGTTATTCGGAGTGCGGTTTTTTTGTGTAGATCAACCTCTGAGATCACCTCATACCTTTCCCACTGCTTCAGCTTTGCCGCTCGCAGCTGACTTGAAAACGGCCTCCATCACCAAGTGGTCGCGTAGCCCCTCTACCCCGTCGACCTCCCATTCTTTCTCATCAAGTATAGCTTGTGAGAACAAATCCATCTGCACCTCAAAGTGGTCCGTCTTAGGGAAATCTAAGGGAATCTTCGGATTAGATGTCCAGCCGGCTTGCCCTCTCGTCCCGAAACATGGCTCCATTCCGAATCTTCCATTATCTGCAAACACCGTCATCCGGTTATATCCCCTCAGGTTAAAGGACGCGATCATATTGGCGGTCTTGCCAGAAGGAAACTGCATCGTCCATGTGATCGTTTCATCTACTTCCGCAAACTTGTCTAGATCAGTTTTTGTTTCGAGTGCACTGACCATTACCGGCTCTTCGCCGAAAATATAACGAGCCGCCTGAATCAAATAAACTCCAACATCTAACAACGCGCCACCACCTAAATCTTTCTTAAGCCTCCAGCCAGTATCATCAGGCATACGGAAACAGAACCCAGCATCTATGTGCCTCACCTCGCCAAAGACTTTTTCCCTCGCGAAACGAATCATTTCCATGTGATGCGGCTCAAACTGTAACCTATAGGCCACGCCCAATTTCACTCCAGCCTCTTCGCAAGCCGCAATCATTTCCCTGCATTCCTCTGGAGAGGTCGCCATCGGCTTTTCAACAAAAACGTGCTTTCCTGCCTTAGCAGCTCTTAGCGTAAATTCGCGGTGCATCGAGTTAGGCAAAACGATATAGACCACATCGATATCAGGGTTATCGAGAACCTTATCAAACTCATCGTAGTTATACACTCCACTATCTGGCACTCCGTATTTTCTCTGCCAAGCCTCTGCCTTCTCCGGAGTCCCTGTCACAAATCCGGTGAGTCGTGCATGCTTCGTTTTTAGCAGAGCTGGAGCAATATTCTTCTCACTAAGGCGACTTAAACCCACCAAAGCCCAGCCTAACTTTTTACCATCAGGTATCGCAACCTTTTCGACCTCCTGACCCCTAGCCATTGAAACGGCAAGTCCAGCCCCGATAGCAGTCTTTAAAAACGGACGTCGTGAAATTGGGTTATCATTCATTAAGAAACACTAAACGCCTGAAACGCACAGAGCACGTAAAATATTGATGACCACCTAACATCTACGACTAACAGAGACTTCCAAGTCAAATCCCAGCACACAGGCTACCGCTTTGCTCACTTCACAGCGCCCTCTCCACAACCTAACACCAACAACTAACGATATACACTGTAAGATCCATAGTATGATTTTTTCATGCTATGTCAGAAAACCTTCCCATCCTCGACTCGGCAAGGTCATCCGTTGTCAGCTTCCTATAAGTAAGCTCCCATGGATCTCTTCCGAAAAAGGTGGTTGCAGCCTTGCGCAAGAACTTCTTAATTCCTGAGTTGATCAGCGCATCGCTTCACCTACTCTTGCGACACCATGAAGTTAGCGAAGTTCTTTTTTGCCATAAATCTTACGATACTCACCACAGCTTCAAACTTTAAGCCCATCGCTTAATAGATTTAATTTTTAATCATCGTGAAGGACTCGCTAGATTGCGCACTCTCGACCCACTTCGGGCACACTCAGTTTCGTGCGCTGCAAAGAGAAATCATTGAGAGCGTTCTACTCGGCCAGCCCACTCTAGCTATCCTGCCGACTGGTGGAGGAAAATCACTCACTTACCAACTACCTGCTCTATTGTTAGACGGGTTGAGTATTGTCATCTCCCCGCTACTTTCACTGATACAAGATCAGACTCAAGAACTTGAACGAAAAGGTATTGCTGTTGCACGCTACGACTCCACACAGAGTTTCGAACAAAAACGCGACACCTTAAAGCGAATCGAGTCAGGAGCCGTCAATCTCTTCTATACTTCACCTGAGTCGCTGGCTTTACCAGAGCTACTCAAAACCCTTAAATCACAGGATATTGCTTTGGTTGCAATCGATGAAGCCCACTGTATTTCAGAATGGGGCCATAGTTTCCGGCCGTCTTACCTATTTCTCCCTAAAATTGTTAGGTCGCTAGAACCCCACGCCGTACTCGCATTAACCGCGACCGCAACAAAAAAAACAGCTTCAGACATAAGGAAACTCTTTCGCATAAAAACTGCACAACAGTTCCAAAACTCACATTTCAGAGAAAACCTACATTTTAAAATCTCTCCTGTAAATGCCGACAATAGAGACCAAGCTCTACTCGATAGCCTAGAAAATGAAGGACGACTTCCAGCGATAGTCTACGCCATGCGCCAAGAGGATTGTGAGCGCGTCGCGGCCTTATTGTCCACTAACGGATTCAACGTACGCTCCTACCATGCGGGCCTCACCAACAATGCGCGAGTCCGCATCCAAGATGCTTTTCTTCATGATGAAATCGACATAGTCGTGGCGACAATTGCCTTCGGAATGGGAGTTGATAAACCTAACATACGCACAGTTATTCATTACCACCTTCCAAAATCGCCGGAGGGCTGGATGCAAGAAAGCGGAAGAGCTGGGCGTGATGGGCTAAAAAGTATCTGTCAGCTCTTAGCATGCGGTGACGATCTCATCTCTCTTGAGAACTTCATCTACGCCAAAGAAGTAAAACCTATAGCTCTTGAGCGTTTTCTAAAGTCACTTTCAGCTCAAGGGAGTCGAGCTCAGATATCTCCCTATCAATCCCGGATTCAATACGATTTTTTAGTGAGCACCCTCGATGTTCTCATGGCAAAGTTAGCAGTCAGTGGGCACCTCAAGTTTACTGGTTCACAATGGCGGCATATCCGAGCATGGCCAGTGACTGGTAAACGCGTCGACCTCACAAGCTATCCAGCCAAAATGCGTAGCGCTCTAGAATGCATATTCTCCTTAGGCGACCGCTACGACACCTTCGAAGTTGAGACTGAGTTTGGCATAAAAGAAAAGAAGCTCTGGGAGACTCTTCATGATCTACGAGATTCTGATGACATCGTTTACAAACCCAGCGGTTGGCTTTGGAACTATAAAGTAGCAAAACCGATCGATGAGGCTGTGTTAAATGAACTTCTAGACGACCTCTCTTCTCAATTTGAAAATGGTATCAGCAAAGTGCGTGCTGTTGAAAAAATCGCGACGAGCAGAGCCTGCATCCCATCTCAGCTGGCAGCTTGGTTTGGAGAGAAACTCTCTACTCCCTGCGGAAATTGCTCCTCGTGTCTCAAAGGAAAACGCATGAGAAGCCTACCAGTTTCTAACAAGGAATCTATCACAGATGAAGAACTAGAGCGGATCCAATCGCTGCTTTCAAAGCCCAAGCAGCGATTACATAGTAAGCAACAACTCACACGCTTCCTCTGTGGCATCCCTTCTCCCTATATCCGTCATTACTTTCTCCATAAGAAGAATGAATTCGGCATGCTCTCACATCTACCATACCCCGATGTCCACGCTTATGCTACGGCTCTATTAGATGGCGCTTAGAGCTGGCTAAATTACTTGCGAAGTTTCTTAAACAAGTAATCTAGTGCACTTTTCTGCGCATAATCTTTGATCAACTGATCAATCGCTGGAATTTCAGTGAGCATCTCTATTTTTGGAAAAGACAGGCTACCACTAGTGCGAAGGCTGACTGTCAGTTTACCGTTTTGCAACCATCCCGACTTAATCTCCTCTGAGAGATTCCCTCGAACCTCTTTAGGCACTTTTTTAACCAAGCCATCAATATGCCTTACCAGCGAATCACTCGCTTTTTTGCTAGCGCTAAAATCGATAAAGAACTCATGAGTTTCGTCTCCAGACGCCAGCCATGAGGGCTGATTAAGCGCGAGCTCCCAATCGTGGATGAGAATGGATACATCCTCAGATAGATCAACTCGCCCACGTTGATAGCCTCCAGCCAGTTTACGACTTCTCCCAAAAGTTGCCCTATCCGGAAGAGTGCCTATTGACACGCCAAATTTAGAAAGCTTCGCCCCATACGCCCACACTTTCTGTAGATACGGAACCTGCGTGCTGATATGTGAGTTCTCTGAAATATTAAGGTCCAAATTAATAATTGGGTCAATATTTCCAGTAGTCGGATCAAAGAGCCTAGCTACAGCTGGGCCGGATAGACCGATCTCGCCATACTTAAGTTTTTTTAGAGGTGACTCGTAGACCTCAACTTTAGACGTAAACTGAACACTAGCTTCATTCACTTTTTCTAACGCTTGTGGATCCACTCTAATATTTTCTAACAAAACTCCACAATCTGACCCTTGTATAAACAATCCCGTTTTCTCGATCTCTAAATCGAAACTCACATTCCGAATATCTACCGATTCAAGATAAGTGACGAATTGCTCTTGTTTCTTAGCATTGAAGCCTTTCTCCCCAGCTATTACATCTTTCTTATCCTCCTCAGGTTTTGGATCTGGCTGCTCTTCATCAGTAGATTCTGGACTGGCAAATAATGGATCTAACGAGTTCGAACCATCCTCAAAAAGAGTCGCCTTGATATGCAAGCCATCAAGATCGAAGTGTTCAACATGTATTTTGCGGGAGAGTAACTCCCAGAGAGATAGCTCAAAACTTAACGCACTCAACGCTATATCACCCTCAGACAATTCTAACCGATCACTACCAGGCGTTCCTATTTCTACAACTTCATCGCGTTGAGTAATAATCACATCATTGAGTTTCACCTTCGCTGGAAACGAAAGCAAAGAGACATCCACAGAACCAATCTGAACCCGGCTATTAATCGACGCCTCAATCTCTTTGACTAGAAAATCTTTGGTTAGAAAAAATTTGGCCAACATCGAAACTGCAAACAACAGTACAATGATGGCCAGAGCTATACCTATCATCCACTTCTTCATGGATGTTAAGTTACTAAACAATTAGTCATCCGTATACTTTTTGTGACCTTCTTTTTTAGTCTCTTTAACTTGGTCATAAGCTTCTTCTATTTTTTTAGCGTCACCTTCGAGGTAGGCTAACTCAAGCGCACAAAGAGCCGAGTAGTTCAGTCCTAAAATACGGCGGGAATCAGCAAGCGCTTTTTCTTTCTCAACACCATCTGGCATCTCAGCCACCATGGTAGCAGTGTAACTCATTGATTTAAGAATTGCTTCGTGTGCAGTTCTTACAGCCTCAGCTGCTGCTGTATAATCGTCCTTTGGAATAGTACGTAGGGACTTGAGCGCCTTACTCGCAACACTCATTGATTTTTCCATTTCAGTATCTTCAGCACTCACAGAGCCAGTGGCAGTAAATGCAGCCAATGCGACAACAGTGATCATTTTATGAACAGTCATGATGCTACCATCTGAAGAAATTCTCTCCTGTCAAGGCATCTAAATTTGGAGGTGTGAATTTATCGACTTCTCTGTTGAAACCCAGCATGCACCTAGCCAGACTCCCTCTCACATGGCAGCTGGCAAAGAAAAGAAACTCACACCTATGATGGCGCAATATATTGCTATGCGTAGGTCACTCCCAGAGGACGTCGTACTTTTCTTCCGACTCGGTGATTTTTACGAAATGTTTTTTGAGGATGCCCAGCGCGCAGCAGCCACTCTCAATGTAGCTCTAACAAAACGTCATGACGTCCCCATGTGTGGAGTCCCGCATCATGCAGCCCAGGGCTACATTGCAAAGCTAGTCAAAGCGGGAATCCGGGTTGCCATTGGTGAACAAACTTCCACTCCCATCCCTGGAAAACTCGTAGAACGTGAAATTTCTCAGATAATTTCCGCGGGAACAGTTGATGACATCAACCTATTAGACGACACAAAGCACAACTATTTAGCAGCTGTCTGCTTCGCCGATAAAAAGTTTGGACTCGCCTGTGCAGACCACACCACCGGTGAATTTACAGTCACTGAGTTCCCAGACAAAATGCAGCTAGAGGACGAGATTAAACGCCTCTCACCATCGGAAATAATTATACCTGATGACCAGCTCAACCAGCTTGGAAGTATTTCTCACTGCATGCCATACGATGGTTACGCATTTATCCCTGAACAAGCGCAGCACATGCTCAAGGAACAATTCAAGGTTCAGTCCTTCGATGGTTTTGGTTGTGCAGACATGACTGCAGCGACTTCTGCGGCTGGAGCTATTCTTCACTACCTCATTCACCAGCTTAGACGCTCGTGTGATCACCTCCTCAAACTTTCGGTACGAGACAATGCAGATTACGTGCTTATTGACTCAGCCTCACAAGGTAACTTGGATCTCGTAGAATCTCGTTCCGGTAAAAAGCACACACTCCTCCATGCCCTGGACCGAACAGCCACTCCCATGGGAGCTCGTAAACTACGTGACTGGATTCTCCATCCACTGCGAGAAATGGAGCCACTTCTTGCGCGCCAAGATTTAATCGCCTCCTTTCTCCAGCAACCATACCTGCTCAATCAGTGCAGAGATTCACTGAAGAAAATCAAAGATATCGAGCGAACTACTGGGCGGCTCTCTCAAGGGTCAGGTAATCCACGCGACCTCCAATCTCTTAGCCTCTCTCTGGCTCAAATTCCGACCCTAAAAGAAGACCTAGCAGCTGTTGCCTCCAGTACGCCTCTCGCAGCTCAACTCCTCCAAGACATTCAAACATTTGAGGATCTAGTCGAATTGTTAGAAACTGCTCTAGTCGACGAACCTCCAGCAAAACTCTCAGACGGAGGAATCATTCGCGATGGATATAACGAAGCCCTCGATGAAATCCGCTCAGCCTCGCGCGACGGAAAACAATGGATAGCCAAACTCCAGGAGTCTGAACGCAAACGCTCAGGCATCGATACTCTAAAGATTAAATTCAATAACGTCTTCGGCTACTTCATTGAGGTCACCAAAGCGAAGGCTGAGCTTGTACCAGAAGACTACCAGCGCAAGCAAACCATGGCCAACGCCGAGCGTTTCATTACTCCAGAGCTCAAGGTTGTTGAGAGTAAAGTTCTCGGTGCCGACGAACGCTCTAGGCAACTAGAAGCGGATGAGTTCACCAAGCTTCGTTCCCAAGTAGCGTCTCACCTAAATGAACTTCAACAAACAGCTGATGCTCTAGCCACACTCGACGTGCTTCTGGGTCTCGCTGAAACCGCGCAGCTCCATCAGCACACGCGCCCACTTCTCGATGATTCACGCATCCTGAGCATCGTTGAAGGCCGCCATCCCGTCCTTGAGCAGACCCTCGTCGATGAAAAGTTTGTACCTAACGACACTCTCATGAATGAGGACGATTCACGTCTACTCATACTAACAGGTCCTAACATGGCGGGTAAGTCGACCTACATCCGCCAAGTTGCCCTCATCACTCTTATGGCACAAATTGGAGCCTACGTTCCCGCTGAGTCAGCGCATATAGGTTTAGTCGATCGTATTTTTTGTCGAGTCGGGGCTTCGGACGACATTGCTAGAGGTCAATCCACCTTCATGGTGGAAATGAATGAAACCTCACTCATAATCAATAATGCCTCTGAGAAGTCTCTTGTGATACTTGATGAAATTGGTCGTGGCACCGCGACATTCGACGGGCTCTCCATTGCCTGGTCTGTAGCTGAGCACCTTCATGATGAATTAGAATCTCGCACACTTTTTGCTACGCACTACCATGAGCTAACAGACCTAGCTAATACACGTAAAGCTGTTGAAAACTACAATGTAGCAGTACGCGAATGGAACGATGAAATCATTTTCCTTCGCAAGATTCTCCCCGGCTCTGCAGATAAATCCTACGGCATCCAAGTTGCCAAACTAGCGGGTCTACCAGATACCATAGTCAATCGAGCTAAGGAAATTTTGTCTCACCTTGAGATGAACTCCTCAAAACCAGACGCAAAGAAAAAGCCTCGAGCAAAAAACACCAGAGCCACTATGCCTAACTCTGAAGCACCTCAGATGGATCTCTTTGGCTAAATTCCAAAACGAGCTTTCACCGCATTTCGTTTCAGCTCTAACTCTCTCCACTCGCTCGTAAGTCGCGATTCTTCAATCACACCACAGCCAGAAGGAACGAGAACTTCTTGGCCGTCCCAAAAGACACCTCTAATCGTGACAACTGCATGGAAAACCCCGTCATCATACACACCAAAAGGCGCCCCGAAACACTCCGGAGCTTCTAACTCGTTTCGCCATCGGTAGAGCATTTCTAAAGTTTCCTGCGTTCTCGGATGAGGGCCAAGTGCTGGTGTCGGATGCATTTTTTGAAGTAGAAAATCAATACTCTGATCCCCATACATAAAAATCTCGAGAGGTGTATGGAAATGAACAAGGTCTCCAAGATCCATGATGCTTCGGTCACTACGCTTCACCATACCGAGATCAGATAGGTTTTCTACAAGTGTCTGAGCAACATATTCATGCTCTCGAATTTCTTTTTCGTCGAAAGCAAAAACACTTCTCTCACTTGCTCTAGCTGTGCCAGCCAATGCCATAGTCTTGAATCGACCTTTTCGTAGTTGAAATAACAACTCTGGTGTTTGCCCACAAAAACCACTCTCGCCCTCGACCCAAGCATAAGAATAAAATGGGTCACTTTGATTGGAGAGCTGGGCTAGAATCCCACGTACTGAACCAGCTGTAATCTCCCCGCGTTCTGTGGTGACGGGGACAGATTTTTCTAAAGTACCGCTTCTAATAGTTTCACCTATCTCACTAAAAACCCTCGCGAAACCTTCTGCTGTTGGAGCTGTCCACTTCATTTCAGGTCTCTCGAAGCCATGGAAAACACTTGGCTTTATGCGATGAACCATCGCTGGGACCTTCCAAGGTTTAGCCGCCGATAGAGTGAAATTATTTTTATAGAATGCTACACCATCCCTCGGACAATGAGCATGCTCTGTAAAAGGGCCTTCTCCAACTAACAGCTCTCCATTAGCGGTACTAATAAGAGCGAAATCTCCACTAAGTAAATTCATCTCACTTTAGCCAAAGGCTTTCATGAACCCAACCTCAAGAGCTAGAGGCTCACTCACATTCGTTTCTAATAAAGTTCCAAGATTTTCTAGAGCTTCCATCCTCTGTAAAAGAGATTCTAGACTCTCAGTACCAGCAACAGCTTGAGTTATCGTAGCATACTTTGCATAATCTAATTCGGTGACATCACATTTCTGACGCACTACATCCCCCAACCAAGTAATTAGAACATCCAAAAACTGGCCGCGCTCTAGCAAGTATTCACTCTCAGTAAGCGCCTTGTAATAATTTTCACGATTTTTCAGCCAGTCCCCTTCAGTCGTCTGCTTATAAGTAGCTATTTCCTCCTTCTGCGCAGCATCATTCGCTTTAGCAATTTCAGACTTGCGACGGTCTAGCACCTTTGAAAACGCCGCTTTCAGAGTCAATGCTCGACCGACTGAACCAAATCCTGCTTTGCCAACTTTACCAAGCACCTCTAACAATTCAGCTTCACCGTCATATTCCGCACGTTTAGCATTAGTAATAAGAGGAAGCTGAACACAGCGGGATAAAATGGTAGGTAGCAAGCGATCTGGGCTACTAGTAATTAACAAAAGCAAGCACCTATCAGGAGGTTCTTCTAGTGTTTTCAGAAAAGCATTCTCAGCCTCCACACCCATTCGGTCAGCTTCTAACACGACTCCTACTTTCCACTTATCTTTCTCACAAGATTGATACATAGATTTCTCTAGTTCACGCATCTGCTTCACAGAAATCCGACGAGACTTCATTTCAGGACGCACGACACGAACTAGGTCACCTTCCAGTTCATCAATCGTTTGTGGTTCAGGAGGAGGAGCATCACCAAATAAATCCAAGCCTGAAGTCGGATCATCCGCACCATTGATCAGCTCGATCATTTTAGATGCCAGACGTTCACCACCAGCTAAAGCCTCACCTGTAATCAAGAAGGCATGCCCTAATCTTTCACGCTCATAAGCGGACTTCACTAGTTCAAATGCTTTTTCTTCGGTGTAGGCCATAATCGTTCTCTATGCTCGTTAGAAGCTGTAAAATAACAACCGAAATCTAGCCAATTTTGACCACATGAGTCCATAGGGTTGGATCAAGTTGCTCTTTTGCCCGAGCCGCGAGCAGCTCGGCTAATTCTGGACTTTTAAGTATAGCGATCATTGTAGATCCAGAACCACTCATCATGCCTGCTTCAACCTCATCTTGAGCCAGTAACCACATCTTCATTTCTGCTAGAAATCGGTATTTTTGAAACACTGGGCGCTCCAGGTCATTGATCATCTCACCCCACTCTAGCTTCTGTGAACCATAATCAATACCTTCAATCTCAGTGGATTCGAGCCAGCTTTTATAAGCACTTGGAGTATCCACACCAAAACTAGGCTTTAGTAATAAAGCATCTAACTGAAATGGCCAATCGATTGGTTCAACAAGCTCACCTCTGCCTCGACAATCACAGGTGCTATCGTAAACAAAAAACGGCACATCACTTCCTATTTCAGCAGACCAGTCTGCAAGCACTTCAACGGGAATGTCTGTTTTTTCTAAACTATTCAAAGCGCGTAGTGCTGCAGCGGCATCACCACTTCCTCCACCAAGCCCGGCTCCATGTGGTACATTTTTTTCGAGCACGACTTGATACGCACAAAGCTTACCCGTCTCACGTTGGAAAACACGTACCGCCTTTGTGACCAAATTTGTTTCATCGAGTGGAACACCCGGCACATCACAAACTAAACGGTATTCATCTGCAGCGGTAAAAAGCAACCTATCAGCAAGACTGATCGGTGCCATCCGTGTCTCAATTCCATGAAAACCATCATCGCGTCTACCCAATATTTTTAAGTTCAGGTTCACCTTCGCACGCGCTATCTCAATATGTATATCCATCCTTCGGCCTCGTTTTAATCTTCAATCCCAAGGATAGCCAGCATTCTTCCAGTCGCTCCCTTCTCTACACGGTAAGAATAATAGCGCTCTAGATCTGAGCTAGTGCAAATACCGCAGTCAAAAAATTCACTGACACCTAATCTTTTAGCATCTTGTCTAATTTGTTCTGCGAAATCCACATCGTAAGCTGGTGGTCGAATACATGGCGCTAATACACCAATGACATCCCTCGGATCCGTATCATATGTCTCTGCCATCTTTTTGAGAGCAACCTCTAGTATTCCTAACTCCGTCCCCTTCTTTCCGGAATGAAGCAAAGCGATGGCACCTTTCTTTCTATCTAACAAATATATGACTCCACAATCAGCAACATAAATACCCAAGGCGACACCTCGAACATTCGTGATTAGACCATCCACACCTAAAGCTAATTCACCTGTCTTAGCCCCAACTACCGCAACCTCAGCTCCATGTACTTGCTCTGCACGCTGAAATCCCTCCCGCTTAAACCCTAAATTATCTACCGTCTGCTTATGAAAAGGTTCTAGGCGGGCGAGCGTGGCATCCCTATCCGTATCAACCTCAACTCCTGCGACACGTTCTACAAACGCACACTTATATCCATCTATAGAAAGTGGTTTCAGAAAGTCTTGCTCCATGCCTCTCTTGATAGCCATCTATCAGACAAAAACCAGTCTTTACAGCTATCCTATGGAGCCTTCGTTAACCTCCGCAAGTCACCAGACTTTGCTCTGAAGACCTGAGACTTTCCGACCTTCGACACGTCGCATTCCATTGGCCTCACACTAGCCAGACTTTTTCCTTCCCCTCTTTTTTCCTTTCTCCTCCTACAGCTTTGCTGTGGGAACTATCCGGGCACAAAAAAAGCCCGCTTCCAGCGTTAGCTAGAAGCGGGCATATAACCTGGCGACGACCTACTCTCACA
>NZ_JBPOGE010000027.1:0-16537 GCF_051252225.1 Rubritalea sp.
GTTATTCCTCAGTCACGGTGCTCGCACCGCTCCTTCGTCACGCCTTGATTGACCAGGAAATCACTCCAGCATTAGTCACTTTTGAATCGCAGAGTGGTATTAGCCCTTTCCATCGACATATTTCCACATTCCTCTGAGCCGGCGGAAACGTGAATGTTCATACATCTCTTGGAGTTCGCCGTCTTCATGGTACTCGGCAGTGAATTCTACTTTGCCCTTTTTGTCTTCTGGGCCACCTTTACTGCTGCTGAGGATCTTGAGCGAGCGCCACATGATAGTGGGGAGCATAGCGTCTAACTCTTTTCTTAAACTTGGTTCACGAGTGTCCGGGTGCTGGGTGCTGACAAGATAGTCAGGCAGGCGGAAAAAGAAGGCGGAGTAGCGTGAGCGCATGAGCTGCTCAGCAGTCTTTGGTTGGGCTTTCCCCGTGTGGAAATCTCGGCAGCAATCGTTGTAGCTCAGGCCAGTGCCACAGGGGCAGTCGGAGCGTAGGCGTACGCGTAGTGGGCGGTCTTCTTCAGATTCGGACATGATTATTTTTGTTGGGTGAGAATCCAGACAGGCTTGTCTTTGCCAATGATTGATGCGCCCGTGCTGACTTTCCATTTGGAGTCATCTAGGCCATCGATAATTAGATCATTGCTGAGCTTGAGCTTGCGCTCGAGAACCTGTTGTTTCGTTTTATTGAGGAGTTGAAAGAGGTTTGTGCGCTTGAGCTGTGAGTTATGGATTTCAATATCCTGAAAGCCAAGTGGGCTAAAGCCATCTGTGAAAATGTTCCAGCCACCGTTGGTGTTGGATTCGAAAAGTATGCTAATCCATAGTGCTCCTGGGATTTCCCCTGTATCGTCTAGCTGGTAGCTTGCTTGTTTTAGAAAGCTCTCTGGAGAATGTACGATGGAGGCGTCTCCCCAGTACACACCAGAAGTGTCATGTGTCTCCGTAAAGGCTGCAAGTGTGTGTGTGAGGTCGAGCGCTGCATGCCATGGTTCACGGTGGATGCTAGTGCAGGTGATGGTGTAGTGCGCTGAGTGTTTGAGCATTTCTTGCTCGGCGTCTGGCCAGTGGAGAGAGTTGTTAGACGCGTAGCGGATGTCGTCTTTTGGGATCGCTTGATTTTCGTGGGTAGCAACGAAACGCGAGCGACCAATTCTCCATGAGAATGATTGGGTCTTCGGGTTGAGCTTCCACTCGTGGATATCCTGCTCGGAGGCGAGTTCAAACCATTTCACCAGAGCCTTTTTGAGATCCGCTTCTGAGGCCACTTCACCATTGTCGAGACAGAGGAATGCGAATTGTGCTTCAGTGGCTGGACTGAGTGGTTTGAGGCCAGTGGTTGGGATTTCTTGGTTCTGATTTGGTTCCGCAATGAGCGGCTGAAGTAGCAGTGGAAGGGAGAGTAGCAGGCTAAGTTTCTTTATATGTATCATTGGTCAATTAGTCATTGGTCAATGGGGGATATTAGCGAGGAACGAGGAGAGTCTCGCGGTCGAGGCCTGTGAGTTTCTCAAGACCATTGACCATTGTATAGAGAATATAAAATGCAACAATCATCAAAGGAGCTCCAATCACGAGAAAGCCCCAGAAGGTAATGCGGCCGACTTGTTCGTTGTAGACGGTGCGCCAATCTGGATTGCTGGCTTCGAGGTCGTGCAGGAAGTAAAATGAGAGCCCGAGGTTGAGGACTGCACTTACGCAAAAGGATCCGAAGAAAAGCAGGGTGCACTTCCAAATGAGTCCTTCGTATTCAGAAATTTGTTGTTTTTCGGCGACGGATTGCTCGATGCGCTTCACATCAAAGATGGTATCGTTGTAGATAAAAGTGCGGAAAAGAGGGCTGCTAGAGCGGCGGGTGATGATGAAAAGAGAACCGAGGATGAGTGGCTGGATAGCTTCTTTGAGGCCAAAGATTAGCGCGACGTGCGGCTTCGCTTCTGGGCTTTTCCAAAGAAAAATTGTGATGAGTCCAGTGAGTAAAATGGCTCCAAGTCCGACACAGGAGAAGATATTGAACTTTTTATGTTTAGCCCAGTGCCAGATTCCGTAGCCGAGGGGTAGCGCGAGAGCGACAACCATGGCTAATGAGGGGCCAAGCTGGTAGACAGCTTCGCCTTCTTTACTTAGCTTGCTTAGAATAATGGTGGGGAGCAGCACGTTGACGATGATGTTGATCAACGGGTTTTCTTCTTTGGCGGCAGCTTGGCTCATGGGCTTGGTTTATCAGTCAATGGGCGTTGGTCAACGCGATTTAATATGGCAGATATTTCATGAATGAATTCTTGCCGCCGTTAGGTTTTATGGGAAGGTGGTATGGTAGCTGCTTAAGTAATCTTGAGTGGCTGATTATTTCACTCATAAACTCTCTCATGACCCAAAAGACGACGCGTAAAATTTTAGTAGTAACAGACTTGGATAGCTCATTGCTAGACGAGGATTATGGCTATGCTGGCGCTATGGCTGCATTAGGTGAGTTGCGGGAGCATGGTATTCCTTTGGTCCTGAACTCTAGTAAAACCTACGCGGAGCTGCGTCATCTGGCTCAAGAGTTAGAGCAATGTTATGCGGTGGTTGCGGAAAATGGAGGGCTAGTGGCGGTGCATCGCGAGAGCGTGATCGCGCCAGTGGGAGAGGCTGACGCATTTGGTTACATTGCTCAGCCTGCTGGGATGTCGCGTAAGGAAATTTTAAGATATGCTCATGCGCTCCGTGAGAGTGAGGGGTATGACTTTGAAGGGTTTTCTGATTGGACCGTCGAGCAAGTGATTGAGCACACTGGTTTAAGTGTCGCCTCCGCTGAGCTTTCGATGGAGCGTGGTACTACGGAGCCGATCCTGTGGCATGGCTCTGAGGAAGAGTGGGGTAGATTCATTTCAGCAATGCAATCGCACGGAGTGAAGGCACTTCGCGGTGGGCGCTTTATCCATCTCATGGGACCAGTAGATAAGGTACAGGGGATGCAGAAAATTACTGAGCTTTATCAGCAAGCGGAACCTCATACCGAGTGGACCGTGGTAGCTGTGGGAGATAGTGCCAACGATAAAGCTATGCTCGAAGCCGCTGATATAGCGGTAGTAATTCCGCATGCGGATGGACCTCGAGTAGATCCAAGTAATTCTCACCGTATTGACGCGGTGCATCCAGGCTCCAAGGGTTGGGGCGAAGCAGTTTCTAAAATCATTAAAAATTTCTAAATATTATGGGCGACTTTCACCAACACGGCATCATCACGACTCTTCACCAGCTTAATAACCGACCGCTTGAGGAGCTGGAGAGCGAGTTAGTACAATTTTCTAAGAAGAAACCTATGGCACTGGTGTTGCCCTCGCTTTTTTCTGAACTAGAAGGTCCTGCGCTTTCAAATATTATCGATGAAATCGCTCAGGTTCCTTACCTTGATCAAATCATTATTGGTTTAGATCAGGCGACTGAAGAGCAGTATCGATACGCGCTGGATTTTTTCAGCCGCCTTCCACAGCAACCCAAAGTGCTCTGGAACGATGGTCCACGCTTACGTAAGCTCGATGCCTTACTCCAAGAAAAGGGTCTAGCTCCCGAGGAACCAGGGAAGGGCCGCAATGTGTGGTACATGTTTGGTTATGTTCTAGCTTCTGAGAAGGCTGAGGCTGTAGCGCTGCACGATTGTGATATCACCACCTACTCACGAGACATGCTGGCGCGTCTCATTTACCCAGTGGCGAATCCTTCCTTTAGTTATAAATTCTGTAAAGGGTACTACGCACGTGTGGCGAATAACGCGATGAATGGCCGCGTTTGCCGCCTGTTAGTGACCCCACTTTTACGCGCTCTCAAGAAGGTTTGCGGAGCGAATGATTATCTGAACTACCTTGATAGTTTCCGCTACCCTCTCGCTGGTGAATTTTCGCTCGCTAGAGATGTGATTGAAGATATCCGGATTCCATCTGATTGGGGGCTAGAGATGGGCACACTTTCTGAAATGCACCGTAACTATGCGACGAATCAGATATGCCAGGTCGATATTGCGGACATCTATGATCACAAGCATCAGGATCTTTCCTTAGAGGATAAGACGCGTGGTCTTTCTAAGATGAGTAGTGACATTGCGAAGTCACTTTACCGTAAAATGGCGACCCAGGGTGAGGTGTTTTCACCCGAGCGCCTTCGTACGATTAAGGCTACATACTATCGTATCGCTCTCGACATGGTGGATAGCTACCACAACGATGCTGTGATGAATGGTCTCACGTATGACCGCCATACTGAGGGACTCGCAGTTGAGACTTTTGCTGAAAATGTGATGCAGGCTGGACATGAATTCCTAGACCCTAAGAAGTCGATGGAGACTCCATTTATGCCGAGCTGGAACCGCGTGCAATCAGCATTTCCAGATATCATGGATCAGCTGTTAGAAGCGGTTGACGAAGACATGAAAGAGTTCGGAGGAAAGGCGTACGACCAAGAAAATCACCCAAGAGTACAGCAAGTGCGTCTCCGGGTAGAGCAGCACGTGCAGATGGTCTACGGCGAGGATAATGCTTCAGAAATTACTGAAGATATTATGCGTGAGGGTGGACTTGCCGAGGCTGCTGTAGAGGTGCATAACGTGGCAGATAAATGGAATGAGAATGATGTCTATACCATCACGTATGCGGACTCTATTAAGAAAGAAGGCGAGGTGCCTCTGCGGACTTTACAGAATTTCCTGCGTGCTCAGTTACGCGGTGTGACGAGTGGAGTGCATATTTTGCCGTTTTGTCCTTTTACCTCAGACCATGGTTTTTCAGTAGTGGATTACCACGAGGTGAAGCCTGAGTTTGGTTCATGGAAGGACATTAAAGAGATAAGTAATGACTTTAACGTCATGGCAGATCTGGTTATCAATCATTGCTCTAGCGAGTCTGAATGGTTTAAGAATTTCAAAAAAGGTGAGGATCCTGGATCTGACTATTTTGTGCTAGGTGAGGATTATGAAGATGTTTCTCAAGTTGTTAGGCCACGTCCTCATCCACTACTAACACCGGTTGAGACGGTGAATGGAGTGAAAGAGGTTTGGTGTACTTTCAGTGCAGACCAAGTGGATCTCAACTTCCGCAATCCGAAGGTACTTATCGAATTCATTCGTGTGATTCGTCGCTATCTAGCAGAGGGGATTAAAATCTTCCGTTTAGATGCTATTGCATTTCTCTGGAAGGAATCTGGAACAACCTGCGTGCATCTGGATCAGACGCATGAAATCATCAAACTGCTACGACTCGTGCTAGAAACGCTTGAGCCTGAAGCTGTGATTATCACCGAGACCAATGTGCCAAACAAAGAGAACCTCTCGTACTTCGGTAACGATAATGAGGCGCATATGATCTATAACTTCTCATTGCCTCCGCTTCTCGTGAACACGATGTTGAGCGGTGACTGTACACACCTAAAGACATGGATGATGTCCATGCCTCCTGCTCGACGTGGACGCTCGTATTTCAACTTCCTCGCATCACACGATGGTATTGGCTTACGTCCAGCTGAGGGCTTACTCTCCGATGATGAGCTAATGGGGCTCACAGACACCTTATGCACATTTGGTGGAGAAATTTCCATGCGCAAGATGCCAGATGGTCAGCTGAAACCTTACGAGGCGAATATATCTCTCTTTAGTGCCTTGGCAGGTAAGATTGGTGGCGTGAAGGATGATTGGCAGGTGGGCCGCTATCTCTGCGCGCATACTATTATGTTAGCCCTAGAGGGTGTGCCAGCCTTCTATATTCATAGCTTATTAGGTACTGAGAATGATAAGCAAGGTGTGGCCGAAAGCGGTGAGCTCCGTGCGATCAACCGCCACAAATGGGATGCAGAAGATTTAGAAGAAAAGCTGGGAAATCCGAGTTTACACCACGGCAAGGTATTTGGTTCCTTGAAGAAATTGATCAAGATTCGTCGCAAGCAACCTGCATTCCATCCGAATGCAACTCAGTACACCTTACACTTTGGCAAAAAGGTTTTCGCCTTCTGGCGTGCTAGCTTGAATCGGGATCAGTCGATCTTCGCTCTACACAATATTTCGGACGAGAAACAATCGATTCCAATAGTAGAGCTTAACTTGGTGGCTACAGAAAGCTGGTATGATCTGTTAACTGGTGAGGCGATTACCGAAGGGATGCAGACTATCGAGCTGGAACCTTATACCTGTGCATGGATTACGAACTTGTAGGCCTCACAGGAGCCCCTTGATAGTTTGAGGTGATTACGTTTTAGAGATTCAGTTGAGGTAGCGCTTCAGCTGAATCTCTAACCTTACCCACTCAGAGCCCTCTGGGAGTTTGGCTGTGAGTATGCCAGTTGCTTGATTAAGCTCGAATGTGTACTCTCCAATTTTTAGATGGAGTTCATCCACGATTTCCCATTTTCCTGAGAGTGGCCATTTAACGCTCCCTGATTTATCTGATTTATCAATGATGATTTCCGCCCCGTTATAGAATCTAATGTTTGCGGTTTCTTCCACTTTCTTGCCGATCAATTTGGCCTGTAAGCTCTGCAAGTTCAGACCCTGTGGCGTGAGCTGGGTGAAGACGGGTTCAGTGATGAGTTGTTTCAGGCGTTGTTTATATGGGAGGAAGAAACGATCATTTTCGAAGTGGCTAAATGCGTGGGTTCCGAGGGAGTCGACCATGTGTTGTTCGAATGATGGTCTGAGCACATCGGCGCGGCCGACCATGACTCGCACTGCTTTTTCGGGTTCGGGAGTGAGAGTGAGGGGGAGTATTTTTTCTAACTCATCGTTGGGAACTACCCAGAAGACTCGGAGTCCAGGTTTGTTGAAGTAAGATTTCCACCAAGTGCGTACCATGCCATTGGCTTCATCGGTAGTGAGACCTTGAGCTACTAGCCCTGCACGCATGGCTTGGTAGACCTCGACTTGCTGGTTTTTCGGAGTGATCCAGTCGTTTTCGGTAACGCTGACTTCAGTGTGACCTGATATATTATAGAGGTTTTTGTAACGGAACTTGCCGGCGATGTTTTCAAATGCGAGAGCGAAGGAAATTTTTTCTTCACTATTGTTAGAAATTGTTAGTGTTTCATTTTCGTCGACTGAGAATTCAGCAGGCAGATCAAAATTTCCTAGGCCTCTGTAAAATAAATAGTCTTCATATTCGTCTTCTACTTTGAGCATGTTGGCATCTGGGACGCGCGGGTAGATCCAAGTGTAATTTTCATAGGGTTTGAATGTGTGAGCGATATCGGCCTGATCTTTGGGGAGGATTTCTACGTCCCATTCAATGAAGCCTTTGTATGGTTTGGCGAAATCGATGACCTTATTGAAGTCGACGGGGATTTTTTCCCCGTTAAGAAAATTTGTAAATTGACCGGTAGGTTTGAGACCCTCGAGTGAAATTGCATTTGGGGTGTCACCGTCTTTACGCTTTGGGTACCACTCGCTAATGGTGCCGCCGTTGAAGCCCACATGCACATGAACGTTAGGAGTATCATCTCCATAGAAATAGATCACGGGTGTTTCCATTTTGACGGTTACGTTGCGTAGATTGTTCGGAAGCATACCTTTGGCGAAAAGTGGAGTGACAGTGTTGTTCTCGCCAAGGCTGATGGCAATCTGATCGGAAGATTGTAATACGGAAGAGGGGGGAGCTTGGTTCATGTACGAGTAATTATACGGTAACATGAATCGGTTACTCTGCATTCCAACATGCGAGTGGACAAAAGGTGGGAGGTGCTCTTCTTCGATATGAAGCCCTGCGAGTAATTTTCCATCTGAGCCAGAGACTGTGGTGAATGTCCCCCACTCGTGCATCTCGTAAGCTGTGAGAAGTGGGCTTATTAAAAGTGAAAGGAGAAGGGGTGTTTTCATCCCCTCATCATATGGGCGTGTGTTCTAAGTATTCAATGCTGGAGGCCTCGCTTTACAGAGAATTTACAAAGAGGGCACGAAAAACCCGAGGGAGACCTCGGGTTTAAAAGTCGGGGTGATATACGGAATTTACTTAGCGTAGGCCGACGGCTTTACGGACGCGGTCTAGTACTTTGGTGGACTCTGCGCGTGCTTTTGCGGCGCCTGCTGCGATGACGCTATTGACGTAATCGAGGTTATTCTCGAGTTCTTCGCGCTTGGCTCTGACTTCCGTGAAGTGTTCCCAGTAGGCATCGAAGAGTTGCTGCTTGAAGTGGCCATAGCCTAGGCCGCCAGCTTCATGCTCCGCGATCATTTGGTTCACAGCCGCTTCATCAGCGAAGAGCTTGTAGAGAGCGATGACGTTAGAGCCTTCTGTTGGCTTCGGGTCCTCTACTGGAGTGGAGTCTGTGAGGACGCGCATGATAGTCTTACGGACGGCTTTCTTACCGCCGGTGAGTGGGATGGTGTTGTCGTAAGACTTAGACATTTTCTGACCGTCAGTTCCAGGGACCACTGCTGTGTCTTCCCGGATCTGGGCTTCTGGCACTGTGAGTGTGCCTTCGCCGAATTTATCGTTGATCTTATGAGCGAGGTCACGCGTGACTTCAATGTGCTGTTTCTGGTCTTTTCCTACGGGCACTAGATTTGCGTCATAGAGTAAAATGTCAGCAGCCATCAGAGCTGGGTAGGCGAAGAGCGCGTGGTTAGCTGAGATGCCTTTCGCTACCTTGTCCTTATAGGAGGTGCAGCGTTCTAGTAGACCCATAGGGCAAACGGTGGAGAGAATCCAAGCGAGTTCATTGACTTCAGGGATGTCGCTTTGGCGGAAAATGGTCGCTTTCTCTGGATCGAGTCCACAGGCTAGGAAGTCGATGGCAAGGTTCTGGATGTTTTCGCGCAGAGTCTGAGCATCCGTCATGGATGTCATAGCGTGGTAGTCTGCTAGAAAGTAGAAGGCTTCACCTTGGTCTTGGAGTTGGACCGCTGGTTGCATGGCGCCAAAGTAGTTGCCGATGTGAAGCTTACCACTTGGTTGGAGTCCTGTGAGAATGCGCATAGAATGTGTAAGGAAAAAGTGAGAAAGAAAAAAGAGTCAGTCTGATCTACTATGGCTGAGGGATTGTAGTTTGAGGAACAGTGGATTGCTGAGAGTTCTGAGCACGTTGTTGACCGTTCCAAGTGTTGCCATATGCTTTATTTTCGACACCCTGCCCGAGGCTCTTGAAGTCGCGCCCTACACCAACGAATGTATTGCAGGAGCTGAGCCCGATGAATGTGAGTGCTGCTGTGCTAAGAAAAAGAGCTTTCATGGCGCAAAGCATGGGGTTGCTTTAGTGAAATTGCAACTGTGGAGAGGAGTCTAACACGGGGATTTTCCATCTACTTCTAGGTGGTTAACGGTGATTACGATCATATCCTCTGTGATCATCATAGCGCACATACTGGCCACGCTGTTGTGGTGGGGCGTAGTATGTTTGTCTCTGATGACCTCCTTGATGGTTTTCACGATGTTGTGGTTTTTGTTGTTTCTGATGACGGTAGTGGTCGTCATTGTTATTATTAGCGATGGCTGCACCTACGAGGCCTGCGCCAATGATTCCGACAGCGGCAAGTCCTGGATCTACTGATTGGACTGGGCGACCCTGTGCATCATAGGTGGTCATGCAGCTCTGCAATGCAAAGCAGCTAGTAGCGAGAAGGATAAATATAGGTTTCATAACTTACTGAATTTGTGGTTCAGCAGTTTTGACGAGACCTCCTCGTGTTCTATTCAAAAAGAATAGAGATTTTTTATAGGAGGTCTTTACTAACCAAATGCGGCAGCGAGGTCATTGAGCGCATCACCGTCCGGTTTGTCTGCAGCTGCGATAGCTTCTTTCTGCAGTCTGACGATTTCTGTGACCCCATTTTTCGACAGTGCTAACATCTCAGTCATTTGCTCAGATGAGAAGGTAGCTTCTTCACCAGATCCTTGGATTTCGACGAAGTTGAGATCTTCGGTCATGACTACATTGAAGTCGACGCTGGCGTCTCTGTCTTCTGGGTAGTTGAGGTCGAGTATTGCAGTCTCTTTATAGATTCCTGCGGAAATACCAGCGACGAGCTGCTTAAGTGGAGACTTTTTCAGCTTCCCACCAGCAATGAGTTTGTTGATAGCGATAGCTACGGCGACACAGCCACCAGTGATAGAAGCTGTGCGAGTGCCTCCATCAGCTTGAAGAACATCGCAGTCGATCCAGAGTGTGCGCTGGCCGAGAGCTTTAAGGTCTACCACGGCGCGGAGAGAGCGACCGATGAGACGCTGGATCTCGGAAGAGCGGCCATCAATTTTCCCACGGGTGATATCACGCTGTTTACGCTCGAGCGTGGAGTAAGGGAGCATGTTGTACTCAGCAGTGAGCCAGCCGCCTTTTACCTTCTGGTATCTCATCCAGCGCGGGATGTCTTCTTCTACAGTACAGGCACAGATAACGCGGGTATTACCAAAAGAAACAAGGACAGAGCCAGTAGCGTGCGGGGCTACGTTAGGAAGGAAAGAAATAGGACGGAGGGCGTCTACGCTACGGCTGTCTGGACGATTCATGGGGTTAGGTTTAGTGGAGAATTTTAGAGATGCAAGAGCACAAAGAATGCGAAGTGTAAAATTTTCCAGTGGGATATTACTTCACCAGTGGGAGCTGGCTGGTGAGGGTGTCTATGAATGCTTGAGTGGCGGGGTTGGGGTGGACTTGTGGGCGGGTAATGACTTGGACGAGGCGCTGCGCATTTGGTAGCTCGCTGATCTCGATAGCTGAGTCGGAAGGGTTCGGTACAGCCATGCTAGGAATGACGGCGCTGCCAAGTCCTGCTTTCACCAGGGATAGTAGGGTCGCGATTTGGTCACAACTAATATTATGGTCGATCGCTTGGTTGCAGACGGTGATGGCTTGGTCACGCAGGCAGTGTCCTTCTTTTAGTCCGATCATGGGGAGTTTCCCATCAGGTGTGGCTACTTCGACAGGGGTGGCGAGATAGAGCTTTTCTTTGAACAGAGGGTATTCATCGAGGTGTTGGGAAATACTGCTAGGAATGGTGCTCAGATCACTGGTGATAGCGAGGTCGATGTGGCCTTGGTGGACTTTTTTCGCAAGGTTACTGGTGGTGTCTTCGTGGATGTCGAGCTGAATGCCAGGGTAGGAAGTGATGAAATGGGGGAGGATGGCACGGGTGAGGTAGGGTGCGATGGTGGGTATAATACCAAAGGAAAGTTTACCTTCTTTGAGCGACTCAGTTTCGCGGCATTCGGCTTCGATCGCACTAGCTTGCTGGAGGATGATGCGCGCACGGATAAGCAGCTTTTCCCCCATGGGTGTGAGTGTGAGCGGGCGGGTGTCTCGGTTGATAAGAGGAAGTCCGACAGACTGCTCAAGCGCTTTTACTTGCTGAGAGAGTGCGGACTGGGTGATGCCGATACGCTCTGCAGCTTTAGTGAAATGACGGAGTTCGGAGAGGGCGTCGAGAGCTTGGAGTTGAGTAGTAGTTAGATGCATGAAATGGCCTAGAATTCAGTGATAAGTATGTCTAATAAATGTGGTTATAGCAATGGCGTTTTCTACTTTAAACTGTGGTCTATAGTGAAGCTGTAACCAGTTGGGTCGGGGAGGCCCAGCTGGCTTAATTTTTGTTATTAATATGGCTTACAAATGATGCTTGTGGAGCAGCATGGTATGAGAGATGGTAGTGGCGCCGACCGATGAATAAGGAGACACTAGAAGACCTGGAACAGTGGGGTGAAGACGTTATTTTTGGACGTGCGAAAGGGTTTCGTGCGGCTTTGATGCGTTGTGTCCTTCGTTGGTTTTCCTGGCTCTACAGAGCTGGTGTGTTGCTCCGATTGCGGATGTTTCGCATGGGGTTCAAAGAGCAAGCCTATTTGGGCACTACGGTGATCAGCATCGGCAATATTACCGTGGGAGGTACGGGTAAAACCCCCGTGGTGGAGCTTTTTTCAAAGACCTTGCGCGATCGCGGGCGCAAGGTGGCGATACTGAGCCGTGGCTATAAATCCAAGAAACTCGACGAACCTCAGAAGTGGCAACGGCGAGCGACGGGTGAGCTAGTGAGTGAGGAAGAAATGCCAAAGGTAGTGAGCGCGGGTAAGGGGCTAGAGCTAGATGTGAAGTACGCGGGGGACGAACCCTACATGCTGGCTAAAAATCTCGATGAAGTGGCAGTGGTGGTGGACAAGGATCGGGTGAAGGGAGGCAAGTTCGCGATCGAGGAGTTAGAGTCCGATATACTTTTGTTAGATGATGGAATGCAATTTCTTAAGATTGCCCACACTATCGATGTTGTGCTTGTCGATTCCAATGCTCCTTTCGGTACTGGATCCATTTTGCCAAGAGGAACACTCCGTGAACCTCCTAAAAACCTCTGCCGTGCTGATTACATTTTTATCACTAAGTGCTACCACGCAGGAAATACTGAACTCATAAAAACGATCAGGAAGCACAATCAAGTTGCCGAGATTATCGAATGCACCCATGGTCCGAAACATCTCGAAAATGTGTTTACGGGGGAGACCCTTCCTCTTGAGTTTCTTGATGGAAAGTTCGTGGCTGCCATCAGCGGAATCGCAGTGCCAGAGAGTTTTGAAGAGAAGCTCACGGACCTTGGTGCCAATGTGCTTTTCCACCGTACCTATGCGGATCATCACTCGTTTTCACAGAAAGATGTGGATCGTTTTATGCGTCGCTGTGTCCGTCGAGACGCAGACATTATTGTGACTACGGAGAAGGATGCTGTGCGTTTTCCTAAGCCAGAAGAAATGGACGTGGAAGTCTACTTCTTACGGATTGAGGTGGATATCCTCAGTGGGGTGGAAGTGTGGGAGAATTTGGTAGACCGTGTCTGTATGCCGAAAAAGCCAGTTGATCCGCTGTTGCTTTATGAGAAGGCAATTTAGGGTAAATCAAATCCACTCCGAATCTAACGAGATATGAGCGCTCTATTAATACTCTCGCATTTCTAAGAGTGCTTTAGGAGTTCCATAGATTTCGGGCCATATGATGTAGAATGCATCTGAATGGCCGAAGCTAGACTCGACGATGACCCAGCCCTGAGTGGTGCGAATCCATAGACATGCTGTGTCTGAGTTTCCGAATGGTGGATGAGGAATTATTTCCCCCGATTTGTCGACAGTCTCTCCTATAAATACAGCCCAATTGCGAAAGGCCTTGAGGCTTCCTTTGAATTTCGTTGCTGAATCAGTCTCTTTTCTGAGCATGCTAAAAAGCTTTTTTCTGAGATCAGATCCTACCGGTAATTCTGTCGGTTTGGTGTATGGAGGTTGGTATAGTTCTGCCCACTGATCGCTTGAAGTAGTGATATATGGCTCTGCTGAAATCGAGCTAAACAAGCAGATGGAGCTGGCGATGATGAAGGTATGGAGTTTCATGTTTGAAGTGGGTTAAGACTCTTCGATCTTGGGCTTGCCAGTTAGGATCTGTGAGAACTTGAAGGGTTCAGGCTTGTAGTCCTTTTCTATGTACTCTTCAGGGATAGTTATGTGGTTAGCATCGCGTACACCTGTGAATGTTGGGGACATAATTTCTATTCCGGCTTCGTTGAACTTATCCTGGATGGCTTGGTGCATTTGCGAATAGATCAGCGGTGTCTTGCGCGGGTGGCGGCTGAATACATTGAGTTCGTACTCTACGCTGAAATCCCCAAGAGCTTTTTGAAGGACGAATGCGGGCTTAGTTTCTTCAAGATATTCTATCTCGCTAACTGCCGATAAGAGGAGGTCGTGGACTTTACGCCATGGAACATCATAGCCGATAGTGATTGTACTATGGAGTACGATGCCGCTGGCTTTAGCGTGGGTGCTGTAGTTCACGATGTGGTTACTCATCACCATGGTGTTAGGGATGGAAATAACGACATTCTTAGGAGTGCGAATACGGGTGACTAGAAGTGACTTTTCGACAATGTCGCCGGTGGTTTCGGCTATTCTCACTCGATCTCCAGTCTGGAAGGCGCGCATGTAGGTGATGGCGATTCCTGAGATGATGTTAGTGATAGCTGAGGTAGAGCCGAGTGATACGAGTACACCGATGAAAATGGAGAGGCCTTGAAGTGCTGGAGATTGTGCGCCAGGGAGGTAGGGGAAGACTATCACGAAGGCGAAGACCATGACCATGAGCCTTACTAGTACAAATGTCGGGCGCGCCCATTCTTGATAGAAGCCGTCTAACTGAATACGACCACGGTCAATACCATCAAAAACAAGTTTGATGATTTTTATGACGAAGTGAGTGATGAATGCTACCGAGAGAATTAAGACGAGGCTTGGTATGAAGTCGATGAAGTCAGACTGGAGCTCAAGATATTTTGTGCTGAGATAGTCCCAAACAATTTCAGGGATGTGGCGTGTGTTTTCCCACTGGGTGAGTACGATTACTGCAAAAGTGGCGAAAAGTAGGATGTTTACTAGTCTTCTGATGAAGGCTGTAAGGGTGGCAGAGAGTTTACTGATTTCTTCACCATTTAAGAGCTCTTGCTGCTGGAGCTTTACGGAGCGGATCTGGCGCTTAAAGACGCGGCCATTTTCTGTGCCTATCCAGAGAAAGAGTTTTCTTACGATCCACCAGGAAATGACGAGAATAGCGAATGATGTCAGTACGACAAAGACACGCTGGATCAACCTGGCGCCTTCGGAATGGCCAAAGAATTCGCCAATAGCATTAAAGAAATCTGACATTGCGTGAGATTAGTCCTAGGAGGAGATTATTGTAAAGCATGCAAAGAGGGAGTGACGCTCGTTTCTAACGATGAATGTTAGAAAGCTCTGCTTGTCCCAAGACGTGTGGCGATTTATGTCATAGGCATGTTTAACATCGTGATGGTTCATCCAGAGATTCCACATAATACAGGAGCGGCTGGTCGTTTGGCCCTTGCTACAGGAGCGAGACTACATTTGGTGAAGCCGTTGGGGTTCTTGATAGATGAGAAGACGGTGAAGCGGGCTGGATTAGACTATTGGAAGGATGTGGATTTAGTGATCTGGGAGAGTTGGGAGGAATTTTACCGATCAGTGACTGATAAAAAGCGGATGTTTCTGTTAACGACCAAGGCGACGAAAGCGCATTGGGAGGTTGAGTTTCAGGAGGATGACTATTTGCTCTTTGGTCGCGAGACTCGGGGGCTGGCTGAAGACTTGATCGAGCATCATCATGACACTGCTATCAAGATCCCGATGGTTGAGGGCGGTACCCGTAGTTTAAATCTAGCAACTGCGGTGGCGATTGTGCTCTACGAAGGGGTGCGGCAAGTGAGTGTGAGTGATTAGTCCAGCCTTGACGGATGGATGCGCGATGGCGACTCTTTCGGCATGTCCGCGATAGCCGAGCCCCTCATTGATTACCTGCGCCAGTTGGAGCGTCAGGGGCAAACGCATGTGCATCTGGATGAGCGTGCTCGCTTGATCTTGAGAGAGTTTTATATGCGAGCGAAAGGGAATGTGGCGAAGCCCGCTCCCGTCAAAGCGGCTCCAGCGTCAGTGCTGCGTGAAGAGTCTCCGATTCCAGTCGCAACGGTGAAGAAGGAACAGCCAGTTCCAGTCGTAACTATGAGTAGGTCACTGGAGGGGATTCATGCGCAAATGTCCGTAGACCCAGTGTTTAAGACTCTTGGTAGCTTACGCGAGAAGTTAGTTCTTTCTGAGGGAGATACGTCTGCGGATATTATGCTTATAGGAGAGGCTCCGAGTTACCATGACGAGTCAAAAGGTGCGCCATTTTCAGGTCCTGCAGGGAAAAAGATGGAAGCTATTCTTAAGGCCATGGGCATTGCTCGGAATGAGGTGTATATGACAAACTTGGTGAAGTATCGACCATCGATGCCGAATCAAACGACGAACACACGTAAGCCTAATGCCGCTGAGATCAATGCTTCGATGCGCTATTTGATGGCTGAAGTGAATGCTGTGAAGCCGAAGGTAATCATCGTGCTAGGCGCGATAGCCGCTAAGTCGCTCATAGGCCCCGATGTTCCAGTGGGAGATATTTTAGGAAAGTTCCACAAGGTGGCTGGAGTTCCCGTGCGTGCTACATACCATCCTAGCTATTTATTAGCTGAGGGGGTGACGGATCAGAAAAAAGAAGTCTGGAGCGATATGCTCGAGGTGATGGAGTTGTTGGAAATGCCCATCAGCGAGAAGCAGCGCGGGTATTTCAAGTAGATTGGAGAAGGGGTTTTTTGCCGCGAAAGGCGCGAAATTTTCGAAAGGGTTTTTGTAGTGTTTGACTCAAACGGTAGGTTCGCTAGTTGGAAATCAGCTTCAGCGGTGGTCTGATGATCTTGGCTTTTGGCCAAGTGTGCGATGGAACACATTTATCCTACGGTTTACACTACGTGCTACACTGTAGGCTGGTATGGGATTCGGCGTTGCCGAATATTGAGGAGCTTTGGGGCTGGGTTGACCAGCGGTGTAGCCCCTTATTGAGGGGCAGCCCTTTTAGCTTGAATAGACTGAGGCCTATGTATTTTCAGGTGTTCTCAAGTTTCCGACAATTTTGCGTCTTTCGTGGTAATACCACTCTGCGATTGGTTCTGTCGGGCTTCAGTCTGCTGAAAGCTAATTTTTGTTTTCATAGGGCTTTGAGAATGACTTTTCACTCACCT
>NZ_JBPOGE010000028.1:0-15749 GCF_051252225.1 Rubritalea sp.
AGGCTGGGCGCTATCCTGTTGAATCTGCGTTATTCCTCAGTCACGGTGCTCGCACCGCTCCTTCGTCACGCCTTGATAGACCAGGAAATCACTCCAGCATTAGTCTCTTTTGAATCGCAGAGTGCTATTACTTGAACTCCATCGGCAGTTTTTTTACGAGGGCTTTAATATCGTCAGCTTGGTGACGGTTGGCAATAAGGATGGAATCTCCAGTTTGCACTACGATGAGATCATCGACTCCTAATAATGCAACTTGAGTGTTTTTTGACTCTGTAAACACGATGTTGTTAGAACTATCTACTTCTTCTAACGGGCTGTTAGTTTTGTTCTTATTCGGCGCGTCCTCTAAGTATTTAGCAACAGAGATCCAAGACCCAACGTCATCCCAATCGAATGAAGCTTCAATATTAAGGACGTGTGCAGCTTTCTCCATGAGAGCATAGTCGATAGATATAGGAGTGAGAGTTCTAAACTTCTCAGAAACCGTCTGGGCTAAGTTTTCACTAGTTTTGAGCTCTTCGATAAATTTCCCGAGGTCTGGAGCATGGAGGGTAAGTTCTTTTGTGACCGTAGGCACTGACCAGATAAACATACCAGCATTCCAAGCGAAGTTGCCTTGCTTAATAAACCTTTCAGCAAGTTCAGTTGCTGGTTTTTCACGGAAACGAGTGACCTCATGCGGAATATTTTTGATCCCTGCTGGGGCCAAAGGGCTTGGGCCACCACGTTCGACATAACCATAGGAAGGGCATGCCCATGTTGGTTTGATTCCCACAGTGACTAAAGATTCAGTCTGTTGGGCTGTAGTGATGGCATCACGGAGCACACTATGAAAACTTTCAACATCATTAATTAGCTGGTCTGCTGGGAGAACCACCATTGTAGCCTCTGGGTCTCGCGCGGCAACTATCCCCACCCCTAAAGCTACCGCTGGTGCTGTGTCACGTTTAGCAGGTTCTGCAAAAATGTTTTCAGCTGGAAGCTCATTTGCAACTTGGCGAACTTCATCGATTTGTAACTCATTTGTAAGAATGAGAATGTTTTCTTTGGGTATAAGGCCTTCTAGACGGGAAATCGTTTGATTCAGTAAGGTCGTGTCTCCTAGTAGGTTGAGAAGTTGTTTAGGTTTCTTGTCTCTGGAAAGTGGCCAGAAGCGTGTTCCGCTTCCTCCTGCTAGAATCAATGCATATGTCTGGGGCATGTAGAGGAAGGTATTCAGAGCTCAAATCAATAAAAGTACTAATCATGTTCTTTGAGCTTTTTTTTTTCAATGAAACTGGGTTATGGTCAACGCATGGATTACGGACATTGTGAAACTTCTAAAAAGTGGTCAGACAAATCTTGTGCCGCAGCTCCAGCACTGATTGGTGCCGCAGCTGGGATTTTCTTGGGAGACATGATGCATCGCGGTGCACGCCGTCCTGTAGCTGCATCACTTTTCTGTTTGGGGCTCGCAGCAGTTGCTCCTACTGTAGCGGACGTTGTTAAACGCAAAGTCGCAGGACCTAATACCCGCCGAGGTAATCTAAGAACTTTAGAGAGTATCCGCGATGGTGGACTGCCTGCAGCAGATGTAGATATTTACAGCGAAGAAATCGGAATTTAATCCATTTCTCATCTCAACTATTTAGGCGTCGTGGTTTGATTTACTTCGGCGCTTTTTTTATGGAGTCGAGAGGTGAGTCCGAGATGAGGGTTAATACCGTTTGTAGTATTGTTGAGTAATTGTAGGAGCACAGTGAGTGACTCAGGTGTGCATTTAGGCGAGTTCACTGAAGTGAACCCATTGGACAGAATATCTGTAGGAGGGCCAGTACGAGCTTTCCACTAGTGCGCAACCAATGGAGTCTGGCTTTATTGCTGGTGACACGGTTGAAGTGGCCGCGACGAACACACCTTTATTTGTGAACTATCCGAAGCCTAGTGCAACCCACTCAAAGCTCACAGAATCTGGTACAGTCCTATAAATTCTTGGTACGGAAGGAAAATATCTCTAGGTATATCATAGTGGAGTCTTTGGCTATGTTGCTGGTTCCATAAGGCATTATCGACTCCAAGCCACCTTTGGAAGCAGCTGTTGATGAGCCGGATCTTGAAGAATCAGATTCTATTACGGTGGTAACAGATGTAGTGGTGGATGAGGCTACAGATGAACAAGTTACAGTTGTAGATGAGGAAGTTGAGGTTGCGGTAGATGAAGAAGGCTTAGAATAGTATTGATGGCTTAGACAGAGCTCTATGCTCGCTATTAGGACATACTCACTTTCTTCTGGCTAAAAGTGTCTCCAGCCGTATATCGACTGGAGCGAGTGTGGCTCTCGCATTGACCTCTATGACTGATTTTTCTATATTTGGCAGTAAACTTTGCGATGGGAGTGGCATCGAAGAGTTGATGCATGACCTAGGCAATGCCCTCTCCAGTGGTGGGGATGATATCAAAATGCTAGGTGGTGGGCAGCCTGGTAGTATTCCTGAAATGAACGCCATATGGCGCCGCCGAATGGAGGAAATCATGGAGACTCCGGGGGAGATGGAGGCGATGGTAGGAAATTATGATCCGCCAAAGGGAAATCCTAAATTCATCAAAGCTTTAGCGCAGTTGTTCTCTGAAAAGTTGGGGTGGGACGTAACTGAGAAAAATATAGCGATTACAGCAGGAGGTCAGACGGCCTTTTTCTTCTTATTTAATGCTCTGGCTGGCCGTACTAAGGATGGTCGCAGAAAAAAGATATTACTGCCACTCGTGCCCGAATATATAGGCTATGCAAATCAGTCTGTTGGAGATGATTTTTTCAAAGCTGTGAAGCCAAAGATTGAAAAAATCGGTGAGCACCAGTTCAAGTATCGTGTGGATTTTGAGAGCTTACAGATTGATGATGATATCGCAGCGATTTGTGTTTCTCGTCCGACGAACCCGTCTGGCAATGTACTTACTGATGCTGAAATGGATAAGTTGTCTGCGCTCGCATCGCAGCATAACATCCCTTTAATTATTGATAATGCGTATGGGGCACCATTCCCTAACATTTTTTTTGCAGATGCAAATCCATTATGGAATGAGAATACGATACTCACAATGAGCCTATCGAAGATTGGCCTTCCGGGCACGCGTACTGGCATAGTAGTGGCACCAGTACGAATCGCGGAAGCAGTTGCTTCGATGAGTGCCATTGTTGGGTTAGCCAATAGTAGCTCGGGTCAGTATATCATGGAGCCGTTGATTAGAAGTGGTGAAGTGCTCACATTGAGTAATGAGGTGGTGAAGCCGTTTTACTTAGAAAAGTCTGACAAGGCTCAACAGTGGGTGAGTGAGTTTTTCGATGACTCTCTGCCGTACCGTATTCATCTATCTGAAGGAGCTTTGTTCTTGTGGATATGGTTCGAAGATATGCCAGTTTCTTCGAAGGTGCTTTATGAACGCTTAAAGGAGCGAGGAGTTCTGATTGTTTCAGGAAGCTATTTCTTTTTTGGTCTCGGTGACACTGAATGGAAACATAGAGATCAGTGTATTCGTATGACATTCACAATGGAAGAGACTGTTGTGAAAGAAGGAATTCGTATCATTGCTGAGGAAGTAAAAAAAATCTACGGAAAATAAAATATTCATTTGTTGGGGATTCGTCATCAAATGACCGTTGACTAATAGGTGCATAAGCACTTAGGTCTTCGCTCGTGAAACTAGCCCTTTTTCCCTTTTTAATATCTTTCAGTATCCAGGCACTACAAGCTGGGGAGCCTTCACCTTTGCCAGCTGTAGCTGGCGATAGCTCTAAAGAAGTAATCGAGATAAGTGACGACCTGTTACCAGAATGGGGAGTGGCTATGGCAATGCGTTATGGCAGCACACCATTCGATGCAGAAGACAATGGTATTTCAGATATTTTCCCGCTTTTCTATTATGAAGGAGATCGGTTTTTCCTACGTGGTGATTACGGTGGTTTGAAACTATGGGAGAATGATCAATATGGTTTTAATGCAATAGCGAGATACCGTTTTTACGATATACCAGAGGAGTACGATGACTTAGTAAGTGGTGGTGGTGCTGACATGGGGCTACAGGCTTATTGGAAATTAACTCAAGAAACACAACTTCAGTTAGAGCTACTAAGTGACTCTGATGGACGCTTTCAGGCTGCAACTCGATGGGCTGGCGATTTCAGAAGAGAAAAATGGCGTTTCTTCCCAGAAGCTGAAGTTCTTTTTACGAGCTCAAAATTTAACCGCCACTATTATGGAGTAGGGCGCTATGACCTGAATGCAGGGGTGGAAGCTAGAGCTAAGTTTAAAGCGCGTAGACAACTCTATAAAAATCTCCACGTCGAAGGTCGCGTAGAAGGCGGATGGATTGGCAGTGATGCGCAGAACTCACCAGTGCTGGATGATAGTTTTGAATACGACTTTTACTTGGGGCTGGGCCTCTTTTCGGATAATCACTCTGAGAGTAAATCGACTTTAAAAGCCAAGTCGTATTGGAGAATTTCTCAAGGTTTTGGGACATCTTCTGATTTCCAAAATATTCTTTTGGGAGAATTTAAAACGGATGATGAAGCAGATGTGAATATGACTTCCATCTTCTATGGTCACCCACTTTCTGACACTTTGTTTGGTTCACCTTGGGATGTGTATCTAACACCAGGTATGGTATACCACTATTCATCAGATGTGCAGGATACATCCTTAGAATTTATATTAGCAGTGAAAGCGTACTATACGTTCCCTCTTCCTTGGCGTTTGCGTCTCGGAATAGCTGAAGGTATTTCCTATGCTGATTCGCTAACATATTATGAGAGGAATGATTTAGCTGAGAAGGAGGTAAGTGAGAGTAAGCTTTTGAACTATCTCGACTTAAGTTTAGATCTAAATATGGGAGATGTGTTCAACTCTAATGCTCTTGAAGATCTCTATCTAGGTGCAGCCATTCATCACCGCTCAGGAATATATGGTTCATCATCAGCATTTGGCGATGTTTCTGGAGGTACCAACTTTGGTACTGTCTATCTCCAATGGCACGGTAACTTTTAGAGTTTGGGCGCTACAGTCGCCACAATCATCATACCTAACACTAATTCACTATTATTGTTAGGTATGCCAATCTGAGTCTCGGGGCATTTCGCGACGAGGCTCGGTTTTTTTAGATAGCCTTTACCTGTGAGTCGCGACACATCGATGGCATAAAAATCTTTATCAGGAAGAGTTAGAGATCCTTTACAGATACGACCTCCAATAGGGTCGATGTATTCAAAAATGAGTTCATCTTTTACTTCTGAATCATCAATAGAATAGAGAGTGACATAGTGGCTGGACTGAATAGTCCAGCGGTGGCCACCATTTGGTGATAGGCGTTTTTCAAAGCGAGAAAGGTAGAGTATTGGGGGGAAGCCATTTGTTAGTGAAGCTAGCATTTCAGCCTGCGAACGAATCAACAGCTGCTGGTAGTTTTCGTTTGGTTGGAGAAAGAGGCTGTTTAGCTTGAGGGGGGGGAGTTTGCTTACTTTGTGGAAGTCGTTGCATGCGTCTAGTAAGTCGAGTGGTTGGATACCGTGTTTGGTATCCCAACGCCTTTTCAAGTAGGCGTGTTTTGAGAATTGGAAGGCGTATTTCTTGGTGAGGTAATCGAATTGTTGCTGGTCTGATCCAGTAATCCGGCAGGTGGTTGCTCTCCAGTTTTTTGAACTAAATCTATAGGCGTTGATCCAGCTAACAGGGCCACATGCATTTTCGTGAATCGGCAGCTGGTCAATTGCTTCAGCTGAACGATTGGGGACATGGACCATATCTGCAAAGCAGCAGCTTGCGCACATGTGGTACATAATAAAAAATCTCAGCATAGAGCAACTATGCTGAGATTAGAAAATGATAGCAATAGAGGAATTACCACTCAATCGCAGAGGCGGCCCATGTGAGGCCAGCACCGAAGACGACGAGTACAATTTTATCTCCGCGCTCGAAGCGACCTGTTCGGTGAGCTTCATCGAGAGCTATTGCAACTGCTGCCGCAGAGGTGTTGCCGTATTTGTCGAGATTTACGAAGACTTTTTCGTTCGGTACAGCTAGGCGATCTGCAATAGCATCGATGATGCGTAGATTAGCTTGGTGAGGGATCACTAGCTTTATGTCATCAGGAGCGAGACCTGCTCGCTCGATTACTTTTTCCGAAGCTTTCTTCATAGCGTTGACCGCTAGTTTGAATACCTCGCGACCAGACATTTGGAGAGAAGCGAGCTTGTCGTTTACATTTGCAGAGGTGGTAGGGCATGCTGAACCACCGCCTGGGATGTTAAGAATGCCGGTTTGAGCACCATCGGTACCCATTTCTGTGGCGAGTATACGACCTTCTCCTTCTTCTGAGCGGCGAAGTACAGCTGCTCCAGCTCCGTCTCCAAAGAGTACGCAGGTGTTACGGTCTTCCCAGTTCACGAAAGAAGAGAGTTTTTCAGCGCCAATAATCAGGGCATTCTCATAAGCTCCGTCGGAAATCATACGTTTCGCAATCTTCATTGCGTAAAGGAAACCTGAACAGGCAGCTGAGATGTCGTAAGCGATCGCCTCAGTTGCGCCTAAGTTGTGTTGCACATAGCAGGCTGTAGCTGGAGTGATGGTGTCGGGAGAAATAGTTGCTACGATAATGAGCTGGAGGTCGGAGGCTTCCATTCCTGCTTGCTCAAGAGCCTTTTTTGCCGCCTTAGTCGCAAGGTGGGAAGTAAACTCATCGTCTGCCGCTATACGACGCTCTTTGATTCCTGTGCGGCTAGTGATCCATTCGTCTGTAGTATCGACAAATTTTTCGAGATCGGCATTGGTCATCACCTTTTCAGGGAGATAGCTGCCAGTGCCGGCAATCATTACAGGGTATACAGATGCAATTTCGCTCATCGCTATTGGTGATAGACGTGATATTCGGTCGGGTCAACTGACTATCTATTGAAATGTAGTTAATAGGAGGTGTTTAACAGACCTCTGGTTTTAAATCGCGAGTAAGAAGCTCTTCGATAGCTTCTTGGGCAGGTTTACCCTGATAGAGTACTTGATAGACTGCATCAATGATAGGGGTGTCTATGCCGTGCTTTCTGGCGGCCTCATAAATAGATTGAGTGTTTGGGACTCCTTCTGCGACCATACCTAAGCGAGTGGTAACTTCTTCAAGCGTTTCGCCGCTCCCTAAAGCTTTACCCACACGATTATTACGGGAGTGTGGGGAATAGCACGTGACCATGAGGTCTCCAACTCCAGAGAGGCCAGTGAAGGTTTCTTGGCGTCCACCAAGAGCGATACCTAGGCGAGTCATTTCAGCAAGGCCACGTGTGACCATCGCTGCAATGGCATTATCTCCGAGGCCAATGCCTGAAATAATACCCGCAGCGATCGCAAATACATTTTTAAGTGCGCCACCGAGTTCGATACCAGCGACATCATCACTTGTGTAGGTGCGGAAATAGGATGTAGTGAAGACTTGCTGTAGTGCTGAAACTAACTGGAGGTCTGTTGAGCCAACGACCGCACAGGACGCGAGGTGGGCTGAGACTTCTTCTGCATGGGTTGGGCCAGAGTGAACAGCAATGGGGTTGTCTGGTAACAACTCTCGAATGATCTCGCTCATCCGACACCCTGAGCCACGTTCTATCCCTTTAGAGCAGGAAACGATGGGGATAGAGTTAGATATACCTGTCTCGGAAAGTTCCTTAGCCGCTTCTCGTGTCGCAGAGGTGGGCAGGACAAAGAGTATGAGGCTTGCGCCAAGAGCGTCAGAATAGTCGACGGAGCAGACTATATTAGCTGGAAGCTCGACAAGCGGAAGGTAGTTCGCGTTGGTGTGAAGTCCGTTTATTTCGGCGCATTGGTCTTTACTACGGCCGATGAGGGTGACCTTGTTGAAATGTTCAGCCAGCACCATGGCTAGAGCTGTACCCCACGAGCCTGCTCCGAGAACAACGGCGTTTTGTGATTTTTCAAACTGCATAATTAGGATTTCTTTTTTGGAGTGAAGCGGTTTTCTGTGCCGTTGATGAGCTTCTGAATATTAGATCTGTGTTTCCAGATAGCCATTGCTCCGATAAAGACTGAGAAGAAAAAGAGAGGTTTGTTCCATGTACCATTTGCTATTTTCCCGTGATACCAAGAACCCCAGATGATAGAGATGGGGAGAGCTGCAGAAGCTGCAATGCTCGCTACAGAAACGTAGCGAGTAGTGAAGAAGAAGGCACACCAGACAATGATGAGTAACGGGATAGCAAATGGGGCAAAGGCACAGAAGACTCCCGCGGAAGTGGCGATGCCTTTACCTCCTTTAAAGCCGACCCATGGCGAGTAATTATGGCCGAGGATGGCGCAGAGACCGGTGACTAGCTGTAGGACTTGTACTGTGGTTCGCTCAGTTTCAGGTAAAATATTTGCCATGTCGGTGAGCGCGCCAATGGTCATTGTTTGGCTTTGGCCTAGGTACTGAATGAGAGAGAGACCGATGACACTGGGGATAAGCCCTTTGATGAAATCTAAGACGAAGCAAGTGATGCCAAATTTTTTCCCAACGACACGTAGCACATTGGTTGCGCCGATATTGCCTGAGCCATGTTTTCGGATATTAATACCCTTAGATTTAGCAATGAGTAGCCCGAATGGAATAGAGCCGAGAAGAAAAGCGATGATAGGTGGAATCCAAAGTGGCATTACACGTGCGAGTCTAGGAAAGCTTTAGCAAATGTCATGCGAAATTCTGAGGCATTTTCAATGGACCGGTCCAGCTTAGGATGGTGAGCAAAAAAATACCTCATGCACTGATGCGCATGAGGTACCCAAAATGACTTTGGAAGAATTATTTTTTCACTGGAAAGCGCTCATCGAGCATGCTGTTCCAGCCTTCGATTCTGTCGGCTTGTGCTTTGAATAGTTCGTCTGTGGAGTCTAGAATTTCAATGGAAATGATTTTGCTGCCCACTCCATCGGTCTTCCAGCCAGGTCCTGAAAGCTTACCTGTGACACTGTTGACGACGTCTTGTCCTTTAGTCACTTCACCAAACACTGTGTGACGGCGGTCAAGGTGTGGAGTAGCGACGTGGGTGATGAAAAACTGGGAACCATTGGTTCCTGGGCCTGAGTTTGCCATGGAAAACATTCCAGGCTTGTCGTGCTTGAGACCGCTGACAAATTCATCTTCGAATTTGTAGCCTGGGCCTCCGCGGCCAGTTTCAGTTGGGTCACCGCCTTGTACCATGAAGTTTGGAATCACACGGTGGAATTTAATACCATTGTAATAACCGCGCTTGGCTAGGTTGAGAAAGTTAGCTGCGGTGACTGGAGTTTTGGAAGCAAAGATGGTCGCTTCGATATCACCTTTGTCAGTTTTCATAATGATACGGATATCCTTTTCCGGAGCTTCGGCTTTCTGTTGGGCACAAGCAGTGAAAAGCGTGGCTGCTGTTGCTAGAAGTAAGAGTGCAATTTTTTTCATCGAGTGGACAAATAGCCCAGCCTGCGCTTTGCTGCAAGCACGCGATGCAAGAAGAAGGGGTAAATCGTAAAATCATACACATCGACATGGATAGTTTCTATGCCGCTATAGAGCAGCGTGATAATCCAGAGTTACGAGGAAAGGCGATTGGCGTGGGCGGGAGCGGCCGCAGAGGTGTACTCTGTACCGCAAGCTATGAAGCGCGGAGGTTTGGAGTACGCTCTGCAATGCCTGGCTTTAAAGCGCTCGAACTTTGTCCTCATTTGATTTTAGTTCCTGTTAGGTTTGAGGTGTATCGATCTGTTGCAGCTCAAATCCGAGCTATCTTTGGAAGGTTTACTGAGAAGATCGAGCCACTTTCTCTAGATGAAGCCTATCTTGATGTCTCGCACTGGCGGTCAGATTCCGAATCCATAGCACGTGAAATTCGCTCCCAGATTTTAGAAGAAACAAAGCTGACTGCATCAGCTGGCATTGCACCTAATATGCTCATCGCGAAGGTGGCGAGTGATATGGATAAACCAAATGGGCAATACGCGGTGGCGGCTGAGCAGGTCGACGCATTCATGCATGAACTTCCTGTCTCCAAACTCTGGGGAGTAGGCAAAAAAATGCAGGAAAAGTTACGTCAGCATGGAATCACTCTATGTGGTGAAATGCAGAAGCTCGATAAAATAGCTATGAGCAGACGCTATGGTCGATGGGGGATTGAGCTTTATGACTTATGCAGAGGCTTAGACCCTCGAGAGGTAAAGGTGCATAGGGTGCGTAAATCAATTTCTAAAGAGACTACTTTTTCAGAAGACCTGCGAGATGTCCTTGCCTTAGTTCCTTCCTTGCGCCGATTACTGGAGGAAGTGAAGGAGGCCTATGGAGGACAGTATTCTGATCGTGAGATTAAAAGCTTAGTAGTGAAGCTGAAGTTTGCCGACTTCACTCGAACGACTATTGAAAGAGCGACTCACGAAATTGACTCAGTGTTGGCTGAGTCGCTTCTCTACGAGGGCTTCGAACGTGGCGCAGGAAAGGCGGTACGGTTATTAGGTCTGGGGGTACGACTTGCTGAGGAAGAGGATGAAAAGCAGTTAGAAATGTTCTAGCAGCTTTGTTCGATGAGGGGCTTATTTGATCGTAATTTTGCGACCACGGTTGTCCTGCCATGATTTACTCAAAGATTTATAGATTTCATTGAGGTCCGCTTTGTCAACCACACGAAACTCGATTGTCTTAGAGTGGGTTGTGATTGGGTATTCCTTGTGGACAGTAGTGTCGGCATCGATGCCTGTTTTGTCTCCAACTTGGCCTACGATTTCCCGTGCGCGATTAGCTACATTTTCCACTGTGCTTGTTCCACCTTCTCCGAGAGCCTCAATGGCGTAAAACCGAGTAAGTGCGGCACCCATGGTTTCAACATCTACTTCATGAACGACTGCACCTTTGACTGTATAGGTATGCATACTGATAGAGGAGATTCGAGAGAGGGCGACCAAGTATGATCCGCCTGGAAGGCTAGCTTCCCAGAATCGAGGTGTTGAAGAACTGTCAGTGACATTCTCATTTTCGTTGTTGTCTTGGGCTACTAACAATGGTGTAAGAATGACAGCTGTGATACAGCCATAAAGGACGATGGATTTTTTCATAATGGAAGTGGTGTATAGAGTACTTAGAGCTGAGGCAATAAAGGTTACACTATTCCCTGAAAATCATCGTTTACAAGTGGGGATCATTTTTAACAGAGTAATTCGATGCCAAAATACCGTCCAAACGTAGCAGCTATTATTCGCAATGCAGCTGGAGAGATTCTTATCTGTGAGCGTAAGAACAATGCTAGGGCTTGGCAATTTCCACAAGGTGGGGTTGACAAGGGGGAAAGCTTAATCGAGGCATTACACCGTGAAGTCCATGAGGAGGTCGGTCTCAAGTCCAAGCACTATGACGTAGTCGATCAGAAGGGCGAGTATCGCTATCTGTATCCTCCTGCTGTGAGTGCAAAAAAGAAGTATGATGGTCAGAAGCAGACCTACTTTCTTTGTGAGATCCATCAGGATGCGCCAGAAATTGAAATAGGTCACAAAAACCCCGAATTCAGCGACTTTGATTGGGTTCGTCCCGAAGAGTTTGATGAGGAATGGCTACCAGCCTTCAAGTTAGAAGTTTATCGTCAAGTCATGCGAGACTTCTTTTCCCTCGATATAGCGTCAGCTTAAAGGCCTTCAGAGAAGATTTTGAAGAGTTCGACGTATTCGTCGACTTCTTGGTGAGTATCACCTGCTATATTATTGTGACCTCTACCTTTAAGGCCGTGGAAAACGTTGATTCCTTTGTGAGCGGAAGCTAGTTCTGAGCCATGTGACTGTGGGATGATGGTGTCTTGGTCACCATGTATGATCATGAGTGGCTCGCTTATTTTAGGAATTCGTTTGATGTTAGGGAAGCGATCACGGGGAAATATGGGGTAGTGAAAAGGGACGCGATAAACACTGGTGAGAGGTGTGATGAGAACTAATGCTGCGAGGTCTTTATTTTCTGCTAGATAACAAGCTGGTCCAGAGCCAACTGACTGACCTACAGCAATTATCTTATGCGGGGGCAAATTTAGATCTCTAAGTCCGTAGGCATAGACCGAGTTTATAGCAGCATACACCGAGATTTCTGACGTCTCTCCAGTGCTGATCCCATATCCAGGGTAGTCGTAGGCTAAAACACCAAAGCCTTTGGCGTGGAATAGTTCTAACAATGGCCGAGCGAAGCCAAGATCTTCTGCATTACCATGCGACCAAAGAAGAGTAGGCATTTCTTTTCCTGCTGGTAAATATAAGACAGCTAGTTCTGATCCGTCATCGGATGAGATTGTAGAAATATCAGGAGAGTTTGCTGTGTAGCTTGGCTCGGGTGGTGCAAAGATGAGATAGTCGCCAAATGCAACAGCCACGACCAGTAAGATTAGGTAAATAGAAACGATGGATTTACCGAGTCGTTTCCAGCTGAGTTCACCGAAGACGAGTTTTTTCCAATTAGCCATCTCTAGTTAGAGAGTTTCAGGGAAGAGTTGCTTCCATTTCACGAGCATCTCCCTGATTTGTTCTGGCTTTCTCGTCGGGCTAAGTTCCCAAGTGTGCGGCATTTCTGGTTTAAAGAATTTGAGAAGTTCAGGGAAGTCTATTTCGCCGGTGAGTGGAACACGGTGGTCTCGCTCTGGGTGATATACATCGTGGATATGACCGCCTAGCAAGTAGGGTTCCATTTTCTCCAGCCACTCTTTGTGTTCTAACAAGTGGATGTTGTGTTTGAGCTGAACATGTCCAAAATCATGCCAGTAGCCAACCCAAGGATTATCTTTGAAATGCTCTTGTAGTGCGATCATTTCAGTTTCAGTGGGCATGTCTTCGTAGCGGCTGCGAGATTCTATCGCGAGCTTCACCCCAGCTTCTGCGGCTTTTTCAGCGATTTCCTCGAGAGCTTCGATAGCTCGTTCGTAGTAGACTTTCCCTATTTTAGCGCGTTTTTTGATGAAGCGTTCTTTAACGCGAGTGTAGCGTTTTTCTTCGTCTTTCTCATCCTTGACCCATTGGGTCAGCTTGTTGGTCCAGCGCTTCGGTTTCATGGGGACAGAGCCCATATGGAGCACCATATAATCAGCTTCAAAACGGTTGGCCATTTCGAGTGATTTATAGGTGAGGTCAAGTGCGCGCTTCCTATCGTAGGGGCGGTGTGAAGTGTATTCGTATACGTCTGGCGCATCGATCATTACTTCCACGGGAGAGGGAAAGTAGTTGTGCACACCGACACAGTTAAATTTTCCTTTTTGATAAGCGTCTAGAATGCCAGGCAGCTTTGTGATCATCATGCCGTGACTTAGCTCAATGTTAGAGAAACCAAGCTCGACAATTTCGTCGATCATTTCTTCACCGCATTGGTGTCTGGAGTTATTCCAACATGTCGAAAAGCTGAGCATTCAGAGAAGCTAACAGCTTATGGGTTTGGCGCAAGAAGCATGACGATTTCACCCTTAGCTTTGTGGATGGTAAAATATTCGAAAAGTTCACTTGAAGTACCGCGGTGGTAGGTTTCGAATTTTTTGGTCAGTTCACGAGCCACGCAGACCCTTTGTTCAGGAAGCTCGTTGTTGAGGATCTCGAGGGTGGAGAGTAGACGGTGAGGGGACTCGAAGAAAATGGAAGTGTGCTCGGATTCTGCTGCGGCGAGAAGAGCTTTGGTACGCTTACCCTTTTTTACTGATAGGAATCCACCAAAATAAAAAGCATGAATAGGAAACCCGGATCCAACGAGCGCGGTTAGCACAGCAGATGGCCCCGGTAGAACGGTGTATTCTAATTCATTTTGGATACAGGCCTGCATGAGTCTGTAACCAGGGTCAGAGATGGCTGGCATGCCAGCATCTGTGATGACCGCTATGTTGAGACCCTGTTGAGCTTTCTCTACGAGTTCGGGTGTCTTTCTCGCTTCATTGTGCTCGTGAAGAGCCATCACTGGCTTTGATACTCCTAAGTGCTCTAGTAAAGGGCGGGAGTGACGGGTGTCTTCACAGGTGATGAGGTCTGCTTCTTGCAGAACCTCGATGGCTCGCAGGGTGATATCACCACGGTTGCCAATTGGGGTAGGTACGAATGAAATCATAATTAAAATCCGCTAGAAATACGCTGCACGATTTTTTCTGCCGCATTTTTAGATGCATCCGGGAATGTATTATTACGCGCTGTCTGCTGGTTAGTTCCAACGGTGAAATAGGATATACCTTCTTCAGTACCCGACATCAGAACTTTGTTTTGAGGATCTACGAGCTCCCAGCGTATAATAATTTCCATGTACATTTCTGAGGCACGCAAGGTGTCGTAGCGATTAGAGCGTTTTTCAGAATACTCTATAGTCTCGATTGTTCCACGGAGTGAGGCATCTGCTAGAGAAGCTGTGGAGATGGAAAAGGAACCGTCTCTAGTAATTTCGTCGACAACACTATTGGTGACTATGGGGGCAAGGCGCTGCTCTTGCGTTTTATTGCTGAAGAGAGGAACGGTGATGCTCTGGATATCTTTTAATTTAGCAGGTTTTACATTACCGACCTGATAACCAGCACACGAGCTGAATAGAAAAGCTAGAGCCGAGAGAAGTAGAATATGAAACGTCATCTAATTATTGTTCTAGAGCAGCAATCCTCTGTTTAGCGAGCGAGTGGATCTCAGAGTTAGGCTTTGTTTTCACGATTACTTCGTTGTAATAGAATAGAGCGGCTTTGTATTGCTTTTTCTGTTCATAGAATTCTGCAATGTCAAAGCTACGACGAATGTCTGATTGAGCAATTTGTTTGAGTTGCTGTTTCGCTTTTGTTGCTTGCTTTGAGTTGGGATACAGAAGGGTAAGATCAGTGAAGGTTGTTTCGGCGGTATCGAGGTTTCCTCGGTTGCGGTTACCGTCTTGTGATTGCTTTAGGAGTAGCTCGCCGACTCTGTACATGGCCTCGGGAGCTAGGCTAGTTCTAGGGTATTTCACATAGAGGTCTTCGTACGCTTTGATGGCCTTATTGTAATTATTATCGTTTTGCCACATCTCAGCGAGGCGGAATTGAGCTACAGGAGCCGTTTTCCCAAACGGAGCATTGTCGCGCACTTGGTTGAACATAGTTTCCACTTTTGATCGTGGGATTTTAGACTTTAGTCCAAGAAAACTATTTTGAATCTGGCCCGTAGAAGCTGCGTTAGCAACTTCAGCTTGGCGATTGATTGCTTCGGAGTACTTTGAGTTGTTCGCGAACTTCTCGATGAAGAGCTGGTACATCTCAAATGAATCAATTAGTTCACCGGAATTGTAGTATATCTGGGCTTCACGCAATCTAGAATCTGGAGCTTCTTCGCACATAGGGTGCTCTGATGCAATTTTCCCGTAGAGTTTGGCTGCCTTTTTTGTACGACCTTCAGCTTCAAGTGCACGAGCTTTAGAATATTCTGCTGCTGTTTCAGAGGCGCTTTTGGCCGCAACGGTGCCTGTGGCAAGTTGGACTTTATCGGCATTGCTGCCACATGAAATAATACCTCCAGAAATGAGTGCGATGGATGCAAAGGAAACTGCTGCTTTGTGCATGGCGGTAAACTAACGCTTTAGCGTGAATTGCCAACCATGAATTTTCCGTTATAGCCTTTGTTGCTAGAAATGGAAAATAGCTAGTCCTGAAAACAATTAACCCGATATCTGCAATATGAGGTATCGGGTGAGTGGTGGCCCATCTCGGATTCGAACCAAGGACACACGGATTTTCAATCCGTTGCTCTACCAACTGAGCTAATGGGCC
>NZ_JBPOGE010000029.1:0-7898 GCF_051252225.1 Rubritalea sp.
AGCCAATTTCAACATTCACACATTAACCCAAAAAAACAAAGCGCGCTGAGAGTTCAGTGATTGGTGTGCTTTACGTTATGCAAAAATATGAACATCAATGACCCATTTATTGGTGAATACGAAATTCATCATTCATCTAAAAGTTTCACTATTGCTTTTGACGGTCGAAGTGAATGTGGAATGGGCGGACCAATACACGGGGAATTAATAGTTTCTAATTTCATTAGCACCAAGCAGGCTTTAGCGTGTGTCCTATATTCTGAAGAAACAGAAGAATTAGGTTATATGACTTGGAGACAAAAAGATGGCGGAGCTGTTATTGATGTGCACGTTACTGACTTTAACCAAACGAAAAGCTTTGAAGTTCAATTTGGAGCTCTTCGGTTCGTCTCAATTAGTCATGATCAAATTATACTCACTGACACCTACAGCGGCGAAGCTATAAAAATTGTCCGTGCATAACAAAACGCTGCACCCAATCCCTTCACCGTCGAGAAGCGAGCCATTTCCAATCTTCAAACATTAACCCAAAATCAAAGCGCGCTGAGAGTTCAGTGATTGGTGTGCTTTACGTTCGACTAAATTTACATGATCAAATCATCATTCACATACAACGAAGAGTTCATTCTAGAGGCTCAGAAAAAGCACAAATCAGCAAATCAGCTTAGAAAACCATTTCTGATAGCCGGTATAGCTGTCATTGTACTTTTAATCCCTATAGCCATATTCATGTTCTCTCTAGACGCTATTGGTATGGGTGTGTCTATCTTAGGGTTTTTATTAGTTGTAGTTGGCTCCCTTTGCTACGAAAAGTGGTCAGTACGACGTAGTCTACGTAGATCACCATATATCAATGACGAGGTTACTATCACATTTTCAGACGAACATTTCGAAGTTAGCACACCGATCTCACAGACATCTCTAAGTTGGAAGGTTTTCACTAAAGCCCAAGAGTTTCCTGATGGATTACTACTCTTTCATGGAGACCACATAATCAACTGGATCCCTTCCGCCTCATTAATTCGTTGCGATATCGAAGACCTTCGTCACTTTCTAAAGTCCAAAATCCAAGATTACCAACACATTACAAATTGAGCTTGTCGAACAAGACGCTGCACCCAATCCCCTCACCGTTGAGTAGCGAGCCATTTTCATCATTCAAACATTAACCCAAAACCAAAGCACGCTGAGAGTTCGGTGATTGGTGTGCTTTACGTTCTACTAAATTAATCAGCCTTCGTAACAGAAAGATGTACAAAACGATATTTGCCGTATTTGCAGTTTTTCTATCAAGCTGCAGTTCCCATAATGATACTGTAACGCCAGATGAAGCGCCTAGAAACACTGCTAATTCATCAAAGCAGCGCATCAACGATACAAAGCAACCACAACCTAAACAGTATGCTATCCTAATCGAAGGAAGGCCAGGTTGGGTTCGTAATCCTCACAGCGCATATTCAGAACCTTGGTATGCCGCCGACATGCCTGAAGGTGTAGCTATACGAAGTGACGAAGGAGTTTACTACATTCCGAAACTACCACCTATACCAGCAAAACAACCTCTATCATATCCACCAAAAGCAGTCACAGATCCTAACTAATCGTTCCAAACTGCCTTTGTAGAACAAGACGCTGCACCCAATCCCCTCACCGTCGAGACGCGAACCATTTTCACAATTCAAACATTAATCCAAAACCAAAGCACGCTGAGAGTTCGGTGATTGGTGTGCTTTACGTTAGGCTAAAAAATATGAAGCTTCATCTTATCATACATAGCGTAATCCTTGGAGGCCTTTTGATTTACGGTATCAATTTCATATGCATCGAAAACCCAAATCCTAACCTATGGAACTTCCGAGCGATCATTCTTTATATTTCTGCCGTGATCTCAGCATTATTCGGTATATGGAATACGGCTCGATACTCTCGTAATATCGCCAATGGATGTGAGGTCACAGTAGCAACAGCGGAAGCTAAAATATTTCCATATATGCTACATTTCATGTGGATGATCTGTACTGCTATTAGGTTCCTCTAGTAAAATCAACTTGCCTAACAAGACGCTGCACCCAATCCCCTCACCGTCGAGACGCGAACCATTTTCACAATTCAAACATTAACCCAAAACCAAAGCGCGCTGAGAGTTCGGTGATTGGTGTGCTTTACGTTCGATATAAACTTGTTCAGTCTACAAGCTCTACGGCGAAGTGGGGTATCCAACCTAATGTGACCTTCACCTCTTTCCACCCACCTTGGCACTGTATTTTGTAGGATCTTGGCCATGCGGATGCATCACTCAATTCTCCTCCTGAGTCTCTGTGTTCATTCTCAGCTATATTCTGAGCTAACAAACCAATATCTTTTTTCAGCCACTCGCGCATGGGAAGAAAATCATATTCCTCCCCCTCATCGTTTATCACTTTTACATAACCATCTACACTCAATACCTCGTTTTGTTCACTCATAGTTTTTAGGTTTCTCGTCAAATTAGCTCATCGAACAACACTCAGCATCCAACCTTCACCAGCTTACTGCTGGCTCGGTGGGATGTGCTAGAGGTTAGCCTAAATTATGACGTTTAAGGAACAAATAGACCTCTACGTAAAAGACCTGGTAGTTAAGGGCGCCAGCAAAAGTGCAGCGTATCCCCCATTATACAGATTACTTTGCAAGCTGGGTTTTAAGCCTAAACCTCCGCTATTTGCATCCGTATACCAAAACACCATATTACCAGCTATCGTGGCTGGTATTATTTGGGCTCTTATTATGAGACTCACTGTTTGGCAGGATTACCCAGTTAGCACTGTATTTCTCGCAGGTTTCAGCTTTGCAGTACTTACTTCCTTCGCTAACTACTATCAAATTAGTCGCAATAAGAAGAAGTATGGAATCTCAGGGTCATGGGAGAACTACACTTCCAAGCTAGAGAAATTGCCCTTGGCTAACAAGACGCTGCACCCAATCCCTTCACCGTCGAGAAGCGAGCCAATTTCAAAATCCAAACATTAACCAAAAAACAAAGCGCGCTGAGAGTTCAGTGATTGGTGTGCTTTACGTTAGCTTAAATATACAAGTGCAACGAATCTCCATACTCGGTTGCCCTGGAGCTGGTAAATCTACCCTATCTCGGCAACTTTCGGATATATTCCATCTACCTGTAATCCATATCGACAAGGAGTTTTGGAATGAAGGCTGGACTCCTTCAGATCAGGATGAATTCAGGCTGCGAATGAAAAGCATCTACGAAACACCGACTTGGATTATTGATGGACATTACTACTCCACTCTCGCCGAGAGGTTAGCACATACAGAAGTTGTTTATCACTTAGACTACCCTACTCACATTTGTTTGTTTCGAGCCTTAAAGAGAATCATCACAAGCTACGGTCAAGTTAGAGAAGATATCGCAGAAGGTTGTCCAGAGCGTCTAGATTTTGAATTCATCACCTATCTATTAAGGTTCAAGAAATCATTCCGAGAAAGTACCTTGTCTCTTATTCGTGAGAATCCTAATTTGACAGTCCACACATTCAAACATCCACGCGAACTTCGATCTCACATAAATCAACTTAGCTAACAAGACGCTGCACCCAACCTCGTACCGCGGTTAAGCGCGACTCACCTTCCTCTACATTCACACTTAAATCTTAATCCGAAGCTTTCTGGTCGAGTACTCGGTTGGTGTGCTTTACGTTATGCTAAAAATGGAACTCCCAATACAAATCGTTAAAGTTAAATCACGCTCAACTGGTACAGAATATTATTCAGCATTCCCCCAAGCTGACACGGATATGGCTACTGACGGATTGCTCATAGTTATAAGTCGTGAAACTAACGAAATTCAACTCCATCTGGCATCAGCTGAACAGTATCCATTAGGTCCTTATGATGGCGCGAAATCATGTGCGATGATACAGAACAATAAACATGCTAGATCTGATTTAAGAGCATCCTCTATCGATATTGAAGCTCCATCATACTCTAGTAGTAACTGTAATTTTGCGTTTCATGACATATTAGAGCTTGCTGGACATGCAGACGTAATAGAGTCTCTAACCGTTGATGAATTTATTCGCATAGGTGGAACATTACACGACTACCGCTAAATTGCCTTTGCATAACAAGACGCTGCACCCAATCCCCTCACCGTCGAGACGCGAGCCATTTTCACAATTCAAACATTAACCAAAAACCAAAGCACGCTGAGAGTTCGGTGATTGGTGTGCTTTACGTTAGCGTAAATTTTGGCAGTTAGGTTTTAGCATTCCCTTTCACATTCAATCTCATCAGGTACTTCCGAATCGCAGATCTCCGTATTCTGAATTCTATGTTTTCACATCATTCGTCTCAGCATGTCGCTTTCTGAACTCCACGTCTTCTCTGAGAACCTCTCCAGATGATCCAGATTACTCTTTTCACATTCATCTACGCTTCCTAGATTCGTCTCATCCAGATTAGGTATACGCGACCAGCAAATCTAAAGCATCGCTTTCGCTAACAAGACGCTGCACCCAATCCCTTCATCGTCGAGAGTCGAACCATTTTCAACCTTCAAACATTAACCCAAAAACAAAGCACGCTGAGAGTTCAGTGATTGGTGTGCTTTACGTTAGCTTAAATATGACACGACTACTCACAATAGCTCTAGCTCTAACTTTTACATCATCAATCCAAGCTTCAGATGATCGGAAGGCTGAGAGAAAACCAGACATCATTGTCGTGGACGAAGCTGGAACCCCTATTCACAACGCGGAAGTTCAAGCTGTAACTCCATCAACTAACGGAGAGTGGCTTAAATCGAATAAGAAAGGTCATGCTAATTTCGGGTGGCACTTCCAGACTATCGAATGGGTATCAGCGAGAAAAGTAGGATATAATCCGATCGTTGATCAGCAATTTAAAGGTGTAGAGAAACCAGTTAAAATTATTCTCACTAAAAAATTTGTACTCAAAAATTGATCTACCTAGTATCAAGCGCTAAGTGCAACACTATCTAGCTGAGCTAACATCTCTTTTGGTGTCATGTAGTTGTACCTTTTTCGTGGACGATTATTGAGCCGGTGCTCAATAAAATGACATTGCCTTTGAGTAAGGTTTTCCATGCTACACCCCTTAGGTAAATACTGACGAATAAGACCATTTGTATTCTCATTTGTCCCTCGCTCCCACGAGTGGTAAGGGAAGGCAAAATAGAAGTCTAAATCATGCCTTTTTTCTAACTTTTTGTAGCCATGGAACTCTACCCCATTATCTGCCGTTATTGTCTTAAAGTGCTGCGGTTTACGCCTAATGAGCTTTGATGTTCGAGCATTCAGATCTACAACTTTCTTTGAATCAAGCTGTCCAATCATAACGTAACCTGTAGCTCTTTCGACCAGTGTTACGATTGCTTTTTTCCCACTCCCATGCACCGTATCAATCTCCCAATGACCTAAATCTAAACGCTTTTCGATCTCTGGTGGACGCACATCGATCATCTTCTTCCCTGCTAAACGTCCTCTGCTATCCTTGCTACTATATCGCTTACGTCGTTGTTTGCTTGATCCTCGGAGTTGCTTGTAAAGCTTACCTCCGTGCTTCTTATCAGCCCAAATATATTTATAAATAGTCTCATGACTAATACTGAGAGCTTTTTCTAACTTCAGACGTCCTGAGATTTGCTCGGGGCTGAACTGCAGCTCAAGCAATGTGATCACGTGCCGCCATTGCTTTGAACTAAAGTTCGTCCCTTTTCGACTACGCTTCAATCTGCCTTGATAATAGCTCTGCGCATGATGCGCTACATAGCGTCCATTTGTGTATCGATTTCTCTCTAATTCTCGTGAAATTGTGGAAACATTTCGATTCATCCTTCGAGCTATTTCTCGCAGAGATAATCTCCGCAATCTGTAGTGGCCTAGTATACTTCTTTCTTCGCGTGACAGGTGCTTGTAATGTGACATGGTTTTGCTTTCATAGACCTAGTCTATAATCCTGACCAGGTGTTGCACTTACCCTATGAATCCAAGCTAGCTAACAAGACGCTGCACCCAATCACTTCCCCGCCTAGAGTCCGACCGACCATGACAATTCCAACATCAACCCAAAATCGTAGCACGCTGAGAGGTCAGCGATTGGTGTGCTTTACGTTCTCCTAAAAATGCGACGCATTATCACACGTTTAAAATCAATGCCCGAACCTCTCTCATGGATTGCTCCATTATTGATGTTCTTTGGTGTATTATTCGTAGTGATGGCTGTCTGCCCTTCTAGCACTCACAGAATTAATGACGTTCCTGTAAGCTATAGTGAATTTTGGAACTCTGGTGCTGGGTATATTGTTTCAGTCTTAGGAGTCTTGCTATTCGCTATAGGTTTCGGCCTATATAGAGCTCAGAATTGGGTCAGATACATTCCACTCCTAGCTTTTAGTTTATCTGGATTCTACCTACTAATAGCTGACACTGAAGACCCTCGATGGGTTTCGATCGGCTGCTTTACTTTTGCTTTTTTTAGCTGGAGATACTTTTTCCGCAGACCTTCTATAACTAACTACTTCAAACAAAATTGACTTTGGAGAACAAGACGCTGCACCCAACCTCGTACCGCGGTTGAGCGCGACTCTCCTTTCACTACATTCAAACTTAAATCTTAATCCTAAGCTTTCTGGTCGAGTACTCGGTTGGTGTGCTTTACGTTCGGCTAAAATGAAGACATCTACCTCTAAATCCATCGTTAAAGGCATCATATGGGTTTCATGGTGCTGGACTCTGCTTACGCAAGCATCTTCGGTATTCTTCAGACTCAACCCTCAAAGGTTTGAATGTGAATGGTTCGTTTATGAACTCTCCTGGTTCTCAAGCTTACTTATTCCACTACTCTTACTATACTCCCTACGTTTTCAGATCATCTGGCGTATGAAGCACCCCGTAACACTATTATTGGTATACTGGTTAGGCCTCTTCTTCACTCAGAGTTTACTCTACACAGGATTGCACAGTTTCGATAAGATCCAGCACATCTACTATATAGCGTCATTGTCTTTCACTCTAATCTACTGTCCTTACTGGCTTAATAAACCTCAAATAACAGTATTGAAGAGGTCACATATCACAGAATGAAGTTTCTTCTAGCCGTTCTAGCTACTCAAAAATAGCCTTTGCCGAACAAGACGCTGCACCCAACCTCGTACCGCGGTTGAGCGCGACTCACCTTTCACTAGATTCAAACTTAAATCTTAATCCAAAGCTTTCTGGCCGAGTACTCGGTTGGTATGCTTTACGTTCGACTAAATATGCAAACCTTAAGCCAACGCTATGTCTTCTTCACAATCGCAATCTTAAGTTCTTTTCTACTCACTTCTGTAGGCAGAATTTTCATCGAACGTTTCGATCTCAATTATGAGAGCTTTTCTCAAGTCGCCCTTCCAACAGGAATTTTACTAGTGGTTTGGATTTACCCATTGAAGATATTTAACGACAAAGGATCGTTAATTGGTATGCATCGTCAAGCACTCAAAGCTTCTATGTTCTTCCTATTCACTTTTGCTGGTATGTATATAGACGAACTCTTCGCTTTAGACCTTCCTGTTTGGTTCGACATCCTAATCCCCATCGGATTATTACTGATGGCCATTTTGTTATATAAGATCCTGCTATGTGCTTTATCTAATAAGAATAAGATTACAGATAATGCCGGCTCTCCAGCTATTTCTCCGACTCAATGAAGCTAAATCAACTTGTCGAACAAGACGCTGCACCCAATCCCTTCACCGTCGAGACGCGAGCCATTTTCACAATCCAAACATTAACCCAAAAACGAAGCGCGCTGAGAGTTCAGTGATTGGTGTGCTTTACGTTAGCGTAAATCTGAAGATCTTTGGATAATAGTTCTATCTGATTTACAGTCTTTTCCATTAC
>NZ_JBPOGE010000030.1:0-7219 GCF_051252225.1 Rubritalea sp.
TGGTCACCGTCTTGTTGCTGGTCACCGTCTTGTTGCTGGTCACCGTCTTGTTGCTGGTCACCGTCTTGTTGCTGGTCGCCATCTTGCTGCTGGTCTCCATCTTGCTGCTGGTCTCCATCTTGCTGCTGGTCTCCATCTTGCTGCTGGTCGCCATCTTGCTGTTGGTCGCCATCTTGCTGCTGGTCACCGTCTTGCTGCTGGTCACCGTCTTGCTGCTGGTCACCGTCTTGCTGCTGGTCTTCTTCTTGTTGTAATTCCTTTCGAAGATCTTGGATGTCCTTAATATGTTGCTCCGTGAGCGCTTTGTTTTCTTTAAATGTATTAGAAGAGAGAAGTGCTATAGCACTTTTGTATGTTGCTAGAGCTGCTTTGAAGTTTTCTTCGAAACGGTCGAGGTCTTCGATTTTTAACTGAGCTGATGAGTCGCCGCTCGCTTGAAGTTTATTGCTTAAATAGTCTTTGAGCGGTGTTTCATCAATTCCAAGATACTCTGACCACTGTTTCTGGTAGATGGAATTAGCGAGATTAAAAGAAGCATTGGCTTGCGTCTTTATTTCATTCGAGAGTAGGGCTGAACTAAATTGGTCGCTGGCTTGATCCCAGTTGGCTTGACGGTAATGGGCTTGGCCTAGAGCCATGGAAAGTTTGGCATGTTCTTCTCCTGTACTGGCTTCTTTGGCTTGGGTGAGGAGTTTTACTGCCTTTTCGTATTCACCAATAGATAGAGCTTCGTAGCCTTTTTTAACGTCTGAAGGTTGACTGAAGTATTTGTAGCTTTGCTGGTTGATCCACGATTCGGCAGAGGCTTGATCTGAATGAATAAAGAAAAATGCAAGCACTGCAGCTGCGATAGGAGATTGGTTTTTCCAGCGGGTATTCACAAGCGCTGATGCAAAAGCTAGAATCACTGCAGGAATGAGAAACCAGTAGTATCGCTCGTGAGGTACTACTTGTTGGCGGCCTTCTTGCTCGAAGTCTTCCATCTGCTCAATCGTGCTAGTAATAGTGGCTTCAGGTCGATTTGAAATAGGAGTGTATGCTCCAGAAGTTTCTAGTGCGAGTTTGCGGAGCAGTTCTGCATGGAGTCTGGTGTGAACTACTTCGCCTTGGTGGTTACGGTGTTTTCCTTCCACTGCATTTTCTGATGGGATAATGCCTCCTGTGTCGGTTCCCACTCCAACAGTAATGATCTGCACTCCCGCCTCATTGGCCGCAGCAATGGATTCATCAATGCCGCTGTCGTGTTCTTCACCATCACTGAATATCACGAGTGCATTTGCTCGATTGCCAGATTTCTTGAGCGTTTCTACACCTATTGTAACCGCAGCTGCTAGATTCGAACCTTCAAGAGGAACACTATTAGTGTCTAATTGTGAAATCGTGTCTTGAATAGCGATGTGGTCAATAGTCAAAGGGGCTATCACTTTACTGCTGCCAGCAAATGCCAAAACACCTATTTTATCTGTAGGGAAGCGCTCAAGCATTTGTAGAGCAAGTGATTTCGAGGCCGTCAGCCGGTCAGGAGAGACATCTTGGCAGAGCATTGATTTTGAAATGTCGATAGCGATGAGGATATTTCTGCTAGAAACTTTCTCTACTGTCGTTGTCTGCCCTTGGTAAGGACGTGAAAGAGCAAGCAGGGTGAAAACAAATGCGGACAGTGCTAATCCAAGGCTCAGCCAATGACCAGTGAGTGAGCGCGTGAGTACGAGTTTGTGCTGGAGGCGCGGCGCTACCATTTGCTGCCATGCTCGATCACGTGTCTTTCTAATATTGATCGAAAGCAGAGCGAGAATGGGAATAAGAAAAAGGCCGTAGAGCCAATATGGAGATAGGAATTCCAATGGACTATTCAGGTGCGGGTGGATGGTGGAAAGTGAGGACTAGTAGTCCTCCTAGTAGGCTTAGTGCTGCTGCGAAGGTGAAGTAATGGTGATAGTCCTTAAAGGTGGTTATTACCTGCTTGGTTCGTTCGGTTTTTTCTAATTCATCAATTACCGTGAACGCTTCGACTAGTTGTTCTGTTGTCTTCGCTCTGAAGTATTCAGCGTTGGTGATTTTGGCGATTTTTTCGAGAGTCTCTGTATCAAATTCTTGAGCAGGGTTCACTTGCCTTTGTAGTCGTCCATCAGACGTGCCAATAGCTACAGTGTAAACTTTAATTCCTAGCTTGTTGGCCGCTTCGGCTGCTTGGATGGGAGAAATGTTGCCTGAGTTGTTAGACCCATCTGTGATAAGAACAATGATACGAGATTTGGTGTCTTTGCGCTTATCTAGTCGAATAGCTGAAGCTGAAATAGCAGAGCCGATCGCGGTGCCTTGAGTGAGCTCTTCGTTCGGTTTGACATCATCAATTTTTTCTAACAACCACTGATGTTCGAGAGTGATTGGAGATTCTTGGTAGGGTTGTCCAGCAAAGGGGATAAGACCTATGCGATCGTTTGGACGATGCTTGATAAATTCCTTAACTACCTCGCGCGACATGAAGTCTCGTTGAACTCTGCGTCCAGAAACATTGAAATCAGCAATTTCCATGGAATAGGAAATATCCATAGCTATTACTATATCGATCCCACTGGCTTTACGTTCGTCGTGACTATTTCTCTTTTGTGGTCGAGCTAGACTGAGCGCTGAGAAAATAATGAAAAGTGACAGTAAGGCTAATGAAATCTTACCCGCTACATTGTTAGGTCGAGTCCCGAGCGTGGCCAACATGCTGAGACTGGAGAAAATAATACTACTCCGTGAGCCTTTACGGTTCTTTAGTAAAGACAACGGAATGAGTAGCAATAGTAGTAAAAACCACCATGGCTGAGCAAAAGAATAGTCTTGGAAAATAGTTGAAATGGTAAATTCTGTTAGGTTATCCGCTGGTGAGTGGTCGAGGTACGGTGGAGTCTATTCCTTTGATCAACTCTTCAGCTTTAGTTACATATCCTTCTAGTGCAGCTGGGTGGTTGTGGTTAGGAGCGTATTTGTGCTGCGATAGATCGGACAGGTACTGACGTAGTTTGTCCGCAGCCTGGTCTGGTAAAGTGTCTAGTTCTTTAGACCGCACGTGAAATTCCTCATCGGTTTCAAATAGTGCGCTATCGCCAAATTGGCGCTGGAGGTATTCTCTAACAATAACGGAGAGGTCAGAAGCTAGGCGATTGCTATCCGTTGACCCGAGATCGATTTGTCGGATTTTTTCAATTGCTTGGCCGAGATTACTAACTGATTCAGATGTAGCTGAACGCGATTTTTTTAGAATGAAGACAAGGAAAAAGAGGACTCCAAGTGAGCCAAGAACTATTAGTGCCCATTGCCACCACACAAAAAGTGGGACGGTCTCAGATGTCTCAATAATATCGTGAAATTCTGCCATATTTTCTGTTAGGCGTGCCTGCTGGAGCGCGTTTTAAAGAGTTGATGGAGAAGTGGCAAGTAATCAGCGTCTGTCGCAGCATCTACATGATCGATTTTATACTTCGTAAATGTTTTTTGCAGCGCCTCGAGCCTTCTCGCAGTAAGTTTTTCGTAGGCCATTCTTACATTTGGGTTAGACGTGTTGACAGTGCTTTGCTCGCCAGTTTCTGGGTCTGTTAGGTTAATCTTCCCAACGTCTGGTAGATTTTCTTCCACTGGGTCAAAAATACGTAGAGCAATGGTCTCATGCTTTTGACTCAGGACACCGAGCTTCTTGTGGAATTCGTTATCGATGAAATCGGAGAGGAAGAAGATGAGTGACTTGCGCTTGAGTGTCCGGTTAATGAAGTCGCAAGCACCAGAGAGATTGGTTTGTTTTTTCTCTGGTGTGGTTGCTAGAATCTCGCGAATCATGCGCAATGTGTGCTTGTTGCCTTTTGCCGGAGGAAGGTAGAGTATTGGTTCTTCTGCGAAGAGTAAGAGGCCTACTTTGTCTCCGTTATGGCGTGCCGAAAAGGCCAAGACTGCAGCGATCTCCGCAGCAATTTCGCGTTTAGAAAAATGTTTACTACCATAGTCAAAAGAACCTGAGATGTCGACGGCGATGAGTACGCTTAGTTCGCGCTCTTCTCTGAAGGTGCGAATGAAAGGAGCATTCATGCGCGCAGTGACATTCCAGTCGATGAAGCGAATTTCATCGCCATGCTGGTATTCTCTAAAGTCCTCGAAATCGAGACCTTGTCCTTTGAAGGACGCGTGGTATTCACCTGAGAATGATTCACGCGAAAGCCTCCTCGCCTTGACTTCAAGGCGGTGAACCTTCCGCATGATTTCCTCGATCGAGGATTCGTCTTCTGTCGTTGCTTTCGTCACGTTGGCTTGGATTTTTATTCTGACGCTAAGCTTGGTGCAATCGCTTTATCGATGCACGCGCGCCATGACCTTTTCAGCTGTGTCCTTGAAAGCGGCACTGATTGTGGATTCTGTCTCAGGGAGTGTCGCAACCGGTGTGCCATCATCTGAACATTGGCGCGTAGTGACGTCGATTGGGATTTGTCCGAGTAATGGGACTTTGAGGCGTTCAGCTTCTCTGACTCCACCACCATCACCGAAGATATGGTATTTAGTGCCGTGTTCGCATTCAAACCAAGCCATGTTTTCGACGACACCTAGAATGTCGACATTGACCTTGGCGAACATGGATACAGCCTTACGCGCATCGATCAGTGCTACTTCTTGTGGCGTGGTTACGATAACCGCTCCGCTGAGAGCAACAGTTTGAACGATGGTGAGCTGAATGTCGCCGGTACCAGGAGGTAGGTCGAGAATCAGGTAATCGAGCTCTCCCCATTCTACCTGACGGAGAAATTGTTGGGTGTAACGAGTCGCGAGTGGGCCACGAACGATGACGGGTGAGTTGTCGTCTAACAAGAAGCCCATAGACATGAGTTTGATGCCGTGTGCTTCGATAGGGATGATCTCGTCGCGCTCGTTTGCGTATGGTTGCTGCTTTGTACCAAACATCTGCGCTGTCGAAGGTCCGTAAAGATCACAGTCACAGAGTCCAACCTTGGCTCCTGTTTTAGAAAGAGCGATAGCGAGGTTACTAGAGACTGTGGATTTACCAACGCCGCCTTTGCCGGATGCGATAGCAATGATGTTCTTAACTCCTGGGATAGAAGTTTTTCCCTTGGTGTTAGGCTGGTCATCACCTGACTGCTGAGCGTCAGGATTTTTTACATCCACATTTACACGAGTAGTTCCAATGCCTTCGATTTTATTTAACTCCTCTTGGCAGTCTTTAAAAATGGCTTCAGGGACTTGCGGGTCTTTTGTTTGTACCCCGATGGTTACTTCAACGTCAGCCCCGTTGATTGAAATTTCTTTGATAAGTCCAAAGGCGACAATGTCGCGGGAGAATCCAGGGTACTTAACCTTAGCAAGTGCGCTTTTGATAATGTCTTCAGTCATGATGCGATTGATGGCAAGAAGCTAGATGCTATGAGTCTAGCGGGCAAGAGTGGATTATGTACTATGGAGATAGATGTTTAACTTACTCACTGTTAGTTTGGTAGTGATTTTCTTTGCTGTTGTTTTGTAAGTCAACATCGGTGTTTGAGGTGCTCACTGACGAATATACGCTGAGAGTTTCTCCTATAGAGAGGGTTGGGACGGGGATGGTCGTGCTGTAGGTTTGTCCAGGGGCTAGGCTGTTTATACTCAGTTGGGTTGAGCCAGCCGGCGTGATGATTTTTGCGGGTGAATTGAAAAGCGTGGCAGTCCCTTGGTTTTGGAAAATGACGGTAAGTTCGTTTTGACCTGCATCATTGATGCTCAAAAGCTGGCTAGTTACAGCAATGTCATAAATATTTGATGTGTTTCGTTCTATGACACGGCCTATGTCGAGTGTGCCGAGTCCGTAATAAGGGTCAGAGCCTTCGACCCCAGCTTCATTACTATAGCTTAATAATAGGTCGGTAGCCTGTTGTGTTGTGTATCCTGGATTATTGGAGAGTGTCGCAGCGATTGCGCCGCTGACAAAAGGGGCGCTCGCCGATGTGCCAGAAAAGGAGGTAAGTAAGTCCTCGCCCCAGGCTGCGTTTACTTGGTAGCCAGGAGCTGTGAGTTGGAGATTCGTACTGCTATTAGAGAAATCGACGTGTTCTCCACTTCCTTCGATAGCACCTACTGAGATGACTCCATCGTATGCTGCGGGGTAAGCCGCTTGAGAGAGTCCTTCATTTCCTGAGGAGGCAACAATTACGGCTCCAAGCTCTTGGGCGTAGCGAACGGCGTCTGCTACTACTGAGCTGTTTCCTTCTGAGCCCATTGAAATATTGATGATTTGAGCCCCAGCATCTGCGGCTTGGAGGATGCCTTGGGCTAGAGTGAAGGAGTCGGAAGAACCAAACTCATCAGTTACACGGATGGAGAGAATGTCGGCGGCAGGGGCGACGCCTGGCGTGAGTGGATGTTTACCTGCTATTATAGACGCGACCGCTGTTCCATGTCCGAGCTGTGAGGATTCATCAGTGAGTTCAGTGAGTGCGATTTGACTAAGACCTTCTTGGAGGGAGAGGTGGTTGTTTACTCCAGAGTCGATGACTGCAACAAGCACGCCCTCACCCCAGTTCGAATTGTCTTCAGTGATACCGATTGCAGCGAGCGCGTTGTTACCAAAACCTATGGCTCCGTCTTGCGCGCTTACATTGGGTGGGCTGGGGGTGAATACTGGGAAGTTTGGTGAAGCTTCAGCACCTTCGATACCTTCGAGTTGGGAAAGGTTATTAAAGGCAACACGCGCTGTGAGTAATTGGTCAGAGCTTCCTAGTAGACGCAACCCATTATTGGATGCTTGAGCGAGGAATGATCTATATGACTCGGGATCGCTAAAGCGTAGTAGGGCTTCTTTCTCGGTGCGCTGGTTCTGAGAGCTTGTATCCTCGTGTTCGTTGCTCCCTTGTTCCTTATGTCTAGATTGCAGCGTGTGCTTACTACTGGAAGGTGGATTATATACGCCACCATTATTCTCACTCGGTGTGTGATCGTATATATGAGTGGAGTCATTGCTCTGTGGTCTTAATGCCGACGATATCACATAGAGCATGCAACCGATTACGAGTACGCTTAATGAACTGAGGGCTATTGTTCGATTCTTGGTCATCCTGTTTGAGTAAAAGTACCGAATACGCGGAAAGTTGCACATTCTCTTTTTATTATGAGGGGTGAAAACCGTTATTATTCATGGTTTGTGTATTTAGGGGGCATGGTTTTCCATTAAATTGTAATGTGTGTGTAATCTTTTTGATGA
>NZ_JBPOGE010000031.1:0-6271 GCF_051252225.1 Rubritalea sp.
ATGCTTACAGCGTTGTTGAGTACTACAGAATCTGATCCCAAGGCATCGCCTTCGGCTCAACCATTGGGCTAGGTTCGCAGATCCCTACAGGATTTTTTATAGTCAGGCTTCACACGTTGATAGTAAGATTGGTCGTAGGGTTTTGCCGCACTCCTAAAGCGAGAAGCCCGCGAGGCAACTGCGGTATAGAGACCACTAATACCATTCTCCCGGTTATCTTGGAGTAATGGTGAGTTGATTTTTATTGAGATTTGTCAACTGAGCTGAAATTGAGTTGAGTGCGAGATGTCATTGATTCTATGGTCGTTACTCGTCGGTTAGCCAGCTTGCTAGCCTCCCTCCTCGCGCCTTGTCAGAATCCATGATCTCCAGCACCATGACACCAATCTAACTGCTCAAATGGTATAACTGCTGGATTTCTAGAAAAGTACTGTGTTGCTGACGACACTATTTAACAACAAGTTACTAGAGCCAGCCTTTACGGAGTGCTGTGGCTACTGCTGCGGGAGCATTGGGGACATTGAGCTTTTGGTAGATGTGACGAATGTGAGTGGAGACGGTGAAAAAGCTGATGTCGAGCTTGGTGCCAATTTCCTTTTTTGAAAACCCTTCGCTAAGGAGTCCTAGGATTTCATGCTCACGTTCTGTCAGAGGAATGTCCGTTAGCTCAATTTTGTTTTTTTTCTGGAGAGTGTTTAGTATGAATTTTGCTGCAGCAGGATCAAGCGACGCTCCGCCATTCATCACTATTTCGATTCCCTCCTTAATCTGCAGGATTGTAGAGGATTTAAATAGATAGCCGGAGATGCCAAGAGTGATCGCATGAAGGACGTCAGTTTCGCTATCTGATTGGGTGATAATAATAATCTTCGAGTTAGGGGCGTTCTCCTTGAGCTTAGGAATGGCCTCTAAGCCAGACATGCCAGGTAATGAGAGATCGAGTAGGATGACGTCAGGCGCTAGCTGATCTGCCGATGGTTCAAGCTTGAGAATGGCGCGTTCTGCAGTGCCTACTGTGCCGATGAGCTCCATGTTTTGGCTTCGATCTATAGCAACTTTAAGAACTTTCCGGTATTCCGGGTTATCCTCAACGAGCATGATAGTGATCGGGGTTTTCATAGCGTAATTATTTTATGGGGGAAGAAAGGTCGATAACTGTAGGGTTGCAGCCTAGCGGTTTTTTAGCTTAGCAAGGCTTAGCTTGCGGTACAATAGTAGGGTGATTTTAGTTCCCCCTTGAGATGGGCTTTCGAGACTTATTTTAGCTTTAAGGAGTCGAGCGCGCCGCTGGAGTGAGTTGGGTATTCTATCCTTAGCTGTTCCATGCATGCCTATCCCATTATCACAGATACTTAGGAGTACTTCTTTTTCTGTGGCAACGCACCGAATGGTGCAATGGTTGGCGTCTGAATGTCGGCTGACATTTACTAAGCTTTCTTTATAGAATAGAAAGAGGTCGGCTCGGGTGCGTGGTTTAAGCTGCTGTAGTAGAACATCACCTTCAATGGTGAGGTCGTATTCTATATCAGCAAGAATACGCTGAGCGGTTCGCTGCATATCTATTTTTAGATTGTCGCAGAGCTGAGCTTCATAAATATCTGCGCAGTAGCGAGCAGCCTTACCTGTGCGCTCGGTGAGGGCGCGGATTTCGTTGACGGTATCGATTAAATCATCAGGGGAATGGACTGCTTCTTTGGCTAGATCTCCCAGTAGTCCAATGGCGTGGAGATTTGCTCCGAGTTCGTCATGTAGGTCGGCAGCAAAGCGGGTGCGCATATTATCTAATTTTTTGCGGTGAATGATGCGCACGAGAATGATCGTTAAAGCAATACTGAACGCGAGGAGGATAGCGATCCAGTACATGCGTCGGAGTTTATTTTTCTGGAGAGTGTAGAGTTCGTTGAGTCTTGCTGCTATTAGTGGACGTTCAGTTTGGAGGTCGTGCCGCTTCGCAAGCTGAGTCATCCAGTCGCGGGAGGTCAAGATTTCACCTAGGTAGTTAGATCCATCCGTCAGTCTTTTGAGTCTCTTAGGCTGTTTAAGTTTATCTGGGTCAGTGATTGGTTTATTGAGCGCGACGTTTTGTCCTTTTGATAGGATTTCGATCTCAGCGAATCCAGCTGAGAAGTCATGACCTGGATTGTGAATATTTGGTTGAAATTCTAGGATCTGAATCTGCACGTAGCGGCATGCTATTTCGGGAAAGCAGCGCATTAGGATGGGGCCGATATCGTAGATGGAGTTTTGGCGAGACTCGAAAAGGACGGTTTGCTCTTTAAAATCTGGTTGATTGGAGGCTATTGCACGTATCCTGCGTGGGACTGCGTGGTCACTGAGCGTCGCCTCTGGTATTGTGTGATTAAGATCAGTCATGTGTAGATTGATCTGACTGATTTGTTGCGTTTTCTCCAAATCAATAGTCAAGAACAGGTTTTGAGTTTGGTCATTGGTGTGGAAAGTGACGGGTTTGCTTTTCGTATTAATGGAAGAATCCATGAGGTAGGGCACAAAGCCGTCTACAAGGAACTGAGGGGCGCGGGCGTTTTGGTTACGCGTTCTTGATTTAGCTGTGACTGGCTTATTCAAAGCGACATTTTCAAAGCCGCTGAAGACCATTATTTCAGAGAGCTGGAGGACGTAGAATTGGTCCCAGCCACGTGTAGAGAGGCAGCTTGCTTCTAGTGCTATCCAGGTGGCTCCAATCGGTGGGATAGATATCACTAAGGGGGCGATGCGCGGTAGTAAGTTGTCTTGTTCTGTAAAACTAGCAACGACGGTGGAGCTGCCTGCCGTGCCGGCGAGAATACGGAAGGCTAAGGGAAATCCATCGGCTTGTAGGCCGGTGTTTGGGTCACGCCTTATTGTGGGTACTAGGACAACTTGATCAATGGGGTATTCGGCTCCTAGATCAATGCGGATTCTCTCATTGTGATGGGGTGTCTTGTGGGCAAGGGATTGATAACCCACTGTGCCGGAGCCACTGCGTAGGCTGTAGCTGGCTAATTGCTTGATTTCAGCATCGATCGATTCCAAGCATTGCTCGAGTTCAGAAACAGAGGGTTCGCTGCTGGAGGCCTTAGGTGTGGCTATAACTGTCTGAAAGAGGGAGGCTAGCAGGAAAAGCAGGTAAATGATGGAGCGTCGGAACACGTTGTCTTACTTCTGTATGGGTTATACGGACGGATCCGTTGACAGAAATTAGTCGGAGCGCGAGATGAATAAAAGCAGATTCGTTTTCGTGCCGCTTTCACTGCATCGCACATTCGTGCGATAGGCAAAGTTTGTTTATATGTGTAATAAACTAGAAGGTGAATTTAGGGCGAACACAATTTCCCTCCGAAAAGTTCATTGTCTTAAACATAAAAGCAAAAATAACATGAAAAAAACTCTCTACACACTCAGTGCAGGTTTGATCTTAGCAGGCGCAGCGCAAGCAGCGACTCTCCAACTAGACTTTGCTGCTGCTGCCCAAAACGCAGATGGTACAGTAGTATCTACTTCAGCATCTTTTCTCGGTGCAACATTTGATGTCTCCTACACTCTTAGTTCAGTTGCAAATGGAGCTAATCCATTTGTAGGTTCAACAGGTGCTGCATATGGTGTTGGTTCTGACACGGATATCTCAGCTCACTACAACACCCTTGAGGGTAACGACGGTGAAGCAATCACCTTCTCGAATCTTACATTCACTAACTTCCAAGCAAATGGTAGTGGTTTCACGATTGCGGATTTTTCTGACCTCACTTTCTCTTCCTTTTCAATAGGGGCAGGTGGTAATAATAATGATGGAGCCAATGTCACCTTTGGTGGTAGCACAACTAATCAGAATTTGAATAGTGGCAATATTGGTACTGGTACATTTGCACTCACTGGTTTTGGCTCAGGTTCTGGTGATAGTCTCACCCTCGCTGTTGACAGTGGTCAATCTAACAACCGTTGGAATGTCAATGGTCTTGAAGTTTCTTATACAACAGCAGCAGTTCCAGAACCATCAAGCACAGCGCTTCTTGGTCTTGGTGGCCTTGCATTGATCTTGCGTCGTCGCAAGTAAGCTGAATAGCTTATCAATTTTAAGCGTGAGGAGGGTCGAATAGACTTTCCTCACGTTTTTTTTGCCCATCCAGCTCGTTAGCTATGGGTTATTTCTGAGTATGGCTCAAGTGCGAAGTGTGCGGCTGGAATATAGTTCAGTAGGGAGCGTATTTGCTAAAACGGTGAAAGGGCCTAATCGAGGAAGCTAGAGGTCATGAGAGACATAACGCGTTGGCCTAGGCTGGTGAGGGTGGCTTGTTTGCCTGTGCCGCTAATAATGCCTTTGGTATGGTATTTATGGTCGGACTTAGTCGGTGTGACGTAGGTCACTGTGGGTTTGACGACTGCGCGATTGCTAGGGGTGATTGCGAGTGGGAAGCCTGAACTAGCGAAGCTAATCTCCCAAGCGGGGGTCATGAGTTCATGGTTGCCTTTGCGAATCCAGGGGTAGCGTTTTGCTAGATCGAGCTCGCGGTGACGAGGGATGGTCACTTTGAAGTAGGTAGGAACCTTTTCAATGAATTGAGTGATTGTGAGGTTCGGGTTGTTCTGCTGGCGAATGAAGAGCTCGGCAATATTTAGCCCATTCATATTGAGCCCATTGTAGTTCCCGTGGTTGTTAGGGGAGCTGAAGTACGCTCCATGCCATTTTGAAAAGTCTTGGTTGGCCATGACTCCGAGTTCTAGATGAAGGTGAGATCTTTCACGGTTTATACCAGCACCCGTATAGCCCATTATTCCAAGAGGTGAGCCCGCTGAAAGCTTTTGCCCTACTTTAGCGGACACTGATGCGAGGTGGGCATAGAGGCTGTAGAATGTGCCGCTGCCCCAATCGTGTGCTACGACTACGTAGTTTCCGTAATTGGAGTTTCCGCTGTGTGCATTGACATAGACGACAGTTCCCTCTGCAATGGAATTTACAATGTCTAGCGGACGGTTGTAGCGGTCGCGCTTGATGGGGCGGATGTCGATGCCTTCGTGAAATTTAGTGGCAATGACTCCTTCGTCTGTTCGGCGTAGAGTTCTTACATAACCGTATTTTCCGGCTGTCCACGGGTGAGAGTCGGCACCTTCGAAATTCCGATAGGTGTACATGTAAAACTTTTCGGGAGTCTTGCTGAAGATGTATTCGTTCTCTGTAGGGAGTTTGAGAGCGAGTGGGCTTGCAGCTTGGAGTGAATAGCTGACAAGAATAGAGCTGAGAAATGGGATGAGCTTCATGCTAGAATCTATTTCTTAGCTTTTGCCTCAGCCTTCTTACGCACTTTCCAAGCTTCTGGTGTTTCGCCAATCCGTGGAACTACGTTGTCAATGAGCTCAGCCATGGCAGGGTCTATCCCGCGCCAGACCGTTAGGACTCGGCCATCTATTTGGCGGTCGATATAGAGCATGTCGATTACTTGGCCATTGATAGTGCACATGATCCATTTCCCTGCGTATTGGCCCGAAGTCATTTTCAATCGACTAGCTCCAGCACGGTTGAGCTGAAACGAGCAGCCAAAAAACTCTGGGTTGTGCGGTGATGGAAAAGTATTATAGCCGACGATGTCACTGGTCATGATGAAGGGTGACTTACTCATGAATCGTTTGCCCTTAGGGGTGTCGACTTCAAATGTGAGTTTCTTCGATTCTAGGTCGGTCGCCTCTGTGTGGAATGTGATTGTGACTGGTGGTTGCTTCTTGCCTTTTGCGAAGAGAAAAGAACTCAGGCAGAGCGTAAGAATGGAGATACAAAGTAGGCGCATACTGCGGATCAAAGTGCTCTATTGATGGAGACCTGTGAAGGAAATTTTCTGGATAATAGCGTAATGGGTATTTGGCTCCTCGATATGTAGATCGTTCCGGTTTTGACTTTAGGGCCCCTCCGGTAACTCCCGTTCTGGTGCGCAGGTTATTTATTTTCATCATTTGTGAGCCTAGCTCATTTTAAAATGAGATGCACCCTTCGGGCTGACAAGTCTTTCTGCGCAATGAGTCGTTGCTCTTCATTCACGGATATAAATCCGCTCATTCATTACGCCTTACCTCGCTTAAAATCCTCTCCAGCACCAATAACGCCAGTTGCCGGAGGAGCCCTTAATACAGTTGTTATACCAAACTGAGTTCCAAAAGAGACAAATGTGATTTTAATGAAGCTTGGGGAATAGCGCGTTGCGGAAGAGGTGAAGGCTGGGCGCTATCCTGTTGAATCTGCGTTATTCCTCAGTTACGGTGCTCGCACCGCTCCTTCGTCACGCCT
>NZ_JBPOGE010000032.1:0-4304 GCF_051252225.1 Rubritalea sp.
GTAGTTCCGAATCGCAGATCTCCGTTTTCTGAATTCTATGTTTTCACATCATTCGTCTCAGCATGTCGCTTTCTGAACTCCACGTCTTCTCTGAGAACTTCTCCAGATGATCCAGATTACTCTTTTCACATTCATCTACGCTTCCTAGGTTCGTCTCATCCAGATTAGGTATACGCGACCAGCACATCTAAATCATCGCTTTCGCTAACAAGACGCTGCACCCAATCCCTTCACCGCCGAGAGTCGAACCATTTTCACAATTCAAACATTAACCAAAAACCAAAGCGCGCTGAGAGTTCAGTGATTGGTGTGCTTTACGTTCTCCTAAAATGACACGCCGGTTTCTAATATTCCCACTCTTTGCCATCGCGACGTCATGTACTATTTCCAAGCCTGATCTTTCAGGAATGACAGATAGTACATACAAGGGATTAGCCATTGGTCTATCACAGAGAGATCCAGATCAAGACGCTATTCAGCTACTACAGTCTGAACACAAATACTTAGTTTATGGTCACGGAGGGCTTCTTTTACCTATTGGACTCGAAGATAAACAACCTATGTCAGAATCATACGCAGCACTTAGAAGAGCTAAATTTACTGATGACCATTTCTCAGAGCTTCCACAACTACTCCGTGACCCTAATCCTCCGATGATATATTCCGATGCAATTACTCCAGATCATTCTTTATACCTTCAGATGAGGAATTGGTATGGAACTAGATTCAACAATCGAACTCTGAAACTACAAAATTAACTTTGGAGAACAAGACGCTGCACCCAACCTCGTACCGCGGTTGAGCGCGACTCACCTTTCACTACATTCACACTTAAACCTTAATCTAAAGCTTTCTGGCCGAGTACTCGGTTGGTGTGCTTTACGTTCGGTAAAAATGAAAAAACGTTATATTATACCTACTATAATTTTCGCAGTTCTTTGTGTAGCATATTGGGATACTGAAGGCGTTATTAAGCCTATTCCAAAATCGCCAGCACTAGCTACGGATCTAGGTCGTTATTCAATAGATGATTATAGGTCAATCCAAGTTCAAGAGATTAACGGAAAAATCCAATATAGCGAAATAACTGCAGACAAAAATGTAAAAACACACGGTATAGAGAAACACATCAATATTAAGTTATCTAGAGGATGGAGCATTACTTCATCTGATCCTGATTCAATTCAAATACAGACAGGCACAGGAATCACCATTAATCGAAAATTTGGTCAGCCAGACTTATCGAATGAACCTAATGTAGAATCTACAGTTGAGCATAATTAGCCCACAAATAAACAATTCCTTCTTTCATCCAGTAGAAATTTTCACGCTAAGCATTTTTGAATATAAAGCAAACTAGTTCAAAATATGCTGACCGAACAAGACGCTGCACCCAACCTCGTGCCGCGGTTGAGCGCGACTTACCTTTCACTACATTCACACTTAAATCTTAATCCAAAGCTTTCTGGCCGAGTACTCGGTTGGTGTGCTTTACGTTCTGCTAAATTTGAAGCCATTACTATACATTCCGGTAGTCCTTGCATTAATACTAATCAGCTGCACTGATCGTAATCCAACAAGTGTCGTAGCATCATTTGACCCGACAGATGAGGTCATGCGTATTACTCAGCAACATGGACAAAAATACAAACCTTCGAATCCTAAGCATAAAACTGAGGAAGATGGCAACATCTCTATGAAATGGATATTTAATAGTAATAAAGGCGCAAAAGACCTTGATCCTATAGCCGATGAGCTAGTTGACTCCTTAGCCTCTAACATAAGGAAACGTGATGACTATATAGTTGAATGTATTCCTGGGTCACACTCTGATGGACCTATATACACATCAAACTCTATACATATTTCCTATAGCAATAGTACTAGAATAGGTAGAATCTCAATTACAACCATTGAAAGTAGAGATTCAAACTCAATAGAAGTCGCTTTATCCGAACACCCCAAATAGTCTTGCAGAACAAGACGCTGCACCCAATCCCCTCACCGTCGAGACGCGAACCAATTTCCCAAATTCAAACATTAACTTAAAACCAAAGCGCGCTGAGAGTTCGGTGATTGGTGTGCTTTACGTTAGGCTAAAATTACATGCACTTCTCAGATAAAGATCGAAACAAGGCATTAGCAATATTCCAAGAATTTGGCTCTCGCAGATCCATGAGTTTTCACGAACGTCTTCAAGAAGTTCACCCAGATATTTCCATGACCGATTCTAATATGATTGAAGCTTGGTGTAACCAAGTTGAACATTATGCTTACGATCTAGCTGAACTCGTCCGTGATAAGAAGCTAACTCAAAATAATGCTCTACTGAAACTATCTGACGAATTCCCTGAATTAGATAAAAAGCGCGTTGATAAGACCTATAGTCAAGCCATGTACTTCAGCTCAAAATAGATGCATTCAAAACTGACTTGCCTAACAAGACGCTGCACCCAACCTCAGACCGCGTTTACGATTTTCAAAATCTTCACTACACTCAAACTCTAAACTCACAAACAAAGCTTTCTGGTCGGGTCTTCGGTTGGTGTGCTTTACGTTAGCGTGAATTTGAAGATTTTAGGAAGTAGATCGTTCAGTTGACGTATCGCTTCTATTCAGGTGACACATCACCCCATCTTCAAACAGGACGAACTTGGTAAGATCATTTTAGTACATTCCTAAACCCAAGTACGAATCCAGATTAGTCTTTCCAGAATCACCTGGTTCCCTTTAGTTTGTCTCATCCAGATTAGGTGTACGCGACCAGCACATCTAACGCATCGACTTCGCTAACAAGACGCTGCACCCAACCTCGTACCGCGGTTGAGCGCGACTGACCTTCCACTACATTCACACTTAATTCTAAACCCAAAGCTTTCTGGTCGAGTACTCGGTTGGTGTGCTTTACGTTCTCTAAAAATGGCAAAGCCATCAGTACATCCATTGTTACTAAGAATCCTATGCGTCACTTCTGTACTATTCTTAATAACATCATCCGTTCGCCCAGGTAAATGGGCGGTCATAATCATTCGTGATGTACCAGCTTATTACCTACTGCTGTGCTGTATTGTATACCCTCTCTACATATGGGCGTTCAATCTAGCACTCGAAGGGAAACGCAAAGCTATTCATATTCTACTAATCGCTGTCTTGGGTCGTTTCTGTATGGAACTTACAGTACCACACACACGTGCAGCATTGCTCGCACTAGACAGGTTTCCAGACTATTCATTCTCAACAATACTATCCTTCTACATAGCTCTGTTTGCGACCATCCTCCCTCTATGGGTACTAGTGCGCCTAATCAGAACAAATATAATTAATCTAGAGAACAAGACGCTGCACCCAATCCCCTCACCGTCGAGACGCGAACCATTTTCCAAATTCAAACATTAACCCAAAAACAAAGCACGCTGAGAGTTCGGTGATTGGTGTGCTTTACGTTAGGCTAAATTATGAAGCATCACACATTTCTCATTTGTATCATCATAATCAGCACCATTAGCTTCTCCTGTAGTAAATCTGGAGAACCAAAGTCTGATAAATCTACATCTGAAGGTTTCTCAGAAGAACAGCTATACGAGATGCGAAGATCAGCAACACAAGTTCACGCCTGTGTGGTATCTGGACCTAATTCCGACAAGTTCATCGAACTTCTACAAAATAATGACGTCTGGTGCTTTAATTTGGGAGGTGACCAGAGACATACGATTGTAATTTCAGAATTCGACAAAGATAAGTTCTTAAAAATTATCAGCGATCAAGTGACTGAGGAATACCATCTTGAACTACTCCTAAACTAACTTGCCTAACAAGACGCTGCACCCAATCCCTTCACCGTCGAGAGTCGAGCCATTACTAATCTCCAAACATTAACCCAAAAACGAAGCGCGCTGAAAGTTCAGTGATTGGTGTGCTTTACGTTCTGCTAAATCTACATGTCCTCCTGGAAAATCATCACACTAACCTCATCCATGCTCGGCCTAATCATGAGTATATGGGTAATGTCGAGCGCTTGGGAACACAATCCACAAGGTGAGATCCATTATGAAGGAAAAGTCGACTGGAGTTATCTGCTACTTATTGGTGGATCATGGTTTATCCCTACGCTCATACTAAGTTTTTTGACCCTATCCATAATTTATTTGGTATGGATAAGCTTAGCTAAGATCTACAACTACTGCAGTTCAATCAAGCATTCCAAAAGCCGCTCATAAATTGCCTTGCAGAACAAGACGCTGCACCCAACCTCGTACCGCGGTTGAGCGCGACTCACCTTTCACTACATTCACTCTTAAATCTTA
>NZ_JBPOGE010000033.1:0-3840 GCF_051252225.1 Rubritalea sp.
AACCTCAGACCGCGTTTACACTTTTCAAAATCTTCACTACACTCAAACTCTAAACTCACAAACAAAGCTGTCTGGCCCTGTCTTCGGTTGGTGTGCTTTACGTTAGCGTAAATTTTGGCAGTTAGGTTTTAGCATTCGATTTCACATTCCATCATTTCAGGTAGTTCCGAATCGCAGATCTCCGTTTTCTGAATTCTATGTTTTCACATCATTCGTCTCAGCATGTCGCTTTCTGAACTCCACGTCTTCTCTGAGAACCTCTCCAGATGATCCAGATTCCCCTTTTCACATTCACCTACGTTTCCTAGATTCGTCTCATCCAGATTAGGTTCACGCAACCAGCACATCTAAAGCATCGCTTTCGCTAACAAGACGCTGCACCCAATCCCTTCACCGTCGAGAGTCAAGCCATTTTCAATCTCCAAACATCAACCCAAAACCAAAGCGCGCTGAGAGTTCAGTGATTGGTGTGCTTTACGTTAGACTAAATATGATACGATCTACCCTAATCTGTACATTATTCATCACTCTCTGTTCATGCTCACGATTTAACAGAGATCATCTTATGTCAGACGCTTTTGGAGTTGATCTAGCCCAACTTGAAGACAGCTACAGATCTCAGTACCGAGATGGTGCATTCCAACTTTTCTATGACGATTCAACTGACTCCACCATTAAAGCAATCATCGAAGGTGACTGGGCTGAAACTACATACGTAGAGTTTGATTCACTTCAGTTTTCGTCTTCGGGTTCAGACCCGGTCTATTTCAGAAAGGTCGGCGATCCTTTTGATGGTTATGTCCCAGTCATCATTCACATGCCTTCTAAAAAACTCCTGATTTTTGGTTATTCGTCTGGTCTGGGCGGCTAGACTGCTCTTGTCTAACAAGACGCTGCACCCAACCTCGTACCGCGTTTGAGCGCGACTCACCTTTCACTACATTCACTCTTAAATCTTAATCCAAAGCTTTCTGGTCGAGTACTCGGTTGGTGTGCTTTACGTTCTGCTAAATTTGAACATTTCCCACTTACGCACTCCTCAGCTTGTTCGACTTCGATCTCAGCGGATAAAATCTCCATTTGGACACTCAATCACGCCAGTTAGCTAAGTTCCTGTTTCTAAATGCAGTTGATTCGTTCTAGATAATTCAGTCCTGACATTTTCAGAAGACCCACTTTGGCTTTTCCATTCACTGTAATCACCAATTTCAATTTCGATCCTTCAGATTATAGATTCTCAGCTTGTGTGCTCAATTCTCCGTAGCAAATCCACAGCTCTCTATTCTCTGCTTTTCAACACGACGTTTTCACTCATATTCACCCTGTTCCTTCACTAGATCGACTTGCAGAACAAGACGCTGCACCCAACCTCAGACCGCGTTTACGTTTTTCAAAATCTTCACTACACTCATACTATAAACTCACAAACAAAGCTTTCTGGCCGAGTCTTCGGTTGGTGTGCTTTACGTTAGCTTAAATATGAAACGTTTTCTCAAAGTCTTCCCCGCCATAGCAGCATTGACCGCCTCTTTCATGATCGGTAAGTATGTTGGTTTTTGGCATACACCAGGAATGGAAATATGGCGTGACCTTCAAGATTTAGGAATCTCGGAAGAGGAGTTTAGCTCCATAACTGACGAAACAGCTCAGCGAATGGCTGACGGATGGGAATACGAATACACAATGTTAGCCTCAGCAGGTTTAAGTACTTTAAGGGCTTTAGATAAAAACGACATTCAAGAAGTTGAGGACATAGCAGTTGAACAAATCCGAAGGTACTACATGTCTAAAGATGATTTTGATTCTGAAGATGAGACAGTCTCAGATTATGTTGAAGAGTACGCACCGCATAATGAGAAGCTTCAGAAGATGCTATCCGAACTCCCAAAATAGCCTTAGCTAACAAGACGCTGCACCCAACCTCGTACCGCGTTTGAGCGCGACTCACCTTTCACTACATTCACACTTAAATCTTAATCCAAAGCTTTCTGGTCGAGTACTCGGTTGGTGTGCTTTACGTTAGCGTAAATCTGAAGATCTTTGGATAATAGTTCTATCTGATTTACAGTCTTTTCCATTACGGTGACTCACCACCCCATCTTCAAACAGGACGAACTTGGTAAGATCATTTCAGTACATTCTTAAACCCAAGTACGAATCCAGATTAGTCTTTCCAAAATTACCTGATTTCCCTTAGTTTGTCTCATCCAGATTAGGTGTACGCGACCAGCACATCTAACGCATCGACTTCGCTAACAAGACGCTGCACCCAATCCCTTCACCGCCGAGAGTCGAGCCATTTCCAATCTCCAAACATTAACCCAAACCCAAAGCGCGCTGAGAGTTCAGTGATTGGTGTGCTTTACGTTCTGCTAAATTGAACATGTCCTACACCATAAAACCTACAAAAGCATCACCTGCAGGCTGTGTTTTTTCTCTCTTTGGCTTTATTCCAATTATTTTCTCACTGATTTTCGGCTATGGATTTTATAAAGCGATCTCAAACATGCCAGAAACAGACTCATCGCTTCTCTGGAAGTTTGGCTTAGGTTCCGTTGCCTGCTTTATAATTGGTCTAGTAATCATTCGTATTGGCTGGCGAATGGCTCTAGGCGCAGATATGTCCGATCCATATTCCGATAATAAACCTAAGATGAGATTCTGAGTTTTAAGGTTTCAAATTGCCTTGCAGAACAAGACGCTGCACCCAACCTCAGACCGCGTTTACGTTTTTCAAAATCTTCACTACACTCAAACTCTAAACTCACAAACAAAGCTTTCTGGCCGAGTCTTCGGTTGGTGTGCTTTACGTTCTGCTAAATTTGAACATTTCCCACTTACGCACTCCTCAGCTTGTTCGACTTCGATCTCAGCATAGAAATTCTCCATTTGGACATTCAAGCACGCCAGTTAGCTAAGTTCCGATTTCTAAAGGAAGTTGATTCACGGAGGATTATTCATTCCTGACATTTTCCGAAGATCCACTTTGGCTTTTCCATTCAGAGTAATTACCGGTTTCAGTTTCAATCCTTCACATTCCAGATTCTCTCGGCTTGTGTGCTCTATTCTCCGAAAATCCACTGCTCTCTATTCTCTGCTTTTCAACACGAAGTTTTCACTCATATTCATCCTGTACCTTTACTAGATCGACTTGCAGAACAAGACGCTGCACCCAACCTCGTACCGCGTTTGAGCGCGACTCTCCTTTCACTACATTCACACTTAAATCTTAATCCAAAGCTTTCTGGCTGAGTACTCGGTTGGTGTGCTTTACGTTATCCTAAATCCATGATCTCGAAGGCAAAAGCACGCAACGCATCATTTGAAGACACTAACTTTCGTTATAAGATTTCTTCGAAGCCAGTATCAAACGGAATTTACGAACTTAACATCACAATCCAAAGTGAAAATCACAACGCTAGTAAACTAATCGTAACTGGTGTGATGCAACATGACTACGCAGTAAAACCGCCTCTATGTAGTGAAGATCATAAATTCTTTGAAACCATAGTGCGCATAGATATAGAAGGTTACATTGCCGAAGCAGTAGAACTAGGTTGGGATTACAAACAGAAAGGCTCTGATTTTGTTTTAACTTCTTCTAACGAACCCTACAGACAGCTTTACTTAGATGAAAATAAGCCTGCTGAATGGTTCCACGCTAGGCACTACCACCTCAAAAACAAACTTGGATAACAAGACGCTGCACCCAATCCCTTCACCGTCGAGAGTCGTCCCATTATCAATCTCCAAACATTAACCCAAAAACAAAGCGCGCTGAGAGTTCAGTGATTGGTGTGCTTTACGTTAGCGTGAATCTGAAGATCTTTGGTTAATAGT
>NZ_JBPOGE010000034.1:0-3657 GCF_051252225.1 Rubritalea sp.
CTGAGATCGAAGCCGAACAAGCTGAGGAGTGCGTAAGTGGGAAATGTTCAAATTTAGCAGAACGTAAAGCACACCAACCGAAGACTCGACCAGAAAGCTTTGTTTGTGAGTTTAGAGTTTGAGAGTAGTGAAGATTTTGAAAAGCGTAAACGCGGTCTGAGGTTGGGTGCAGCGTCTTGTTAGGCAAGTTGATTTAGAGGAGTTTTAGGTTCAAGTCTAAGGTAAATCATGTGTTTGAGATTATCCAGAGAGTCAGGAAATGGTTTAATTCTGATATCTTCATCAATATCCCAAGGAGATGGGAAATCCGCAATAATCTCGGTTCCTGCTATTTGAGCGAGTTCAAGGTCGTCTTTAGTAGCTGTATTGTCATAAATACATCGCCAAAATATTGTAGTCTCGGATACCTCAATAGATGCAGATCTAAGTGTTGGGGTAACATTACCGAGCAATGATCTCATAGCTGACATTTGAATTTTGGTATCAATGGAGAGCATGTCTATTTAGCCTAACGTAAAGCACACCAATCACCGAACTCTCAGCGCGCTTTGGTTTTGGGTTAATGTTTGAATTTTGAAAATGGTTCGCGTCTCGGCGGTGAGGGGATTGGGTGCAGCGTCTTGTTCTACCAAATGATTTCTGGGTTTTGATAGATCGTGTGGATGGAGGATTTCTGTTTCAGCGTGCTGGAGAGAAACCTAACAAGATCGAACTCAGAAAGCAACATGCTGAGCCTGATTCTGAAAAATCATCGCTCATTTAGAAAGCAATGTGCTGAGACGAACTTAGGGAAATCTGAGCATTCAGAAAACGTGTGTCCGCAATTCGCGAATGTAGAAAAAAGATCTTAGTAACAGAAAATGAGTGATTTAGCCTAAAAGTAAAAATTTAGTAGAACGTAAAGCACACCAACCGAGTACTCGGCCAGAAAGCTTTGGATTAAGATTTAAGGTTTGAATGTAGTGAAAGGAGAGTCGCGCTCAACCGCGGTACGAGGTTGGGTGCAGCGTCTTGTTAGTCAAGGCGATCCTCTTGGGATTACCTGGTGATTTTGATTGGATATGTACCAAGTGTAGGTGTGCTTAATGTAGCCTCGGTAACTGACATGTTATTTAGATTGATAATGATGAATATCGACTCATTTGAGTTTTGCGCTTCGACAGTGATGCCGAATAGTTCTCGAGAGGGAACAGCTATAAAACTATAATCATAAGTTAGTTTTTTCTGTTTGTTTGAGGCGCTAGAAAAAAGGTCTGAAGCTGTATCAATAAAGAGTGGCTTTAGTGAAGCTGGAAGGGTTAGTGAACGATCCGCTATAGATAGTTTAGCGCTGCTAAAATCAAATGAAGCTGGTTGGTACTTATCAGGTAAACCAGTGATCACTCCATTTTCGTCAATCGTAAGGGCTGAACTGGGAATAGGAGTACTTGCGTAACTGCTCATCACACCGAGAAGTATGATAGTGATGTGAACTAGTAGTAGTTTCATTTAGACTAACGTAAAGCACACCAATCACCGAACTCTCAGCGCGCTTTGGTTTTGGGTTAATGTTTGAATTGTGAAATTGGTTCGCGTCTCGGCGGTGAGGGGATTGGGTGCAGCGTCTTGTTCTGCAAGTCGATTTAGAGAAGGAACAGGATGAATATGAGTGAAACTGCCGTGTTGAAAAGCAGAGAATAGAGAGTGGAGGTAATGGTTTCGGAGAATAGAGCACACAAGCTGAGGGAATCTGGAATGTGAAGGATCGAAACTGAAACCGCTAATTACTCTGAATGGAAAAGCCAAAGTGGATCTTCGGAAAATGTCAGGACTGAATAATCTAGCGTGAACCAACTTCCTTTAGAAACCGGATATTAGCTAACTGGCGTGCTTGAGTGTCCAAATGGAGATTTCATCCGCGGAGATCGAAGTCGAACAAGCTGAGGAGTACGTAAGTGGGAAATGTTCAAATTTAGCAGAACGTAAAGCACACCAACCGAGTACTCGACCAGAAAGCTTTAGATTAAGATTTAAGGTTTGGATGTAGTGAAAGGTGAGTCGCGCTCAACCGCGGTACGAGGTTGGGTGCAGCGTCTTGTTCTGCAAGGCTATTTTGAGATGACTGTAGTGGTGAACTGACCTAAGATGAGTACTATTCGATTTGTGGCTTTATGGATCTTGAGTATCGATGCTTTATCTAACTTCCCGTTAATTGAGATGCCTTCAGCGACGAGCCAAGCTGAGCCTTCGAGCTTAATAAATTCACCTTCATCTAAGACTCTAGTAGCGCCATATGACGAGGTAGATAAATCAGCAAGCATCATGTTCTTTCGGTCGTCTGCAATGTCAGAACTACTTTTAATTAATTTGTCAGCAGCTTTAAGATTATTAGCTTCTAAGAGATCATTTAATTTTTGGAATTCAGCATACGTAGGTTGAGTGTATGCATATTCTTTTGCTGATACTCCAAAAGCTGAGAGTAATGTGAAAGTTAGTAGTAGGGTTTTCATGATTTAGCAGAACGTAAAGCACACCAACCGAGTACTCGGCCAGAAAGCTTTGGATTAAGATTTAAGTTTGAATGTATTGAAAGGTGAGTCGCGCTCAACCGCGGTACGAGGTTGGGTGCAGCGTCTTGTTCTGTAGAGCTAGTTTTGAGGGCGTAGAGGTTCACCTACACCTTCTGCATAGACAACGTAATTATGTAACCCTTCGCCTGCAATTATTGCGTAATCTGGAAGGAAATCACTAAAAATGGATTGGAGGTCTGGGGTACCCCAAGACGTATCGTCAAATATTATTGGAAATTCAGAATGAGGGTTTGGTGAATGAATATAAACAGCATCACACCCTGCATCATCCTTTGCTATAGAGATAAAAAGCTGATGAGCTAGGGTCAACTTCTCGAGCTTCTGAGCATAACGCCTAAATAGAGTAGCGTGAGATTTCATTGTGCTTAATCGTGCCACATCGCTACACCCTCCTACCCCAAGCCAATCTAAATGGTCATGATCGTAATAACACTCGGAAGAGTTGGTTAAGTGTATCGGGTCAAGCTCTGCAGCTCTCTGAATATTGTGCAACCTTCGCTTCAGTCCGCGAATCTTAGGGTAACGACAATTCTTGTGTCGGGGCTTTAAGTTTAGGTTAGGTGTTATCATTTTTGACAGAACGTAAAGCACACCAACCGAGTACTCGGCCAGAAAGCTTTGGATTTAGATTTAAGAGTGAATGTAGTGAAAGGTGAGTCGCGCTCAACCGCGGTACGAGGTTGGGTGCAGCGTCTTGTTCTGCAAGCTGATTTAGAGGAGTTGGAGCTTGGAGTGTGAGTGAAAGTTCGAGTAATCAAACTATAAAAATGAAGGTATAATTCTGAGAACAGCGAAGGACAAATGGCAAAGATCTATGAAACTGAAATCAGTAGAGATGACCAACTGGAATAATCGAGGGAGATCTATAAAATATGATGATTCCAAAGTTGTGAAAATGGGTTATCTGCTAATCTAGAAGGATATTCACTGAATAAAAATGTACAACGAATGATTAGAGAAGAATGAACGATGACTTCTATGCTGCGATCAGAATTGTTATTTGGATGAGACAATGAATCGAGAAGAAACGACTAATTTAGCAGAACGTAAAGCACACCAATCACTGAACTCTCAGCGCGCTTTGTTT
>NZ_JBPOGE010000035.1:0-3564 GCF_051252225.1 Rubritalea sp.
AGAACGTAAAGCACACCAACCGAGTACTCGGCCAGAAAGCTTAGGATTAAGATTTAAGGTTTGAATGTAGTGAAAGGTGAGTCGCGCTCAACCGCGGTACGAGGTTGGGTGCAGCGTCTTGTTAGGCAAAGGCAGTTTTAGCGCCAACTTCGCATCGTATATTTAGTCATATTGTTGTTCATGTCTGAAATTCTATCCTCGAGAGTAGAAATTCCATTACGCCTGTATTCCACAACCTCAGAGTCCGACAATGTGTGAATTACTGATATCCCAGGACCGACATTACCTGTAGGTACTGAAAGTTCGAAAACATCATTACGCATAACTAGAGAATATCGATCTCGGTCTTCTTGAATAACGTAGTATGATGGTTTCTGTGAGATGCTCTTGCTGCGTGCGCCTTTGTTAGCAAAGAATATGAGAAGGACGCCGAATATGCCGAGGCATATTGCAAGATTGAGAAAGCCTTGAGTTGTGAAATCTATGCTTGGGGATGGGTCTCGATAGAAGGAATTTATGCAACTCAACAACGCGAAAACAGCAGATGCAGCTAGACACTTAAAGCCCAGCTTACGTTGTTTAATACGTAGAATTTCGTGATCGGATTGCATGATTTAGCCTAACGTAAAGCACACCAATCACTGAACTCTCAGCGCGCTTTGGTTTTTGGGTGAATGTTTGAATTGTGAAAATGGCTCGACTCTCGACGGTGAAGGGATTGGGTGCAGCGTCTTGTTATGTAAGTTGATTTGTTAGATCTGCAACAGCATCTTCTCGTTATAGGACTGAAATCCTGAATGGATGAAAGCTTCTTTAGCTGCTGAATTGTCAGACCAAACATCAAGTTCAATCCTGTCGAATCCCCAACTTCTGACTTCATTTTTTGCTACTTCTAATAGGAGCTTGAAGACACCTTTCTTCCGATAAACTTGAGTAATACAAACTTGGTCTATGTAGCCGCATCTGAGTTCATGAATAAGTAAATTCTCTTGTTGAATCTTCTGGCTAATGACCATGTAGCCAACAACAGAGTTATCGTCTTCGGCCAATAGAATAGATTTTGTGTCTGATTTCAAAGATTGGATAAGACTGTGTTTGAGCTCGTTAGTTTCAGTTGATCGAAAGATATGAGGAAACAGTTCGACGTGAGTTTGTTGAACTTCTGCGTTTAGAGAAACGAGTGAATCTAAGTCATCGTCATTAGCTTTTCGTGTGTTCATAAAGCTGAATTTTTAACATAACGTAAAGCACACCAATCACCGAACTCTCAGCGTGCTTTGGTTTTGGGTTAATGTTTGAAGATTGAAAATGGTTCGCGTCTCGACGGTGAGGGGATTGGGTGCAGCGTCTTGTTCTACCAAATGATTTCTGGGTTTTTGATAGAGCGTGTGGATGGAGGATATCTGTTTCATCCTGCTGGATGAGAAACCTAGCAAGATCGAACTCAGAAAGCAACATGCTGAGCCTGATTCTGAAAAACCATCGCTTATTTAGAAAGCAATGTGCTGAGACGAACTTAGGGGAACCTGAGCATTCAGAAAACGTGTGTCCGCAATTCGCGAATGTAGAAAAAAGATCTTAGTAACAGAAAATGAGTGATTTAGCCTAAAAGCAAAAATTTAGTAGAACGTAAAGCACACCAATCACCGAACTCTCAGCGCGCTTTGGTTTTGGGTTAATGTTTTGAATGTTGAAAATGGCTCGCTACTCGACGGTGAGGGGATTGGGTGCAGCGTCTTGTTCTACAGAAGCAATTTTACCGCCGATAATGCAGTAGATGTCTCTCAAGATGAAAGCAATTGGCAACCCAATTATTACAGCATAGATCGTCCAGGTAAGATCATATCCGTAATTGACAGCAAAGATCACTAACACAGGTACTATCGGCAATAACATGAATAGTGCGATAAGAGTGTAGTTCGTTTTATAGCTCAACTTTAGAATCTTTTCTATAGGTTCTCTCACAGAATTAATAATGAGAATACTCAAAATAGTGACACCTCCTTCAGCATGCTCCATAAGATCAAAGTTTGCTTTAAGATAAATATACAATGGTAGCAGCATAGAAGCTAACCAGCTTAAAATCATGCGGATAAGGATATTGGATTTCGACATGTTTAATTTAGTAGAACGTAAAGCACACCAATCACTGAACTCTCAGCGCGCTTTAATTTTGGGTTAATGTTTGGAGTTGGGGAATGGCTCGACTCTCGACGGTGAAGGGATTGGGTGCAGCGTCTTGTTCTACCAAATGATTTCTGGGTTTTGATAGAGTGTGTGGATGGAGGATTTCTGTTTCATCCTGCTGGATGAGAAACCTAGCAAGATCGACCTCATAAAGCAACATGCTGAGCCTGATTCTGAAAAACCATCGCTCATTCAGAAAGCAATGTGCTGAGACGAACTTAGGGGAAGCTGAGCGTTTAGAAAACGTGTGTCCGCAATTCGCGAATGTAGAAAAAGGATCTTAGTGACAGAAAATGAGTGATTTAGCCTAAAAGCAAAAATTTAGTAGAACGTAAAGCACACCAACCGAGTACTCAGCCAGAAAGCTTTGGATTAAGATTTAAGTTTGAATGTAGTGAAAGGTGAGTCGCGCTCAACCGCGGTACGAGGTTGGGTGCAGCGTCTTGTTCTGCAAGGCAATTTAGTGGATTATGCCTGAGGATGCATCTAGGTTCCAAAGTAATGGTGTGAGGAAGTTACCTAAGATTGGAACTACTGAAAACAATAGAGAACGGCTTTTTGGAGAAGCGCAGAAATACAGTGTTCCTACAAATGAAAGTATAGGCATGCAAAGTGTGTAGCTAACCAGGGTGAGGTGCCAAAAGTTAGAGAGGTTGATCGCGAAGTGAAAGATAAGCGCAAGTAGGAAAAATGCTCCACTTATGAAAATACCTAACCACATCAGAATAATCAAAATGACCTGTAATGATCGTGTTTTACCTTTTGATTTACTGAGAGGCTTCATAATTTAGCAGAACGTAAAGCACACCAATCACTGAACTCTCAGCGCGCTTTGTTTTTGGGTTAATGTTTGAATTTGTGAAAATGGCTCGCGTCTCGACGGTGAAGGGATTGGGTGCAGCGTCTTGTTCTACAGAGTTAATTTATGAGTTTATTTAGCATGGTCAGCAATAGGATCAGAGTGCAACAAGCTAGGAATAGGTAGAAGCAAACTCGGATGGATTTGTCCTTACGCCATTGATCTTTGACGTCGTGTCTAGCTTCAGAGGAAAACGGAACAGATCTGAAGAGCCAAAAGATGGGTATACAGTCTAGTAATAGCAAAAGAATATCCAGAAGTGGAAAAGCAATATCCCCAGCAGGACGAGACTTTCTATTGTCTGAATGTGCACTAGCTAAGGGAACAAACCAAGCAAGACCAAAGGCAAAAGCAAACATACCGAGAAGGGTTGTTATCACTGTAATTGCTGGATGCATGGTAAATTTAGTAGAACGTAAAGCACACCAACCGAGTACTCGACCAGAAAGCTTTGGATTAAGATTTAAGAGTGAATGTAGTGAAAGGTGAGTCGCGCTCAACCGCGGTACGAGGTTGGG
>NZ_JBPOGE010000036.1:0-3167 GCF_051252225.1 Rubritalea sp.
ATCTACTTCCTAAAATCTTCAGATTCACGCTAACGTAAAGCACACCAACCGAGTACTCGACCAGAAAGCTTTGGATTTAGATTTAAGTGTGAATGTAGTGAAAGGTGAGCCGCGCTCAACCGCGGTACGAGGTTGGGTGCAGCGTCTTGTTAGGCAAGTCAGTTTTGAGTGAGGTAGTCTTTGTATTCATCTTGAACTACGCCTTCGTTTACCCAGCGATCTGGTTGAGTTCCATGATTTGTTGTAGAGGCTGAAAGTGCAGCTTCTAGATCTGAGTAGGATGTATAAGGGCGGTCGTATTCTTCATCCTCAATAAGTGAAGGAAATGAGTAGATGTCCAAAAAATCTTCAGAACCTATGTTTTCTTTATCGTAAGTGGTAAGTTGATATTCACCATCTTCAACAGATATTTGGATGTAACGCACGCCAGTGAGTCCATCACGTGTGATTTCACCAAGAAATTGATCTACAGCTTTGCCTCGATTGAGAGCTGATTTGATAAAACTGAGAGTAAGGTAGCGCATGTCAATTTAGCCTAACGTAAAGCACACCAATCACTGAACTCTCAGCGTGCTTTGATTTTGGGTTAATGTTTTAATTGTGAAAATGGTTCGCGTCTCGACGGTGAGGGGATTGGGTGCAGCGTCTTGTTCGACAGAGGCAATTTAGTATGTCGTGGTATGTTTGAGTATCGGTGGATCAGTCAAATTTGATGTGACTGCGTAATGTTCTTTAGTATTACCAACGCCTTGTCCAACAAACTGTATCGATGAAGTGATTGTGAAGGTTGAGTTGTGTCCGACAAAAGTGAGTGCAACGGGTTTCTCGTGTCCTAGGTTATATTGGTGCACATACAATGGAATGTACTTCTTAGCTTGGACTTCAGCTAAAATGACATGATATCTCGAATAGTAAGAACCTTTGACTTCATGGGTTAACGTGAAGATTTTTCGGTCTTTGAAAGTTCCAAGAAGGCGAATAGATGAAGTTGCCGGAGTATGGCCAGATTGAATATCTTGATCTGCTTCAAGGTGGCCTGAGGGAAGCGATGTAAAATAATGATCTAGTGTCTTAGGGCTGGGACTAATTGTAGCCTTAAGGTCACCCTTGGCTGCAATCCAATGAATAGTCCATTCCTCAGCATGGCATAGACATGTCTGTAAGGCCAAGAGTAGTAGGAGAAGCTGTTTCATTTTAGTCGAACGTAAAGCACACCAATCACTGAACTCTCAGCGTGCTTTGGTTTTGGGTTAATGTTTGAATGTTGGAAATGGCTCGCGTCTCGACGGTGAAGGGATTGGGTGCAGCGTCTTGTTCGACAAGCTCAATTTGTGATGTGTTGGTAATCTTGGATTTTGGACTTTAGAAAGTGACGAAGGTCTTCGATATCGCAGCGAATTAATGAGGCGGAAGGGATCCAGTTGATTATGTGGTCTCCATGAAAGAGTAGTAATCCATCAGGAAACTCTTGGGCTTTAGTGAAAACCTTCCAACTTAGAGATGTCTGTGAGATCGGTGTGCTAACTTCGAAATGTTCGTCTGAAAATGTGATAGTAACCTCGTCATTGATATATGGTGATCTACGTAGACTACGTCGTACTGACCACTTTTCGTAGCAAAGGGAGCCAACTACAACTAATAAAAACCCTAAGATAGACACACCCATACCAATAGCGTCTAGAGAGAACATGAATATGGCTATAGGGATTAAAAGTACAATGACAGCTATACCGGCTATCAGAAATGGTTTTCTAAGCTGATTTGCTGATTTGTGCTTTTTCTGAGCCTCTAGAATGAACTCTTCGTTGTATGTGAATGATGATTTGATCATGTAAATTTAGTCGAACGTAAAGCACACCAATCACCGAACTCTCACCGTGCTTTGGTTTTTGGTTAATGTGTGAATTTTGAAATTGGTTCGCGTCTCGACGGTGAGGGGATTGGGTGCAGCGTCTTGTTCGACAAATTAATTACCGAAGTGTTTTGACTCTCTGTTGGTAATGGAAATGAGGTAGCTGAATCCTGGAGATAAAATCATCATACATTGGACAATCTGAAACCAAATTGGACTTAAGGTTCTACGCCCAAAGAAACCATGGCTAAGAACTTCCCCAAAAAACATCTCGTATCCATAATACAGAACGAAGGGAATAAGAAGAAATGCTATTAACATTCCAAATTTTATATTTATGAATTTGGAGTTAATGTATACGAGGTAGCATAAAAGAGTGATTACTATGGGGAGACCTACCGTATACGTGTCAAGTTGTGGGCTCCAGTTGAATAGGTTCATTGAGACAGCCCAAAAAAATGTAGCGTTAATGATGCCGAAATGAAGGGCGAGATGCCATAAATGATAGAATATCAGTTTTAGGGTCTTCATTTTAGTCGAACGTAAAGCACACCAACCGAGTACTCGGCCAGAAAGCTTTGGATTAAGATTTAAGTGTGAATGTAGAGAACGGTGAGTCGCGCTCAAACGCGGTACGAGGTTGGGTGCAGCGTCTTGTTAGCTAGGTCGATTTTTTGCGAGCGAGATGTTAATCTGAATATATTCAATAAGTGCGTCTCGTCTCTCTGGAGTATAGCCTTCATAATTGTGTTCTTTCAATGATTCTATGAACCACTCGGCCTCCTCTAAATGGTAGGGCTCAAGCTTTGCACAGAATGAGGAGAACCATATGCAAATAGCTCCACCGATGCATATGAGAAACCTCTGTTTCCACTTAGATGAGCTAGAATTAGATGTAGCCCAGACAACACATAGAGAGGTTACTGTCGCAAATATACTGAGAAATACGAATGCAGAAGAAATACTAAAAGGATAGCTAGTAACTGTGTTGTAGTAATCAAGTGATCTAATGGGCGTGGAGAAGATTGGTAGGCCAAAAACGGTCTTTACTAGAAAGTTAACCCAGAAAATCGAGATTAGAAAGTATGTAAGCGCTAGTGACTGTCCAGATGATATCTCTGGATATTCTGAAATGTGCTTTTTCAGTTTCGACTTATACATTTTTAGCTAACGTAAAGCACACCAACCGAGTACTCGGCCAGAAAGCTTTGGATTAAGATTTAGGTGTGAATGTAGTAAAAGGTGAGTCGCGCTCAACCGCGGTACGAGGTTGGGTGCAGCGTCTTGTTAGCGAAGTCGATGCGTTAGATGTGCT
>NZ_JBPOGE010000037.1:0-2971 GCF_051252225.1 Rubritalea sp.
TTTAGAGTTTGAGTGTAGTGAAGATTTTGAAAAGCGTAAACGCGGTCTGAGGTTGGGTGCAGCGTCTTGTTATGCAAATGCAATTTATGGTGTAGGGGCTATGTACTATAAAGCTACTCAGGGAATTGGGTGTTCTCAGAAAACACATCAACGACCGAATTATCTCTCCAATTACAGTTTTCAAACTTTGTGCTGCCAACTTCACCCTTTTTGAAAGTGCATGATTCGAATCTACATGTTCTGAAGGTAATCCAGTGATACTGAATTTTTGTGAAGTTAGTATTTATGAATGTACAGTGCTCAAATATGACCTCAGATGCTCGTGTTCTTGAAAGATTAGCATTGGTGAAGTTACAATGTTTGAAGTGTCCGCGAAGTACTGATTCAGAGAAGTTTGTTTTATTGAAGTTACAGTCTTCGAATTTGTTACCAATATTTGTGCTGATTTTGGCCCTACTAAAGTTGCAGCGGATAAATTTACACCCCAGGAATTGTGCAGGAGCGTGAATCTGTTCTTTTTCCAGATTCTCTTCTATAAATGTCTTATATTTGAGGAAGCTGTTCATTTTTAGCATAACGTAAAGCACACCAACCGAAGACACGGCCAGAAAGCTTGTTTGTGAGTTTAGAGTTTGAGTGTAGTGAAGATTTTGAAAAGCGTAAACGCGGTCTGAGGTTGGGTGCAGCGTCTTGTTCTGCAAGGCGATTTAGAGAAGGAACAGGATGAATATGAGTGAAACTGCCGTGTTGAAAAGCAGAGAATAGAGAGTGGAGGAATGGCTACGGAGAATTGAGCGCACAAGCCGAGAGTCTGAAATGTGAGGGATCGAAACTGAAACCGCTAATTACTCTGAATGGAAAAGCCAAAGTGGATCTTCGGAAAATGTCAGGAATGAATAATCCTCCGTGAATCAACTTCCTTTAGAAATCGGAACTTAGCTAACTGGCGTGATTGAATGTCCAAATGGAGATTTTATCCGCTGAGATCGAAGTCGAACAAGCTGAGGAGTGCTTAAGTGGGAAATGTTCAAATTTAGCAGAACGTAAAGCACACCAACCGAGTACTCGACCAGAAAGCTTTGGGTTTAGATTTATGTGTGAATGTAGAGAAAGGTAAGTCGCGCTCAACCGCGGTACGAGGTTGGGTGCAGCGTCTTGTTAGACAAGTCGATGCGTTAGATGTGCTGGTCGCTTACACCTAATCTGGATGAGACAAACTAAGAGAAATCAGGTGATTCTGGAAAGACTAATCTGGATTTGTACTTGGGTTTAAGAATGTACTAAAATGATCTTACCAAGTTCGTCCTGCTTGAAGATGGGGTGATGTGTCACCTGAATAGAAGCGATACGTCAACTGAACGATCTACTTCCTAAAATCTTCAAATCCACGCTAACGTAAAGCACACCAATCACCGAACTCTCAGCGTGCTTTGGTTTTGGGTTAATGTTTGAATTGTGAAATTGGATCGCGTCTCGACGGTGAGGGGATTGGGTGCAGCGTCTTGTTAGCCAAAGTCAGTTTCTTCCGAACGGCCACCATGACTTCTTCTTTAGTACGCTAGCTCTCCCGGGATTAAGAAGTTCCGATATATTGTTACTATCAAACCCATCAAAAAGAGATTCAGCTCCATGTTTGAGTTTGTGTTCAATCTCGTTAGTGTGCAGAGGAATGATACTGTGAAAATGTATTGTTTTATCGGGAGCCTTCAATTCATAGAACTCTTCAGGTAGAAGAATTGGAGGTATAAGCATAATACCAGTCATGTTAGTATTAGGAGCGTATGGTTCTGCAGGGTCACCATTAGGAATGGTGTGTAAAGACCACAACCAAGTTTGGTACTCATGTGGGAATCTAGCTAAAGTCTTGAGCATTCTGAGTGGCCAGTAGTTACTTTCGTCTTTCAGAGATTCTTCAGATAATGGCCAATCAGGAGGTAATGAAATCATTAGTTCTGAGTATGCCAGATCCTTATAATCTTCCGGTGGGCTCATCGCTAGATCAGACATGCCAGAGGTGACCAGTGTATAGAAGTTTCTGGAAGAGGTGGGCTCGACTATGTGAATATCTATGTGGATTAGGTCTGATATAATCTCATGAAATACGTTAGAGATTGGACCGATGTGTTGTTCGATATGGTCAGAAATTAGATCTATTGACTCACCATCACCTATAACGGGTGTGAATTCTGTTTTTCTTGCTTCGTGTCTTAGAATAGGAGCGCCTGATTCAGATGTATTCATGGTAGATATGTGGGTTGTTTTTTAGGCTAACGTAAAGCACACCAATCACTGAACTCTCAGCGCACTTTGTTTTTGGGTTAATGTTTGAATTTGGGAAATTGGTTCGCGTCTCGACGGTGAAGGGATTGGGTGCAGCGTCTTGTTAGATAAGGCAATTTTGAGCTGCGATTAGTCTAGATTAAGAGAGTTCCTGTGATCTTGAAGAGAAGGTGCAATTAGTAAACTACCGCAGGATTCGCAATAGGAGGCCTGAGCAGAACGGCTCGGAATCATAAATTTGATCCACTTACATTTAGGTCTTCTGAATTCAAGTTGTGAACTACCGAATCCAGTAAGAAGGGTATTAAATAATCCTCTATTGAGAGCTGCTTCTACTGAAACCATTGAATGTCCGCAATTGGGGCAAGTATGTTTGGATGGCCTCATATTTAGTCTAACGTAAAGCACACCAATCACTGAACTCTCAGCGCGCTTTGGGTTTGGGTTAATGTTTGGAGATTGGAAATGGCTCGACTCTCGGCGGTGAAGGGATTGGGTGCAGCGTCTTGTTAGCGAAGTCGATGCGTTAGATGTGCTGGTCGCGTACACCTAATCTGGATGAGACAAACTAAAGGGAACCAGGTGATTCTGGAAAGACTAATCTGGATTCGTACTTGGGTTTAGGAATGTACTAAAATGATCTTACCAAGTTCGTCCTGTTTGAAGATGGGGTGGTGAGTGATCTGAATGG
>NZ_JBPOGE010000038.1:0-2850 GCF_051252225.1 Rubritalea sp.
ACCTTTCACTACATTCAAACCTTAAACCCACAGCAAAAGCTTTCTGGCCGAGTACTCGGTTGGTGTGCTTTACGTTCTACTAAAATGGCTCAATCTTCTAGATACATAACTACCGAAATTATCATTAAGTCTGATTCAAAATGTGATGCGCTTGTTGCAGAGCTGGTGAACGATGACGTTGGTTTCTATATTCAAGCTTCTCACGACATTGGAAAGTGGTATCTCTGTATCGACCCAATACCGATGAAAACAGTCAATTTAACACTTCAGTTACTTTGTTCATCTATTGAGAATCTCTCTACTGAAGCACGTGGAGAATGGGATTCAGCTTTGTATCGCGAATTTTATATCGGCTATGAAGTTTCCCCTAAAGACCTCTGTGTGATTGAGCGTATTTCTCAAGAGTCGGTGGAACTATGCAGTAAGATCTGCGCAGGAATTGGTATTGCTATGTACCCACGTAACTCCGAAAATTAACTCTGTAGAACAAGACGCTGCACCCAATCCCTTCACCGTCGAGACGCGAGCCATTTTCCAAATTCACACATTAACCCAAAATCAAAGCGCGCTGAGAGTTCAGTGATTGGTGTGCTTTACGTTAGGCTAAATTAACCGACCTTAATGACGATCAAAAACATGCTACAGAAAATAGATCTTCACGTGGTTTATCTAGCTAGTCTGCTACTTATCCTTCTACTACTGCTTTTTAACTCTAGTTCGGTTAACGTAGAGTCAGTATCAAGACGCTACACTATATCCCTATTGATCTTCCCTTTCATACTTACACCAATGATTATTACTCGATACCTAGACTCGAAAGCTAAAGGACATTCTGACTTTTCTTATCTGGCAGTAAATACTGTCTTGGTCGTAATCTACATGTTGATTTCCAGCTTCATAGCTTACTCAACAATCGTCTGACACATCCAACAGAGTGCTAAGCATTCATTAATTGCCTCTGCCTAACAAGACGCTGCACCCAACCTCAGACCGCGTTTACGCTTTTCAAAATCTTCACTACACTCAAACTCTAAACTCACAAACAAAGCTTTCTGACCGAGTCTTCGGTTGGTGTGCTTTACGTTATGCTAAATAAAACTATGAAACACCTCCTAACACTATCAACAATTCTACTTTCTTCGGCATTACTAAATGCTGATTCTCTGGAGTTCAGAACCTTCACTATAAAAAACGCTGAAGGAACAAAGACGCTCACTGATGTTCAAATCAGAAAAGCTCTATCAAACAACCTTCTGGGTGTTGAATCTTCTATTACTGTCGACATCATTGATGGTTCCTTTGAGTTCACAGATACCAAACCAATCGACATAGTCGTAGAATATGACTCTGATTTCACTGTAGCAAAAACTGAACAAAAGAACATTGGCCATGTTCTTGAAGGCTCTTACATAGTCTCCAACGACGAAAAGACTGCAAATCTCAGCTTTAACTATTCTAGCACAGTAAAAAACCACGATATTTGTTATAGGAATAAGAACGGTCTCGCGATTCTTCAAGCTCATCTATCGTCTACAAATTACGTAGAACAGTTCATATCCCCATCTGATAGCACAGAATGGACAGTATTCCCTCAGAAGCAAACATCTAGTTCAAAGGAGTACATAGCCGTTAGACACTCGAAATAGCCTTGCATAACAAGACGCTGCACCCAATCCCCTCACCGTCGAGACGCGAACCATTTTCAATCTTCAAACATTAACCCAAAACCAAAGCGCGCTGAGAGTTCGGTGATTGGTGTGCTTTACGTTCTGCTAAATTTGAACATTTCCCACTTACGTACTCCTCAGCTTGTTCGACTTCGATCTCAGCGGATAAAATCTCCATTTGGACATTCAAGCACGCTAGATAGTGAAAATCTGATTTCTAAAGAAAGTTGATTCACGCTAGATTGTCCATTCCTGACATTTTCCGAAGATCCACTTTGGCTTTTCCGTTCACTGTAATCACCGTTTTCAGTTTCGATCCTTCACATACAAGATTCTCGGCTTGTGTGCTTTATCCTCTGAAAAACCTTCGCTCTCTATTCTCTGCTTTTCAACACGGCAGTTTCACTCATATTCATCCTGTTCCTTCTCTAGATCGACTTGCAGAACAAGACGCTGCACCCAATCGCTGACACGCAGGAGAGTCGAGCAAACACGATATATAAACTTACTTACCAAAAACTAAAGCGTGCTGAGGTCAGCGATTGGTGTGCTTTACGTTCGGCTAAATTATGACGCTTCATTGTAATCCCAAAGGTATATGCTCCTATGACTATCTCATTACTGGAGATTCATTTCATGCTACAACCACTAGTAAAGCTGCACGTAAGGGTTCGATCATACATGAAGATCTCGAGTATAGCGTCACAAGAGAAGGTTTACTCAATGACAAGTGGTTACTGATTGGACCATCAAGCACGGTAGCTATAGCATCTAAGAAATCGGTATTTTCACGTACTTATTGTCTGACATTCGATGACCAAGAGTTCACATTGACTCAATCTCTAATAAGTAGATCCATGAATCTTACGGGTCCTAATACGGATGTCACTATTGAGGCTGTTCATGCATTTACTCGTAGAGCAACAATTTCGGGTGCAAGTTCATCTCCTCTTTTAACCCTATTTGCTTTCTGGATCACAGCTTTAACCTGGCAGAGGAATGCAGCAAACTCATCTGCTGGAGTCTCCGCGAACTAAATTGCCTCTGCCGAACAAGACGCTGCACCCAATCCCTTCACCGTTGAGAAGCGAGCCATTTTCAATCTTCAAACATTAACCCAAAAACAAAGCGCGCTGAGAGTTCAGTGATTGGTGTGCTTTACGTTAGCGTGAATCTGAAGATC
>NZ_JBPOGE010000039.1:0-2831 GCF_051252225.1 Rubritalea sp.
TCACCTTTCACTACATTCACCCTTAAATCTTAATACTAAGCTTTCTGGCCGAGTACTCGGTTGGTGTGCTTTACGTTCTGCTAAATTGACATGCTCCTCAAAGATTCAGCCATAATTCTACTAGCGACCTCTCTAGTTTCTTGCTCTTGGAATATACCGCATACAGATGAGTATTCCACCAAAGCTCATCAGAAGAACTCTAGAGATAAGGCAGATTTCTATTATCTATCGTCAGTTGGAAAACTCGATACATGGATTTCTAACACCAGAGAACCTTTTCAGATCATTCATGATGACGCACTAAGTTCTGGTTTACGCTACTTCATTAGTACTGATAAAGAAGTCGCGAAGTTACGAGCTCAACTACGAACTTCAGATTCTATGTGGCAATTCGGACAGGAGGAGGATCCACAGCACGCAATTGTCGCTTTCGATGAAGGCAGGAACCAAACATACATCTATCCAGAAAAGTACGCTCAAAATTAACTTTGCAGAACAAGACGCTGCACCCAATCCCTTCACCGCCGAGAGTCGAGCCATTTTCAACATCCAAACATTAACCCAAAAACAAAGCGCGCTGAGAGTTCAGTGATTGGTGTGCTTTACGTTCTACTAAATTGAACGCGACATGAACTGGAACGACATATCAAATATTTTCCCCTTAGCGCTATTCATTGCTATTCCTGCGTTCTGCGTGTGGCTTGTGATGACAGATAACAGTAACAGGTGGACCACTTCAATTTTCGCACTCATACTAGTCTCACTTGGACGCTATTTTGAAGGTCACTGGCGAATACAAATTGGTGGATTTAGCGAGAGTCCATGGTTGGTTGAACTTATTGAGGGTGCACTTACTTGGATTACAACAGCATGGTTCATAAGAATCATTTACCAGCTGATTCACAAATTTGCGCCTAATTCAAAATCGACCCACAACTAACAAAATTGCCTTTGTAGAACAAGACGCTGCACCCAACCTCGTACCGCGGTTGAGCGCGACTCACCTTTTACTACATTCAAACTTAAATCTTAATCCAAAGCTTTCTGGCCGAGTACTCGGTTGGTGTGCTTTACGTTCTGCTAAATATGAATACCAAAATATTATATGTAATCTTACTGTTAGTGAATCCGCTACATTCGTCATCTTTATTTTTTACTTATGTGCCTGATGAAATAGTAGCTAGTGACGCGCTCGGAAATCCAATTACAATTCAACTCAAAAATGGATTCGGGTCTGTTACCTTCGAAGACAATATTTCTAATGTGGAACTATCTGATGTTACAGATTTCTCATTTTCTGGTTATATTACGTCGCAAGACTTATTAGGGAACGTTATTGAGGTTAACATCAACTATGATGTAACACACTTAACCTCATTAGAATTAATGGTTATTGATAAGACCGCGAACATAATTAATTTACACGCGTCCAAAGACTTCATTTTCATACCTGCTTATGAACAGTCTTCCGAACCTGTAACTTTTATAATCGAACCAGATCTTGCAGCGAGCCTCATATCCGAAGACGCTGGTGACCCCTTCTCATTCGGCACGCCAAGTCAGGGCGTAATCACAATCATACCTGAGCCATCAATCTCTACTTTATTCGTCCTTGGTTCCATATTAGCTCTTACTAAAAGATCTAGAAACTAACTTTGCAGAACAAGACGCTGCACCCAATCCCCTCACCGTCGAGACGCGAGCCATTTTCAATCTCCAAACATTAACCCAAAAACAAAGCGCGCTGAGAGTTCGGTGATTGGTGTGCTTTACGTTAGGCTAAATATGAGCACCTCAGATACAAACAACTCTCAACAGTGTAGCTCAGCTAACACGTCCATAGAAATTGTTGAAGAGCACCTCATTTATAGTGCTAATGGTGAAGTGCTCTCGAAACATGCTCTAGATGACGTAATTGAAGTCTTTGCTTTTAAAGAAGATCTGTTTTCTACCGACATTATCTGTATTGGTTTTCGAATTAACTCTGACGGTGACTACTTTAAAATTGATGAAGAGATGAACAACTACGTAACTTGTAGAGACGCACTACCTGATTATTTCCCGGGTATTAGAACCGACTGGTTTCGTGAAGTGGCATTCCCAGCTTTTGATGCGAACTGCCTCAGTATCTGGGGTGAAGAACTAATTAGTACAATTTGGAAACACACCTAACCTCCCCCAAACTGCCTTGCCTAACAAGACGCTGCACCCAACCTCGTACCGCGGTTGAGCGCGACTCACCTTTCACTACATTCACACTTAAATCGAAATCCAAAGCTTTCTGGTCGAGTACTCGGTTGGTGTGCTTTACGTTAGGCTAAATCCCACATGTTCAAACACATCTTCATAATAATGCTAGCTCTTTTGGCCCCACAGCTGAGTGCTGGTCACCAATTGCTAAGTAACGTCGGTAACTACAAGTTTTCTGGTGATTCATACAAAGTTGAAATCAGCATCACAGAAGTTTCAAAAAACCACATCAAACCTCTCATATCTTTCAACGAAGGTAAGAGTTCATATACTACTGGTTACGGAGACAAGAATGGTCTTCTCATCATTCCCCAAAAGTGGGTTGCTCAATTTCAGGCTCCAAACAAACTATGGGTCTACGACGGCGCAGAACTGATTCTACTCTATAAGCGTACACCTACAGGATTCAAAGCATATGACAATGAAGTCGTTAAGAACTTGATTAGCGATGCTCCAGAGGAGTTCAAAAAGGTTGTTCTTGGCTCCTATCCACAACAAAACTGACTTGCAGAACAAGACGCTGCACCCAACCTCGTACCGCGGTTGAGCGCGACTCACCTTTCACTACATTCAAACTTAAA
>NZ_JBPOGE010000040.1:0-2740 GCF_051252225.1 Rubritalea sp.
ATCTTCACTACACTCAAACTCTAAACTCACATACAAAGCTTTCTGGTCGAGTCTTCGGTTGGTGTGCTTTACGTTCTACTAAAATGGCTCAATCTTCTAGATACATAACTACCGAAATTATCATTAAGTCTGATTCAAAATGTGATGCGCTTGTTGCAGAGCTGGTGAACGATGACGTTGGTTTCTATATTCAAGCTTCTCACGACATTGGAAAGTGGTATCTCTGTATCGACCCAATACCGATGAAAACAGTCAATTTAACACTCCAGTTGCTTTGTTCATCTATTGAGAACCTCTCTAGTGAAGCACGTGGAGACTGGGATTCAGCTTTGTATCGCGAATTTTATATCGGCTATGAAGTTTCACCTAAAGACCACTGTGTGATTGAGCGTATTTCTCAAGAGTCGGTGGGGCTATGCAGTAAGATCTGCGCAGGAATTGGTATTGCTATGTACCCACGTAACTCCGAAAACTAACTCTGTAGAACAAGACGCTGCACCCAACCTCGTACCGCGGTTGAGCGCGACTCACCTTTCACTACATTCACACTTAAATCTAAATCCAAAGCTTTCTGGTCGAGTACTCGGTTGGTGTGCTTTACGTTCTACTAAATAGATCGATGTTACATAAATATCTCACCTTCATCTTTTTACTCACTTTATCAGCTTGTTTCTTAACTTGCTGCAAAGATGCTCAAAGAACTTTTGAGTCTCGTGAGGTTTTAGGGTCTTCGATTACAGACGCATTTGAAATGCACGACGGCAGCCGTATAAAAGAACTACTTCCTCCAAATGCTCCCAAAGAAATAACCAATCACTTAATGCAGTTCATGATACAACCGATCATGGATCTTAACGCATCTGAGATCTCACTCACATATACGACTCTGGAAAACATTCCGATAGAGTTACCTGGTTCACTTAAAGGGAGAGATCTTCAGTTCACAAATAAGGTCGATGGTGTCATCCATGTAAGCGGCATACTTCCCAATCCAGATTTGGATGACGGAGAGTTCGATCTATATTTTCCATACACTCAAGATAATGGTACATATTACATTACTGGAGTTGATTACGCTCCGTAAATTGCCTTTGTAGAACAAGACGCTGCACCCAATCCCTTCACCGTCGAGAGTCGAGCCATTTTCACAATTCAAACATTAACCCAAAAACAAAGCGCGCTGAGAGTTCAGTGATTGGTGTGCTTTACGTTCTCCTAAAAATAATATGTCCACCGTCCTCAGAGCTGTAGGATCAAACTTTGATGTTGATTCATTCATTAAAGATACTTCTCTCAAAGTCATTAAATCATTTCGCAAAGGCGAAGCTCGCACTAAACGCATCAAGGCTCTGAACAAATTCTCAGGGCTAAATATTGATGTTAGCGATGCTGACTTCGATAACATCAAACAACAGATAGAAGACACTGTAGGCTTTCTGCAAACTCACCAAACAGAACTAGCTTCACTCCGTGATAGTCACGGGGCTGAATTTATATCTATTGATTTTGGAGCTGACATTTACCCACCTGGATGGTGTAATTTCTCATTTCCTCACGAACTCTTACTTCTCGCTGGAGAACTACGTATTGATCTAGATTTATCTGTATATCCAACAGATCCAGATGAAGTCGAAGGCCCAGAATTAACTTTGGAGAACAAGACGCTGCACCCAACCTCTTCCCCGCCGAGAGTCGAGCCGTCATGACAATTTCAACATCAACCCAAAATCAAAGCACGCTGAGTGGTCATCGGTTGGTGTGCTTTACGTTAGCGTAAATCTGAAGATTTTAGGATGTAGATCCTTCAGTTTACTTGTCGCTTCTATTCAGGACACTCACCACCCCATCTTCAAACAGGACGAACTTGGTCAGATCATTTCAGTACATTCTTAAACCCAAGTACGAATCCAGATTAGTCTTTCCAAAATCACCTGATTTTCCTTAGTTTGTCTCATCCAGATTAGGTGTACGCGACCAGCACATCTAAGCCATCGACTTCGCTAACAAGACGCTGCACCCAACCTCAGACCGCGTTTACGCTTTTCAAAATCTTCACTACTCTCAAACTCTAAACTCACAAACAAAGCTTTCTGGTCGAGTCTTCGGTTGGTGTGCTTTACGTTAGTCTAAATTAACATGCTCTACTTTGAACTCGAACCCGAAGTTGCAGGCGAACTTGGTGATAGCTCTATTATTGATGCCACAGTTCACCCACCAATTGTCACCAAATTACATTATGAGTTTTCTGGCTGGTTAGGAGACTGCCTTGTTGAATCATTTCCTTGCTACATCATTAAGTCCGAAGTCGCAGAGTTGCTTCAGAATTCAGGCTTCACTGGTTTTTCAATCTCAGATGCTCAAGTCTCAGTTTCTTCTGAATTCGTTGAGCTACATCCAAATAGTAACCTTGGCTCATGGAAGTGGCTTAGACCATCTGGTAGAGCTGGCATTGATGATATAGCTGTATCAAGCGATCACACACTAATCGTATCGAATTCAGTACTGAACCTCCTCAAATCTCATGGTATTGATAACTGCGATGTCGAACAAAACCGCCTCTGACTAACAAGACGCTGCACCCAATCCCCTCACCGCCGAGACGCGAACCAATTTCTAAATTCACACATTAACCCAAAAACCAAAGCACGCTGAGAGTTCGGTGATTGGTGTGCTTTACGTTAGGCTAAAATGAACATGCTTAAATCCCCAAAAATCATACTATTGGCAGTAATTGGTGGAA
>NZ_JBPOGE010000041.1:0-2571 GCF_051252225.1 Rubritalea sp.
CGACAAGTAAACTGAAGGATCTACATCCTAAAATCTTCAGATTCACGCTAACGTAAAGCACACCAACCGAGTACTCGGCCAGAAAGCTTTGGATTAAGATTTAAGTTTGAATGTAGTGAAAGGTAAGTCGCGCTCAACCGCGGTACGAGGTTGGGTGCAGCGTCTTGTTATGCAACTTGATTTTGGAGATGTACTCACAATTAGTGTTTAAGCCAAATTTATCTGTGTTCTGTTCACAATATTCTACAATTTTATTTATCAATGGTATTGCAGACTGATCGACATTCAAAATCGTTACTTGGCACATCAAGGAGCAAAGAAGCCCATAAGGAAAATTATACTCTTCATCGATGACTTCATCTCCTCGTAGATATTCTAACGCTGCATCCAAGTAGTAGAGTAATCCTGGACATTTCATGTATGTAAAATCTTCGAATGGTGCCGTGCTTTGAAATAGTTGAATCGCTTGATTTTTTGAGACTCCTAGAAAATTCTTGAGCATCCATTCAGTGTCTAAACAATACGGTTTTTCTCCTGCGAGTTCTTTTTCTGAAGGGATTTTCATATTTAGCATAACGTAAAGCACACCAACCGAGTACTCGACCAGAAAGCTTTGGATTTAGATTTAAGTTTGGATGTAGTAAAAGGTGAGTCGCGCTCAACCGCGGTACGAGGTTGGGTGCAGCGTCTTGTTAGGCAAGTCAGTTTTGGAGGCTAGTCGGCTAAGCTGTATAATCTCAAAGCAAGTATGGACAACGCAACCAAGCAGGCAAACCAAGCTATATACTTTTCATGCCTAGTCTTGTAGCAGAGTAGTAGTACAAGTGCCCACAAGCACTGAATGGAGCTCAAAATAAGAGAATGTGTTAATTGAACTTTTAATTCTGAGCTCAGGTTCACTCCTGATAGAGGCGAAAACATCAGAGCAATGATAATGGTAAGAACCAAATAAGCAGTGGATTTGTCTTTGCTTGTAGTTTCAGAGCTCATGTATTTAGCCTAACGTAAAGCACACCAACCGAGTACTCGGCCAGAAAGCTTTGGATTAAGGTTTAAGTGTGAATGTAGTGAAAGGTGAGTCGCGCTCAACCGCGGTACGAGGTTGGGTGCAGCGTCTTGTTCTCCAAAGTTAATTTTGTAGTTTCAGAGTTCGATTGTTGAATCTAGTTCCATACCAATTCCTCATCTGAAGGTATAAAGAATGATCTGGAGTAATTGCATCGGAATATATCATCGGAGGATTAGGGTCACGGAGTAGTTGTGGAAGCTCTGAGAAATGGTCATCAGTAAATTTAGCTCTTCTAAGTGCTGCGTATGATTCTGACATAGGTTGTTTATCTTCGAGTCCAATAGGTAAAAGAAGCCCTCCGTGACCATAAACTAAGTATTTGTGTTCAGACTGTAGTAGCTGAATAGCGTCTTGATCTGGATCTCTCTGTGATAGACCAATGGCTAATCCCTTGTATGTACTATCTGTCATTCCTGAAAGATCAGGCTTGGAAATAGTACATGACGTCGCGATGGCAAAGAGTGGGAATATTAGAAACCGGCGTGTCATTTTAGGAGAACGTAAAGCACACCAATCACCGAACTCTCAGCGCGCTTTGTTTTTGGGTTAATGTTTGGATTGTGAAATTGGCTCGCATCTCGGCGGTGAGGGGATTGGGTGCAGCGTCTTGTTCTACAGAGGCAGTTTATGTGCGTAGTTTCGGTCAGGGAGTATCAGGAGCTTATGAGCTAATTACCTGAGCAATGTTCTTTTAGCTCTACGATGTGTTTAATCCATGGGGAATCAACCTCTAAAACACTCTGTCCCTTCTCGTTAAGTTCATTCACGTCAGCGCCAAGATCTAGCAAAGTCTTGATTATGACGCGATTAGTGAAACCTTTAAGAGTGCTATGAAGTGCGCCTTTCGTATTGGGCTTATACTTAGCCAAGAATTCGACAGCTTCAGTTTTACCTAGCCATGACGAGTATTGAACGAGTGACATACCTGCCATAGCTTCAGTATCTACGGCTAACTCACCTGAATCTAACATCCTCGCTAAAATGTCGAACTTCATATCATCAATTAAGTCTGTAGGATCAGAACTATCTGAGCAGGGTGAAAAATATTTTCGGGTAAATTCTTCGATTCCTGAGGATAGCTTTGAGCCATCAATGTGGATTGAACCATCATTCAAATCTAGTAGAATGAAATCTTGGTTAAGGTTTTCACCGATGGGTAAAAGGTGTTTTGGAATCTCTGAACGGGAGTCATCCCAGTTTAGTTCTAAATCGTTAGGGCCGTCATATATCCCAAACATGACTTTAAAATTTTCGTCACCTTCTTCATTAGGTATTCCTCCGTTTTCACGAAGTAAGAAGTCTTTGTAATCAGTGGGTAAACAGAAACCAATTGAATGCTCTAGCTTAGAAATTTGAGATTCAGATGCATCTCCAAAATGATTGTTAATGTATCGTATGTGTGAGGAGCTCGTCATTATTTAGTAGAACGTAAAGCACACCAACCGAGTACTCGACCAGAAAGCTTTGGATTAAGATTTAAGTGTGAATGTAGTGAAAGGTGA
>NZ_JBPOGE010000042.1:0-2412 GCF_051252225.1 Rubritalea sp.
AAATCTTCACTACACTCAAACTCTAAACTCACAAACAAAGCTTTCTGGCCGAGTCTTCGGTTGGTGTGCTTTACGTTAGGCTAAAATGAAGATCTTTAAGACACCTCAAAGTGATATTGGCATTTCCGTCGATCCCTATAAAGAGGAACATAAGCTAGTCTTGTATTTGCTAGATGAGCATCCGGAAAAAGAACGCTTAATTTCCTTTGCTGAGAAACGTCACGGCTATGGAAGTGGCAATTCAGATTCAGGCATTACATATCCCGGGGATTTAGATGAGTACGACAAAGAACAAGGGATACATATCGAAGATGGCTATGTTGGAATTTACCATGGAATGATGGGTTGGGAGTTTCATATTCCAGAAGTTGATTATCTAGAACTTCTTCGGCTGTATTATTCTCTATTGAGCTTGTCGTCATGCGAGCGCCAGACTGCTGAACTCATAAATCGCCTTGCCTAACAAGACGCTGCACCCAATCCCTTCACCGTCGAGAGTCGAGCCATTTTCACAATTCAAACATCAACCCAAAACCAAAGCACGCTGAGAGTTCAGTGATTGGTGTGCTTTACGTTAGCCTAAATATGAACAATCATACAATCATCGAAGAATCAGACTCAGAACTATATTCAAACGGTTTTGATAATTTCCTTTTCGGTGACCGTAAAACAATCTTATCCGAATTAAAGATACTAGAGTCAGCATACAGATCGGTTAAGGCTACTAATTGTGCAAAGGCTATTTCTGAGGTTATCAGTTGGATTGAAAGCACACCAAAAATTGCCCCAATTGATCTCTCAGAAATTGACAAGAAACGTTTTGATGAAATCTGGAAGCATTATCAAATAGCGTCAGAAGAAGAACAACCTTGCAAACTCGCTGTACAGGCAATCGACATTCCAGAAGATGATGTCCCTACACCAGCAAACACCGACCTTTTCGTTATCCCAGTTGATTTATCGTTAAGGATTAACAGTAGATCAATTACAGGTGTTTGGGATAGCTTAGAACAAGAATTAGGAGACATTAACCCTTCAACAAGAGGTTCAGCTTTGGAAACAGCCAACAAGACCAAATCATATATCTATAATAGATGGGGTGGACCTATAGAAATACAGTTCATGCACGCTGACGCTCTGAAATCTTCCGGAGAAATCGGAGAGAAATCAGTATATGAACTACAAAAGTGGTTCACAAATTTTTTTAAGGTTGGTGAAGATGTCATCAAAGTCACATGGGAAAATAAACTTGGCTAACAAGACGCTGCACCCAATCCCCTCACCGTCGAGACGCGAACCATTTTCACAATTCAAACATTAACCCAAAACCAAAGCGCGCTGAGAGTTCGGTGATTGGTGTGCTTTACGTTCTACTAAAATGAAGGGTCGTCATATAGAAATAGCAGTCGCGGGCATGATAGCCCTTCTTGAATTCGCCTACTGTAATAAATACCACTATTGTAAATGTGGCCATCTGAGACACGAGAATCGATACATCTGGTCCAACTGGTTGTATGACTACATTAGCCTCGCTGCTGTATTGGCGATGACAGTCATCTCTTTCAAAGGTAAATTTAAACATGCCAAGGTAACTTTCTACGTAACACTATTCATTTTTCTACGATCTGCGGTTTTAAGAACGCCAATAGATCTGGACGGAGCACTTTTCATCCTCATATTATCTGTGGCCCACATAATCCAAGCTATCAAATTGAGGTTGAAACCACCTAATAGTAACCCTCCTCTAGGACTACAAAACTAACTTTGTAGAACAAGACGCTGCACCCAACCTCGTACCGCGGTTGAGCGCGACTCACCTTTCACTACATTCTAACCTTAAATCTTAATCCAAAGCTTTCTGGCCGAGTACTCGGTTGGTGTGCTTTACGTTCTACTAAATTAAGTCGTGTCACACCCCAATAACACAAGACAGACCTATAAACCTAACTGGAAGGTTTTTCTCATATGCTGCACATTCACAATGGGTTTATCCTTAGTTCTATCCTTGAATCACCTACCCTTTAATAAGGATCATTTCGGACTTTTTTTAACAGCACTCATTTCTGGAGGTTTTCTATCATGGACTACTCAAACTATTCTTACGCGTACATATTCTAGTATGCAGGGTACATATTCAAAAACCCATGAACCTATCCGATATTGGATACACTTCACTTTTATTGCCTTTCTCACATGCCTGTCACTTTACTACCTACTGATTCAGCTCCTCCTAATCTCCACGCTCTAAATTGCCTTTGTAGAACAAGACGCTGCACCCAACCTCGTACCGCGTTTGAGCGCGACTCACCTTTCTCTACATTCACTCTTAAATCTTAATCCAAAGCTTTCTGGTCGAGTACTCGGTTGGTGTGCTTTACGTTAGCGTGAATCTGAAGATTTTAGGAAGTAGAT
>NZ_JBPOGE010000043.1:0-2316 GCF_051252225.1 Rubritalea sp.
CTTAACTGCGATCATGGGACTGATTCTCTTTACCTGTGATGACATGGTTTAATTTAGCCTAACGTAAAGCACACCAACCGAGTACTCGACCAGAAAGCTTTGGTTGTGGGTTTAAGGTGTGAATGTAGTGAAAGGTGAGTCGCGCCTAACCGCGGTACGAGGTTGGGTGCAGCGTCTTGTTAGGCAGAGCCAGTTTTAGAGTGTGGATAGCGCTACTGGTTACAAACTTGCACCTATGTTTGCGATTATCAAAATGATCACAGCTACTGTTATACCAATCAATACATACTGCCAAGCTACAGCCATGATTCCCAATGAGATGGCTCCTCCTGACAATCGGATGTGGTCCTTACGAATCCATGATATTGCACCTAGTACGATAGCTAAGAAGCCTAGTGCCATATATGTCAGTTGGATGGCGTCATGTTTCTCTTCGGACGGAATATCTGGAGCTACTGATGGAGTTTCTTCTTTGAGGATCTTATCGTTAATGAGCTTCTTACTTGCTTCAACAGCGAGTTCTTTAAGTGTTGGTTCAGGCTGCTGAATAGGAGCTGATTCTTCAGGGCGAAGGTCGTTCTGAAAAATAGCAATACACAGAGCGATGAGGCCGACCAGGATACCGAATGTACCGAATTTATGTTTCATGATGTAGGTATATTTAGCCTAACGTAAAGCACACCAACCGATGACCGCTCAGCGTGCTTTGACTTTGGCTTGATGTTTGAATTGTCATGACGATTCGACTCTCGGCGGGGAAGAGGTTGGGTGCAGCGTCTTGTTCGACAGAGGCAGTTTAGTTGGCTGAGTAAGTTAATGAAGCCTTAGAATTAGACTTATCCACTAAAAGGTAGCAGCGAGCAGATCCAGCTTCTGATGAACTCCATGAATAGCCAGTGCTACCGATGTGTTCTGGTTCATAGTCTAACTCAGTATACTTGTGCGTAGAGAATTTTCTTCCACTTGTTATGTATCTGAGTGATGAAGGGCTAAAAGTAAGTTCAGCTTCAAAAATATAGTCAGTCCATGCATCTGTATAGGTCTCACCGATGCTGATCGATGGGTGTAGGTAGGGAATACCAAGAGCGCTTCTAACCTGATTGCGTAACGTGAATGGGATATTACCTCCGTACCATGCAATGTAACCAATTAGGCTCACTATAAGCAAGGTATAGATGCGACGTTTGATTTTCTTAGACATGGTAAATTTAGTCGAACGTAAAGCACACCAACCGAAGACTCGGCCTGAAAGCTTTGTTTGTGAGTTTTGAGTTAGAGTGTAGTGAAGATTTTGAAAAGCGTAAACGCGGTCTGAGGTTGGGTGCAGCGTCTTGTTCTGCAAGGCTATTTAGGGTGCGTATTTGAGGCCTGTGAGAACGGTTAGAAGAAGCATAGGAATAAGCATCAGTAGCAATATCCATGAAAGTAGATTTCGAGGAGAAATGAGGACATAAGAGATTCCAGCAAGAAGAAGGATTAAACCTGAGAAATAGTTAATCGATGTATACGAGTTGAACTCTTCTTGTTCGACTAGTGGATACAAAACAATAGGTGTTACGCAAATTGCCACAAAGCTAAGAATTTGAGCGATAATTAGATTCGCTGTGGATTTAGACGGCATAATTTAGCAGAACGTAAAGCACACCAACCGAGTACTCGGCCAGAAAGCTTTGGATTAAGATTTAAGTGTGGATGTAGTGAAAGGTGAGTCGCGCTCAAACGTGGTACGAGGTTGGGTGCAGCGTCTTGTTCTGCAAGGCTATTTAGAGGTCAATACCTGAGGTTATGTCTGATACAATATCTCCGAGAGTATCTAGAATGCTGCCGGAAATATCAATGATATCAATAGGTGCAGCTACGATATCCAAAACACTCCATCCCCCATCACTGCTTTCTTTTTTTACAGTCTTCTCGGTCTGTGTAGATGAAGCAAATATTTTTGAATATTCGCCTTTGTCGAACCAGATAGAATGACTTTCACTACAGTAATCCAATAGTACACCTCTGTACTTGAAGCTTTTCATACTAGAATTGGTGTGTGGTGATGATAGACCGACTTTAGAATTCTTAGTTTGAGGAGATGAAAAATGACCAGTCAGTTGGTCTTCAAGTTTTTTAGCAGCATCTTGTTCAAGTCGTACTGAGAATCCACTGCATTGCTGACAGTACTCAATTTCCAAATTTCCTTTTTTATGAGCTGTAAGCGTAGATTTATCTATGGGGCATTTCATTTTAGCAGAACGTAAAGCACACCAACCGAAGACTCGGCCAGAAAGCTTTGTTTGTGAGTTTAGAGTTTGAGTGTAGTGAAGATTT
>NZ_JBPOGE010000044.1:0-2180 GCF_051252225.1 Rubritalea sp.
ACCAATTACTGCCAATAGTATGATTTTTGGGGATTTAAGCATGTTCATTTTAGCCTAACGTAAAGCACACCAACCGAGTACTCGGCCAGAAAGCTTTGGATTAAGATTTAAGTGTGAATGTAGTGAAAGGTGAGTCGCGCTCAACCGCGGTACGAGGTTGGGTGCAGCGTCTTGTTATGCAGAGTCAATCTAGAATGATGCAACCTTCTCCCCTGTGGAGGTGCTATATATACAACAGGTGGCAAACATCACCTCTGCCCCTTCTTTTATGAGGTGATTCACTCCCGATAGACCTATAACAGTCAAATTAAGGTCCTCAGTTTCATCAAGTAACCGTTGGTGAACATATGTGGCTGTGGGCTCATCAAAATAGTGTTGAGTGTATGTAAGAAGACCTTTGGAAGATATCGTAAAATTGCTATATTCAGAATTAGGCTCTGGAGTAATCTCCTGAACAATCTTGTTGGTTCCCTTGAGAACGACCCTTAGGGGGCCTTGTCTGTCGTTCACAATAATGTGACCGTTTGACTCGACTGCCTCTCCTGCACAATTAATAAGAGGAAAGGCTATGGGCTCGATACCATCTTGATGTAAAATGAGCTGCTTCTTTGTTTTAACTAGAATCCATCCTTCACCCATAGCCTCTACAGTCCCGCTCACTGACTGAGAAGACAATCGTTCCCCTGTTTCGATATCAATTTGATGAAGCTCTTTTCCCAACTGTACAGCAAGGGAAGACCTATCTGAATCTAGTCCATGAAACTTGGTCTTGCCTTTGGATATCCATAACGTTCCATTCTTGTAGTTGGCTACTCCATAGACGTTTGAGTAACCTCCAGAAAATGCTACATATCCATCAACTAAAAGGACCGGATTTGAAAAGTCCAAGTCTTCGATAGTCATCGAATACTTTCGTTCAGGGAGGTCATGAATCAAAGCGGTGTTATTTTTGGTGTCATAGTAGACCCCAACTTGCCAAGTATCTCTATTAGAGCAGATATTGTGATAGAAGTTAGTCATTTTGCATAACGTAAAGCACACCAATCACTGAACTCTCAGCGCGCTTCGTTTTTGGGTTAATGTTTAAATTTGTGAAATTGGCTCGACTCTCGACGGTGAAGGGATTGGGTGCAGCGTCTTGTTCGGCAAAGGCTATTTTGTAGACCGGATTAGTTTGATCGTAATCTTGGATTCAGTGTTTCTATCGATGATGAAATCCTGGGTGTAATGTGAAGGGGTACTAAAGCTGAATTTTCTTGGTTCATATGCGATACCGAAAACCCTTATGAAATTCACCCCGTCACGAGATGATGCTGAACCTGCTGATTGGTTGATGAGATCGTTTGAGGATGTGGTTGGATGGTGGGTCGTAAGGTCTGAAACAGGTTGTCCCGTATTTGCGTCGATCACATTAAAAGTAGTATTGAAGTGATAGAGATTATTTTTGAGCTTTTTAAGATCGTTTTGCGAATCCATATACGACCTGCCTAACAAGAACACGCACCATGCAAGGATTATAGCTAACCATTTAAGTTTGTTGTACGAGATGCGCATAATTTAGCCGAACGTAAAGCACACCAACCGAGTACTCGGCCAGAAAGCTTTGGATTAAGATTTAAAGTTTGAATGTAGTGGAAGGTGAGTCGCGCTCAAACGCGGTACGAGGTTGGGTGCAGCGTCTTGTTAGCTAAGTCGATTTTTTACGGTCCTTATTTGCTTTCGCTAATTGTCGTTCATAGGCTTTCTCTTCCCGTAGGGTTTCGTCATATGGGATTATAGGATTCGGGAGGTTAAAATGAGCCTCGTATGAATATCTGCTTAGCAGGACGCACCAATCAATAATTGGTGCAGAATGCCAATCGTGTGAATCGCCATCGTCTAATACACCATTGGTAGGACAGCCTTGAACACCCTCCATTACGGCATCATATTCTTGTTTTGTTGTGGGTTGCTTGTATACGTATGATTGCCCATATCGATCATCTCTCGTTATGTTGTGTGGGGCACATTCTCGACATAAATCGCAGTCAGTACACTGATCGTTAATGTAAAACTTTCCTGGTACATTGAGTGGATAACGATGTGAGAAGTTCATATTTAAGCTAACGTAAAGCACACCAACCGAGTACTCGGCCAGAAAGCTTTGGATTAAGATTTAAGAGTGAATGTAGTGAAAGGTG
>NZ_JBPOGE010000045.1:0-2049 GCF_051252225.1 Rubritalea sp.
TTAACTGAAGGATCTAATTCCTAAAATCTTCAGATTCACGCTAACGTAAAGCACACCAATCACTGAACTCTCAGCGCGCTTCGTTTGTGGGTTGATGTTGGAATTTTCATAACGGATTGACTCTCGGCGGTGAAGGGATTGGGTGCAGCGTCTTGTTATGCAAAGGCAGTTTCTCACGGGTTAGGTAAGGAGGTCTATATTGCTTCAATGTGATTAAGGTCCGTTGAAGGAGGCGTTAGTGTCTGTTTCGAAAACCAATGTATCTTCATATAAATCTACTGATATATTTCCGTTATTGTTCTTAAATACAGGGAAGGACTTATTAAACATGGGTATCTCAACTTGATAGACGCCATATGGAAGTTTAATGAATTCGTCTTTTATGAGTTCTTTGAGTGGCTCGCCTGATTGCGTAGTTACTGTTATCGTCTCAAATCCCGCATTTGTGATTTTACCATAACCAGTGTCAACGTGGTTGTAGAAAAGTGCAGCAAAAACTAGACTTGTACCACAAGTAAGGCCTATGAAGAATGGAAGTATGTTGAGTTTTTTTAGCATAACGTAAAGCACACCAATCACTGAACTCTCAGCGCGCTTCGTTTTTGGGTTGGGATTGAAATTTTCATAACGGATTGACTCTCGACGGTGAAGGGATTGGGTGCAGCGTCTTGTTAGCTAAGTCGATTTTTTGAACTTCTTTTCGATGATTTCCATTTGAGAAATAATTTGCTCAGCTTGTTTATTTGAATTTTGTTTTGTTTCATTAGCAAAATGTAAGCAAAAAGCACCAATAACTAAGCAGCAGATTGTAACTGACCAAGCAATCACAATAGTCGTAGTGTTGTTTGAATTACTTGGGTAAGCTCCAGAGATAATCGAAATGAAAGAGGTTATAGATGCTCCTAAAAATATAGAGCCGAGAGTGTGATAAAGTTGAAAACTAGTTTTTATCGATATAACTTCACTTTTTATGTGATCCCAATCGGAACATAAAATAGGGTAGGCTTCTCCCGACTCAGGCTGAATCACGAGATACTCATGGTTTAGTTGATATCCAGGTTTATCACTCATGGTCAGTCTCTGCTATGGTTTCGACTTCTTCTTTACAGTCTGATTCATCCAAGAGGTCTATAGTCAGTGGGTTTAAAAGCACAACATGGCCACATTTCTGGCACGTAACTGGGACTAATGGAAGGAGAGGTGCCTGACTAGAAGGTCTCCCTTTTTTGTATTGTCGTAGTTCAAATATTTCATCGTCTACCCCCCAATTTGTATTGGAGCACATAGGGCAGGGTTTGTTGTCGCCCCATGTTTTGCGTAAATGCTCAATTATTTTTTTATGGTCTATATTCATGTTTTATATTTTAAGCTAACGTAAAGCACACCAATCACCGAACTCTCAGCGCGCTTTGTTTTCGGGTTAATGTTTGAAGATTGAAAATGGTTCGCGTCTCGACGGTGAGGGGATTGGGTGCAGCGTCTTGTTCTGCAAGGCTAATCTTTAGTTTTAGTTGAGCTAGAGCAGTTACATGATGAATTTTTAGTAGGTTCGTTGAGTAAAGCAAATAGCTTCTTGAGAGTGCTCTCAGCGGTATCTTTCTCCTTAAAATATAAGTGATACTCTGTACTCGCACTACCAGTAGCATTATCAGACAGCTTAACAGCTTTAGTTGCAGTTGTAACAATACTGAGGCGATGTTTGCCTCGCCATTCTTCATGGTGATCATCGATTAAAATTAAGGAAACTACTTGAGATTTACTAATGTAGTAATTGTTTTCAGTGCCATTCTTGAATTTATCTTTAAGATGAATGAAACCTTGAGGGCTGTTGTCCATTAATGAAGCTGCTTGAGCGGAATTTAGAGCAAGGAAGAGTGAACAGACTGATGATATTAGTGTTTTTTTCATATTTACTTGAAGCGTGTTTATTTAGCAGTACGTAAAGCACACCAACCGAGTACTCGGCCAGAACGCTATGGATTAAGATTTAAGTTTGAATGTAGTGAAAGGTAAGTCGCGCTCAACCGCGGTACGAGGTTGGGTGCAGCG